>NC_016930.1:0-1287740 GCF_000283995.1 Rickettsia philipii str. 364D
ATGACAAAGCTAATTATTCACTTAGTTTCAGACTCTTCCGTGCAAACTGCAAAATATGCAGCAAATTCTGCCCTTGCACAATTTACTTTCGTAAAACCAAAATTATATCATTGGCCAATGATTAGAAATTTGGAATTGCTAAATGAAGTATTAAGTAAAATAGAATATAAACATGGGATAGTATTATACACGATTGCCGATCAAGAACTCCGAAAAACTTTAACGAAATTTTGCTATGAATTAAAAATTCCATGTATTTCTGTAATAGGTAAAATTATTAAAGAAATGTCTGTTTTTTCAGGTATTGAAATAGAAAAAGAACAGAATTACAATTATAAATTTGATAAAACTTATTTTGATACACTTAATGCCATAGATTATGCTATAAGACATGATGACGGACAAATGCTTAATGAATTATCAGAGGCTGATATAATATTAATAGGTCCTTCTAGAACTTCTAAGACACCGACTTCCGTATTTCTAGCGTATAACGGTTTAAAAGCTGCCAATATTCCTTATGTTTATAATTGCCCCTTTCCTGATTTTATAGAAAAAGATATAGATCAATTGGTAATAGGACTCGTTATTAATCCAAATAGGTTAATTGAGATAAGAGAAGCTAGATTAAATCTATTACAAATTAACGAAAATAAAAGCTATACGGATTTTAATATAGTACAAAAAGAGTGCCTAGAAGTCAGAAAAATTTGTGATCAAAGAAATTGGCCGGTAATTGATGTGTCAACTAGATCAATAGAGGAAACAGCAGCTTTAATAATGCGAATATATTATAATAGAAAAAATAAATATAATAAATAAAAAGATTTTCATTATTTACAAGTAGAAGCCTGTACTTTATAATTTTATTTATAAATATAGGTGTTGTCCATATGAATCCGAAAGCAACACTATGTCATTCCTAGCTAAAAGTGACTTTGTTGTATAGATTGAAAAACCTACTCAATGTCATCCCCGCGTGTAGGCGGGGATGACATAAACGAGTCATGCAATAAGGCTGTTAAAAGCGGGAATGACATAAAAGCCATATGGACAATGCTACAAAAACATAGAGGAATTTATGGCAAATAACGTAATGGATAACTCTTTTAAAAAGGAAGTATTAGAATCGGATTTACCTGTACTGGTTGATTTTTGGGCAGAATGGTGCGGACCGTGTAAAATGTTAACACCGATAATAGATGAAATCAGTAAAGAATTACAAGGCAAAGTAAAAGTACTTAAAATGAATATTGATGAAAATCCTAACACTCCTTCAGAATACGGTATTCGTAGTATTCCAACGATAATGTTATTTAAAAATGGTGAACAAAAAGATACTAAAATAGGTTTGCAACAAAAAAATTCTCTTTTAGATTGGATTAATAAATCTATTTAATATTTATTTATGTCACTTAGCCATCCAAAAGTATTTATAGAGATAACTAATGGTTATGTTGAAGGTATTGATACTCATAAAAGAGCTCAAGGTTTAAAGCATTTCTTCTTGAAAAAAGGAGTCTCTCTTTCTCCAAATATACCTATATTAAACAATATTAATTTTTCTTGTTATGAGGGAGAAAAAATAGCTTTTATAGGGAGTAACGGTTCGGGAAAAAGTTCGTTTCTAAAGTTAATCGCCGGAATATATCCGTTAAAATCCGGTACAGTCAAAGTTCATGGAGATATTGCGGCAATTATAGATATGGGAGTTGGTTTTGAGTCTGAGCAAACTGGTCGTGAAAATATAAAAATGTTAATGCTATATAATAATATGCTGGATAAATATAGCAAAAAAATTGAAAAAGAAATTATAGATTTTTCAGAACTTGGTAGTAAAATTGATTTACCGATAAAAATTTATAGCTCCGGTATGTTATCACGTCTTGCTTTTTCTGTATCGATATTTCAAAATCCGCAGATTCTATTACTTGATGAAGTTTTTGCGGCAGGCGATAGCTATTTTATAGAAAAATCTCTTAGTTTAATGAAGAATAAATTTAAAAATACTCCTATTTCAATAATAGTAAGCCATCAAGAAGAAATTATAAAAGATAATTGCGATAGATGTATTTTATTAAAAGACGGCAATATTATAGGTGATGGTACACCATCGGAAATGTTTAAAATCTATAACCAACAACAAGGAAATTCATAAATGATAAAGTATTTTTTTTCTAAAAAATACTGGCGGGCAATAGCATTACTAGTTAAAGCTTCTATAATTAGGCAAAATAAAGATTCTTTTTTAGGTTCTTTATGGAGTTTAATTCAGCCTTTTATTCACATAATGGTAATTTCATATTTTTTCGGTTTTTTATTAAGACAGCCGAGAGAATTTATTGTAATGAACTTAGTCGGCAGTATTCCTTTGTGGAGTTTTATAGTAAGCAGCTTAACGATTTGTTCAAGTTCTTTAGTTACACGTGATCAAATAATAAAAAAAGTTAGAATTTCTAAGACTTTTTTTCCTGTTGCGGATAGTTTAGGGCAATTATATACTTTAATTTGCTCATTTTCGGCAATGTATTTTGCTTTTATTTTATTATTTCCAGAAAAATTTTCTTGGCAAATAATATTTATGCCGATATTAATTTTGCCCTTAATAATATGTGTGATTAGTGGTTCTATCGCAGTAGCATTTTTAACGCCGTATATTCGAGATATTCCGCAAATGTTGAGTGTTATTCTTGGAGTTATTTATTGGAGTATACCGATAGTTTATCCATATTCGCTAATTCCGGAGTCTAAAAAGATATATTTTGAATTTAATCCGTTCTTTTTAGTTATAAGACCCGTACAAGCGTTGGTGATTGACGGAACATTACCGGATATGATGCTGATAGTTAAGTCTATTATAGTTGCATTTGTTACTGTTTGTATCAGTTATTTAATTTATAGACAATTTTCTAAAAGAGTTATTTATTATTTATGAAACTTGGTTTTAATCTAGATTTTAATGAATTAGATTTAACCGGACTTAAAAAATTAGATCAAATATTTTTAGATTATCTCTTTAAAGCTGATAGATCTTTGCATAAAGATTTAATGTTATTTAGATCGACTCCTCTCTCCATTATTCCAAAAGATTATTCCGAATTTTTGCTAAAAATTTCCCCTCATTTAGACGATTTTTTAGCAGAGTTATTTTGTATTTCAAAAGAAATAACGATATCAAGGTTAAAACATAAAGATTTTGATATTATTTATGAATGTAAAAGAAAATTTGTTCAACGTGTTGCCGTAAAAAAATATCCACTGGAAAAAATAAAAGATATTGATTTTGAAGATGTGTATTTAAAACTAACTGATTTAATAGGTGCGAATTTTACTTCTAGAGAATTTGCCAAACAAATAATTATATGGCAACAGGCAGAAGAAAGTTTTGCAGAAGAATTAGACATAGCAGCTAGGTATGCTGCGTATAGGGTTTATTTGTGTGAGAGTATCAAGCCACAGGATAACATCCTATTCAACCTCCCACAAAAACTAGATAAAGAAAATCTAATAGACGATAAAAAAATATTAAAATATCAAAAAAATGAGAGAGTAGATTTTGACTATACAGATTCTTTTTTAAATCTAGATGAAGCTTTAAACCATTCTCATTATTGTATTTATTGCCATAAGCAAGATAAGGATAGTTGTTCTAAGGGATTACTGCAACCTCAGAATCGTCATTGCGAGGAGCAAAGCGACGTGGCAATCTCAGGAGATTTGACGAGATTGCCACGCTCCTTGCAGTTGCTTGCAATGACGGATTTAAAACAAGGTTGCCCGTTAAAACAAAAAATTTCTGAAATGAACTATGTTAAGGCACAAGGTTTTAACCTAAGTGCTCTTGCTATTATCGTTATTGATAATCCGATGGTTGCAGCAACAGGTCATAGAATTTGTAATGATTGCTCAAAAGCTTGTATTTACCAAAAGCAAGATCCGGTAAATATCCCATTAATAGAATCAAATATTTTAGAAGAAACACTTAAATTACCTTACGGCTTAGAGATATATTTACTGCTTACTCGTTGGAATCCGCTTAATATTTATGCACCGCTTCCGAAAGAACCTACTAATTATAATATTTTAGTTACCGGTCTTGGTCCTGCAGGTTTTAGTCTTAGCTATTATTTATTACGGTCAGGTCATAATGTTGTGGCTATTGACGGTTTAAGAATTACTCTACTGCCTTTTGACGTTCATAAGCCTATAAAATTTTGGCATGAATATAAAAATTTGTTATCGGAAAGAATGCCAAGAGGATTTGGAGGGGTAGCGGAATATGGAATTACTGTTCGGTGGGATAAAAACAATCTCGATATATTGCGGCTAATATTAGAGAGAAATAATAATTTCAAATATTATGACGGAGTAGCTTTAGATTTTAATATAACGAAAGAACAAGCTTTCGATTTGGGTTTTGATTATATAGCTTTTTGCATTGGAGCAGTTCAGCCGAAAGTTTTGGATATAGAAAATTTTGAAGCTAAGGGCGTAAAAACGGCTTCTGATTTCTTAATGACTTTGCAAAACGGAGGGGCATTTTTGAAAAATTCTAGTACTAATATGGTAATTAGGATGCCGATTGCGGTAATAGGCGGCGGTCTTACTTCCTTAGACGCAGCAACGGAAAGTTTATATTACTATAAAAAACAAGTAGAGGAATTTGCCGAAGATTATATAGAAAAAGATTTAGCAGAGGAAGATAAAGAAATAGCTGAAGAATTTATTGCTCATGCAAAATTGTTTAAAGAAGCTAAGAATAATGAAGAATTAAGAAAGGTTTTTAATAAGCTTGGGGGTGCTACTGTCTACTATCGTGGAAGATTGCAAGATTCGCCGGCATATAAATTAAATCACGAGGAGCTAATATATGCATTAGCACTCGGTGTTGATTTTAAGGAAAATATGCAACCTTTAAGGATTAATGTTGATAAATACGGTCATGTGGAATCTGTGGAGTTTGAGAATCGAAACCGTCATTGCGAGCAGTCAAAGACTGCGTGGCAATCTCAGGAGTTTGGCTTAACAAGATTGCCGCGTCAATGCTACGCATTTCCTCGCAATGACATCAAAACCAAAACCGTGATTATGGCAATCGGTATAGAAAATAACACTCAATTCGATGAGGATAAATATAGCTATTTCGGTGATTGTAATCCTAAATATTCGGGTAGTGTAGTGAAGGCTCTTGCTAGTACCAAAGAAGGGTACGACGCTATTAACAAAAAGCTTATAAATAATAATCCTAGCTTTAAAGGTAGTTATAAAGATTTTTGTACGCAGCTTGATTATTTGCTGACTTCTAGGGTTAATAAAATAAATATTTTAGATGATAAAACTTTTGAGTTGATAATTCATTCGCCGCTTGCTGCTAAAAATTTTAAGTTCGGACAGTTTTTTCGCTTACAAAATTATTCTGAAGATGCTGCTAAGTTAATAGAGCCTGTAGCCTTAAGCCCTATCGATATTGATGTAGAAAAAGGCTTAATTAGCTTTATAGTTTTTGAAGTCGGTAAATCTACTAGCTTATGTAAAACATTATCCGAAAATGAGAAAGTAGTTTTAATGGGACCGACAGGTTCGCCGCTAGAAATACCTCAAAATAAAAAAATAGTTATTGTTGATTTCGAAGTCGGTAATATAGGCTTATTAAAAGTTCTAAAAGAAAATAATAATGAAGTTATATTTGTTACCTATCCTGATATAAAAATCCGTAAATTAGTTTCAGTGGATATAGTAATAATTAATGCTTCTCCTGAAATAATAGAAGAATTGCAAAGTCTAAAAAATGAAATATTCAGTGAAAATACAAAAATAATAGTTAGCGTTAATTCATCGATGCAATGTATGATGAAAGGAATTTGCGGACAATGTATTCAAAAAGTTAAAGGAGAGCAGAAATATATTTTTGCATGTAGCCAGCAAAATCAAAATGCAGAAATAGTTGATTTTAAGAGCTTGAAAACTCGTTTACGCCAAAACTCTTTGCAAGAAAAAATGAGAAAATTAGTGGCTAATTCATCAATATGAGATTCTAAATTAAAACCATTTAGCTCTGTAGGAGTCAATAACAGGTGAAAAGTTGTGGGGCATCTATTAAATCTGTTGTGAAGGCAAACTGTTATACTGGGATGATTTTTATATAAATTAGATTGAACAACAACAGCGGGGTGAGGTTTACCATAATCTCCAGATATTACACCAAGCAACAATATATCTTTTTTTAATTTCTATTATTTCCATTCATCTAACCAACTTTCTTCATTGTGTTTTAACCATAAGTTGGCATCAGGATATTGTAACACAAAGTGTTACATATCGCTAGTTAAATAAATTTACTTCTCAAAACGACAAAATGCTCTACTACTATCTTGATTAAGAAAATCGATAATTTGTATTACTATAGAATTATTGTTATATTTTTCAGCAACTTGTTTTATACGCTCAGCAAAATTACCTTCACCTGAGAAGATTTCTTCGATAGCTTTTAAAGCACTTAAAGACTTTACTTTATCAAACCCTTTTCTATTCATACCGATTAGATTTAAGCCCTCAAGCACCGCACGTTTGCTACTTACAAGCCCAAACGGTATTACATCTGCTCCGACCGGCGATAGCCCGCCAATCATCGAATATTCACCGATTCTAGCATATTGATGTACGGCAGACAGTCCGCCGATTATTGCATAATCACCTACCCCAATATGACCTGCTAGGCTTACATAATTAGCAAATACTACATTATTGCCGATTTTACAATCATGACCTATATGGACGCCGACCATAAATAAATTATTATTTCCTACTCTTGTCATCATTCCGCCGCCTTGGCTTCCTGCTTGTACCGTAACATATTCTCTAATAGTATTATTAGAGCCAATTATTGTGCTTGATCGCTCATTAGCATATTTTAAGATTTGTGGAGGTTGACCTATTGATGCAAAAGGATAGATTACGGTATTTTCGCCGATTTCGGTAATCCCTTCAATTACTACATGGGATTTTAGCTCGACATTGTCATTAAGCACAACTTCAGGACCTATAATACAATACGGTCCGATTTTTACGTTTTTACCAAGCTTTGCACCTTCTGCAATTACAGCTGTAGTATGGATATTAGAATTTGACACTTGTCCCTATGTTTTATCTTTAATCATTGCGGTAAACTTACTTTCTGCAGCTATTTCACCTTCGACCGTAACCGTACTTGAAAATTTCCATACGTTAGCTCTTTGCTGATCAATAACAGCGTGGATATGCATAGTATCCCCCGGCTGAACAATTCTACGAAATTTTGCATTTTCGATAGTCATTAAAAACACTTCTTTATTCTTAGTAGAACCTAAAGATTTAGCAACTAATATAGCAGCTAATTGTGCCATAGCCTCAACCATTAGAACACCGGGCATAACAGGTCTTGCCGGAAAATGTCCTGTAAATTGCGGTTCGTTAACAGTAACGTTTTTAATACCTGTTATTGATTTGTTAGGATCGATTTTAAGTACTCTATCTACTAATAAAAATGGATAGCGATGAGGTATCCAATCCATGATTTCGGTAATATCTATGATCATTTATTTAGATCTCTTCTTTAATGTAAATTTTCCGTCATTGCGAGGAAATTATGAAATAATTGACGAAGCAATCTAGTAAAAAGTACTAAAATCAGCACTTTTTGCTAATTTTTTTGGATTGCCACCGTAGCCTATGGCTGCTCACAATGACGACTCAGGTATTCATGCAACAACAAAGCTCTTTTCAATAGCAAGCTACTTTTTTAATTTGCTATTAGAGGTCTTTAGTAATTGTTTCATAATAATAGATTGTCTATGCCAATCCATAATAGGAATTGCAGGGCTGCCGCCGACAATTTTACCTGCTTCTATATTTTGTGCTACACCGCCTTGTGCCGCTACCTGTGCCCCGTCGCCTATATTTAGATGTCCGGCGATTCCTACTTGCCCTCCAAGAGCACAATATTTACCGATCGTGCTACTTCCTGCTATACCTGTCTGTGCTACGATAATAGAGCCTTTACCTATTTTGACGCCATGCCCTATTTGTACTAAATTATCTATGCGGCATAAATCTTTTATAATTGTATCTTGAAGTGATCCTCTATCAATAGTAGTGTTTGCACCAATTTCAACATTATTGCCGATTTGAACTATTCCTATATGAAATATTTTGTGATGTACGCCTTTTTCGGTAGAAAATCCAAACCCGTCCTGTCCAATTTTTGCACCTGCAAGTATTACGACGTCGTCGCCTATAATTGCATAATTTATTGAAACATGTTGTTCTATTCTAGCGTTTCTGCCGATATTTACTCCTCTACCTATAAAACTTCCAGCTTCTATAATACTATTATCACCTATAATAACATCGTCTTCAATAACTACATTGTGACCTATATAACAATTTTTTCCGATAGTCGCCGAATCTGCAACAATAGCGGATTTCATTATTTTAGTAGGGTATGATTTAATAGGAGCATAAAAAAAATCTATTAATTTGCCGTAAGCAAAATATGAGTTCTGGGCGTGTAATAAAACAGTATTTGGATTTGCTTCTCCCGTAAAATTTTTCGGCACTATACAAGCAGCAGCTTTGGTAGTTTTTAAAAATTCGGAGTATTTAGGATTGCTTAAAAAGCTAATATCATTTGGTGATGCTTCCTGCAGAATTTTAATATCATGAATAGCTATATCTTCAATCTTAGGAGGTGCTATAATATCGTGTAAAAAATCTATAATTGCTGTTAGTTTTCGTGGCCCTAGATTTTTATAAAAATTACTACTTACCATATAACTTTAAGCAAATTAATCATTAGCGACAGTATATAAGTGATAGTTTTATTATGCAACAAAATTTACAGGTGGAATAAAATTGCTAAGTAAAGAATGATGTCGTCATTGCGAGCAGCCGTAGGCTGCGTGGCAGTCTCATGATAATAACAAACTCCTGAGATTGCTTCGTCAATTGCTATGCAAATTCCTCGCAATGACGGAAAAACCGATCCACGCAACAACGTCTACTTGATTGTAAGATCTGGGAAAAAAATAGATAAAAAGTCACAAATATTAATTTACGTTTTATTAAGAAGAATTAAATTAATGTATTGTAGTTATTTTAGTACAAATCTTATCAATTTTTACAAAAATATTAATAATGATCTAATGTCTTTTAATAAAGCCTAAATTATATTAACTAAATCAAGGTATTGAAAATGTTAGAAATAAAGAACTTAGCCTTTGTAGGTGGTGGAGTAAAAGTTATCGCGTATGCAGGGGCTCTAAATGCATTAAAAGACAAAGATTGTTTAAAAAAATATCCAGAAAGTAGTTGGAGCTTCCGGTGGTGCAATAGCTGCTTTCTCCATAGCACTAGGATATCAACCGGAAGAAATTGAGGATATACTTAAGAAAATTGATTTTAATAAATTTTCAGATCATACTAGTAAATAGCACCAAGTGTATAATCTTGTATTCTACGGAGGGTTAAATTCTGAGAAATATCTAGAAGAATTTTTAAGGCAATATTAAAAAACAAGGGATTTGACCCCGATATTACTTTTAAACAGCTACATGACAGTCAAAAAACAAATATAGATTTATACGTAGTGTGTACTAATCTCAGTACTCAATTTCCGGAAATTCTATCTTATGAAAATGCTCCTGATGAGAAAGTCGTAAAATTCGTATACGCTTCAGGGGCTTTTCCTATATATTTTCAGTCCGTACAAAAAACTGTTCAAGGAGTAGTTTCAACATATGTGGATGGTGGAGTTACGAATAATTACCTGGTTGAGATGTTTGATGATAAAATTGCAGCACGAAGCCTCCCTCAAACAGATAATAAAAATTATAAAACTCTTGGGTTTAAACCAATCAATAAAGAAATATTAGAAGCTTATCAGAATGGTACAGAACCTAAACCGTTTGTGGATACTACTACTGTTGTGGATCAACTATATGCATTAGCTGAAGTTCTCACAAGCTTTGACTTGATAAGTTGTTTTCAGAATCATGATAGAACAGTTTTTATTGATGATCATAATATATCAGCTTTAAGTTTTGATATCACAGCTGAACAAAAAGAAGCATTAATAAATTCAGGTTATTCTGCAACTTATGACTATGTGATGAGAATAGAGAATATAATGCTTGCAGGACTAGGAGTAAACGATTAATGATAGCCTTGTATTATAACAACGCGAGTGGATAACCCGCTATTCGCTTTAATCTTGTTTTACAGATAGCATAAAAGGTATTACAAAATAAAGATTGATATCGTCATTGCAAACGACTGTAAGCTTTGTTGCATGGCTCGAAAAACCCACTCGATGTCATTTCCGTGAAAGCGGGAATGACATAAAACGAGTCATGCGAGCAATACCAATTTTTGAAATCAATAATCATATTGACTTGTTTAAAGTTTTGCTTAGAATCATCTTGGAACAGCTAAGGTTGTTCTGGAGTATAGAAACCTCCATCAACAGGCGGTAAAATCACCGTTAAATTGGTTTATTCCTCGATATTTTACGGTCGGGGAGGTAGTAGTCATGTTCAGGGCTTAGAGTATTAACTTTAAGCCTAAAAACTACTCAGCTGTTCTTGTTGACGGTGTTTCTAACTCCCTGATCACCAATCGGGCTTTAACTTAGCTTCTTGGTGATCAAATTTGAATCATTTAAGTTTAACTAATGAGAACTAAGCCGTTATGAACACTAAAACAGTAGAAATAGCTATTATTGAGCCATATCTAGATTTTTTTATTAAAGACAAAGACTTAATTACATGAAATTTATCCAAAGGGTATAAATAGGGAATTAAGAATAGAATTTATTTTAGTTAAAAAACTTTACACATAATATTCTTACTACAAATTAATTAGAAATTTATTCAATTTACCATACCGAAAATTATACTTATAATCGATAAACAACTTTTAAAAGCATTGCTTGGTTTATTTCGTTCAATTATTCTTGGCACTGTATTATATCTAAACTTAGTTAAATTTTTTATCTATGATAAGAATGATTTTGTATTGAACATAAGAGCTTTAAAAAGTAATGAAATTTACTTTTTGTTATATTAAAATTAATTACTTTAAAAAACTGATTAACTGGGAGTAATTAAATAAGCAGAATTTAAATGGTGGAGGCAAGTATACTCAAATGCTTTCAAGAATTGAATTTTATTTTGAGGGGTGAGGATGCGAATCCTTGATAAAATGAAAGAGCAATTTTTGAAAGCAGAAGAGCATAGACGATTTGCTCCACTAAGCGACAGTATATTAAGTAATACTTTTGTGTATAACAAAATTTATAAGCATCATAAAAATTAAAGATGAAGGCAAAATTGTCCCTTTTTATTAAAGCGCTACTTTTTCCAGACAACTCAACATCTATCTCCCATTTTTCATTTTCTAAGTGGGTAATAAGTTTTGTTGTTTTTCTTGCAATAATTCCCTTACCTCGGCAAATGCTTTGTCCGTATCTGCGTAGCTTGCAGCCATATTCCCATTATTATCAGCACTAATAATCATCTCAGGTGGCAGCAGCTTAATAAACTCTAGAGAAACTGCTATTATGCCTTTTTTGGATGCAAGCATTAACAATGTCATTCCGAATTTATCAATAGAGTTAATATTTTCCTCAAACATTCTTGGAATAAGCTCTATACAAACATTATCTAAATCACGTCACATAGCCTTTGTTAATGCAGGCTGACCACGTATATTCTCGATCGTATTAATATAGCCTCGTCAGACATCTTGGGAATAAGTTTTAAACAACCTTCTTCTAAACCTGCATCAGCAGCTAAAATTAAGGCTGTATTACCATCCTCATCGGATTGATTAAATAAATTAGTATTTTTTATTTTATCAATTAATTTTTCAACTTCTTTTTTATCTTCATCTTTTGCGTGTATTACACACGTTAATTTTTCTAGTAAAGATATTAGTTGATTATATAATATTTCATCTGATTCTTCAGGTGTTGATTCTTTATGTATTCCAAAAATTTTTTTATACGTATAAACATAATTTATCCTTATTAACCTAAAGTTAATTAAAATTACAAAAATAAGTTTACAGATGCAATAGAAATTTAATTGAAGATATAAAATAACGTAACGGGATTTAAAGTAAGGAATAGTGGTGGCCACGGTTGGAATTGAACCAACGACACAAGGATTTTCAGTCCTTTGCTCTACCGACTGAGCTACGTGGCCGTATATACTCGATGAACTTGAAAATTTGGCTTCGTCGTTTTTGTAAGTCCTCGGATACTCACGTATTAGTATACGCTCCGCTCTTCGGCTTACAGACTCCTTGATCTTTTCCAAGTTGATCTTCGTCTATACTATTCTTTCATTTATTAGGGTATAAGGCAATATAACTTAAGCTTATAATAGATTAATCGGCTTTTGTCTATTCTTAATTAGTAATATTAGACAAAAATACTTAATTATGATATCATGAGTGTTTATTTTTATAACGGTTTTTATGATCAAAATCGGCAATATTGAGCTTTCTTCAAATATTATACTAGCTCCAATGTCGGGTGTTACGGATTTGGAATTTAGAAGATTAGTGAAAAGATTTGGTGCAGGGCTTGTAGTTTCTGAAATGGTAGCAAGTAGAGCAATGATTGTGGAATCTAGGCAGTCACTAAAAAAAAGTGCCATTATGCGTGATGATGCAACAAGTGCTTGCGTACAGCTAGCAGGCTGTGAGCCGAATGTGATAGCAGAAGCTGCTAAAATGAATGAGGGTATGGGGGCAAAAATTATCGATCTTAATTTTGGCTGTCCGGCGAAAAAAGTAGTAGGCGGTTATTCAGGCTCGGCTCTAATGAGGGATGAGCAGCTGGCAGCTAAAATTTTTGAAGCTACCGTTGAAGCGGTTAAGCTGCCGGTAACCGTTAAAATGCGTATGGGTTGGGATGATAATACGAAAAACGCTCCGACTTTAGCCAAAATTGCTGAAAGCTCAGGTGTTCAGATGATTACCGTTCACGGTAGAACTAGATGCCAGTTTTATTCCGGTAATGCCGATTGGGATTTTATACGATCAGTTAAAGAATCGGTAAAGATTCCGGTTATTGCTAATGGTGATATTACTAATTTTGCTAAGGCAAAAGAAGCCCTACAAAAATCCGGTGCAGACGGTATTATGGTCGGTAGAGGAGCATATGGCAAACCTTGGCTTATTTCACAAATTGATCATTATCTTAAAACAGGTGAAGAAAAATCTGCTCCCTCTATAGCAGAGCAGCTAGATATCGTAACCAAGCATTATGAGGCAATACTTGATTATTATGGTGAATCTGTGGGCGTACCTATTGCACGTAAGCATATTGGCTGGTATAGTAGCGGTTTACCGAATTCAGCAGAGTTTAGAGGTGCTGTTAATTTAATGAACGATCCTCTAGCTGTAAAAGAGAAAATTGCGGAATTTTATACGAGCGTTATGGAGACGAATAAATTAAAAGAATTTTAAGTTTTATTTTTGTAATATTGTTTTTTAGTTTAAGCTATGCAAGTGAAAAAGCAGTAATTATAACTGATTATAAACCGGTATTTTTGCCTGTAATTGCTGAAAATAAAAAAATAAGAATTGCTATTCGTTCTTATTTAAATAATGAAAAATCATATTTCGTTTTAGTAGATCCGAATTCTTTTAAAACTGAAATAGCCCTACAAGAGCTGGTAATTTTACCTACGAATAAAATAGAAAAAGAAAATCTTCTAAAAAAATTAAGTAAAACTCCGTATATTAAAGTTTTAAATAAATATAGCTCTACACCTTATATACAACAAAATTACGGTGCTACGAGTAGCATGTATAAAGTAAAAGGACAGTTCTTGACAATTGACATGTGTCCTTCTTCCAAAAGCTTTGAAGAAGATTTTTTTAAAAAGCTCGTAGAATTATCGATCAAACTAAATAAACCTATTCCGATTGCTATATGTGTTTCAGGATTATGGATTAATAAGCATACAGAAGAATTCTTATGGTTATTAAAACAACAAGAAAACGGTTATTTACAAATAACATGGGTTAATCATTCATTTAGTCATCCTTATTTTAAAGATAAACCTCTTGAAGATAATTTCCTTCTTTCCAATAAAGATGATTTTGAAAATGAAGTATTAGAAGTAGGGAAAATATTAGTAAGTTATAATATTGCTCCGTCACCTTTCTTTCGTTTTCCTGGATTAGTTTCCGATCAAACATTAATAGAAAAATTAAAAGATTTGGGACTTATTCCGCTTGGGAGTAATGCATGGCTTGCTAAAGGCGAAAAAGTTCAAAATGGTTCTTTTATATTGGTACACGGTAATAGTAACGAAAAAGCCGGAATAGATTTAATTATGCCGATGTTACCGGAATTAAAATTACTTCCTATTGAAAAGGCGTTTTTATTACATGACAATTGATTAGTTAGATATTAATAATACGGTAAGCTCATAGTTGTTCTTATATCACATGAAGAATATGAGAAAATTAATCAGCTTGAAGATATGTATTGGGCAATGCAAGCAAAAAATGCGAGTAAAAGTGGTTTTTTATTAGAGGAAGAGAGTAAGGATTTTTTAAATAAGATATTAAATATCTTTCTTATAGGAAAAAGAAATGATGGAGAAGTTTATAAATTAGTTAAAAGAAAAATTAAATAGTTCATAATTATAACTTAACTTTTCTAGTAGGGCTTTTATCTCTTTGAATATCAAGTTTTATATCGAATAGCGGAGAATCTTGTAAAAAATCAATAAGGGAAGATTCTTGTGAATTTTCTTTATGATTTGTTATTATACTACATAAACGTTTATTATTATCTAATACTTCTAGATTTACTTCGATTAAAGGCGGAGTAAGTAAATGCTTAATAATTTCAGACCATTCTATTAAAATTAAATTGCCGTTTAATGCCTCTTCAAATCCAAGTTCATAAATTTCTTCAGGTGATTTAAGACGATACAGGTCATAGTGATATATAGTGAAGTTAGATGCTTTATACGTTTGCAGTAAGTTAAAAGTAGGGCTTATAATGCTTGTATTTTCACCGCAAAAATATTTAATAATTTCACGACAAAAAAATGTTTTACCTGCTCCAAGGTCACCGTTAAGTAAAACTATATCATTTGGTTTTAAGCTTTGTGCTAAAAGCTTTGCAAGCTTCTTTGTCTTTTCTTCGCTATTTAGTGTATGCATTTTTTAACTTGATAAATCATTTGTAAATATTGATTCTGAAAAGTGTTGGAACCTATATTCTGCACATTCCAGTTTTCGCTATTTAATATTATTATTTTAGCGTTTAATTTGTCGTATAATCGTGAATTTTGTTCATTACTTAAAACAAGACATTTGTTATTAGACTCTTTAATTAAATCTTCTAGCTTGCTTATATATCGGAGGCTTTTTTGACTTTCGCTATATAATTTTGCAGTTTTAATATTAGTATTAAGAAAAAAATACTCGCTACTGTCAATTAATAAAATTACGTCTTTTATCGTTGCAAGCTCATTATTTTTAATCTCTTGTAGCTTATTTAATTCTTTAAGTGCTGTTGAAAGGTTATTATTAATATCGTCTTGTAGCTCAGGAAATTTTTCACTAAATATTTGTGCAAATTCCTGTAGTAAAATCACAGCATTATTAAGATCAAGCCAAATATGCCAATTATCTTTTATAGTGGTTAAAGATTTAATATCACTGATTTTTATAATGTTTTTGCTATGATTATCAATTAATTTCTCGGCAAAACCGTCAAATTGTTCATTAATATAAATTGCTATATCAGAATTTTTGACTTTTACTAAATCACTAGGTTTTAAATTATAATGATGTGGACAGTCACTACTAATAGCTAAGCTCTCGATATCCGCTTTATCCTTAACAAGCATCGAAACAATACTGCCGATTGGCGTAATACTTACAACTATCTTAGGCTTAGCATAGCTAGTAAGGCTGAGGAATGTAAGGAGTAGTAATGCTAGGTATGTCATCTCTGTGAAGGTTTGCTTGCATTGATACCAAATCGTCATTGCTAGTGACTGAAAGGAGCATGGCAATCTCAGGATTTTGGCACGAGATTGCTTCGTCAAAATTTTCAATTTTTCCTCGCAATGACGGTTTGACGTACTAGCTCTCATAATTTCGCCAACAACTCTAATTTACTAGGTTTAAAATCCTGCTCTATCCAAAAATTTTTTAGATATTCTAGTTTTGCTCCTATCTTTTTTTTTTCTATATTCATATTTAACAAATCATTACCATTTACTTGGAATTTAGGACGTAATAACGCATCATATTTAAGAATAAATTCTTTTACTTGTGAATGATTTAATTTACCGATTATTCTAGCTGCTAATAAATATTCCTTATAATTCTTTTTTTCAAACCAAATTTTTTTCATGTTAAATTTAGCGTCATTCAGAAAGTTCGTTATTGATAATATTTGCATTGCTTCATGTTTTGAGAATTTCCAATCTAGAAAGACCTTTAAATTTAAATCTTTTTGACAATATAATAAGAGTGCATATCGAGTAACTAATTCTAATTTAAAATCATTTGCCTGCTCAAAAAATTTTATTTCATAATTTTGGATAGAGAATATTAGTTCTAATATTCCTATTTCAAACATAGCTTTTAAAATTTGTGCTGCTCTTTTTGAAACAATAATTTTATCCATTTCGCTTTTAATTCGCTCTCGTGATAAAGTTTTTAAGCCGTCTTTTAAAGCTTTACATGCTTTAAAGCTGCCATCATCAAGCTGATTCGCATAATAGCTAGAAAACCGAAAAAAGCGTAGAATTCGCAAATAATCTTCTTTAATTCTATCTAGAGCTTCCCCTATAAATACAACCTTTTCCTGCTGCAAATCCTTAAACCCTTCAAAATAATCATATATCTCGTTCTTAAAGGGACAATAGCTTAAAGCATTAATAGTAAAATCTCGTCTTGCGGCATCTTCGGCAAAATCGTTGGTGAATATTACTTTGGCATGTCTGCCGTTACATTCAATATCTTTCCTAAGAGTCGTGATCTCAAATTTTTCATTATTTAAATTAGCCGTAATCGTGCCGAATTTTAAACCGGTCGGAATAGTTTTTATTTTAGCTCCAGATAAAATATTTGTTACTTCACTAGGCGTCAAATTAGTAGCTATATCTATATCGCGGCTACCTTTCTCAAGTCGATCTCTTGGATAACTTGCTTCTAAAGGTAATTTGTACGTCGATCCGGTACTCGAATCCTCACGTACGTTTATGTACATTGCGATTCTGCGTTCCGTGTCTCCTTCAAATTCCTCTTTATTAGTTTTGTTATGCAAGAGATCTAGTAACGCATCACGTACGCAGCCGCCTATAAGTCTTGCTTGTCCTTTTTCATTTAAAAGACTCAAGATTTTTCTATATCCTTTTGAGGGGATTTTTAGTATTTTGTGTGTAACTTGCATTATTCGATTTTACCTAAAGTATTGGATAGTTTTTAAAAAGACTTTGATGTCATCCTAGCTAAAAACTGGACCTTGTTATATGGCTCGTTTATGTCATTACCACTTGGCATTGTTATGTGGATACTGAGTCGTCATTGCGAGGAAAAACTGTAAGTTTTGACGAAGCAATCCAGTAAAAAATGCTAGTTTTTAACATTTTTTTATTATTTTTCTGGATTGCCACGCTCCTTACAGTCGCTTGCAATAATGACTTAGTATCCACATAACAATGCCAAGTGGTAATGACATAGAACAAAAACAGTCCGGTACTAAGATTTTACGTACATTCCTTTTTATTGCAAAAGATAAGTATAATAGGGCTTTTTTTAAAATCTTTATTAATCGTTATTAAGCTCCCGCGGCATTTAGATTTATAATTGAGATTAATATGAATTTCGGCTTTCTCACAATGATTATCTTTATTAATGACAATTTTTTGTCCGTAGTTGGTTAAAAAATATTATTCTCTAAAGGTAACACCATACTATCTTTTTGTCCAAACCAATTAGCCCAGTAAGTTCTATTGAAAGCAGGTATTTTATCAGCATGTATTACTAGTTTATTTTCTCTATCTTTAACGATATTCAGAGATGAATATGCCAAAAATAAAAGCAATAATCATTCAGTAAATAAATTGTAAAAATATATTAGAATTTCTAGTAAAGGTTAATATTAAACAAACACAAAAAATGAAAAAAATTGTTGTAAATGAAAGCTCAAAATCAAGCGAAAAATAAACAATAATACCGTAAATAAAACTAACAAAATACCAAATATTTAAATTATTATACTCTGTTTCCAAAGTTATTTTAAAATATCGCAGTGTTTCCTATCAAAAGTTAAAAATGCATTATACGTTATATCTGTTATATTTTCAATCATTAGAACAAAATTCTCTTGTAATTATAAGTTAAGATAAATTAACAAATATATTGCTTTTTATTAACTTATTTATTATAATTCCCAACGTTATGTACATGAAATTTTAATTTAAATTGAGATATTTGTAATGAATAAATTAACAGAACAACATTTACTAAAAAAATCAAGATTTTTAAAATATTCTCTGCTTACCTCTATTGCAGTAGGAGCTGCAATACCTTTTGAGGGTATGGCGATGAGTAAAGAAGCATTTCGTATCGATCTCAGTAATAAATTGTTGAATCACGTGTCACAATTAAACGGACACAAAGATACGACAAATACCCCGCAGCAGATAGGAACAGTAATTGTACCGGAACCAGAAATAAACACATATACTCCATCTGAAATAAGAGAAATGAAAATATCTAACAAACCTAAGGCATCTAATCCATTAAAAGATGTTCCTATAGAGGATCATTATAAAGTGGTAGCACGTAGTAAGTCTGATGTCGGGAAAGCAAGAAAAGTACGACCAATTACTAGATACAAAACATTTGCAGGCATTGAAAAAACAAAACAAAGTCAAAATACTTATACTCCTGAATCGACAGAACAAATGCCTCAAAAACCAGAGATTATAATAACAGCGTCTTCGCCTACTGTTAGCCCAGCTTCAAATAGTTTTATCACTGCACCTAATACACCAAATACTACCCTGACATCACCTGAACATTATACTACGGCACCTGGTACTCCATCATCAACACCGGTGACTCCGTATCAGCCTACTTCAGATTCTAAACCAAATGATAGTTTAGGAGCTAATACACCACCAAACATAAACTCAAAGGCAGCACGAAGATTATCGTTTAGCAGTAGCGACCCGCAACAACAGGCAGTGCAATCTAGCTCACAGGTTAAATCAGAAGTTCCTCCGAAGCCAACATTTGTACCGTTGCCTATAAAAAAAGGCAGTACTGAAATTGTAGCAGGAATGGTAAGTAATATATCACGCGTTAATGAGATGATAGGAATCAAGTTAGCTGAAGTAACACAGGCTATTAAAGATACCACAGGTAAAAAAGATAAAGAACGATTGCAGAAGTTGTATAGGCAGCTAACTTCAACACAAAAAACAACAGAAGTACTCAAGTCAAGAGCTGAAGAGATAGAAACAAAAATCAAAATAGGTAAAAATAAAGATAAAATAAAGAAACTTGAAAAAGAGTTAACAAGTAAAAACAATAAAGCAGATAGATTATTTCAGAAAATAGAAAAAATAGATATTCCAGCAAATAAAGTTTCGATAAAATCGCAGGAAACAGTTCCGGTTACAACGGCGTCAACTGAAGTTAGTGCGTTTCAAGCACAGCAAGCAAGAATTAATGAGGCTCGGCAAGGTATATTTAATAAAAATAAATCAAGCGGAGATAATGCAAGAAAAAGTAATGCTGGAACAAAAAGAGAAAAGAAAAAACAAGAAGCACAAAAGCAGTTATCAGAAATAAAGAAACAAGAAAAAGCTGTAAAAACGGCATCAGATAAAGCTAAAGAAGTAGCTGCTAGTGCAAAAGAAGAAACAAGTAGAACTGCATTACGAGCCATGCAAGATAAAATGAATGGTGATTCTGAACAATTAAATAAGATAGAGGAAAATCTAAAGTTATTAACTCCTGTTGTTTATAATAGTTCTACCGGTTCTACTTATAAGCAGTCGCCAAAAGCAAAGCCAACTATACCATTAAGTCATAGGGTTCAGAGAATTTTAGGTGAACAACCAGAGGATGAAGAGGGGTACTTAGTGCCAATAAAAGTTCAGCAGCAACCTTATACAGTAATGTTGCCGAATCAAGAAATAGAGGACCCTATTCCAAGTCATTCAAAAGATATTTATGAGGCTAAGGTTTCACAATACATTAATTATTTGAATAGAATACAGCCAAATCAGTCAAATCAAGCTCAAATAGATAGTGTAATAGATAGTTTAGCAACAGAAATGAGAAAGTTTAGTGCGGATCAATTTAGTCAAAAATTAGGTGAGATTGCACATCTTGCCAGTATAAAGGCATATGAAGGTTTGTTCGATAAATTATATGAAATTCAGCAAGCTAGAATTTCAGAAACTCAAAAAGTATATGAGCAAGCGGAAATATCTCAGTCTTATGCAGAGTATGAAGAGAATTCAAGAAAAAGCAGTACTCCAGTATTATCACCCTCGTCTTCAGCTAAAAGTGTAATATCATCAAATTTTGAAGAAAAATCAGCATTGTTACAAACCACAACTACAGATGAAAGCTTGAGATCTGACAACAATTGGAAAAATTCTGCACCATATTCTTCAAGTCCAAAGCTTAATAAAAGAGGATTAGAATATTTAGATTTAGCTGGCGACGCGTTCGTTCAGAATCTAAAACAATCTGATACGTTAACTATAGAAACTCTTGGTTTAATAACGCCAACACAAAATACAACTGTTGCTAAAAGTGACTCATCGAGGAAAAATAATGTAAGTGGAAGTATTCCGGAGGTACAACAACTGCAATCAGAAAAAATGCGTACAGAAACTTTAGGTGTGCAGGATGATCTAGGGCTAGATTTACATTATGCACCTCAAGAAACTTTAACTGAAGAAAGTACCTATTTAGTTTCTAGTAAGAAAAAACAAGGTAATATAATAAAGAGAGCTGTATCAAAAGTAGAGTCAATTTTGCACACAAATTATTCAGAGAACAGAAAAAGGAAAAGAGATGGAGAAACCTCAAAGCAAAGAACAGTAGATCAAGAGGGAGAATTTGGCCACGCTTGGGGAAATGAGAATCATAAGGAGTCTAGTTTAAGTGTAGTTAGTGGATTCACAAACAAGGCAACTCAGCTTATAAGCCTTTTAGATGCAAAGAGAACCGCAATACTGCAAACAACCAGTCCTTCACAAAGAAAATCACTTAGTTTAGTTTTACAGGAAATAGAAAATGATTACCGAGAAGCAATTAAAATCTCTCAAGAATTACAGCAGGTATTAATACGCAAACCGGAAGATATAAAAGCTTATAATGCAAAAGCAGAAAAAAAATTGGATGCTATTAAAAGCAGAGCAGATAAACACTTTGATAATATAGAAACAGATGTAGATATTGGATTTAATCCAAATGGGGGAAATAGTCATTCTATGCCGACTGCTAATATGGATAGCTTACCAAAAAATTTAGCTGTAACCCCACCTATAAATGTAGGGTCACTATATAACTCTCCGCAAGCTCAACAATTTCGAGAAGATCATAAAAATATTATAATAAATGATAGATCACAAGGTAGACTAAATTTGGTTGATAGTACTATTAAAAAAGGTACACAGCCATTATCTAATTTATCTACTATATATGAGTCGGTTAGTGATGAGAATTTAGCATCAGAAACAATATATAAGACAGAGCAACCTAAGCCATCTATAAGTTACACGAATACTAGTAAACGAAAATTACCTATACCATTATTCAGAAGTGCCGAGCTTGACAAGAAATTAGAGTATTTAGATTTAGAAGATAAACTATTAGAAGTAGAGGAAGCTAGAATAGTTAAGGAAAAGCAAGCTATTGCCAAATTGAATCAATATCAAGATCCAGAAAACCTAGAATTTAAGCGGTTAGCTATGGAAGCACTAGACTTATCTTTAAAAGAATCACAATTAAAAGCAAAAAGGAAAGCCATAGGAGCAGAATTTTCTTTAAATGAAAAGTCTTCAAGCACAGATGTATCAATACGTTCCTATTCAATTGATGACATAAGCAGTGTACTTAGTGGTGCAGAATCAAATCTATCCCGTTCACCTTCGGTTAGTGGCTTAGAGGATTTAAACAATTCTAATGTTATGCAATTAGGGGAATTAAAATCTAAACATGAAAAAATAGCCAATGATTATAATAAGGAATTGGAGTTAGATACTTTAAATAAAGAAAAGATTTGGTTAGATCTAGATACTGAATCTAAACCTAAGGTAACTGAGAGTAAGCCGGTATTTTCATGTTCATCTTCAGTTGGTAGCATAAACAGCTTCTCTAATGATGATGATTTGAGTAGTCGTGATGTTGTAACTCCGGTAGATACTCTAAATATAGAAATTAATAAAGATTATGTAGATACCTATATAAGAGTATTAAGCAATAAAATACAAAAAATAGAAGAATTGTCTGGCTCAAGTTCTAGAAGTGAGGAACTTAATCATATTAAAGAAGCAATGGCTTATATAAGTAATCGTATACAGGATGTAGAGGAATTAGATGAAAAAATGCTTTTAGTAATAAATTCACAATTACAAGAACATGATGAAAAAATTTCTTCGTTACTTCGCGAAGAAGCTACAGATATTCTTGCTCAGTTATTGCTACAAGAAATGTTAGTGTCGGATGGTAAATCAGAATCTACCTTACCTGCAGGAGATGAAGAACAAGAAGACACAGAAGTAAGTAGACAATTATCTTCATTACCTGCACTTGCATCAAGTAATGAGAGTGCATTAGCATTAAGTGACGATAGAGAAAAGGAATGTTTAGCATTAGGCGATGGTAGCGAAGATGAAGAAAGTTATGATTCAGGATTTGAAGAGGAAGAAGAAACAATAGGACAATTATCCGATTCCGATGGGGGTAATCTTAAAATAACGGAAGTTGATACGGTTATTCCTCTTGAACAGGAAGCAAAAAAAGAAATGCAAATGCAAATTTCAGAAAACGCTCCTACTTTAAATCAAGCGAAAGTTGTTAATACTATTGTAAATAATATGATTCGTAACAGATTAGATGTGAATATGTCTAATAATATGGCAGTGGGAGCCGGTGATGAAGAAGAGTCTCATATAAAAAGAGGTTTGTGGATGCGTGGTATGTACGGCACTAATAATCATGGACGCGTTGAGAATATGACCGGTTATAGAGGTACTAACAAAGGTGCTACTATCGGGTTCGATGCTGAAATCGACAATAATATCGTAGGTATAGCTTATAGTAATGTTCATTCAGTATTTAAATTTAAAAATAGTAAAAATAATGATAAAGAACTTATTAATAGTTATGTGGTTTCTATTTACGGACAAAAAGAATTACCGAAGAATTTTGCACTACAAGCTTTAGTATCTGCTTCTAAAAACTTTATTAAAGATAAAACAACTTATTCATATGGTGATACTAAAATTAAAAGTAATGTAAAACATCGTAATCATAGTTATAATGCGGAAGCATTACTGCATTATAATTATCTCTTGCAGGGCAAGCTCGTTATTACCCCGAATATCGGCTTAAGATACGGGAAGTCACGAGACGGGGTATATAATGAAACCGGTGTTAACGTACAAGAAATAGCTCTTACAATGAAAGAGAATAATATATTGTCCGGAATTGTCGGTACTAAAGTCACAGTACCTTTAAAAGATGCTCTAAAATTTAATAATTTAGGTCTAACATTCCAAGGAGCGGTAGAACATAATTTTAAAGAGAAAACCCAAAGAATAAATAGAGTTGTTAAAATATTTGATAATACATTCAAACATAATTATCTAATACCGAAGCAACCGAAAACATCCTATAATTTAGGAACGGGTATTATAGGCAGTATCAAAAATACTACTATTTCGTTGGATTATAATTATTATCTAAATAAACATTATAGAAGTCATCAAGGTAGTGTTAAGCTTAAGGTAAACCTATAATTTTTATACTTGCAATATTTGCAAAGGTGTTATATAAAACTTCTAACTTAATTTCATGCCGTGGTCATAGCCACGGTATGACTAACTATATTGCTTACTTTAAAATTAAGGCCCCTTCGTCTAGCGGTTAGGACACCACCCTTTCACGGTGGGAACACGGGTTCAAGTCCCGTAGGGGTCACCATTCTATATTTTCCTATAATATAAGATCTTAAATAATCAAAACTATAAAGCACCACCCTACCGACTTTGTCCATGGGTTATTTAGTTTACATGCTTATATGGATTCTACAGAAAATGATATTGTAGAGTTTGCTGTAGAAAAAGAAAATAATGAAAAGGTCAAAACCCGAAATGAACAATTAAAAGACTGGAGCCTGAAATAGGTAGATATTACGCAGTAGCATATGTAAATGAAGTAAAACAAATTGTACTTACCTATCGAGGTACTACATTTGAAAAATTAGATTTGCTCAAAACTAATTCACCGTTTAAAGCTCATTTTAAAAGTATTTTAGGTGGACAGATAGTGGCCACAGCAAGCGGCCGCATATGAAGCTACAAAGGAGATTACCAAATATGCTGAAGAGAATAATTATAATTTATCTTTCACAGGTCATTCTTTAGGTGTATGGCTCGCAGAGCTTAGTTTATATTTTGCTCATAGAGATTTTCATTATCCAAAAGCAAAGGCAATCACATTCGATAGCCCGGGTTTAGCTACAGAAAATCTTTAGCCGCAGATGTATGTATAGCCATGAAACTACCTTTGACGTAAAAATTTTAAATATAACAACTTATTTATCAGCTCCAAATTTTGTAAATGTCTGTAATCCGCATATTAATAAAGCACTTGATATTTATTACCTTTAGCAAGCAATCTAATATATAAAAATGCTACTGCAACGACATTTGGAAGCTTCTTAGAGGTAATCGATCAGCTTATAAACGGTAATATTGCAACCGGACAATTTTTAGATGTTTATAAGCATTTAGAAAATAATGCCGCACAAGGTCGCCCATCAAAAGAGATCATAACCCCTTAGGGAACATTTGAACTTTCTTACAAAGGTCATTATCGTATAAAATAGATATAGCAAATACAAATAATAAGGGCAGTAGTGATTGGTATCTAGCACAGTTGAGCAAATTGAGTATAGATAAAAAAGAAATACCAAATTTAATAAAACAATAGTTAAAAGTAATAAAAGAACTATATGAACCTCAATATGGCAAATATTATATCTTTACAAACTTACCTAAAGTTAAAGTAGATGACTTAAGAGAGCAAATTTTAAGGTTAATTGAAGTTATAATTTGATTGTCCATAATGAAATATTACAACAAATAGAAGAAACTTTAAACGAAAAACGATTTGTAACAATTAGTGCTTTCGCTGGAGCCGGTAAAACCACTCTAGCTATAAAATATGGAGATAGACAAACACAAGCGAAAAAGAAAATAGTACGTTTTATTAACGTAGATTCTGCAGACAAAGTCCTTGAAGCATATAGACAACTTGTTAAAGAATTTACTATTTACGTAATAGATGAAAAGGAAGAAAACATAATAAGATTAGTCCATGAGAGGATTGCTAATTTAAATTCAGCTATATTATTTATTTTTGATAATGTTGAAGATCATAAAGATATAGAGCCTTATCTTAACAGTATAATTAATATACTTAATGATAAGGCACAAGTGATAATTACTACTAAAAATAATAATTTAAGTGATGATATAGAAAATATTATATTAGTAGAGTCTTTTAGTAAAAAAGAAGCGATATTATATTTAAAGAAATCTCTAAAAAATAGATTAAACAAGAAAGATATTGATAAATTAGTAGAAGACTTTGGTAGTAACGATGCTGCATCACCTTATAGGCTATCTAAAGCAGTAGCATATTTAAAAGCAAATAAATTACTTAAAGTAAATGATTACATTAATTACTTTAAAAATAGCAAAGATGATCATATAGAAACCGTTTTATTACTACAATTATTAGAAAAATCACCTTTAGCTTGGCAGATATTTTACAATATTCTGCAGATTTAGACCCTGAGTTTATTAGTATAGAGATTTTCGAAGAATTATTTTTAATAGATAAAGAAAAGCTACAAGAACCTATAAAAAGGTTAGAAGCATTATCGATAATGAATCTAACATACCAAAATAGACAAGCCGGCTTACAATTACATAGATTAATGCAATTTATAACAAAGCAATATATAAATAAAATAAAGAACATGCGATAGATGAAAAAGAGATTTATACAAGACTAGCAGAAATCTTAGATGATTTATTTCCAATATTAACAGGTGTTCCAAGTGAAGACTGGGAAAATTCTAAAATATTTTATCCCCATGTAGTAAAAATATTAAATGATGATATTGAAATGGATAAATGTAGAAAGGCAAATTTATATCAAAAAATGGGTTATTATAATGAATATATATTATGTAAATTTGAAGAATCGTTAAAATATTATAAGAAAGCTTTAAAAATCGATCAAGAATTAGTTCATCCTTCTTTTATTGCTAGCTCTCTTAATAATATTGGAGTGATTTATGAAAATTAGATAATACATACGAAGCTATAGAGTTCTATAAACAATCTTATTTAATGTACGTCAAACTTTAGGTTTAGGTCACTACAAGGCTAAAAACTTATCTCAAAAAAATTGCACCAGAATTTATAAAAAATAATGAAACTAGAGAGTTTATATTATAAAGAGGCGATTTTGAGGAAGTTACATTAGAAATTAAACAAAAAATACAAAAGAATGTTTTAAATAAAATATATATTAATGTTGCTAAAGATAAGTGGAATAGTAAGTTCTCAATCTTAGGAAGGATATGTGTTAATGATGAAGCAATTTTAAATAAATTGCTAGCTAGTGGTTAGTGTGGCTATGTAGCTTTACCCTAATCCTGAGGAAAATAAGATTTATCCATTAAATTTTTAGCAATGTTGCTTTCTGAAAGCTTAACTGATTGAAAATATTCGGATACAAGTTTTATCACTTCATCACAAAATTCATCTTGTAGCTCTTTACTTGCGGTTGATTTTTGGTTTTGCATTAACTGTATAGCATCAGATTTTTTATGCTCTAAAAATTCTTCAATTTCTTTAGTTTTTTCTTGAATGATTTTCTTGGTAACTTCATTACTTTCTTCTATCAGTTGAGAGCGTAAAGTTTCTAATTTCTTTATTTGTGCGTTGGTGTGTTTAAAGAGCAAAGCAGCATCTTCTTTTAACTTTTCAGCTTGTAGAACTTTTTCTTGGACTTCTAAAATCTTAGCATCTAAAGAATTTAAAATGGCTTTTTTTGCCGGTCTATAAACTAAATATAAAAAAATTATAAAACTAACGGCAAGCCAGAAGCTCTCATCTAGGAAATTCATTATTTTACTTTTATATTTTGTAGTAAATTCATATCTGCTTTAGTGTCAACTATTTTTTCAATAATATTAACGGCAAGCTTTATGATTGCTGCGCTTTTATTAGTTCTAAATTGCTTAGCAGCTAAATTTATATCTTCAATGTTTTGATTTATAGCGTTTTTTAAATCTTGCTCTAGATTCTTTTTTTTAATTAAAAATTCTGATTCTAAAGAGTCTATTTTTTCTTTTTTTAGTCTATCTATTTCAGCATTTGTTTTGTCTATTTCCTCGTTATAATATTTATTTAGCTTTTCTACTTCTATGGTCAATGTATCGGCTTGTGTAATATTATCTTGAATATTTGTCTGTCTATTATTAAAAATTTCTTCAGCTTTTGGAGTTATAAATTTATAAACAAAGATATACAATAAGCCGAAAGTAACGATAAGCCAAAAAATTTGTGAATAATAGGTAGCAATATCAAATTGAGGCATCTTATTTAAAAATGAATTTTAAGAAAAAATAAGTAACATAGCAATTACAAAGGAAAAAAGTCCCATTGCTTCAGCAAGACCTGCACCGATCAGAGCCATTCTTTGTAAGTTTTCTGTAGCCGAAGGGTTTCGTGCTATTGAACTAAGTAGAGAGCTAAATATATTACTAACGCCTAAAGCTGCACCGTACATGCCGATAGCCATAAGTCCTGTACCAATAAATTTTAAAGAAACCATGTCCATAAAAAAACTCACTTTTAATTAATCAAAAAACTTTATCTAATTATCTGTATAATAGGCTTTTTGCACAACGAAGCTAATAAAAAGGAATTTGCAGGAAACACGAAGCACAGAACTGCAGAGTACAAAAAAGTACGTGAGGATTCAAGCATCGGATTGACGTACAAATTACCTTTAGAAGCAAGTTGTGCAAAAAGTCTAGTGTAAATTAATAGCATCATTAAGATACATACAAGATAAAATAGTAAAAATATAAGCTTGAAGTATTGCAACAAAAATTTCAAACCCAATTAGTATCACCATAATAGGGATTGGCAGAAATTTCAAGTAAATCATTAATGACACGGTAAAACCGGCTATTACTTTTAATAAAACATGTCCTGCCATCATATTAGCGGCAAGTCGCAATGATAAACTAACCGGTCTTGCTAAATATGTAAATAGTTCAATTACTATCATCAACGGTGCTAACCATAAAGGAGTACCATGCGGTAGAAAAAGGGTTAAAAAACGTAAGCCGTGTTTTACAAAACCGACTATAGTTACTATTAAAAATACTAGAATTGCCAAGGTAAAAGTAACGATAATATGACTAGTAGCAGTAAAGCTATAAGGTGTCATACCAAGTAAATTACAGAATAAAATGAAAATAAATAAACTAAAAACTAATGGAATAAATTTACGTCCTTTTACTCCTATATTCTGATTTAACATATCAGCTACAAGATTATAAACTATTTCAGCACTCACTTGTAATCTAGAAGGTACTAATTTCCGCTTATAAAAAGCTAAGTAAAAATAAGTTAGAGCTAAGATGCTAGCAAGTAACATATAGATACTCGAATTAGTAAAGCTGACGTCAAAACCGAACATTTTGATGTCTATTAATTTTTTGATATCAAATTGTGCTAAAGGGCTATGAGTCATTTCCTTACTTTTTATTATTTACTTTTTTCCTTATAATGTTAAAGCCGGCAATCATTCCTATTATTGTAAATATAATAAGAAATAAAGGTTTAGAATTAAAAATTTTATCCGTAAATATTCCAATTACGACACCTACCATTGTACCTGAAACTAAATCTACAGCGATAGTGAATGGGCTAATTTCTTGCCGAATTTTAGGATTAGAAAACTTAGGAGTTGTTAAGTCTTTAATTCTTGCTTTGATATCTTTTAGTTTTTCCGTATTCATTAGTTTATCTCCGTCATTGCGAGAAGACGCCATAGCCGTCGACGAAGCAATCTCAGGATATTTAACGAGATTGCCGCACAGTCTACGACTGCTCGCAATGACGATCTAAAAATTACAAGCTCATTTCATTTTTTGCTTTTTCTTTCTGCTCCTCTAAAGCTTTATCAATTGCTGTGGAAATAGTATCTATGCTATAACTTCCTGTTTGTACTCCGTTAACGAAGAAAGAAGGAGTACCTATAAATTGGGGTGCTTTTGCTACAAAATTGGTATTAGCAATTAGTATTGCAGTAATTTTATCATTATTTAAACATTGTTTATATTCTTCCGGCGAAATACCGCCAAGTTGTCCTATATCAGTTAATAATTCTCTGTATTTATTGCTATATGCCCACTTATCTTGTTGTATTAATATGATATTATGAAGTTGTGTAAAACTATTTGTATCCCCCTTGCAGCGGGCTAAAATTGCAGCATCTAAATCGTGTTTAGTAGCAATAAATTCACGAACCACATATGCAATTTTGTTAGTATCAATATATTTTTTCTTAAGTTCCGGAAAAATTGTTTGATGATAATAAGCACAATGTGGACAGGTAGGAGAAAAATACTCGACTACTATAACATTTGATTTTTTGTTACCAAGAACCATATCATTATCATCAACTTTAAAAGTGACTTTAACAGGTTTTATTGCAGGATTTTTTTGTTTGTGTGAAGCCGGCGTTGATACTTCATCAGTCTGATTATTATCATTAGCAGGAACTATTGATTCAGCCGTATTTTCAGAATTTACGGCTTCCTGATTCGTTTCTTTATAAGTTTCGTTATTTTGAGTTTCGTGCTCTATTATTTGTTTTTCCTCATGGTTCTTATCTTGTGCTTTTTCTTCTGAACAGCTACTCAAAAATAATAAAAATATTAGTATAGTAAAAATACTTCGCATATTTATTCCTTTAACTTATTAATATTATCTACAATAAGATCGTATCAATTTTATTTCAATAAAAATCTCTACTTTATAATAAAAGAAAAATGTGTTATGCTATAGAAAATAATAGTCTAACATTAAGTTCTTAGGCACTAAAACCACTACGGAGGAATTAATAATGGCAAATACAACACAATCCGAACAAAAACCTGAGTTTAAAATAGGCCAGAGAATTGTCTATCCTGCACATGGAGTTGGTGAAATAACAAATATAGAATATCATACTATTGCAGGTACTGAAATTAAAGTATATGTAATTTCCTTTTCGCAGGATAAAATGACATTAAAAGTGCCTGTTAGTAGAGCTGCGGTTGTTGGTCTTAGAGCGGTTGCAAGCAGAAAAGATTTAGATGTCATATATTCAACTCTTCAAGGTAAACCAAAACAAGGAAATAGAATGTGGAGTAGAAGAGCCCAAGAATATGAAGGCAAAATTAACTCAGGTAATATTGTAGCTATAGCCGAAGTATTACGGGACTTACATAAAAATGTTGATAATGATCGTTCTTACAGTGAAAGAACACTCTACGAATCAGCTTTAAATAGACTTGCAGGCGAGCTTGCTATCCTTGAAAACATCCACCCAACCGAAGCAATTAATAAGTTAGTTGAAGTATTGCGTGAAAAATTAGTAGCATAGTTATACTCGTTCAACTTGAAAATTGACTGTGTAGTCTTTGTAAATCCTCGGATGCTCACGTGTTAAAAGTATACGCTCTGCTCCTCGGCTTACAGGCTCCTTGCTCTTTTCCAAGTTGAGCTTCGTATAGCTACTCTTCATTTACTCGGATTATATTTTTTATGGATTGGCTGTAGTCTACGACTACTCGCAATAACGAAAAAGCTGATCCATTCAACAAAGCAGACTTGACACGAACATTTTAATTACTCTACTAACAGATAATTCATCCGGAATTTCTCAAGGGATGTATTAACTACATAGTCAACAAATTCTTTTAATAATTTTGGATCTGTTACTTCCTGTCCTTTATCGTCACGAGCAGTTAAAAGTTTTGAATTAATTTTTTCAAGAACGCCTTTCTTAATATCATCAATATTATGCGTACCGTCTAACATTTCTAAAATATATTTTTCATGTATCGGTATACCTACCATATCGTTAAGTCTATTAGTGACGCTAAACACGCTAGTTACATTATTAAAATATGCTTGTTTTGCTTGGTATCTTGCAAATTCGCTAGTTTTAGGTTTTTCGGTTATAGTTGCTATAGCATGAGGTTTTGTCTCAAATATTTTGAGATAACCTTGAAAAATGAATATGATAAAATGCTGTTCTAATGCTGCTAAGAAATCTTGTAATTGATATTTACCAAGCTTTTTAAAAGCTTCTTTTGCTACTTGTTCTAAGCTTATCGGATTGCTAATATTTTCGGCATATACATATAAAATAGCTTTCATGATCGGCGAAGTGGTTGAAATAAAAGGCTCAGGTAAATTTTCGTAATAGAAGCTAACATTTTCCTGTTCGTTAGTTAAATCAACAGCTTTTTCTAGAATTACCGGTCTAATATTAAGGCTAGTAAAAAACTCTTTTAAATTATTAAATTCAATTTTTCTGTTTATAGGTATGTTTTGATGACATAATAATGTCGAGCGGAACTTTCTATTAGTGATAAAATCCATATATTGCTCAGTACGAACAATATCATTAACTGCTTGTAGCTTTTCTGCTGCCTGAGTAGGTAAATTACCGATAAACATTGCAGTAAGCGACGTATCACCTAAGTAATTTAGATGATTTTTTTGAGCTTTTTCTATGAATTGGTGAAAATATATACCTGTATTAATTTCGCCTAAATATTCATGTAACACATATGAGTCCGTATATGCAGATAATAATTTTGTTTCATCTCGTAAGAAATTAGAATAAGGCGTTGTGGAGCTTTCTAATGAGTCATTGATGAACTTTAAAAGTAATTTAGCTTGCTGTAATTTATCATGGCTAGTATTAAATAGCTCTGAATGGAACATAATCATTTCACGTATTGTGCTCTGCATATTCCAGCCCGGGAGCGTATTATAGCTTACAAAAGCTATGCCGTTCGGATTTAGCAGTTTATTACAGACTTTGAGTATTTTATCTTGTACTTCTTCAGGTACCCATGAATATACGCCGTGACAAACTATGTAATCAAACTTACCGTATGACTCATCAAGGTCCAATATAGATAATGCCTTTAGTTCGGCATTTTTTATTTTCAAATCACTGATAATTTTTTTACCTAATTCTATTTGTGTTTTGGATAAGTCAACACCTAGAGATTGTGATTTAGGATATGTTTCAGCAAAGTTAAGCAGATTAACACCGATTCCACAACCGAGTTCAAGTATTTTAGCAGTTTCAAGAGGTGGAGGGTTTAGCCCGAATAGTTTGCCGATAGTTCTTAAATAAGGTGGGGAGGTATAACTGAAAGTAAATGGAGAATAAGGTACTTCATCATAGGATATTTTATTAGCTTGTTTTGTCATAGTATTTACATAAATTAAAAATCAATTTTAAGCAGTTTCAAAAGATTAAGCAATATATTTATATACAAAAAACTTTAAATTTAACTAATGCTCATATAATATGTAAGTGAAGTGCAATTTTATTTTATGAAAAATAATAATAGTTATTTTGGTTTTTTAAGAGGTGCGATAAAAATCAAGAAGGATGAAATTTTTCTTGTGAATCTGATTGGGATAGTGCTTTATTGTATGGATCAGAAAATACTCTTGATTTCATTCCCGCTTTTAGCGGGTGTTGTTACATGGTATGAGAAAAGTGTTCAATGTCATTCCTGCGGAAGCAGGAATCCAGCATAAAGCGAGATAAATCGAGCTTTTAATTTCAAAAATTTGCTGCATTTAATACTTTTTTTCTGGATTCCTGCTTTCGCAGGAATGACATTATTAAACAAACTATAACTTAATCAATTGTGCTTTAGTTGCAAAATTTTCTATTCCCTCTAGATTGGTAGTGGTAACCCATAGTTGCATGTTTAAGCCGGTCAAAAATTCGATTAAATATTGACGTCTTTTGTCGTCTAAATGCACAAAGACCTCATCTAAAAGTAAAATCGGTGCTATTTTAGTTAGCTTTATAGCATAATTCATTTCAGCAAGGATTATTGCAATTAATATAGCTTTTTGTTCACCGGTAGAACAGAATTTGGCTAAGATATTTTTCTTTTGATGCTTTACTAAAAAGTCACTTTTATGAACTCCAAAACTAGTGCGACCAAGTAGTTTATCTTTGCTTCTTGTTTGATAAAGTTCTGCAGTAATAAAACTAACAATATTTTCTTTGCCGTTTAATATTTTTTGTTCAACAATGCCGTCAATCGATAAATCGGCTTTTGGAAATTCATTTTCAAGGTCATCTATTGCTTGCTGCATAAATTCTAAGGTTTTTAAGCGATTATTAGCAATATGGTTAGAAATATCAGCCATCTTTTCTTCAATAATTTTAAGCCAATTATCATCTCTTATATCTTCTACTAGAATTTTATTTCTCTCATGCATGTAATATTCGTATTTACTCACTAGCTCTGCATGCTTTGGATCAAAATTATAAACTATTCTATCAAGAAATTTTCTTCTATCATTGCTACCGCTTGTAAAGATTCCTTCCATGTGTGGAGTCAGCCATACCATGCTAGTGAATTTACTTAACTCATTATTGGCTATTTTACTTTCGTTATACTCAGTTATCCTTCTATTAGAACTACGTTTAAATTGGGTGGTAAATTCTGCAAGTCCTAGCTTACTTTGCAATAGAGCTTTAACTAGACAATGATCTTCTGAAGTTTTGCATACATTGGCAAGTTTTGCTGATCTCAGCCCTCTTCCTGGATAAAATAGCGATATAGCTTCTAAAATATTAGTTTTACCGCTACCGTTTTCACCTATTAAAATTATTGGTGTATTATCTGTTTTTAGTTCAAGATTTTTAAAATTACGATAATTCTCAAGACTTAAGGAATGTAGGAAGATATTTTTCATTTTATGAAAGAATAATAGTTAAATTATTGATACGTTGCATTTATACCGTCTAGAAATTGCCATAGTAGTTTTGCTCCTTGATATGCTAATGTTTGTTCTTTTGAGCTTAAATTATTAATCAAATTTGCACATTCTTGTGTATGCCATTGATCAACTTTACTATGAACAATGAAAAACTGTAAAGTTCTGTAATCTGAATTTCCATAAAATTTTTGTAATCCTTGAATTTTAGAGTCAGATACTTTAGGAGTCTGACGCTCATAAGCATAAAGTACTCCAAGACCTATAGAAAAAGATTCCTCTGTTAATTTAATAATCTTGAACAAGTTTTTGAGTTGAGTCTAATTTAGGTTCTGAAGTGTGTTGGCTTCTTAAACATCCAAGTCCTTTAGCAAAACGTTTCCATAGTTCCGGGTGATTCACCTTGTTCTTCTTCTATAAGATTACCAAGTAATATTTGTCTAGCTTGTATATCACTACATTTGGAATGTATTGCACTTAATATAACGTGGGAAAGCTGTAACGTGATGATAATATTCTTTTGTGTAAATTTGTAAAGTAGAATGAGTAAGTTTTCCCATATGCCATAATTGAAAAATGGATGATTTAAGAGGTTATATTGCTCAAGATTTTTATATTAAGCTGTTCTAAAAATTTCATCTTACCTCCTCTTAGTAAATTTATAAATCTGATAATTGTTTGTTTTATCTATTATTACAGAATGCCATTCTGCTAAAAGATTAAGAGGCAAAAAAGTATCTCCATCATAATTTTTATTTATTTTTGTAAGTAAAAATTCATCAATAAGATTTTGTTCTAGGAAAAGAGTTGCTATTTCTGTCCCTCCAACCATAAAAATTTTTTTATCAGTAAAAGGTTTTATTACCTGCCAAAAATCATCTAAGGATTTAATAAAAAATATATTATTATAAGATTGTAATGGTGTATTTCTTGAAAAAACAATACAAATACAATTTTTTAAAATCTTTGTGGGTATAGAGTCAAAGGTTTTTCGTCCCATGACTATAATATTATTTTTTACCGTCTGATAAAAATATTCAAACTCCTTAGTATAAGACCAAGGCATCTGACCTTTATTACCTATCACCCCTTGTGGGTCACATGCCATTATACCGATGATTTTTCTATTTTTCATAAGATATAGTTAATCATATGGTCTGCTACAAAAAATTTTTTATGCTCTATAACATTATGCACTCGTAAATAATCAACTACGTTTTCCATAAATATTTTGATATTGCTATTATTTCTAAGTCTCTTTCCGATGCTTTGGAATTATAAAAAGCGGAAATATAAGATTTTCGTGAGTGTCCTAACAATATCTCACATCCTAGATTTTTAAATTCTTTAATATATTGTAATATATAAATTTTGATAAACGGATTTTCCAAAACCAATTCCAGGATCAAGAATGATATTTTTTCTATCAAATCCACATTTTTCTAATTTTGTTATTTCTTGCTCTGTCTATATATTTAAGCTAGCAAGCGGAGATTTATCGAAATCAAGACATTTTTGTTTTTGCGGTGGAACAGTTAATGAATGCATAGTAATAATTTTACAATTATAATCGGCAATTAATCGTAATGTATAATCATCTAGATTATTTTTAACCAAGTTGATATAGGAAATAGGGTATTTTTTTAAAACACGTTTAATTACTTCAGGAGTAAAACTATCAATACTGACTATAACTTCTTTTTCCTTTATAACTTCCTTAAGCTCTTCAAGAACATTATTGAGCCTTGCATATTCTTCATCTTCATTAATAATTAAAGCAGAAGGACGTGTTGATTGTGATCCAAGCTCAATTATTATAGCCCCTTCATTATGAAAACTCAATCCTCCATCAGAAAAAGAATCAGGAGTAATGTTTAAAATACCGACAAATTGAGGATTTAAAACAAGAGAGCCTATAACTCCTTGATTTTCAATTAAATGTGCTATTTCTGCAAAGGTTTTATTGTTGTAAAAATTATTGATCGGACATGAATAACGACATTCCAAGCTTAAACCTGCAATTAGATGAATAAGAAACGGTTTGTTTAATAATTCAGGATGCGGTTTAAATCAGGTAAATCTATATGGCAATTATTCCAAAGTAGGATATCTAAATCAATAACTCTTGGAGACCATTTATCGTAAGAGCTTGCTCGACCTAGTTGTTTTTCAATCTTTTTAAGCTCAATTAGAAGTTTACTAGGCGTTAAAGTACTTTTGCCCTGCACCACCATATTTAAATATGATTTATCCCAAGCTTTATCTGCATCAGGTTGTAGAATAGCTTGTGTTTCAAAAATAATAGATTGCTTAAGCGATATAAAATTACAACTTTTTAGTGAATTTAGAGCTTTTTTAATATTTAAAAGTTTATTACCTAAATTACTGCCTATAGAAATATAAATCATAGTGTCTCCTTTCCTGAATAAGAAAAAGAAACGCCGCCATGCACTCCTGAAACCGGTGATTTTAATTTAGTAACGGTTACGTTTAGAAAAATCTTTTCTAATTTAGATTCGATAAAATTTTGATAAATAATATCACATATATTTGTGCGGCTAAATACTCGATAAGATTAAAGTGATTTTCTTGAGAAAGTTTTTGTACTAGCCGTACGATTTTTGCATAACAAACAGTATCGTTTATATTATCCGTTACAGTAGCAAGGGGAGGAGTTGAGAGAAAGAGTTTTATGTTAATTTTTACAGGTTGAGCGTGGTGTTTTTCTTGAGTACTGCAGCCAAGATGTACCCAAGTTATTAGTTCCGCAATATTAAGTTTACATGAATAATTTAAGTTGAAAGCTTGATACCTATCATAATATTAATGTTAGTTTAGTATAAGCTCTGTATAAAAAGATACAATAGTTAAATTGATATACCGCCACTTTTTTTAAAGCCGACATGAGCTTTTTCAAGTTTTTTAATAAGTCTAGGTGAATATGATTTAATTTCTTTTTCCTTGCCGCCTTCATATTTTTTAGCGAGTTTCATGCCCCCTTTGATCATATTATAGGCGAAGTTCATTAGCTTCGTTTCGCCTGCTATTCTTTTTGGGTTCATAAACATATAAATTTGGTAAACGGCAAAGCTTTTTAATAAACGTTTTAAGTCTATTCTAGCTTGTTTGGTTAAACCTTGTAATTTGTCTTTTGGGTTTGTAAGGTTTTTATTAGCATCTCTAACTATTTTAGAATGCTGATGCATTAAATAATTACTGACTTCGGCAACATTCTTGTTAATGAGCTTCTCATCCATTTTAAGCTTTAAGTTTTTAGTTTTACCTAAATACTTACGGATTAATAAGATAATCCGACTTTGCAGTTGAGTTAAATCCATAGTTTGTTCATTTAAGATAGAAAGCATTCGTTCCATCTCATACTCAAATTCTTCATTTTGGCTTAATTCTTCAAAAATTTCCTCTACCTCTTTACTTTCAAGTACAAGATCGTCACTAATACCCATTAATGCATCTTTTATTTGATCAGCAATTTTTTTGGTATCTTCGGAAAATTGATTATTTGTCATAATCTAATTCATCGTTAAATATAGCTATTTTTATACTAGCACCACATTTCTGCTTGTCTATTAAAATTGTATTAAGAGATATTAAATTTTTCTCATTGAGGCTAACTCTGAGGAATTATAACAAGCACCTAACATATTGCTAGAATCTTCATTATTATCATAATATGGTCTAAATGAAGAATTAAGGTGTAAATAATCGAACTTAAGTAAAGGTTCTTTAAAGTATGAATCATGTGACCGGCTTGTCGTAATATTCGTATAATTAGTTTCTAGTTTTTCTTCTTTAAATTTTTCTGCTAAATTTTTATATTTTTCAGTTTTTTGTATAAATTTAAGTTGACTACACGGTGAAGAAATTATTGATGTTAACTCTTTAGACAAATCATATAATATTCCATAAGGTTTAGGTCTTCCTTGTTCTTCTATGAGAGCTTTCGTATTAAGACAAAATACTTTTAGTGAATCTTGCAGACTTTTTTCTGATATATCTAGATTATATTGGTTATAAAAATCACCTTGGCTTGAATATAATTCAATTATTTCTGATGCTAATTTAGCTTCTTTTGCTGTATTTTCTTTTTTAGTTCTGATTCTTTTAGATGTAATAATTCATTAAAAGCTTCTTTTGCATAAGATATATGAGTAGTATTTTTAAAATATTCTAAAGCTTTTACATAATTTCCGCTCTTAAATTCAATCTTCCCAAGTTTTATATTTGCCTCTTCAGAACCAAGGTTAGCAGCGTTTTCATACAATCCTATTGAGTCTTTAGATAGTTTTGTTGAGCCATTAGGTGTACAGATTTGTGCTTGTTGACAATAAATTTTTGCTAATTGATGTGTATATAAGTTTTCGTTTTTATAACAATCATTAATAGATTTGTGAGTTTCTTTTAGTAATTTTTCTAATAAATTATAAATAGGTAGCGCTTGATCAGGTAACACAGGCTGATGTAAAAGCTTATCATATATTACTTTATCGAGATTTTGAGATATTGCTGTAATAGATTTAGAGGCGGTAATATACTTCCAAAGAGATTTAGCTTCTTGCTTGCTGACTGAGCCTATTAGTTTTTCTAAATTACTAATGCTATTATTTATAGTTATACCTAATATATTATTAAAATTCTTAAAACTCTTTGTTAAAAATAATTTAATATTATCTAAATTTTCAACATCAGTGCTAGAATTGTTAATATGCTGTAAAAAGTTTTTTAAGTTATATATATATTATTGATTGCTTTTAAGTCTAAAACATCGTTATTTTTGATATCTTCATAAAATTTTTCAATAGTCTCATTTAATTTGTTATAAAATGAATCTTTATCTTTGCATATTGTATGCTTAAATGATTCTAATAACTTTTCTTTTATATTATATGCCCCGAGGTAAATAAATCGTTAAACCATTTTGCAGAATTAAGTGTAACCAAATTTTCTTTTTTGGAAAATTTGATGTTAGATAAATATTTAAGGTAATTTAGAAGATTCTCTAATTTATTTTCTGATTTCGGTGTTTCTAAAGGCTGATTTAATTTTTTAATGGTTTTTAAGAAATTGCCTATAGTTTTGGCATTGTCTTCTAACTGTTTATAATAATTTACTATATCTATTAATTGTTTCAATTTGTCTGTTTTAGGCAAAACATCTTCAAAACTTAAATTAATTATTTTCTATATATGTCTTAAGCTCATTGATACTAATTGGTACTTCTTTATTAATTATATTTATAGAATTTAAAATATATGTTAAATTTTCGCCGTCGATTGTTATTTTATTATATTCATCTAGAATGATATAATTATCATCTCTAATCTTTAATAGCTTTGTATAGTCTTTTGCTTGCTCGCTAGCTTGAAGTAAAAATAGAATCTTTTATTTTATTAATGATACTCTTTTGTTCATCGCTAAAATTACCGAGTTTTATAGTGTCATCAATAATTTTAGATATACGAGTATGATTATTGCTTGCTTGGGCTATCAGTCACTACTATAGATAAATTACCTTCATTTATATCAATATAATTTAGTAAATTGTTCAAATATACCGACAAGTTTTTCTAGATTGGTTTTGACAAGGGAAAAGTTAGAGTTTTTGGTTTCAATATTTTTTATTACTAATATAAATTTAGTAGGAGTCGTACTTAGAATTTTTTGTAGGAAAAATTTGTCAATAGTAGATTCAGAGGATGAATTAGCAGCATCCAAATAAGAACTGTTATATGTTAAATATTTTGCGTTTTTTATATAAAAACTATCTAAAATATTTGAACTTGTGGTTAGACTTTTTTTGAGCAGTCCCAATCTCCATACTCATTACTTTCTAATATTAATTCACTGTCTTTAAGAAAATTAGCTATGAGCTTTAAATCTTCTTTCTCTTGCCCTAATATAATTATAGCTTTATTACTCCTATCAATAATAGATTCATATTTCTCACTATCTTTATTAATTAAGTCGATAAAATTTTTATCCTTTACATATTGGATATAAAATGTTCCATTTCTGCTTCCTTTATTTCTTCTTTTTTCAACATCATTATATCCCTCATATTTTCTGCTTTATTGTGTTCAATATTATTTGTTATTTCAAACGAATTTTGATTTAGGAGTGTTTGTATCAGTTGAGTTGCATTGTTGTTGTCATTTAGCATTTGAAATAGTACTATCTACTATTTCCGTATGTTCTTGTTTTTTAAAGTTATCATTTAAACGTTTTACATAAACGGTATAATTGTACATAATTAATCCGTTTCTTAGTTGTTTTTTATTTAATAATCTTAACTCAAAAAATTTCAATTTAGTTAATAAATTAATTAATTTTAACTAAAAATATCACAATTTAGATATTACGATATTTAATATACTGTAAAGATGATTTTTATTGCATATATGATAAGAATAAGTTTTATTATAAATAAATATTAATAATTACTTAGGTTATGAGAAATAATAAAAACCAAATGTATATTATAAAAATTTTTATAGCCCTAGCTATGATTACGGGCATAATATTTTTATGTTTATTGTATTCTTCATTAACTCCGTCTAAGCTTAAGATTGGTGCGAAAACTAGTAATATGGACGATTCGCCTAAAATTAAGTTTACTCTTATAGATCAAGAAGGAAAGAAATTTGATAGTACCCATTTGCAAGGTCATTTAAGTTTGATTTATTTTGGTACTACCTATTCCTTATATGACAATCAAACACTAAAAAGAGTAGAAGATATTATTAAGATTTTGAAGAAAGAGAATATTTTAGTACAAGTAGTTTTTATTACTCTAGATTCTGAGCATGATACAAGTGAAGTATTAAAAAAATATTTAGAAAAAATAGATGATAATTTTATAGGTTTAACAGGGAGAGTCCAAGATATTGAACAATTAGCAGATCAATTTAAGGTCTTCTATAAATCCAAAATATTTGATGTAAAAACAAACAAATATGAATTACAACATTCTAATTTTGTGTATTTAATTAGCAGTCAGGGAAAATTTTTAAAGCATTATTGCTTAGGCTTACCGAAAAATGGTTAACAAATAATCTCTAAGCATTTCCTATTTGTGATGAGAAATGTATTTCATCAATGCCTAAGTGTTTTAATGCATTATGCCATTTACTTTCAGGATTATCGGCAAAAATAAATTCTTTATTACAATCCATAACCAGCCATAGATTTGTCTCTAATTCTTCTTCAAGCTGCCCTGGTTTCCATGCTGTATAACCGACAATGAATAAGCTATTTTTAGGTCCTTTACCGAAAGCTATATCTTCTGAAATTTCTAAATTAGAGCTTACTGCTAAATCATTATGGAAATCCAATAACAAATTTTTATTATAATCGCTAGAATGAAGAAAAAACCCTTTTTCATGTTCTACGGGTCCGCCAAGATATATAGGAACCATAACCGGGGTTGTTATTTCGTCATTTTTTATTTTAAAAAACGATTTTAAATCTATATGATTTACTAAGCGGTTAAATATTAATCCTATTGCTCCTTCTTCCGTGTGTGATAACATATAAATTAAGGATTTATGGTAAATGCCTTTTGTAATGACATGCGGTGTAGCAACTAGTGTTTTACCGGATAAGTTATGAAAAATTTTATCGCTCATAAATTAAACTTTAATTATATAATATATAAGATTTAAATCCAATTATTCAATAGAAGTTAACAATAATGATCACATTTTTTGATATTACTATTTTTGCTATTATTACTCTTTTCTCATTTTGCGGCTTATATCAAGGCATAATCGGGTTTGCAACTAGAATACTCGGTTTTATTACTTCTATAATGTTAGGATATTTTTTATATCCATATATTTCTGACCTAATCGGGAAATATATGGATAATGAGGTTATAAGCATAATTATTGCCGGTGTTATATCTTATGTTATTGCTTTAATTTTATGTGTTTTTATAGTTTATAAATTTCTTGCTATAATTTCATTTATGAGAAACGGTTTTATTGACAGATTCTTAGGGTTATTAGCAGGATTTGCCGTAGGTACTACTATCTCGTTAGTACTATTTTTTATAACAATGATCTTTACTTCTGAAAACTATTTTAAAAGTAAATCTTTAAAAGATTTTGTAGTAAGTAGCAAACAGAGCAAATATGGAGGAGTACTGAAAGTTGCCGTTACCACTGATTATTTAGATAAATTAAGTAAAAATATTATAGTTATAATTCCAAACGAGACTTTAAAATCCATTGAAATATTTGAAAATAAAGACCTAAATAATTTCAAAAACTCTCTTAAGAAATCTAATGATTCTAACGATGATGAGGATGTATTTTCTCGAGAATTACAAGATGAGCTTTCTAATATAGATGATGAATAGGATGTTATTTTGACGTCATTGCGAGGAAATTACGACATTATTGTGCGGATCGAAAAACGCACTCGGTGTCATCCCGTGGTTTGACCACGGGATGACAACGGAAAACTGATCCACACGGGCAATGCCTGCTCGCAATGACGATTACCTACCAAACAAACACCATAACCCCTACCTTTCATTAAACCAGCCTATTTCCCTTAAATTTCATAAATCACGCCATCGTAAATAATTAATAAATATTAACTAATAGTAAATTTATTTATTAATTATTGTGCGTCGTAAATAAATGCGTCGTAAATAAATAGTGTATAATGACCGATAAGTTAAGTGGTAAAATCATTAAAAGCAATAAATTATAGGGGAAATTATAACTAATAAGAACAAAATTTTTTTAATAAACTTTTACTAGCAACCAGTAGGGCTGCTTGCAAGCATGGGAGGCTTTGCGGTGGATATTATTCCGGCGGGAAATCCATCTTCTAATATAGGTACGATGCATGATTGAAGATATAATCACAACCATTATCTTCCACAAGATAATGACAATATTATTATCGCAGAAAATAACCATATGGTTAATGTTGCCCAAAATATTAATATTAATGATATTAATCTTTATGGTTTTAATGGGGTATTTACTATTATTGAAGGCAATCCAACTACAAGAGTTAGTATTAACAATATAACTAACGTTGACAATCTGCAAACTCAAAGGGCAGTTCAAAATGCTTTAGTAGCACCTCTTGCATATGGCGCTAATAATAATGCAGAAGCAAAGCTAAAGCTTATAAGCGGTAATGGAACAGGTTCTGAGCTAACCATTACCGGTAATGATATTAGTGCCGTTGAATCTATTGAGCTTGTATTTAAAGAAAAAGTTGATATGAAACATCGCAACGGCAGTGTAATAGATACAGGGAATTTAGAGTTTATAAGTTTTGGGAAGGTAAGGGTTAATAAAGGTTTTACCGGTAATATTACTACTACTAAAACTATGAGAGGAGAGGTAACTTTCGTAAAGATTCCTGATATTTATGAAATCGGCTCACAAACCAAACAAGTTTCTAAAGTGATGTTTGAAGGTAATCATGAACACAAATTGCATAATGATATTCATTCTAGACAAACTAATTTTGATTCGGGAACTTATAATATTCGCACTCAGGACATTACAATTAACGGTAATGCTAACGTTAATGGCTCGACATTCGATCTTAGACGTAACGTAATTCTTATCGGTGATGTAGTACTTGAAGGTAATATTACTATAAATGCTTTAGGAGAAAGCGGTATAGTTTTTCACAATCTCCCTAGGGCATTCTGTACAAATATTGTGATTAATATTAATAGGGCTCACACGGCGAATGATGTAGCCGCCCTATCAATTTTGAGGATGAGTAATGGAGATGGATTGGTTCCTAATGGATATACTTATACTGCAGCAAACCGGTACAGGTGTGAATAATATGTATGTCGCTGGTAAGTCCGGTAACTTAACTACAGGGATTGCAGGCATAAAATTAACCGCTCCTAAGAGATTATCAAACGATACTCAAATAGTACCGGGACTACATGCTTCTGTAGAAAATAGCTTTAGCAATAAGCAACCTAAGATGAAAGCTAGATTTATTTGGGCAGATAATTACTTTGAGAACACTACAATTAGCAGCACACCGAAAGTCGGCTATAATGTAGGTGCAAGTTTACTTACCGCTCATAAGAATATTGAGCTATTTGCAACGTATAACTGTAATTTACGCAGCAAATATAATAGCCACCAAAGGTTCATAAAGTTAAAGATATTGTTCTAAAAATATCATTCCTGTGCGGGATACCAAATCGTCATTGCGAGCAGCCGTAGGCTGCGTGGCAATCTCATGAAATAATAACAAACTCCTGAGATTGCTGCGTCAAATTACTTTGTAATTTTCCTTGCAATGACGAAAAAACAATATCCACGCCAATGCCTCATCGCCTTGTGAATTCCTTGCTCTTTTTGAAGTTAATCTTTGTCTACCATTCTTCATTTCACATCAGTATACTCATAATTCCCTAACCGGTTTTAGTACTAACTTTTTGTTACTAAAGATATTGATTTTAGAAAAGAAATTACTTTTTGGCTTTTTAAAATCACGTTGATAATTTTCACCGGTGATAGCATTATAGCTAGTAATTAAAGAAGGTATAACCTCGTTATAATATATTTTATACAGGTCATGCATAGTTTCTTTGGTAGTTAAATATCCCCATTTTATGGTTTGTTGCGGTACTCTTGCTAAGGCTTCAATGCAGGCTATCGCTTCTTCAATTTCAGGGTTTTTATTTTTATACACGTCAGCTGCCGGTGATAAATTAGCTTGCATATCTTTAAACATAGCATCAATCATTAATGCCATATATTCATCGGTTTTAAATTTTCTTACAAATATTAGATTATTCCTACTGCTATAATTTAAAAGCCGAAATTTATATATAAAAATCATGAATTTTATAGCATAAACTTTTAAGCCGCTAACTTTATTTGCATTATAAAATTTAAGTTTCGTTTCATAATCTAATTGCTTTTTCATACCTGCTTTAAGGAGCTTGCTCAGCAAATTATGACAATGTATTATATCATTTTTTCTAGCAATTCGTACTTTATCGGTAGCTTTAGTACCGGAAAAATTAGCCGAATGGCGAGTTATTTGCCTGCCTTTATCATCTCTCTTTATATCGGCAAAATGCCCAAGCTCTTGGGCTGCGATAATCTGAAGTCTTGCTGCTGCAGCAAAGCCGTTGCCGTAAGTCGGATGATCTTTATTGTTTTCAGCAAAAGGATTACCGCCGCATGAAACAAAAATAGCTACGTCCTTGCCGTTAGTGCTTTGCATACCGCTATTACCGCCTACTCGTTGCCAGCTAACCATATCCATCATATCGCCGATATTATGTGAGTAGGTAAGAAATACTTCCGTCTTATTAAGAAGAAGCCACCTTATTACGATCGGATGAGCCGACTGAACAAAAATACGTGCTAGCATTTCGGTTACTTCTTTCTTAACCGGCTGTAGCTTTTGTATTTGCTTTTTTAAATTATCGAAAATTGATTTTATTTTTTGATCTGAAGCGGAATTTCTGTATAAATTTTGAAAAAGCTTGGTAGTTTCAGGGATTAAATGCGGGCTTGTTAGCTCTTCTTGACTAACCATTAAGCTTATATTAAGAGCAGGTTCGGTAAACCTTGCAAAATTGCAGCAATCATCGGTATCTATCCGTAATTTACCGGACTTAATTAATTGCATAGCCAAATGCTCATACTCTATTTCCATGTCCTGCTTATAAATAGCAGGAACACGGTCAAGAATGTGATATATGCTAGTCATTTTAAAAATTTAGTGGTTATTTTCTACATTACTTGTTGGTAGTACATCATCATTTTCGTCTATATTTAAAGGTATGAGCTCTAAGTTAAATACAAGCTCAGGTTCATTAGGTACGTGCTTCGGTTTAGGTTCTTCTTCAAATATGAGGTTTACAACAACATCTACCTTAGGGAATACTGAAATTTATCTGACGATTTTAACTTTAGTGCATCTAATGGTTTTTGTCTACCATCTTTATTTTTAATACATATGTTAATTGCCTCTCTCCTAAAAAATAAATGAGGATAATCATCGAAAATTTTTGTAATTAGCTCCGGCTGTTGCTCGCTAAAATATTTGCGACATACCTTATTACCATATCTAAATATTTTATATGCTAAGAATAAGACAAAACAACCTTGTTCTTCTTCAGTAAATTTATCAGCAAAATATTTTTGATTAAGAAAATCTTCAACTCCTCTTCTGATGCCGGTTGAAGAAATCGCTATTTTTTTTAAAGTGGTTTTAAGCAATCAACCGAAAAGCAAGATATCTTTATACTTCGCAGCTGTCCGCTTTTTGCTTTTTCAGTTATTATTTCAGATTCAGGTACTTGCTTTTCCATTTGCCATAAATCGTACTCTACATTGCCGGGAGTAGTTTTCTTTATATCATCCCATGATGTGCTTAATACTTCTTTTGTAGTAGTTAAAATTTGATTTAACAACGATTTAGAACTCTTTAATATATCCTCTGCATGATGATACATATAACTAATCAAAGAAATAGTATCTTGAAACGCTAATTTTTCCATAGGATTACTATTATTGTTTATTAATCATTTTACAAAATTTAGTAAGTACATCTCATAGCTTTTTTTCTTCCTTAGAGTTAAACATATTATCACCGGCATCATGCAGAACTGCTATTAGAGCAGTGGCAATAGAATTTAAAAAACCGGACGCTGCTATGTCGCCAAGATAACAAACCCATTTTATAAGAGAAGAGGCACTCACACGTTAAATACCCTGCATCATGAACTACTAGGCCGCTACTTACAGCACTAGCAGCAATACATACATTGTTGTAAAGCCATATTAAAACATTTATAATATTCTTCTAATTTAGGGTTAATGACTTTCAATTCTTTAATTTGGTTGTTTATATCTGCAGTATACCCAAAATTTGCAGATTGTAACATTTTTTTATGTCTGCAATTGCTTGCGCATGTCGAGCTATATCGTGGTCATGTTTAGCTATTATGCTTATTAATGCATTTAATGTTTGACTCACTTCTATTATATCATGCGAATCTTTATTATTAAACGAAGTTAATTGACTACTATCTCTCGATAACATTGGTGAATTATTAGTTTTATTAAGTTCTGGAGTTATTTGACTGAGAATTTCCTGAAATTCTTCCTCATTCTCTGGACAAGATATATATATTTCTTAAGTACAGTACCAGCTTCGCTTAATTTGCCTCCTTTATAAAAAGCTTTTCCTAATAAAACATCAGTATCTTTAGGTTTAGATGTATATAGAGCTGTTTGTCGTAATGAAGCTACTGCCTTAAGGTAAAGGTTTGTTTGTTCCACATTATTATAATACTCTCCCCAACACAAGTAAGTGATGTCTTCATAATAATAGATATTTAGAAAACCTTTATATTGTTTAATTTAAGGTAAATATATTAAGTGCTTCCTTATATTCATTTTTACTTAAAAGTTCTCTTCCTTTAGAGATTCGATCTCTTTCATATTCTAATCTATTATTAGTTAATTGTTTAAATCATATTATGGCCGCCGTTGATAGAAATAGTCTCACCTGTGATAAATCCGGCATTTTCATCAACTAAAAATGCCACGGCTCTAGCTATTTCTTCCGGCTGTCCTAGTCTTTATTTTGGGGATAATATTAACGATTTTAACAAGCACGTCTTCGGGTACTGCTCCTACCATTTCGGTTGCAATATACCCTGGAGCTATATAGTTAATGGTGATATTTTTAGAAGCAGTTTCACGAGCAAGGGCCTTAGTAAAGCTGATAATTCCAGCTTTAGCAGCAGAGTAATTAGTCTGCCCAACCTGCCTTGCTTGAGCATTAATTGAACTGATATTTATTATACGACCGTAATCTTGGTTTCGTATCTGCTCCATTACGCTACTAGACATATTAAAGCAAGAATTGAGATTAACGTTAATCACATCATTCCAATCTTGATTACTCGTTCTATGTAGCATTTTATCTTTGGTAATACCGGCATTATTTACAAGAATACTTACCGGTTTTTTAAACTCCTCTTCAATTTCCTTTACTGCTTTTCTACATTCTTCAAAATCCGCAATATTCTAGCGTTTGGTTTTTATACCGTATTTTTCTTCTATTTCTTTAGCAGTGTCGTAATTGCTGAAAAAATTAGCAACTATCGTAAGACCCTTATTTTTTAATTCTAAAGCGGTAGCTTTACCTATTTCTCTAGTACCGCCTGTTACAATTGTAAGTTCTGACATTATTCCTCCATACCTATATTTTGACTTTTATTAAATTTAACCGGTGGGGTTATACTTAGTTTAAGCTATGATACTGAATTTAGTTAACGGTTTAACAACTTTCCTATCACTGCGTATTGCGATAGATTCTCTAGGGTGATTTTTTTCATATTCTGCATCTATCTTTTATCCACCTTTTTTTTTGTCTGCAATTTTATTAGTTTTAGCAGTTAATGCCATTATAGCAGCAAGTGTTTCTTTTCTACTTTTTGGAATGACTCTTTTATTTTCTTTTTTAGTGCCGTAACAACCTATTGTTGCACCGCTTGCATAAATACTACCTGCTTGCTGAGTAATATGACAGTTTTTAAGTAATTGTTTATCGATGTCTGTTTCTTTTTATACCGGTATATTTTGATACTGCTTGAGATATTTTATTATGTTCATTAAGCCCTTCTCTATCTTTACCGCTGGCACACATTGTGCATATTTCTTCCTTATTAAACTAGTGGTTTTAGTTTCTTGTTTATTTTGTCTTATTTTCGCTGTTAAATTACTTAAGACATCTGATATATTTAGATTAATATTTTCTTTATCAAAAGATATAAAAGGAAGTTTTGTCTCGAAGGATACTCTAAAAGGAATATCTGCTTGTTCAATATTTTTTCTTAATGTTACAGCTTTTTTTAATATTTCTTTTTCCTGATCCGTTAAATTTGCATTGTTAATTGTTTCTGCTGCATTTCCTGTAGGTTTATTTATCCTAAAAAAATGTTCAAATTTGCTTCTCGGTTTAATATGTGCTTTTAATTCATCAATTCCTTTTTCAGTCGGTAAATTTTTTGCTATTTTGTTTAAAGTATCACTCACTCCTGCAAAGTTATTTGTTACTCCTATAAGCCTAAATAAATTAAGAGGAGTATTAGTATTTTTCCCACCGACATTTTCCATAGATTTTTTTGTCTGATCAACAATTGTGGGATCATTGCCAGCTCCTATAGGACCTGAGTTTAATTTATTAGTATGAAGAGTAAAGCCGTCTTCAAGCCATTCTTGAGCTTGGCGTGCATTTAAGTCGGTAATTTTTTGTCTAGAATCTATATCATTTGAAATCGAGGCTAATGTATCTGCATATTTAGATGTAAGCAATGTTTCAAAATTTTTACCGTCTTTGTCGGTTATTGTCCCAATTTTCTCAAAGGCGTTTTTCATGCCAATAATTTGTCGTAACTGGGTTGGGATAACATGCCTACCGTTTTAAATTGTATCAGTATACTGATCAACAAGCTTCCTCTCGCATTCAGGCATTACATTATACCAGTTTTTACCGTCTCTATTTTGATATTCTTGCTTTTGTTCTTCTGTCAAGCCTTTAAAAGCTACTTCCGCTTCGACTACAATATGCTCTTTTCCCTCATCATTGATGACTTTTGACAAAGTGACTATATTACAATGCTCATCATTGAAATTTTGAAAATCTTTAGCAACATTTAATTTTTTATGAGCATTTTTAATACCACTTTTTCCTAGCAATTCAGCAACACTGTCAATTTCAGCTTGCCTATTTTTTGAGATGTTTTCTTGTGATTTTTCCATATTCAAAGCATTAAAACTATTAATAAATTTTACTGTTTCTTTATTTAATTTCAGCACAAGCTCGGGTTTATTTTTGCCCTTTGCTATGTTTATCGCTCCTCTGATAGCATTTAAATATTGCATTTCAAAAGCTTTAGTGCCTAAAACAATTTTTTCATTGGGATTGTTACGACCGTCACGTATTAATATTGGAGTTTCACCTTTTTCCCTTCAATTTTCGCTCTATTTGTTTCTAAAGTAACGCCTATTCTGGGTGTGGTTAAAAATTCTTTTGTATGATTTAATAAAAATTCCTTATCGTTATCAAATTGTTTTTTTAATGATGAAAGCATTATAAAATTCTATATGTAGTTGTGCATCTCTTGTTATTTTAATTAAAAATTATTATATAAAAATAGTCTAGTTAAAAATATTTAACTTTATTAATTAAGATATATTATTTATATGAATATTGATAAATTTACTGCACATGCTAAATCATTGATAGCTAGTAGCCAATCACTTGCTGCTAAAAATGATCATCAGCAAATATTACCTTTGCATTTATTATCTAGTCTTTTAAGTGAAGAAACAGGTATAATTCAAACCCTTATTAATAATACTGGCGGTAATATAAACTTATTAAAAGATCAAGTTCAGCTAGAACTAAATAAAATCCCAAAAGTTCAGGTTGAGGGAGGAGGACAAGTTTATTCTTCTGCTGAAGCTTTTAAAGTTTTAGAAAAAGCTAGTAGCATTGCTAAAGACAGTGGGGATAGCTTTGTAACCATAGAGCGTATATTTGAAGCATTAACTTATGATAATACTATAGCCGGTAAAATTTTAACGAATAATGGAATTAATAATAAAAAAATAGCAACAGCTATTTTACAGTTTCGTAAAGGCAAAAAAGCAGATACCGAATCGGCAGAAAATAGTTATGATGCTTTAAAGAAATACGGCAGAGACGTAACAGAGCTTGCAGAAAGCGGTAAGCTTGATCCGATCATCGGACGTGATGAAGAAATAAGAAGAACGGTGCAGGTACTATCACGACGTATGAAAAATAATCCTGTATTGATTGGAGAACCTGGAGTTGGTAAAACTGCTATAATAGAGGGGCTTGCACAACGAATATTTAGTAAGGACGTACCTGAATCGCTTATTAATTGCCGTATTATTGAGCTTGATATGGGAGCTTTAATAGCGGGAGCTAAATATCGAGGCGAATTTGAAGAGCGTCTTAAAGCAGTGCTTAGCGAAATCAAAGAATCAAGCGGTGAAATTATTTTATTTATCGATGAATTGCATCTATTAGTCGGTACGGGAAAAACCGACGGTGTTATGGATGCCTCGAATTTACTAAAGCCGATGCTTGCTCGTGGTGAGCTGCATTGTATCGGTGCTACTACGCTAGATGAATATCGTAAATATATCGAGAAAGATGCAGCACTTGCTCGTCGTTTTCAGCCTGTTTACGTGAGTGAGCCGACGGTTGAGGATACTATATCAATACTTAGAGGAATTAAAGAAAAATATGAGCTGCATCATGCAGTGCGAATTTCCGATAGTGCAATAGTTGCAGCAGCGACGTTATCAAACCGTTATATTACCGATCGTTATTTACCTGATAAAGCTATTGATTTGATTGATGAAGCTTGTAGCCGTATGAAAATAGAGCTATCAAGTAAACCAGAAGAGCTTGATGAGCTGGACCGTCGTATTGTTCAGATAAAAATAGAGCTTGCAGCACTTAAAAAAGAAAATGACGAGCATTCTAAAAAGAAAATAGAGCATTTAACTACAGCATTAGAAAAATTAGAGTCTAAATCCTATGATATGGGAGCTAAATGGCAAGCTGAAAAGTCTAAACTACAGCAAACACAAAAGCTCAAAGAAGAACTAGACCGTAGCCGAAACGAGCTTGAACGTGCCGAACGTGATGCTAATCTCGCTAAAGCTAGTGAGCTAAAATACGGAATTATACCTGAGATTATGAAAAAGATTCAGGAAGCCGAAAGTATGGATAATAAAGGGCTGTTAAAAGAAATTGTATCGGAAAGTGATATAGCAAGTATTATCTCTCGTATTACTGGTATTCCAATTGATACGATGCTATCAAGTGAACGTGAGCGTCTGCTTGTGATGGAGCAGAAATTACGAGAATCGGTAATAGGCCAGGATAAGGCAATTAAAGGTGTTAGTGATGCGGTAAGAAGATCACGTGCAGGGATTCAAGATATTAACCGCCCGCTTGGTTCGTTCTTATTCTTAGGACCGACCGGAGTCGGTAAAACCGAGCTTACCAAAGCCTTAGCTGGTTTTCTTTTTGATGACCGTAATGCAATACTTCGTATAGATATGTCGGAATATATGGAGAAGCACGCTATTTCTCGCTTGATAGGAGCTCCTCCCGGCTATATCGGATATGATCAAGGCGGAGTGTTAACGGAGGCAGTAAGACGTCGTCCTTATCAGGTAATATTATTTGATGAGGTTGAAAAAGCCCATCCCGACATATTTAATATTATGCTGCAAATACTTGATGAGGGAAGATTAACAGATAGTCAAGGTATAACAGTTGATTTTAAGAATACTATAATAGTTTTAACGTCTAATTTAGGTGCTGAGATACTCGTTAATCAGAAAAAGGACGAAGATACATATAAAGTAAAGGATGAGGTTATGGAATATGTAAAAGCAGTATTTAAACCTGAGTTTTTAAACAGATTAGACGAGATTATATTATTCCATCGCCTAAATCGTAATAATATTCATGATATAGTTAAGATACAGCTTGAAAGTTTAAAGAAAATTTTACTAGCACAAAATATTATTCTTGAATTTGATGAATCTGCATTAAATTATTTAGCCGAAAAAGGTTATGATCCAAGCTTTGGAGCAAGACCATTAAAACGTCTTATCCAGCGGGAAATACAAAATAATTTAGCCAAAATGATTTTAGCAGGCGAAATAAGTAGCGGTAAAACGGTTAAAATAAATGCAAAGGATAAAGAATTGAAGGTAACAATAAGTTGATTAATTTTTTCCGAATAACGAATTATCGCATAATCCACTATTCTTGTTAAAGGCACTGTTTAATAATTATTGATTTTGTCATTGCGAGCTATTAAAAGATTTGTTGCATAGCTCAAAAAACGCGTTTGATGTCATTCCTGCGGAAGCGGGAATGACACAAAACGAGCAATGCAACAAGACCATAACTAAAAGGAGTATGGTCATCTAGAAAAAGTAATAAAAAATTCTATTAATTAGTATTAATAATATTCAATTTCAGCTAATGTTATACTTTCAGTACCTGATAATTTATAATAATCACTACTAGTAGAGTTAGGAATTTGTAAGTCAAATAATAGTGCTTTTTCTTCTTTATACGGATCAACTAAGTAAGAATTTGTAATATCTGTAACTATTGGCGATAAATAGGTTGTTGTTTCAATAAGCTTATCAATAGCATTCTGTCCGTCTTTTAATATTTTATCGACTAATTTTTTATCTTTATAAAAAGTATTTACGGCCCCTATTAAGGCTGTTGATATCTCATATATAATAACACCGTTTTTAATTATATTGGTTATATTAGAGTCTAATTTTGCTGTTTTAGAAAAAATTAAAGAAATAACAGTAGTATATTTATTAAATACATTAGGTAGTGCTAAAAAAGTATTTACGGCTGAATAGGCAGAATTGGTTGCTTCTGAAAGACAATTAAATGCTTTGTATATGTTTTCATAATTGCTATTGCTCATAAACTTACCTCTTTTTTATATACATAATTGCCATGTTTCATGGTAATTATGTATCATACTACTAAATTAAGAAGTGTCAATATTAAAAAATTATATTTCTTCTTAGAGGATATCAGTAAATAAATTTTAATTACTAATATCCTCTAAACTCCACCTAGCTTTTGGAGAGAAATTCAAAGGAGTAAATAACTTATTATTGTAACGCTCAAGTCCTGCATATGCAATCATTGCAGCATTATCGGTGCATAAGTGGATAGGTGGATAAATAAGCCGATAACCATATGTTTTAGCACAGCTACTTAATATTTTTTGTAAATATTTATTAGCAGCGACACCGCCGGCAATAACTATATTCTTCTTATCAAAATTATTTGTTATTTGTTCATATGCTCTAATAGCATCTTGTACCTTACTACTTAGAATTTCTCCTATAGTAAATTGAAAACTTGCTGCTATATCATTGATTACAGTGTCATTAATTTCCTTTAAATTCATTATTAAAGTACGCACGGCAGTTTTAAGTCCTGAAAAGGACATATTGCAATTACCGCTGTTAATTATAGGTTTTGGAAATTTATATTTATGAGGATCGCCAAGTTTTGCTCTTTTCTCAATTTCAGGTCCTCCGGGAAAAGCTAAGTTTAGCATTTTGGCTACCTTGTCAAAGGCTTCGCCTACGGCATCATCTATAGTAGATCCTAGTATTTTATATTTTCCGAGACCTAAAACTGCTACAAATTGGCAATGTCCGCCTGAAGCTAACAAGAGTAAATAAGGATAAGGAATATTATCGGTTAGTCTTGCGGTTAAAGCATGACCTTCTAAATGATTAATTGCAATAAAGGGTTTTTTTAAAGCACTGCTTAGTGATCTTGCAAACATTGAGCCAACTATAATACCGCCGATTAAACCTGGACCGGAAGTTGCAGCAATTGTACTAATGTCCGTTAATTTAGTGTTGCTTTCTTTTAAAACATTTTTTAATGCTTTATCTAGATGCGATAAGTGAGAACGTGCAGCAATTTCAGGTACTACCCCTCCAAAAACTGCATGTTCTGTATTTTGTGAAATGATTATATTAGATAAGATTTCTCGATTTTCGGTGATTATAGAAACAGCTGTATCATCACAGCTTGATTCTATACCTAAAATTTTTATCATTCAAATTGAAACTAATTAGAGGCGTTGTTAAGTAAAAAATGATAGTTTGCGTCATTGTGAGAAGGTGTTGTCCACGTGGATACTGATGTCATTCCTGTGTAGGCGGGCATGACATAACAGGACCCATGTGAAAACACCAACACCCGCTTGCAATCACGATATCTATCTTTATTTAATAATGCCTAATTAGATACCTTTAAGGTATTTAATTGATTATACAGCTTATAAATAGATTGTTCGGCATCAATAATTTTTTTATTAACTATTTTTAATAGTTTTTCCGAAGATTTTTCTGTTATTTGCTTTGCAGCACTTACTTGCTCCGCTAAATTTTTAAGTGATTCTTGTATTTCTACAAAAGATTTTTTAAATTGTTCTTTGATAGTAATAGATGATTCTTCAAGCTCTTTAATTTTTAAGCATAGATTTTCTAATAAATGATCTATTTTAGTTTGCATTAAAGTCAATTTTTGCTTTTGTTTTTCACTAAGATAGCTTAAAGTTTCTTGCATTTTTGCCTGTATACGTACTTTTGTAGTACGTTCAAGTTCTGAAGCTAAACCGATTTTACTCATTAAAAATATTATCCATTTGTGAACGTCCAAATGATACCATTTTGCACCGTTACGATAATCTGAAGGAAAAGCATGATGGTAATTATGCCAATTTTCACCGAGTAAGAATAATGCCATCCACCAAATATCTCCGGCAGTGCCTTTGTAATATTTTTTACTACCGGCAAAGTGGCATAAAGAATTAACGCAGAAGGTTGCTTGCTGCTGTAGGAATCTACCGAGCCCCATAAATAAAAATCCTGCATATGCCGATTGCACAGTACCACCGACTAAGTAACCGATAAATAAAGGCACGACAATATTCATAAAAGCTGCTATTTGCCAATAATATTTTAGCTGCCATTTTAATAAATTGTTTTTCCCGTGCTTAGCCCAAGTAATGCGATCAATAGACTTATAGCTACCGCTTCCGACTAGCATCCATCCTATATGAGACCACATAAAGCCTAAAAATTTATTATCAAATTTTAAAGGAGTATGCGGATCTTGGTCTTGGTCCGTATATCTATGATGTTTATAATGATTCGATGCCCAAGATAAAGCTGGTCCTTGTAATGTTCCTGCAGACAGCATAATTAAGACAAACTCGGCATATTTATTTATTTTATAGGCATTATGAGACCATAACCTATGCAAACCGATCCCAACGGTAATATTATTAATATAATAACTAGCAATTATAAAAATAACTTCAGTTAGCCCTATTCCATAATCAAACGAATATTTAACTACAAGAGATATAATAAAAATAGGATAAAATATTAAAGCAAATAAAGCGGGCTTATTTAGTTTACTTAACATAAAATTTACAGTTTTTAGTTATAAAATATATAAATCGGCAACGAATAAAATCTTAATTATATTATACACCAATATTAATAGATATTAACATACTTAATGCATAAATACAAAGAAAATTTTGACAATAAAATTCTAGTTATCCTTATTGAGACAATAACCGATAAACGAACGGTTGTAATAATTAAATTGTCTTGCCCTAAGACCTCTCTAATCCTATTTATATGAACATCTATAGAGACGTTCATTGAAGGTCTCTTCACTTTCCCATAAATATTTTATTATTTCTTACGCAAAAATACTTCATTTGGGACCTGAAAAAAAAGTTGTAAAATTTTAAACTCAGTAGGACCTAGAGGAATATTCAGTCCGTCTTTGTATACTTTTTTAGTATTTAAATCAATATTTAGATTCTTAAATTTAATAATATTATCTTGTACAACTGACTTGAAACGTCTCAATAAGCTCTTTAAAGTACCTACTATTTGCTCAGATAAGAAGGGCTTATAAAAAAATAGCACGTTATCGTCTATTTCTGTTAGTTATTTATTGTTATTAAAGGATTTTCTTGTAATTCTGCACTAATAATCATGATAACAAGCAGCTGACTAAAAAAATAAGTTAATGCTTTTTCTAGAGTTGAAGCCCTCATTATATTAAATCCTGCTCTCTCTTATATCATTACTTAAAGAAATATTAACACTTTTTTATTTTTTTCTTCTATAATTAAAACTTCAGGTAATAGCTCATCAAACACTGCATTAATCTTAATTAATATTTAGTAAATAATTAAAAATTTTTGTAATCTAATTTATTAGAGTTTATAGCAAACTTTTTATAAAAAGAAACAAAGAAATAATAATTTTTTAAAGATAATACTTGAACTTAATAGTTTTAGTTGCTATAAATACTTTATTTTAAAGTTTGTTGGAGATTCTTATATATCATGAGCTTTTATGAGTCAGTTTTTATTATACGTCAAGACGTATCATTAAACGATATAGATAAAATCGTTGATGATTTTGCTAAAATTATTAAAGATAATAATGGCACTATCATAAAAAAAGAATATTGGGGGTTAAGAACTTTAGCTTACAAAATCGGTAATAACAAAAAAGGACATTATTATTTTTTAGGTCTAGATATTACTGGTAATGTAAAAGAAGAGCTAGAAAGAAAAATGAAGCTTAACGAAAATATCATTAGATTTCTTACAATTCAAGCAGATTCAATTAGTAGTGAACCTTCACCGATATTAAAAAATCAAAGTACAGAGAATGCTCCGGTAATTGACGTAACGATTAATAATTAAATTTGTAAGAATTAAGGTTAAAGAATGTTAAAAAGTAATAATGCTAGTGAAACAGCTGCTCACAAGGTAGGAGATAAAACTGCTAAAAAAGTATTTTTTAGAAGACGTAAAGGATGCCCTCTTTCTGTGCCTAATGCACCTGTTATTGATTATAAAAACCCTGAGCTTTTAATAAAATTTGTCTCTGAAGGCGGTAGAATGTTACCAAGCAGGATCACAAATGTTTGTGCAAAGAAACAAAGAAAGCTAAATAATGCTATTAAAATTGCAAGAATTTTAGCGTTATTACCTTTTGTATTTCAAGCTAAATAAAGGCATAATACATGGAAATTATATTAATAAAACCCGTAAGAAAATTAGGTAAAATTGGCGACATACTCAAAGTAGCAGACGGGTTTGGTCGTAATTATCTTTTACCGCAAAAATTAGCTATTAGAGCTACTGAGCCTAATAAAGAGCTAATAGTTAAACAAAAACACGAATTTGAAGCAAAAGATAAGCAAATAAGAGAAGAAGTAGAAAAAATTAATGCTCTTATTAAAGATCAACAATTAGTTTTTATCCGTCAAACATCAAATGACGGTAAACTTTTCGGTTCGGTTACTAATAAAGAAATAGCCAATAAATTATCTGAAAATATATCTTATAATATTTCTCATTCAAATGTTATTCTTGATAAACAAATTAAATCTACCGGAATTTATACAGTTGAAATAAGACTCCATGCAGAGCTTAATGCTATAGTTACGGTTATTGTTGCAAGATCAGAATCAGAAGCACAAGATTATTTACGCGAACAAAAGACTGAAACTTCAGAAGATTTAGCTGAGTCAGCATAAATTTTTTTTATCATCTAATTGTGTAGTTTTTTGTTACCATTGCAAAAGTAGAGCATTGTTGTATGGATTGAGAAACTTGTTCGATGTCATTCCCGCGTAGGCGGGCATCCAGCATAAAGCAAGATAAATCGAGCTTTTAATTTCAAGAATTTGCTGTATTTATACTTTTTTCTGGATTCCTGCTTTCGCAGGAATGACATAAGAGCCATGCAACAACGTCCCGCCTACGCGGAAATGACATACTACTAAGTTTGACCACAATATCCAAACACTTTACAAACAGTACTAACATTTTTCAACCATGCTATATGAAAAATTTGAGTATAATATCAATAATCTAATAGGTAATTTTAGCTTATCTAAAATATCGATTGCAGTATCTGGTGGGAGCGATTCGGTAGCACTTCTTTATCTTGCTAATATTTGGGCAGAGAAAAATAATATAGAATTATTTGTTATATCGGTTGATCATAACTTACGGGAACAGTCGAAGCAAGAGACCCATTATATCCAAAATATCAGTAATAGTCTAAATCGCAAGCATTATAGTTTATCTTTTGACCATCAAAATAATTTTTCCAATTTACAAGAAAGAGCAAGAGAAGGACGCTATGATTTGATGACCAATCTATGTCTAGAACTCGATATATTAGTACTTTTAACTGCTCACCATGAAGATGATTACGTAGAAAATTTTTGTTTAAGATTAGAGCGTAATAGCGGTATATTTGGACTTAGTAGCAGTAATATCAATTGGTATAATAATATACACATAATTAGACCGCTATATAATATTCCAAAAAGTGAATTAGTAGAATATTTAGTCAGTCATAATATAAAATGGTTTGAAGATGAGTCAAATTCATCTGATAAATATAGACGAAATGTTATTAGGCAAAAATTAGCTAAAGGTGCAGATTATATTAGACATTTTTCCAAACCAGTTTATAGAGAGGAATTTAAAGGAGACACGGAACGTAGCACCGCAGCGTACACAAGCGTACGTGAGGATGCGAGTACCGGAACGGCGTCTAAATTATCTCTAGAAGCGAAGTGTGGAAAGATGTCTAAAGCCGCAATAATCTCACAACAACTTAAAACCAACAAACGTATAGAAAACGAGTTTAAGCCTGAATTAATATCGGCGATAGCTGAAGCGGTCAAGATTTTTGAATATGGCTTTGCTTTTCTTGATTTAGTTAAATTTGATAAGTTTTCAAATGAGGTGAAAGTACAAATAATTAATTTTTTACTGATAATAATTAGTGGACAATCTAGAGCAGCTCGTTTTTATTCGGTAGAACCTATTTTGAAATTAATTACTCAAGACGTAAACTTTAAGAATACACTTCATGGCTGTATAATTAAGCGCATACAAAACGAGTTACTTATATACAGGGAATTCGGCAAAAAATTGCCTGAGAGTAAAATATTACTAGATAAATCCGTTATTTGGGATAATAGATTTTGTATCACAAAAAATCAAGAAGCTCCAAATTGTTTTGTAACTCATCTATCGTTAAAAGATTATAAAATAATAAAGAAACAATTAGATTTAGAACCTTTGAAAAATCTATCTTGCAAAAACCACAATGCAGTTTTATTGACCTTACCTATCATTAAAATACTTGAAAAAGTTATAGCAATACCACATATATCATATTATGATAACGACATGTGGAACTTTGAAGTATCTTTTTCTCCAAATTTTGTATCTCGTTTCACCCATTTTTGCTAACACCGGTATTTAAGAGGTTATCTGTAAATAAATTTTAACTATAAAATTTATTTACAGACCTCTCTTATACCAATAAAAATTTTATTAGGTTTTATATCGATGAATAATCAAGGTAGAAGTATTTTAGCTTGGGCAGTACTTTTTATTTTTGTAATATTACTTTTTAATGTGTTCCAATCTGACGGTTTACTTGGTGGAAGAAATAATATAACTTTTTCGGATTTTTTAACACGAGTTGATGAAAAGACCGTTAATTCGGTAAAAATTCAGGGTAGAGTAATTGAAGGCACTTCAAATGACGGCTCTACTTTTAATACTTATGCTCCTGATTATCCTGATTTAGTAAATCGTCTTACTAGCAATGACGTTAATATTGAAGTAGTGCCTCTTGAAACAAGAATGAATACCTTTTTAGGCTTTTTAATTTCTTGGTTTCCTATGCTTTTATTGATAGGTGTTTGGGTTTTTTTCATGCGTCAAATGCATGGAGGTGGGAAAGCTATGGGGTTTGGAAAATCTAAAGCTAGGTTGCTATCAGATAAAGGACCAAAAATTACCTTTAAAGATGTAGCAGGTATCGATGAAGCAAAAGAAGAATTAACTGAAATAGTAGATTTTTTAAGGGATCCAAGCAAGTTCCAAAAGCTTGGTGGTAAAATACCGAAAGGCTGCTTACTTATAGGTCCTCCCGGAACCGGTAAGACACTTCTTGCTAAAGCAATTGCAGGTGAGGCTAATGTTCCGTTTTTTAGCATATCCGGCTCTGATTTTGTTGAAATGTTTGTAGGTGTTGGTGCAAGCCGTGTGCGTGACATGTTTGAACAGGGTAAACGTAATGCTCCTTGTATTATCTTTATCGATGAAATTGATGCGGTAGGTCGCCATAGAGGTATCGGTATGGGTGGCGGCAATGATGAACGTGAGCAAACCTTAAACCAAATGTTAGTCGAAATGGATGGATTTGAAGCAAATGAGGGAGTTGTGATCATTGCAGCTACAAACCGTCCTGACGTTCTTGATCGTGCATTACTGCGTCCCGGTAGGTTTGATCGTCAAATTGCCGTTGCAAACCCTGATATAAACGGTCGTGAGCAAATTCTAAAAGTACATTTAAAGAAAATTAAATATAATAGTACGGTACTAGCACGAATTATTGCTCGCGGTACTCCGGGCTTTTCCGGTGCTGAACTTGCTAACTTAGTTAATGAAGCTGCTCTTATTGCTGCAAGGCTTGGTAAGAAAGAAGTAGATATGCAAGACATGGAAGAGGCAAAAGATAAGGTGCTGATGGGAGTTGCACGTCGCTCCATTGCAATGTCAGAGAAAGAAAAAAGGTTGACTGCATATCATGAAGGCGGACATGCATTAGTAGGACTTTATTGTCCTGCAGCATCACCTATTCATAAGGCTACGATTATACCGCGTGGTAATGCTCTTGGGATGGTGCAAAGACTTCCTGAAACTGATGAATATTCTCAGAATCGTGAACAGATGGAATCATCTATAGCAGTTTATATGGCAGGAAGAGTAGCGGAGGAAATTATTTTCGGTAGAAATAAAGTTACCTCAGGAGCTTCGTCGGATATAAAAGGTGCAACTAATATTGCCAGAGCGATGGTTACAAAAGCAGGTTTAAGTGATTTAATAGGACCGATATTTCACGGTTCAAGTGGTGACGATATGTATGGTAGACAACCTAATAATGAAACCTCGGAAGCTACTGCAGAGTTAATTGATGCTGAAGTTAAAAGAATTATTACGCAAGGATATGAATTTGCAAAAGATATTTTAACAAAACATATAGATCAACTTCATACCTTAGCAAATGCTTTAATTGAATATGAGACATTGTCCGGTCAGCAAATTAAAAATTTACTTAGTGGTAGAGCTTTAGATTCAGAAGAGGAGAATAAATTTCCTTTTAATGATTCATCTACTATAAAAATAGATAAAGAAAAATCACCTGAGAAAACAAAAACAACTAAAGCTAAAAAAGAAAATTACGCTTCCTAAGTTTAGTAGTATAATTTACGTATAAATGATTTATTTTGTGGTATTGGTGGTTTTAGAAAAGCCTTGGAAATAAAGGGGCTTGAATGTGTTTTTTCATAGACAAAGATGTACAAGAAGCATATAAAAGAAATTTCGGTGATAAGCCATATGGTGATATTATGGAAATATCAGAAACCAAAATCCCTAAACATGATATTTTATGTGCCGGTTTTCCTTGCCAATCTTTTAGTATTTCAGGTAAGAGGCTTGGTATAGGAGATGTAGACTTTTGTATGCAATAATCAGAATAGTACAATATCACAAATCCTATATATTATTGCTTGAGAATGTTAAAAATATTCTGAATATTAATAATGGCAGCGTAATTGAAACTAAAAAATTAGATGAGATTATAAAATATATATGACTCAATAAAAGAGCAGTTTAATGGATAATGGAATATACTTGATCAACTTCAAAATTGGCGAAGTCGTTCTACAAGTACTGCGGTACTCACGTGTTAAGTATACGCTGCGTTCCTCGTCTTGTGAACTCCTGGCTCTTTTTGAAGTTGATCTTCGTATATGGATTGCTAACTATAAATATCGTCATTGTGAGTAGGCATTGTTGCGTGGACCAGTAAATGCTCTTGATGTCATTCCCGCTTCTGCGGGAATGACATCGGTATCCACGCTGGCAATACCTTGTGAGTAACTGTAAGTAGCATGGCAACCTAGAGACATTAATGTCATCCACGTAGCAGGTATGAAAGATTGTGAATTAGCTAATGATTTTGTATAGTTCTAAAAACAAATTTTAAGAGAGTACTTAAAATGGCAGAGTTAAGGTTACCGCCAAATTCAGTAGTAAAAAAAGGTAGAGAGCATAAAGAACAAGAGGAAATGCTTAAACCTAGAAAGATAAAAATTTATAGGTATGATCCTGATCTTGATAAGAATCCTACTATCGATAGTTTTGAGATAGATTTAAGCAAAACCGGACCGATGGTTTTAGATGCTTTAATTAAAATCAAAAACGAAATCGATTCTACTTTAACTTTTAGGCGTTCTTGTCGGGAAGGAATTTGTGGTAGTTGTGCAATGAATATTGACGGTACAAATACTTTAGCATGCATAAAACCAATAGAAGATATATCAGGCGATATCAAAATCTATCCGCTTCCTCATATGAAAGTAGTGAAAGATTTAGTACCTGATATGTCGCATTTTTATGCACAATACGAATCTATAGAACCTTGGCTCAAAACTGATAGCCCTACCCCTTCAAACTCTGAAAGGTTACAGTCGATTAAAGACCGAGAAAAGCTTGACGGTGTATATGAGTGTATATTATGTGCTTGCTGTTCTACTTCTTGTCCTAGCTATTGGTGGAACGGTGATAAATATTTGGGTCCTGCGATTTTACTACAAGCACATAGATGGATTGCCGATTCAAGGGATGATAATACCGGTGAACGTCTTGAAGCTTTAGAAGACCCATTTAAGCTTTACCGTTGTCATACGATTATGAACTGTACTAAGACCTGCCCGAAAGGCTTAAATCCTGCTAAAGCTATCGGTAAAATAAAAAGTTTAATTGCAGAACGTCACGGTGTGTGATTCTTAATTAATTATTTTTAAAAATGATAAAATAATGAAAAAAGCAATTATTTTCTGTTGATTGTAATAATACCATGACACAAGGTGAAATGAATTATTGTGTCGTTGCAGAATATAAGAAAGTTGATAATAAATCAAATATACCAAGAAATATTAAAACAATATTTCAGACAAACGAGAACAAGTTAATTTACTTAAAAAATCCCCAAATTAATGGATTAAGTACCGAGATGCTGATTGTGAAGTTCGAAGTTTTGGGGTTTATAGCGGTTCCGTATACCCAATGATACTGCTTATGTGTCTTACATCTTACAGGAAAAACCGAAGAGCGTATAAAAAAGAATTTGAAGCCATGCTGAAATGTGAAGAAGGGGACTTAAAGTTGTCCATTTATAATCAAGACTCAGAACCTAGGTTTTTTTGTGGACATTTCTAGTTGATTTGCTATTTTGAGGTATTTTGTAACAAAAATTAATAAGATTTTTGCGGAATAGTTAGTCATATTTCAAAAAAATCTTATAATTTGCAGCAACAAATTAGAAATGTCCACAAAACCTAAATTAATTCATAATTTGTAATACTTTAAATAATTCTCCCATTTGTTTCGGTGATATTAGTCTTTCTACCTGTCTTTCTATTATTTGTGCCTGCTCAGACATCTTGCCAAACTCTACTTCTAGAGGTAATTTATACGTCGATCCGATACTCGCATCCTCACGTACTAAAGTGTACGCTGCGGTGCTGCGTTGCGTGTCTCCTTTAAATTCCTCTCTATAAGCGAATTTGGCAAGATGTCTATCATTAAGCTTGTCTTGCAATGTTTGTTTACGTAATAAGATTCCATTTTCTATTAAAAAATCTCGTTGCGATATTGTATCTATTACGTTTATTTTGCTGTTTTTAGCTACCGTCTTTAATGCATAAAAATCCACATGTGCCGATAAATCAGCTTCTCCAAGATTTTCAAGGATGGGGCAATATTTATGGTTTTTAACCGCTTGTAATGTTTGATTATATTGATATCTAGTTCTACCATTCGGAGCTATATCATAGCCGTAATCTATTATTAAGCCACTGCCGCTTAGTCTTTTTAGATGCTGCGCTATAAATTTTATAATTTCTATCGATTTATAAGATTCTTCAAGTACTGCCCCGTCTTTTGCTTCAATATGAGTACACAGCAGATATTCTTGTAATTGCTTATTAACGCTTATTTTATCGTATTTAATTCTTTCGTCTACCGGCTGCACTACAAATATTCTTTCATACCATAATTCCTTGACTTTAATATATTGCTTTATCGGTATAGCATCAAAGAATTCGTTAGCTATTATTATAGTAGGTTTTTTTGGTATATCTTCTACAAATGATTGATGACTAATCGGTAAATTAATATCTTGTAAATTAGCCTTTTGATAAGCAATAAAATTTTTATTAATTTCTATTAGTTCAATTGATAAGGCTTTATAAAATTCCGGTACTAATTTTGCAGTACGTAGTAAATCACGCATTAATAGACCTCGACCAGGACCAAGCTCTACTAAACTAAGACTTTTTGGGCAGCCAATTCTTTGCCACTCTCTGATACACCATAAGCCGATAATTTCACCGAATAGCTGTGAAATTTCAGGAGCCGTAACAAAGTCACCTTCATTAGCTAATGATTTTACTTGCTTATAATAGGAAGTAGGATTTAAGTTTAATACCTCCTGCATGAGGACATCGCAAGTAATATAACCGTTTTGATCAATTAATTGTCTTATTTTGGATTCGATTGACATATTAAATAACTTCCTAAAAGTAACATAGGTACAGATAAAATTTGTCCCATAGTTAAGCTATCTAAAATAAACCCGATTTGTATGTCGGGTTCTCTAAATATTTCAATAGTGATTCGGAAAAGACCGTAAAATGTGAAAAATATTCCTGAGTTTAAACCGCACTTTTTAAGAGTTTTGTGCTTAAATGTTGCATATGCTAAGATACTAAATAATACTAAACCTTCAAAAAAAGCTTCATATAATTGACTAGGATGTCTTGGCATCAAATCGCTATTTGGAAAAATCATACCAAAAGAAGCATTTGTAATACGTCCGTATAGTTCGCCGTTAATAAAATTAGCGATCCTACCTAAAAATAATCCGATAGGTACTGCAGGGGCTATTATATCCGTGAGACTTAAAAAATTAATTTTATATTTTCGGCAAAACAAATAAGCAGCAATAATCCCCCCTAAAGCTCCGCCATGGAAAGACATCCCGCCTTCATAAGTTTTTAAGATATCTATTGGATTTGAAAAATATCTAGAAGGGTTATATAATAAAACAAACCCTAGTCTGCCTCCGACTATTATGCCTATAACGGCATAAGTAATGAAATCTTCTAGATTTTTTTTGGTAATTTGAGGCTTAAATTTTTCTATAATTTTATTTGCATAGAACCAGCCTAGCAAAATTCCTATTACATATGAAAGAGAATACCAAGAGATAGCAAGTGGACCTATAGAGAAAATAACTGGATTGATATTAGGAAATGTCATAGATAAATAAGTTATTTAATTCATTTAACGTCTGAGTTACGGAAAATTACATAAGTAATTGACTAGGCAATTCAGTTTTTTATTATTTTTATGGGTTGCTGCAGCTGCTTCGTGGCTTTGCAATGACAGTATCTATATTTGCTTAGCAATACCAAATTCTTTTGAGTTAAAATTATTGATAAAAATAAAATTCTTAGTAATAATAAAAAAGATTTATATTCATAATAATAATGATAGGTAAAATATGCAATATTTAATGGATCTATATCATACCTCAAGTACTGAGTTAGTATTATTGTTTTTTATGTTAGTATCTCTTATACCGGTGATATTTCTAATTAAAAGATTAATTTTTATTCCGGTAAAAAATTATTTAACTAGACATCATTATGATGATTATGAAAGGATAAAAAAATATCCTATATTTCGTTATTTATTAAATACTTTATTAGCACTTTACTTTGTATGTTGGGGAAAGATTTTTCATCCTACTTCTTTTAAAGCACATGTATTACTGGGAATCAAAGATACTATAGTAATCTTATATACTGGTATATCTGTGACGATGTTATTATTAACGCTTATAGATGCTTTTGCAGATCTGTATCAAAATAGAATCAAAGCCGTTACAAAAAATGCACCGCTTAGCTTATATTTTCAAATATTAAAAATTATTGTCATAGTTATTGCAGCAATGGTAACTATTTCATATATATTAAATATTTCGCTTAGTACATTCTTAACAAGCTTAGGTGCAGCCGCAGCTCTTTTAACATTTGTTTTCAAAGATACCGTTTTAGGATTACTTGCAAGCTTGCAACTAACTACTCAAGAAATTATTAATATTGGAGACTGGGTACGTATAGGCGCAATTGAAGGAACAGTTGAAAAAATTACTATTTCCGTAGTAACAATTAGGAATTTTGACCAATCTATTTCCACAGTTCCTACTTACAGCATTTTAAATTCTAACGTAACTAATTATAGAGGAATTAGTGAATCAGGAGCAAGAAGGGTAAAGAGAGTATTTAATATTAATATGGCAACTATTAACTTCTGTGATGCTAATATTTTAAAAGCACTAAAAAAATCTCCTTATATATCAAAGGATGTAATAGATAAAATCACTCTTGATAAAGAAGAGAAAGATTTAACCAACATTAAACTATTCAAATTATATATTCAGGAATATCTAAAAAATAATCCAGCAGTTTATACCGAAGGGTTTACTTTTCTAGTAAGACAGCTTGAACCTACGATTCATGGGTTGCCTATAGAAATATATATCTTTGTTAAAGAAGTAAATTTAGTAGGTTATGAAAATATACAGGACAATATTTCTGAACATTTCATTTCTATACTTCCTGAATTTAAATTAAAAATATTTCAGAATGTAGGAGTGGTATAATATATCCGAAGTAAAATGAAAAGTAGTAAAAATAAAAAAATAAATTAAATTTGTATCCAAGATGGAAGTTGTCTTTCAGCTTGGATATTCACTACTTTTGAAAGCCAAGAAGTATATTATACTACTTGATTATTTGTTCTAAATGCTTTAAAACTTAAAGCTTTAAAAATATTAAAATTTAAGACCTAGGAATGAATAATAATATAATTAATTTAATAGCCGCTATTATACTGTCTTTAAGTATAATTTTCAGTTGGCAGTATTTTGTTGTAAAACCTGAACAAAAAAAACAGCAACAGCAAATAGCAGTGCAGAAAGCAGAAAATTTAAAGAAACAACAGTTAAAAGCTTTAGTCGAACCTGCAACTGGTATTGTTGTGCAAGAAGAAAGTCAAGTACAGCGTATTAAAATAGAATCTGAATCACTTACCGGTTCTATTTCATTAAAAGGACTTAGATTTGATGATTTAATATTAAAGAAATATAAACAAGATTTATCTAAAAATAGTCCTGAAGTGAGATTATTTTCACCGGCTAATACAGAAAATGCATATTTTGCTGAAGTTGGTTTAGTTAGTAATTTATCTAGTGTAAAACTCCCTAACAATGATACTATATGGAATAGTGATAGTGAAATATTAAGCCCTGAAAAACCTGTGCATTTATGTTGGGTTAATGAAGACGGAGTTAAATTTTTAGTTACTATTACTGTCGATGAAAACTATTTATTTACTATAGAGCAAACCATCGTTAATAATAGTGATAAAGAACTTCCTGTGCAATCTTACGGTTTAATAAATCGTAAATATATTGCTGTAGAGAAAGCGGTGAATATATTACATCAAGGACCTATCGGGTGTATAGACGAGAATCTTAAAGAATATTCTTATGATGATATTAAAGATAAGAAAAGTGAAAAATTTGCAGCAAGTAAGGTTGACTGGATAGGAATTACCGATAAATATTGGTTATCTTCCTTGATTCCGGATAAATCAAGTAATTACAGCTCGAATTTTAATTATGCTCTTAAGCAAGGGATTGAAAGATATCAGGTAGATTTTATTTCACCGGTACAAATAATAAAGCCCGGCAAAAATTTTTCAATTAAAAGCAGAATTTTTGCTGGAGCAAAAAAAGTAGACTTGCTTGATAAATATGAAAAGCAATATGATATTAAATTATTTGATAGAGCTATTGATTTCGGTTGGTTCTATATAATTACCAAACCGGTTTTCTACGCCATGAATTTTTTCTATGGCTATGTCGGTAATTTCGGTGTTAGTATATTAATTGTTACGGTTATAATTAAGCTATTAATGTTTACTTTAGCCAATAAGTCTTATCGTTCGATGAAAAAAATGAAAAATTTACAGCCGGAAATCGATAGGATAAAAATTTTATACAGTGATGATAAAGCACGTTTAAATCAAGAAATTATGGCTTTATATAAAAAAGAAAAAGTAAATCCGGTAGCTGGTTGTTTACCTATACTTGTTCAAATTCCGGTATTTTTCTCCATTTATAAAGTATTGTATGTAACTATTGAAATGCGGCAAGCACCGTTTTACGGCTGGATTAAAGACTTATCTGCACCTGACCCTACTACTATTTTTAATTTATTCGGCTTATTACCGTTCGCGCCGCCGTCATTTTTAATGATTGGAGCATGGCCTATTTTAATGGCTATTACTATGTTCTTACAGCAAAAAATGAGTCCTGAACCTGCGGATCCGATGCAAGCTCAAGTAATGAAATTTATGCCGCTAATTTTTTTATTTATGTTTAGTAGTTTTCCTGTTGGACTTTTAATATATTGGTCTTGGAATAATATTCTATCCATCATTCAACAATATTATATTAATAAATTTAATTAATTAATGAGAATAGATAAAAATTTACCTAATTATCTAACTATTGCTCGAATAATGGTAATTCCAGTTATTATACTGGTATTTTATATCAATAACTCACTTGCACGTACACTTGGGGCATTATTATTTGTTTTAGCTAGTATTACGGATTTTTTTGACGGTTATATTGCAAGAAAATATAATTTAGTTACAAGTTTCGGCAAGATGTTTGACCCTATAGCAGATAAGCTACTTGTAGGTTGCGTTATTATCATGCTACTAAAAAAAGATAATGTAGATGAGATACCTTGCTTATTAATTTTAGCACGAGAATTTTTAGTTAGCGGTCTTCGGGAATTTTTAGCTCTAGTAAAGGTTAGTGTGCCTGTATCGAGACTTGCTAAGGTAAAAACGTTTTTACAAATGTTTGCTTTATCGATATTGATACTAGGCTCAAAAGGTTCAGGAATTATTTATTTAGATATAGTAGGGGAAATAATTTTATGGATTGCCGCTTTTTTAACAATCATTACAGGTTATTCTTATTTTAAAGCCTGTAAGAAATATTTTTAAATAGGAAAATTTTATGATACATGTAAAATATATAATTTTAGGGTTTATGATGGTGTCTAGTTTAAATCTTTACGCTGCTAACAATGATATAATTGCCAATAAGAAAGTTGTAAAGGTAGAAGTAAGTAATGCACATTTAAAAACATTAAATGAAGCTTCTACTCTTTTAATTAGTTGTGTAGATTTTAGATTAATAGACGAAACAGATAAATTAATGAAGCAATTAGGATTAGAAGATAATTTTGATAAAGTATCACTGCCCGGTGCATCGCTTGCTCTTATTAACGACAAATATACTTATTGGGGAAAAACAATAGAAGATACTATTGAGATTTTGCAAGAATTACATAACATAAAACAAATTGTTTTTCTTGATCATAGAGAATGTGGAGCTTATAAAATACTTATAGGTCAGGAACAGCTAAATACCAAGGAAAAAGAAACAGCAGCACATGCAGCAATTTTAAACAAGGCCCGTGATATAATAAAAGAAAAATTCCCCCAATTAAAAGTTTATACTTTTTTAATGGGTCTTGATGGTGTAGTAGAGCAGATTTATGAAATACCTAGCTAAAAAGCGGAGTTGTTGTGGATAGGTTTATCCGTCATTGCGAGGACATTGCGTAGCAATCTCAGGAGTTTGTTATTATTGCATGAGATTGCCGCCACAGCCTACGGCTGCTCGCAATGACGATTTTTGACCCGCACAATAACGGTAATTTATTTTGTATCTTTGCTCTTATTATCATTAGAATCAACAGTATTATTCTTTTGGTCGTTTTCTACCGGTAGCTTAGAGATAGATAGTTTTTGTTTATATTTTTGTTGCTCTGCTAAAAAATTTTGAGCCTCTTTGGAAAGCCTGTTATATAGTTCACGTTTCTTCTTATTAATCTTGACTATTGCTACTCTATATTGTTGTATTTCCTCCCGTACTTCCGGTTTTATAGTACCGGCGTAAGCAGAAAAATCATCTATAATTTTTTGTGTTGTAACATCGTTAGTTTTTGCTGCATCTTTTTTTGAGCCGTCAGAAGTTGTACTATTGGCAAAGCAGCTTGTACTAAGTAAAATAGCTATTCCAAATATTATTTTTTTTATCATATAAACCTTAAGCCTTATTCTTGATAAGTAGACCATTTTTAAGTCTAATAGTCAATAGACTTCTTTTGGAACTCTACTTCTAGGGGTAATTTGTACGTCAATCCGGTACTCGCATCCTCACGTACTTTTTTATACGCTGCGGTGCTGCGTTCCGTGTTTCCTCCAAATGCCTCCCTATAAGTGAGTTCGAAAAGAAGTCTAATATATAATAGAAATTATATGTATTTTCTATTTGTATGTTATTGTTTGGTGAGTATAAATATACTAATAGTTGGGAAAAATATACAATATTATAATAATAACGCTCAAGAGTTTTATAGCAGAACAATCAATGCAGATTTGTCTGATAACTATAAAGCATTTACTAGCTATTTACCTGAACAGGCTCATATTTTAGATGCAGGTTGCGGAGTTGGTCGTGATACAAAATATTTTTTAAGTCAAAGATATCAAGTTACTGCTTTTGACGGTTCAACCGAAATGGTTAAATGAGCTACAAAAGCAACCGGAATAGATGTACTGCACTCCACTTTTCAAGATATTGATTTTAAGGAGTCGTTTGATGGTGTTTGGGCTCAAGCAACTCTCCTTTATGTACCTTATAATGAAACAATCAATGTGTATAAAAAATTCATGCTGCATTAAAGCCGGAAGGCATTTTTTATGTTTCTTACGGATACTGTTCAGATATTATACAACGTGATGATCGCGATTTTTACAATATGCATGAAGATACAATAAAACCTTATTTTAACAGGCTTTTTGAAATAGTTAAAATATGGACGGAAAAGAGTAAGAGATTCTCTCCAAGTCAAGAGGCATTATGGTTAAATTTTATTGTTACGGCAATAAGTAAGCATGGTGATAATCAAATCTCACAGAAAGGCTTTATATTGTCCTTTCCACAAGCAACAAGTTTGCCGGTAGTAAATATAAATGATTCTGTAAAGTTAATTTTGGAATTTCTCGATAAAGACGGCAAGCTTATAAATTTAAGTAACACTGCTTCAATAGTAACCGGTATTCCCTTATTGGTTCAAAACGGTAAAAATGTTGTAGATAATCCAAAGCAAGATGATCTGGCTCATGCTCGTACTGCCTTAGGAGTGTGTAATGACGGCACTATAGTTATAGTTGTAGTCGAACATATTTATAAGCAACATGTCAAAGACCTTAAGCTTGTGCAAGTAAGATCAATATTACGGAAAGAGAAAGAAATAAATGTTGATAAATTAATAATCCCTGAAGCTTTAAAAATTTTAGAAAAACACCTTGTTAATTATACTGTGATAGGATTAACTAAAACAGAACTTGCATATTATATGTTAACTTGGATATGAATCGGCAATCAATTTAGACGGTGGCGGTTCTTCTACATTATTCATGGGCGGAAAAATTATAAATAATGTAACAGGTGATGAAGATGAAGCTTTAGGCGAACATCGCATGCGTCCCGTATCCGATTCAATAGTATTATACCAAATAATATAAAGTAAATTTTCGCGGGAATGACATACTCAAATTTTAGCTAGAATGATATTTGAGATTTAGAGAACTCTAAGATTTTATATTTTCCTGCTCCATTGCTTTTTTACGCATTTCTAAATATTCTTCTTTAGTCATTATTTTTTTTGGAGCTACATAATCTAAAAATACTTTTCCGTTTAGATGATCGATTTCATGCTGGATAACTCTTGCTAAAAATCCTTCTGCGATACCTTGAATTTGATTGCCATTTATATCATATGCGTGATAATGAATTTTCTTGAATCTTGCTACCGGTCCTGTAGCATTTTCAACAGAAAAGCATCCCTCGTAATCTTCATGTTTATCAATACCTATCGGTTTATATGAGGGGTTAATCCAAATAGTTTTAGGCATTGTATCCTTAAGGTCAGGATGCCATTTTTTTAACTCTGCATCTTCATGTACTGCAAATATTATTATACATTTTGATATGCCTATTTGCGGTGCAGCAAGTCCTGCACAATTTTCTTCTTGATCATATTTCTTTTCTAAAATAGATATATCACGTAAATCTTCTGAAGATAACGGAAAGTTTAAAGTTTTTGCCTTTATTCTAATAGTTTTATCCTCTGAACTATTTAAGGTTTGAATGTTCAAAGTTACATATTGCGGTAATGAAATATTGTTTTCATTTTTCATATTACTTTTACAACCTGTTATAAAAATTATAGCAGTTAATAATAGAGCTGTTTTTAATTTGGACATATATTTTATTATAATAATTTATAAATAGAAAATTATGGATAGAAACTAAAATCAAGTAAATAAATTGTCATATTTCTTTTACGCATCCTATAGTTAATAATTTTATTTAATTTCTTTTGAGAAAAATCAATAGGTTTGACTTTTCTAACATATTCTAGTATAATATTTATCTTCAAAATAAATAGAAAAATTTAATTTATGAATACTCCCAAAAATGACAATTATCTCTCAGAACTAAGCAAGGTAATTTGGCCTATAGAAAGATATGAAAATAAGAAGTTTCTTCCTATGGCGTTTATGATGTTCTGTATTTTATTAAACTACTCAACGCTTCGTTCAATTAAAGACGGGTTTGTAGTAACGGATATAGGAGCAGAAGCAATAAGTTTCTTAAAAACATATATAGTACTACCTTCTGCCGTAATCGCTATGGTAATTTATGTTAAGCTCTGCGATATTTTAAAGCAAGAAAACGTGTTTTATGTTATTACTTCATTTTTCTTAGGGTATTTTGCATTATTTGCGTTTGTTCTTTACCCTTACCCTGATTTAGTTCATCCTGATCCTGAAACCATAGAATCTTGGAGTGTAGTTTATCCTAATTTCAAATGGTTTATAAGAATAGTTGGGAAATGGAGTTTTGCATCTTTTTATACTATGGCAGAGCTTTGGGGAACAATGATGCTTAGTTTATTATTTTGGCAATTTGCTAACCAAATTACTAAAACCGATGAAGCTAAACGTTTTTACTCAATGTTTGGTTTACTTGCTAATTTAGCATTGCCTGTAACATCCGTAATTATTGGATATTGCTTGCATGAAAAAACTCAAATAGTTGCAGAACATCTAAAATTTGTACCTTTATTTGTTATAATGATAACAAGTAGCTTTTTAGTAATATTAACATATAGATGGATGAATAAAAACGTTCTAACCGATCCTAGACTTTATGATCCGGCATTAGTAAAAGAAAAGAAAGCTAAAGCTAAAATGTCATTAATAGACAGTTTTAAAATGATCTTTACTTCTAAGTATGTAGGTTATATTGCATTGTTACTTATTGCTTACGGTGTTTCAGTAAATTTAGTTGAAGGTGTTTGGAAATCCAAAGTAAAAGAATTATATCCGACGAAAGAGGCTTACACTATATATATGGGGAAGTTCCAATTTTATCAGGGTTGGGTTGCAATTGCTTTCATGCTTATAGGTAGTAATATTTTAAGAAAAGTATCATGGCTAACTGCAGCTATGATAACTCCATTAATGATGTTAATTACCGGTGCAGCGTTTTTTGCATTTATCTTTTTTGATAGTGTTATTGCTATGCATTTAACAGGTATTCTTGCTTCAGGTCCTTTAGCACTTGCTGTTGTGATCGGTATGATTCAAAATGTTTTAAGTAAAGGTGTAAAATATTCTTTATTTGATGCTACTAAAAACATGGCGTATATTCCGCTTGATAAGGATTTACGAGTAAAAGGGCAAGCTGCTGTTGAAGTTATCGGAGGAAGATTTGGTAAATCAGGTGGTGCTATTATTCAATCTACATTCTTTATTTTATTTCCTGCGTTTGGTTTTGTAGAGGCAACTCCTTATTTTGCTTCTATATTCTTTGTAATAGTAATATTATGGATATATGCCGTTAAAGGTTTAAATAAAGAGTATAAAGTTTTGGTAAATAAAACCGAAAAATAGAATTTGTTAAAATTTAATATTATAAAAAAACAAGTTTAAGAGTCTAGCAGTAAATAAATTTTCTTTAATTATTAATGAAAATTTATTTACTGCTAGACTCTTAAACTTGTTTTTTTTATAGTCGGAGAGTTTATAATATGACAAATACAAAATCCAAAATTAAAACTCCAAGATCGCCATATGTAAAAAAATATAATAGTTGGCGAGTAAGGATTTTGTATTCTATTATTATAGGTTACGCAACTTTTTATTTTTGTCGTCAGAATTTTAATATAGCAACTCCTGCTATAAGAGAATATTTTGGGGTTACTAAAACACAAATTGGCTGGATATTAACTGCTTCATCTATTATGTATGGAGTTAGTAAAGCGTGTAACGGGTTTATTAGCGATAAAGTGCATGCTCGGATATTTATGGTTTTGGGTCTTTTATTTGTCGGGATCATTACTATGCTAATAGGTTTTTCAGATTCTTTATGGCTTATAGGAATTTTATGGATAGCCAGTAACTGGTTTCAATCTATGGGCTGGCCTCCTGCAACAAAGATGCTTACTCACTGGTTCGCTTCAAAAGAACTTGGAACTAAATGGGCTATGGGTGCAACTTCTAATCAAATAGGTGGTGCTCTTGCTATGATAAGCTGCGGTTATTTAATCGATAAATTTGATTGGAGAGCTGCCTTTTTTGTTCCAGGTGTAGTTGCTTGTGTAGTATCGCTTTTTTTATATAATAGGCTTCGTAATTCTCCAAAAGAAGTAGGTTTATCTACCGTAGAGGAATATAAAGAATATCCGCTTGAAGCTATAGGAGATTATGAGAAGCTATTAACTCCACAATTACTTAAAATGGTCTTTTGTAATAAGCTAATATGGTATGTTTGTTTAGCAAACATGTTTGTTTATATAATACGTTCCGGAGTAATTTATTGGGCTCCAACATTTTTAAAAGATTTACGTAATATAAGTCTTGCAAATGCAGGCTTACAAATCGGTTTATATGAAATGATAGGTATCCCAGGGGCATTAATAGCAGGTGTTTTATCTGATAAACTATTTCAAGGTCGTCGAGGTCCTGTTGCATCCATATGTATGGTATTGCTTAGCTTATTGTTAGTCTTGTTTTGGAAACTTCCTATTCACAGTGAATTATTAAGTATAGTAATTCTTTCTTTAATAGGCTTTTTTGTTTCAGGGCCTCAGCTCCTTGTAGGTATAGCAGCTGCTGATTTTAGTACCCGTCAGGCTGTCGGTACGGCTAATGGATTATCAGGGTTATTTGGTTATTTAGGAGCGGCTATTGCGGGAGTCGGCGTAGGATGGATTAGCGATAATTATGGTTGGAATGGGGTATTTATATTTTTCAGTATTTCTGCTCTTTTAGGAGGAGGATTATTTGCTTTAATATGGAATCGTTCAGCTAAAAAATACATTTAATAATTATAATAAATAGGTTACAAAATGACAATACAATATACTTTTTCAATGATTAAGCCTGATGCTATCAAAAGGAATAAAATAGGGCAAGTTAATACTTACTTAGAAAATGCCGGTTTAAAAATAGTGGCTCAGAAAATGAAATTTTTAACTAAATATGAAGCTGCATGTTTTTATGATGAGCATAGAGCAAGACCGTTTTTTAATAGCTTAGTTGAATATATTACTTCAGGAGCGGTAGTACTTCAAGTGCTTAAGGGGGAGGATGCTATAACTTTAAACCGCACCGTTATGGGTGCAACTAATCCTGCTGAAGCTGAAGCAGGCACTATTAGAAAAGATTTAGGCGAATCAATTGAGGCTAATAGTATTCATGGTTCAGATAGTGAAAATAGTGCGAAAAGAGAAATCGAATTTTTCTTTAATAAATCTGAAATTATAGAATAATTAATGCTAAAATATGACGTAATAGTTATAGGCGGTGGACATGCAGGCGTAGAAGCAGCCGCTGCTTCTGCACGTCTTGGAGTTCCTACTCTCTTAATTACGTTAAAACCGGAAAATTTAGGCGAAATGTCTTGCAATCCAGCAATCGGTGGGATTGCAAAAGGCACATTAGTTAAAGAAATCGATGCACTTGATGGGTTAATGGGTTATGTTATAGACCAAGCCGGTATACATTATAAAATGCTGAATGAGACTAGAGGACCAGCAGTTTGGGGACCTAGAGCTCAAGCTGATCGAAAGCTTTATAAAAAAGCAATGTATCAAATATTAACAAATTATCCTAATCTAGATATATTATATGGAAAAGTGGAAGATATAGAAATTAAATCTTCTAAAATTGAAGCGGTTATTTTAAATAACGGTAGCAAAATTCTTTGTCAAAAAATTATATTAACTACAGGTACTTTCCTATCAGGTCTTATTCATATTGGACAAAAAAAAATTCCTGCAGGTAGAGTAGATGAAGAGCCTTCGTATGGATTATCAAATACATTAAAACAAATAGGTTTTAAACTGGCTCGTTTAAAAACAGGTACACCGCCTCGCATTGATGGACGTACTATTGATTATAGTAAAACAATTTTACAACCCGGCGATAAAATTCCTCGTCCTTTTTCTGAATTAACAAATATTGTTAATGTTTCTCAGATAAATTGTTTTATCACAAAAACAACCTCAGAAACTCATGATATTATACGTGAGAATCTTGATAAATCCGCAATGTATTCAGGGCAAATAGAAGGAATAGGACCGCGATATTGTCCTTCTATTGAAGATAAAATAGTCAGATTTAGTACAAAATCAGAACATCGTATATTTTTAGAACCTGAAGGGTTAGATGATTATACGATTTATCCAAACGGTATTTCTACTTCTTTGCCTGAAGATGTGCAACATAAATTAATCAAAACAATACCAGGATTAGAAAATGTAAAGGTTTTACGTCCAGGTTATGCTATAGAATATGATTATGTTGATCCACGTGAAATAAGTGTTACGCTAGAGACAAAAAAAATAGCTGGATTGTATTTGGCCGGGCAAATTAACGGTACTACAGGATATGAGGAAGCCGCAGGGCAAGGTATAATAGCCGGTATAAATGCTGCTTTAGCAGTAAAAGATCAAGCACCGTTTATGTTAACAAGAGCAAACAGTTATATTGGAGTAATGATTGACGATTTAACAACATTTGGTACTATAGAACCTTATCGTATGTTTACTTCTCGCTCAGAATATAGATTATCTTTAAGAGCAGATAACTCTGATTTACGTTTAACGGAATTAGGGATGAACATTGGAGTCGTATCAGAAAAACGTAAAAAAATATTCACAAAAAAATGTGAAGATATAGAAAAAATAAAATCATTATTAAATACCTTGTCTTTAACTACTAGTAAACTTGCTAAAATGGGTATACAGGTTGCACAGGATGGTACATATAAAACAGTATTAGACTTATTTAAAATACCTAATTTTAATGTTGAACAAGCTATTAAAATTTTTCCTATGCTTAAAGAAACACAAAATAATAACATTTTGCAATTACTCTATATTGAAGCAAAATATGCTTCATATTTAACTAGACAACAAGCAGATATTAATTTATTTCAAAGTGAAGAGGCGCAGTTCATACCTAAAAATATTGACTATTTTAAAATACCAAGTATATCATTAGAGATACAGGAAAAACTTTCTGCCCATAAACCTACTACTATTGGTGTAGCACGTCGAATTCCAGGGATTACACCTGCAGCAATTACGGCTATTATAATTTATTTAAAAACTAAATATAGTGATGGAAGTTCCACGTGAAATAATTGAAAAGTTAGAAATTTTTCAAAAGTTAGTTAAAAAATGGAATAAATCAATCAATCTTGTATCGGATAATACTATACATAATTTTTGGCAACGTCATATATTAGACTCATTACAATTAATACAATATATTGATAATAAAGAAATACATTTAGTTGATATAGGAAGCGGTGCCGGTTTGCCTGGTATAGTATTATCTATAGCGGGGGTAGCGCAAGTAAGTTTAATAGAAGCTGATTTACGTAAATGTATATTTTTAGAAAAAGCATCAAAGATATCAAATAATAACGTACAAATAATCAATCAAAGAATAGAAAAAGTAGAAATAGATTGTAGTATATTAACTTGTAGAGCTTTCTCTAACTTAAATACAATATTTAATTGCATAAAAAATATTTCAGTACGAGAAAAATTTTTGTTATTAAAAGGAAAAAATTATTTAACTGAAATAGTAGAAGCTAAAGAGAGATGGTTATTTGGTTATTTAATACATCAAAGTATTACTTGTGAAGAAGGGAAAATTCTAGAAGTTAGTAATTTAACAAAAATGATATGAAAGTAATTGCTATTGTTAATCAAAAAGGAGGGGTAGCTAAAACTACAACTACTGTAAATTTAGCTACAGCTTTTGCTGCTGTAAATAAAAAAATTTTAGTTATAGATCTTGATCCTCAAGGGAATAGTAGTACCGGTTTTGGAATTAGTCAGCAACAACGCAAAAATACTATATACCAAGTATTAACAAATTTAATAGAATTGCAAGATGCAATAATTTCTACAGATATACCAAATTTAGAAATAATTACTTCAAACACTAATCTATCTGCGGCTGAATTAGACTTAACAAAATTAAAGGACCGAGAATATATTTTAATGAAGCTATTGGCAGAAATAAAAATATTATATGATTATATAATTATTGATTGTCCTCCTTCATTAAATTTATTAACGGTAAACGCTTTAGTTGCAAGCGATGAAGTACTGATTCCAATGCAATGTGATTTTTATTCTTTAGAAGGATTAAGTCATTTGTTAAAAACAATTGAAATTGTAGAGAAAAAATTAAATCCTAAGATAAAGATTGCAGGTATATTATTTACAATGTATGATAAGCGTAATCGTTTAACTGAACAAGTAGAAGATGATGTTAGAAAATGCTTAGGAGAATTAGTATTTAAAACCGTTATTCCAAGAAATATTAAACTATCTGAAGCTCCTTCATATGGAAAACCGGCTATTATATATGATTATAAATGTTCGGGAGCAGTTGCATATATAGAACTTACAAAAGAAATCTTAGAAAGATATGGCGAAAAATAAAGGACTAGGAAGAGGATTATCTTCATTACTTGGAGAAGAAGTTATTTCTATAGAATCAGAAATAGTACAAATAATAAATATTGATAAAATAAGACCAAACGAGAATCAGCCTAGAAAAAACTTTGAATATGATAAAATAAAAGAATTAGCAGATTCTATATTGAATAATGGTTTATTACAGCCTATTATTGTTGATAATAATTTCCAAATTATAGCAGGAGAGCGACGCTGGCGTGCATGTAAATTAGCAAAAGTTTTAGAGATACCGGTAATTATAAAAAATTTAGATGCTAGAGAGAGTATGGAAATAGCATTAATTGAGAACATACAAAGAACTGATTTAACAGTGATGGAAGAAGCGCGTGGCTTTAAATATTTAATAGAAAATTTTAATTATACGGTAGAAAAATTAGCTGAAAGGCTTGGTAAAAGTCGTAGTCATATAGCTAATTTATTAAGGCTTAATAATTTGCCGCAGTCTATTCAAGATAAAGTAAATGAAAATATACTAAGTATGGGTCAAGCTCGGTGTTTAATAAATCATGAACATGCAGAAGTAATAGCCGATTATATTATAAATAATGATTTAAATGTACGTCAAACAGAAGAATTAGTAAGACAATGGTATAAAAATGAGTATACAAAATCCCCGAACAATAATAACAAAATAGGAAAGCGTTTTTTAAAGGACAACGCTACGAATAATGATCTAGAATTATTAGTAAAAGCTTTATCAGAAAAATTTGGTATAAAAATAACAATAGAAAATTATCCATTAGGCGGAAAATTAATATTTCATTATAAAGATTTGGAAGAATTAGACTTGATATTGTTAAAATTAAATTAAAATGCATATGGAAAAATTATCAATAAGCTTGAACGAAGAATTATAAGTATAAAAGTATACACAATCCTCAAGCTGCTAAAATTAAAAGTATATATACAGTTATTTCTTAAAATAAATATCTAAACGAGAAAAACAATGATAGAAATTACAATGTCTAATTTTGAATTATATGATCATAGAGCAATAAATTCATACAATACAGTAGTAATAATAATATAAGGAAATAAGTAATTTATGTCATATCAATATGTTTATGAAATGGTTGGTTTAAGCAAAATTATAAATGGTAAACGAATTTTAAAAGAAACAAATTTATCATTTTTACCAAAAGCTAAAATCGGTATAATAGGTCCAAATGGAGCAGGCAAATCGACTTTATTAAAAATAATGGCAGGTATTGATAAAGAGTTTGAAGGTAAAGCAACAGCTAAAATTGGTATAAAAGTAGGATATTTACCTCAAGAACCGTATCTTGATGCTAGTAAAAATGTTTTTGATAATATCATAGAAGGTCTTCATGAAAAGAAAAAACTTATTGATGAATTTAATTATATAAGTAACAAATTTGCTGCTGAAATCGCTGATGAAGAAATGCAAAAGCTTTTTGATAAACAAGCAGAATTGCAAGAAAAAATAGACAATTGTGATGGATGGAATCTAGAACGTGAAATAGAGATCGCAATGCTTGCTTTACGTTGCCCACCAAAAGAAGCAGATATTACAAAAATTTCCGGTGGAGAAAAAAGAAGAGTGGCTTTATGTAAATTGCTTTTAGAGAAACCTGATATGTTGTTACTTGATGAACCTACAAATCATTTGGATGCAGAATCAGTTTCTTGGCTTGAGGATTATTTAAAGCATTATGAAGGTACTGTAATAGTAATTACCCATGATCGTTATTTTTTAGATAATGTTACAGAATGGATATTAGAAATAGATCGTGGAAATTGTATACCGTGGGAATTAAATTATAGTTCTTGGCTTGAGCAGAAGCAAAAAAAATTAGCTTTAGAAAGTAAAGAAGACGATGATAGAAAAAAACAATTGAATCGTGAACTTGAATGGATTCGTCAAACTCCAAAAGCTAGACAATCAAAAAATAAAGCACGTATTACAGCATATCAAGAGTTATTAAATAAACAACAAGAACAAAAAACTGATCCTACTCAAATCATTATACCTAACGGACCTCGTTTAGGTGATCTTGTTATTGAAGCAGAACATATAGCTAAAAAATTTAATAATAAAATATTATTATCAGATTTTAGTTTTAAAGTTCCACGTGGAGCTATTGTAGGAATTATTGGACCGAATGGAGCAGGTAAGTCTACTTTATTTAATATTATTACAGGTAAAATAATGCCAGATAGTGGTTCTATTAAAATTGGTCAAACGGTAAAATTAGGTTATGTCGATCAATCACGGGATCATTTAGATGATAATAAGACTATATGGGAAGAAATTTCAGAAGGTCTAGATGAATTACAACTTGGTAATAGAATAATTAAAAGTAGAGCTTATTGTGCAGCTTTTAATTTTAGAGGCGGTGATCAACAAAAAAAAGTTGGACAACTTTCAGGTGGAGAACGTAACAGAGTACATTTGGCAAAATTACTAAAAGAAGGAGCAAATGTTATATTATTAGATGAGCCGTCTAATGATTTAGATATTGATACGTTAAGAGCACTTGAAGATGCTATTTTAGATTTTGCAGGTTGTGTATTAGTGATTAGTCATGATAGATGGTTTTTAGATAGAATAACCACTCATATTATATCATATGATAAAGAAAATAATGCTACATGGTTTGAAGGAAATTATCAAGATTATCATGAATATATGCTAAGTACTAACGGGGAAAGTATTTTAAATCCAAAATATAAACATAAGAAATTAATATAAATATGTCTTTAACGCAAATATTATTAATTTTGTTTGTAGGAATATTGGTAACAAAACCGCATGATATTTTTATAATTATTAAAGAATTAAAAAAAATAAAAGCGTATTTAATTAATATTAAGTCATCTATTGTAAAAAATATAGATGAACCGTTAGAAACAGAGCAGGTAAATTTTTATTTAAAAAAAATTATTAACCTAGAAGGTTATTATCATGGTAGTTATGATTTAACGACAATAAAAGAAAAATATTATACACTAATAATTAATAATGACTTAATAGAAAATGAATCAGTGCCTGATATAACAGAGAAACACTAATCTGTGTCTCACTCAATTGATTAAATCTAAGAATTATGCAAAAAGTAGTAAAACTTAACAATATCAAAATAGGAAATGATTTACCGTTTGTTCTAATTACAGGGCCTTGTCAGATTGAAGGAAAAGATCATGCGTTGTTTATGGCAGAAAAACTTGTTAAATTAACTAGCAAGCTTGAGATTCCATTGATTTATAAATCTTCTTTTGATAAAGCTAATAGAACTTCCGTACATGGGATTAGAGGAGTTGGTATTGAGAAAGGTTTAGAAATTTTATCAAAAGTAAAATCTGAATTCGATTGCCCTATTGTTACTGATGTTCATTCAGAGAGTCAATGTACTGCAACAGCTGAAGTAGCAGATATTTTACAAATTCCGGCATTTTTATGTAGACAAACCGACTTGCTTCAAGCTGCAGCAAAAACAGGTAAAATAGTAAAAGTAAAAAAAGGACAATTTCTAGCTCCGTGGGATATGAAAAATGTACAAACAAAACTAGAAACTTTTGGAGTAAAGGATATATTATTTACAGAGCGAGGAGCATGTTTTGGCTATAATAACTTGGTATCTGATATGCGTAGTCTTGCAATAATGGCAGAGTTAAATGTACCTGTAGTTTTTGATGCCACACATTCCGTTCAGCAACCGGGTGGGCTAGGAGGCAGTACCGGCGGAGAAAGAAAATATGTAGAGTTACTTGCAAAGGCAGCAACTTCTGTAGGTATCGCCGGTATGTATATGGAAGTACATCAAGACCCCGATAACGCTCCAAGCGATGGTCCATGTATGATGAAGTTGGATAATCTAGAGTCTATTCTTATCAAACTAAAAAAATATGATAAAATTACAAAAGAAAAATAACTTCAAATTTTACCTTTCAAAATATATATAAATATCCTCTATTAATTCAATTTTAAAATAGAAGTAATAATTTTTACAATATAAAAAGTAGAACTTTCGTATCGTTAGAATTTCACAAATTCGCCTTTAAATCTTTGTTGTAAATTTACTTATTTAGAATTTTTTTAAATAGTATTAATATTGATTTATTCAGCTTATAGATCATAAATGTTTTTATTTGTATAAATGCAAATAATTTATAGGTATAATTATTATATGGAATCAAATAAAAGCAGTTGGCAGTACACTGCTTGGTAGTCCTAAACAGAAAAATATAAATGATTTTGTGACGGAGTAAATAATAATATAAAATTAAAACCTTATCAAGTAACCGATAATGTAGAATCTAATAAAGAACAAAAAAAATATTATAAAGAAGCATTAGAATGGCTTGATAAACTTACGGGATCGCAAGCTGAGCATATTATTATATCTATAAATGAAATAAAAGCCAATGCTCATTATTATTGAGGTATGATCTATGAAAATAGTAAATCGGAATTAGATTGGTTTAGAGCAATAAGAGAATATATTAGTACTCTGGAAATTGATAAAGATTTTAACTTTCTCTATAACCATGATACAATTCCGTACATTTTTAGCAATATTTGTAAAAAAATAGGTGGATTATTTTAAATTTAGGGAGATTCTATAAGGACGAAAATAAAAGCGAAATAGTAATTAAATTGCTTCTTGAAGCAATAAAATATTTCAAGGTAAGTTTAAGTATAGACCCGATAGAAGAGTGTAGTTTATTCTTAGAGAAATTTTTAACATCCCTAAGAATAAAAAAGAAGTAGAGCATTATCTATCTTTAAAAAAAGATCTTTATATATCTTTAGAAGAATTTTTACTTAAATTAAATTTAATACCGCTAGCTGCTTTTGAATATTTAAAGGCTGCAAGTATAGCTAGCCCTCAGGAAGAACAAAAATTATTGTTAAAAGTTCATAAAGTTTATAGTACGGAGATGGAGGAAAATACTGCTTTTATACTCTCAATGCTTGACAAAGGTAAGATGGAAGATCTGAGTATAGTTACTAAAGAGGCTGACAGAACAAAATTTTTAAGTGATACACAGACTATAATAAATGATTTTGTTTCACTGCCGGAGCTGCAAGCCAAGGAGTGGCCAGAAGTCAAAATCAAAATGAGCAATTGACTAATAATCAACAAGAAGTAAACAAATTCCAATTAATACAGGACATAGGCATTGGGTAAATATGAGATAATGATACAAATAAGATAATATTTACTTATAATGATCCTTTGGGCAGATCGTTAAATGATCATCCTGACTTAGTAAAACTTATTACCGAGGTTTGCTCTGATGCAGAAATAATGGATTTCAAAACTCAACAACAAGAATAAGGAAATACTTAGGACTAAGGAGTTTTGGTATGCGATGATTTAATAAGCCAATCTCAAGGCCTTAAAATTCTCTCTACGGAGCAATGTAAAGGACAAGGACTAAATTTAAGAAAATCTCAAGCTGAAACATTAAAATAAAGTTTAATAGCTCTCAACAAGTCCAAGAACAACATTATATTAACATTAGATAGTAATGCTTCAGATAACGAAGAAGATAAAGATAATAACGTTAATAGTAATGAAGTAGAGCATCCTCCTTATGATAACAATGACGAAGTTGAGGTAGGTTGGAGCAACTATGCAACTTAATGATTAACATTAAAAGTTTGACGTTGCGATGTCATTGCTGCTGTTGCAGGAATGACATCGGCATTCTAATAACAATGCCCACTCGCAATACTTGCATTTACAACGAGAAAGAATTACCGCAGCCGCATTTTGCTTTAGCTTGCGGATTACTAACTTTGAAATATGAACTGCCTAGTTCTTCTATAAAATCAAGAGTGCAATCTAGCATAAATTTTTGAGAGATAGGATCAATAATAATTGTAGCATTATGTTTAGTAATGACATAATCATCTTGCTCTATATTATCTTTTGAGACTAGTTCATAATTATACATCAGTCCTGAGCAACCGCCGCTATCAACCGAAACTCGCAGTACTAAATTCTTATCTTTTTCTAGCTTTACTAACTCGCAAACCCGTTCAAAAGCTCTATCCGTAATTGTTATCGTCACTTAAAATTACCTTGTAAAAGTCTCATAAATTATATAGTATATCTTGATATTTTTCAAGTTGGCTTTGTTGTGTGGATACCCAATCGGCATTGCGAGCAGCCGTAGGCTGCGTGGTAATCTCATGAAATAATAACAAACTCCTGAGATTGCTTTGTCAATTGCTATGCAATTTCCTCGCAATGACGAAAAGTTAGAACCACAACAACGTCTTTCAAAATAAAGGATAACGATGCTTGCTTCATACGCTTCTGATCCTCTTAAAAGTAGGGGAAGATTATATAAGGAAATCCCAACCTCTTATAGAAACGAGTTTGAACGTGATCGTGATCGCATTATACATACTAATGCATTTAGGCGTTTGCAATATAAAACTCAAGTTTTTATTAATCACGAGGGAGATCATTACAGAAATAGGCTAACTCATTCTCTAGAGGTTTCGACTGTTGCACGTTCGGTCGCTAGTACTTTAAATTTATCAAATGATTTAGCTGAGACAATAGCACTTGCTCATGATCTTGGGCATACGCCTTTCGGTCATGCGGGAGAGCGGGCTTTAAATGAATGTATGAGAGAGTATAACGGCTTTTCTCATAATGCTCAATCTTTAAAGATACTAACATTACTTGAAAAAAGATATGCGGCTTATAATGGAGTAAATTTAACATGGGAAGTTTTAGAAGGAATAGTAAAACATAACGGTCCTATACTAGGCGAGATAAATGAATATATAGCAGAGTATAATAAGCAAAATGATTTAGAACTTAGTACCTATGCATCAGCAGAGGCTCAAATAGCAGCTCTTGCCGATGATATTAGCTATATTTCGCATGATTTGGAAGATAGTATCGGTGCTAAAATTATCGATTTTAATAGTCTTGCTGAACTTAAATATATTGATCAACATGTTGTTGAACTCAAGTCAAAATTTAAAAATATTAGTTCCTCATGTCTGATTTATGAGGTAGTACGTAAGCTAATACATGAGTTAATTACCGATTTATTATGGCAAACAAAAGAAAATTTAAATAAAGAAAAAATTACTAACATAGATGAGATACGTAACTTAAATTATCAGATAGTGGATTTTACGGAAAAAACTAATAAAAATATTAAGGAAACTAAGAAGTTTCTTCATGAGCGAGTTTATAAAAGTAATAAAATTACGGCCATCAGCCTTAAATGTACTAAAATCGTACAAGGGCTGTTTAAGGTTTATATGGATGATATTAATTTATTGCCGGTTAATTGGAAAATGCTAATAGACTCTAATGAAACATATAGTAAAGCTAGAGTTATTGCTGATTATATAGCAGGGATGACTGACCGTTTCGCCATTCAGGAATATAATCAGCTCTGCTCGACTTCCTACATAACTTGCTTCTAAGGGTAATTTGTGCGTCGCTGCGGTGCTGCGTTCTGTGTCTCCTACAAATTCCTCCTTATTAGCAAGCGTTTGTAAGAATTCTATTCGCTGAATTTTAATAACATTTAATAATTATGAACATATTTAATCAATTGAAACAAGATATAATTGTGGCAAGCAAGCAATTATATAATAATCAAGCAATAGCAAATACTGCTACTATTGACATACCGAAAGATAGTTTTAACGGTGATTTATCAAGTAATGTTGCAATGATTATTGCAGCTAAAGAAAGTATTGCTCCTCGGGAAGTGGCTTTAAAATTTAAAGAAGTCCTTATAACATTACCTTATATTGCAAGTATAGAAATAGCAGGACCGGGATTTATTAATTTTACTATAAAAGCTGATAGTTGGCAGGCATCAATAAAGGATATTTTACAGCATGAAGAAAAGTTTTTTGAAATTGATATAGATAAAAGCAGAAATATTAACATCGAGTATGTTTCGGCAAATCCCACCGGTCCAATGCATATAGGGCATGCTAGGGGTGCGGTATATGGTGATGTGCTAGCAAGGATTTTGCAAAAGGTAAGTTATTCCGTTACAAAAGAATATTATGTTAATGATGCAGGCTCACAAATAAATGATTTAGTTAGTACTGTATTATTACGTTATAAAGAAGCTTTAGGTGAGCAAATTACTATCCCTGCCGGGTTATATCCGGGAGAGTATTTAATTCCGCTTGGGCAAATTTTAGCGAAAGAATACGGCAATAAATTATTAACGATGAACTATGATGAAAGGTTCAAAATAATTAAAAGTTTTGCCGTAGAAAAAATGCTTGATTTAAATAGAAAAGATTTAGCAGATTTAGGGATTAAACATGATATATTTTTCTCTGAGCAATCATTGCATGATAAAGGTGAGATAGAGGAAACAGTTAAACTACTGGAGCGTATGGGGCTAATTTATGAAGGTACGTTACCTGCCCCTAAAGGTAAAATTCACGAAGAGTGGGATAATAGAGTTCAAAAATTATTTAAATCTACTAAGTACGGTGATAGTCAAGATCGTCCTATAGAAAAAGCTGATGGAAGTTGGTCTTATTTTGCTTCTGATCTTGCATATGCTAAGGATAAAATAGAGCGGGGAGCGAATCACTTAATTTATGTACTGGGTGCCGATCATAGTGGATATGTTAAAAGAATTGAGGCAATAGTTAAAGCTTTAGGTAAGGAGCAGGTTAAAGTGGACGTTAAAATCTGTCAATTGGTCAATTTCGTTGAAAACGGTGTGCCGGTTAAAATGTCAAAACGTCTTGGGAGCTTTGCTAGTGTGCAAGACGTAAATAATGAGGTGGGGAAAGATATCATAAGATTTATGATGTTGACTAGACAAAATGATAAGCCACTTGATTTTGATTTGGTAAAAGTGAAAGAACAATCAAGAGAAAATCCTATCTTTTATGTACAATATGCACATGTGAGAACGATATCTATTTTATCAAAAGCTAGAGAATTAATGCCTGAATCTTATAATAACTTTGAATCAGGTAAGTATGATTTATCTTTATTATCCTCTGAAGAAGAAATTGAGATTATAAAACTTTTGGTTAGCTGGACAAAAACATTAGAAGCATCTGCAAAATATTTTGAACCGCATCGCATCGCATTTTATTTAATAAATTTAGCCTCAAAATTTCATTCTATGTGGAATTTCGGTAAAGAAAATAGCGAGTATAGATTTGTAATTGAGAGCAATAAAGAATTAACTCTAGCACGCCTTGCTCTTGCAAGTGCCATACAGAAAGTTATAGCTAGTGGTCTCGAAGTGATAGGTGTAGAACCAATGAACAAAATGTAGTTAGGTTTTCATCGTCATTGCAAGGAGGTATTGCTCATGTGGATACCGAGTCGTCATTGTGAGCAGCCGTAGGCTGCGTGGCAATCTCATGAAATAATACTCCTGAGAGTGCTTCGTCAAAACTTACAATTTTTCCTCGCAATGACGTTTTTCTATTATCAAATTACTAAATATGATCAATAATATTTTTATTAAAATATTGCTAGTATTTTTAGTATGTATGTCCGCTATTTATTTTGGTTATCAATATTATCAGAATAGCAAGCCGGTAATTACTATTTATCCTGATGAGATGCCTACAAAAATAAAACCGTCTATAATAGAAAATAACCAAATAGCCGCAGTACATAGTACAATATATGAAAATCTTATTGCTAAAGATACAAATATTAAAACCGTAAAATTGCTTCCTGACCCTGAGAAACCTATGAGTATAGATTCTCGCAACCAAAGTCAAAGCGATGAATCTTTTGATGAAATATCTAGCCTTATTGCATTAATAGAGCCAAATAATAACTCCAAAAATGAAACGGATTTAAATATAATAAAGCTTGAAAAAGGAAGTAAAGATAAGGTTAGTAATGCTAAAAATTGTAAAAATAATGAAAGTTATAAAGTACAACTAGGTTCGGTAAAATCTGAAGCAGAAGCAATGAAAGAAGGGGAAAGAATAAAAAAGCAATTCCCGAAAATTCTTAAAAATGTTGTTATCACAACCAAAAAAGTTAAATATGACGACGGCAAATTTTTCTATTTAATCTTAGCCGGTGATTATGGTAGTTTTAGTCAAGCTAAAGCGGTTTGTAAGAAATTAGCTTATAATAAGCAGAGTTGTGTGTTGAAGTGATATTTGTATACTCTTATGTCATTCCTGCGAAAGCAGAAATCTATCATAAAGCGAGATAAATCGAGCTTTTAATTTTAAGAATTTGCTGTGTTTATACTTTTTTTCTGGATTCCTGTTTTCGCAGGAATGACATAGAGAACCACGCAACAACGACTATAAATAAAAACTAAATAACTTATGAAAGAAGCTAAAATAGAAAATATTGACTTTGGTAATGCATTATCAGAGCGTTATCTTGCTTATGCGTTATCAACAATTATGTCACGTTCACTTCCTGACGTACGTGACGGACTCAAGCCTGTACATCGTAGGTTATTATACGCAATGCTACAGTTAAGGCTTGAGCCGAATTCCGGCTATAAGAAATGTGCGAGGGTGGTCGGTGACGTAATAGGTAAATACCACCCGCACGGTGATGTGGCAGTGTATGATACCTTGGTACGCCTTGCTCAGCATTTTTCGTTGCGTTATCCTTTAATTGATGGGCAGGGTAATTTCGGCTCTATCGACGGTGATAATGCAGCAGCTATGCGTTATACCGAATCACGTATGACGGACATATGTACGTTATTAATGGAGGACATCGATAAAGATACGGTAGATTTTCGCCCTACTTATGATGGTTCCGATTTAGAACCGGTAATAATGCCGGCAAGTTTTCCGAATTTACTAGCTAATGGTTCTGAAGGGATAGCAGTCGGTATGGCAACCAATATACCGCCGCATAATTTACATGAGCTTTGTGATGCTCTAATACATTTAATTAACTATCCGAAAGCTGAAATTAACGATATAATGAACTTTGTCAAAGGTCCTGATTTTCCGACCGGCGGCATAATTATTGATAAAGCTGAAGTTATTAATGCTGCATATACTACTGGACGTGGTAGTCTTAGAGTGAGAAGCAGATGGGAAAAAGAGGAGCTAAGTTACGGTACATATCAGATAGTTGTAACCGAGATACCTTATCAGGTTCAGAAATCAAAACTTATAGAACAAATAGCAATATTACTAAAGGACAAAAAAATTCCCCTTGTTAGCAATATTAGAGATGAATCAACAGACATTATAAGGTTGGTTATAGAGCCGAGAGATCGGGGATGTGATCCGCAAATAGTTATGGAATCTCTATTCAAGCTAACGAATTTAGAAAGCCGCATTCAGTTAAATATGAATGTGATCGGCAGTAATAACGTGCCGAGAGTAATGAATATTTTAGAGATTTTACAAGAGTTTCTATATCATAGGCAAAATATTGTTACTCGCAGATCAACTTATCTTTTAAACAAAATCAAGCATCGTTTAGAAATTCTAAAAGGGCTTAGGATAGCTTATCTAAATCTTGATGAGATAATTACAATTATTCGTGAAGAAGATGAGCCAAAAGCGATAATAATGGAGCGGTTTAAACTAACCGAAATACAAGTAGAAGCGATATTAAATACCCGTCTTCGCTCGCTTCGCAAGCTTGAAGAGCAGGAAATTATTAATGAGCATAGTAATTTGCAGAAACAACAAGCTATATTAGAAGAAATTCTAAATAATCCTAAAGAACTATGGAAAATAGTTAAAAAAGAAATCAAAACAGTACAAACGAAATTTGGATTAAATACGGTAATAGGAGCAAGGCGTACAAGCTTTGAGGAAGTAACGTTTACGAATCAAGTAGTTGATATAACGGCTTTCATTACTAAAGAGCCGATTACTATTATCTGCTCAAAAATGGGGTGGGTGCGTTCGTTAAAAGGTCATAACACCGATTTATCGACTATCAAATATAAAGAAGGTGATGCAGAAAAATTTATTTTAGAAGCTTACACGACTGATAAAATATTAATAGTTAGTTCAGAAGGCAGATTTTTTACTTTGCTTGCCGATAATATTTCCAAAGGTAAAGGAACAGGGGAATCTATAAAGCTACTTGTGGATATAGGTAATAACGATATTACGAATATTTTAGTCTATAAACCTGATCAGCTTTTATTACTTGCAAGTAGTGTAGGTAAAGGGTTTTTAGTTAATTCAAATGAAGTAATGGCTCAAACAAAAACAGGAAAGCAAATTATGAATGTACCGGATGGTCATGTATGTATAGCTTGTTTACCTGTAAACGGTGATAGTATTGCTTGTATCGGTGAAAGTCGTAAATTATTGGTATTTAATATGGATGAAATACCTGAAATGAAAAAAGGGCAAGGTGTAACGCTGCAAAAATTTAAGAATGCTAAGCTTCTAGATATTAAAATATTCAATAAAGAAGACGGCTTAGGTTGGAATAACAATGGAAAAGTAAAACTTGAGAAAAACATTGTTGCATTTTTAGGCAAAAGAGGTAGTACCGGTAAATTACCTCCTATGGGCTTCCCAAAAAATAATAGATTTTCATCATATTAATATAGGAGGGAAAAGATTTTCATTGTCCTCTGATGCTGGTTTTCGATGTTCTGAGTTACATATCTTTAGAGAATTATCTTGTTGCATATTAAAAAACTTCAATGCTGCCTCAAAATCCCTGTCTTTTGTATAGACTTTCTGAATATTTAAAGCATGTAATATTGTAAATATTTTTTAAGTTGGAACTAGAAACAAAATTATATGTATCTTTAAATAATAATTTAGAAGCGGTTGCATATCTTGTAACTGCTTTTAATCCATTTACAAAGGAATATCCTGAGCTTGTAAATTGAGCATGATTCATAGTGTTACTCCTGTTTTAAAATAATAAAAATCATATATCACATGATTACCATATATTGTGGTTGCATCACAATATATGGTAATCAGAGAAAATCAATATCTAAAAATAAAAAAAGTAAAATATATAATTTTATTTAATCAAAAGGCAGTATAAAATAAATTTTTCAAGGTTTGGACCGGTACTTGAAGTACAAAAGCTAAGCATAATGTGACAAGAATTAGAGTACTGTAAGCTAATAGAATGGTTTAAAGATTTAACAGAAGAGAAAACAAGATTATTACAACGACGGAACAAAGTTTATTGATAGTTCAATTAAAAAAAAATATAATAATCAAAGCATAAGCTTACTCTAAGCCTTGATTATAATAGTGATGGCAATTAATTTGTAAATAATTAAAACTTAAGTTTTGTACCTATAAGACCAACAGTACCTCGTGTTGTTCTACTAGGTGCTTCAGGGTAATATACAGGTTTACCTTTAGCTTGGAAATGAGAAATTTCAGCATATGGTAATAAACCAGGCATGATCTTATATTCAGTAGCGAGGCTTACAGCATCAACGGTGTTTTTATATCTTGAAGTTTTAAGATATTCAAGACTTGTTTTTATAGGTCCTTGTCCATAAGCAATTGCTCCATTGTAATAATAGGTATCACGACCGACTTTATAATATTCCTTCGCGGTTAAGCTTTTACCTAAATTACCGTAAGAAGCACCACAAGAGAAATTACCATAAGTAAATACAGCTCCAAGATTATATGCTTTTAAATTAGAAAGTTTATAGGTATTAAGCACTTGAATTGTAGTTCCGTCCATTTTAGCATGAATAAGACGACGAGCAGGTTTACCGTATTCTCCGGTGACAGATAGTTTTAAGTCTGCATCTTCGCTAATTTCATGTTCATAAGTTAAGCCGGCAGAAAAAGCATCCCTAATATTCTGATTAATAGTCATGGTTTCGTTATTCTCTAATTTAACCGTCTTTATTCCGGTTTTAGAAACACTAACTCCGTTTCTGCCTGAGCTTTCAAGCGTTAAATTATTTATATCTCTATTACCGCCTGTATTAGCAGTATCGGGAGTATAAGAAACTCCGGCTTGGAAGCCTTTCATTTTAGGCGTGAAAAAATTCAATCTTCTAGCTCTCTCAGCTTTATCATTGATTTGATCAAAAGAATTAGAGTATGACTCAAGATAAAAGCTAGCATTAGTATCAAAATCCGATTTTAAACCATTATATCGCATATATTGACCGTCAAGTAGAGCATATCTAGACCATCCTCCGGCACCTGCAGTTACTTGACTACCGGTAATACGCAACTTAGCGCTTGCATCAGCAGGAGAGCCTAGTTCTACTTTACCGTAACTAGTTTCAATAAATATATGTGACCCATTATAACTTGTAGAGGTTTTTGCTCTTGTAGTAGGCTGAAGCACTATTTTAGCACCTGCTATTACATCATTGATAGTTTTAGCAATAGTGGCCGCAACCGCTGCTTCCGTGTAAAACCCTAGCTTTTTCCTGTTATCAGTTACATTTTTATCAAATAAAATTAAGTGATCCTGTTTAATATAACCGTTTTCAAATAAATAGAATCCTTCTAATTTTATTTCAGTATCAGAATTAGAAATAACAGGTGTTGGATTTTCTTCGGCAAGACCAGCCGATGCAAGGCAAATAATACTTGCAGCTAATAATTTTTTCACTTTAATAATAGCTCCTAATAAACTTAAATAAAATTTACTAATACAAAGTAAATTTTTAGTATTAATAAATATAAATTAACTATACTATAACTATACTAATATAATAATTCTTTTCAGAATTGACAATAAAAAACTATTTTAATTTGTAATAATTTAATTTTAAATATATAATGTTGTATTATTGTCACTATCATTATTCAAGTAGTCTCAGACTTATAGTTTTAAAGAAAAATTTTGTATTGTAAATAATTATGAGTTATAATCATTAGTTTATTAATTAAATCAAGTTGTGATTATGGCTATAATGTCAGATAAGTGGATAAAAGAAGCTGTGATAAATCACAGTATGATAAGGCCCTTTGCGGAAAAGCAGGTAAGAGTGCATAATAAAGAAAAGATTATTTCTTACGGCTTATCTTCTTACGGCTATGATGCTAGAGTATCTAATGAATTTAAAATATTCACCAATATAAATTCTACTACGGTTGATCCAAAAAATTTCAGTGAATATAATTTAGTTGATAGAGAAGTAGATGTGTGTATTATCCCACCTAATAGCTTTGCCCTTGGCAGAACTATAGAATATTTTAAAATACCGCGTGATGTATTAGTTATTTGTGTCGGCAAGTCCACTTATGCAAGATGCGGTATAATAGTAAATGTGACTCCGTTAGAACCGGAGTGGGAAGGACATGTAACTTTAGAGTTTTCTAATACTACTCCATTACCTGCTAAAATATATGCAAATGAGGGAGCTTGTCAGTTTTTATTTTTAAAGAGTGATCAAATTTGTGATACTTCATATGCCGATCGCCAAGGAAAATATATGAAACAAGTAGGCGTAACTTTACCGCTAACATAACTTTTTTATGTAGAAAATTATATTAAATTTTTAATAAGGATTTTTATGAGTACAATAAACACTGATACTAATGAGACAATGCCGCATATTTCCGTTAATGCACAATATATAAAAGATTTATCTCTTGAGAACCCTTCTGCCCCGTCTTCTCTTGCGGCTTTGGATCAACGCCCTCAAATTGATTTATCTCTAGATATAAATATTACTAATTTATCGGAAGAAAGTTTCTATGAAGTAGAGTTAAATATCGAGGCAATTGCAAGAAATGAGAAATATAAATTATTTCAGGTAGAATTAAAATATGCTGGAGTATTTAATTTAATTAATATTGATTCTGAACAACATCCGGTTTTATTATCCGTTCATTGTCCGGCAATGATATTTCCATTTGCCAGAAAAATTATAGCTAGCTGTACTCAAGATGCAGGATTCCAGCCTTTAATGATTGATCCTATAGATTTTGGTGCCTTATATCATAAGAAAATGTCAGAGCATCAAAACTAAGAAAATCATTTAATTATTTAATACATTTCATTTTAAACGCCATGGTTTTTAAACCACAGATAGAGCTTAATAGTAAAAATTTTATCAAGATTAAATATTCTTTACTTATATTATTAATGAATGTATAAAGCACTAGATAAAAAATTATAATTTAGTTAACAATAATTACCTGTAATTAAATTATAGGACAATATAAAAATTGAATTTTATGGAGAAAAATAATGCGAGTTTTGTTAATTGAAGGCGAGCCGGAAATGGCTAACTTAATTGAACTAACTTTAGCTTCAGAAGGGATAGTTTGCGATAAAGCTTCAGTTGGTGTAGAAGGTTTAAGACTTGGTAAAGTTGGTGGTTATGATCTAGTAATCTTAGACCTTATGTTACCGGATATTAATGGTTTTGAGATATTACTAAGATTGCGTGCTGCAAAAATAAAAACCCCAATCTTAATTTTATCTAGCTTAACGGATACGTATCAAAAGATTACTGGTTTCTCTTCCGGAGCCGATGATTATCTAACCAAGCCGTTTGTAAGAGAGGAATTAATTGCTAGAATTAAAGCTATAGTTAGACGTTCTAAAGGTCATGCAGCATCAGTATTTAGGTTTGATAAGGTTAGCATAAACCTAGATACTAGAAGTGTAGAAGTTGACGGCAAAAAAGTACATTTGACGAACAAAGAATATGCTATTTTAGAGCTATTAATACTCCGAAGAGGAACTGTCTTAACTAAAGAAATGTTCTTAAATCACTTATATAGTAGTGTTGATGAACCGGAAATGAAAATTATTGACGTATTTATTTGTAAACTTCGTAAAAAGTTAAGTGATGCTGCCGGCGGTAGAGATTATATCGACACAGTATGGGGACGTGGTTATATGTTAAAAGAATATGATGAGTTACAACAAAAAGAAATTTTAGCACAAGGAGCATAATTAATGCCTTTATCTACTTCTTTACTTGGTAAAAAAAGTACTTATAAAGATAGTTATGATGTGACTTTATTATTTAAAATTCCACGTATAAATAATCGAAACGAACTTGGAATAAATAGTAATAATCTTCCGTTTTATGGTGTAGATGTTTGGAATACATATGAACTATCTTGCCTTAATAAGAACGGTAAGCCATGGGTTGGAGTAGGCACTTTTTATATACCGACGGATTCTGAAAATATAGTAGAATCAAAATCATTTAAATTATATCTAAATTCTTTTAATAACTTTGTTGTTGAATCAGTAAAAGAACTAGAAAGAATTATCTTGCAGGATCTAAGTAATGTTACACACGCTAAAGTAACAGGACGTATATTTCCTATAAATACAAAAGTAGAATTTGGTGTTCCAAGTGGTAAAAATATCGATGATTTAGATATAGTATGCAATAATTACGGTGCACCCGATAATAGTTTAATTGAGTATGAAGATGTTTTGGTAGAAGAAGAGATTAATTCTAATTTACTCAAATCAAATTGCCTAGTAACCAGTCAACCGGATTGGGGTACAATCGTTATAAAATATAAAGGAAAAAAGTTAAAATATGATTCTTTTCTGAAATATTTAATATCTTTTAGAAATTGTAATGAGTTTGCAGAGCAGTGTGCTGAGCGTATTTTTACAGATATTCAAAACGCTATAAGTCCTGATTTTCTTTCTATTTATATAGTATATGCTAGGCGTGGAGGAATTGATATTTGTCCCTATCGTTCTACCGATAAAAGTTATACTTTACCTAGCGATAAACGATTTATTAGGCAATAATCACTTTTCTACTCCATAAAAAAATCCGTTTGTGAGAAAAGTATTGTCAGTGTGGATTGAAAAACGCATCCGTTGTCATTCCGTGGCTTGACCCATGGGGTGACACAGTGGATTTTACCAGTCCATCCAGCAATGTTCTGACTATACAGAAATGACATAAACAAGCCACGCAATAACGCTGATCAAGGTGGGGTAACAATCAAAAATAATTCACGTAAGCAAGCTTTTCGCAGGATAGCAGATAGTATAATTTTATGATTCTTTTGTAGGATTTTGTCGAGGCTTTAGGCTTTCTACTATTTTATTCAGGTCTATTTGACTACAGATCCCCAGTAATACGGGATCACGAGGACGAATAGAATTCATATTCCAATGGCTACGGGTTCTAATAGCATCTATAGTAATTTTAGTAGTACCTATTAATTTAATTATTTGATGGTCTTGGATGTTCGGATAATTAGACAATAACCAATATATAGCATCCGGTTTATCTTGACGTCTTGCTATAGGAGTGTATTTAGCACGTTTTTTTTTCTGATTTTTCATCAATTCATCAGCAGGGTTATATGAAATTTGTAAATTAGCATTAGGATCTTTACTGCAACGCTCAATTTCCTCTAAAGTTAACTGACCGTTTGCAATTGGATTTAAACCTTTTATAGATTGTGCTACTTCACCGTCAGCCATACCTTTTATTTCAAATTCATGAATACCGCAAAAATCGGCAATTTGTTTAAAAGTTAAAGAAGTATTTTCAATTAACCATATAGCCGTGGCTTTTGGCAGAAGCGGTAATGTTTTTTGTGAATTCATGATAATGGTTTTTTGGCTTATTAATTTAAGAAATTATAACAAATAGAGTTATTTAAGTCAATCTTCATTTAGAAACTTAACTATCTCCTCAACTACTTTCTTAGCATCGCCGAATAACATAAAAGTATTATCGTGATAAAATAGCGCATTTTTTATACCTGCATATCCGGATGCCATAGAACGTTTAATAAACAAAATCGTACGTGCTTTTTCGACATCGAGTACCGGCATACCGTAAATTGGACTGTTCGGATCATTTTTAGCAGCAGGATTAGTTACGTCATTTGCACCAATCACAAGCACTACGTCAGTGGTAGCGAAATCTCTATTAATTTCTTCAAGCTCAAGTACTTTCTCATAATCTATATTAGCTTCTGCAAGTAAAACATTCATATGCCCCGGCATTCTACCTGCTACCGGATGTACGGCAAAACGTACATTAATATCTGAACGTTCTAATATATCAACCATCTCTTTTATGATATGCTGAGATTGGGCTACTGCCATACCGTAACCGGGAACAATTATCACCGATGATGTATTAAGTAGTAAATGTGCCGCATCTTCAGGGCAGCTTGTTTTTGCTATTTTATCGTCGTCTATATCCTTGTTAATTCCAGTAGGTGCAGGCAAAAACGCCCCAAAAATAACCTTAATTAATGAGCGATTCATCGCTTTGCACATTATATAGCTAAGTATAGCTCCGCTACTACCGACTAATGCTCCAGTAATAATAAGTAGGCTATTGCTAAGCGTAAAGCCTATACCTGCTGCCGCAAAACCTGAATAAGAATTTAGCATTGAGACTATAACAGGCATATCTGCACCGCCTACCGGTATTATTAGTAATACTCCGATTAACAGTGATAAAAAGACTATTAGATTAAATAAAAATATATTCTCTGAACGAATAAACGATATTACTAGAATGACCAATATTATTGCCGTTAATAAGCATATATATTGCTGACCGTAGAATTTTAACTGGCTACTTTTCATTAAGCCTTGTAGTTTTAGAAAAGCTATAATCGAACCGCTAAAAGTTAAAGCACCGATAGAGACGCCTACTGATATTTCTATTAATGCATTAATCGGTAAACTTCCTGCTATTCCTATAGAAAAATTTTCAGGAGCAAGTACTGTAGCATAAGCTACAAATACCGCAGCAAGACCAACAAAAGAGTGAAATCCCGCTACTAATTGAGGCATTGCTGTCATGGAGATTTTAAGTGCTATAATCCCGCCGATTATAGCACCTAATAATATGGTTGCTATAATGGGTAATTTATGAGTAAAATCCGGTAGGAAAAAAGTAACGATGACTGCTATCGCCATCCCCAAAATACCTATGGTACTGCCTAAACGTGCTTGTTTCTGTGAGGATAAGAATTTGAGTGATAGAATAAAGCAAACAGCCGCAACTAAGTATAATAACTGGATAATTTGTAGGGACATAGGTGAATGTATGTTTATATTATTAGCTATTTAGTGTCATACCGCAGCTTGACCACGGTATCCAAAAAAAATAAAAAAACTGGATCCCGCGATCAAGTCGCGGGATGACAAATACGCTTCAAGAACCATGCAACAAGGCTAAAAAGTAAATCCTATACCTATAGAAACTATTAAAGGATTAAGTTTAACTTTAGAGGTCATGGTTTTATTACCTACTAAATTCGGTTTATACTCAAGTTTAGGATTTAAGAAAAATTGTCTTACGTCAATATTGATTAAAGTATCGTCTTTAGCATAAAAATCTACACCTATTTGTCCTACGGCACCGTGTCCGTTTCTAATTTTAAGACCGGTAGCTTGAGTAAGCATATAAGAACCGTGATAACCTATACCTATATATGGTCTTATTCCACCGTAAGGAGCTATATGAAATTGTCCGGTAACTGTTGCAGGAATCATATAAATAGGTTTGTTTTTTCCTAGTTTAACATTATCAACGCCATAATTATGAGCAACGGCTGCAAGGGATGTATATTTAGTGCGTAAAACATTAAAGCCAAGTGATAATTCAGTAGCTAAATAATTATTAAAGAATATAGTAGTGGACGCATCACCTCCATAACCGTTTTTTGCCACTTCGCCTACTGAAACAGGTTGAGGAGAGGTAGGAGTAGGTAATCCTTTTTGCTTAGCACTTGAAACAACACCTCCTAGACGCATCTTGAAAACTAAACTGCCTTCGTTTTCGTAATACGGTGTACTATCATAGTCAGAAGCAGAGTCTACATCATCATACATGCTTTTAGCAAAACTATTAATACTTATGGTGGATACAAACAAAATTATCCCTAATTTTTTCACTATTCTTAACATATAATTATAACCTTTACTTGCTTAAAATTGATTACCGTATTATTATATAAAATTTTTGTTTATTTATACCATATATCATAAAAGATAGAATTCTTTTATGCTAAAAGTCAAGACATTTAAGTAAAATTATAGAAATTATTGGAGCATATTAATGAATGATGCATTAAAAACATATTTAACCGGTATAGGTTGGTTTTTACTTAGTTTAGTAAGTAGTAGTGCCAATGATGTAATATCTAAATATCTTGGGACTCGTTTACATAGCTTTGAAGTAGCTTTTTTCCGCTTCTTTTTCAGTAGCATAGTTTTACTACCTTTTGTTGTTTATTATGGTAAAAATACTTTAAAAACAAGTCGTCCTTTTGTACATATATTAAGAGGGTTATTATTATTTTTCGGTATGACTTCTTGGACTTACGGTCTTACCATAGCTCCCGTTACTACTGCAACAGTCGTAAGTTTTTCTATTCCTTTATTTACTTTAATACTTGCCGTATTTTTTCTGAACGAAAATATTATTTGGCCAAGATGGGTAGTTACCGTAGTAGGATTTATAGGACTTGTTATTACGCTTAAACCGCATGCCGAGGATTTTAACCCAGAAATTTTGTATTTTGTATTAGCCGCTATTTCATTTGCTATGCTTGATATTATTAATAAAAAATTCGTAATAAAAGAATCGATGATTAGCATGCTATTTTATTCGGCAATAGTAACTGCTATAGTGTCGTTACCTGTAGCATTGCAGTATTGGCTAACTCCTAGTAGTTTTGAATTAGCTTTATTGTTTGTACTCGGTAGTAGCGGAAGCTTAATATTATTCTTCCTGCTTAAAGCTTTTTCCATGGTAGATGCAACCGCTACCGCTCCTTATAGATATTTAGAGCTGGTGATTTCGGTAATAGCGGCATATTTCATATTTAACGAATTTCCTGATAAAAGCACACTTCATGGAGCAGTAATAATAATTCCTACCACCTTGTTTATAATATATTCCGAAAAAAAAGCTATGAATAGAAAACATGAATTGCAGTAAACTAGTATTTTCAAGCGGTATCGCTAACATTTTTGAATGGTATGATTATGTATTATTCGGTTATTTTGCACCCATAATAGGAACAAAATTTTTTCCAAATGATGATGCTAATACTTCTTTACTGCAAGTTTTTTTAGTATTTGCTATAGGTTATTTGGCAAGACCGTTGGGCGGCATATTTTTTGGTGTTATCGGTGATAGATTTGGACGCAAAGTAGCCTTAACTAGTGCGTTATTTTGCATGTCTGCCCCAACCGTATTAATAGGAATATTACCAACTTACCATACTATCGGTATAACTGCGACTATATTAATGATTTGTGTACGAATTCTACAAGGATTATCAATGGGGGGAGTTTTGACCGGCTCTATTTCCTTTGTTATTGAGCATACTAGCCATAAACACCAAGGCGTCACCGGTAGTATTTCAATGTCTAGTATATGCGCCGGTTTATTGCTTGGTTCTTTTGTTTCTTATATCGTTAAGAATATCCTAACAGCTTCACAATTTGATAGTTTTGGCTGGAGAATACCTTTTTTACTTGGTTTTTTTATTCTTTTTGCAGCATTTTATATTAAAAAAAATACACACGAAACACCGAATTTTAAAAATCTAAGAGAGCAGAAAAAGATTTTACAATCACCGTTAAAAAAAGTCATTACCAATTATTGGTTTGATATATTAATCTCGATTTTTATCAATGCTCCCGGTTCGATAATATTCTATCTAACTACAATTTACTTGGTATCGTTTTTAAAAATCAGCCGCAACTTTACTGAAAATGAGGTAAATAGCCTTGCTAGCGTGTGTTACGTGATTATGATAGTCGTAACTTTATTAAGCGGTTATCTATCCGATATTATAGGTCGCAGGAAAATTTTTGTAATTAATCTGATAATAATTATTGTAACAACGCCATTTTTACTTAATAATTTTGAGAATGGGGTCTTCACAAGTGTAATTATCTCACAATTGATACTTGCTATACTTGCTGCTAGCTATATCGGTCCTGAACCGGCATTACAAGCAGAATTGTATCCTACAAATATACGTAACACTGCTCTCTCTATTTCATATAACACTGCTACAAGTATTTTTGGTGGTACTACGCCTCTTGTCTTTGAATATTTAGTACACAAAACAGGGCATGTAACCTCAGCAGTTTATTATGTCATATTAAGCTGTATTTTTGCATTGATTGCCTTATCTTTTTACAAAAATAGAAGTTTAGATAAAATATGAAAAAAATTACAAAACCTGCAAACCTAGTTGAATTTAATAACAAAATTGTAGTCTTTAAACCTAAGAGTTATTACTATGGCGATGTTTGTGAACATAAAATAACTGCAAAGGGATTAGTCTTTGCCAGTATCTCTGAGGATACATCAATCATTCCAGAACTTTTAAAGAAGTAACTAGTGACGAAGCAATTTCAAGGATAGATCTAGACTTATTCGGTACATATCATAGAGTTACTACGAGTGTAACGGCTGACCTTCTACAATAAGAAGAAAATGGTTGTTTGGCAATGAGGCTTGTTACTGCAGAAGAGAGACCCAAATTACACAAGTTAGTACAAGATAATAAAATGATATTAGCATGCCAAACCAAAGAAAAAACACTAAAGATTTTAAGTGATTATTTACAGCAAGAATTTGGGATGCATGCTAATGAAACTACATTAGCATCTTATGATGGGGTACATATAAGTGGAGCGAAGAAGAGATCGAATAAGAGCTTTTTTGTAAAGAGTAAACGAATGTCCAAAATTTTTCTTGATTTAATGACAAATATGTGGCAAAAAGGGTTTGAAATAATCTTGCTACTATAGCTCAGGGGTAGAGCACTTCATTGGTAATGAAGAGGTCGGGGGTTCGATTCCCCCTAGTAGCACCACCACACATCCTAAGCTTGGTGAGTTTTTAACCTTTCTTGAAAAATTCATATGCTGATTTTAGTCTAGTTTCTGTCAGATACTATTATAGTATTATGTTTATTTTATAAAGCTAAGTTGCAAATAATATAAAACTAATGTATGATTTACATTTAAAATACGGTAACGATTATTTTATTATATGATAGACATTCTTCTTTTTGTACATATTACTATTGCAATATTGCTAATTATAGTTATTCTGATGCAGCGTAGCGGATCGGATGGAATTAGTAGTATAAGCGGCGGTAATAATATGGGAGTAGTCAGTGCTAAAACAGTCGGTAATTTTCTTACTAAAAGCACTATAATACTTACAACATTATTTTTAATAAATGCAATAGTACTTGCTAACCTTTCCTCAAAAAAGAAATCTGATTTAGTTTCTAAGATTAATGAAATTGAAGAAAATCAAACAGAAAATAGTTTACCTATAGCTAAATAGTTACAGTTTGATCTTAGTAATATCTCTCATACTTGTCATTGTCTACCTTTGTTGGTGTTGTTGCGTGGATCGGTCAAATCCACTGTGTCACCCCGTTGCTTGACCATGGGGTGACAGATAAAAGTACTAGATTCCTGCTTTTGCGGGAATGACATAACAGGAGTCATGTAACAACACCTATGGATCAATGGCATGACATCAGAGAATTTAGTATAGTTTTCAGAACTCCCAATATATATTATTAGAGTACAGCAATGTTTTTGCACCTAAAATAATTTTAGAAATGTCTATAGAATTTAATATAAAAGAAAAAATTTATATCATTTTATGTACGTTTTTTACAGTCCTTATTATAGTAGGAAACTTAATATAGCAAAAATTTGTTTACCTTAATATTTTTAATTTTTATATTCTTGAATTATCTATAGGAGCAATTTTTTACCCGTTAACTTTTTTATTAACGGATTTAATAGCTGAGTTTTACGATAAAGAAAGAGCCAATTTTTGTGTAAAGCTTGCTATTATTTTTAATATAATAGTAGTTTTAATAATAAGTCTCATGGATAAATTGGAAGCTACTAATATCTTTTTTAGTATCAACTTTTGCCTGTTATATAGCTCAACTTGTTTATATTAATATTTATTTATGGATCAGAAATAATTTTAGTACGGCAATTTCTTTATTTATCGATACTTTTATTGTAATTGGGATTATGAGCTTATTTAATATTTTTCCTTTTGACCAATTAGGGCATCTTGTACTTAATAGCTATTCATTTAAACTATTTTTTACTATATTTAGTACTCCAGTATTCTATGCAGGAGTTTAGTTAATAAGTTTATTCATTAAGCAAGGATAAGCTCTTAGGAAAAGCTTATCCTTATTTAAATTTTCTATTGGTGATTTACAAATTGACTTTTAGTTTCATAAGTCCTTGATGGCTTTGATACTTTCTATGCGTATAATAATTATACTCAAGTAGAACATTGATATTTTTTCTACTCATAAGTATATTACTACCGATATTATATCCAAGCTTAGGTTGTTTTAGTGTAATAATTGTTTCTTGTAATGTTTGTCCTTTAAAAGTCGCTTTTGCATTAACTTTTGTATTTTTATTATTGAAGTGATGCTCAATATTACCATACAAACTTGGTGTTAATACTATATTGTTTGTGGTCACTATAGGCTTAAACACTATTTTACCGCCAAGGCTACTTTCAAATAATTGATTTGATTTCTTTTGAATCATGAGATTTTCTATATCTACATTATACTCTTTATAGTTGCTAGCTCTTGAATAATCATATTGAAAACCGATATTAGGAATAAAATGTAAATCGTATTTTGTACGATATTTATAATTTAATAAAGTTTGAACACTTAAATTATTGTTTTGATATTTTCCAATTATATTATTAATATTTTTAGATCTATTCTTAATATAATTATGACCGTAAGATGTTATAGTCTGCAATGAGAAACCTTTAATTAGTTCTTTTAGACTGTAAATGCTTAAAAGATGACCGTTCACTGCTGTTTTCCCTAGTTTTTTATTATATTTAATTTGGGATGCCAAACGGCTATAAGCTATTCCTATAACATCATGACTATTGATGAATTCAGCATCAGTCCCGATGGTTATGCCGGTTGTACGATTTTGATATTTTGGAATATTCTTCCAAATGCTTTGTTTGTTGATGCCGTATAAACCGCTAATCCATACCCCTCTGTTTATACTAGTTTCTTCATCACCGGCCCCTATTGCAGCAACCGTTAATCTATCATTTATATTATAGTGAACAGGTTTGTGAAGAGTTGAAGTCGCCTGAACTAATATTGCTACTTTCCCACTAGTATCATCAGAGACCTGTTGTCTCTGTGTCACCCTATCTTGTTCTGTAATTGCTTCAGTTTTGAATGATACATCGATAGCTTCATCTTCGCTTTCTAAAACTATATCTTTTTTTAATTCTTCGCCAGTGGTGCTATTGCCTTCTTCTAATTCTTCTTCATCAGTTGCATACCCTTTATCGTCTTCATCACTAGATCTTAATGCTAGAAGTGATTTTTTGTAATCTGATGATTTATCATTTTTGCTATCGTTAGAACTCAATAATCTCGGTGATAAAGCGGTTTTTGAATCAGATTGCTCTGACTTTTTATTGCTATCTTCAGGTTGTGTATCATCCTTTGTTGATGATTCGTCATTTGTAGCTTCGTTTTCTTGTTGGAATAATCGTAATTTTGTCTGATCTAAACGCCCTACTTTCTTTTCATCGTTACTATTTTCTGATTGAATATCACTACCATATTTTTGTTCTAGTTCAGCAGAATCTACTAGTACTTGTTGAACAAATAGAAACAATTCTTTATCTTTTGCTAACTCTAAAAGTTGAGATTTATAAATATTATGTACTTCTTGCCCTATTTCAGTTCTAGGACCTATAAAATCAGGGTGAGCAGTATTAAATGCCTCTTTTACCGCTTCCTCTGGATATTTTGTCAATTGCTGTATATAAATATCATGTATTTTTTGTCCTATTTCAGTTCTAGAATCTATAAAATCAGAGTCAGCGGAAGTAAACGCCTCCGTTAATTTTTTGCTAAGTATAATATTATCTTCAACATATTTAATAAATGCTTTATCTTTTGTTAATTCCAAAAGTTTAGAAGTATAAATATTATGTATTTTTTGTCCTATTTCAGTTCTAGGACCTATAAAGCGAGGGTGCATAGTGTCGACTGCTTCTTGGATTTGTTCAAAATACTTATTATTTTGATGAGCTTTAGATAAATTTTTTGAATGCTCAAATGCTACTGATTCCACTATAGCTTTTTGCAATAAATCGGCATCGGAGTATTTTGCTTTATATCCTGCTGATTTTTGTCCTGATAAAGTAAATTCTTTATATCTTAAAGCTATATCGGAGCTAAAGTGATAAGTTTTTGGAGTTGTTTTAAAAGTAGATGTATTTGCATTGAATTTAGTAATCCCTAAACTTCTTAGATAAGCTAATTCCAAATCGTGTGCATTAGGCAGTGGCGGTGGTGGTGGTGGTGGCATGTTTCCGGTATGGATGTGTTGTTTAGCTTTTTCTTGCGAGCACTCTTGAATAGCTTTTAATATTATAGGCATCTTTAATTTATTAGCAAGAATTCTTATTTGTTCATTGCTCATGTCTGTAAATGAAGGCAAAGCTAATCTTAATTGATCTAAATTATTATTACCTGTTAGTTTGAGAGTAGTAGCTTTTAAAAACTCTTGTAATAATGCGGGGTCTTTTTCCTGTACTATAGCAATAAAATCATGTTGAGGTAAATTTGCTGTAATTAATTCTTCAAATTTTATTGTGCTTAAAATAGCTGTTCTTAAATCATCAAGTTTAGCCTGTGCTTGATCAGAATTAATTGTTTTTCTTAAGTTTGTATCTTCTGTTATTAAAAAAGTAGCTTGTTGTACTATAGTTAATATATTAGGGTTGTTAATTAACTCGTCGACTCTATTGCTAAATATATCTTGATCGAAGTTTTTTGCATTAATATAGGCAAATTCTAATTGTTCAAACGGATTTGGTTTGCCCTGTAACTCTCTAATCAATGCTGATTTATTGAATTCAAGTTTAATAGGTCTCTTTAATTCTTCAGATATTTTACATGACGATAATAAAATACGTTTTACTGCATCATCAGTGTCTTCATTGAAAAGATTTTTAATTATCTCTTCGCTTGTTATTGTTTTCTTACCATTTACGGTTATATCTTTTATATACTGGTCTTGAGCAAGGGTGTTAAAAGCTTCTTTAGCTTTTTCTGCGATTTCAGGGGTTGAAATGCTAAATAAGTTTACAAGAGTTTTCTCGTCAGCTCCTTGGTTGGCGTATGATTCTGTTAATATTTGACGTATAACATTTGTAAGATCAGCTTGTCTTTTTATAAGCTGATCTTGTAAATCATTAGCTTTGGTACCTCCTGTCTCAGTTCTATATTCTGCATATAGTTTGGCATAAGCTGTCTCTGGCGTGCTTCTGCCTGTGCTGGTTGCACTAGAAGCTGTAGGTTGAAGTGGTGCTTTTGATTGAACAGTAGTATTGTGAGTAAACTGAATATATAACGAATGTATGTGAGGATATTCTGTTTGTAACTGATTTAAATCAAAATGTTTAGAGTTGCTACTAAAGCCTTGAGAATGTAAGGGCGGTGGTGGTGGCATGCTTCCGTTTAGCGGTAGAGGAGGCGGATTTGGAATATCCCCATTTAGCGGTAGAGGTGGTGGATTCGGAATGCCGCTTTGTGTTTGTTCTAAATTATTTGCATTATTACCTACTGCTAACCCTAAAATTTTATTGGTTTCATTGCTGAGTATGTTACTATCAGATAATATTACTTTAATTACTGAATTTAATGTGTGGTTATTTACTTCTTTGGCTAGTTTAATCATATAGTCTTTAGTTAAACTATCTCTTATTAGCCCTTTATTTTTTAGTTCTATATTTATTTCTTTTACTATTTCTGGTGTTAAAATATAGACGCTGTTTACAATATAGGGTTGCATTCTGTTTTTTAACTCTAATTGCAGAGTTAAAAAGTTTTCTACTGAACGCTTATCTTTACTTGCTGCTAGTTTGATAAGATCTAATCGTGCCTTTTCTTCAAATTGACTATGAGATATATTGCGTGTTGCATAGTCTTGAATTCTTTCAGCAAATTTAGTTTTTTCTTCAGAAGAACTATTTTCTAATAATTCTTGTAAAATAGGTCTATTTTTAACGTCAATATTGGTCTTGAAATCTAATTGTCCCTTATCATTGCTAAATAATACCCTTTGAATAGTATTATCATTAAAATCACTTAAGATAGTCGTTACTGCTTCTTGTTTATAACTACTATCTACTTGAAGAGTTAATGCTGCTATAGGATCTGTTTTAATAAGATTTTTAAATTCTGCAATATTTTCTTCTTGTTGTATTATTCTATTTATATTGTGTTGAGACTGCGTTAAATTACCCTTACTTGCTTTAGTATTAAAGTGAGTTTTAAAAGTACTTATAGGATCAAAAAAATATCGTTGTTTCTTTTCTCTACCTGTGAAAATCCGTGAAGATGTTCCTGTATCATTTATACTTTGATTTGACATATACCAATGGTCGTTTTTGCTTCCGCTCTTTTTTTGAGAGTGTCCGGTAGATGGTTTAGTAGTATCATTGTTGTTTAGAAACTGCTTTGCTTCTATTCCGGCTCTTATTTGGTTTATATAAGAAGTTGCTTTTACTGGTCCTATATTAAATTCATTCATTAATTCGTCAGTGTTAGGGATAATATTATTATCTATATAGTACGATTTTTTACCAAGCATCATCTGAGTTGCTATTGATGCGATATAATTTGTTGCCTCACCTTTATCAGTACCAAATTTCTGCTCTAGCTCTTTTTCTGTAGGAATATGGCTATCGGCTATATATTGTCCCTTTGCGTTTTCCATAACTTTAAGTCTTATTGACTTAATATAGCCGTCTCTATTATCATCACGAGATATACCAAACTTCTTTTTTAATTCTTTTTCTGTAGGAATATGGCTATCGGCTATATATTGTCCCTTTGCGTTTTCCATAATTTCAGTTCTTATTGAAGCAACAAAAGATTGTGCATCATCTTTATTCATGTTAAGAGCAGTCCTTACTTCTTGCATTTCAGGGATAATATCATTATCAACATAATGTTTGTATTTAATATCTCTGTTTATTGAGCTGATATATAGTTCGATTACTGCTTTTTTGTCTTTTTCTGCACGACGTACCTTTTGATCGTGTTCTACATTATGGTCTATTTTGCTAGGGTCATAACTTATTCCAAGATTTGTTGCTGCTTCTATATCTGTAGGAACTACACCTTGATTAATATATTCTTGTTTTTTTGTATCAAAATCCTGTTGTTTTATTCTTTCGATGTATAATAAAATTTCAGCTCTTGCTTGTCTTGCTTTATGTCTAGTATTATCTAAAAAGCTTGATAAATCTGTTTCCTTATACTTTATGCCTAGATCATTTTGTGCTTGAGTAAAACTAGGAACTAAAGCTGCTTCTTGCCATTTTTTGATTTTTTCAGTTGGAGTCAAATCTTTCCAAATATTTTGTTGCTGTGTTGAATTGTGCTTTGCCCATGCCGGGGTTTTACTAACTAAATCTTTAAAGCTTGCCGCTCTAGCACTTGTACTTAAAAAGCTACTAGTCAACAAACATGTTGACATGAAAAAAGTTAAAACATATTTTTTTGAGTGGGAATTTTGTAAATTCATTCAAACCTCGATTAGTTATTATTTTTTCAATACAAACGAGGCGAATAATATAATTTTTGTTAACTTATGTGAACTATTAATTACTAATTTTTGTTAACCAATGAATTTTTTAGCCAAAATGTGTTTAATATATCACAAGTGAATGTATACTCCGAATTTTAAACTTTTTTCAAAAGGAGTATGTAATACTAATTTTGAAAGAAATGTACTTCAGTTTTTGGTAAATATAAAATATGCAAATTCAATTTCGCTTATATAACACTCTTAGTCGTACTAAAGAGGTTTTTAATCCTCAAGATCAAGATAACGTAAAAATGTATGTATGTGGACCGACTGTTTATTATAATCCTCATATAGGCAATAGTAGGTCGGGAGTAGTATATGATTTACTTTATCGTATAGTTATAAAAATATTCGGTGAGAAGGCAGTAAAATATGTACGTAACATTACGGATGTTGACGATAAAATTATCGATAGAGCTGCACTACTTGGTGTTACTATTGATGAGTTGACTGATAAAGTTACGAAAGAGTTTCATAAAAATATGGCATATTTAGGTTGTATGCTACCTAGTATTGAGCCGAAAGCTACAAAGCATATTGATGTAATGATCGCAATAATAGAACGCTTAATAGCAAAAGATCACGCATATATTGCTGATAATCATGTTTATTTTGATGTTTTATCAGCGCCAAATTATACGGAATTATCTAACCGAAATTTAGAAGAAATGTTTGAGGGAGTGCATGTAGAAAATAGTAAAACCAAAAAAAATCCACAAGATTTTGTATTATGGAAACCGGCAAAGCAAAATGAATCGGCAAATATGAATTTTGAAAGCCCCTGGGGACTTGGTCGCCCTGGATGGCATATTGAATGTTCAGCCATGAGCTACAAATATTTAGGTGAGAATTTTGATATTCACGGCGGCGGAGCAGATTTAATCTTTCCGCATCATACCAATGAGATTGCTCAAAGTAGATGTGCTTTTCCAAGTTCTACCTATGCTAAATATTGGGTACATAATGGGTTTCTAACGGTTAACGGTGAGAAAATGAGTAAATCTCTTGGTAATTTTATTACTGTAAGGGATTTAATGGATAAACAAATTCAAGGAGAAGTAGTAAGGTTATTTTTATTAAGTAGTCACTATAGGCGTCCTCTTGATTATAATGATAAAGCTATAGAAGATGCTAAGAAAACTTTAGATTATTGGTATAGAGCTATAGAAAATATTAATGTGCAGAAAATAGATTTACCTCATGATTTCATGCAAAGCTTACTTGATGATATGAATACGCCGCTTGCCGTTAAAATCATTAATGACTACGCTAAAGGTGTTTTTATTTCTAAAACTGAAGAAGAAAGGCAGCTTAACGCCTCTGCTATTATTACTTGTGCTAATTTTATTGGTTTAATGAATAAGAGTCCACACGAGTGGTTTAATAGCGGTGTGGATGAACTCTATATAAATGAGCTTGTAAATAAGCGTTTGGAAGCAAAAAAACAAAAAAATTGGTTATTAGCCGATCAAATTCGTAACCAGTTATTAGAGGAAAAAATAATTCTAGAAGATCAACCTGATGGTACTACTATTTGGCGAAAAGAATAAAGGCTTGTAAATTACGCAATATGCGTATATAATTTATGGGCTTGTAAGTCGTCATTGCGAGGAAATTATGTAATAATTGACGAAGCAATCTCACAGGATATTTGATGAGATTGTCACGCAGTCTACGGCTGCTCGCAATGACGATTATCCAAAACTTAAGCAAAAAATTCACACGTAAGATATATGTTAGTTCATTAGAATGGACATCTTACGGAGGTATAAACTAACAATTAGGAGAATTTAAAAATGTCAAAAATACCATCTGTTAACATTAAAGCATTATTAGATGCGGGCGTGCATTTCGGTCACAAGACCTCACGCTGGAATCCTAAAATGGCATCTTATATATATGGTGAACGTGATGATGTTCATATAATCGATTTAAGACAAAGTGTCGCTTTAATGAACGTTGCTTTGAATGCAATATATGAAACTGTAAAAAAAGACGGTAAAATATTATTTGTAAGTACTAAAATACAGGCAAGCGATATTATAGCGGAATATGCCGAAAAATGCGGGCAGTATTACGTAAATCATAGATGGCTTGGTGGTATGCTAACTAACTGGAAAACTATTGCGGGTTCAATAGAAAAGCTAAATAAGTTAGACAAAACCTTAGAAAACGAAGAAGCACTTATGGGTTATACTAAGAAAGAGATACTCGATATGAGCCGTAAGAAAGATAAATTACTTCTATCTCTTGCCGGTATTAGAAATCTTAATTCTAAACCTGATCTTCTAGTAGTTATTGACACTAATAAAGAGCATATCGCAATTAATGAAGCGGTAAAGCTTAATGTTCCTATAGTTGCAGTAGTTGATACTAATTCTAATCCTGATAATGTAGATTATCCGATTCCGGGTAATGATGATTCTATAAGATCAATAAGACTTTATTGTAGTTTATTTGCAGATGCGGCATTACAAGGACTTGAAGAATCAATGAAAGCTTCAGGAGTTGATATGGGTGCTATGCAAGAGCATACAGATAAGGGGTTAACTTCTAAAAATGTTTCTAAATTAAAACAAGCTAAAAAATTCTCTAAAACGAAAAATATTGATGAAGAGACAAATACAGAATTTGAGCAAGTATTAAATGATGCCGATGAAAATAAAAATTCTGATAATGCATAAGTGTTGTTGCATGGATTGGATTTCCCATTGTCATCCCGCGACTTGATCCCGGGATCCAGCTTAAAAATACTAATAATATTAATATTAGTATTTTAAATTGTTTTTATAGACCCTAGGAGCAAGCCACGGGGTGACACCGGGGTCGTTCTTCGAGCTACAACCCAAGCCAAATTATAATAATTAAGGAGAAAGTAAGGTATGAGTGAAATAAATATAAGTGCTGTAGCAGTTAAAGAATTAAGAGAAAAAACCGGTGCAGGTATGATGGATTGCAAAAAAGCATTAATAGAAACCAGCGGTAATTTTGAAGAAGCTATTGATTTTCTTCGTAAGAAAGGTTTAGCTGCTGCTGCAAAGAAAGCCGGACGCATTGCTTCTGAAGGTTTAACGGCTGCAAAAGTTGATGGGCTTACCGGAGTGGTAATTGAAGTAAATTCCGAAACGGATTTTGTTGCTAGAAATGAGCAGTTTCAGGATCTAGTTAAGGAGATTGCAAATCTTGCAGTAATTGCAAAAACTATAGACACGCTAAAAACATTTAAAATGCAAAGCGGTAAATCAGTTGAAGAAGAAGTTATAGAAAATATCGCTACAATCGGTGAAAATTTAACATTACGTCGTATGGATGTATTAGAGATATCTGAAGGAGCAATCGGTTCGTACGTGCATAATGAAGTTGTACCGAATTTAGGAAAAATTTCCGTATTAGTAGGTCTTGCGTCTAACGCAAAAGATAAAGCAAAACTAGAAGCTTTAGCTAAACAAATTGCTGTTCATGTAGCAGGAAATAACCCGCAAAGTATAGATGATTCAAGCTTGGATCAAGCACTCGTAGAGCGTGAGAGAAAAGTATTTTTTGAAAAATCTAAAGAAGAAGGAAAGCCTGATAATATTATAGCAAAAATGGTAGAAGGTAGAATACGTAAATTCTTCTCGGAAGTTGTATTACTTCAGCAAAATTTCTTATTTGAACCTAAACTTACCGTTGCGGAAGTAATTAAAAATGCTGAAAAAGAACTCGGTGCAGAAATTAAAATTGCCAAATTTATTAGATACGAACTTGGTGAAGGTATAGAACACGAAGAAAAAAACTTTGCCGATGAAGTAGCTGCAATTACGCAAGGTTAATGGGCTTGTTTCATAGCTTCAATGTCATTCCCGCGTGGATACCAAATCGTCATTGCGAGCATGCGTTGTTGTGCAGACACAATTCTATCCTGTCATCCCGCGACTTGATCGCGGGATCCAGTAAAAATATAAAAACACCTAATACTAGTTATTTTTATGAATACCGTGGTCAAACCACGGTATGACACCGAATACGTTTTTCTATCCACGCAATAATACCTTCCCGTGGTCAATTGAACTAGGTGACAGTAAAAAACTCGTGAATACTCACTCACACCTTTTCAAAGCAAACAAAGGCGAATTTAGGATAAGTGCTTATTCTAAACTCGTATTTATAATACTTTCTAACTACAATCAACTATCTATTAATAAATAATTTTCGGTTTTTTACTTTATAATAAAAGATTTATATTGACTTAATCATAGAAAATCTTACATTAATTGTTATTATTAGTTTAAATGAAGAGCATTTTATGTCAAGGACAAAAGAGGAATATGCTGCACAAATTTATGCTGCCGAAGAGCATCGTAGGAGACAAGCTAATTATAGTGATAATGATGCCGAATTGCTTGAAGTTATTATAGTATGTGCCGGTTATGCATGTTATAAAGCAGTAGAAGGGGCAGTAAAAGTTACCGTCACAGGAAGTAAAATTATAGAAAACGCCTATAAGATAGGAAGTGGACAAATAGCAGTACTAGGTACTGATGCCGAAAGTAAAATAACTTATATAACAAAGCATCCTTCGTCTCGAGGTAATACGAGTACTCCCATTCAGTCGATTACAACTAATCGTGTAGATCCTTTAGAGCAAACTCCCCCTAATACTCCTACCTCTAAAAGAGAAAAGGCTAAAATATACGGAAAAAAACTGGTAGATAGTGCAAAGATTGGAGCTAAAACCCTTTCAAACGCTTATAAAGTGACAATCGGTACAATAGAAGTCGTCGGTCCAGGAAGTAATTTTTAATAGCACCGGTAAGGAAAAATTTATATTTTCTGAACCTACTAAGCGTAAAGTTGTTCAAAAAGAATTTAAAACCGAAAACGGTTATAAGTGCGGTATTATGTTGGAAGAGACAATTGAAGCTTCCTTAACATTAAGATTAAATAACAAGCGTATAGTTAAGATTAAAGAATTTAGAAGCATGAGATTGTCTCTGATACTACAGAAGATACAGGAGAAACTTTTGATATTTCGCTAATTTTAAAATATTCTGATGGGGCAAACATGCCTAAAGCAGATCCTGCTTTTTTAAAGATACATTACGGTAGAGACGGAAAATTAAATAAGTTATCGTTGCCAAACCCACCTATAATTTTTCATAACCAATGGTATCCGGCCTTAACCGTTTATAAAGGTGAATTATGTTCTTTGCCTATAAGTAGTGGGTATTATAGGTATTTGAATAAGAAAATACTAGAAAATTAACGGAAGTATAGAAATCAGTCACGTAGATCCTGAATTTACTATAGAGCTTTTAGGAGAATAAGAGTTTTTAGTCTATCAAAGAAACTTCGTAATTACTTTTAAATATTCATCTAGGACTTTTTGGTTGTCCTTAATAAATTTTAAAGCATTTTCGCGGTAAGCTGTAAGTTCTAGAGCATTATTAGACCTGAGTAGATATGTTAGTTTAGTTAGTAAATCTTCACCGTTTTTGATTTGGATAGCTGCTTCATTTTGCAGTATGCCTTTAGCGATATCGGTGTTTTTGCTCATATCGGGACCGAATATAATACAATTAGAGAAATATGCTGCTTCTAAAATATTATGCCCGCCTTGTTTAAAAGAACCGCCGATAAAAGAAATTGTAGCTACAGAAAAAAATAGTCCCATTTCGCCGAACCTATCAACTATATAAAGATCATCGCTTAAAACAGGTAAATCATTTTGCGACTTAGCGGTAGCGGATAAATTATGTGACTTACAATTATCGATAATTGATTTAACTCGCTCAGGATGTCTTGGAATTAAGATAATATAGCAGTCTAAAAACTGCTCTTTTAGGTTTTTGATTATAGGCAAAATCACCTCTTCATCTTCAGGGTGAGTGCTGGAAAATAGCACGACTCGCTTATTGTCTAAATGTAAGCTTAATTTTGATAACTCTTCTTGATTAACCGGAAGTTTTTCGTTGGCAAATTTAATATTGCCTAAATTCACTGCATCTGATACGCCAAGTTCATTGAATTTTTGTAAGTCACGTTCGCTTTGTACGATAATTTTACTGCAATTTTTGAGAATAAGCTGAAAAAAGCTTTTTCTTTGTAGCCAAGCTTTAAACGATTTATCGGAAATACGAGCATTAACTAGTAGTAATTTACACTGCTTTGCTCCCTCATTAATAGTACACGGCCATAATTCCGATTCTATAAAAATGCCTAAATCAGGTTGCCAATTTCTTAAAAATTTTCGAGTAAAAATAATATTATCTATCGGTAAAAATTGGTGAACTGCTATTTTAGGTAATTTGGCAGTTAATATTTTAGCGGAGCTGTTAGTCCAAGAAGTTACTAGAAAACGAACGTCAGGGTAGCGTTTACTTATATTATGTATTAATGTTAAAGCTACCATAGACTCGCCAATGCTTGCTGCATTAATCCATATCAGCCTTCGTGCATAACTTGCTTCTAAAGGTAATTTATACGTCGATCCTAACCCTTCATCCTCACGTATTAGTGTATACGCTGTGGTTCGCAGTGAAGTGTCTCCTTTAAATTCCTCTTTATTAGCGGACGTTTGCATGAAGTCTAATGAATAGTCTTGTCTGTGTTTGCCAATAGCAAAACGCTCTTGGATGCGTCTTATATCTTCTTTACCTATTAATAAACGTATAAGAATTATGATAAAATAAACAGGTAATAATATAAAGCTTAAAGCATAATATAATAACATCATTTCTTTAAACTTTCTGTTAAGCTTGCTAATTGTTTTTCAAGGCTTATATGGTTTTGTATTTTATCATTTGTGAGTTCTAAAGGCGAGCCAACTATGATTTTAATGGTACCAAACGGTAGGGGTATTATTAATTTATCCCAACTTTTTAATCTGAAACATCTAGAAGTGGAGCTGACTATAGTAATAAGTTTTGTGTTATATCTATAGGCAATTTCGGTAATACTGCTATTTACTTTATATACCGGTCCTTTAGGACCGTCCGGCGTGACTATTATATTTGCACCTTGAGATAACTTACCTATAATATTACGTAAAGCTCCAATTGGATTTTTATTAGTAGAACCTACTATCACTCTGCAACCGAATTTTCCTACTAGATCGTTTAAAATTTTTCCGTCTAAATGCGGTGATATTAAAGCATAGATATTTCTATGTCCTATAAACATAGACGGACTTAAGGCAAGCATATTATGCCAAAATGCAAAGATTACCCCTTGTTCGTTTAGGAATTTTTCCTTATTGCCGTTATCGTAAAATATAAATTTCTGCTTTGAAGTAAAGTAAACAAAACGCAAATACCAATATAGTAAAATAGTAATTATACTAAGTACGTATTTATTATTTTTTAAAAATTTTTTAAAAACTTTCCGCATTATTTTTTTGTTGGTTTAGGTGGCTTTTTAACTTTTCCGTCATTGCGAGGAAATTACGAAGTAAGTGACGAAGCAATCTCAGGATATTTGACGAGATTGTCATGCAGCCTATGGCTGCTCGCAATGACGATTTGGTATCCATGCAAAGCCTTAAGCAGGAATGACATCGATTGTTCTCTCAATTCTAATACAAGCTTTTTCTAGCTCTTCCATAGAAGTAGCATAAGAGATTCTAAAATATCCCTCTAAGCCGAAAGCGATACCAGGTACTACGGCAACTTTTGCTTCTTCAAGTAAATATTCGGCAAAATCATTACTATTTGCAATAATTGTTCCTGATTTAGTTTTATGCCCAAATATTTTATCGCATTTAACAAATAAGTAAAACGCCCCTTCCGGCTTATAGCATTCAAAATATTTTACTCTTTTCAAAATTGATAAAGCAAGATCACGCTTTTTTTGACAATTTAAAGCATTAGGCTTTATATAATCTTGAGGACCGTTTAATGCTTCAATAGCAGCCATTTGACTTATTGAACAAGGGTTTGAAGTACTTTGCGACTGAATAATAGTCATTGCTTTAATCAAAGCTTTAGAGCCTGCACCGTAGCCTATACGCCAACCCGTCATAGAATAAGCTTTAGATACTCCGTTTACGGTAAATATTCTCTTTTTTAAATCAGGTGCTATTTGGGCTAATGTATAAAATTTAAAATCATCAAAAGTAATATGCTCGTAAATATCATCGGACATTACGTTTACATGTGAATATTTTCTTAAAACTTTAGCAATATTTTCTAGTTCTTCAAAATTATAGCTTGCACCTGTTGGATTACTAGGTGAGTTAATAATAAGCCACTTAGTTTTATCCGTAATTGAACGTTCTAAAGCTTCTGCACTTAATTTAAAGTTATTTTCAATTCCGCAATTTACAAAAACAGGTGTTCCTGTGCTAAGTGCAACCATATCAGGATATGAAACCCAATAGGGTGCTGGAATAATTACCTCATCCCCTTGGTCTAAAGATGCCATAAACAAATTATATATAACTTGCTTACCGCCGGTGCTTACTATTATTTCATCAAGTTCGTAATTTATATTATTTTCACGTTTGAATTTGTCTTTTATTGCTTGCTTTAAAAGAGGCATACCCTCAACGTTAGTATATTTAGTAAAGCCGTCTTTAATCGCTTTAATCGCCGCTCCCTTAATATTGTAAGGCGTATCAAAATCAGGCTCACCGGCACCGAGTGTGATAATATCAACTCCCGCTTTTTTAAGTTCAAGAGTTTTTTTAACGACTGCAAGGGTCGGCGACGGTTTTATAGAACTTAGCCTCGTAGAAATAATTGACATAATTTGAGTCCGTATTAAATGAAAGCTATAGTAAAATCGATGATTTCAAGAAATAAATATTAATTCTTATAATGAAATCTACAATTATATATTATAATTTGTTTAGTATTGACAGAATATATTAGTCTATGTTCGTGGTTAATTCTACGTGACCATAAACCTGATAATATATGTTTTAAAGGTTCGGGCTTACCTATACCTGTAACCGGTGCTTCTTGGATATTTTTTATTAGAAGTTTAATACGTTCATATTTTTTTAATATCGTATTTTTTCCAATACGCTAAATCCTCCACTGCTTCTAGTGTCCACTCAATCTCAATCATCTAAATTAACTTTAGCAAACTCGCCTCTTTTTGCTTGTTCGATAGATTTTTTTATTCGATTCGCATTAGCAAGATTAGATTATAAATATAATGTTTCTTTTGTAGATTCATATTCTTCTTCGGTTAAAAGAATAATATTCTTATGATTCTTTCTTTTAATAAGATAAGGGACATGATCGTTTTCTACGGTATTTAGTACAGAGCTTAAGTTTTTTCTAAATGAAGTGCCGCTAATTGAGTTCATGAGCTACCTACTGATGTAATAACATGTACATCCTAGCTTCAATACCATTAATTCACAAGTAAAATTATTATTTTATTTAAAAATTTATCAAGATATGCTTTATTATAGTAAGTAATATTAATTTAGTAATTAAACTATGCTCGGTAAAATAAAAGACAAAATCAAACATTATTGCTTAACTATAATAAATGTACCGAATTTTATTAAGAATAAAATTTTAGAATTTAAAAATTATATAAGTGATTATAAATATAAATTCTCTCATTTAACCGAAACTAATTATCAACTTGGACTCGATCATTTATATAGAGGTAATTTAAATGATGCATTACTTAGGTTTAAACTAGTCGATAAATTTTTTAATCCTAATGATTCTAAAGTATATTCTCAACTCGGATGGGTTTATTTTTTAAAAAATAATTACAGGCAAGCTATAGAATATTTAGAAAAATCTAATGAGAAATATAAACCTATATTTATAAATTTTTTGAAAAATTATAAGGATATTACTGAAATACCTCAAGAAATTTGTGGAAAATATCGTGATTTAACTGCACAATATTATCCTACTATTTTTAATAACGATAAAAATATCCATCTTCCGTATAGGTTTGTTAATGAAGCACTTAAGCAGATATCTGATTTACCGGATAATTACTCTATTTTGGAACTTGGAAGTAATATAGGGCTTGTAGGTTATGAAATACAAAAACGTTTTCCGGAACGTTTTACTTTAACCGGTGTAGAAGTGTCTGCTTTAATGAATAAGTTACAAGAAACATATTACCCGAACACTAAAATTTACGATCAAATATATAATATTGCTATCAATGAATTTTTAAAACAAAATTCTAATAAATTTGATATTATTTTTAGTTTTTGCGGATTATCGTTTACTAACAATTTAATAGAATATTTTAATTTAATATACTCATCTCTTAATAAACAAGGGTATTTTGCCCTTTGTTTACCGAATGCGACGAAGACACAATTTTCAGTAAAACGCAAAGAATTTATTTTTAACTTGAATGAAATAAATAATTTTTTACAAAAAAATAATTTTACTATATTAACTTCGGAAGAAATAATACTAGCGGAAAACAATAAATATAGTATTATTGTTTGTAAGAAAACGGCATAAATCAATGAGAATATTAATTATATTATCCATTATTTTATGTTCATTATTGATAAGAGCTGATCTTGAATATGTGGATAATGAAATATATAACTATAATGGTGGAAGCAATGAAAACGGTTGCATAGAAGTTTATGATCCATATGAAAAATTCAACCGTAAAGTGTTTGTATTTAATTCTGTGTTAGATTATATAATATTGCGTCCTTTAGCGATAGGTTATAAGAACATCACGAATGATTACGTAAAAGCACGCGTTAATAGTTTCGTCAATAATGTCGATACACCGCTTACGGCGGTAAATTACGGGCTTCAGTTAAATTACGATAAAACTATGAAAAGCGTTTGGCGGTTTCTCATTAACACGACGCTTGGCATAGGCGGTTTATTTGACGTGGCAGGTAAAGTAGGTTTGCCGTCTGATCGTCAAACTTTCGGTAGTACCCTCGCACATTATGGAGTTGCCCCAGGTCCTTATTTAGTATTGCCGATAATCGGTAGTACTAACGCAAGAGATATGACGGATTCGGTAATTACTAATTATGCTCTTAATCCATTAATGTACTACACTCATAATGATTTTGACTTAGGAGTACTAGCAGTTAGTAAAATAAACGATCGATATGTTGTATTACCGTTTAGTGATTATGTGATGAAGAATTCTACCGATCCTTATGTGGCTATTAGATCAGCATTACATCGTGTTCGTGAAGCATCGGTTCAATATCCTGAAAATTTTAAATGTCCTAAACCCAAGAATTAATGAAATTAAAGAGGATTATATGCAAAAAATTATTACAGGTTTATTTTTATTAGTTATGACTTTTTACGCTTATTCTAATGAAAAAGTGCCTGCCGGTTTGAACAGTTACGTTACTAATTTAGTAAATGAAGCTTCTAGTATATTAAACGATAGTAAGTTATCTGAGCGAGTAAAAATTGCTAAAGCACGTGAGTTAATGTCTCAGAACCTAGATTTTGATTGGATGGCTAAATATACATTAGGCAGAAATGGGGTAAAAACTTTATCAGGTGGGCAGGTTCAGGAATTCATCAAAGTTTACTCTAAATATGTTACTAAATCTTATACTGATTTAATAAAAGATTATAAAGGCAAACAGCCTAAAATAGTAGGAGTTCGTCCTTTAAGCTCAACCGATTTTATGGTTGCTATGAATATCATTAGTAATAAAGAGCAAGACCCTATTAAAGTAGAATATCTTGTACGTGAAATGAAAGGAAACGGAAAAGACGTTTTTAAAGTTTCTGATATAATTACGGAAGGTGTAAGTCTTATTGGAGCTCAACAAGACGAGTTTACCGATACTTTAAAAAATCAAGGCTTTAAGGCACTAATACAAAAATTAGAAAGTCGTTCTTAAGCTTATTTCACTGTCATCTTAAATCGTCATTGTGAGGAGGTATTGTTGCGTAGACACCTCGTCGGCATTGCGAGGAAATTGCGTAGCAATTGACGAAGCAATCTCAGGAGTTTGTTATTATTGCATGAGATTGCCACGCAGTCTACGACTGCTCGCAATGACGATTAGATATCCACGCAACAAAGCCCGCTCGCTAATAGCGTTAAACAACATAAATCACTCACATACAAATCTTAGCAGGCAGTAGTAATAAGTTACTTGCAACGCGTTTAGCTAAGCTATAGCATTAAATATTAAATATATTGAGCCGAAAATTACCTATTTCAATGATTCCGAAATAAAAGTAGAAATTCAAAAATCGTTTCATAATGAAGATATAATCATAGTACAATCCACATCAAAACCCGTTAATGATCGCTTAATTGAGTTGTTTTTGCTAGTAGATGCAGCAAAAAAAGCGGGTGCACAAATCGAATAATTTTAGTAATGCCTTATTTTGGTTATGCAAGGCAAGATAATATAAATTCTCAAAATATAATTCCTGCTAAGTTAATAGCAGATTTCTTAGAGAAGCTCGGAGTAAACCATGTAATTACTATTGATTTACACTCCGATAAAATGGAGAAATTTTTTAATATTCCTGTTTCTAATCTTGAACCTATAAATTTATATATCCCGTTTTTAAGCACTTATAGCAATTTCGTCATAGTTACACCTGATAAAGGAAGTATCAATCGAGTTCAAAAAATTAGTAATTTACTAAATATAGATTCAGCTTATATAAACAAAGAAAGGGATATAAATAATAATTGCGAGATTGATATCAATAACAAGTAGTGTAGAGGGCAAAAATTGCATATTAATTGATGATATTATAGATAGTGGAGAAACAATCGTAAAAGCAGCGAGATTTTTAAAAGAACATTCGGCTTTATCGGTTAGTGTTTTTATAACTCATGCAGTGCTTTCTGCCGGCCGGTTCTAAAAATTCGATAATAGACCTCTTGGAGAACGAAGCTAATAAAGAGGAATTTGTAGGAAACACGGAACGCAGCACCGCAGCGTACACTTTAGTACGTGAGGATGCGAATACTGGATTGACGTACAAATTACCTTTAGAAGCAAGTTATGCAAGAGGTCTATTAGACAATATTTTTATCACGGATACTAGAAACAAGTGACTTATCTACAAAATTTCATATAATACCCGTATTGTCTATCATCGTAAAAAAGTTAATAAATATACTATGAGCTTGTGTACTGTAGAAATAAATCTATCTACAATAAAAAATAATTACCTTTTATTACAAGATGTTTGCAAAACCTCATTAGTCGGTGCTGCCGTTAAAGCTAACGGTTACGGTCTTGGAGCAGTACAAATTTCTAAAGCTTTAATAGAAGAAAATTGTAGGCATTTTTTTGTGGCCTCAAGTGAAGAAGGAGTGAATTTACGCAACGCTTTAGGATTAGATATTAATATTTTAGTTCTTAACGGCGTTTTTGAACATGATGCTTTAGAGCTGATAGAATATAATTTAACACCTGTCCTAAATAACTTAAAACAAATAGAAATTTGGCAAAAATTTAGTAATTTGAAAAACCGATTATTGCCTTGTTATTTACATTTCAATACGGGGATTAATCGTCTTGGCTTAAGCTCTGATGAGATAGAGCAGCTCATTAATGATCGTGATTTGTTAAAAGGGCTAGATTTACAATATATTATAAGCCATCTAGCTATATCCGAGGAAATAGATAATCCTTATAATCTAGAACAATTAAACAGATTTAAAGCTTATTTACAATATTTCCCAAACGTCAAAGCAAGCCTTGCTAATTCCGGCGGCATATTTTTAGGACAGGATTACCATTTTGATTTAGCAAGACCAGGGGCAGCCTTATATGGTCTTAATCCCTTAACAAAGAATCCCGTAACCTTAAAAGCTCCTATAATTCACTTACAGAATTTGACACTAGATAGCCATATCGGTTATAATATGACTTTTACAACTAAGCGTGATAGTGTCATTGCAACGTTACCGCTTGGTTATGCTGATGGGTTTAGTCGTAATTTTAGCAATCAAGGCGAAGTATTTATTAACAGTCGCAGCGTTCCTATAGTAGGGCGAGTATCGATGGATTTAATAAATATCGATGTTACCGATCTACCACCATCCGAGATTTTTCTAGGGCAGGAAGCGGAAATTATCGGAAATTATTGCACGCCCAATAAAATAGCGAGTATTATAGGTACTATCGGGTATGAGGTATTAACTAACCTTGGTAGTAGATATAAAAGAAAGTATATCGGGTAGATATCTGTGTCATACCATGACTTGACCACGGTATCCAGAAAAAAATTAAAAAAGACTGGATCCCGCGATCAAGTCGCGGGATGACATTAGAGGTTACTGGATTCCTGCTTGCGCAGAAATGACATAGCGTACTTAAATTAAATAGAAAAAATACAAATGTTATTCAATATAGCTAATTCGGTCGGTAAACGTACTGTAAAGTTTGCACAAAGTGTAGGTAGTTTTTCTCTATTTAGCTTTGCTGCCGTTAGCAGTATCATAAGACCGCCTTTATATTTGAGTTTAATCATCAGACAATTATTATTTATCGGGTTTCACTCGCTTCCGGTTGTTGCAATGACGACTTTTTTCTCAGGGGCAGTACTTGCATTACAGAGCTATATCGGTTTTTCCCGTTTCTCAGCTGAAAGCTCTATTGCAACGGTAGTAGTATTGTCGCTGACTAGAGAGCTTGGACCTGTCTTAGCTGGACTAATGGTAGCGGGAAGAGTTGGGGCATCAATCGCCGCCGAAATAGCCACAATGAGAGTAACGGAGCAGGTAGATGCTTTATATACTTTATCTACCGATCCTATTAAATATTTAGTTTTTCCAAGAGTAATAACAGCTATTATTACAATGCCTTGTCTTGTTTTAATCGGGGATATAATTGGTGTTATGGGCGGTTATTTGGTAGGGGTATATAAACTTGATTTTAATAGTGCAGCTTATTTAACCAGTACTTTTCAGTATTTAGAACCGATTGACGTAATTTCCGGTCTTGTTAAAGCGGGAGTTTTTGGGTTTATTATTTCTATAATAAGTTGCTATAGCGGCTATTATTCAGGTAAAGGGGCTAAGGGAGTTGGAAGAGCAACTACCTCGGCAGTAGTGAATTCTTCTATCCTTATCTTAATCAGTAATTATTTAATAACCGAATTATTTTTTAAAGTATAGTATACTCGTTTAATTTGAAAAATTGGTTTTGTTGTTTTATATTTTTTGATCCTCACGTTTATGTACGCTGCGGTCAAAAAATATAAAACGCCTAGCTCTTTTCCAAATTAAACGAGTATACAGTTTTTTTGTTTATTTGGAGTATGCATGAGTGTAGAAGAATTTAAAATTAAAATTCGGTCATTATATAAATCATTTGCTAATCATAAGGTGTTAGACGGAATAGATTTGGATGTAAAAAAGGGCAGTTCATTAGTGATTTTAGGTGGTTCCGGTAGTGGCAAATCAGTTCTAATTAAAAATATAGTAGGATTGATTAAACCTGATAAAGGTAAAATTTTTATTGATAATGTAGAAATCCAAGATATCTCAAGTAAACAAAAATTTGAGATTATGGATGGTATAGGTTTTTTATTCCAAGGCGGAGCATTATTTGACTCCTTAAATATACGTGATAATATTACTTTCGAGACTAAAAATTTATCTAAGAAAGAAAAAAACGACCTTGCCGGTGCAAAGCTTAATGCCGTGGGTTTATCTCCTAGAATACTCGAGCTTTACCCTGCCGAATTATCGGGAGGAATGCAAAAAAGAGTAGCCCTTGCTAGGGCTATTTGTAGTACACCGTCGATTTTATTTCTTGATGAACCGACCACAGGGCTTGATCCTATCATGGCAAATGTTATCAATGAATTAATTATAAAAATCCAAGAAGAGTTAGAGGCAACTACGATTACTATAACTCATGATATGATTAGTGCCGCAAAAATAGCTAAAGAAGTAGCGATGATTTATCAAGGAAAAATTAAATGGTACGGTAGTAAAGATGACATGCGTAATAGTGATAATCCTTATTTAAAACAATTTATAAATGGATTAACTACTGGGCCTATAGAGGTATAAAATGTTTAAGAACTTATTATGTATAATAATATTTCTAGGTATAAATCTAAATGTTTATGCTATAAATTCTAGCTCTTATACGACAGATGATATAATAAAAATAGTAATTATTCTTGGAATAGTTATTTTAATTTTTAGTCCTGCAAAATTCCGTGTAATCGTTATCGGTACTATGTTAGGCTTGTCTTGTGCCTATTTCACGTATAAATACATCGTACCTATCTTTATTTCTTTACTAAATGGACCATAAAGATAAATATTGCTATTAGTGACGCCCCACATCTCAGCTATTTTCTCTTCTAATAGTATCAATTTAATATTCTACAATTAATCTAAAGCTCTAACTCCCCCGTGATAGCCATCTAATTCAAAAGAATTGGGATGTATATTTTTACATGCATCTAAACCTATTATATTAATCATATTAGTATTATTATCAATACCATTTAAAGTAGTACGAATATCTTCCAAGTATTTAGATTATTCAGGCGAATCATTACCTCCAATTATTCGTACTTTTATTAAAGCTTGTTCTATCAATTCATTCTGATTAAAGTCAGTAATTAATGGCTCTAACTGTTGTGAATTAATATTTCTAGCTGATGCTATTTTATTTAATTTTACGGAAAAGAAACTACAGACAATCTCTTCATTTAAATCTTTAGTATAAATTACTAAGTCATCATTTATATCAAAATTTTATATTCTTGTGAGTTAATTTCAATTTGCATAGTTTATTTACTTTGTTGATTATTTTTGTGTAAAGCAATATTTTTATTGGGAAGAGTATAGCTAGGTGCAGCTATTTTTGTCTTAGTACTTATATTTTTTTAATATCTTATCACTTGTTAAGTTTAATTTTGGTTCATTTTTTGTTTTATTACTACTAAAAATATTTATGAACAAATCTTTTATTTTTTGTATCCAGGCTTTTTTAATATTACTATCTTGTTGGTAGGTAGAATGAGTAAGTGCTAATGTTTTATTAATTTCTGAACGTACACTTTCCAACGGATTTAAATTGTTAGATAATAAATAATCAGTTTTAGCTATTAAATTATTTACAATTTTTGTTTGTTCTTGATCCTTTAGATTCAATTCGTGAACTCGAGTACTAATATTTTTAGTTACTACATTTTTTACTAATTTTGGATTAGTTTTTTGAATTTCCTCTGCTACTTTAGTAAGTGGTCTTGATATTTGATTAGATTGCCATGTGTCCATAGAATTAGGATTTTGATTAGATCCTAATAAATATTGCTGAATAATATGTTTTTGTTGGATTTCATTTAAAGAGCGATTAGGTATATTTTTATGTTTAGTGAAATCAAAAGCTTTATAAAGTACAGGAGTATTACTTCCTATACTGAAATGTACTTTTCTAGCAGCGGTTGTTTTATCCTCTCTATCCGGAACAGTTACCTGTTATTGGATCAAATAATTCCTAATGGGGCTCCCTTGTCTTCTATATCTGCAGATTTTATATTTACGTTAAAGTGGTTAGTTAATTCTTGTGTTACTTTACGAATATTATCATCTGATACCGAAATTGATACTGCAGATCTATCACGCCCTCCTACTAAATAAGCTTCTAATTGAGTATTAGGAGGAAAGTTGCTTATTACATCATGTGTTAAAGCACCAGCATCAGTAAACCTGTCAACATGGGCTAATGCAGTTTTTTTAGTTAATGGATCATGTAAAATTACAGCAACGCATTGTTGAATGTGATCAGTGCCTATCTTTTCTTTATCAGAAAAACCAACTTTATGCTGTTCCACACGCACAGCTTCATAATCAACTATACCTTGCTGTAATGAGTAAGCATATGCATACTGCGCTATTGAATTTTCTTTGCGGTTTTGAGTTTTATAAGCAGCTCCTAAAGCTAATCTTGCCATTAATTCTTTAGCTTGGCTAATGTTCCTTATGGTTGATATGCAGTGACTAATGCTTTGTATGAATTTTCGACATTATAATATTGCTTTGCTTCAAAAGAATTCTCTATGCTATCTTGAAATTGTTGAATGGCATTATCAAACAGTCCTAGCTGTTGATAGCTACGTCCTATCATAGTATTAATATAGGAAAGTAGGAAAGAAAATTACTGTCAGTTTGACCTATAGCAATTTGTTCAGCTTGTTGTAGTTGTTTAAGAGCAACAAGATGATTATCTTTGCTATATAATTTTAATCCTTCATTATACAAAAAGCTGCTTGATTATGATCAATTTGCTCCTTTGTACTTAATGGTTTTGGAGTAAGGTTACTATAATATATTCAGGAAAACTTGAAGGCAACTCGCCTAATTGTTTAATTAGTCCGGTGATATTACCTTGAACTGGCTTCCCATTAATAAGCATAGATTTATAATAGTTTAATTAATTTATATTTTTATATAAAACTCTGTTATTTAATAAAAATCAAGCATTAGCTAATACTTAGCTACAAAATAATTATCTCTTGACACTAGGGGAGTATTGCGTTATATTCTTTATCTATTGTATATACTGGATGCACTTCAAAATTGGCTACGTCGTTCTACAAGATCTGCGGTGCTCACGTATTAAGTATACGCTCCGCTCCTCGGCGTGTGAACTCTTAGCTCTTTTTGAAGTTGATCTTCGTATATGACTCTTCATTTACTTGAAGTATATTTTATAAGTTTTAAGGTATTTAGCTTATGTCTCGTAAGTGCGAACTCACAGGTGTGGGTGTTTTATACGGCAACAATGTATCACATTCTCAGCGTAAAACTAGAAGACGTTTTGAACCTAACCTAAGATCGGTTAAGTTTACAAGTGATATAACAGCCGGGGAATATAGATTATCGGTTAATGCTAGATGTATTAGTTCAGTGGAAAAAGCCGGGGGTTTTGATGCATATATTCTAAAAGCCGATGATAATGTTTTATCAAGTAACGCTAGAGCTATTAAGAAAAAAATAATTCAGACTAAAACAGCAAAATCATTATGAAAAGTGGTATACATCCAGAATATAAAAAGTTTTTGATTAAAGTAGGAAGCGATGTTTTTGAAACAATGTCTACTCATCCTACAGGTGAAATTTTAATGGATGTTGATTTTAGAAAGCATCCGGCATGGAATAAAGATTTTGGAAATGTAGTAAATCAATCAAACAAAAGTGTTAGTGATTTCAATAAAAGATTCTCAGGTCTTTCTTTCGGTAGTAAGAAAGAAGCTAGTTAGGCTTTGTTTGTGGATAACAAATCGTCATTGTAAGGAAATTGCATAGCCATTGACGAAGCAATCCAGTAAACAATTTTGATTTATAGAATTTTTTATTATTTTTTCTGGGTTGCCGTGCAGTCTACGACTACTTGGTATTTACACAAGAATGACACTAACAACAAAATATAACACAGATAAATCGTCAATTCTCAATTATTGCGGGGTGGAGCAGCTCGGTAGCTCGTCAGGCTCATAACCTGAAGGTCGTTGGTTCAAATCCAGCCCCCGCTACCATGTTTTTTAATGTCATGCTAGCTCACTTATAGCGTTATTGCAGTCTGCTGATGCCATTCCTATACGAAAGCAAATTATGACTACTCAGAAAATAGTGCCTACAAAATCAACTGATGGCAGTAAGCTTTTTCGTCATCAAGCTAAATTTGTAGCCGGTGCTATGAATATAAATCAAGTCCCCAATTTTTCATTACCGGAAATTGCTTTTGTCGGTAAGTCAAATGTCGGCAAATCAAGCCTAATAAACACGATATGTAATAATAAAAATCTTGCTAAAGTTTCTAATACTGCAGGGCGTACTAGGCAAATCAATTTCTTTAACCTTGCAGATAAACTTATTATAGTTGACCTTCCCGGTTATGGTTTTGCTAATGTTCCTATATCAGTCAAAGAGCAGTGGGGAGTGTTAATTAGTTATTATTTACGAAATAGTTATAATTTAAGGTTAGTTAACTTATTGATTGATTCAAGAAGGGGTATAAAAGAAAATGATAAGAAAGTAGCTGATCTATTACTTGCAAATAAAAGAGAATTTCAAATTATTTTCACAAAATCCGATAAAGTTACGGATCATAAAAACCTTCACGATGAAGCACAGAATTTTCTTGCAACTTTAAACTACTCATGTAATGTTATGTATGTAAGCAATAGGAGTAAAGAAGGTGCAAGAGAACTTAAAGCTAGTTTGGCAAAATGCATCAAACTTCAAAAATAAATAGGTAGATAGTATTTCTTCATTAAATAACATTGCTATAATTAAGAATATAATAAAGTGTAGTAGTGAGTTGAAGAATCAAGCAATAGTTCTAAAATTACCTGCTACTATTATTATTGACGATAAATTATTTACGGCTTTTATTGAATCTGTTAGATTGCTTGAGATGTGCGGTGCTAAAATATATATAGTACATGATCATATTGATTTACGAAGTTCGTCTTTAGTATCACAAATAGATGAAAATTTTAGTCAAAAAATTAGTAAAATAAGCGACTATAGTTCTCTAAATAATCCTATTATTATGGAAATTTTATCCAGTTACGTTAACAAGCTTATAGTAACAAAGTTAAGTAGTATAGGTTGTTATGCAGTTGGTATTTCAGGTAAGGATGCTAATTTACTGCAAGCAAAAAAATCAAAACTATCTTACCGAAAAATTGTAAATCATGATGTTATAAATATTGGTTTTTTAAGCGAGCCTATTATGATTAATCCAGAAATTTTATTAAATTTTGCAGATAATAATATTATACCCGTGATAGCACCGTTTGCGAGCGACGATCAGGAGAAAACGCATTTATTAAATGTTAACTTAACGTTAGCAACAATTGCTTCTGCATTAAGTGCAGAACATTTAATATTGCCATATGAGATATTACAGGTATCCGAGACGTTTCCGTATAATATAAAAATACGAGATATTAACTTGTTGAAATCAATGTTAGATGATAGTAATAATTTCATCGAAGAAGCATTAATTAAGATAGCAGTTAATGCCCTTGAAAATAATAATGGTTACGTACATTTTGTGAATAGTGAAGCACCGAATTCAATATTGTCAACTATGTTTGATATTAATATAAATTAATAGAGGTTTTTTATGGCAGGAGCATTAGCATCCGATCTTTTATTTGTAGGGTTAACTAGACCGCCGATGATATTTGGAGTAAGTATTAAGTTTGCTGCATTAAATATGATAATGACGATGATAGTATTTATTTGGAATAACGGCATTATGATTTTATTCATTGCAGCTGCTTTGCATTTGGTAGCTTATATTATATGTTTTAAAGAACCGAGATTCATAGAGCTATATTTAAATAAAATGTCAAGAACTAGCCAATGTCCTAATAAATTTTACTACGGAGCAAATTCGTATAATATTTGAGTTTTATGTCATTCCCGCGTAGGCAGGAATCCAGATTTTTTGTTGTCATCCCGTGGCTACGACCACGGGATCTTGTATCACAGACTGTGTCCTAAGATACCGCGATCAAGGCGCGGTATGATATTAAATGTTACTGGATTCCTGCCTACGCGGGAATGACATAAAAAGAGGTATAACTGACACAATAAATCAAAATAGTTAAATCAGGTGAGGTAATGAAATTATTTAGAACTAGAGCCGCTAAAGAATTAAGGTCTAAACAAGAAAGACCCACTTCGCATTTTATTCCTTATAAATGTCATTGGGATAGTAATACTATTTTAACAAAAGATAATTCTTTATTACAAGTTATTAAAATAAATGGATTTTCTTTTGAAACTGCTGATGATGAAGATCTAGAAATTAAAAAGAATATCAGAAATGCCTTACTTAAAAATATGGCTTCGGGAAATATCGTTATGTATTTCCATACTATTAGAAGACGTAAAGCAGTAATATTTGACGATACGGAATTTACTTATGATCCTACCGTAAAAGTCCCTAATGATTTTATTACTTATTTAGGTGCAGAATGGCGTAAGAAACATGCTGGGGCTAGGTCGTTTTTTAATGAATTATATGTTAGTATTTTATATAAGCCTGATACTGGCGGTGTTGCTATAGTTGAGTATTTTCTAAAGAAGCTTAGACAGAAATCTAATAAAACCGTTTGGGAAAACGACATGAAAGAGATGAAAGAAAATCTTCAAGAAATGTCAACTAGAGTGATTAATACATTCAGAAGTTACGGAGCAAGATTACTTGGAGTTTGTCAAACGCAGTCAGGTAGTTATTGTGAAATTTTAGAATTCCTTTCATCTTTAATCAATTGCGGCGATTCACCGGGTCCTATAGCATTACCGCGTGGTACTATTGACGAATATTTACCGACTCATCGCTTATTTTTTGATTCTCGTACTATTGAAGCAAGAAGTCCGCTTGGCAAGAAATATGCTGGAATGATCAGTATACTTGAATACGGTCCTAATACTTCTGCAGGAATTTTTGACGGATTCCTGCAAATGCCTTTTGAATTTGTTATGACTCAAAGCTTTGTCTTTGTTAATAGAACAGTAGCGATCGGTAAAATGCAATTACAGCAAAATAGAATGATACAAGCCGGTGATAAAGCTACTTCACAAATTGCTGAAATTAATACGGCCCTTGATATGGCCACTAGCGGTGATATCGCTTTCGGTGAGCATCATTTATCGCTTTTATGTTCCGCAAATAATATTAAAGCTTTGGAAGATATATTGTCAATGGCAGCAGTTGAGCTTTCTAATTCAGGAATTCAGCCGGTTAGAGAAAAAGTTAACATGGAACCTAGCTATTGGGGACAGTTGCCGGGAAATATGGATTATATAGTGCGTAAATCCACTATAAATACTCTTAATATGGCTAGCTTTGCCTCACAACATAATTATCCGCTCGGTAAAATTAGAGGTAACCATTGGGGAGAATATGTCACAGTACTTGATACTACTTCAGGTACACCGTTTTATTTTAATTTCCATGTAAGGGATGTTGGACATACTCTCATTATCGGTCCAACCGGTGCCGGTAAAACAGTTCTTATGAATTTCTTATGTGCTGAAGCACAAAAATTCAAACCTCGTATGTTCTTTTTTGATAAAGATCGAGGAGCAGAAATATTTATACGTGCTTTAAAGGGAGTTTATACAGTAATTGATCCGGGTTTAAAATGCAACTTTAACCCTTTACAGCTTGAAGATACTAGTGAGAATAGAACGTTTATTTTAGAGTGGCTTCGTGTGCTTGTAACTTCTAACGGTGAAAGTTTAACTGCACAAGATAATAAAATCTTATCTCAAGCGGTAAGCGGTAATTTTAGATTAGCAAAACAAGATAGAAGGCTTAGTAATGTTATAGCATTTCTTGGTATTGATACACCAAATAGTTTGGCAAGTAGGATTGCAATGTGGGTTGGTAAAGGTTCACACGCTAAGATATTTGACAATGAAATAGATGATATTGATTTACAAAAAGCAAGAGTATTCGGTTTTGATATGACTGAATTACTTAAAGATCCTGTAAGCCTTGCACCGGTATTACTATATATTTTCCATCGTATTAATATCTCTTTAGATGGGCAGAAAACTATGATAGTACTTGATGAAGCATGGGCTTTAATCGATAATCCGGTATTTGCACCTAAGATCAAAGATTGGTTAAAAGTGTTGAGAAAATTAAATACTTTTGTTATATTTGCTACGCAGAGTGTCGAAGATGCTGCAAAAAGTAGAATTAGTGATACGTTGATTCAACAAACAGCTACGCAGATTTTTTTACCTAATTTGAAAGCTACGGATATTTATCGTAGTGCATTTATGTTAAGTCAGCGAGAATATATTTTAATTAAAACTACCGACCCTACTACACGTTATTTTTTAATAAAACAAGGAATAGATGCTGTAGTGGCAAAAGTTAGCTTAGATGGTATGGATAACATAATCAGTGTTTTATCCGGTAGAGTTGAGACTGTAATATTGCTCGATCAAATTAGAGAGAAACACGGCAATGATCCGGATAAATGGTTACCTATATTTTATGCAGCAGTTAAAACATTATAAATGCCTGTCTTTCATCCCACGGCTTGACCGCGGGATCTTGTCTCACAGACTGTATTCTGAGATCCCGTGGACAAGCCACGGGATGACATTTTTACAATGCGAGGCAAGTAACTAGTTATGAAATTATTTCCTCGTAGTATACTTATAACATTAGTATTAAGCTTTGCCCTAAATTTAGGGATAGTTACTAAAACTCATGCTAAAGATACTCTTGATAGCATTGTAGATATTTTGAGTGGCTTAACTTGCGAAACCCAAGGCGTAGGCGATTTGCTGCGTACTGAATTTTCTCATACATGTATTGTTGCTCCGTTCTTTACTTTTGCGGTAATGAATCTTGTCTCTCCCGTTTTATACATGAATACGTTTTTAAAGCTTAAAATAAACGACAGTGATTTATTTAACGATAGTAACTTTGGGAATTTTCCCGGAGGTCAATGTACTCGTGAAAACAGAATTGATCCTAAAAATCCAGAATTACGCTTTGCTTTATGTAATAATGCTAAATTAATTGTATCTCGGGCAAAATCTGTTGCAGAATCGGCACTTGCTATTGCTAAAGCCGTCTTAACAGGGAGCGACCCTTGGGATGATATAAAGACAGCGTGGGCAAATAAAAAAAAGGAATATCATGTTCCATATAGTGGTAAGCCCGGTGATGACGGTTTTGCATTTGATTTAGGCTTTCCTGTAATATATTGGAAAGTTATTCAAGATAAAGATAGAATATGCGTATCGACAAAAGGATTTACAGGAGACGTTCCCGTTGGCTGTAAATATATGAAAGAGCCGTTTCCAAAATCCATGTATAATAGCTTTATGGATGTAGCAGATAAGGATTTTATTGAGGATCCAAATAAAACTCCTACCGATCCTTTAGCTTTAGTTTCCTGTAGTGCAGCGGGTGATGGCTGTTATCAAAAAGCTTATAATGCTTCAAAAACTGCAGTAGTAATGACTTCTCCTCTTATAGAATGTATGAGGCAAATGATTGCTAGATTACTAATTAGTAAAGATGTTTGTAGTTTTGATAATGTAAGCCAAGTGGTTAATTTGGTTTCAAGGCAAGATAGTGCATTCTTTCAGTTTCAAGTAGGAATGTATAAAATAGTTACGGCTTTTCTCACTTTATATGTTATGTTTTTTGGTTTTAAACTATTACTTGCAGGTGAAGTGCCGCCAAAAAGTGAGTATATAAATTTTATATTGAAAATGATATTCGTAACTTATTTTTCAATAGGAATTAATATAACCCCTGGTAATGGTTCTCCGTATGACCGGTTAGACGGCATGATTCAGTGGGCGTTTCCTTTCTTACTTGACGGTATAAACGGTTTAGCAAGTTGGGTTATGAATGCTGCTCCGTCCGGTTTATGTAAATTTAACAATCTTTCTTATGACGGTACCGTTTCTTATATTGCATTATGGGATGCATTAGATTGTAGGGTAGCTCATTATTTAGGACTTGATATATTATCTACGTTACTTGTCGAAAATGCTTATCGCAGTCATGATTTTTTAAATTTTGATTTCTTTAGTTTTAGTGCTCCACCATATATTTATTTGCTAATTCCGGCGATAATCTCCGGTAATATGATGTTGGTGTCACTCGCTCTTGCTTATCCATTACTTGTGATTTCGGTTGCTGCCTTTATGGTTAATGCAACGATTATGTGTATGATATCTATAGTAATACTCGGTATTTTGGCTCCTCTTTTTGTACCTATGTTTTTATTCGCATATACAAGAAATTATTTTGAGAGCTGGGTTAAACTAATGATCTCGTTCTTGCTACAACCTATGGTGGTAGTTACTTTTATGATCACGATGTTTTCGGTATATGATTATGGTTTCTATGGTAAATGTCAATATAAGAGCAAGTTAATTCACAATAGTATAGAAGACAAAATTCAAGGTGGCATTACTGCTAAGAGGGATGTTTTAATATTTTACATTAATAATGATTGGGATGATACGTCACAGTATCCTGATAAAGATGCCGTAGAAAGCTGTCAAAATAGTTTAGGTTATATGTTAAATAACCCTATTACCACGGTATTTAACTTTACAAAAGATAGTGTAAGTGAAATTGTCGATAGTAAACCGGGTAATACCCCTACCGATAAATTTCTTGCTAAATTCCAGTTTTTATCAGGAATAGTTTTAGGGCCCGGAATGTTTTTCATGTCTCCAAAAGTGCTTTTTGAGAAAATTAAAAATATTTTGCTTGCGTTAGTTATGGCATGTTTTACATTGTATTTGATGTATAATTTTAGTAGTCAGCTAGCTGAATTTGCTGCAGATATGACGGAAGGAGTAGCTCTTAATAATGTTGCTATAAAACCGCAAGCAATATTTAAGGCAGCTATGGCAGTACTTGCTACTGCGGGTGCTGCAACTCAGGGGGGCGATCAGATAGCAAGTAGAGGAGGAGTTGGTGATTTAAAAGCTGGTCAAGGTGGAGGAGCAAGTGATTTAGAGGTAGGGAAAGGCGGACTACCAAATGATAATATTGCTACAAGCGGAGGTATGTCGACGCCGACAGCTTCGTCTTCTGTAGCAACTTCTAGCCCAAAAACTGTAAGTAGTGAAGCAAGATCAGATGTTGTGACTCCTCCTGCTCCTACAGAAGCTGTTTCACCACCGCCTGCTAGTATTAGAACTTCTATTTCTACACCTGCACCACGTGTTGGAAAAATCATAAGAGATAATAATCAAGAAAGTAAAAAAGAGATTGATAATACTCTGCCTTCACAAGAAAAAGTTGATAATGCAGCTCCACAAGAAAAAGTTAACAGCACAAGTAAAGGTACAGGAGTAATTGATTATAGTTTTAACTTAAAGGAACATGATAATCCGACAGGCGTAAAACAGATACAGGAAAATGCAGAGATTCGAGATAAACGTGTAAAAGTAGAAAAAGCATGGAATGAACTAGTAGCAAGCGGAGGAGGAAGAGTAAGAGAACAAGAAGGAGGAGAAATATCAGAACGACGTGCAAATGCTGAAAAGGCATGGGATGAGTTAGTAAAAAGCGGCGTAGTAACAGAAAAAAAAGATAATAGTTCTAATGAAAACTCTTAAAACCTTAAAGATATTTATTATAGTTTGTATAACGTCTGTAAGCTTAGCTAGCTTTGCCGGCTTTGGAGAATCATGTTCTAGTTTACCGACTACTTCAGATGGGTATTTAGAAACGGACACGGCATATGGCTATATAATTCGTAATATTGATATGAAAGATCCGAGAGGTAATTGTAACTCAGTTGCGTCTAGTATAACGTTTTGTTTTAAAAATGTAGAAGGTAGTAGTAGCCCTTGCACCATGTATACTTTAAATGAAGGTGACTCTAAAAAGATTAGTGATTTAAGTACCGATAATAATCCTGATCTTGGAGCAAATCCTGTATTAAAGAATATCGTTTTAACGGTTAAAAAATGGGATAATGATCTATGTTTAGTTATGCCTACGTCAAGGGGACCGATGCCGGTAGCATGTAAATCTTTGAGTGCTACACCGACTCCACCTCCTCCTGAGGATGAGAATTGTAATATAGGAAAAAGTTGCTATACGGGAGCAAATTATAGTCAATCGTTAATTAATTTTTCCGGTCTTGCAGTTCAGTGTTTGAGTGCAACGCTTAATAAAATATTTTTTGCTGGAAAGAGTTGTAGTGCTCAAGATCAAAATTCTAGAATAACTAATCTTGCTGCTTTTTCTACGTTTCAAGGTTATTTAAAGAGAATTATAGGTGCGGCATTAATTCTTTATACTATGTTTTTTGCTTTTAATATGGCTCTAAATACAGAATATGCAAGTACTGAAAAAATAGCTCTTTTTGTAATAAAATTCTTATTTGTTGCTTATTTTTCTATCGGTCTTGGACCTTTAGATTTTAGTGGTGGTCAGCCGACAAAAGAAAACGGTATGTTAAAATATGGATTACCTCTTTTGACAGGAGCAGCACCGGACTTTGCACAGATGATCTTTAATGCAGCAGGTTCTAGAGGATTATGTCAATTTGATAATTCAAAGTATAAGGACGGTTATAAATTTTACGGTTTATGGGACGCGATTGATTGCCGTATAGGTTATTATCTTGGCTTGGATTTACTTTATAATATAGATAAGAATGGAGTGTTAGGGAATGTGGTCGGCAATGGTCCCCGTGGTAATAATACACCTATACCTAATTTTGATCCTGAAGGCAAAAATGACAGACCGAAGGATTTAAGTAAAGCAGGAGCACTTAGATTTTTTACCGTTATGTTTGGATTCTTTATGGCCGGAAATGTTATTATATTTGCAGCAGGTTTAATATTTTCTGTAATATTTTTATCTATACTTTTATATTTTATTACGCATTATTTAGTTTGCATGATTACTATTTATGTTATGACATATATTTCTCCTATATTCATTCCTATGGCTCTATTTACTCGTACAAAAGCTTATTTTGACGGGTGGCTAAAAGTATGTATGTCATGTGCATTGCAGCCGGCAGTATTAGCAGGTTTTATAGCTTTATTAATAACTATGTATGATTCCGCAATATTTAAAAATTGTGAATTCCTTAGATATGATTATGAAAAAGGGGATATTAGGTTTAGTACTTTTGAGTTAAGGCTTCCTGTTGGCGGGGCAGATCAATGTCAGGAAAGTTTTGGATATAAAATGTTAGAATATTATGCAGGTAAAGGTTGGGAAGAGCATTTATTGATACTTTTTCCAATAAAATCAATTGTTAGAGATGTTGTATCTATTTTAGCAGAACTTTTATGCGTATTAGTATTTTCGGTTATTTTTTATTACTTCTCTAAATCTATAGGGCGATTTGCTTCTGATTTAACTAATGGTCCTAATATGGATGCAGTAACGGCAAGTCCCACTAAAATCGTTGGTTTAGTAAAGAAAGGAGCAGCTTTCCTTAAGGATGCTGCTATGGCTTCGCAAGGTAAGCCGCTGGTAGGAGATAAGCCGGGTGTTGGAGGTAAGCGTAAAGAGGGGCAGCAGCAAGGCGGGGATTTAGCAAGCGGTTCGGGTGGAGGTAAATGATAGAATATGCAGGGTAACTTATTAAAAGTTTTAGGAGTACTTGCTATAGTAGCAACGTTAGTTTGCTTTATTTTTGCAGCACTTGGTATGATAGGAGCAGTAAAAGTCGGTGAAAGCTGCTACATGAGGTATGAGTCGGACGGTAAAGGAGGAGCGGATTCAATAATCGGTACTATAACCCTTAATGCTAATGCTAATTATGTAAACACTGCTAAGATGTTGTCCGACGGCACGATTCGGCTTATTCCTGATCCTACTCGTTACGGTGAATGGCTAAATACTCAGGTGCTAGTAGAAAACGGCCAACCGGTGAATTTACAAGTGGTCGGTCAGGTTAGTTTGTGTTTAGCTTATATACCTAAAGATAATTTACAACGTACAGGGGCTGGATCTAATTTAGACGATAACGGTCAAATGATCCCGATTCCTCGTATTAACGATACAAATAATCCACCTGTCTCTCTAATAATGGATGCAAAAAATAATGAATGGCGTAATATTGCCGAATTATACGCCAATGATAGAGTTTTAGTTTCCGTATCTCCTAATTTTGCCAATACGGATGCGACAGTTAAAGATGCTTTTAAAGGTGTTGAAGTTACGAAAGATTGTTCAGAGAATAAAACTACTTATAATCCAATTTGTGGAAAATATTCTGTTTATTCAGGTGAATATGTCAATGCTTGCGAGTTAAAAGAGCAGTATTGGAATTGTCAAGTCACATGGAGGTGCCCTACCTGGCATGAGCGAATAGGTTGCAACTGGGGACAATTGGGCTGTGCTCCTTCTTGTGATAAGATACCAGAATGTACAACGAAATGTATGGCTTGGGTTAATAGAACGAGACCAGCACCAGAAAACTACCTAGATGATGAGAGTTTTACATTTTCGTGGTCTGACAACACAGGTAAATTATTTATCGACTATTCAGCCCTTCAATGTTCTTATAATGCTAATATTCCTCCAGTTGATCAATGTCCTGATAGTGTGCGCGATCGTAGTCCAAAAGATAAAGATTATATTGGAGGTGTACATTGTACTTCGGGCATATGTAGCGATGGAGATTTTCAAAAGAATCGGAGATTTTGGTATACGGCGGACGGTAAAGGAGGCAAAGGACCAACTGGATTAATATATCAAATGAATGATGCGGGTTCTGTAAGTCAAGCTCTGCCTTCTAAGCTAGAATTTGCTAAATTTGTTGCAGATACAGATCAACCGCCTGACTATAAAGATAAAGACGGTAAATATTTATATAAAGTTATATATAATATACCTTTTAACAGTAATATTGCAAAAAGTTATTTACAATATAGGCTGTGGTCTCCTACCTCACAAGATAGTAGTAAGAATACGGGAGGATACGTTTTAAATATTAAACAGACTAAATGCTATAGAGAAAACGGTAATAGTTTTAACGATACTTTTGATGATCGAGGACGAGTGCAATACATCATAGTAAAGCCTTCGGAAAACCCGAATACTAGCGGTAAAACCTATTCACCTCAAGGAATTAGCGTTGATAGTGAAGGTAAATATAGCTTTAACGCAAATGAGGCGGGTTATATATGGATGAAAATTCTAAATGATCCTGGTAATAATTTAAGGGACTATAAAGATAGTGAAGGTAGCTATAAAGTACATTTCTCAACATCCTTAAAAGTAGGAAGTTTTACTATTAAAGTAATGAATCCGTTACTTCAGTTATTTAAAACTAAAGTGCAAGGGGCTGCTACTTCTATTTTTAAAAATATGGTATGTTATAAAGCTAATGATAGTTCGTCCTGTACTAACTTTTTTACCTATATTAAAGCAATTTTAATTCTGTATGTGATGACTTACGGAGCAATGTTTTTGCTTGGTTTTGCTAAGATAAACCAAAAAGAGCTAGTCATTAGAATAGCAAAAATCGGGGTAGTTAGCGGACTTATGAACGGTAATACCTTTGAATTTTTCAATAACTATCTTTTTGATGCAATTACCAATTTTTCAGACTCAATTATTGCTAATATGAGTGGATATAGTTTGTTTACTTCTACTAATACTATTGCTAATCCTTTCATGTTTTTAGATGCAGTAATGAGTAAAATATTTTTTAGTCAAACCTTTATCGCTCAATTACTTGCACTTCTTTCTCTTGGGCTTAGCGGTATTATATATTTTATAATTATTTTTATTGCGGTTGGTATAGTAATTATTACGGCGCTTAGAGCTGTTGCAGTTTATATTATGGCATTTATGGCAACTTGTATATTAATCGGTATAGCCCCTTTATTTATTAGTTTCTTATTATTTGATTTTACTAGGTATTTATTTGATAATTGGGTGAGGTTTACGATCCGCTATATGATAGAGCCGGTAGTTATGATGGCAGGTATTATAGTACTAACACAACTATTTACCATTTATCTAGATTTTGTTTTAGGTTATAGCGTGTGTTGGAAATGTGCTTTACCGATAAAAATTCCGTTTATCGGTACTATTTTACCTATTGCCTTGCTGAATGTACCTATCTTCTGTATTAATTGGTTTGCCCCTTGGGGAATGGATTATATGTCGGGTATGATGGGAGTAAATATGCAAAATATCGTAGCTCTAGTTATTATTGCTTACGGTATGTACGGTTATGTCGAATTTTCAGGACGTATGGTAGTAAAATTAACTAGTGCTGTTGGGCCTTCGGCTACTGAAATTGGTGGTAAAATGTCTCATGATGCAGGACAAAAAGCATTAAGTTCAATAGGAATGGATGATAAAACAAGACAAGGTATTACCGGCAGAGCGGAAGCACGATTAAAACAACGCAATAAGACATTAGATCAGGCTGAGAAAAATAGGAAAAATACGCCAAAAGAAGGGGGCGAGAAGACAAATGAAGAACCACCTAAACCTGAAACACCGAAATAGAGGGTGAATCGAAAATCGTCATTGCGAGGAAATTATGAAATCATTGACAAAGCAATCTCAGGAGTTATTTCATGAGATTGCCGCGCAGCCATACAGCTGCTCGCAATGACGGGTTTACTATTTAATACTCACGGTATGGCGTGTTGGATAACAATTTAAAATTATGAAAATTCTTAAGAGTTTAGTTTTATTAGTTTTGTTTATGGCGATGCCAGCTAAAGCCGATGATGCTTTTTCATGGATGTCAACCAGTTTTGGTGGGTTAAAAAGCTTATTCGGTTGTTTAGAAGTGCCTGAATTTACAAGTTTTCAAGAGGGTAATATAGGAATTAATTTATCTAAAGCCGGAATTTGGCAATCAACAGGTAATACTGTTCAGAAAGGTAAATTGTTAAAAATAAATTGGTCTACTTCAGGTATTACTCCTGAACCTAGAAAATATCTAGTATTATATAGAATTGATCCAAGGTTTAGTATGCCGCAAGTTTTCATTAAAACTTATAATTATTCTAAATTACAATTTGAAGCTTTAGGGTTTCCTCGTTTTGTTACAGACAATAACAGTGAAACACCGGGGACTATACCGCCTGATAAAGACCTTGATGCACTTTCATTTACTAAAATGTCTGATTTTGTTAAATATTTTAACTATTCTAACGGTAATTCGAGAATTGAAGTTAAGGCCGGCGATGTAGTAAATATTAGTTTAGTTGGTAAAGATAATTTTTTTAGCCCTAATACTCTAAAACTTCCTAATACCGTAGATAATATTTTAACACAGGAACTTGATAGCTCGATATTCGCTGCTTCTGCACTTTATACTCAAAGTAACCTTGGAGATTTTGATAATAGAATAATTTACTCTTCTGCAGAGCAGGTGTGTAATATGATAGATGAGGAAAGAAAAAGTGTATGTAGCGGCACGGGTACTGCTACAAAGTATAAAAATACCGATAATGGAGTAATAGTCGGTAAGCCTATGATAACGGGAGCGGTACAGTATTTCATGGGCTTAATTAAGGCTTGTCCTGCTAATGCCGGTATAAATACTAGCCCTGCTTGCTATTACGATCAAGGTAGAGGGATGATAATTAAAGTAGGCGGGCAGGTTATTAAGGGACGAGATCAGAGTTTTGTAAATTCAGGCAGTACTCAAAGTAGCTTTATATATTATCAAGCCACTAGCGGTGGTACTATGGATTTTACTAGCGATTGGCAAGTTAGTAACATGTTTAGTAATTCAGTTTTAATGAGTGATTGGAGCCGAAATTTTTCAAATTATGCTAGTTTTGTAGATTATATAAATAAGAATGATTGGTCAGCTAATTTTTTATATTTTGGTTGTTATTCGATGATTGTTGAAATAGGTAATGGGGCAAATTCAATTAATCCTGATGATCAACAAAATATAAAGTTAGAATATTTAATAACGTCTGATGGTACATTACCTGATCCATCTGTTCGTGGTACGCCGGTAGATTATAACTTTGCGACTGATGCCCCGCAAGATGGATATTTATGGTTAAGGGTGGTAAATCCTAATAGTAATATACAAGGGGTAGTTAGTGTAAATTATGCTAATTATACCGGTACAACTTGGTTTTCTGATATAATATATAACGGTGCTATTAAACCTATTACCGATCAGTTTAGAACTTTTAGTCAAAACTTTTATATTAAGTTAGTTAAAAATTCTGCAGTGCAGAATTTAGCTAAAACTGCATTAACCCTTTATGTTACTATATTTGGGCTAATGTTCGTTACAGGAGCATTAAAATTAACTGCTGTAGAAGTAATAACACGTATATGCAAAATAGCTATAGTAGCTTTTTTAATTAGAGAAGAAAGTTGGAGCTTCTTTAATACATACTTCTTTAGTGTATTTACTGACGGTATTGATTTCTTTGTAACTAATGTAGTAGGTGCTACAAGCTCTAGATCTAATATTTTTGGTTTTATTGATCCTATATTTGATAAATATACTAACGGTAGGATTTGGGGATTACTATTTATTGAATTATTACAAATACATAATGGTTTAGCATTTATCGCTATTATAACCATTTATTCACTTATTACTTATTTTAGAGCTATTTTAGAAGTTATAATAGGTTATGTTATTGCATTCATAGGGGTAACTGTTATGATTTCATTGGCACCATTTTTTATAATATTAATGTTATTTGAAAAAACTAAAAGTTTATTTGATAATTGGATATCGACATTGCTTAGCTATGTAGTGCAGCCGACAATATTATTGATTTTCTTTTTATTGATAGATCAGGTTTTATCTGAGCAGCTTTTAAAAGTGGTAGTTAGAGCCTGTTGGGATACTCTTATACCAATAAAAATAGGGCTTGATTTAACAAATCTTGGTATTCCGATTCATTTCTCTTTTACATTACCGTTCTTACCCGGAATACCTTTCTATGTACCGGATGTTCCAGAAATTAGTAGCTCGAATATTCTAACGAACAATGCTAATACTTTCTTAGTATTATTTACTACGGCTTTATTATTTTATTCATATTGCTTGATGTCATATAGTTTAGTAACTTTTGTAAATATAGTAGTTGGAATGCTTACAAATGTTACACCGGCACGAATATCAGGAAATTATCAAGAACGTTCTGATCCTGTGGGAGCCGTTATGCAGGATATAGATTCAGTAACAAAACCAATTAAAAAGGCTGCAATGGCTCCGGCTAGAGTTTTCAAAGACAAGATAATTGATCAAAATTATAAAGCTAGAAAACCGGAAGTAGGTGGTGAATTTACAAATAAATTTCTTGCTGAGCGTAATGATGTGAAGAAAGAGGAAGGAGAGCAGAAAGAATAATTGTAAATATTTTTACCGTCATTGTGAGGACATTGCATAGCAATTGACAAAGCAATCTCAGGAATTTAGTACTGCTGCATGAGATTGCCACGCTCCCTATGGTCGCGCGCAATGACATTGAAATTAAGACATATGGAAATAACACATAATAAATGAACAAAAATATTTTTATTACATTATTAATATCGCTATTGCTGCTTTCTGGTTGTACCGGTGATACTTGTATTGACCCTGATGATTTCGGTTTTATCAAATTCAATGTCTCTGCTAGATATGATCCGGAAGAAATTACTTCAAGACAGGAAGGTAATCAGGTAGCACCATGGCGTGATAGTGCTTATAAAGTAAACGGCTATCCTTTAACCATTATGGTAAGACCGTGGAGTTATATACTTGGCGATAAAAATACTTCAGGTCAGTTATCTGCATGGTGTCCATGGTATGGTCAAAAAAATAACACAACTACTTTGGCTGCTTTTTGCGTTAAGCTACAACCGTGTACTTTTTGGGATAATACTAGACTTGATATGTGTACTCCTAATCCTGCAAATAAAAATGATGCAATGATTAGTAATGCTCCATGTATAATGACAAACGGTGTCGGGCTTTATTTTCTTATTGCCGCTAAAAATACCGATCCCAATATTTCACCGGACTCACAGAGTAAACCGCAAGGTATAACTCAGCATTTAGGAGAGGAGCTTACTTCGGGCTATGAATTTTATAGTACTAGTAGTACAGGACAATTCTTGGAAGCCGGCGGTATAAATTATCAATATAAAGGTGAAGATAAGTCAAAATATGCTCAATCTCCTCTTTATTTTAAGATTATAGATAAATTTTATAATGATAATAGCGGGCAATATAGATTAGTAATAAAGTCCGGAGTTACTGATACTAGACCCGATCCGCTACAATTTTTAACGGATTTAATAAAAGGAGTATTATTTGGTAAGGATGGGATTATAAAGAAAACTTATCAACAAATAATTGATACGTCGGGTTATAGGATGAGTGTCTCGGCTATTTTAACTCTATATATAATGTTTACAGGCTTTTCCTTTTTAATAGGTAATATAAACCTTACTCATGTCGAACTTATAGTTAGAATATTAAAAGTTAGTATAGTCTCAATATTATTAAGTACTGATAAAGCTTGGACATTTTTTCATGATTATTTATTCGTATTTTTTATTGATGGGGTTCAGCAAATACTGCAAATAATTAATGAAGCTTCAGCTACCGGTCCCGGTTCTCAAAGCTTGCTTGGGTTACTTATTGCTCCTCAAACTTTATCTAAATTATTTTCTTTACTATTTGTTGATTGGCTTGGTTTTATATATATCATTCTATATTTAATAGCCTTATATTTTATTTTCTTTCTTATATTTAAAGCCACTATTATCTATCTAACCGCTCTTATAACTATCGGTATGATTATAATTATGGGACCGATATTTATTTGTTTCATGTTGTTTAATATAACTCGTTCGTTATTTGAGAATTGGTTAAGACAATTAATATCATATGCATTACAGCCTATAATTTTATTTACCGGTATCGCTTTTATTTCAATGATCATCAGAACTGAAATATATTCAACGCTTGGTTTTGCAGTATGTAAACATGATTTTCCTAATTTAGGTCCGATAAATGAAATATTCGGTAGCTTCCTTGAGGATATAGATCCAAGCCTGGGTCATTCAATATTTTATTGGTGGTTCCCAGTACCGATGAAAGGCGGTATAAATAATTTCCACAAAGCAAATATATTAGTTCCTAAAGATCATATAATAGTAGATGATTCTTGTAAGAATGACCCTGATAAATGTAAGCATTGTGCTGCGTATGAGTGTATAGATGAACGCTATATTGAATTACCGTTTTTAGATTTAGTTAAAGATGCAAAAAGAATTAGTAATTTTATAAATGGGAAATTTGTCCAACTTGACGGGATATTACTAATTTTTGTGTCTATTTATTTGCTAAGTAAATTTAACGATACTGCTATATCGACGGCACAATTTATTGCCGGTACTTCAGGTAATTTAACAGACATACAAAAAGTTAATCAGCAATCTTATGAATCTGCAGCGAAACAAATGAATAGACCGCTAAATTATGTGGCTAAGACGGTAAGTGCACCTGTAACTAGCCGTGTAAGTGCAGGGAAAGAGCAAGTTCGTATGTTTTTTGCCGAGAAATTTGAAAATATGATGATGGGAAGGCTTGAAAAGCAAGCTCTCGGTTCTTCAGCAAATAAAACCGTACAAAATGAGGTTAAGCGAAAATACGGTATAGATTCTAAAGATGTAAAAATGAATGCTATTACGGATTATGAAAACGGTATTGCAGGATTATTAAAGAATTTACCTAAGGGGAATGAATTAAAAGCAAAAGAACTATCGCACATGAAGTTTACTCAGCTTCGAGATAAAATTGCTGCAAATAAATATGAAGTGAAAGATTACGCTGCTTTAAGTAAAGAACAAAAAGCTGAGCTTGATAAGTCATTAAAAGATGCTAACTTACGTGAACTCGCTAGCGATGCAAACTTTACTAGAGATTATCAAGATGCTTATAAAAATGCTCACCAAGAAATGTCCGGGCGAGGTGTTGGTCTGTTCGGTAAGAATATAGGAGTGCTTAGAAGTTGGCAAGAGATAGAGCATCGTGTTGATACAAAACGTAAATTAAAAGAAGAAAAGCGTGTAGGTATAGGCGAAAAAATATATGCAGGTTATACAGGAATAAAAAGAGGAGCTTTAACTGCAATAGTCGGTAAAGATTTACGTGATGCTTATGAGGGTAATCTAACCAGTGCCGAATGGCATGATTTTGAATATAACGATCCAAGGCTTAGAACTTATAGCGAAAAATTAAAAGATGATGAAAAAGCACGAGAACATGAAGAGCTCCAAATGCATATTAATAAGGAGGCGCTAGCTGCTCAAGCAGATATATTATCACCGGAATATCTAGCAAGACTAGAAAAAGCAGGTAGACATAGTGATGTGGAATATTATCAAGAATTAGCTCAAAGAAAGCTTATTCATGAGGTGCATGGTAGGTTATTTGAGGAAGGTGAACCGGTAATGATGGGCGACAGATTTATGCGTGAGAAAGCTACTGATTCTCAGATGCGCGATATGATAGATAACGCTCATAGAAAACATGCAGAATTTATAGATGGAGATCGATATATTCGTCGCCAAGAGCATTATGATATTATGTACGAGAAAGCCCAGGAAAATTTAGAGCAAACTTATAAAGAGCTTAAAGATCATTTCAAAAGAGATGATATCAAGATCGAAGAAATGCCGGCATTAATAGCACAAAAAGTTAAAGATACCGCCGAGGGAGCTGAAATAGACCAAAAGATTACGGAAGAGCTTAATAACTTTAATGCTGATGTTAAAAATTATGAATATAGTACTGAAGTATTAAATAAAATAGAGGATAGAAAGCAAGCCATTACCGATGAAGTCAATGCTCAGATCGATAAGATTAATAAATATAGAGAAAATGCCAAAATGCAAACCTATGTAAAGCCTATAGTAAACGAGGGTAGAAAGCTAAGAAAATTAGAAGATCATTTAAGAAATATGAAGTAGAATAACTAATAATTGTTTTTTTAAACAATTTGATGAACGATTTTACAGAACTAAGCTCAAATCCTACTAATGGTTTTTTTTTCTGAAGGCAGAGCAGATTCTCCACCGCAAGAACGAAATTGGAAATTATTTAAATGATTGATATATAGCTCTTATGTAATTCCGGTGAAAGCAGGAATCCAGAAAAATAACTTCAATATTGATACAGAAGTTACATATTTGATAAAATAAGCATATAAAAAACAAGTTTTTTTATGCTTTACTGGATGCTCATTTCTGCGGGAATGACATTAAGGGTATTTTCCGAACTACGCAACAATGCCTACACGGAATTCGAATATGCACTGTTGCGTTAATAGCATTTAAGAAATGCCCGCTAAAAACAATAATTAGTTTTCCCTTTATTAATTAACTTATATAATATCTAATTAAGTTAGTGATTAATTTATTAAGGGGTTTATGAAGAAGCAACATATAATAAACGAGACTTTTTTAGATGCCATTCTAGCTAAGAAATTAGGTACTACTTATACTCCTCCAAAAGAAATCAACGATCTTGACTGTGATGAAGCAGCAAAGCATTTCATCGATCTATTACTTAGAGCCGACGGCTTTAAGCCTGTTAAAACTGCAGTAGTTCATCCGATCGATAAAGAATCATTACTCGGTGCAGTTAGAGCGGCACAATTTAATGTAATAAAACCGGTCTTGATTGGTCCACAACATAAAATTGAATCAGTAGCAAAAGTTAATAATGTCGATCTTGAGGATTATCAAGTAATTAATGTTGAGCATAGCCACGAAGCAGCAAAAAAAGCCGTAGAGCTTGCAAAGAAAAAGGAAGTTGCGGCTATTATGCCAAGGGGGGCGCTTCATACTGATAAGCTTATGTCTGCGGTAGTTTATAAGGAGAATGGACTCTACGTACTGAACGTCGTATAAGCCATGCTTTCTTAATGGCAGTTGCTACCTTTCCAAAACCGTTCATTATTACCGATGCTGCTATTAATATTCGTCCTACTCTAGAAGATAAGCGTGATATAGTGCAGAATGCTATTGATTTAATGCATATGATCAGAGAAGACAAGCAGGTTAGAGTTGCGGTATTATCGGTAGTTGAGACGGTAACTTCTGCAATCCCTACAACCCTTGATGCTGCTGCTTTATCGCAAATGGTAGATAGAGGGCAAATTACGAATGCTATGGTTGACGGACCGCTTGCGTTTGATAATGCTATTTCTTTATTTGCTGCAGAAGCAAAAGGCATTAGCTCTTCAGTTTCAGGAAATGCTGATATATTAGTAGTACATGATCTTGAATCAGGCAATATGCTTGCAAAGCAGCTAAAATATTTGGGTCAAGCGGTTATGGCGGGTATCGTTCTTGGAGCCCGTGTGCCTATTATTTTAACAAGTAGAGCCGATCCTATGGATATGCGTATTATTTCCTGTGTACTTGCTTCATTTATTTATAATCACACTAAGGTGAAGCTACATATCCAAGCAGGTAAATAATGAAAAATGTTATTTTAATAGCTAATGCTGGCGCATCTAGTTTGAAAATTTCTATTTTTGAAATTCAGAATGAAAAAGTTAAGGATAAAATTTATAATATTTTTTTAGATAATAAAATATTATTTCATATAAATAAAACACAGGCATCTGCTACTGACATTAAAGATGATGCTATTGAAATGATTATTGATCTTTTTGAAGATTGGTGGAAAAAACAAAAAAATCTCAAGTTAATTGCAACCGGTCGCCGTATTGTCCATGGCGAGAAAATTTTTAATAAACCGGTTATTGTTAATGAAAAAGTTAGTGAAGATTTAAGAGCATTAATACCTCTAAGCCCCTTGCATCAACCTTATAATTTGCAGGTACTGGCTTTATTTCTTCAAAAATATAAAGAAATCTCACATATAGCTTGTTTTGATACGTCGTTTCATTTTACCAATCCTCCTATTACAAAAGCTTTCGGTTTACCGAAAAAATATTATGATAAAGGGATAATTCGTTACGGTTTTCATGGGTTATCATATAAATATGTTAGCAGCCGTTTTAACGAAATGACAAAGGAAGATTTACCTACAAAGACTATTATAGCTCATTTAGGACGCAGTAGTAGTCTATGTGCTATTAAAAACGGTCTTAGTTTAACAAGTTCCATGGGCTTTAGCGTACTTGACGGTGTTATGATGGGTACAAGGACAGGTAACCTTGATCCTGGAGTAGTGTTATATCTTATCGATCATGAGCAAATGACTACGAAAGCAGTAACCGAGTTACTATATAAGAAATCAGGATTACTCGGTATGTCCAGTGAAAGCTCCGATATGCGTACTTTGCTTGCCAGTAACTCACCTGATGCTAAATTTGCTATAGAGTTATTTGTGTATCGCATTGTACTTGAAATAGGTAAGCTAACTGCTGCACTTGAGGGAGTTGATTGTCTAATTTTTACTGCCGGTGTTGGACAGAATTCCGCTGTAATACGAGAAATGATTACTGAAAAACTTTTATGGCTAGGCATTATAGATGATACAAAAAACCAAAAAAATGAGCATCTAATAAGCGCTGAAAGCAGTAAGGTTAAAGTTTTCGCTGTGCCGACAAACGAAGAGCTAATCATCGCTGAGGAAGTGATGAAGTTTTTATAACACAAATTGGTTAATTTTTAATTACTTATACCTCTATTTTTCTTTATTAACTTTTTTTGAAATATATGCAACTATAGATATATTTTTAACTTAAATTTTGGGGGAAGTTATGCCAGAAGATTTTTTGATAAAAAGAAAGCAGAAAAACAAATAAAGGGTATTAAAAATAATAAGATAAATCCATATAATGATGCAATGAAGAAAGATTCTAGAAAAGTGGGTTGATGCAGAGGCAAGTTATAGCTAAAAACGCAGCAGCAGGTTATAAGACAGCATTAAAAATAGAGCAGCAAGCAAAAGAGAAGCAGGTATTAGTTTAGATAAAGATGCTATGAGACGCTTAGAGAAAATAACAAGTCCATTATATAGAAGCTGCTAAGAAAGCAGAATTTCAAAAATTTCAAAGTGATCAAGCTCATAAAACATATAAACAAAAAGCTGAAGCATTTAGGAGTGGTACAACAGCTTCTGCTAAAAAACAAAGAAAAGAAGATTATAGGACAGGTGGGTGGGATAAATAATTAAATTATAATTTTATTGCGTTAATTGGTACTGTCTACTATTTTAAACGTATGTCTATACTTCATGCCACAATCTTAACCGTTTTTCCTGAAATGTTTCCTGGAACTCTAGGACATTCTTTAGCAGGACAAGCACTAAATAAAAATATTTGGTCATATGACGTTATTAATATTCGAGATTTCGGTTTAACTAAGCATAAAAATATTGATGATGAGGCTTATGGCGGTGGTAACGGGCTTATAATGCGTCCTGATGTTCTAGGCAGTAGCATAGATCATGCTCTTGCTTTAAATCCTAATGCTGAAATGTACTATCCTTCACCTCGCGGTAGAGTCTTTACCCAAAGCTTTGCTAAAGAGATGTTAAAAAATAAAAACCTCATATTCTTATGTGGACGTTACGAAGGGATTGACGAACGTGTAATTGAAGAGTATAATGTTAAAGAAATTAGTGTAGGCGACTACATTTTATCCGGCGGAGAAATACCTACTCTCACCATTCTCGATTGCTTAATTAGACTACTGCCAGGTGTTTTAATGAACCAAAATACCTTATCTTCTGAGTCTTTTGAAGAAGACGGGGAATTTAAGGGCGGGCTTGAATGCAGCCTATATACAAGACCTGAAATTTGGCGTAATCGAGCTGTACCGAGTGTTTTGTTATCCGGTAACCACAGGCTAATTAATGAATGGAAAAAAGCGCAATCACATATGATTACTAAATTACGCCGTCCGGAGTTACTTAAAGATTTATAGAGTTAAGGAGTTAAAAAATGAATATTATTGACCGCTTTGAACAGGAAAATATTTCAAAGCGTACTGCAAATAAAAAAATTCCTGATTTTGAAGCCGGCGATACAGTTAAGGTAACTGTTAAAATTGTTGATAGATCGATTGAGAAAGACGGTAAGGAAAAATTAACGGAAAGATTTCAAGCTTATGAAGGTGTAGTTATCGCAAAACGAAATCGCGGTATTACTTCATCTTTCTTAGTACGTAAAATTAGCCACGGTGAAGGAGTCGAAAGACGCTTTATGACTTACTCGCCGATAGTACACTCTATTGATGTAGTAAAATACGGAGTAGTTCGTCGTGCTAAACTTTATTATTTAAGAAATAGAAGCGGTAAGTCGGCTAGAATTAAAGAGAGACATATCCCTATTGCTAAAACTAAGGCAGCAAAAGCTTAAATATATTTGTATCTCTTATGTCATTACTGCGAAAGAGTGCATTGCTACGTGAATACTCAATACGTCATTGCAAGCAGCCGTAGGCTGCATGGCAATCTCATGAAATAATAACAAACTCCTTAGATTGCTTCGTCAATTACTTCGTAATTTCCTCGCAATGACGTATGCCTCAAATCCCTAAAGTATCTCTATAAAGCTCAAGCATAGCGTCCTGCTCGGCAAGTTTATCTTTATCCAATTTCTTTAGTTTCAATATAGATTTCATAGCTTTAACATCAAATCCATGTGAAGAAGCATCTTGGAAGATATCTTTTACTTCTTGAGATAAATCAGCTTTTTCTTGTTCTAATCTTTCTATTTTGCTTATATATTGCTCTAATTGTTCTTTTATTACTACTTCTGACATAAAAAATCATTTAACCTTTTTGAATTTACTATATAATACAAATATAATCCTTATTCAACAAAATATATAATAATGCAAATTTATCCTTTAAGACTTTTACCTAATAAAATCGATTTTGATTTTATGAATTTTAAAAAAGTTAGTTACACTTTTTCAATTATTTTATCACTCATTAGCTTTATTTGGATCGGTATATATAAATTTAATTTCGGTATTGATTTTGCCGGCGGTATAGTTATTGAAGTAAGGCTTGATCAAGCTCCTGATTTGCCAAAAATGCGTGGGGTTCTAGGCAAGCTTGGAATAGGTGAGGTGGTCTTACAGAATTTCGGTAGTGAGCGTGATTTATCGATTAGATTCGGTAGTAGTAGTGAAGAAAATCTCATGAAAAATATTGAGTTCATTAAAGGATCTTTGCAAAGTAATTTTCCGTATAAGTTTGAATATCGTAAGGTAGATTTTGTCGGTCCGCAAGTCGGTAGGCAGTTAATAGAAGCGGGGGCTATGGCGATGTTATTCTCTTTCTTAGCGATTATGGTTTATATTTGGGTGCGTTTTGAGTGGTATTTTGGTTTTGGTATACTGATCGCCTTAGTGCATGACGTAATACTCGCTCTTGGGTTTATGAGTATGACAAAGCTTGATTTTAACTTAAGTACTATTGCTGCAGTGTTAACTATTATAGGTTATTCCGTTAATGATTCGGTAGTAATATATGATAGGATTAGAGAAAATTTACGTAAATATCATAAAAAAAATATCACGGAAATTATAAATTTAAGTATTAATGAGACTTTATCAAGAACTATTTTAACTGTCATTACCACGCTACTTGCCAATTTAGCCCTTATTTTTTTTGGCGGTGAGGCAATCCGTAGTTTTAGCGTACTTGTATTTTTGGGGATAATAGTCGGTACTTATTCCTCAATTTTTATCTCTGCTCCGATACTTACAATGTTTGTTAATAGGAAGTTTAATAAAAAAGTAATAGAAAGGTAAAGAATCGTCATTGCGAGCAGGCATTGTTGCTTGGGCCGGCTTTATTGTCATTGCGAGTGGCCGTAGCCTGCATGACAATCTCAGGATTTTGGCATGAGATTGCTTCGTCAACATTTTCAATTTTTCCTCGCAATGACGTTTTTAAGCCATAACGAGAATAGTTTATGCTAAAAGAAGAAGACAAAATTTTTACTAACCTGCATGGGCAGCAAAGCCATGATTTGAAATCTAGCAAGAAGCGAGGCGATTGGGAGAATACTAAAGCTTTGCTTGATAAAGGTAGAGATTTCATCGTTGAAGAGGTTAAGAAATCAGGGCTTAGAGGGCGAGGAGGTGCCGGATTTTCTACCGGTATGAAATGGTCATTTATGCCTAAAAATTTAGAGAAGTCTTGCTATTTAGTAGTAAATGCCGACGAGTCTGAGCCTGGCACTTGTAAGGATCGTGATATATTAAGGTTTGAGCCGCACAAATTAATAGAAGGTTGCTTGCTTGCAAGCTTTGCTATAGGAGCGAATAATTGTTATATCTATATTAGAGGTGAGTTTTATAATGAAGCCTCTAATATTCAGCGTGCCTTAGATGAAGCCTATAAAGAAGGGTTAATAGGAAAGAATTCTTGCGGTTCGGGCTTTGATTGTAATATTTATTTACATCGTGGGGCGGGTGCTTATATTTGTGGCGAAGAAACGGCATTGCTTGAAAGCTTAGAGGGCAAAAAAGGTATGCCTCGTTTAAAGCCGCCTTTTCCTGCCGGCTTTGGGTTATATGGCTGTCCGACTACTATAAATAATGTTGAGTCTATCGCAGTAGTGCCAACCATTTTAAGACGAGGAGCTAGCTGGTTTGCTGGTATAGGTAAACCTAACAATACGGGCACTAAGATTTTCTGCATATCAGGGCATGTTAACAAGCCTTGTAATGTTGAGGAAGCAATGGGCATTTCGTTAAAAGAATTGATTGAGAAATATGCGGGTGGTGTTCGTGGTGGATGGGATAATCTTAAAGCCATAATCCCGGGCGGTTCTTCTGTGCCTTTACTTCCTAAGTCATTATGTGAAGTAGATATGGATTTTGATAGTTTAAGAACAGCAGGTTCTGGACTTGGTACAGGCGGTATTATAGTTATGGATCAATCTACCGATATTATTTATGCAATAGCAAGGCTTAGTAAATTTTACATGCATGAATCTTGCGGGCAATGTACTCCTTGCCGTGAGGGTACGGGCTGGATGTGGCGAGTTATGATGCGGCTAGTTAAAGGTAATGTCACAAAATCTGAGATAGACGAACTCCTTAACGTTACGAAAGAAATAGAGGGGCATACTATCTGTGCTTTAGGTGATGCGGCAGCTTGGCCGATTCAAGGGCTGATACGCCATTTTAGAAGCGAGATTGAGGCAAGGATAAAGAGTTATAGTGTGGTTTGACTTTTTATCGTCATTGCGAGGAGATATTGCCTGCGTGGATACTAAGCCGTCATTGCGAGCGGCTGAAAGGAGAAAGGAGCGTGGTAATCTCATGAAATAATAACAAACTCCTGAGATTGCTTCGTCAATTACTTTGTAATGTCCTCGCAATGACGATTCCAATTTATAAATAATTAAGAGATTATGCAAACAGATAATACAAAATCAAACACTAATAAAACAGCTAAGCAAGAGTGGGGGTCTTTTGCTTTTGTAATATGTATCGCTTTACTTATTAGAATACTTATTATGGAGCCGTTTACCGTTCCAACCGGGTCTATGAAAGCAACCATACTTGAGAATGACTATATATTTTCTACGAAATATAGTTATGGTTATAGTAATTATTCTTTATCTTTTTTTGATTTTATTCCTCTTTTTAAAGGGCGAATATTTGCTCGTGAACCGGATCGTGGCGATATTGTAGTTTTTCGTCCGCCTAACGATATGAGTGTTAGATATATAAAGCGTTTAATAGGGCTACCCGGCGATAAAATTCAATTGATTGATGATGTAATATATATTAACGACAAAAAAATAGAACGCACGGAAGTTGGAACTTATATAAGCGAAGAGGGAATAAAATATTTAAAGTTTAAAGAAACACTGCCAAACGGTAGAACATATTTTTCTTATAAGCTTGCTCCTATTTATGGCGTTATATATAATGATAGATACGGTAATACGGATGTTTTTTATGTACCTGAAGGGAAATATTTCTTTTTAGGGGATAATAGAGATCAGTCAAATGATAGTAGAGTAAATCTTGGATTTGTACCGTTCGAAAATTTTATTGCTAAAGCACAATTTATTTGGTTCTCAACAAAAATAACTTGGTGGGATAATGATATAGGAGTTATTAATCTAGTACTAAAGTTAAAGCCATGGGTTGAATCTGTTAGGTTAAATCGAATTTTCAGAAATCTTTATAACACGGATGCGTAATGGAATCATTTGAGAAGTTAGAAAAGCTACTTAGCTATAGTTTCAAAAATAAAGAGCTTTTAATAGAGGCGTTAAGTCACCCGTCTTTAAGGCAACATCACGAGTACAAGGATGATAAAGATTATGAACGATTAGAATTTTTAGGTGATGCCGTATTAAATTTAGTAATCACAGAAATTTTATTTAGAAATTTTGCAAATTATAATGAGGGGAATTTAGCTAAAATTAGATCCTATTTGGTTTGCAAAGAAACAATATGCATGGTTGGAGCTAAACTTACTTTAAAAAATTATATAATTATGACTCATGGCGAAGAAGTAGCAGGCGGGCGTGATAATCTTAATAATATAGAAAATGCCACGGAAGCTTTAATTGCAGCTATATATCTTGATAGCAATATTGAAACAACCCATGATATTATCGAGAAGTTATGGGCAGAATTTATAAAAGTTCAGAATTTAACGGATTATGACCCAAAAACTGCTTTACAAGAATGGGCTCAAGCTAGTGATCATCACCTACCTATATATCGTCTGATAAAAAGAGAAGGAGCCTCCCATTCATCGACTTTTACGGTTCTTGTAAAAGTAAAAGATTATGAACAAACAGGCACTGGTCACGCAATAAAAGAAGCAGAGAAAAACGCAGCACGCAGCTTATTGCATAGACTTAAAAATGACTAATAGACATCTTGCCAAATTCGCTTATAGAGAGGAATTTAAAGGAGACACGGAAGCACTTGCCGCCGCAGTACGCGAGGATGCGAGTACTGGATCGACGTCTAAATTACCTCTAGAAGTGAAGTTTGGGAAGATGTCTAATCAGAAAACGGTATCGGTTTGTATAATCGGGCAACCTAATAGCGGAAAATCAACTTTATTAAACAGAATAATCGGTGAGAAGCTTTCAATTGTTACCCCAAAAGTTCAAACTACTAGGTCAATTATTACCGGTATTATTACCTTAAAAGATACACAGGTAATTTTATACGATACGCCCGGTATATTTGAGCCGAAAGGGAGCTTAGAGAAAGCAATGGTAAGATGTGCGTGGTCTAGTTTGCATAGTGCGGATTTAGTTCTGTTAATTATTGATAGTCTAAAGTCGTTTGATGATATAACGCATAATATTTTAGATAAGCTTCGCTCACTTAATATTATTCCGATATTTTTATTGAACAAAATAGACATCGAATCAAAATATCTAAATGACATTAAAGCTTTTTTAACAGAAAATTATCCTGATAGCTTGCTTTTGCCTATATCTGCTTTATCAGGCAAAAATATTGATGGATTACTTGAATATATAACAAGTAAGGCCAAAATTTCTCCTTGGCTTTATGCGGAAGACGACATAACGGATTTACCTATGCGTTTTATTGCAGCAGAAATTACAAGAGAGCAGTTATTTTTAAATTTGCAGAAAGAACTCCCTTATAAATTAACCGTACAAACCGAAAAATGGGAAGATCTTAAAGACAAATCCGTAAAGATTAATCAAGTTATAGTAGTTTCAAGAGAGAGCTATAAAACTATAATACTCGGTAAAAACGGCTCTAAAATCAAAGAAATAGGAGCAAAATCCCGAATGCAAATGGAGAGGTTTTTTGGATTTCCTGTTCATTTATTTTTATTCGTTAAGGTGCGTGAGCTGTGGGAGAATAATCAAGAATTTTATCAGTATATGAAGATATAAAGCTGTCACTCTGTGGCTTGACAGGCTTTGTTGGATCGTTTTCGATTTCATTCCCCCAAAAGCGGGCATGACATAAAAGCCATATAATAATGCCAATAAAAATAACATTAAATAATCATGATAATACTTGGAATTGATCCGGCACTTGGGAGTCTTGGATGGGCAGTAGTGGCAAAGGAGACCGCACAGTTGAAATATTTAGCTAGTGGTATTATTAGAACAAATAGTAAGGATGCAATGCATCATAGACTTGCTTTTATTAATAGTACATTAGAAAAAGTAATATTAGAATATCAACCAAATATGGCAGCGATTGAAGAAACATTTGTTAATACTAATAGCGTGACTTCTTTAAAGCTTGGATATGCTAGAGGGGCGATAATGTCGCTGATCGGTAGATATAATTTGGACATGCGCGAGTTTAAGCCAAATACGGTAAAAAAAACCGTAACAGGATATGGGCATGCAGAGAAAGACCAAATGTTGCATATGATAAAGCTTTTGCTGTCTGGCACTGCCTTAATTACCAATTCTGATGAAGCTGACGCCGTAGCGATTGCCTATACCTGCTTAGTTACAAAAAATTATTAAAATGAATCCAATAATAATATTAGTTGCCCCGCAAATGGGTGCGAATATCGGTGCTACTGCAAGAGCAATGAAGAATTTTGGCTTAAATGAGCTTAGAATCGTGGCTCCAAGAGACGGCTGGCCTAATGAGCAAGCACGTAGTAATGCAGTCGGAGCGGTTAATATTATAGATCATGCAAAAATTTTTGATAGCCTAGAGGATAGCATTAAAGACCTCGAATATTTATATGCTACTACTTGCATTAAAAGGGCTATGAATAAAGATTATGTATTTTCACAAAATTTACCTTTAGATTATCCAAATTCTGAAAAAGTCGGGATAATGTTCGGACGGGAAAATAATGGGCTTAGCAACGAAGAAATCGCATTTGCTAATAAGATTATCACTATTAATACAACCGAATTTAGCTCATTAAACATTGCTCAAGCGGTTATTATTATATGCTATGAGTTGTTGCGTAATTCTACGCCCAGAGAGGATGTACATAACATTCAAAAATTAGCTACTAAAGAAGAAATAGAGCATTTTTTAGTAAATTTATTCGGCAAACTCGATAAAGCTGGATTCTTCAAGGCTCCCGACAAAAAAACTGCTATGCAACAAAATATCACTAATATATTTACACGTATAAATAGTCTCTCTTCCCCTGAAGTCCAAACTCTGCAAGGTATTATTAAATCTTTAAATCAATGATATTTAGTAATTTCTTAAGTTCAGGAACATAATTTCTTATTCGGTTATATATTTCATCAGCAAGCTTTTTATCGTAAGTATAAGATATCATATTACGATCAGTGAGCATATAAATCCATAAACTCTCATCATTTATAATACCGGCAACAAACGCTTCCTTTATCACTTCTTTAGGATAGTGAAGAAATGTGCCTTTTTGAGAAAAATATTCTTTTAAAAACTTCCAAGCGAGTTCAAAAGTAAATTCAAATCTTTGTATAGTGGCATCAATATAAGCCCCTATCTTCTGTTGTCGGTTTTAAATAAATATCTTCAAGCGTCATAAAAGCTTTACGAAATTTTTCAAGTTTAAGGTTTATTTTTGACATATATAATTTTTTTCTTTTAATATATTTTTATAAAGTTCAGAGCTTATTTTAGTACTTTCAAACCTTACACAATCTATTTTTAAAAGCGTGTCGGCATTCTCTATAAATTGCAATATCAATATCAGAACGCTCATCGTTATCCCCTCTAGCATGAGAAGCCAAAAAGCCATATTGCGTTGATAAACGGTAAAGATTTTAGCTTATTAATGAATATATATGATTGTATATCTTTATTCATATAATTACCAGCTTTTGATTAAAGATTTAATAATTTCAGCTACTCTTTCTGCTTCATTTAAGGGTTTGTAGCTATATTCTTCTAGAGCAATAGCCGACTTATCAAAAATTCTTGCTATCTTCTGTTCTACTAACTGCTTTATAAAAATCTTATGCTTTGAAGAATTAAAGTTTGGTGGGCAGAATATATAAAGAGGCTTGCCGCTTGAAGCTGCTTCACTGCACATTGAGATTGAGTCGGCCGTAGAGATTATATATTTTGCCTTGGATAGCATAGCTATATAAGGATTATAGCCTGCGTCTTCGTTCGGGTAATAAATAATTGTGGAGGACGGCATATTATTTTTAATAATTGATTTTACATTGTGTGGTGTACGTCTACTAAAACTAATAAAAAAAGGTATTTTTTGATTAGTATATATTTTATTTAATAATGAAGCAAATAAAACTGCTTCATCTTCATGGAAATTAAATTTTTTATTATTCCCACCGATTATCACTGCAATAAACTGTTTAAGAGTAGGATAATGTTTTTGGAGTTCCAAGTTCGCTGCGGCGAACTGTTCAGTTACGTTGTTGATAGCTCCGTTGATGGGGATGATGTTTTTAAAGTCGTCATTGCGAGGAAATACGAAGTATTGACGAAGCAATCTAGTAAAAAAGCCCTGAGATTGCTTCAGCCACTTTGTGGCTTCGCAATGACGTTGGTCATGATAAGGCAGAATAACGGCATCAAATGCATTGTAAGGAAGATTAGGCTGCATTATTTGTATTAACTTGATATCTTTAAATTTCTTTTTTAAATAAAATGCTAGTACTGCAGTTCTTCTTCCAGCGGTAATTATCATATCAGGCGGGGACTTATCCAAAAGATACTGCAATAGCTCACTTTTTATATGAATAGGATAATATTTTAGTAAAAAGTTCGGTAGCTTAGCTAAGCAATTATATTCAAGCTTAATTGTTGTATATTCTTCCGTTAATTTTTCAGCAAGTGCAATAGCCTGATGGGTGTTGCCTGTTCTATCATCCCCCAATACGTGTATTTTCATTGTAAATACTTCTCTAAAGGTAATGTTAATAAGTTTGTTAGAGGTAGTGATTTATCGCAAGCCTCGGCTATTTGTGGTGTGATCGGAATTTGAGCGATTAGTGGTATATTATATTTTTGTGATAAATGTCCTCCACTATTATTTTTAAGCATATAGCTCATATTCTCAATTATTCCCAAAATAGGTAAATTTAGTTTTTGATATAAATCTATAGAACGTATTACGTCTATTTCTGATATTTTTTGTGGTGTAGTTACGATTATTACGCCGTCTAAATGATAATTTTCTAGTATACTTAAATGAATATCACCTGTTCCCGGCGGCATATCGATAATTAAATAATCTAAATTATCCCATTTTGTTACCGATAATAATTGATAAATAGTCTTACTCGCCATAGGACCACGCCAAATAATTGCCGAGCGGTCTTTAACGAAGAAGCCTATAGATATAATTTCGATGCTTTGAGCAAGTACCGGTATTATTCGTCCATCTTTCGTTTGCGGTACTTCGTTAATGCCGAATATATGAGGAATTGACGGACCGTAAATATCCGCATCTACTATCCCAACTCGGTAATTTGCTAGACTTAACTGCTGAGAGATAAGAGCCGATATTGTAGATTTTCCGACTCCGCCTTTACCTGACGCTACTAAGATAATTTTTTTTACATTTTCTACAAAATGTTTTGGTTTTTGAACTTTTTTCTCCATCGGTTTAATTTCGGTAAAAACAATTGTTATTTTATTTACTTCCGAAATCTCGTTAAGTTTATTCATTGCCTTAAGTCTAATTTCTTCGGCTTCTAACTTGTTTTTACCTGATATATCTATTGAGAAACCGATATTATTACCTTTAATTATAATATCCGATATAACTTCATTTAAAAAAGTACCGTCTTTAAAGGTAATATGCTGAATTTTATCTATAATTTGTCGTTGGTGTAAATTCGCCATAATTAAATTTCCTTATTTAAAGCTGTTTAAGCTCGTAACTTGACGTTATATACTATAATATATATAATTATCTCATCTTTAAAAATAATATAAAACAATAAAGCAAATGCTTAATAAAAAACATATCTCAATTTTAAAAAAATCCCCATGGAAAGATTTTGAGTCTGATAAAGAAGATAACATATTCACAAGGCCGCGTAAAAATCAATTTAATTTTGATCAATTTCAATTCCCATTTAATTTCAATGCTAAAACAATAATTTTAGTTGTTGTTGCAGTGGTTGCTTTATGGCTCGCTTCGGGTATTTATGAAATAAAAGAAGGCGAAGAAGCAGCGGTAATAAGATTTGGGCGTTTTGTGCGTAAGGGCTACCCCGGGCTTAATTATCATTTACCGGCACCTTTTGAAACGATAATAGTTGAGAAAGTTAAACAATCACGTCGGATTGAGATTGGTTATCGTACAAATAGCTCTCTGCGTAGCGGTGGCGATAATACTAAAAATATTGCCGGTGAAAGTATAATGCTCACCGGTGATGAAAATATCATTGCTTTAAATTGTGATGTAATGTGGCATATTAATAATCTTGAAGATTTTATTTTTAACGTACAAAGACCTGCAGAAACAGTAAAAGCAACAGTCGAGAGTGCCGTTAGGGAAGTCATAGGTAATACTCCTATTTCTTGGGTATTATCCGATCAAAAGCAGGAGATTACTTATAAAATAGAGAAATTAGCACAGAAGATATTGGATAGTTATAATGCCGGCGTTATGATTGAGAAAGTACAATTATTAAAAGCCGAGCCGCCTGCCGAAGTAATAGACGCTTATAGAGACGTGCAAACTTCAAAAGCAGATAAAGAAAAAGAAATAAATCAAGCTCAAGCCTATAATAATAAGATTTTGCCGGAAGCTAGAGGAGCGGCTGCAAAGATTATACAAGAAGCAGAAGGTTATAGAGCAGAAGTTATATCGAAAGCAGAAGGTGATAGCCAAAGATTTAATGCTATTTATAAACAATATGCTACAGGTAGGCAAGTAACTAGAGATAGATTATATTTAGAAGTAGTCGAAGAGGTATTAGGCAGTTCAAATAAAACGATTATTAATAATGCACTATTGCCGCACATGGCTATTAAACCATAGGGGTGCTATGTCATTCCCGCTTTTGCGGGAATGACATCAAGCGTATTTTTCACGCTATACACAAATGACATCTAAACAACAAGGAATATTAAATGCAACAAAAGATTTATTATATAATTTTTACAATTGTTTTTGGGCTGATACTGATTTCTAGCTCCTTATTTTCAGTTGACCAACGCCAATCTGCAGTAGTATTCCAGTTTGGTGAGGCAGTTAGAACTATAGAAAATCCAGGACTGAATATTAAAATCCCGTTTATTCAAAATGTTGAATTTTTTGATAAGCGTCTTTTAGATGTTGAGGTTGAGGCAAAAGAATTAACGGCTGCTGACGGTAAACGAGTTATTGTTGATGCCTACGCCAAATTCCAAATTAATAATCCCGTAATGTTTTATAAAACGGTACATGATTATCAAGGTGTGAAAATTAGGCTGACTCGTAATCTTGAATCGTCAATGCGTAAGGTGATAGGTAAAATCTCGCTAAGTAGCCTTTTAAGTCAGGAACGTAGTAATGTAATGTTAAATATCTTAAATCAAGTGGACGGTGAAGCTAAAAGCTTCGGTATTGATGTTGTAGATGTTAGAATTTTAAGAGCAGACTTACCAAAAGAAAATAGTGCGGCTATTTATCGTCGTATGCAAACGGCACGTGAAAAAGAAGCAACCCAAATTAGAGCGGAAGGACAAGAAGAAAGCGTGCGTATTCGTTCAAAAGCAGATAAAGAAAGTAAAATAATACTTGCGAAAGCTTATCGAGATGCACAAATTATTAAAGGTGACGGCGATGAGAAAGCGGCAAAAATATATAATTCTGCTTATTCAGTTGATCCGGAATTTTATAAATTTTATAGATCACTTTTAGTATATAAAAATTCTTTAAAGAAAGAGAATACTAATTTTGTAATTTCACCGGATGCTGAAGTTTTAAAATATCTAAATCTTACTAAGTAGTATACTAGTCTATCTATTTTTATTTACGGAGTATATGGTTAATCTGAAAATAGTTATTGTTATAATAGTTTTAATATCAAGTAACGTTGTTCTAGCAAAAGAAAATAGTAAGTCTTTAAAAGTAGCAGCTCAAGAAGAGAATGAATTTACGGAAATAAATTCTGCTCCTTTAAAAGTAAGTGAAGCCGCTCGTTATAGCTTTGCCGATATAGTGGAACCGTTAATTCCTGCCGTCGTTAATATTTCAACAATAGAATATGTTAATAGTAAATCGGAAAATGCCGAGAAAGATCCTCTGCAAGAAAAAGTTAATGATTTTTTAGAAAAGCTTAATATACCGCTGAATTTGGAAGAGGTTGATCAAACTCTGAAAAGTGTCCCGCTTGGTTCAGGATTTATTATTGAACCTAACGGCTTAATAGTGACAAACTATCATGTAATTGCAAATGTTGATAAAATTAATATAAAACTTGCAGATAATACCGAATTATCGGCTAAATTAATAGGTAACGATACTAAAACCGATTTAGCTCTCTTAAAAATAGATAGCGAGGAACCTCTACCTTTTGTTGAGTTTGGAGATTCAAATGATGCAAGAGTAGGAGATTGGGTTATTGCGATCGGTAATCCGTTCGGTAATCTAGGCGGTACGGTGACAAGTGGTATTATTTCTTCTAAAGGGCGGGATATCGATATAGATACGGACAATATAGTCGATAATTTTATTCAAACGGATGCTGCAATTAATAACGGTAATTCCGGTGGTCCTATGTTTAATTTGGATCAGAAAGTAATCGGCGTAAATACGGCAATTTTTTCACCGCTCGGTACTAATATAGGTATCGGTTTTGCAATACCGTCAAATACTGCAAAGCCTATAATCGAACGTCTTAAGAAAGATGGAAAAGTAAGTAGAGGACGCCTTGGAGTAACAATACAAGATTTAACCGAGGAAATTTCTGAAGGGCTAGGACTTAAAAATACTAGGGGGGTGTTAGTAGCTAAAGTACAAGAAGACGGTCCAGGTGATAAAGCGGGAATTAAAACAGGTGATATAATAATAGAGTTTGCAGATATACCGGTTAAAAATACTAAAAAATTACGTGTAATTATTGCAGATGCTCCTATTGATCAGGAAGTAAAAGTAAAAATACTTCGTGATAAAAAGGAGCTTGAGTTACCTATTAAAGTTACTTCGGATAATGAAGAGGTTACCAAAGATTCTACAGAAGAGACCAATAAGAAAGAAATAACAAATAAAGAAGAAAATAATTTATCTATTACTAAAAATAATATTACTTTTGGTAATTTGACTGAAGAACTAAGACAAAAATATACTATTCCTCAAGATAAAATGGGAATAGTGATAACCAATATTGATGAAGAAGAAAGTAGCTTCAAAATTGGTGATCTGATAACCAATATTAATCAGGAAAGCATAGACGATATAAGTAAGCTAGAAGAATTATATGACAATGCTAAAAAATCAGATAAGCAAAATATTTTGCTCTTGATTGAAAGGGGGAGTAGTAATATGTTCGTACCATTGCAGGTTATGTAGTTTTCTATGTTATTTCCACGAAGGAAAAATAATCTTAACATTGATACAAAAATTACATATTTAATAAAATAAAGCTATAAAAATAAGTTTTTTATAGCTTTTGCTGGATTCCCGCCTTCGCGGGAATGACATAGAATGTAAAAATAATACCTAAATAATTTATGAATGAAAAAATAGCAATTTTAAGTGCATATAGTTTTGTTAATATAGAAGAACCAGCGAATTTGATACCGAAACTTTTGCTTCTCGGTAAAAGAAAATATATTAGAGGTACTATTTTATTAGCTAATGAAGGCTTTAACGGTTCTTTTTCAGGTTCATATGAAAATGTAAATCTTGTACTTGAAGAATTGATAAAGCTGACCGGTCCCAAAGATGTTAACGTTAAAATAAATTATAGTGATGTTCATCCTTTTCAGAAATTGAAAGTCAGACTGAAGAAAGAGATCGTAGCAATGAACGTTGATGATTTAAATGTTGATTTGTTTAAAGGCGAATATATAGAGCCGAAAGATTGGGATGAATTTATCACAAAACAAGATGTTATAGTAATAGATACTCGAAATGATTATGAAGTAGAGGTTGGTACATTTAAATCAGCAATTAATCCTAATACCAAAACATTTAAACAATTTCCTGCTTGGGTTCAGCAGAATCAAGAATTGCTCAAAGGTAAGAAAATTGCTATGGTTTGTACAGGTGGTATCAGGTGTGAAAAAGCCACCAGCTTACTTAAAAGCATAGGTTATAATGAGGTATATCATTTAAAGGGTGGAATACTGCAATATCTAGAAGATACACAAAACAAGAACAATTTATGGCAAGGTGAATGTTTTGTCTTCGATGATAGGAGAGCAGTGACAGATGATTTATCGCCTGTAGAAAGACATTGGTTGCAGAGATAGATGTCGTTGACCGATTGAAACGTGTAGTATGTCATTCCCGCGAAAACAGGAATCCAGAAAAAAGAGAGCTTTTAATTTTAAAAATGCAGTATAGTTGTATTTTTTAATTACTGGATTCCTGCTTCCGCGGGAATGACATAACCCTTTGTTTATTTATTAGAAATATATGACTAAAACCAAACAAGAAATTTATAATAAGCGTCCAACTTCACCACATTTAACTATATATAAGCCACAAATAAGTTCTACATTATCAATTTTGTATCGTATGACCGGCGTAGCTTTGTTTTTTGCGGTGTCAATCTTGGTGTGGTGGTTGATTCTTAGTAAATATGACAATAATTATTTACAGCTTGCTGAATGCTGTATTATAAAAATATGCTTAGTAGCTGTTAGCTACGCTTGGTTTTATCATTTATGTAACGGCATTCGGCATTTATTTTGGGATATCGGTTACGGTTTTTCTATAAAATTGGTTAATATCACCGGTTGGTGTGTAGTGTTAGGATCTGTATTATTAACGGTATTGTTATGGGTGTAGTAATTAAAAATGTCATTGCGAGGAGATGCGTAGCATCGACGTGGCAATCTCAGAAATAATAACAAATGCCTGAGATTGTTTCGTCAATTGCTATGCAATTTCCTCGCAATGACGAAAAGCTAAAACAAATAATAGAGAAAATTAATGGTATATGATTTTAAAGCAGAAATTGTAAAAGCAAAAAATAGCGGTTCTGCTAAAAGCGGTTCTCATCATTGGTTATTGCAAAGAGTAACGGGGATTATATTAGCTTTATGTTCTGTGTGGCTAATATATTTTACGTTAACCAACAAAAATAATGATATAAATATTATTATGTGGGCACTTAAAAAGCCTTTTAATGTAGTAGCTTTGTTAATTACGGTGGTTATTTCGTTGTATCATGCGATGCTTGGTATGCGTGTAGTAATTGAAGATTATATAAGTTGTCACAAATTACGTAATACATTGATTATAATAGTGCAATTATTTTGCATTGTTACTATTGTAGCTTTTGTAGTAGCGCTGTTTTATAAAGGATAAAAATTGTCATACCGCGGCTTGACCGCGGTATCCAGAAAACAATATTGTGTATTGAATTACTGGACTCCGTGGTCAAGCCATGGGGTGACAGAGATAGACAATTCACGTATCAAAATAGTAAAAAATTAATTTAATGACCAAAGCGTATAATATCATTCATCATAAATTTGACGTAGTAGTTGTAGGTGCAGGCGGAGCAGGTCTTCGTTCTGCATTTGGTATGGCTAAAGCAGGGCTAAATACTGCTTGTATAACTAAGCTGTTCCCAACCCGTAGTCATACTGTGGCTGCTCAGGGCGGAATTAGTGCGGCTCTTGGGAATATGGGTGAAGATGATTGGCGTTGGCATATGTATGATACGGTAAAAGGTTCTGATTGGTTAGGCGATCAGGATGCCATTGAGTATATGTGCAAAAACGCTCCCGATGCGATTTTAGAGCTAGAGCATTACGGCGTACCTTTCTCAAGAACTGAAGAGGGAAAAATTTATCAGCGTCCTTTTGGAGGGATGACAACAGAGTACGGCAAAGGAAAAGCAGCTCAGCGTACATGTGCTGCGGCAGATCGTACGGGGCATGCCATACTGCATACTTTATATCAACAGTCACTAAAACATAAAGTACAGTTTTTCGTTGAGTATTTTGCTATTGATTTATTGATGGAAGATGGTGAATGTAGAGGCGTAGTTGCGTGGAATTTAGATGACGGTAGTCTGCATTGTTTTAGAGCGCATAATGTAGTGCTTGCAACGGGCGGATACGGGCGTGCTTATTTTTCAGCGACGTCTGCTCATACTTGTACTGGTGATGGGGGCGGCATGGCGATTAGAGCCGCTCTTCCACTGCAAGATATGGAATTTGTACAGTTCCATCCGACAGGTATATATTCGGCCGGCTGTCTTATTACCGAGGGGGCAAGAGGCGAAGGGGGATATCTCGTTAATGCAAACGGTGAGCGTTTTATGGAGCGTTATGCTCCTGCTGCAAAGGATTTAGCTTCAAGAGATGTAGTTTCAAGAGCAATGACTATAGAAATCAGAGAGGGGCGAGGAGTCGGCGAGCATAAAGATCATGTATTTTTACATTTAAATCATTTATCGTCTGAGATTTTACATAGTCGTTTGCCCGGTATCTCTGAGACGGCTAAAATTTTTGCCGGTGTTGACGTGACTAAAGAGCCGATACCGGTACTTCCTACGGTACATTATAATATGGGCGGGATACCGACGAATTATCACGGTCAAGTCATAATCAAAGACGGTAAAAATCATAATAGCGTAGTAAAAGGGCTTATGGCAATCGGTGAAGCGGCTTGCGTATCGGTACACGGTGCTAACCGATTAGGATCAAATTCTTTGCTTGATTTGGTAGTATTTGGTAGAAGTTCTGCATTAAAAGCAGCCGAGCTTATTAAGCCTGCGAGTCCCCACAAGTCTATAAAAGAAGAAAGCCTTGAAAAAATTATAAATAGATTTGATAAAGTCCGTCACGCTAACGGTAATATTTTAGTTGCAGAGTTAAGGCTTAAAATGCAAAGAACTATGCAAAGCCATGCTTCGGTATTTAGAACTCAAGAGCTACTAGATGAAGGGGCAGGAATGATTAGCGAAATAAGAAGCGGCTATAAAGATATAAAAATTAACGATAAATCTTTAATTTGGAATAGCGATTTGGTGGAAGCCTTAGAGCTAGATAATCTACTTGATCAAGCTTTAGTAACGGTATATTCGGCAGCTGCAAGAAAAGAAAGCAGAGGAGCTCATGCACGTGAAGATTATCCTGATCGTAATGATGAGGATTGGATGAAGCATACTCTTAGCTCTATCGATGAAGCAGGTAAAGTAGTTCTTGATTATAAACCTGTGACTTTAACTACTTTAACCGATGAAGTAACAGCAGTCCCGCCGGTGAAGAGAGTGTACTGATTAATGTTCTTATGTCATTCATGCGAAAGCAGGAATCTAGAAACCTTTAATGTTATCCCGAGATTAAATCGCGGGATCCAAAAATGCTTATTTTTTAGATATCGTGGTCAAGCCGCGGTATGACAAGAAAAAAATATATATAAAATATGTTTGAGTATTTAATAAAGTTCTATCCAAAAATCTTTTTTATTGTAGAGGGCACTTTGGTAACTTTAAAATATAGCGTTATTGCTGTTATATTCGGTTTAGTAATAGGGATGCTGCTCGCTATTTGTAAGGTAAATAAAAATCATGCTTTAAGGCTTTTTGCAAATTTCTATACTTCTATTTTCAGAGGAACGCCTTTATTAATTCAATTAAGTATTATTTATTTTGCTTCACCTTATATCATAGGTATTAAATTTAGTGTGTTTATGGCGGGAGCTATTGCTTTTTCTCTTAATTCGGGAGCATATGTTTCCGAAGTAATCAGGGCAGGGATTAATGCAGTTGATAAAGGGCAGTTTGAAGCGGCTGAAGCTCTTGCTATTCCAAAGTTTTTAATAACGAAAGATATAATTCTGCCGCAAGCAGTTAAAAATATTTTTCCGTCATTAGTAAATGAGCTTGTAAATTTGATTAAAGAATCAGCCATTATTTCTATGCTTGGAGAAATGGATTTAATGCGTAGAGCACAAATTGTATCAATTGAAACATATAATTATTTTTTTCCAATGCTTATTGCTGCGTGCTGTTACTATATTTTAGTGATGTTAATCAGCTTTATAGCAAAAATAATTGAGAAAAAAATGATTGTTAATTAAAACATACTTGCTTTTATGGAAAAAGTAATTATAATTTAAATTTAGTGTAATTTACAAATTCTTATAATTTGTATTTAGAAATGATTGAAAATAAAGGGTGGAAGTATTTTCACCCTTTAATTATCGTATATATAAGTTTTTTTTGGAGTATTTTTTTTAATGCCGACATATAATCAATTAGTACGTTTTGGGAGAAAGTCAAAAACTCGTAAGACCAAATCTCCTGCCTTAGAATCTAATCCTTTTAAAAGCGGTGTTTGCCTAGTTGTAAAAACCGTTACCCCTAAAAAGCCTAACTCTGCACTTCGTAAGATTGCAACGGTGCGTTTAAGTAATAAAAGAACCGTAAATGCATATATTCCTGGTGAAAAGCATAGTGTAAAGGAACATGATAGGGTGTTAGTAAGAGGTGGTCAGGTGCCTGATCTTCCGGGGGTGAAATATCATATCGTACTCGGTGCTTATGATATTGCCGGAGTTAAAGGACGTAAGCAAGGTCGGTCACGTTACGGTGCTCCTCGTAAACAAGTTGCAGTTACAAAAAAATAAATTATTAGTTAGAGAGAAAAAATAAAATGTCACGTCGTCATGCCGCAGAAAAACGAGTAATTTTACCTGATATGAAATATAACAGTATTTTACTGTCAAGATTTATCAATAATATTATGAAAGAAGGGAAGAAAGCCCTTGCAGAGAAAATTGTTTATTCAGCCTTTAATAAAATTGAAAAGAAGCATAGAGTTGATCCGTATCAAGCCTTTAATAATGCTATGCATAACGTGAAGCCGCATTTAGAAGTAACTTCGGTTAGGGTTGGAGGAGCTAATTATCAAGTTCCGACTCATGTTGATGAAAGAAGAGGATATGCCCTTGCTAGCCGTTGGATTATTAATGCTGCATCAAAACGTTCTGAAAAAATGATGATTGATAAACTTGCCGAAGAGCTGTTTGAAGCTTCTAATAATAGAGGTGTTGCCATTAAGAAGAAAGAAGATACTCATAAAATGGCCGAAGCTAATAAAGCTTTCTCTCATTTTAGCCCTAAAAAAATGAAATAAGGTAGGGTAATAATGAGTAAAATAAATAAACTTGAGCATATTCGTAATATCGGTATATGTGCTCACATTGATGCCGGTAAAACCACAACTACCGAACGTATTTTATATTATACCGGTAAATCGCATAAAATAGGTGAAGTTCATGAGGGTGGTGCTACCATGGATTGGATGGAACAAGAACAAGAACGCGGTATAACCATTACCTCAGCTGCTACTACTTGTAGATGGCAAGATAAAATAATTAATATTATCGATACTCCTGGACACGTTGACTTTACTATCGAAGTAGAGCGTTCGCTTCGTGTTCTTGACGGTGCAGTTGCAGTATTTGACGGTGTAGCAGGTGTTGAACCGCAGTCAGAAACGGTTTGGAGGCAAGCAGATAAATATAATGTTCCTAGAATGTGTTTTGTCAATAAAATGGACAGAATGGGAGCAGATTTTTATAGATGCGTTGAAATGCTCAAAGATCGTTTAGGAGCAAAACCGCTTGTTATTCAGTTGCCTGTAGGGATTGAAGAAAATTTTAAAGGTATCATTGATCTTATTAAAATGAAAGCAGTGATTTGGAAAGATGAAGCACTTGGAGCTGAGTATTTTGAAGAAGATATACCTGCCGATATGAAAGATAAAGCTGAAGAATATCGTGCTAAATTACTTGATATGGTTGTTGAGTTAGATGATCATGTTATGGAAAAATATTTATCAGGTGAAGAAGTAACAGCAGAAGAGATTAAAAGATTAATCAGAAAAGGTACTATTTCAGCAGCATTTTATCCGGTTTTATGCGGTAGTGCTTTTAAAAATAAAGGGGTACAGCCTTTACTTGATGCCGTAGTAGATTTTCTACCTTCGCCTATTGATATAGGTATAGTAAAAGGTATGGAAGTAAGTACCGGTGAAGAAACAGATTTCCCTATTTCGGTAACTGAGCCTTTTGCAGCTTTAGCATTTAAAATTATGAATGACCCATTTGTCGGTTCATTAACTTTTATTAGAATATATTCAGGTAAAATTACTTCAGGAACAACTGTTATTAATACCGTAAAGAATAAAAGAGAAAAAATCGGTAGAATGCTATTAATGCATGCTAATAATCGTGAAGACGTAAAAGAAGCATCAGCAGGTGATATAGTAGCTTTAGCAGGTCTTAAAGATACTACCACAGGTGATACGTTATCTGATATTGATCAGCAAGTAATCTTAGAAAGAATGGAATTTCCAGAGCCGGTAATTGAGCTTGCAGTAGAACCTAAATCAACAGCCGATCAAGAAAAAATGGGCCTTGCACTTTCTCGTTTAGCAGCTGAAGATCCATCATTTAGAGTGTCAACTGATTATGAAACAGGACAAACAGTGATAAAAGGAATGGGAGAGCTCCATTTAGAAATTATCATTGATCGTATGAGAAGAGAGTTTAAGGTCGAAGCAAATATTGGAGCTCCTCAAGTAGCATATCGTGAAACTATAACAAAAGTTTGTGAAATTGATTATACCCATAAGAAACAATCCGGCGGTGCAGGACAATTTGCTCGTGTAAAAATTATTTTTGAGCCTCTAAAAGAGGTAAAAGATCTAAAAGATGAAGATAAAAATAAAATTTTTGTCTTTGAAAGTAAAATCATCGGCGGTACCGTGCCTAAAGAATATATACCAGGTGTTGAAAAAGGATTAAATAATATTAGAGAAACCGGTGTTATTGCCGGTTATCCTATGATTGATTTTAAAGCAACTTTAGTTGACGGTGCGTTTCATGATGTAGATTCTAGTGTACTTGCGTTTGAAATTGCTGCAAAGGCAGCATTTAGAGAAGGGATGCCGAAAGGTAATCCTAAATTACTTGAGCCGATTATGCAAGTTGAAGTTATCACTCCTGATGAATATATGGGTGATATTATAGGCGATTTAAATAGTCGTAGAGGACAAATTCAAAGAATGGATCCAAGAGGGAATGCTCAAGTAGTTACTGCGAATGTTCCTTTAGCGGAAATGTTTGGTTATGTTAATACGCTTAGGTCTTTATCTCAAGGTAGAGCTCAATTTAGTATGATATTCTCTCATTATGATCAAGTGCCGAGTCAAGTAGCTGATATTATTAAAGCTAAAAAATAATTTAGGGGTGAGGTGTCACGTCTTACAGAAATACATGTTGTTTTGCCGTGGCAGCTTATAAATTAACAGTACTGTTTGTTATAGTAATTTTTTAATAATAACAAATATTTTTAATAACTTTTATTGATTTTTTATTAAAAATATGATAGGAGTGTAGCTCAATTGGTAGAGCGCCGGTCTCCAAAACCGGAGGTTGCGGGTTCGATACCTGTCGCTCCTGCCATTATAAGCTTAGAGCTTTTTTGCTATAAAATATAGAATTTTTACAAAATTTGCTTATAGAGAGAAATTTGAAAGAGGTACTTCACCTCGAATCGCAGCGTACATACTAGTATGTGAGAATTCCAGTGCTGGATTATCGTCTCAATGGCCTTTAGAAGTAGCATTTTGTAAGAAGTCTAATAAATTACCTAACAAAAATATGTTTAAAGAATATAAAATTTATAAGTTTTTTGAACAAGTTAAACAAGAAACTTATAAGGTAGTTTGGCCAACTAGAAAAGAGCTTGTTGCTTCAACGTTAGTAGTGGTAGTAGCAGTTTTTATTTTTAGCCTAACTTGTTTGGTACTTGATTATAGTATACATAACATAATGCAGCTTTTGCTTAATATCGGCAAATAGTATAAGGAATAAATTGTGACAGCACAGAGTATAGATAATATATTGCCTTCTTCTGAAAAAAATGTAAAGCAGTGGTATGTAGTACATACGGCATCAGGAGCAGAGAAACGCATTAAAGAAGATATGCTTAGAAAAATCGCTAAACAGAACATGACGGATTTTTTTGAAGATATATTAATACCTGTTTTTGGAGTTTCTGAAGTTAAACGCGGTAAAAATTTCAAGGTAGAAAAAAAACTAATGCCGAGTTATATCTTGATAAAGATGAATATGACTGATAAATCTTGGCATTTAGTAAAAAATATATCTGGAGTAACCGGCTTTTTAGGAAGCAAAACCACGCCAAAAGCTCTTACAGAAAGTGAAATACAAAATATTTTTAATAATTTGGAAGCAGAAGCTAAAGAAGCAAAGAATTCTAAATTGTATGAAGTTGGTGAAATAGTGACTGTTACAGATGGTCCTTTTGAAACTTTCATGGGTACAGTAGAAGGAATAGATCAAGAAAAAAATAGGTTAAAAGTTTCAGTTGCAATATTTGGTAAAGCAACTCCAATAGAACTAAATTTTAATCAAGTAAAGAAAAATGATTAAAAGTTGGACTAAATACGGTTTATTAATTACTTAAGCTGTATTGTACGAATGTTCAGGATGTCATTGTTGCGGGATAATGCGTCGTCATAGCCGTAGGCTGCGTGGCAATCTAGGAGAAATAATAAAAAACTTCTGATTTACAGAATTTTTTTCTGCCTTGTTTTGTCAAAACTTACAGCTTTTCCTTGCAATGATGGGAAACAAGATCCATGCAATTGTTACAAAGTAATATTAATTTAAGAGAAAAATAAGGATATTTATAAATGTCTCAGAAAGCAATAAAAGGTTATATTAACTTGATAATTCCAGCTGCTGGAGCCACTCCTGCACCTCCTATAGGACCGGCCCTAGGACAAAGAAAAGTTAATATTGCAGCATTTTGTAAAGATTTTAATGATGCTACGCAAGGTATGGAAAAAGGAATACCTCTGCCAACCGTAATTACCGTTTATGAAGATAGTAGTTTTTCTTTTAAAATAAAAACTCCTCCTGCTTCTTACTTTTTAAAGAAATATGCTAAAATTACTAAAGGTTCTAGTGCTACTAAAAAAGAAGCCGTAGTAGGTAAAGTTACTATGGATGATTGTCGTGAAATTGCAAAGTTAAAAATGCCTGATTTAAATACAAAAAATATTGAAGCAGCAACAAAAATTATTTGTGGTAGTGCTGCATCTATGGGACTTGAAGTAGTAGGGAATTAATTATTATGTCAAATAAGAAAGATGTTGCTGTAAAAATTAGCGGCGGTAAAAAAATAAGAGAAGCTAGAGAAAAAGTAAAATCAGATACTTTATATAATTTAACAAATGCAGTTGAACGATTAAAATCAGCATCATATGTTAAATTTGATCCAACCTTAGAAATAGTTATGAAGCTTGGAATTGATTCTAGGCATTCCGATCAAATGGTACGTGGTGTAGTTAATTTACCTGCCGGTACAGGCAAAACCGTAAGAGTTGCCGTTATTTGTAAAGAAGAAAGAGAAGAAGAAGCTAAAAGTGCCGGAGCAGATTTAGTAGGTTCAACAAATATTATTGATGAAATTAAAGCAGGGAAAATTAATTTTGATGTATGTATAGCTACTCCCGATGTGATGGCAGCTATAGGTTCAGTTGCAAGAATTTTAGGACCCAAAGGTTTAATGCCTAACCCTAAACTTGGTACCGTAACTTTAGATATTAAAAATGCTATTAAAAATGCTAAAAGCGGTCAGGTAGAATATAGAGCAGAGAAAGCAGGTATAATTCATGCAGGGCTTGGAAAATTATCTTTTTCAGACCAAGATTTATTAAAAAATTTAAATGCGTTTATTGAGGCAGTAATTAAAGCAAAACCTGCCGGATTAAAAGGAAGTTATTTAAAAGCAATGTATTTATCTTCTACTATGGGAGCATCGGTACAAATAGATTTAACTAGTATAGCATAATTTTTATAGCCGTTTAACGGTAGTATAGTAATAATAAAAAAATTTTGTTATTTTAAGCATTTGTATCAGTTTAAATATATTAAACTGTATTATAAAAGGAGAATTAAAAGGTGTTAAGATCAGAAAAACCGGTAGCAGTAGAGGATATTGTAAATATTTATAAAGAATCGCCCTCTATAATTATTACTCATTATCACGGGTTAACCGTTAGTCAAGTGAGTGCGCTTAGAGAATCACTTAAATCTAAAGAAGCAGGTTTTAAAGTAGTTAAAAATACTTTAGCAAAAATAGCTGCAAATCAAACAGGGCTTAATAGTATTGCTAATTTATTTGCGGGTCCTACTGCTATTGTTTATTCTAAAGAACCGGTTGAGATGGCAAAATTAGTAGTTAATTTTGCTAAGGCTAATGATAATCTTAAGATTATCGGTGGAATAGTAGATAATCACGTATTAGATGAACATTCAATAAAAGAACTTTCTAAGCTACTTACACTTAATGAGCTTAGGGGTAAAATTATTGGGTTATTACAAGCACCGGCTACTCAGGTTGTAGGTGTTTTACAAGCCCCATCTTCGAGTATGGCGAGAGTAATACAAGCACATGCTAGTAAAAATTAACTTAAAGGTTACTGCATCAGGTATTTTAATTGATAATTAAAGAGCTGTTATAGTGAAAATTAATAAGGTTTTTTATAGGATATTATTCTTATTTTAAAAAAGTCTTATAATTTGAAGCACAAAAGAATTTAATTAACTTTAAAATGCCTGATGTAGTAATCTCTCAATATAAAAAAAGTAAAAAGGAAAAAATTATGGCAGATTTAGCTAAAATTGAAGAACAATTATCATCATTAACGTTAATGCAAGCAGCTGAGCTTGTGAAAATGCTAGAAGAAAAATGGGGTGTATCTGCAGCAGCTCCTGTAGCTGTAGCAGCTGCCGGTGCAGCAGCTCCTGCGGCGGCTGAAGCAGTAGCTGAAAAAACTGAGTTTGAAGTAGTTTTAACAGCTGCTGGTGATAAGAAAGTTGAAGTAATTAAAGTTGTGAAAGATATCACAGGTCTTGGTTTAATTGAAGCTAAGAAATTAGTTGATGAAGCTCCAAAGCCGATTAAAAGCAATGTGAAAAAAGCAGAAGCAGACGAAATCAAAGGTAAGTTAGAAGCTGCTGGAGCAAAAGTTGAATTAAAATAATTATTTCTGCACTAGGTTCTGTAAAGAAAAGTTGAATTATTCGTATTTTAGATAGTTTTAAGTAAAAATTAATAAGATTCTTGTTGAAACAGTTGTTGTTATTCCAAGAAAAATCTTATAATTTTTAATCAAAAACAACTAAGTATAGATTAATTTTTTTACAGGACCTAATGTTTTTGCATTACAGATGAAATATTTTATAGCTTTAAATTAACTTCTTAAAATCCAAAAAGCCTTATTCAAATTTTAATTACTAAATAAGGCTTTTTGGATTTTAAGAAGTTAATTTAAAGCTAATTTAAGTTATTTTTTTGCAATAGGATAAAGCTATTACATTAAAAGTCTTATTGATTAAAATAATTTGGTTAATGTACCATACATCTAGAAGTTTAAATTATTGAAGTTTTCTAGGTTCTGTGAACATTTATAATTGATTTTTAGTGAAAATTAATGAGATTTTTGAAGGAATAGCTACCTATTTTAAAAAAATATTATAATTTGTTGCAACAAACAAATAACCAAAATCAAATCTTTTTGGAAATGTTCGTAGAGCCTACACAAGATCTAAATAAGAAACTTACTAGGTTTCTTTAATTTAAGTTTTATGTGAAAAATTTTAAAACAGTATATTTTATTTTACTGCAAATTATAAGTATTTTATTGAAATAGGTATCTATTCCAATAAAAACTTTATTGTTTAAAATATAAATAATTTAAATTTTATATACAGAACCTAGGTTCTGAAGACTTTTGATTAATGATTATTAATTAGGAGATATTTTTAAGCGAAAATTAATAAGATTTTTGAGAGGAGAGTTTATTACTATTTCAAAAAAATCTGATGATTTACAGCTAAAAAGAGCCATAATTATGATTATTCTATTAAAAGTGCATAGGACCTAATCACTGTAATACGGGCAGTAATTTTATCAGTCAGGAGATTATATGGTTTCATTAAGGGATAATATAGAAGCACAACCCTTGTCACATAATAGAAGAATAAGAAAAAATTTCGGTCACATAAATTTAGTAGCAGATATACCGAATTTGATTGAAATTCAAAAAAATTCATATGAGAAAAACTTTCTACAGTTAAATATTAAAGATTCTGAAAGAAAAAACAAAGGTTTACAATCTATATTAAACTCAATTTTTCCTATTTCAGATTCCTCCAATGTTGCTAATTTAGAATTTGTAAAATATGAATTCGATACTCCAAAATATGATGTAGAAGAGTGCAGTCAAAGAAGTTTAAGTTATGCTGCTCCTCTTAAAGTTACTTTAAGATTAAGTATTTGGGATATAGATGAGGATACCGGTACTAGAGAAATTAAAGGGATTAAAGAGCAAGAAGTATATATGGGTGATATCCCATTAATGACTAAAAACGGTACTTTTATTATCAACGGTACGGAAAGAGTAGTTGTATCACAAATGCATCGCTCACCTGGTGTATTCTTTTATCATGATGAAGGAAAAGTCCACTCTTCCGGCAAGCTTTTATATTCTGCTCGTGTTATTCCATATAGAGGGTCTTGGCTTGATTTAGAATTCGACGCTAAGGATGTTATTTATTTCAGGATTGATAGAAAAAGAAAGCTTTATGCTACTACTTTGCTTAGAGCTATAGGTATGAGTACTGAAGAAATTATAAAATTTTATTATAATTCAGTAACTTATAAGCTTGTTAAAAATAAAGGTTGGGCGGTTAAATTTATACCTCAGCATATTACTGCTCATCGTTTAACAAGTGATTTAGTAGATGCAGATACTGGAAATATTCTACTGAAAGCAGGACAAAAAATTACTCCGCGTTTGGCTAAAAAATATTTTGGGGAAGGGCTTAATAATATTTTAGTAGCTCATGAAACTTTAATCGGCAAATATCTATCCGAAGATTTAAGAGATCCTGCAAGCGATGAAGTATTAGCAAAAATCGGTGAAATGATTACTGCTGATATGCTAAATGTTATTAATGATCTTAAAATTAAAAATGTTAACGTATTAGTAATCAATCCTCAATCCGGTCCATATATAAGGAACACCTTATTTGCTGATAAAAATCAGGATCGTGAGGCAGCATTATGTGATATTTTCAGAGTTCTAAGACCAGGCGAACCTGCTAATATCGAAGCGGCTGAAAGCCTGTTTTATAATTTATTCTTTGATACGGAAAGATATGATCTTTCAGAAGTCGGGCGAATAAAAATGAATTCTAGGTTAGAGCTGAATATTTCTGAAGAAGTTACGGTTTTAACAATTGATGATATTAAAAATATCGTAAGAGTTTTAGTAGAGCTTAAAGACGGTAAAGGTATCATAGATGATATTGATCATTTAGGTAATAGAAGGGTTAGATCGGTAGGTGAATTGATAGAAAATCAATTTAGAATAGGTTTAGTCCGAATGGAAAAATCTGTAATTGAAAGGATGTCGGCAGGTGATGTTGATACCGTAATGCCTCATGATTTAGTAAATTCTAAAATTTTAGTTTCAGTAGTAAAAGAATTTTTTAGTACCTCCCAATTATCCCAATTTATGGATCAAACAAATCCATTATCGGAAATAACTCATAAAAGAAGGCTATCGGCACTCGGTCCCGGGGGTCTTAGTCGAGATCGAGCAGGTTTTGAGGTGCGTGACGTACATCCGACTCATTACGGTCGTATTTGTCCTATTGAAACACCTGAAGGTCAGAATATCGGGTTAATTAACTCTATGGCTACTTATGCTAGAATAAATAAACATGGTTTTATAGAGAGTCCGTATAGAAGAGTTAAAGATGGATGTGTAACCGATGAAGTGGTATATCTTTCTGCTATTGAAGAAGGTAAATACAAAATCGGACAAGCAAATTCTAAAATTAATAAAGACGGAAAGCTGCAAGGAGAGTTTATTAATTGCCGTGTTGAAGGCGGTAATTTTGTAATGGTAGAACCGTATGAGGTAGACTTCATTGATGTGACTCCTATGCAGGTAGTATCGGTTGCGGCTTCTCTTATACCTTTCTTAGAAAACGATGATGCTAACCGTGCTTTGATGGGTTCAAACATGCAAAGACAAGCCGTGCCTTTAATTAAAACGGATGCACCTTTTGTAGGTACCGGAGTTGAAGGGGTAGTAGCTAAAGATTCCGGAGCGTCAGTGCTTGCATTACATGACGGTATTGTTGAGCAGGTAGATTCAAATAGAATCGTGATTAGAACTCTAGAACAAAAAGTTGACGGTTCTCCTTCGGTTGATATTTATAACTTACTAAAATTCCAAAAATCCAATCATAATACTTGTATAAATCAAAAGCCTTTAGTTAAGGTCGGTCATTACGTTAAGAAAAACGATATTATAGCTGACGGTCCTAGTACGGATAACGGTGAAATTGCTTTAGGTCGAAACGTGCTTGTGGCTTTCTTACCTTGGAACGGTTATAATTTTGAAGATTCCATTTTAATATCCGAACGTATAGTAAAAGAGGATGTATTTACATCTATTCATATTGAAGAGTTTGAAGTAATAGCTAGAGATACACGCCTTGGTCCTGAAGAAATTACCCGTGATATACCGAATGTAAGTGAAGAAGCGTTGCGTCATCTTGATGAGGTCGGAATAATTTATATAGGTGCAGAAGTAAAAGCCGGTGATATTTTAGTTGGAAAAGTAACACCAAAAAGTGAATCGCCTATTACTCCTGAAGAGAAGCTACTACGTGCTATTTTCGGGGAAAAAGCTTTTGACGTAAAAGATTCATCGCTGCATGTACCTTCTGGAGTGAGCGGAACTGTAGTAGAAGTAAGGGTATTTTCTCGTAGAGGTGTAGAAAAAGACCAGCGAGCTATTGCTATTGAAAAACAACAAATTGAAAAATTCGCAAAAGACAGAGACGATGAATTAGAAATTATTGAGCATTTTGTGTTTAGTTGGCTTGAAAAGCTTTTAGTAGGGCAGGTGATTATTAACGGTCCTAAGCAAGTAAAAGTAGGACAAACTATTACTACTGAAATGCTAAAAGGCTTATCTAAAGGGCAATTTTGGCAGATTACCGTGGAAGATGCAAATGTAATGAATGAAATAGAGCAGATAAAGACTCATTATGATGAGAAAAAAGAGGCTCTTGATAAAAGATTTGCTACTAAGGTAGAGAAATTGCAAAGTGGTGATGATTTACCTCAGGGAGCTTTAAAAGTAGTAAAAGTATTTATTGCAACTAAGCATAAATTACAACCCGGGGATAAAATGGCAGGAAGACACGGAAATAAAGGTGTTATTTCACGTATCGTACCTGAAGAAGATATGCCGTTTTTAGAAGATGGCACTGTTGTAGATATCGTTCTTAACCCTCTAGGTCTTCCGTCCCGTATGAATATAGGACAGATTTTAGAAACGCATCTTGGGTGGGCATCAATAAATTTAGCAAAAAAAATATCTACCTTAGTAAAGGAATATAAAAATAAACATATAGGTATTGAGCAGATTAAGAAATTCTTAATTGAACTGTATGGAGAAAATATTAATTCTATACTTGAAAGACCGGAAGAAGAGATTATCGCTTTTTGTAAGAAAGTAAGTAAAGGCGTACATTTTGCAACTCCTGTATTTGACGGAGCAAAAGTTCAGGACGTTAAAGATATGCTAAAGCTTGCTGGTCAAGACCCTTCAGGACAAGTGAAATTAATTGACGGTAGAACCGGTGAATATTTTGACCGTCTAGTAACCGTAGGACAGAAATATTTGCTGAAATTGCATCATTTAGTCGATAATAAAATTCACTCCCGTTCTATAGGACCTTATAGCTTAGTAACGCAGCAACCGCTTGGAGGTAAGTCTCATTTCGGCGGACAGCGTTTCGGAGAAATGGAATGCTGGGCATTACAAGCTTACGGTGCAGCTTATACGTTACAGGAAATGTTAACGGTTAAGTCGGATGACGTAAACGGTAGGATCAAAACTTATGATTCTATAGTACGTGGTGAAAATAATTTTGAATCAGGCATTCCTGAATCATTTAATGTTATGATAAAAGAATTTAGATCTTTATGTCTTAACGTAAAGCTTGAAGTAACTTCACGTTAAGAAAGACAGGTCATTTAAACAGATAAAAAACTTATTTTTTATCTGTTTTACTAGATTCCCGCTTTTGCGGGAATGACATGTAGGGTGCAATAAGAACTCTGGGTAGACTAAGGTCAATTTCAAAAAGAGCTAGGAGTGCACAAGGCGAGGAGCGGAGCGTATACTTAATACGTGAGCACCGCAGAACTTGTAGAACGACAACGCCAATTTTTGAAATTCACCGAGTATATACGAGTAATTTTTAAGGAAAAGTATTTATGAGCGTAGTAAATTTTTACGGACAATTAAGTAATACTCAACAATTTGATCAGATAAGGATTAATATAGCAAGTCCCGATCAGGTACGTTCGTGGTCTTTCGGTGAAGTAACAAAACCTGAAACAATTAACTATCGAACTTTTAAACCTGAGAAAGATGGTTTATTTTGTGCAAGAATTTTTGGTCCGGTAAAAGATTATGAATGTCTCTGCGGTAAATATAAGCGGATGAAAAACCGTGGCATTACGTGTGAAAAATGCGGCGTTGAAGTTACGGTTTCTAGAGTAAGACGTGAAAGAATGGGGCATATTGAACTTGCAGCTCCCGTTGCTCATATTTGGTTTTTAAAGTCGCTACCTTCAAGAATTAGTACACTTCTTGATATGACAATGCGAGATGTAGAAAAGATTCTTTATTTTGAAAATTATGTAGTAGTTGACCCAGGGCTATCGATTTTACAAAAAGGCGAACTCTTAACAGAGGAAGAATTACAGAAAGCAAAAGATAAGTACGGTGAAGATGCATTTACTGCCTCTATAGGTGCAGAAGTAATACAACAAATGCTTAAAGAGCTTGATTTTTCAAAGTTAAAGCAAGAGTTATACGAGGAATTACAAACCACTTCTTCAGAAGTCAAAAAGAAAAAATTAGTAAAGCGTTTAAAATTAGTAGAGAATTTTTTAGAGTCAGAAAACAAGCCGGAATGGATGATTATGGATGTTTTACCGGTTATTCCTCCTGAAATTAGACCGCTTGTTATGCTTGACGGCGGAAGATTTGCTACTTCAGACTTAAATGAACTTTATAGAAGAGTAATTAATAGAAATAATCGTTTAAAGAAATTAATAGAGTCAAAAGCTCCTGATATAATAGTCAGAAATGAAAAAAGAATGTTACAAGAAGCGGTGGATGCGTTATTTGATAACGGTCGTCGCGGTAGAGCAGCGAAAAATGCTAATAAGCGTCCATTTAAGTCATTAAGTGATATGCTTAAAGGTAAGCAGGGACGTTTCCGTCAGAACTTGCTAGGTAAGAGGGTTGATTACTCAGGACGTTCGGTTATCGTGGTAGGACCTGAGCTTAAACTTCACCAGTGCGGTTTACCTAAAAAAATGGCTCTGGAGTTATTTAAGCCGTTTATTTATTCTAAGCTTGAGTTGTACGGCATCGCTACAACTATTAAAGCCGCTAAAAGAATGGTGGAAGCTGAAAAATCCGAAGTGTGGGACGTGCTTGAAGAGGTAATTAGAGAGCATCCGGTTTTACTGAATAGGGCTCCGACGTTACATAGGCTTGGTATTCAAGCATTTGAACCGCTATTAATTGAAGGTAAAGCGATCCAGCTTCATCCGCTTGTGTGTGCTGCGTTCAATGCGGATTTTGATGGTGATCAGATGGCAGTACATATCCCGTTATCGATTGAAGCACAGCTTGAAGCTAGGGTATTTATGATGTCTACAAATAATATCTTAAGCCCCGCAAACGGTCGTCCTATTATTGTACCGGATAAAGATATAGTGCTTGGTTTATATTATCTAACCCTTGCATTTGATAATGAAGTAGGCGCAGGGATGATGTTCTCAGATTTAGCTGAGATGGAACATGCTTTATATAATAAATTTATAACTATTCATACAAAGATAAAATATCGCAGAAATCAGTTAAATGCCGAAGGTAAAATGGTCCCTGTTATCATTGATACTACTTACGGTAGGTTAATGGTCGGTGAGTTATTGCCTTCTAACCCTAATATAGAATTCAAGTTTATTAATAAACAACTAACTAAAAAAGACATATCATTAGTTATAGATTTAGTTTATCGTCACTGCGGTCAAAAAGCTACGGTAATTTTTGCCGATCAGCTAATGAAACTAGGTTTTAAATATGCTTGTTCTTCAGGTATTTCTTTTGGAATGGACGATATGGTAGTACCGGAATCTAAGAGTACTCATATCAACGAAACTCAGCTTGAAATAAAAGAATTTGAACAACAATATTCAAACGGTTTAATTACTTACGGAGAGAAATATAATAAAGTAGTCGATGCTTGGTCAAGATGTACCGATAGAGTAGCAAACGACATGATGAAAGAGATTGCTACGCTGCCGGTTAATGATGCTCCAAATCATCAGAAAATAAATGCTATATATATGATGGCTATTTCCGGAGCAAGAGGTTCTTTCCAGCAAATTAAGCAGCTAGGCGGTATGCGAGGTTTAATGACCAAATCAAACGGTCAAATTATACAAACTCCTATTATCTCTAACTTTAAGGAAGGATTAACTGAATTTGAGTGTTTTAATTCTGCTAACGGAATGCGTAAAGGGCAAATAGATACGGCTTTAAAAACAGCAAGCTCAGGTTACTTAACAAGAAAATTAGTAGATGTTGCACAAGATTGTATTATTACTGAAAAAGATTGTGGAACTGATAAAGGAATTGAAGTTAAGAGTGTTATTGAAGGTGGAGAAGTTATAGTACCTTTAGCTGAAAAGATTTTAGGTCGTACTGCTGCTATTGATATATTTCATCCGGTAACTAATGATCTAATTCTCAATAAAGGCGAGCTTATTAATGAAGCAAAGTTAGAGCAGATTGAGTCGGCAGGACTCGACAGAATTATGATTAAATCCGTATTAACCTGTGAAAGTACTACCGGTATATGTAGCATATGTTACGGTAGGGATCTTGCTACCGGTACATTAGTATCAGAGGGTGAAGCAATTGGGGTTATTGCTGCTCAATCTATCGGTGAACCGGGTACGCAGCTTACAATGAGAACTTTCCATATCGGAGGAGCGGCAACAAAAGGTGCTGAGGTTTCTTCCGTAGACGCTTCCTATGACGCAAAAGTGAAAATTATAAGTCGTAACGTTGTGATTAATTCTGAAGAACGCAAAATTGTTATGAGCCGAAATTGTGAATTATTATTGCTTGATAATCACGGTAATGAAAAGGCTCGTCATAAAATTCCATACGGTGCTAGATTACTTGTTGATGATGGTGATATGGTGATTAAAACTCAAAAACTAGCAGAATGGGATCCTTATACTATACCGATTATCACGGAGAAGTCAGGTAAAGTTTTATTCAAAGATATGGTTGAGGGTATTTCTATTCGTGACGTAACTGACGAAGCTACCGGAATACCGAGTAAAGTTATTATTGAATCAAAGCAATATTCACGCGGTGCAGAATTACGTCCGCGTATACAGCTTTTAGATGCTAAAGGTGAAGTTATCACCTTATCAAACGGTTTAGAAGCTAGATATTACTTGCCGGTTGGAGCAGTTTTAAGCGTAGAAGACGGAGTACAAATATCGGTAGGTGATATCATTGCACGTATACCGAAAGAATCAACCACTACTAAAGATATTACCGGTGGTTTACCAAGAGTTGCCGAGCTTGTAGAAGCAAGACGCCCTAAAGATCATGCAGTTATTGCCGAAATTGACGGTAGAGTAGAATTCGGTAAAGACTATAAATCTAAAAGACGTATTATTATACATCCGATTGATGAAACAATGTCTATTGAATATATGGTACCAAAAGGCAAGCATGTTGTAGTTAACGAAGGTGACTTTGTTAAAAAAGGTGATTTATTGATTGACGGTAATCCGGTACTTCAAGATATTTTAAAAGTAATGGGCGTAGAGGTTCTTGCAAATTATATTGTTAATGAGGTTCAAGCCGTTTATCGTCTACAAGGTGTAAAGATTGATGATAAGCACATAGAAGTTATTATTCGTCAGATGTTACAAAAAGTAGAGGTTACGGATTCAGGTGGAACTACGTTATTAGCAGGTGAAAAAATAGATAGACATGAATTTGATGAGATAAATGAAAAAGCTATAAAAAATGGTTTAAAACCTGCTGAAGCACAATTAATATTACAAGGTATTACTAAAGCTTCTCTGCAAACTAGATCGTTTATCTCCGCGGCATCATTCCAAGAGACTACTAGAGTTTTAACTGAAGCAGCTATTGCTGGTAAAGTAGATAAGTTGCGAGGACTAAAAGAAAACGTGATAGTTGGACGATTAGTACCTGCTGGAACCGGTTACTTTATGGATAAAATGCGTAAAGCAGCCGTAAAGCTTGATGAAGAGAATGTATAAATATACTAAGATAGAACTTGAAAAATTGGCTGTGTCGTCTTTGTAAGTCGTAGGATGCTGAACGTTTAATATACGCTCCGCTACTCGATTTACAGACCCTTTGCTCTTTTCCAAGTTGATCTTCGTATGTACCGATAGTTTATAAAAAACCCGTCATTGCAAGCCAACATTTATGCTGGCGTGGCAATCTCATGAAATAATAACAAACTCCCCTGAGCTGGCTTCGTCAATTACTTTGTAATGTCCTTGCAATGATGAGGTGGTATCTACGCAACGATGCATTCCTAGCTAGAGGGGAATCCAGAAAAATAACCTTACTACGCATTATTGACAAAAAAAGCCTATAAAAAACTTGGGTTTTTATAGGCTTTATCTTATTGCCCACTTGCAGAAATGACGCTTTAATAACAAGCAATCGGTGCTGTTAAATGCTCGTAGGTTTGACCTAAATAAGATACTGGTTGTTCAAAGGTATACGTATTATTGTTATCATAATTACCGTATAATTGTGATCTTGCTAAAGAATCATCATATTGGAAGTTTTCAAGTGTTTCTTGATTTTTAGATATCTGAATTTCTGCTAAACAATGTTCAACATAAGTTTTCAGTACTTCTTGACGAATTGAATCATGTAAAGCTTTTAACATGAGTAAGTTTACTAATGGGTTAATACTATTATTTGCATTAGTAGTAGTCGTAGCTTCTTCGTGTTTTTGATCAATAGATATCTTTCCAAACTTCTTCACTTCTAGAGGTAATTTAGACGTCGATCCGGTACTCGCATCCTCACGTATGTCTATATACGCTGCGGTGCTGCGTTCCGTATCGCTTTTAAATTCCTCTCTTTTACAGTCCTCTCTATAAGCTGGTTTAGAAAGATGTCTAACAGGCAATTCAGAAATTAAAGACTCTTCATTGCTTACTTCTACCTTCTCTGTTTCAAGATTTGCTGATTCAGCATTGACTTTTTCTTCAAAATTTATCTCTGGGAAAAGTGCTGTCACGTCCGTTATTTCAAGTTTTCCTCCTTTTTTACCTACTTCATAAGCTTTAGCAATAATGTGTTTATAAATAACGTCAATTAATGCTAGTTTTGTTTGTATTTCATCAGAATAGTTAATTCCTCCTTCATTCCAAAACTTTACTATTCTAGACAAAGCAGGAATATATTTACTGGCCTTTGCTAAAAATTTTTGTATAAATGTAGGTTCAATAATAGGGGTTAATGTAGGATTTTCTTCATATTTTCTAAATACATACTCGACAATTTTAGGTATATTTTGATTTGGTTCTACTTCGTCAGGTAAGCCGTGTAATATTTTTTTGGCTGTTGCTTGACCCATCTTCTCATGCAAAATATTAACCCCGATCCATGTCCATGACGGATTAGCCGTAAAACAAAGCTTTGCTATATAAAATGCTAGCGATATAGGTAGAGATAATAACTTTAAATAGTTAAGGCAATTATATCGTATTGGATGAGGAGTGAGACTATAAATCTTACCCATATTTTGGTTTAACTCACATGATGCTTTAATCATTGTATACTTCTGCTTAATTAAATGAGAAGTGATGTCATATACTGGCATATTATTACTTAAATTTAACTAATTCGTCAGTAAGATATAAAAAACGTTAACATGTGTCAAATGCTATTTAATGAGATTGTGTTTTAAATCAATTATAATACTTGCAAAGTTTTATCAAGATAAATAGAATGACCCAAAGTCAAAAATAATATAAGGAGTAAATATGCTTAACGTAAATTTTGTGAATGAAGCATCATCTACTAATCAAGGTCTAGTAGTTTTTATTGATGAACAGTTAAAGCTTGATAGTAATTTAATAGGGCTTGATCAACAACATCATGGATTAATTTCTAAAACTATTCAGAATAAACTGCAATTTACCGGTAAATATGGACAGATCAAGGTTATTCCGTCCGTCATTAAATCAGGTGAGGTTAGATATTTGATAATAGCAGGTCTTGGGAATGAAGAAAAATTAACTGAAGCAAAAATTGAAGAGTTAGGAGGCAAAATCTTACAGCATGCAACCGGTTGTAAAATTTCTACTATTGGCTTAAAACTTACAAATAGAATTAGCAGGTTTACATCTCAAACATTTGCATCTTTAGTTGCTAGCGGTGCGTTTCTTGCTTCTTACAGATTTGATAAATATAGAACTACCTTAAAAGAAGCAGAGAAGTTCGCAGTAGAGTCAATTGAAATTTTTACTGATAATAGCACTGAAACGGCAAAATTATTTGAAATCAAAAAATTAATTGCTGAAGCAGTATTTTTTACAAGAGATATAAGTAATGAACCGTCAAATATTAAAACTCCTCAAGTTTATGCCGAAAGAATAGTTGATAGACTTGAACCGCTAGGGGTAGATGTTGATGTTATCGGTGAACGTGAGATGAAAAACCTTGGTATGGGAGCATTACTTGGTGTGGGGCAAGGTTCACAAAACGAGTCAAAGTTAGTGGTGATGGAATATAAAGGTGGCAGTAAGGATGTTCCGACTATTGCTTTGGTCGGTAAAGGAGTGATTTTTGATACAGGCGGCATTTCATTAAAACCGTCAAGTGATATGCACTTAATGCGATACGATATGGGAGGTTCTGCAGCAGTTGTGGGTACCATAATTGCGGTTGCTGGTCAAAAATTACCTGTAAATATAGTCGGTGTTGTAGGGCTTGTCGAAAATATGCCGTCCGGTAATGCACAGCGTCCAGGGGATGTAGTAACTACCATGTCAGGGCAAACTGCCGAAGTTTTAAATACCGATGCAGAAGGGCGTTTAGTACTTGCTGATGCTGTTTGGTATGCACAAGAAAAATTTAAGCCTAAATGCGTGATTGATGTTGCAACTCTAACAGGAGCAATAACCATAGCACTTGGTAATACATATGCTGGTTGTTTTTCCAATAATGATGAGTTAGCTGATAAGTTAATAAAAGTAGGGGAAGAAGTTAATGAAAAACTTTGGAGAATGCCGCTGCATGATGAGTACGATGCAATGATTCACTCCGACATAGCCGATATGGCAAATATCGCGAACGTACCGAGAGCTGCCGGAAGCTGCATAGCTGCACATTTCATTAAACGTTTCATTAAAGATGGAGTAGATTGGGCTCATTTAGATATAGCAGGCGTTGCAAATAGTAATAAAGCTTCAGCGCTCGGTCCTAAGGGGGCAGTAGGATACGGCGTGAGATTACTAGAGAAATTTATCAAAGAATATACTTAAATGCTATTCTTGCGTTGCATTGCCTGCATGGATACCGAGTCGTCATTGCGAGCAGCCCTAGGCTGCGTGGCAATCTCGTCAAATATCCTGAGATTGCTTCGTCAATTACTTACGTCATTTTCTTGCAATGACGGAAAAAACTATCCACATGTGTAATACTGAGCTAAGAATGACATTAAACTTCGTCTATTTACTATTCGTTTATTCTGAATATAATTATGAACACAATAAATAAACCTTATATATTTGTTATAGGTAATGAGAAAGGCGGAGCAGGTAAAACTACCTGTTCTATGCATCTAATAATCGCTCTGCTTTATCAAAATTATTCGGTAGTAAGTATAGATACCGATTCACGTCAAAGTTCGTTAACTAATTATTTAAAAAATCGAGATTTATATAATAAACACAATCCTGATAAACCTGTATTAGTACCGAAACATTTTCATATATCGGAAAGCAAAGTAGAAGAGCAAGCAAAGAGTTTTGAGCCGATACTCAAAAATAATCAGGATGTCGATTATATAGTGATTGATACCCCAGGCAGTCATACTCCTTTATCAAGGGTTGTTCATTCTTACGCCGATACAATTATTACACCGATTAATGATAGCTTTCTAGATTTAGACGTAATAGCAAAAGTCGATAGCAAGGATGAAATTATTAGCCCATCAATATATAGTCAAATGATTTGGGAGCAGAAAATGGAACGTGCTAGTCGTGATAGAATTAGTATAGATTGGGTAATACTTCGTAATCGTTTAAGTAATCTTGATGCATTAAATAAAAGACGCGTAGGAAATGTATTAGCTAAACTTGCTAAAAGAATTAACTTTAAACTCGCAGAAGGATTTAGTGAACGTGTAATATATAGGGAGTTATTTTTACAAGGTCTAACATTACTTGATCTAAAAACTGCAAAATATGATAAAGCATTTAATAGCTCACACGTGCTTGCACGTCAAGAATTACGAAACTTTTTAGACTTTCTAGGTATTAAGGCTGCGTTCAAAGGTTAATTTCTATTAAAGTTTTGCTTGTATAAGAATATATATATAATGTAAATTAATATGTTTTAATTTTATAAGAGAAGAGAAACAAATGCCAAATATTGCTGAAAATATTTCAAAACTACCGGAAGAACAAGAAAAAGTTAATAAGCTTGTTGATCAATATAAAAATTTAACTCCGGAAGAACAAAAAATTGTTGATAGAAAACTTAAGTCACATTTTACAAAAGAAGAGCTAGAACAAGATGAGCTTAAATCAAGAATGAATAGGATACGTAGTAATTTGTCTAAGCAAGACCAAGAAAAACTACAAGCAGGTAATAATTCTATAGGTGAAATAGCAAAAGATGTATTATCGTTAGTTAAAGGAATAATAAATCTAGTCGAAAATGTTGCAGAGATAATTAAAAATCCTAAGAAAGCAATATATGAATGGATTAAAGGTGAGTTAAATCAAGTAAAACCTCAACAACAAAATTATCAGCAACGCCCATCAAAGCCAAAAGCTGCTGCAATATCAAGATAAAACTTTGGCAAGATAAATTTTTAGTTTTTATTTGCGAAAATTTGTGATTTTATGTATATAATGGGGCAATCGTATAATAAAAAAATAAAAATGCATAAATACAGAACTCATAATTGTAACGAATTACAAATATCCGATGTAGAAACAGAAGTTAAGCTATCCGGTTGGGTACATAGAAGAAGAGATCACGGGAATCTAGTTTTTATAGATTTACGTGATCATTACGGTATAACTCAAATCGTGTTTACCGATCAAAACCCTCAGCTTATGGAGGATGCAAGTCGTTTGCGTTATGAGTCGGTAATTACGGTAAGGGGTACAGTTGTAGCAAGATCAGAGGACACGATTAATAATACGCTTCCGACAGGTCATGTTGAAGTGCTAGCTGTGGAATTTAGTGTTGAGTCAGCTGCGGATACTCTCCCTTTTGTTATTAATACTGAAAAAGACGCTCCCGAAGAGTCTAGGCTTAAACATCGCTTTTTAGATCTTAGACGTGAGAAATTACATAATAATATAATACTCCGCTCACAAATTATTTCTCATCTTCGTCATTTGATGACGGCAAGAGGTTTTACCGAATTTCAAACTCCGATTTTAACAGCAAGCTCACCTGAGGGGGCTAGGGATTTTTTAGTACCTAGTAGAATGCACCCGGGTAAGTTCTATGCATTACCGCAAGCACCTCAGCAATTCAAGCAGTTATTGATGGTATCAGGCTTTGATCGTTATTTCCAAATTGCTCCTTGTTTTCGGGATGAAGATGCAAGAGCCGATAGATCACCCGGCGAGTTTTATCAGCTAGATGTAGAAATGTCGTTTGTTACACAGGAAGACGTATTTAGTACTATTGAGCCTGTGATGTATGATTTATTCACTAAATTCACGGATAAGAAAGTATCAGAGACTCCTTTCGTTTGTATTCCATATAATGAATCTATGCTAAAATACGGCTCTGATAAGCCTGATTTACGTAACCCTATTATAATTGCCGATGTAACTGAGATATTTAGAGATTCCGATTTTACAATCTTTAGAGAGAATATTAAAAAAGGTAGCATAGTTCGTGCAATTCCTGCACCTAAGGCAGCTGCACTGCCTCGTAGTTTCTTCGATAAAATGATAGAGTTTGCGATATCAGAAGGAGCAGGTGGACTTGGCTATATTCAGTTTAGTGAAACCGGTGAAGCAAAGGGACCGGTAGTAAAATTCTTAAGCCCGCAGCAATTAGAGAGTCTAAAAGCTACAGCTAGTGTTAGTAACGGTGATGCTGTATTTTTCGCTAGCGATAAGAAAGAGAAAGCTGCTAAACTTGCCGGTAAGGTTAGAATAAGACTTGGTGAAGAGCTTGATTTACTTGAAAAAGATTGTTTTAAATTCTGCTGGATTACCGATTTTCCATTCTATGAGTTAAATGAAGAAACAGGAAAAATTGATTTTAGCCATAATCCGTTTTCTATGCCGCAGGGCGGAATAGATGCTTTAGAGCAAGCTAAAACCACTGAAGAGTTATTAGAACTTACCGCATACCAATATGATATTGTTTGTAACGGTATTGAACTGTCCAGCGGTGCTATTAGAAACCATAAGCCGGAAATTATGTATAAAGCATTTTCCATAGCAGGTTATAGTGAAGAGGAAGTTGATAAGAGATTTGGAGGGATGATTAGAGCATTTAAGTTTGGAGCTCCACCACATGGTGGAATAGCCCCCGGTATTGACCGAATCGTTATGCTGCTTGCGGAAGCAACAAATATAAGGGAAATAATTGCGTTTCCTTTAAACCAGCAGGCTGAAGATTTATTAATGAACGCCCCAAGCTATGTAGAGGATAAAGCTCTAAAAGAGCTAAGTATTATGCTCTCACCGTCTGCTAGAAAAAATGCAGAAAAAGAATAAGAATTTATAGCTGTTGTATGTTATGATGTCATACCGCAACTTGGCCTATAGTATGTCATTTCTAGCTAAAAGCGGAAATCCAGTACTTTTCGCTGTCATACCGTGGCTTGACCACAGTATCGAGAAAAAAATTTAAACAAGACTAGATCCTGCTATCAAGTCGCAGGATGGATTAATAGTTACTGGTTTTCCGCGTTTTAGCTAGAAATGACATTAGGACTATGCAACGACTCTATGACTTGCTCGCAATGACGTTTAAGGCATACACTCAACAATGCTTATCTTTGTTGATGTCTTTCCTTCCTAGCTTGTAATTGAGAGAATGCGATTTCTTTTACCGTTTCTACTCTTTTTGTTTGGAGTCTTTCTTGCTTCTTCTGTTGTAGTACATTACCAATTTTTATACTTTCTGCTATAAGTTTTTCTGTATTATGAATTTTATTTAAATTCTCAGGAGAAATTTGTTTCATAAAATAATTTGCGATACTAGGTAAACCTCTCTTTTCACAAAAAATTCCTACCTTGTAATATATAATATCTTTATAATTTAACTTGAAAGATTTAGCATTTAATAAGTTGGTCGTGTTTTCGATGTTATCCTGATATTTTAAATTTTTCTTTATACCCTTAATATCTTGCTCGGTAAGATAATTTTCTTTTTTTAGCACTTTCATTATATTGTTGTAGAATTTTGCTACTGCTTTATCGGTTACGTTTTTAGTTGTTGCCTGCTTTGTAAAATCAACAATTAGTGATGCCAATTTTTCGCCTGTAGATTTGTCTTGTATACGCATTGATTTTACAGGATCAGCAATTTGTACTTCTACTTTATCTGTCTTAACCTCAACTTCTTTTTCTTTCCATTTTCCGTCCAAATCTTTGCTCCATTGTTGTTCCTTGATTGTTTCTTTTTTCAAGCCTATAGCAATTTTAATTTGGTAATTATTTTCATACGCCCACTCTTTAGCATCTTTACATTCAATTGTAATGTTATTATCTATTGCATAGAGTACCGGGTCTTTTACAGGTGAATGAGCGAAAGCCTCTAACCAACCACCATTTTTAAATTCAGGTGAAACATTACTGAATTTTGTTACTATCTCAGCTCCTTTGGCCACTTCTTGCATATTAACAAGATTTTCTTTTATACTGCTTTTATAGTGTTTTCTCAAATCATCAAAATTTTGAATATTAGTGGATAACATAATATTTTTTGGATCAAACCCAGCTTTTTTTAATTCATCAATTTTTTGATCAACTATTGCTTCCATCTGTTGCTCATCAAATTGACTTATCATTTGATTTAATGATGCGCTATATTTATCGATACTAAATGAGAAATTACCTGCTTTAATAGCAGCACTGTAGCCAACACCAGGATGTGTAAACATTGCAGCTGTTGATTGAATTATACTGCTAAAATTCTTATGAAATGCTAAAAAAGAGCGACCATGATCAATTTTGGTTATTGTTTTACCATCCTGTACCATTAAATTACCAGCATGATAATCTACTTCCCCCAGCATATGACAAGCAGCTATGGCTTTTTCAAATCCTTCCAACTTTTTTAAATTTTGATCATTAGCTCTGACTCTAGTTTCACCTGATAAACCGGAAAATTCTGTTAGTGTTACAGCATTATCAAAAAATTTAGAACGTACATAAAGTGAATCAGGGTGTTTTTCATCCGCTGTTACCAGCCCTTCTTTTGGTGCGCGATCATGTAATAAAAATTGATACATGGTAGAGCCTATTAATTCTTGTACTCCGTCTCTTCGGTCAGCCATAGCCTGTTTTTGTGCATTATTATCTGGTATTTTTTGGCATGCAGCATGAGTTTTATGAAAATGTTTTAAAATAAAAGTATTACCGGCGTTATCTTTAGCAACATAACCGGCCGATACGCCTGCTGCCTTTTGTCCTTTCTCCTCAAACTCAGCTTGCTGTGCCACCCTCTTATCACGTAGCATAGCATCAATGACTTTTTTAGGGTCATTAGGATTTCTTATTTCTTCAAGTTTTCTGTAATCTGCGTTATATCGGCTATCATCTAATCCAACCTGTCGTTCAATTGCCTCTATCATAACTAAGTGCTCTAAAAGAGGTGTATCGATTATTTCTCTTAATTTCTTGTTTTTATCTCCTGGAAACGAGTTTTTTATTATTGTTGTAACTTTAGCTAAATCCTTAGTGTTTAAATCGGCTAGGGCCATATAGCTAATATATAGGCTTTCAGCAGTAGGAGATTGGTCATTAGAAAGGTCAATAACAGATTCGGCAATGCCTTTGCAGGTTCTAGATATTTTGGCATTCAATTCTGTATCGTTAGTTTTCAGGGCTTTAAAAAGTTGCTCTTGTAATAATAATTCTTGTTGAGTTTTCTCTTGAGACATAAAAATAACCTGTTTAATATTAACTAATAGTGAAAGAGTGTTGTTGTGTGGGTCAAAATCCTAATCATTGTGAGGAAACCACGTAGCAATTGACGAAGCAACCCAGTAAACATTTTGATTTACAGAATTTTTATTATTTTTTCTGGATTGCCGAGTTCGATGCGACCGTTTGCAATGATGATTCGGTATCCACGGAACAATGCCACGTGGAATGACATTGAATAAGTTTTCGAAGCCGTGCGACAAAGCCCCTGCTTTTGCAGGGATATGACATCCAAGTCTTTTTAAAAACTATTCAGTACTATAGATTTGATCGTGATATAACAATGAAAAAACCGAAGCAATGAAATAAAATCATGACTTTGCAAGAATGATACCAATTAATCTCTTCTATTGCCTAAAAATCTCATTAAATATAGGAAAAGATTTATAAAATCTAAATATAAAGTAAAGGCTGCCATAATAGAAAGCTTTTGTCCTACTTCATCGTTTCCTGCCATGTAATACATAGACTTAATCTTTTGAGTATCCCAAGCAATTAATCCCATAAATATTACTATTCCAATAAGAGAGGTAGCAAAAGAAAGAGCCGAGCTTTTTAGAAACAAGTTGACTAATGAAGCAATGATAAGACCTATAAGACCCATTGCAAAAAATGAACCCATAGATGTTAAATCTCTACTTGTACTATAACCGTATAAACTCATTGCTCCAAAAACGGAAGAGCAAATAAAGAAAGTACGAGCTATTGATGCACCGGTATAAATAAGAGCTAAATATGCAAGCGACATACCGGTTAAACCGGCATAAACCCAAAATAATATTTGTGCCGTTTGCAGGTTCATTTGTCCAAAGCCCATAAAGAAATATAAAGCAATACCGAGCGGAGCAAACATTATAATAGTACCGAAACCTGTTTGAAACATTAAATTATAAATAGGCTCAACTGATATAGTCGTTACGGCTGCTACACCGGTTAGTAAAAGTGCTAAAGCCATATAATTATATACTTTAAGCATGTATTGTCTTAAGCCTTCGTCAAAAGTTTTATTTTTTGAGGCGGCAGTTAAAGTTTTTGTATAATCGATCATAAGTAACCTTAGGATTATGTTATTTACATAATAAAATATAGCCTCTTAAAGGTATTTTTTCAAGCTATATTAATTATATTTTATAAATATCTTGCATTGAATATAAAGCAGAAGGTTTATCTTGTAGCCAAATAGCGGCTTTAATTGCACCAATAGAAAAAGAATTTTTATTCAGAGCTTCGTGTTTTAAGGTGATTATTTCATCGTCACCTAGGAAAGATATTTCATGTATACCGTGAACATTTCCACCACGAAGCGAGGAAATACCTATTTCTTTTTCGCTTCTTAGTCTATTACCACGATTAAATGTTATATTTAATCCTTTTTTGCTGGCAATTGTTTCAGCAAGCATAACAGCAGTTCCTGAGGGTGAATCTTTTTTATTACGGTGATGCGTTTCTAGAATTTCAACATCGTAATCATCTAGTATTTTTGTTACTTCTTTAGCTAGATAGCTAAGCAAATTAGCTCCTATACTCATATTTGCAGAATATAAAACAGGTAAAGTTTGAGCTGCTTTTTCTAAAAGCTTAAAATGTTGAGGTTGGAGACCTGTGGTTCCGATTACTAATTTTGTATTATGTTTTAATGCATAATTAATTAATTTTTCTAATATTTCAGGGGTAGAAAAATCGATGATCACATCAGAATTTTTACAAAAATTATCTAAATCATCTAAATTATTAGTACTATTAAATTTTGCTGCAATTTTGCAATCTTTAAATTTATCTATTCTCTCTAGAATGGTTTCTCCCATTTTACCGGTAGAACCACTAAGACCGATATTTAACATATTGGCAATGTATACTCCTAATAAATGAACAGTAAGTAGACGAAGTTTAATTTGGACAAGAGCAAGGCGTCTAAAGTCCTTGGATCGCAGTGTATACTTAATATAGTTTGAACCGCAGATCTTATTATACGACGCCAATTTTTCAAATTAAACTAGGTTCTGTGAATATTTCTAATTGATTGGCTATTTTGAGGTATTTTTTAGCGAAAATTAATAAGATTTTTGCTGGAATAGTTACTTATATTTCAAAAAATCTTATAATTTGCAGCAAAAAATAACCAAAATTAAATCTTTGTATACGATTTATGAAAATATAATAGAGGCTTTAAATCATTTTTAATAGCGGTATTTATTACTTCACCGATAAATATAACATGATCACCGGCATCGTAAGAAGCATATTTATTACACTCTATATGATAAGTTGCACCGTTTATTAGAGGGCAATCAGTTTTATTACCAAGCTCATAATCAATTTTTGTAAATTTATTAGATTGTGATTTAGCAAAATGTTTTGAGATATCAATTTGATTCTCTGCTAAAATACTAATTGCAAACTTATCACTTTTTTGAAAACTGTTTATACTAAAAGAGTTTTTATTAAGGCAAAATAATATTAACGGCGGTTTTAAAGATACGGAAGTAAGAGAACTAGCAGTAAAGCCAAAAAGTTCGTTATTGCAATTTGTTGTTATAATAGTCACTCCCTTAGGGAATCGGCTCATAGCATCTTTAAATTGACTTTCTGTTACTGTCCCAGCCATTTTTTCATAATTTTGTTAATGGTTCCGTCTTTTTTTAATGAATCGATTGCCTCATTAATTTCATTAATTAGTCCTGAGTTTTTAGACATGCCTATAGCAAAATCGGATGAAAATTCTTCTAAAGTACTGCTTTCTAAATTTGAATTATTTTCTTTTAATTTTTTGCCTTGAAATTCCTCAGAAATAATAGCATCTATGACTCTGGCTTTTAATTCTTCAACCAACATTAAATGATTTGCTAAAGAATGAACTTTAATATTTATCGTCTGTGATAGATCGTGTGCTTTTTTTTCTAAAACACTACCGAGCTGTACCCCTACTATTTTATTTTCTAGATCTTTGCTATTTTGTATATTATCACCTGTTCTATATATTATGGCAAATCTTGCAGTAGCATAATTATCGGAAAAGCTGATATATTCAGCACGCTCCGGTGTTACGGAAAGCTCCGCCACCGCAACATCAATATTTTCACTAACCAAAGCTGCAAGTAAACCGTTAAAGTCGAAGTTTTTTATGATAACTTTTTTATTTAGACGTTCGCTTATTGCTTTGATAATATCAATATCAATCCCAACAATCTCTCCGTCTTGGATAAATTCATAAGGAGGATTATCTGCGGCAGTACCGACTATTAAAGTTTTTTCCGTTTCTTTTTTTTCACAAGAAACTAGTAAGCAAGATAGTAAAAATATTTTTAGAAATTTCATAAAAATAATGTTTTAAGTTTGAGTATGTTCTGTGTCATCCTACGAGGCATTGCCCTTGTTGTACGGATATCAAATCGTCATTGCGAGGAAAATTACGTAGTAATTGACGAAGCAATCTCAGGATATTTGGCGAGATTGCCATGTAGCCTACGGCTTGCTCGCAATGACGATGAAACCGCGCCATGCAACAAAGTCTATGGCTGCTCGCAATGACAGGAAAATCTATCCACTCGGGCAATATCTTCAAAGGAATAGCATCAAGAACTCAATTTCTCCTTTAAAAGCTGATTCACAAGCGTCGGATTAGCCTTACCGTCGGTTTTTTTCATTACCTGCCCTACAAAGAAACCGAATAATTTATCCTTACCACTTCTATAACCCTCTACTGATTCAGGATTTTCAGCTATTACCTCGTCAATTACCGTGTTTAGCACGTTATTATCCGAAACTTGTACAAGTCCTTTTTCTTCTACTATTTTATCAGGTGCTTTACCGGTTTCAAACATAATTTCAAAAACGGTTTTTGCAATTTTACCGGAAATAGTATCATTTTCTATTAATTTTACCAGTTTTGCAAAGTTACTAGGGGTAATTTTGCATTCATTTATTCCTATCGATGCTTTATTTAATTGGCCAAATAATTCACTAGTTAGCCAATTAGTAAGCATTTTAGGGTTACATTCATTTGCTGCTTTCTCAAAATACTCAGCAACCGATTCATCGGCTACTATTACTTCGGCATCATATTTACTTAAGCTAAATTCCTTCGTATATTTTTCAATCTTTTGATCAGGTAGCTCAGGTAAATTTGCTTTTAGCTCATTTATTAACTCATCAGAAATAACAAGCGGTAATAAATCGGGATCAGGAAAATATCTATAATCAAGTGCTTCTTCTTTTAAACGCATAGTTCTTGTTTCGCCGCTATCGGCATTAAATAGGCGTGTTTCTTGAATTATTTCTTCACCGCTTTCAAGCAAGTCAACTTGTCTTTTAGCTTCAAATTCTATTGCTTTAATGATGTTACGAATTGAATTAATATTTTTAATTTCGCATCTTGTGCCGAGTGGTTCGCCGCTACGTCTTACTGAAATATTAGCATCGCAACGCATCGAGCCTTTTTCCATATCACCGTCACAGCTGCCAATATAACGTAACAAATTTCTTAGCTTTTTTACAAATTCAGCTGCTTCTTCCGGTGATGATATATCAGGTTCGGTAACAATTTCCATAAGTCCAATACCGGCACGATTCAAATCGATAAAGCTGTAATGTGGTGATTGATCATGCATAGATTTACCCGCATCTTGCTCTAAATGCAAACGGTTAATACGAATAGTTTTAAGATCACCGGTACTAGTTGGTATTTCCATAGTGCCGTTTTGTACTATAGGATAGTAAAATTGCGAAATTTGGTAACCTTGCGGCAGATCGGCATAAAAATAATTTTTACGGTCAAATACCGAATATTTATTTATTTTAGCTTTAAGCCCAAGTCCTGTTTTAATTGCTTGGTGTACACAATGCTTATTTAATACCGGTAACATCCCGGGCATTGCTGCATCGACATAGGAAACCTGCGAATTTGGATTTGCTGCAAAAATAGTACTACTTCCTGAAAAAAGCTTAGATTTTGAGGAAATTTGAGCATGGATTTCAAGCCCTATTACATATTCCCATTTCCCCGTATTACCTTCAATATATGCCATAATTAAAAACCCTTTGGTTCAAATTTAATATGTGTTACACCTGACTCAATTGTTGATGCTACTTTCAAAACAGTATATTCGTCTAATTGTTTACCTATAATCTGTATCCCAAGAGGTAAACCGCGTGCCGATAATCCAGCAGGAACCGATGCACAAGGTAAACCGGCTAAACTTGCAGGAATAGTAAATAAATCGTTTAAATACATAATAGTCGGATCATTTTGTTTTTCACCAATCTTAAAAGCTGCAGTCGGGGCAGCCGGTAATAAAATGGCATCAACTTTTGCAAAAGCATTATTAAAATCGTTTGCAACTAAACGACGTACTTTTTGAGCTTTTAGATAATATGCATCCATACCACTAGATGATAGCACATATGTTCCAATCATAATACGACGTTTTACTTCCTCGCCAAATCCGGTTGATCTAGTCATTTCATACATTTCGTCAAGCGTCATATTTTCACGTTCTACTCGAAGACCGTATCTAACGCCGTCATATCTAGATAAATTTGAAGAAGCTTCAGCCGGTGCTATTACGTAATAAACAGCAACACCGTATTTAGCATGCGGCAAAGTAATATCAACTATTTCAGCACCGGCGTTTTTAAGTAGTTCTATGGTATCCTGCCACATTTTCATAATATCAGGTTCAATAATACTGCCCTCACCAAGGCTAAGAGGTACGCCCATCTTCATATTTTTCATAGAACTTCCGATAGCGGATTGTAGCTCTGGAACTTCTGCTTTAATCGAAGTAGAATCTTTTTCGTCAAACCCCATCATTGCTTCAAGCATAATGCTACTGTCTAAAACGCTTCTAGTAAATATTCCTGCTTGATCAAGGGAGCTAGCAAACGATATCATTCCGTATCTTGAGCAACGACCATATGTCGGTTTAAAACCGACTAAACCCGTAAAGCTTGCAGGTTGACGTACCGAGCCGCCCGTATCGCTACCAAGAGCAGCAGATGCCATAAATCCGCTAACTGCTGCAGCTGAACCGCCTGAAGAACCGCCTGGAACTAAATCAGCATTATCATCATTTGCTTTCCAAGGGCTAATTACATTTCCAAAACAACTAGTGATATTTGCGGAACCCATAGCAAACTCATCCATATTGGTTTTGCCGAGCATCACACCGCCCTTATCAAAAATATTTTGTGTAACACTTGATTCATAATTAGGTATAAAATTTTTCAGTATATTAGAACATGCCGTAGTTCTAATTCCTTTTGTGCAGAAAAGATCTTTAGCGGCAAACGGGATACCCTCAAGGGTTCTTGCGTTATTTTGAGCATAATTTTGATCGGCTGCTTCAGCCTGTTTTAAAGCTAAATCAAAAGTTTCGGTAACATAAGCATTTAGGTTTCTATGCTTCTCTATTTGTTTAATATGTGCACCTATTAATTCCACACTTGTAAAATCTTTATTTTTTAGACCTTTTATACTGTCTGCTACTGTTAGTTTGTTTAGTTCCGTCATAATTATTCAACAACCTTTGGAGTGATAAAATATTTTACTTCTTTAGCCAGCTGAGTACTATTTCCACTTACATTATCAAATAACTCACTTGATAAATCAGAACTTGTAACGGCGTCCTCTCGCATTCTAGCATTCATATTACAAACCGAAGTTAAAGGCTCTATATCTTTGCAATCTATTTCATTTAAAATATCGATCATATCCATAATAGTACTAAGCTGAGTAAAAAATTTTTCTACAGTATCTGCTTCAAATTTTAATCTAGCTAATTTTGCTATTTTCTGTGCTGCTTCTTTTGTTATCATAGTTTTATTATTTTGAGTGGTATAGTCTGATGTTATTCCTGTGAAGGCTTGCCTGTTTGTAATGGTATTTCTGTCGTCCTACGACTTGTGAGCTAGATCCTGGATACAGCCTGTGATACAAGGTTCTATAGCCGATTTTATTGCATGACTCCTTTATTTTATTAAGGCAAAAAAGCTAATTAGTTATTTTTTCTAAAATTATCTTATTATCAAAACCACCATTAACTTTCTTTTTTTGTTTTTTAATTTTTAATATATCTTTTAGTTTATAGCCATTAATATTACAGATTGTTTCAAGTATTTCTAATATATCGGCAACTTCTCCATATACTCATCTTGTAAAATTTCCTCTACTTCTTCTAGTAGTTTATTTTTTAATAATTCTTTATACTCACATGATTCAGCAATATGAGTAACTGGTATCCTGCCTGATTTTAAGGTAATTTCTGGAATTAAATCTCTAACTAATTTTGTCATTTTATTTTGTCAGTATAGATTCAATTTATGTCATTCTCGCTTAGCATTGTTGCATGGATCGATTTTTCTGGATTGCCACGTCGCTTTTCTCCTCGCAAGGTATTGTTGCGTGGATCAATTCCACTGCTGTCATCCCGCGACTTGATTGCGGGATCCAGTTAAAAATAAAATTATTAGTATTTTTTATTGTTTTTATAGACCCTGTGGTCAAGCCACAGGGTGACACAGTGGATTTTACCGGTCCACGCAACAATGCATCCTCGCAATGATGATTTAGTATCCACGCAACAAATCTAAAGTAGGAATGACATAGAAAATCAAACAGTCATTATTTCTTGTTCTTTTTGTTTTATTACCGAGTCAACTTTACTACTATAATCATCGGTTAGCTTTTGTACTTGTTCAGATAAGCTATGATGCTCATCTTTTGCGATAACGTTATCCTTTTCTAGCTTTTTAAGTGCTTCATTGCCGTCTCTTCTAATATTACGTAATGAAATTTTAGTATCTTCACCGTATTTATGAGCAAGTTTTACCAGTTCTGTACGTCTTTCTTCAGTTAAAGCCGGTATCGGCAGTCTGATTAATTGACCGTCCGTTGCAGGAGTTAAGCCAAGATTTGCTATCGTAATTCCTTTCTCTACCGATGATACCATAGATTTATCCCAAACCTGCACGTTAATTGTTCGTGCATCAGGGGTGGATAGAGAAGCAACTTGTGAAAGCGGCATTTTACTCCCGTAAGCTTCCACGGTTACGCTATCAAGTAAATTCACTGAAGCTCTACTGGTACGTAGCCCTTTAAGCTCATGATCTAAAACTTTTAGAGCTTTCTCCATCTTTTCTTGTAAGTTTTTCTTTAAATGCTCTTTATCCATCTTTATTTATCCATATATTATTAGTACACGAATTGAGACATTGTTATATGTATTAGGCAATGGCCCCGATGTAATTCCCGCGTAGATTGGTTTTTCCGTCATTGCAAGGAAAAACTATAAGTTTTGATGAAGCAATCTAGTAAAAAATTCTGATCTACAGAATTTTTTATTATTCTTTCTAGATTGTAACGCAGCCTACGGCTGCTCGCAATGACGATTTAGTCTCTACGCAACAACACCTATGCGGGAATGATATAAAAATCATACAACAATTCACACTACATATTATTCCTCAATTGTCGTATATTCCCCTTTATCTTGTATTACTCTAGCAAAATTTCCCTGTTCTTTTATCGAAAATACCCTTATAGGTAATTTATTTTCTCTTGCAACTGCAATAGCTGCCGTATCCATGACTTGCAGGTTATTAGTTATAACATCTTTATAGCTAATAGTGAAATATTTTTTAGCATCCGGATTTTTTTTAGGGTCGGAATCATATACACCGTCAACCTGAGTTGCTTTTAATAAAATATCGCAATTCATTTCGATTGCGCGAAGTACTGCGGCACTATCGGTTGTACAAAACGGGTTACCCGTACCGCCGGCAAAAATTACTACACGCTTTTTTTCCATATGTCTTTTAGCTTTGCGGCGAATATAAGGTTCGCACACGCTCATCATAGGAATAGCCGATAGAACTCTTGTATAGATATTGAGGCTTTCCATAACGTTTTGTAAAGTTAAAGCATTAATCACCGTTGCAAGCATACCTATATAATCCGCTGAAGCTCGGTCCATACCGACAAGTGCTGCATTAATCCCGCGGTAAATATTTCCACCGCCGACTACAATAGCAACTTCTACTCCTAAAGCGATAACTTCTTTAATATCGATGGCAATCTTTTTTATTATGTCATATTCATGCCCAAATTGCTTATCTCCCATTAAAGCTTCCCCTGACACTTTAAGTAAAACTTTTTTATACTTTAGAGCATTTATATCTGATATCATTTTCTGCTTCAAGTTGTTTTTAATATCTGCTTAATTTTTTTAATCATTATACCTCTTTGTAGGTCGGTAATCGATGATTTATTGAGTGCATGCACTAATAACATATTATTATTTATATCAAGTGTTACTGTACCTGGAGTTAGAGTAATCGAATTACCATAAATTATTTCGCCTATTTCTTCTAGCCCTTCTGCGTCAACCCATTCAAAAACTGGCTCTATTCCTATCTTTCTTTGCCAAATTATTTTAATAACCGCGAAAGTCGATTTCCATATTTCTAATAATAACCAAGGAAAATATAATATAAATTTAATTTTAGTGAGCATTAACATTTTCGGTTAATTTGATATTTGAAGTAAAAGGTATTAGTAGCATTATAAATACAAATAACAGCCCTATCATATTAAATATATTATTTATTGCAATTACAAAAGCATCATGATTTAATTTGTTTGCTAATAACAAATATGATGCTTTTTCGGGATTTAAAACTTTTCCGCTTAATAATTCAGTATAAGAATCTAGTTGTTCTAATGCCATTATAGAAGTAGACGAGATATTTTCCGATAAATATTGCATAAAGGTTTTAGTATCATTAGTAAGTATAGTACTGATTATTGCAAGCCCTACCGCTCCTCCTAAATTACGAGTAAGATTATAAAGCCCGCTAGCGTTACCTACTCTTTCTTTCGGCATATTGCCAAGAGCTATATTATTAGTCGGTATAAAACAAAACATTAATGAAAGCCCTCTAACAAATTGAGGAAGCACAAATGCAGCAAATTTAGAATCAGGCGTTAGAAAACTATTCAAATGACATCCAAGAGCAAACCCTCCAAGCCCTATAATAAGCATCAGGCGTAAATCTACCCCTAACCCTAACATTCTACCGGCGAGTGGTGCAGATAAAAATTGTGCTCCGCCCGTCACCATCATAGTAGCCCCGATTTGTAATGTATCATATCCGGCAATAGTAAAGAGAAATAGCGGTAATATATATACTGCCCCGTATAATCCGATACCCATAACGAACGAATAAAGGCAACCAAAAGTAAAGTCTTTATAAAGAAATGTTTTTAAGTCTAAAATTGGATTAATAAAGGTTAGTTCTCTAATGATTAATAAAATAAAACCTAAAACTACTGTAATACTTAAGAATAATATTAAATTATCCTCAAGCCAATCTTTTTTGTTTCCTTCTTCTAACACATACTGTAATAAGCCAAGCGTTAAAGCCATTAATAATATACCGAGAAAATCAAAATTTTTCAGTAATTTATAATTTGGTTTATCAAAATCCCCATATAAAAAAACTACCGTGCATACGAAAATACCGGGTATGACGTTTAATAAAAACATAAAATGCCATGATAAAATCTCCGTAATATATCCACCGAGTGTAGGTCCTAAAGTAGGGGCAACAGTTACGACAAGTCCAATTAAGATAGTAACGATAGGACGTTGCGATGCAGGAAAAAGTATAAAAACGGTACTAAAGACCGTCGGTATCATAGCACCACCAAAAAAGCCTTGTAATGTTCTAAAGATAATCATGGATTCAATATTAGTTGCAAGCGAACATAATACGCTCATAACCGTAAACCCTAAAGCTGCAATAAAATAAGAAATTCTAGTAGTAAGTAACCTTGCTAAAAAGCCGGTAATAGGAATAATGATAACTTCAGCTATTAAGTACGATGTTTGAACCCAAGAAAGTTCATCGTTTGAAGCGGCAAGACCGGCAGCTATTACGGATAATGAGCTAGCGACAATTTGAACATCAAGTACCGACATAAACATGCCGACAACCATACCAAAAAAAGCAAATAATTGCTTTTTAGAAAGAGCAGGCGGTTGTAAATTATCATTTGACATAATTAAATTATACAGTTTAAATTAAATAAAGTTAATAAGTGACATATATGTTTAAAATAAAAAATCATCGTACAACTTTTAATTTTTAATTAAACTATTTATTAGGATATAAGTAAACAAGACATAATATATGGTAATCATTTTATTTATATTTAGCAAATAATAAATATGTGATTGATTTATTAAAAATATTTACTATAATGTTAATTAACTATAATTGATTTATCAATATGCAAAACCCAGCACAAAAAGTTATATCTTTTTCAGAGCATAAGTCTGATATAGAACGCATAAAGAAATCAATAGAAGAGGGGTGGGCGATAGTAAAGCTAGTACCTAATAACGACCGTTTTATCGGACTTTTAGAAAAGATTTCGCATGCTGAAGATGAAACAATCTATATTCCTCCAAGAAAAAAGATAATAGTTAATTAACACAAATAGCGAATTATTACATAATCTGCTATTCGGCTTAAGAAGTTGAATATAAAAGGTGACAATTGGCTTTCACTTTTTATATAAAGCTAAGTATATATTATTTTTTAGCAACAACTTATAATTCTTTACAAAATATAATGGAATTACCTAAAAAAGGTAGTTTTGTTTTACCCCATGCTTAAAAAGACCTTATTGTCATTTCCGTGTAGCATTGGTGTTGTTGCATGGATTAATCCCACCCTGTCATCCTAGCTCATTTGTAGAGAGATCCAGTTTAAAATACTCAGGTGACCTTGCGGTTAATAAAGTGCATTACCGTAGTTGCTGCAATCTGGCCTATATTTATTGGCTCAGGGAATCACGAATGGCGTCATATTCTCTTGTTACCGTCCTGCTCTAAACGACTGTAAACACTTAGCAATATCCTGTTATTAGAATTTAAAGTTGGAGTAACGCTCCCCGCTATTTTATTCTCTATCTTCTGCCCTAAACCAGATAGTGCGTTGTTATTTACAGCATTTACTGCAAGTTCCGTTACTTTCTCTATCGCTATCATCTTCGCCAGCTGTACTCCCCGCTAGCTCTATGATGGTCTTAAAAAAGTTTCCCACTTCACTCTTTCAAGCATTTTGATAGTTCAATACTCATAGGTCTTATTGGTAAAGGTTTATTTTCTGCTATAGCTTGCTGAAGTTCTTGCGTGATTGCTTCCCAGCATCTGTAATCTTCATCTTGTCTTTTCATTAAATCAAATTGGGCAAGGTAGGTATTTAGCTTTTCTTGAGCCTTTGTCACTTCTCCATCTTTAGCGTGTAAAAATTCTATTAAATGCGGGACATCTTCTGGAAATAGTCTTGGATTACACATTTGTATATAAGTTACTATCAATAACCAACCTAAATTACGTCTATCCTCTTTAGAATATTTAGGGTAATGTATATATTTTTCATCATCCATAAAAACATAATCGCAATATTCTTCTAATATTTCTCCAGTATCATATAATTCGCCTCAATGAAAATGATATTGTTGATAATGTTTTAACATTACTTCTAAAAATTCACCTAAATTTTCTAAGGTTATATCTTCTACTGCTTTAAATTCTACAGAATCAAAGAAATATAAATCTATATATTCTTGACGTGTTTTTCTGATATATGCATCTTCTTCATTTATTTTTGCATACCATAATTTATCTGTCATTGTTTATTTCATTTTGTTATTCTAATAATTTATACCGCTTCGAGGTTTCATTAAAGTTTTTATTACCTTATTTGCATATTGTTGTTGTGATTAGGTTATTTTTTAAAACAGCATCTCTCTCTATTTCTTGATATGTCCTGACATGAGCTACATTACCACTTGTATTATCAAATATTACAAACTGGTCATTTTTTATATCAACAGCAATAAGTTTTTCAGTATCATTACTTATGTTATAAGCATTTTTTAAAACCGTTTTAGGTTCTTTAGATGCTGGACTTTTTAACCACTTGAATTGAGGGTGATAATAAATGATTAGTATTTTAAGTTATTTTTTTGAATATCGTGGTCAAGCCACGGTATGACACGAATGCGTTTTTCTACACATTATTAGTATATCAGGTTCTACCACGCCTATCACAAATAGGGCTATAGTTTTATTTAGAAGATGGTGCCAATGTGGGGATTTGAACCCCAGACCTACGCATTACGAATGCGCCGCTCTACCAGCTGAGCTACATCGGCTGCAATATGATTATATTATGCTGAGATATGGATTCCTACGAGACATGTTTCGTCATTGCGAGCGACGACTGACAAGGAGCGTGGCAATCCAATAAAAAATTTAAAAATGCTAAAAGACTAGCATCCTTAATTGGACCCCGTGGTCAAGCCACGGGGTGCAAATGAGACATCTTTATAAATGCGTCGAAAATCTTAAATGGAAATGCTGCGTATCGTCATATTTCTTCTTCTTAACCGGGAAACCCCAATCCATTCTGATTGGTGCAAAACGTGTTACCCAAATAAAGCCGAAACCAATGGAAGCTCTAAGAGATTTATCGTTATAAAAACCGTTTGGAGTTTGATATTGTTTCTTATTTAGGCCTACTCCCCAAACGCTTCCTAAATCCATAAAGACTGTACTGATTAAATTAAATTCCTCAGGTATAGGTGTTGGGAAATTAAGCTCTGTTGAAAATGTGTAATATCGCTCACCACCAAGTCCTTCGTTAGTGACCTTTTCACGAGGTCCTACACCACCGCTTGCAAAGCCTCTTAAACTATAATCACCTAAATTAAAGCGATCGGAAATTCTAATAATTTTTCCTCCAAGCCCTGCAATATTGCCTCCGGAAGCAGATAATTTTAAAGTAAGCTTGTTATGTATGAAAGATTTATAATATTTACCGTCAACTTCATGCTTTATATATTTGTTATCACCTCCAACGCCGGCAAATTCTTGTGTGCCGCTTACTAAATAACCGTTCTTTGGAACAATTTTATTATCGGTTTGATCATAAGTAATAGTATGTCCTATAGCAGAAGTAATGAATCTTCCCATTTGCTCCTTTAAGAATATTGAGCTTGATGGAGTTGGAGCACTTAAAATATCACGTTTGATTAAATAATCTATTTCGTGACCTAAATCCTCTTTAATTTCATAACCAAGAGAAGTTTTGACTCCTATAGAGTGTAACTTATAGCTTTGATCAGTTGTATTTAATACACTAGCACCGCGTCCGGTATAGTTTCTAAACATGTTTACGCCAAGTGATAAATCACGATCTAAAAAGTGCGGTGCGGTAATACCACCGTAATAGCTTGTAGTGTTTTTACTTACTTGCACACCGGCATTAAGCAGTTTCCCGGTACCGACTAAATTACGCTCTAAGAAAGAGAAACGTCCGAATAAACCGCCGGCAGTATTATATCCTAAATCAAAACCTATAGAGGAAGTAGATTTTTCATCAACTTCAACGTTAACATCATATTTATCTTTAGCTTTAGTCGGAGCTAAGCTAATTGCTACTTTCTCAAAATAATCTAAATTTCTAATATTACGCTCACCTTTTTCAATATATGAACGATTAATTATATCACCTTCTTCTATTTTAAATTCTCTTCTTATAACAGGGTCTTCGGTTTTAAGGTTATTAATAATATTAATTGTATTAATATAAACCTTATCGGCTTTTTCAATAATAAATTTAATATCTGCAGTATGATTAGCATTTTTCATTATATCCGGATAAACATTTACCGCAGGGTAACCGTTCGCTGTAAAATATTCTCCAATTTTTTCAGCTATATCATTAACCTTTTTCATATTGAAAACCTTGCCTTGCTTAATATTAACAATTTTATTAAGCGGTGTTATATCTATATTAGTTAATTTATTGTCTATTGTAATATTACCGAAGCTATATTTTTCTCCCTCTTCAATGGAATAGGTAAGGGTGAAATATTCTTTAGTATTATTGAGTTCTGCTAATGCCGAAATTACTCTAAAATCTGCAAAACCTACAGATTGATAAAACTCTCTCAGTAATTCTTTATCATACTCCATTCTATCAGGATCATAAGTATCGTTACTTTCTAAAAAACGAAACCAACGAGATTCTTTAGTTAAAACAATAGATTTAAGTTCTGAATCACTATAATTTTCATTACCGCTAAAATAAATATAGTTAATACCGGTTTTTGGTCCTTCTGCTATATCAAAAATAACCTTAACTCTGTTGTTTTCTAAATTTTCGATTTTAGGTGTTACCGTAGTAGCAAAACGTCCGCTACGTTTATAAATTTCTAATATTTTCTTTACATCTAATTCAATTTTAGCTTGGCTAAGAGATTCACCCGACATTGTGTAAATTTCTTTAGCGAGAATATTAGTTTTGATTTTAGAATTACCGCTAAATACTATACTACTTATAAAAGGCGTTTCAGTAACGTTAACTATTAAATTACCATCATTTGTTATATGCATATTTATATTTCTAAAAAGTGAGGTGGCATATAAACGTTTTATTACCTCATCTTCTTTAGAATTATTATAGGTTTCTCCTACCTTAAGCTTTAAATAGCTCTCAATAGTAGAACGCTCAACCCTATGATTACCTTCGATAGTTATTTTACGAATTACAGAGTCAGCTAATGAAATATGATAATAAAAAATCGTTAATAATAAAATTGTTAACTTACTAATTGATCTGATTGTCACCTAAAACCTTCTTTAAGATTTAATTTAAATTTCTGTGTTTAAACCCAATGTCATCCCCCGTGGCTTGACCACGGTAAAAATAATAAATTAGATACCGCGTTCAAGTCGCGGTATGACAAAGAACTGGATTTTCGCTTTTAGCTAAGAATAATACAAAGTTCTCCTAACTAATGCATTCAAACATAATTAAACATAATTAATGTACTCCACTATAGTAGATAATATAAACGAGAGCAAGCAAATCTATAATTTAGGAAAACAAATTTTGTATATCGTTGGAAACAGCAATTATAATAAGAAAAATTATGATTATTGCTCCTAATTGTAACAAAATATTTTTAGTCTTAGGATGCGGTAATTTACCTGTAATTGCTTCATATAATATAAATACTAAATGTCCGCCGTCAAGCACCGGTATAGGTAGTAAGTTAAGTAACCCTAAATTAACGGAAAGCATTGCTATAAATAACAGATACATTTGGGTTCCACCAGCTATAGATTTGCCTGACTCTTTAGCAATAGCTATCGGCCCTCCTAGCTCATCGAATGAACGTTTTCCTACAATCATTTGCGATATTGCGTTTAGAGTTAAAGCAGACATATCTATAGTAGTATTAATAGCTTCCCATAATCCTCCTAAAATTCCTATTTTAGTATGAATAGGTTCATTTTTAGCTATAATACCGATGCGAAGAGTTTTCTTAACTTGCTTTTCTTCGGGAGGTGATATAATTATTTCTTGAGGCATTATATTAACGATAAATTCCTCACTTTTTCTTTCTATAGTTAAAGTAGAAGAGCTAAAACCGTTAATTAATATCTCTCTTTGCACGTCCCCGAAATCTTTAACAGATTTATCGTTAACCTTAACAATTTTATCTCCTGCTCTTAAGTCTGCTCTCTCTGCCGGTGATGAAGCTACTACATTACCTATTATAGGAGGAATCTCTGTTTTTCCAAAGTAACAATAAAAACCTGCAAATATTATTATGGCAAGTAAATAATTAATTAACGGACCTGCTGCAACGATTAAAAAACGTTCTAAACAAGATTTAGCATCAAAAGCTACTTTTTCGTTAACTTCTTTAGTCTTATCCATAAGGCTGCGATCATAGCCGTAAATCTTGACATAACCGCCAAGCGGTATAAGGCAAATCTTCCACCTAACTCCTTTTTTATCGGTAATGCCTATTAGTGCTTTACCGAAACCTATCGAGAACTCCTCAACTTTTACATTAAAATATCTAGCAATACAATAATGCCCAAATTCATGGATAAATACCAAGATACTAATTGTTATAATAAATCCTATTATAGAGAGCATAAAAATTTTATAAGTTTACTAATAAATTATTTTAAGGTATAAATTGTAAGGTTATAGATATCATTTCGTCGTTGTGAGTGGACGTTGCTATTTGGTTTCCGATTTCATTCCCGCGAAAGCGGGAATCCACAGAAAAAAAATTAAGTAATCCAAATGTATTAGTTTTAAAAACTAATAGTATTTATGTTTTTGAATTACTGGATTCCCGCTTTCACGGGAATGACATCACGCCATATCACCTTACGCATTGACGAAAATTAAATTTTAAATTTCTTTTCTCTATGAGTTCAAATAAAATTAATAAAAAGTCGATTGCACGTATTGCAGCAGTGCAAGCTATTTATCAAAACATATTGCAAAATAACGACGATATGGATGATATCATGCAAAATGTACTTTCTTTTTATCAAAATAATAATTCTATAACAGATTTACCTGAGAATTTAAAAATATCATTAAGTATAAGTCATTTTAAAATGCTGGTAAAGTCAGTATTTGAAAATATTCATAAACTAGACGAAATTATCGACAATCATTTAACAAATGATAAAGATCCTGCACATATGCCAATCTTACTCCGAGCTTTATTGCGTGTTAGTATATGTGAGCTATTATTTTGCCCTACTACGCCTGCTAAAGTAGTAATCAACGAATATACGGACATAGCAAATGATATGTTAAATGAGCATGAAATTGGTTTTGTTAATTCTGTATTAGATAAAATAGCAAAAGAGCATACTCGTTTAATTTGAAAAATTGGCTATAAGTACTGTGGTACTCAAGTATTATTAACGACTTTCGTGCCTCGTCTTGTGGATTCCTTGCTCTTTTCCAGATTAAACTTCGTCTACTTATTCTTCATTTATTTATAAGTATAAAAGATTTTATGACAAATAATTTAAGCGGTTATAGAAATAAATTCGTTAGAGTTAAGACTTCTAAAAAACGCACCGTCTCTTCTAGTAATTGGCTTAGACGCCAATTAAACGATCCGTATGTTGCAAAAGCACGTATAGACGGCTTTAGGTCACGAGCTGCATATAAACTACTTGAAATTCATGAAAAATTTAAACTTTTTACTCCTAACATGAAAATTGTTGATCTAGGAGCAGCTCCTGGGGGATGGAGTCAAGTAGCTTCTAAGCTGATTAAAGCTTCGGATAATAACCTAAATAATAAAATAATCTCTATCGATGTGTTAGAAATTGAACATGTTGCTGGAGTTGAATTTGTTCAAAAGGACTTTTTTGAAGCAGATACGGAAGAATTAATTATTCAGGCTTTAGACGGTAGAGCTGATATAGTAATGAGTGATATGGCATCAAATACCATAGGTCATAAAGCTACAGACCATATAAGAACCTTACTTTTATGTGAGCAAGCTTTTGAATTTGCTTTAAAAGTACTAAAACCCTCCGGTCATTTTATTGCTAAAATTTTTCGTGGCGGTGCAGAAAATGAATTATTACATAAAGTAAAGCGTGAATTTAAAACAGTGAAACATTTTAAACCTTCATCCAGCCGCAGTGAATCTACGGAAATCTATTTAGTTGCTCTAAATAAGAAATAATGAATATGAAAGGAGAAAGGTGATTTCTGCCTATAAATTTATTTTTTTATTTAACATATTAGAGGATATAGATGATAATTACTTATATCTCCTGTTGTTTGGACTTCCTGAGCATATTCTTGACTGCAGCTTTGAAAATTATTATACATCCCAACTAAATTAGCTCCGGTTTCAGTTTCAACTATTTGATTATATAAATTATTTTTTAAATTTAGAGTATTTTTAGCATATTTTGGTGTTGCTGCTTCCCAATCATCTATGGTTAAAGTAATATTCTGTTTCAAATCAGAAAAATTCACAAGTCCATGTTTACTGATTCCGGCTATGATTTCTTCAAAGCCTTCGACTATTACATTAATTCCTAGATATTTTGTAACTTTTTGTTTGGCAAAATTATATAAATATGATGCCCATTCTTCTGATTGTGATAGTGTTGTTTTTTTACCAGGAAGTACCATTGTTGTTTGTCCAAAATGCTTATTAGTAATATTAATAAGATTATGTTTTGCATTATATATCTTAGAATGGGTAGCTAGCTCTTTTATTGGAGTTGTTACTTTTCCGGTAAATAAATTTTTTTCTATGCCTCTTTCAATTATCGGTTTTGAGCCAGGGCTGTCAAAAGTTGTAGATTTATTAAAATGTAGGTTGCGAGAATGTATTTCTACTAAGGTTAAATCTGCAATTATTGCTCCAAGTGAATGACCGCTAGTATTAAAACTATATTCTGTGGCTTTACTTAAGCCGCCTAATTTGTTAATTATTTCATTAACAAAATCCTGAATTGGAGTTAGTTTAGTAGGTAAGTAGTGCAGTGCGATAAGCAAGTCGTCTAATAAATCATATATATTGAATTTTGTGCCGGCACTAGCAATATGAACTTCTTTAGTGTCTTTATTTATAAATGCGACGGCTTTATAAGCATATTTAGCAGTGTTGATATTATCACATGAAGCAGTCAGTATTTCCCAGCCGCTATCTGTTAATTGTTCATTGACCTTTGATGCTTTTAGCTTATAAATATTTAAATCATCTGTTTTATATGCGAGGTCTAAACCTATATAAGCAAGCTTTTTAGTGCTAATATGTTTAGAATTTTTGTACGTAGGCATATCTACCTCTTTTTGATCAATTTTACCATAAAATATGGTTTTTTCTAAAAAATGTCAAGTCAAATATTAAGCTATTATTAAATAAAAGATTGATATTTGATTACTTTTGTCATATAGTGCATTTACAACCATGAAGTATGGTGAATTAAATTAGGAGATAGACTATGTTGACATTATTAATACAAAACTTATGCAGAAGTAATAAACCGATCACTTACTTATCTTTAATAGAAAAAGCAAAAGCAGATTATAGTTTTTATACAAAATTAGCATCAGGAAGCTTTTTTGTAGGAGTAAGTAGTTTGTTTTCATTTAGTAGTTGGTTAAGCAAAATACCTTTAATAACATGGGGTGTTTTTGGTACTAGTTATGGGACAAAAGGCATTATGGAGAGTAATGAACAAATAAAGCTTTTTACTCAAGCTCATGAAGCAACTAAAGTTGAAGCGTATTTGGCTACTTCGGGGTTAGGAAGTTTTGTATACGGTACTGCTATAGATAAAAACGGTATAGATAAATTTACCGGTAAATATATTGAAGGAACAAACGCTAAGATAATATCTAATTCAATAACTCGCGTACCAACCTTAAGTTTAACGGAAGACGGCGTTGGTTACAAACATAATGGTGGCTATGAAATAGTAGAATCAACAGATCGTGCGTTATATCAGGCAATACCTGGCGTGAAAGGACAATATACAAATAAATTAGTTCTAGATACTAGTATTCTTCCTTTACATGCTTGTATTATTCAGCAGCTAATACAAAATGGCTATTCAAGTGAAGATATTGAAAAAGCTTTAAGTTTAGGAACTGTTGCAAAGAGAGAAAGTTACAAAAATAAGCAATTAGCAGAATACAAGCCAAATTTGACAAGTAAGTTATGGCATGGTACAGAAAAAGCTATGCAAAATAAAGTAGTAGAACTTTCAAAAGAAATACAGAAATATGCTGAAATAAATGAAGCTTATGAAAAATTATTTAATTATCATACTTCCACTAGTGCAGAACAAGAAGAGCAGTTTTATAGCCTTGATTATAATAATGATAATCACACTCAAATCTTAGGAGATGAGGGAGATGGAGGATATATATCTGATATTGCCTAGTAACTAAATACAAAACTTTCTAAAGAGTAAGGTTATAGATCTATAACCTTACTCTTTATTTATTTAATAACCTCTTTAGCTCTCCTTTCGAAAGCTATAATCATTTTTTCGGTTGCTTTGGTAAAATAAGTGTCGATTAATTTATCCAGTATTACGGATTTCATTTTAAAATCAATAAAGAATTTTAATGCAGTTCCTGCCGTGCATGGAACAAATTGCCAAGTACTTTTTAAATATTCAAAAGGTCCTGAAATAGCTACCGTATTAATCAAATATATTCCATCATCTGTTATTGCGCTTGTAACTCGTGAGTTATATTTTTCTGAAAAGCCTTTTAACTGAATTACTAATTCAGCAATAACCTCTTGATTATTTTCTGAAATAATTCTAGAAGCAAAACACCAAGGCAAGAATTTAGGATAAGATTTTACATCCCAGACCAAATCAAACAATTCTTGCGGTTTATAGGGTAAAATTTTAGTGTGTTGAAGGCAAGGCATTAGAAATCTGTGACTTTACCTTTATGCTGCCAGTCCCCGTATCTTGTCGGTTCTAGACCTTTAACACCGCCAATTTCTTTTTCTTTTGGTAAATTTTCTTTTTCTGATATATTATTAGATATCTTTACAAACTTCGTTTCTAGAGGTAATTTAGACATCGATCCGGTACTCATCACATCCTCACGTATGTCCATATACGCTGTAGTGCTGCGTTCCGTGTCTCCTGTACATTCCTCTCTATAAGCTGGTTTGGAAAGATGTCTATTATCTTTTTTATCGTCCATAGTACTAAATATATGAAATATAACCGTATTTATATTAATAGTCGTTTAGCTGAAAATAGCAAGATAGAATTAGCAAGTGATCATCATGTTCATTATGTCAAAACGGTGCTACGTCTTAAAGTAAATGATGGCTTACGTCTCTTTAACGGTACGGATGGAGAATTTCTAGCACAAATTAACGATATAGGTAAAAATAACCTATCGGTTAGACTGAAAGAACAGTTAAAAAAGCCTTATACAGAATCTACGTTAACTCTTGCTGTTGCTATAATAAAGCAAGATAAATTAATGCTTGCAATAAATATGGCTACGCAACTCGGTATAACTAAAATTATTCCGTTAATTACTAGGTGGTGTCAATTTAGATCGGTAAATATCGAACGTTTAACGAAATGTGTTATTGAGGCAACAGAGCAATCAGAACGTCTTACTCCCCCGATAATTGAAAAAGCTATCACAATACAAGATTACCTAAAAAAGAATAATAATTTGATGTTATATGCTAATGAACATGAAAAAGAAGAAAATTCTATATTACGAATTTCATCATTACTTAGTAATAGTGATATAACTATTATTGTAGGACCGGAGGGAGGCTTTACTAATGATGAGCTGGAACTTCTTGCCTCATATAAGAATACAAAATCTATAAGTTTAGGAAGTAATATATTACGTGCTGAAACAGCAGCAATAACTGCTATAGCACAAGTGAGGTTGTTAGGTAGTCATTGCGAGGAAATTGCATAGCAATTGACGAAGCAATCTCAGGAGTTTGTTATGATTTCATGAGATTGCCACGCAGCCTACGGCTGCTCGCAATGACGCAAAGGTAGAGTTACTTCGCCTTTTCTATTCCGGGTTTACAAAATAGCTTACCTAAACAAAGGAAAGAATATACACCACAAAAGCCTATAATTATATAAAGTATTGTAACAATAATTGGAAATGAGCCAAATAAAAGTGTGACTAAATTAAAATTAAATAATCCGACTAAACCCCAATTTATAGCACCTATAGAAGATAATAAATGTACAGTAGTAATAAGTGGATTATTAGAAGTATTTATTAACATATTTAAGCTCCTTTTAGTTAAACGTAAAAGACCTTGTTGTGTGGCTCATACCTCTGTCATCCCACAACTTGATAGCGGGGTCCAGTTAAAATACTAAAATTACACTAGTATTATGGGTTACATTTTTGGATCCCGTGGCGAGGCCTCGGGATGACACTATATGCGTTTTCCGAGCCATGCAACAAAACTAACGTAAAATAATCATTCCTCATTTTGAGCTATATGTCTACTAAATTTTATTATTCTATAATTTATTAATCCTTCTTAAAAGTGTGATATATTACAGGTATAACAAAAATTGTAAATATAGTACCGATGCTTAATCCTCCAACTATTACAAAGCCTATAGAATTACGAGCAGCAGCACTGGCCCCGTCTGCAAAAACTAGAGGTAAAGCTCCGACTACGGCAGCAAGAGTAGTCATAAGAATTGGACGCAAGCGAAGTTTTGAGGATTCTATTATAGCTTCTTGAACCTTTACTCCTTTTGCTCTTAGCTGATTAGCAAATTCTACTATCATAATAGAATTCTTAGTAATTAATCCAATTAAAGTAATAAGTCCTATATTACTATACATATTAAGGCTATTACCGGCAAGCCAGAGAGCAAGTACACCACCGGTTATTGAGAAAGGTACGGCGAGTAATATTAATAAAGGGTCAGTAAAGCTTTCAAATTGAGCTGCAAGCACTAAATAGATAAATATAAGAGCAAACACAAATGTTATAAGCATATTACTGTCTGCCTCTCTCATTTGTTTAATTTCTCCTATATATTCAATTATAGTATTACTAGGATCAAGTAACTTAGCGGCTATTTTATTGATTTCATTAATTGCATCATCAATTTTCCTGTCAGGAGCAAGATCAGAAGAAATAGTAACGGATTTTGAATTATTATAATGACTATATGATTTTACTGATATTTTTTCCGTAATATTGGCTATCGATTCAAGCGGTAACATATTATTATTTTTTGCTCTGATTAAAATTTTACTAAAATCGCTAATATCTTTTCGATCTTTTTGATTAAATTGTAATATAACGTCATATAAATCATTACTCATTCTAAAATGCCCGATTTGTTGACCTGCAAGTAAATATTGTACCGTTTTGCCTATATTTGCCAAATCCATTCCGTATAAATAAGCCTTATCACGGTTGACTTCTATACTTATAGTCGGCATTGCCGATTGTAAATTTCTATTGACGTTTAAGAAAATAGGATTTGTTTTCATTATATCAATAAATTGTTGTGATATTTTATCTAGATCATCATATTCAAGGTTCGTTTGAATAGTAAACTCGATAGGGCTACTTGCATTCCCGCTAACCATTGAACGTGGATCCATAGCGTAAATCGACATGCCCGGTATTTCAGAAAACTGCTTATTTAACATATTCTTAATAGTTTCTTGGGAACAAGAACGCTCACCCCAATTTTTTAGAGGAATGAATCCAAAAACGTTATCGCTACCGCCTGCACCTATTACCATCAGATAACCTAATATATCTTTATAATTAGCAAGGATTTTTTCGGCTTCTTTCACTACTTTAGTAGAAGATTCTAAATTAGAACCTTCAGGACCTTTAAGAGAAACTTGTAAGAATCCATCATCTTCTTGGGGTACGAAAATTTTTTGAGTAAATTTAAAACTAATAATCAGCACTATAAATGATGATGCAATAATGATGACAAATTTCTTTTGATTTTCAAAAGTTAGCTTTAGATAGTAAATATATTTATTTTGAATAAATTGTAGAATGTCGTTAAACTTTACTAAGAATTTTGGTAAGTCCGTATTATGTTTTGTAACCATACGACTTGACATCATAGGAGTTAAAGTTAAAGCAACAAATCCTGAGAACAAAACACAAAATGCTAAAGTCCAAGCAAATTCAATAAATAATTTCCCGATAAAACCCTCTATAAAACCCACGGGTAAAAATACGGCAGCAAGCGTAATAGTCATAGCAATGATTGCAAAGCCGATTTCTTGAGAAGCAAGCATAGCCGCTTCCATGGGTTTATGCCCCATTTCATTATATCTAAAAATGTTTTCAAGCATAACTATCGCATCATCGACCACTAAACCTATAGCAAGTATCATAGCAAGGAGAGTAAATATATTAATAGAAAATCCAAAAGCATACATTACGCTAAAAGTACCGATCAACGATACCGGAATCGTTACAAACGGAATTAAGGTAATTTTAGCAGAAGCAAGAAATAAATAAGTGACTAAAACTACTAATATTAAAGCTTCAAAAATTGTTTGAAATACTGCATAAATTGATGCTTTTACAGGTGTTGCTGCATCATATGCGATACCCATGCTTATTCCTTTGGGCATGGATTCTTTAATTCTTTCTAGTGCTTTAGTTACTTCATGTGATAAATCTATGACGTTAGCTTTTGATGCTTTTATAAGACCAAGGGCAATAGAGCTTTTGCCGTTATATCTAAAAATTATGTCCTCATCGGGAGAAGTTAAAGATATTTTTGCTATATCTCGTAATTTTATGATACCTCCGTTTTGTACTTTTAGAATAATATTACCGAATTCTTCTGGTGTAGATAAAGAACCTGCAAGAGTTACTATAAAATTATTGCTTTTTGTTTTAATCGTACCTGCTGGATAATCTTTGTTTTGCTCTTTTATTGCGGATTCAATCTCCAATAAAGAAATTTTATGTTGATATAATTTTTTAGAATCGGGTTCTATTCTTATTATATATTCCCGACCGCCGTAAATTTGTGACTGTCCTACGCTTTCAAGTTTATCTAACGGTGTTTGTAGATTATCTTCGACGATCTTTGTTAATTCTAAATCGCTATATTGATCACTTTCAATGCTTATGAAGAGGCTTGGGAAACTATCGGCATCAAGTTTTGTAACTGACGGGGCTTTCATATCTTGCGGGAACATATAAGTGATATCCGATATTTTGGCGCGGACATCGTTTAGTGCTACTTCAATATCGGTAGATAATAGAAACGATAAAGTAATACTACTTTCGCCGGTAGAACTTTGAGAAGTTATATAATCTAAATTTTTAACCGTCTTTAAAGCTTTTTCTATACGTGTCGTTATTGCTTGCTCCATATATAAGGCATCGGCACCTGCATAATGAGCTTCGACATTTATAATAGGAACTGAAATATCCGGAGTACCTCTAATTTGTAGTTTGGTAAAAAACATTGCTCCAAGAGCTACGATAATCAAATTCAAAACTGTAGCCAAGACAGGGCGTTTAATACAAATTTTAGACAATAACATTGGATTAAAAATTTTATTCTAAATTAATGTGCATAGTGAATTATTACATAATCTGCTATTCGGTTAGAAATATTCTATATAAAAGGTGAAAGACGGTTTCCACTTTTTATGTAAATTAAGTATATATTGTTTTTTATTAAAAAACTTATAATTTTTTATAGAGTAGAAAATTAGTTTTTGTAATTTACTACTGACAATAAATTATGGTTTTAACGATAAATTTTCACTTTAATTACTTGATTAAGATAGTTTTAACAGTATAACTGATGTAAAATGGCTACATTTTTCTATAAATTAATATAATAACGTATATATTTTAAATTTTGTCAATAACTGGCATTTGCAGTATGTGGGTAGTTTGTTATAATTAACGCACATAAAAAATATATTGATGTATATTATTGCCAGTTGTATATATTTTTTTATAAAAAAACATCAATACATATTAACCTATCAAAGGAGAATTGATTTTATTATGAGTACACATAACACAAAAGAACCAAAAAAAATGAATAAAACCGAATTTATAGCATTTATGACCGACCATGGTCATAATCATAAACATGCTTCACATAAAACATTAACAAAAGCTGAAGCCGAGAAAGCACTTAATTTAGTTCTTGATAGTGTGATTAGTGCTATAAAGAGCCACCATAATATTAATATAACAGGTTTCGGTTCATTTGAAATACATCATAGAAAAGCACGTGAGGGTCGTAACCCAAAAACCGGAGCAAAAATGAAAATAGATGCTTACAATCAACCTACTTTTAGAGCCGGAAGAAAAATGAAAGAAGCTTGTAATTAAAAGAAGTAACATATTTACAGTACTAATAATTTCCGAACCCCGTTACACGCTTGCGGGGTGACACTAGAAAAACCAGCTCATGCAATAATGCTCTGCAAAAGCCGGAATGATATAGAATACTTCTTAAGTACAATTCATAATGATATTACAACCATTGATAATTGAACGCCTAGAGTTTAACTTAAAACATAATACGCTATACAATAGTTGGCTTATCGAAGCCGAAAATATAGAGCAAGCTTTAAAAGATTTAGAAGAGTTTATATATATTAAGCTTTTTAAGAATAGCATTCCTCTTAACAACAATCCTGATTATCATTTCATCGCTAGGGAAACTTCAGCTACATCTAATGCTAAAAATATTTCTATTGAACAAATAAGAAAATTACAAGACTTCTTAAGTAAAACTTCTGCAATTTCAGGTTATAAAGTTGCAATAATTTATGCGGCAGAGCTTATGAATTTGAATGCAGCGAATTCATGCTTAAAAATTCTTGAAGATGCACCAAAGAATAGTTACATTTTTTTAATTACTTCAAGAGCTGCAAGTATTATTTCTACAATTAGATCAAGATGTTTTAAAATTAATGTTAGATCATCTATCCATCATACTAAAAACGAATTATATTCCGAGTTTATTCAGTCGATAGCAGATAACAAAACGTTAGATTTTATTAATCGCTTTACTACTAAAGACCGAGAATTATGGCTAGATTTTATTGATAATTTATTATTATTAATGAATAGAATCCTTAAAAAATCTGCCAACGTTAATATTGAACTTCTAGATTTGGAAAATAAGATTTTTAATAAACTATCAAATAGACACCCTTCATATTTACTGCAAAAATTTACCGACATAAAAAAGTTAATATATAATACCATTGATTATGATTTGGACTTAAAAACAAGTTATATATTAGTGGTGAATGAGTTTTCTAGTAATTAACACGATATCACTACGTTCCTTTCTATGTTATCCATAAAACAACAAAATATATTGAGATACTCCTTTTTTTTAAAAATAGTTAATAGATATTCAAGATAGAAAGCGGCTTCCCTCTAGAATATAAATTTAATTTATGTTTTATTTTGACTATTGTTAATTTACTCGTAGTATATATTAGGTTTTAGGAACTTTATAAATTAAATTATTTGCATGTTTAAAACTTTAACACAAAATTTAACGAAGATTTTTGATAAGCTAGTTAGCTCAGGCATTTTGACGGAAGCCCAAATAGATGTTGCTATGCGGGATATAAGAGTGGCGCTTTTAGAGTCAGATGTTGCATTACCGGTGATAAAAGATTTTATAGCGGAAGTTAAACAGAAAGCTTTAGGGCAGGAGGTTATTAAGTCTGTGTCACCTGGACAGATGATAATTAAAATTATCCATGAAGAGATGATCAATCTCTTAGCTTCAAGTAAAAGTGAGACAAAGCTAAATTTAAATTCAAAGCCGCCCGTAAATTTCCTAATGGTAGGGCTGCAAGGGAGTGGTAAAACTACGGCGAGTAGTAAGCTTGCTTTACGGCTTAGAAATCAAAATAAGAAAGTTTTACTTGTTTCTTTGGATACTTACAGACCGGCCGCACAAGAGCAACTCGCTATACTTGCAAACTCAGTACAGATTAATTCATTACCTATTGTGCAAGGTGAGAAACCCCTCGATATTGTCAAAAGAGCTATTGCCGAGGCTAAAATTTCTGCTTATGATGTCGTAATTTATGATACGGCAGGGCGTACACAAATTGATAAAGCGATGATGGAGGAAGCGCTTGCAATAAAAAAGATAGTGGAGCCTACAGAAACTTTGTTAGTAATCGACAGTATGACAGGGCAGGATGCAGTAGTTACGGCAAGTAGTTTTAATGAAAAGTTAGCAATTTCAGGATTAATTTTATCTAGAATTGACGGCGATTCCAAGGGTGGTGCAGCACTCAGTGTAAAATATATTACTAAAAAGCCGATTAAATTTTTAAGTAGCGGTGAAAACCTAATTGATTTAGAAGAATTCGATGCTGAACGTTTAGCTTCTCGAATACTGGATATGGGTGATATTATCTCTTTTGTTGAAAAAGCAGCTAGTATTGTTGATAGAGAAGAAGCCGAAAAAACGGCAGCTAAATTAAAAAAGGGTAAGTTTGATTTAAATGATTATCTTCAGCAAATGAGAAGTATAAAAAAAATGGGAGGTTTTGGAAGTATACTTAGTATGTTACCGGGTAGCGGTAAAATTATGGATCAAATAGATCAATCAAAATTAAATAGTAAAATAATTGCACATCAAGAAGCAATTATTTTATCTATGACGCCAAAAGAACGTAAAAATCCCGATATAATTAATGCTTCTCGTAGGAAACGTATAGCGGTTGGAGCAGGAACTACGGTACAAAAGGTAAATATTTTGCTAAAGCAATATAAACAAATAAGCGAGATAATGAAAAAAGCCAGTAAAATGAATCCTAAAAATCTATTACGTAGCGGAATTGGAAAATTGTTGTCTTGAATTTATATTATATCTACATTATGTCATTCCTGCGAAGCGGAAATCCAGTCAAGCATATAAAAACAAGTGTTTGTATGGTTATTTTATCCAGTATGTAACTTCTGTAGCAATATTGAAGTTATTTTTCTGGATTCCCGCCTACGCGGGAATGACATCGAGTAGGTTTTCCGATCCATGCAACAATGCCGACTTGATTGCGGGATCCAGTTAAAAATACTAAAATTATATGGATCCTGTGGTCAAGCCACGGGGTGACCTTTTCCTTAAGTTGACACCCATGTGTCTTCGCAGGAATGACATCGACGGTTTTTTTAAACTATCCAGTAGTATAATAAGTAACACATATTGACCTAGTATTAAATTTAATTAATTTTTAATTTCAAAGCATTTGCAAAAAATGTATAAATATTGATCAAATGATTGGCACTATCTTTTAAATCACTACCACTACCATGCCCACTATCTACACTTCCTAGAAAGTAAGTTTTAGTATTTGGGTTTTTTCAAGCACATACTCAAAAATTCTTCCATGTCATGGATGTACACGCTGCTCTAATACTGAATCTGTAATTAACACAGCTTGGTATTTTTGTGTTAAAGATAAATTCTCTAGCGGTGCATATTTTTTGATATGTACTAAATCTTCTACTTTGGATCACCATATTCTGTACCCAATGAATGTCCTGCTCCGAATTCTTTATATCGTATCAAGTATCGGCACTTCACATGCTATAGCTCCAAATAAATCAGGACGCTGTGTCATTGCAACACTTACTAGCAATCCGCCGTTACTTCCTCCTTTAATTCCTAAATACTCAGGGCTAGTAATATTTTGTTTTATTAAATCCTCTGCTACTGCAATAAAATCATTCAAGCCGGTTTGATGTGTTATTCCTTGAGTCGCCTTATGCCACTCAGGACCAAACTCTCCGCCACCTCTAATATTAGCAAGAACACTAACCCCGCCATGTTTAACCCATACTTCATTTTCCATGCGAGAGAAATATGGAGAGTTGATTACTTGAAAACCGCTGTATGCTTCAAGTAATGTTGGATTCTTACAATCTTTGTACCTTTTTTATAGACAATAAAATATGGTATTTTAACTCCATCCGAGCTTGTAGCTTCCTTTTGATCTACAACATAATTTTGCTATCAAACGGATATAAAGGCTTTCTAATAACTTTTAATTCATGAGTTTTATCCCATAAATAGATAGTGGGAGGAACTATAGAATTTTCTATAGTAATTAATTCATCTTCTTCCTCATCATCAGACAACATACCAAAAATTGTATTTTCATAAGACAGTAAAGTTACCGGTTTTGTCCATTCATGATTTTCTAATGTAAATGTTACTACTTTTGAAAATAACATTCTCATAGCTAGTTAAAAATACCGTATCTTTAGTCATTCCTACAAAATACAATACTTCCCTCTCTGTTGGGGTAAATAATATTTTTAAGCTAGCTTTATCGCTATCTTCTTTTAGAAGATCAGCGTAGTGTATGGCAATAAGTGAACCTGCTTTATATTACTATCTTTAAATTGCCAATCGGAACGCAGTAGCCAAAATACATATTCTTTAAAAGAACCTTCAGGTATTGCATCTGATGGCATATTTATTTTTTATAATTTGAAGCGCTCATCTTTAGTATCTAAAATATAATGATCGTAATTATAAAAAGCCTTATTTGCAGATATAAATATTAAAGATGAAGAAATATTATCGGTAAAAGCTTACTGACTGATACACGTATATAATTCTTTGGTATTTCAAATAGTTTTTTGGCTTTCTCTATAGGTTTTCCTCGCTGCCATATGTAGAGCAAGCTAGGATATAAAGAGTCAGTCACTTCCTCTTGATGCAAAACTGGATAAATATAATAGTATCTTGATCAACCCAAGTAGGGACAGTAAATTTACCTTCTAGTAATTTCCCGCTACTTGTTTTTGGCTCAAAACCATTTTTTACAAAATCTTTTGCTCTAAATCCCATGCTCTAAAAAACATCTCATCCTTACCGCCAAATGACATGGTAATTAAGAAACGATTAGGATTTTGAAAACAATCACTCCCACCTCGATACATTACTTTTTTACCGAGTTTTTTGGATAATTTATCAAAATCGATTAGAACTTCCCAATTTGGTTTATCTTTCGAGTAATTCTCAACCAATGTCCTACGCCATAACCCTTGCGGGTTTTTATAATCCATCCAAAAATTATACACGTAACCTTTACGTATAGCACCAAAAGGAGTTTTTCTTTGATCATAGCAAACAGATTCTATTTCTTTCTTAACTACCTTATAAGTAGGCATAGATTTGCAAGCCTTTGCTGTTTTATCAGTACGCTCTTTTGCCCATTTTAGAGCTTTAGTTTCTTCTAGAAATTTAGTGTCTTTTGGGTTATATATTTGTTCATTATTACTTCCCATAGCTTGAACACAAAAAATTATAAAATAGTGGGTAATTTTTTTCATTATTTTAATAATATCTATTAAATTAAAAGCTTTATTTAAAGTTTTCTTTGAATTAGAATAGTGTTTTATCATACACCTTGAATAACATCAAAGAAGATGCTAGGTTTTGTAGACATTGCTAATTGATTTGCTATTTTGAGGTCTTTTTTAGCGAAAATTAATAAGATTTTTGTAGAAATAGTTATTCATATTTCAAAAAAATCTTATAATTTGTAGCAAAAAATAACCAAAATTAAATCTTTTTAGCAATGTCCACAAAACCTAAGTTAGCACTAGCAAAAATACAAAATATGAGAGTTATGGCTAATGATTTAAGTATTTATATTCATTGGCCTTTTTGTTTGTCCAAATGTCCGTATTGTGATTTTAATTCTCATGTAGCAAGTATTATAGATCATAATCCGTGGCTTAAATCTTATGAAACTGAAATTGAATATTTTAAGGATATTATTCAAAATAAATATATAAAATCTATTTTTTTTGGAGGCGGTACTCCCTCTTTAATGAATCCTGTAATAGTTGAAGGAATAATAAATAAAATCAGTAATCTAGCAATTATTGATAATCAAACCGAGATAACTCTAGAAACTAATCCCACATCATTTGAAACTGAAAAATTTAAAGCATTCAAAGCCGCCGGGATTAATCGTGTTTCAATAGGAGTGCAATCCTTAAAAGAGGACGATTTAAAAAAATTAGGTAGGACTCATGATTGTATGCAGGCCATTAAAACAATTGAGGCGGCAAATACGATTTTTCTACGAGTGTCATTTGATTTAATATATGCACGTAGCGGTCAGACATTAAAAGACTGGCAAGAAGAATTAAAACAAGCTATGCAGCTCGCTACCTCACATATTTCTCTTTATCAATTGACTATTGAAAAAGGTACGCCGTGTTATAAATTGTTTAAGGAAGGTAATCTGATTTTGCCGCATTCAGATGCGGCAGCTGAAATGTATGAATGGACAAATCATTATCTAGAATCTAAAAAGTATTTTAGATATGAAATATCCAATTATGCTATGATAGGGTATGAATGTTTGCATAATTTAACTTATTGGAATTATAATAGCTATTTAGGTATAGGCCCCGGAGCTCATAGTAGAATCATTGAATCCTCAAGTTTGGTATCGGCAATTATGATGTGGCATAAACCTGAAAAATGGTTAGATGCGGTTAAAACAAAAAATGTTGGTATTCAAACTAATACTAAGTTAACACATCAAGAGATTATTGAAGAAATGCTAATGATGGGTTTACGCCTTAGCAAAGGTATAAATATTTCTACATTAGAGCAGAAATTAAACACGAAATTAGAGAATATTTTAGATATGAATAATCTTAAGCATTATCAAGCGTTAGACTTAATTAGACTAGATGAAAATATCTATCTTACCGACAAAGGTTTAATGCTGTATAGCTACATAGTACCTAGATTGATTATATGAAAATTATTCAAGTAATTTTAAAGTTTATAATTATTTTTATTATTGCTTCTATTCATGTTATGGAATGTAAACTTGAGTTTAAAAAAGATATATGTGAATGGTGTTGAGTATGATCAAAAAGTCGAAAATCCAATTACACCGATAGCAAATGCTATTAAAGCAGATAATATTGATGAAGTAAAAAAATATTAGATGAGGGATATGGAGTAAATCAACCATACTTGGGCTGGACTCCTTTAGATTATGCTATATCGAATAATAATATAAAAATTGCCGATTTTTTATTAAAGTGTGGTGCACCTATGAATTTAATCCATATAAATATAGGATTTATGAAGCCGGAAATTGCCGAACTTTTAATTCATCAGGGCATGAGTCCTAATTTAAGATATGAAGACGGTATTACCGGAATGATGCTAGCCGCAGAAAGAAATAATCTTGATTTAATAAAACTTTTGCTTACGTTAGGTGTTAATCCTAATGTTCAAAATTCTAAAACCGGAATGACTTCCCTTATTATGCATCATCATATCTTAATGTTGAACCTACTCGTATTTTATTAGAATATGGAGCGGATCAAAAATTAAAGATTGCAAAGGGAAAAGAGCTTTAGATTGGATAGCGGTGGATGCTAATAGAACTTTACATGCTTATGACGTAGAATACTATACTGCTTTATTTGTTGCTCCATTTAAAACTAAACTGAAAATTATAAAAGAAAGAAATAGCATAAAGACTCAAAACAAAGAAAAGTAATAAAAAAGCTTCTCAATTCTCACCGTTAAATTTTTGTAGCGTTTCTATTTATACTTCACAAGTTAGGATAAAAACCTATCTTAATTTTCTGCCTTATGTTCTGTCTCTGTCATTGCAAGAAAATTGCATAGCAATTGACGAAGTAAGGAAGAGAAAAAATTCTGATTTACAGAATTCTTTTATTATTTTTTGGGGAGTGCCATGCAGTCTACGACTGCGATGTTGTTAGCCCGATTAAGATATCTTGGTAGCTCAATTGATTTAATAATATCTTTAAGGCTAATATATACTATAGGTAGATTCTCATGTCCTTTATGTACAATCCCCAAAATTAAGTGTCAACTATAGGCGATAAGTTATCACTCTTCTTGGTCATTTGGACGGTATGCAGCATCTACATGCCAATCTCAATCATTATACGGCGATTGAGAGCTATGTTCATTATGCGAATTACGTCTTGGTGCTACTGCTCTAATAATATTCTTATCTTCTTTATATAATACAGGCAAACTACCAATTATCCCTATTACTCCATACATATGACAAATTAATTCTTCTATTCCGCTAATCCGTACCTCACCGTCATAGGGAGTCATTATATTATAATTTTTTTGATCGATATTTTTTATATGTATAATTTCTGCATTATTATTTCCGGCATCTTTAATTTCTTTTGTATAATTTACATATTTTGTATCTCTAAATATAAATCTTTGTTTTCTTTCAACCAGCTAGTTAATCTAACGATTGTATTGTTTAAATTTTCTAATGTTGCTATACAAGTTTTTTCATCTAAAATTTTCCTCCAAACATCATAGCACGCATTATTATAGTCAATATTAGTATCTTCAATGATGAAATAATCCCCTTCTTCAAAAATATTCTAAAATACCTATAGTATTAATATGAGCATCTTCTATTCAAAGTATAGGATGTACTATTTCAGATATTTTTTCTTTTGGGAATATTGCCTCTACTTTATTAGAATCACCTTGTAAAAATTCTATTCTATTATCTTCTTTTTGATAACTATATTTTAATTTCGCTTTTCCTTGGATTCCTGCTTTCGCGGGAATGACATAAAACGCATTTTTCAATTCAGACAACAATGCTTATAGTTGCTCGCAATGACAATGTCTGGTCTTAGTTAGCAATATCATTAAGATAAATATACTTCCTTATCTAAAGTATCTTCGCTGTTATCTATAATCATAGTAATTGTTGCATCGCCGGTAATATTGATAGTAGTACGTAGCATATCAAGTATTCGGTCAATACCAGCAATAATTGCTACTCCCTCTATAGGTAAGTGAACCGAAGAAAGAACCATAGGAAGCATTATCAAAGAGGCACCGGGAATACCGGCACCACCGATAGATCCAAGTGTTGAGGTGAGAATAATGACTAAATAGTCGTGAGGAGCAAGTGTTACTCCCATCATCTGAGCAAAAAATATGGTGGTAAGAGATAAATTTATAGCAAAGCCGTCCATATTAATTGATGCACCTATCGGAAGTACGAACGAAGTACTAGACTCTGAAATGCCAAGCTTTTCACGACAAACTTGCATAGTAGTTGCAAGAGTTGCCTTACTGCTTGAAGTAGAAAAAGCAAGTATCTGATACTCAAAACTTTTCTTATAAAAAGGTATAGGTGAAACACGACAGAATACACATATAAGTAAGCCAAAAACTAAATATTGGAATGTCATCGCCACAACTACCGCTACAACAAGTTTCGATAAACTAATCATTACCTCAACTCCCTGCATGCCTACAATCCAGCCTGTTAAAGCAAAAGCACCGTAAGGGGATAATTGAATAACAAACGATATCATTTTTAATATTAATTTTGACATTACATGAATTAAATCAGTAATAGGTTCACCGATAGATTTCATTTTGTTTAAGGTAATTCCAACAAAAATAGCAAAAAATACAACTTGTAAGACATCACCGTTTGCAAAAGCTCCAACAGCATTATCAGGGACGATATTTACAAAAAAATCAATTATATTAAATGCAGTTCTGCTTGTCGTTCCTGAAGAGGTGAAATCTATATGTACGCCTACTCCTGGCTTTAATACTAAGGCAACAGTGAGTCCAAAAACCGTGGCAAAAAAGGTAGTACCTAAAAAAGCGACTACCGCTTTCATTCCTACTCTACCAAGGGCAGAATTATCATTCATACTAGTGATACCGGAAACCAAACTGAAGAAAATTAAAGGGGTAATGATCATTTTTATCAAACGTAAGAAAATGTCACCGATAGGTTTAATATAATTAACATATTGTGGTAAGTATATACCATATATAATACCTAAGATTAACCCTAAGGTAACTTTTTGCCATAATTTCATAATTTACTTACTTAATTTAAATTTTCTCAACTATAAGTTTATTTATTATTTTGGTTAATCCATTCTAAGTACTTTTGAAAGCCATAGTCAATATTTATTTTTATTATTTGTGGTAATTCATAATTATGCATTTCAAGGAGTTTATTTTCAATTGCATTATAATTAGAAGATTTTGTTTTAATTACAAGTCTATATTCAGTTTCTAAAGTTACTCTACCATTCCATCTAAAGTAACTTTTGACATCGTCAATTTGAATGCAGGCAGTAAGATTTAATTCTAACAAAACAGATGCTATTTTCTCGGCAATTTGTAAATCATTAGTAGTAGTTAAAATTAAACAGCAATCTTGCATGCCTAAACCTCAACAAAACAATTCGGTGTTTCATATAGTTTGAGGCTAGTTACGAAGAAGTTTTGACTTACGAAAAGTTTAGGAAAAATTTCATTCTTTAAATGCGTCGCTATATTTTCTGCAGTTGGGTTATTTTGCATGTAATATATTTTTTGACCGGTACAATTTTCTATTTGCTGCCCCATTTCATTATCGTCTTGATGTAGGATTAAGCTATGATCAAAATTTTCATCAATCCATTTTTTAGCTAAATCCTTAATTAAACCAAAATCGATTACCATACCAAGTTTATCGGTTTTGTTTGCGGCTATAGCGATCTCAAGAACATAGCGATGGCCGTGCAGGAATTGACATTTATTTTGATGTTCTATAATTCTATGTCCTGCATCGAACTCAATACGACGAGTACATTTTATCATTATTATATACTTCCTTTCTTTGAATGATTTTACTTTTTTTTCAAAGAGTAAAAACGGGACCACGTCATTGTGAGGAAAATTACGAAGTAATTGACGAAGCAATCTCAGGAGTTTGTTATGATTTCATGAGATTACCACGCAGCCTACGGCTGCTCGCAATGACAATTTTTTACAAATTTAACAATAACTTTTCAGGATTCTCAATAAGCTGCTTAATTTTTACCAAGAACGATACTCCTTCTTTCCCATCAATTATACGATGATCGTAAGATAAAGCTATATACATCATCGGACGTATTTCAATTTTACCGTCTATAACTACAGCTCTTTCCTCGGTTTTATGTAAGCCTAGAATACCTGATTGAGGAGGATTAATAATCGGTGTAGATAATAATGAGCCATATACGCCTCCGTTAGAAATCGAGAATGTCCCACCTGACAAATCAGCCATAGAAAGCTTACCCTCACGAGCTTGTTTAGCCAAAATTCCTATAGTTTTCTCTACTTCGGCAAATCCCATTTTATCGGCATCCCTAACAACCGGTACAACAAGCCCTTGCTCTGTTCCGACAGCTACACCTATATCATAGTAATTTTTATATACTAAATCATCGCCATCTATTTCAGCATTTACCGACGGAATAAGCTTTAAAGCTTCAATTGTTGCTTTAACAAAGAAAGACATAAACCCAAGTTTCACAGTGTGCTTTTTCTCAAACTCTTCTTTATATTGATTACGCAAAGCAATTACTTTTGACATATCGATTTCATTAAAAGTAGTCAAAATAGCTGCTGTATTTTGTGAATCTTTTAAACGCTGTGCAATAGTTTTACGCAAGCGTGACATACGAACACGCTGCACTCTTTCTTCATTAGATTTACTTATTGCAGGAGCAGAAGTAGTCGTAGTGTTTATTGTTGCAAGCACGTCACCTTTGGTAATTCTACCATCTCTACCTGTTCCTTTTATATTATTGGGGTCAAGCTTATTTTCGGTAACTAATTTTTGTACAGAAGGAGCAAGAGTATTATTAGCCACGGCAGGTTTTTCTGAAGTAGGTTGTGTTACTGGTTGAGCTTTAGCAGATTCATTATTAGTACCGGCAGTATTTACAGATGCTCCTTCATTTATTTCGCCTATTTCTTCGCCAACTGCTACATTTGCACCGTCAGTTTTCGATATTTTACCTATAGTACCATTGCAAGGAGCATGAACTTCTAAAGTCACTTTTTCGGTTTCGATTTCTAACAGTAATTCATCGGTTTTAACCGAATCGCCTTCTTTCTTATACCATTTGGCAATAGTTGCTTCCGTTATGGACTCCCCAAGCGACGGTACTATAATTTTAACTCTCATAATTTATTTTACTCCTATATTTGTATAGCATCGCCCTGTATAGTTTTATCGTCATTGCGAGAAGACGCTATAAGCGTCGACGAAGCAATCTCAGGCAAATTCCTGAGATTGCCACGCTCTTTTAGTCGCTCGCAATGATGATTATTAGGCAATACCCTAAGAATCATATTCCCAATGCTGTCCTTAATAGTTTCTCTTGCTGTTTATTATGTGCTTGCAGCGAGCCTACTGCTGGCGAGGCTGATTCCTCTCTACCTACATATTTAAATTCATTTTTAATGCCTGCTTCTTTTAAAGCATCGTTTAAGTGAGAAACTATATAACACCAAGTTCCCATATTCTTTGGTTCTTCCTGACACCAAATAAATTCCTGCGTCCTATTATATTTTTTTAATAGCGATGCTACAAGTTTTTTTTCAAAAGGGTATAATTGCTCAAGCCTAATAATCGCTATATTACTGTTATTGCCACGCATTTCAAATAGATCGTAATATACCTTACCGCTGCATAAAATTACTTTAGTAATATTGTTTGTATCTACTTTAGTTACTTCATCTAAAACTGGTAAGAAAGTAGTATTTTCACCTAGCTCGTCAAGTTTAGATACGGCATATTTATGACGTAATAATGATTTCGGCGACATTACGATTAACGGTTTACGGGTATCATCAAGTATTTGGCGACGTAGCAGATGGAAAATCGAAGCAGGGGTAGTAGGGTATGTAACATACATATTATTCTCAGCCGCCAGTTGTAAGAACCTCTCAAGTCTTGCCGAACTATGCTCCGGTCCTTGTCCCTCAAATGCATGAGGTAACAAAACCACAAGCCCGCTCATACGAAGCCATTTAGTTTCGCTGCTTGAAATAAACTGGTCAAAAATAATCTGAGCTCCATTAGCAAAATCACCGAATTGTGCTTCCCATAAAACTAAATTGTTTGGGTTTGCGAGTGAATAACCATACTCAAAACCAAGCACCGCATATTCAGATAAATGACTATCGGCTACCTCGTATTTTGCTTGTTCTTTAGATAAATTATTTAGAGGTATATAGGTAGTACCATCAATTTGGTTGTGCAATACTGAATGACGATGCGAGAAAGTACCGCGTCCCGAATCTTGTCCGGTTAGCCTTATATTTGTGCCTGAAGCAAGCAAGCTTGCAAAAGCTAGCTGTTCTGCTGTCGCCCAATCAATAGGTTGATCAGCTGTTAGAGTGGCTTTTCGAGCTTCAAATAGTTTTACAAGTTTTGGATTAACGGCAAAATCTTTCGGTATTTCGCATAGTTTAGTGCCTAAATCGTGTAATGTTTTTTTACTGATACCCGTTATTGTAGCTTGTGTACGAATACGAGAAATACCTTGCCATAATCCGCCTAAGCAATGTGCTTCTTGCTTATAACTTTTTGCCTGCTCATATTCCTTATCTAGTTTTGCTTTAAATTCTTCTTTTAACTTAGCAAAATAATTATTGTCGATTACACCGCTTTTTACTAACTCATTTGCGTAAATATTTCCAGGGGTCAGTTTGTTTTTAATAATGTTATACATCTTGCCTTGAGTATACATCGGCTCATCGCCCTCATTATGCCCATATTTACGGTAACAAATAATTTCTACTACAACATCCTTACCAAATTTCTGCCTGTATTCTACCGCAATATTGGTGGCTTTTAACACTGCTTCTATATCGTCACCGTTAACGTGTAAAATCGGGGCAGCTATGATTTTAGCAAACTCCGTAGAATATCTACTAGCTCTAGTATCTGCAGCATTAGCCGTAAAACCTAACTGATTATTAATGACGAAATGCAATATCCCGCCGATATCATAAGCAGCTAAAGGTGACATTGATAGACTCTCGGCAACCACGCCCTGACCGCAAAAAGCAGCATCGCCATGTACTAAAATAGCTTTGACTTTGCTGCGTTTAGTATCTCCAAGCATATCTTGCTTTGCTCTTACTTTTCCTGCAACTATAGGATTTACCGCTTCTAAATGTGAAGGGTTATCGGCTAGCGACAAGTGTATTTTCTTATCCTCTAGAGTTCTATCGAACGAATAGCCTAAATGGTATTTTACATCGCCTGAAACATTTAGCTCATCAGGAAATACGCTGCCGCTTATGAAGCCCGCAATAACGGCTTTATATGGCTTACCTACTACTTTAGTTAGAGTGTTTAATCTCCCTCGATGTGCCATACCGATAACGATTTCTGAGACGCCATGATGCATGGATAAATCTATAGCTTTACTCATAGCAACTATAGAAGCATCACCACCCTCAATGGAAAAACGCTTAGTTCCTGGAAATTTTGTATGTAAATACTGCTCAAACCCTTCTACTTCTACTAAATCATTTAAGATAGTTTTTTTGTCTTCAGAAGAAAACGTCACTTCGCTTTCTAGCTTATTATATAACCAATTTTTTCTTGCTACATTTTCTATTTGCTCAAACTCTACACCTATAGAACCTGTATAAACTTTATCGAACTTGGTCACTAATTCAGATAATTTACAGTTCCAAGTACCGACAAATTCATCCGTAATATTGATATTTTCTTCTAGCTGACTGCTATCAAGACCAAAAGTTTCTATATTAAGCTTTAAATCATTTTTTGTTTTACGTAGCTCAAGACCAAGCGGATCAAGATTCGCTAAATAGTGAGCATGCTTGCGATAAGCATTGATCATTTCCTTGGCTTTTAAACTATTTAAGTCTTCAGAAGATAAATTATTATTTAACGATTCTTTTTTTATTTCATCAGGGATAATTATTTTTGCCGTACTTTTATTGAGTAAAGTATTATTATCCTGAATGCCGGCAAAAAATTCTTGCCAAGTTTGATCAACCGAGGCAGGGTTGGCTAGATATTGCTTATATAGCTCTTCAACAAAAACAGCATTCCCGCCAAATAAATAACCTGTTTTTTTAAAGTCTTCTTCCATATTATTGTTTGTATTGTTTAGTTGTTGTCATAAGCCGTCATTGCAAGCGACTGCAAGGAGCGTGGCAATTTCAGCAATTCTTCCGAGATTGCTTCGTCAATTACTGCGTAATTTCCTCGCAATAACGATTTATTACTATAAATACTTCCCTTCTAAATATCTTATATACACCTCAGGGCTGATTTTTTCCTCACCGCTAGCACTTTTTAATAAATCGGCTGAATTTTTTAACGAACCGAGATTTCTAAAATTCTTATTTAGATAATTATTTAAATTACTAAAATCACCCTTTAATATATCATCTTTTATATTTGAATGCATCTCTGTTACTTTTTTCATCACCATTGATGCGATAATTGCACCGTTTGTATAGGCGGGAAAGTAACCGAAATTTCCGTGTGACCAATGAATATCTTGAAGACAGCCGTTACTAAAACTTACCGGTTTAACGCCTAAGTATTCCTGCATCTTACTATCCCAACAGCTTGGTAACTCATCGAGATTCAAGTCGCTATTGATAAGCATTTCCTCTATCTCAAAACGTAACATTACGTGCATCGGATAAGTTAATTCATCTGCATCTACTCTTATAAAATCAGGCGTCACTCTTGTAATTTTTCTATATAAACTTGCTGCTGAATATTCTTCGCCTTTAAAAGCAAATTCGTCTCTAAGTAATTTAGCTAAAAATTCGGTAAATTCTCTTGATCTACCTACTTGCATTTCCATAAATAAAGATTGGCTTTCATGGAAGGCCATACCTTTAGCAAGCCCAACCGGCTGCCCTTTATACATTTCTGGTAGATTCTGCTCATATAAAGCATGTCCTGTTTCATGAATAATTCCCATTAAACCGCTTATGAAATTATCTTTATCATACCTAGTAGTTAAACGTATATCGTTTGGCGTTCCACCGCAAAAAGGATGAGTCGATTCGTCTAATCGTCCTTTTGTTAGATCAAACTGCATAATTTCCATAATGCGTTTTCCGATACGCTTTTGCATTTCAGGAGCTAGTTTGCTGTGTTTTACTAGTTCTTTCTCAGTTTTCTGTTTTTCTAAAACTTTATTTATGAGCTGCGGGAGTTCTTTTTTAAGTACTGAAAAAACTTGTTTGATCTCGCTACTTTTTCTGCTTGGATCAAACATATCTATTAATGAGTTGTATAATCCACAATTAAAAGCATCTGCTCGTACTTTAGCAACTTCTTTCGTATAATCTAAGACTTTTTGTAAGTGTGATTTGAATAAATTATAGTCGTTATGTTTTCTTGCTTCTCGCCAAACAAGTGCGGCTTTAGTAGTAGCTGCTACTAATTTTTTTTGTAGCTGCTCGTCAATACAATTTGCATCTGTTACTTTTCTCTCAATCGCTCTAATATTACCATTCTGCCATTCATCAAGGTTCTTTGATTCTTCTTTTGCCTTGCTAAGTAGCTCCTTTAGAATAGGCGATTTGAGCATAGAATGAACTAGCGACGTTAAAGTTACTATTTCGTTTGTCCTACTCTCACCTGAACCCATAGGCATATTTACGGCAACATCCCAGTATAATATGCTCAAGATATTATTAAAATGTGAGATAGTTGCAAATTCGTTTTCTAATTTTGTGTAGTTGTTGTTCATATGTTCCCTATTATGTCATTCTCGCTTTCGCAGGAATGACATAAAAACCGTACCGCTAGTGCCTATTACAAATGCAACAACTCCTTTGCTGCTTTTAAACTTGCTTTGGTGATTGTTTTACCTGAAATCATGCGGGCGAGTTCCTCCTGTCTTTCAGCTAAATTTAAAGCTTTTACCGTTACTTTCGTTTCTTTCTCTAGCTGTGTTTTCTCGATTTTTATATGCAAATCCGCTTTACCTGCTACTTGCGGCTGGTGCGTAATAACTATTACTTGAGTAACGCTACTAAGTTTTTTTAATCGCTCACCTACTTTATCTGCGACCTCTCCGCCAATCCCAACATCTATTTCATCAAATATAATAGATGGTTTTACCATTTTATCAAACAAAGAAGTTTTTAAAGCTAACATGAATCTTGATAATTCACCGCCGGAAGCGATTTTATTAATTGCTGCAGCTGCTGTTCCCGGGTTAGTAGACGCTTTAAACACAATATCGTCATTACCGTCGGCTGTTGGTTCTTTAGCATTTATCTCAATCTCAAAAATTGCTTTCGCCATTTTAAGCTGCTGTAGTTCCTGATGCAACGATTCTTCTAGATGTTTTGCAACAATAAGACGCTTTGCAGATAAATTACTCGCTAGTTCATAATATTTTTTCTGCAGTAGTACTTCTTGAGCTTTCAACTCATTACTATTTGCTATTTTGTGTTTTAATATACTGAGCTGCTCTAAAGATTTATCTAAAAATACACCTAACGCATCAGCAGGAACATTATATTTACGGCTAATAGCTTTTATTAAAAATAATCTTTCTTCTGTTTCTTCAAGATTATATTCCTCATAATTGAAACTATCTAACAGATTTGATAATTCTTGGCGTGCTTCTTCTAGATTATTATAGGCTGCCTCTAAACTTGTAACGATAGCTTCAAAACGCTCATTGTTGCCTTGCCTTGCTAATAATTTCTCTGCTCTATTAATCGATGTATTTATTTCAGGGTTATTAATCTGTTCTAGAATATCTTTTATTAGCTGTAAATCCTTATCTTTATTTTGCAAATCTTTTCGTAGATTTGCTAATTTTTCTTCTTCACCTGTTTGAATGTTCAGTTTAGTTAATTCTTCCGTTGCAAAGCTCAAATAATCAATTTCTTGTTCTATAGAATTTTGTTTAAGTGTTATTTCGGCCATTTCTTTCCGAGTATTTTGCCAAGCCTGATAGCATTTGGAAAGCTCCGCTCGAAAGTCCAAAAGATTTCCATAACTATCTAAAATATCACGCTGCGTATTTGCTTCTAGAAGAGAAATATTATTATTTTGTCCATGAAGCTCGAATAAATAAGTAGCTAATTGCTGCATAAGAGCTTTAGTAACCACTTGATTATTAATGAAAAAATTTTTTCGTCCTTCGGCTTTTTGCAGACACTTTACAAACAATAACTCTTCAGGTTCAATAAAATTTTGAATCAGAAAATTTTTTATTTCTTCATTTAAAGAGAATATTATATTAACAACAGCGTACTCTTTTCCACGCTTTATTATATTATTTGAAGTTTTATAACCTAAGCAAAATAAAATAGCATCAAGTAAAATAGATTTACCGGCTCCCGTTTCACCGGTAATAACACATAAACCTTTATTAAACTCAATTTCCAGCTCGTCTATCAGAATGAAGTTTTTAACTGAGAGACTGTAGAACATATGCCGCTTAATTTTGGTGGTTCTGAACTAGCCTGTATGCATAACTATACCATTGACTATCAGGATAGTTGTAACCTAGCACTGAGGCATATTTTTTTGCTTCATCCGGAAGTCCAAGTATCATATAACTCTCGGCTAAACGGTAAAGAGCTTCTACCGAGTGAGAAGTAGTTTGATAATTATCAATTACCTCTTCAAATCTATTTATAGCTGCCATCGGATTCTTTTTCTTTAAGTAAAACCGACCTACCATCATCTCTTTACCTGCTAAATGATCGTTTACTAGGTCAATTTTTAAAGATGAATCAATAGCATATTTAGTATTTGGGAATTTTGCTATTACTTCTTCAAAACTATCTTTAGCTAGGAAAGTTCTAGATTGATCATGATTTACGTCTGAAATTAACATATAATATGATAATGCTTTAAGGTAATATGCATAAGCAATGTCAACATTTGCAGGGTGCAACGTAATGAACATATCAAGCACATCAACCGCTTCTTCATATTGAGCAGCGAGAAATAAAGAATAAGCCTGCATCAATTCGGCTTGCGGCGTCATTTCATTACCTGGATGTTGGTACAATACTCTTCCGAATTCTTCTGCAGCGTTCTTATATTTTTTCTTTTCCAATAAGGTAATACCTTCATTATAAAGGGTAGCGATAGGGACTACTATGTCATCACTGGTTTTTTTATTTTTGCACCCGCCTAAAACTAACCCTATAACTAAAAGGGTACTTAATAATTTTGTTAATTTCATAAGAACTTAAATTCAGTTAATAACTAAATATACATATAGGCTTACAGAATTTCAAGGATTCAATTTAAAATATCACAAACTTATAAATTAGACCTATTCAGAAACTTGTTTATAGGGAGGAATTTGAGGGAAACACAGAATGCAGAATCGCAGCGTACACTTGTACGTAAGGATTCGAGTACCGGATCGACGTACAAATTACCCCTAGAAGAATAGGTCTATATTCTTGTACTTATTTCTCTACCCAATGTCCTTTATCATTTTTATGGTATTTTTTTTCTACGGCCGACCATGCTACTTTATGTGCCACTGTCTCTCTAGAGTCATTTCCACGTCTTTTATCGGCATCCTTATATGGTTCAAATGCCATGATTAAAAGCTTTGCGATAAATATCCTTAGCATGGCTCGGAAGATGATTTTTAACTGAATCAGGTAAATCGTTATTATTCTTATAATGCATAAAAACCTCCGGTAATATTATGCAAATAATATTTTATAATATTGGAGGTTTCATTTCTATAGGAAAGGTAAATAAAATTTACGACCACAGACTTTTCATTTTATTAAAAAAGCTGCCGTCATTTTCTTTTTCATTTATGGATTCTTTTTTGAATTCTTCTAGTAATTCACGTTGTCTTTTAGATAAATTTTTAGGTACTTCGACATGAATATGCGTAAGCATATCACCCCTAATAGTTGATCTCATTTTAGACATACCTTTGCTGCGTAGCCTTAATTGATCACCGTTTTGTGTGCCTGCAGGAATTGTTAAGCTTACTTTTCCGCCTTCAATTACCGGTACTTCTATCTCTCCTCCAAGAGCAGCATTCACAAAACTAATAGGTAGTTTACAATGTAGATTTGCTCCGTCTACTTTATAAATATCATGTGGTTTTATTGTTATATCAACGTATAAATCACCGCTATTACCGCCTCTAATACCTGCTTCCCCTTCTCCGGTATGTCTTATTCTAGTACCGTTTTCAACACCGGCAGGAATGTTTACCGATAAATTTCGTTGTTTATGGTAACGTCCCATGCCATGACATTTCTTGCAAGGATTTTTTATAATGTGTCCGTTACCTTGGCATTTATGACAAGCTTGTTCGATCGTAAAGAATCCTTGCTGCATTCTAGTCGCTCCAACACCGCTGCAAGCATCGCAAGTAGTTACGGTTTCACCTTTTTCAGAACCGCTACCGTGACAAGTATCGCATTTTACTGCGCTAGAAAAGCTAATATTTTTTTCTATACCGTGAAATGCTTCCTCTAGGTTAATTGTCAGATTATATTTTAAATCTGAGCCTCTAACTTTAGCTGAAGTTGGGCGTGATGATCTTCTGCTGCCTCCCATAAAGTCGCTAAAGAAGTCACCGAATATGTCGTTAATATCAGGGTGAAAACCGCCATGATTTCCTCCTCCCCCTCGTGATTGTTGATTTTGAAAAGCATCGTGTCCCAAACGGTCATAAGCAGCTCTTTTTTGCTCATCTTTTAGAACATCATAAGCGGCATTGATTGCTTTAAATTTCTTTTCAGCATCTTTAGCATCAGTAGTATCAGGGTGATATTGCTTGGCTAGTTTGAGGTAGGCTTTTTTAAGGTCAGCTTGGCTAGCTGTTTTACTAACCCCTAGTATTTGGTAATAATTTTGTGACATAATTTAATTTATAAAATGAGATTGTAACGTCATTACGAGGAAAATTACATAGTAATTTGACAAAGCAATCTCAGGATATTTAACGAGATTGCCACGTCGCTTCGTTCCTTGCAATGACGACATTACTTCTACTTCTTCTCTACATCTTGAAAGTCGGCATCTACTATTTTTTCATCATTAGTGGCACTTTCTGCAGCAGGTTGGCTCTCGCTTTGTGCTTTATACATCGCTTCACCGATTTTCATGCTAGCTGCAGTTAAACTTGCAGTCTTTTCTTTAATCAAAGCAGTATCTTCCGACTCAAGCACGGCTTTTAAAGCGGCTAATGCTTCTTCAACAGCTCCTTTATCGTCTGATGATAATTTATCGCCATATTCTGTAAGAGTTTTTTCAGTAGAATAAACTAAACTATCGGCAGCATTTTTTGCTTCAATAAGTTCCTTACGCTTTTTGTCTTCATCAGCATTTTGTTCGGCATCTTTAACCATTTGTTCAATTTCTGCATCGCTAAGACCACCGGAAGCTTGAATAGTTACTTTCTGCTCTTTACCGCTTGCTTTATCTTTAGCTGAAACATGCACTATTCCGTTAGCATCAATGTCAAACGTTACTTCTATTTGTGGCAAACCTCTTGGTGCAGGAGGTATACCTTCGAGATTAAACTGACCAAGTAATTTATTATCTTTTGCCATTTCACGTTCACCTTGGAATACTCTAATAGTTACGGCATGCTGGTTATCATCAGCAGTTGAGAATACCTGACTTTTCTTAGTAGGTATAGTAGTATTACGATCAATTAATCTTGTAAATACACCGCCAAGAGTTTCAATGCCAAGGGATAGAGGTGTAACGTCTAATAATAATATATCCGTTACTTCTTTATTAAGTACTCCGCCTTGAATAGCAGCACCAAGAGCTACAACCTCATCGGGATTTACGCCTTTATGCGGCTCACGTCCGAAGAATTTTTTTACGGCTTCTTGTACTTTCGGCATTCTAGTCATACCGCCTACTAATACTACTTCTTGAATATCAGAAGCTTTAAAACCTGCATCCTGTAATGCTTTACGGCAAGGCTCAATTGTTTTTTCAATTAAATCATCTACTAATTTTTCTAGTTCAGCTCTAGTAAATTTAATATTTAAGTGTTTTGGACCGCTACTATCAGCCGTAATATAAGGTAAATTAATATCGGTAGTTACTGCAGAAGATAGCTCTTTCTTAGCTTTTTCTGCGGCTTCTTTCAAACGTTGAAGTGCTAAAGGATCTTGACTTAAATCTATACCGTTTTCTTTTTTGAATACATCTATTAAATGGTTTAATATTCTTGTATCGAAATCTTCACCGCCAAGGAATGTATCGCCGTTTGTTGATTTCACTTCAAAAACACCGTCAGCGATCTCAAGAATTGAAACATCGAATGTTCCGCCGCCAAGATCGTATACTGCAATAGTTTTACTTGCCGATTTCTCGAAACCGTAAGCAAGAGCTGCAGCAGTCGGCTCGTTGATTATTCTAAGGACCTCAAGACCTGCTATTTTACCAGCGTCTTTCGTTGCTTGACGCTGTGCATCATTAAAATAAGCAGGTACGGTAATTACTGCTTGTGTTACTTTGTCCCCTAAATAATTCTCAGCAGTTTCTTTCATTTTTTGTAAAATGAATGCACTAATTTGACTTGGTGAATATTTATTATTATCCGCTTCGACCCATGCATCCCCGTTATCGGCTTTCACTATATTATACGGTACAATACCTTGGTCTTTCCTAACCATAGGATCGATAAAATTTCTACCGATTAATCGCTTTACCGCATATATAGTATTGCGAGGGTTAGTTACTGCTTGCCTCTTAGCAGATTGCCCGACTAATTTTTCGCCGTTTGCAAAAGCTATTATTGACGGGGTAGTTCTTTCACCTTCTGCATTTTCTATTACCTTTGGTTCTTTACCTTCCATGACTGCAACACAAGAGTTGGTAGTCCCAAGGTCGATACCTATTACTTTTCCCATAAGATTCCTCGTTTTCTTTTTTATTTTATTATGACTTTTGATTTGATATAGTGTGGCTTAAATGATTTTACAAGAGGTGACAATGAAAAAACTACCGATTTTACTAAAACTTTTATTTATTATTAATTTAGTTTTCCTAAATAATATAGTTTTAGCATCTAGCGAAACAAGCACTATTATATTTGAAAAAGCAAAGAAAGCAATCGTAACGATCGATACTAGAATTGCTGTATCGGCATATGACGATACAAGTAGTTGGACTGGAACGGGATTTATCAACGATAAGAACAACGGTTATATAATTACTAATACTCATGTTGTCGGCGGTGCGTCTATCGGAACTTATTTTGTTACTTTTTATAACGGTGAGCAGGCAGAAGCAAAACTTATCTATTACGATATTTGGCAAGATTATGCCGTTTTAAAAGTAGAGAGTAAAGATATACCGGCATCAGCAACGCAAATATCTTTTGCAAGCGAATTTCCAAAATTAAATCAAAAGGTTTTTGTAGTCGGTAACACAGAATCAAAAGGTTTTTCTTTCCATACCGGTTATTTGTCTGATCTTTATAATATTGAAGGTTTAATGCCGCAATGTACTTATGTTATTAATTTAAATACTACAGGAGGTGCTAGCGGTTCACCGGTATTAAACGATAAGATTGAGGCTATAGGAGTATTATATGGTGGCGGTAAAACTCATTCTCTAGCGCTGCACGGTGATTATGTAGCTCGCACTTTAGAAAGTTTAAAGAATAATAAACAACCAGGCAGAAAACATATAGGAATAATAAGCGAGTTATATTCTTTAAATAAAGCAGTTAGACATCACAATTTCCCTAAAGAAGAAATGGATAAATATATAAAGAAATTTCCTGATAGTAGAAATAGAGTGATAAGCATTAAGGCAGTTTTAGCCGGATCACCTGCCGCAAAATCTTTAAAAGCCGGTGATATTATTTGGGCAGTTAATGATAAGGAACTCGGCGGCAATCTAGCATTATTTGATAGAGAAATGGATAATTTCCAAGGAATAGCTATTAAACTTACTATATTTCGTGACGGAAAAAAGCTAGAACAAGCAGTAGATTTATATGATGTGAACAATAATAAAATCGCTAAAATGATACATTTCGGCGGTGCAGTATTTTTTGAAGCCGATGATTATTTTAGTAATAAATCAGGTATTCCTCTTAAAGCTCTAAGTATAGCTTCAGTTCAATCCGGTAGTAGCTTTAGCTCTATACCAACGTTTTTTACTAAAGATTATAAAAATGTTTATAGATTGCAAATTTTTGAGATGAAAGATTTAGCTTTAAGTAATCTTGATGATTTGGTGAAACTCTTGCCTGCTATTACTAAAGAGAAGTTTATAACGGTTAGATTTAGAAATTATCAACCTTATTATGCTAATTTCGGTTATAATGAACTTATCTCGTCGCATGATGATATGATTGCTGATGTAACTCTAGATTCTATAGATACTAAGCCTTATATATTAAAGTATAATACTATTTCTCATGATTGGGATATGGAAAATATAAACCTTCAGTAACTAATGACATTGTGATAAATTAACAATTCTTAATCAATGAAGTAATATATAATTCAACTTGGTTTGTTGTGTTATTATTCTTAAATTTATAATCTTATATTTTAGGAGAATTGCAAATTAGCTCAGAGTAGTTCGCCAACTAGGTCATTTTTGAGTGGATTGATAAATATTCTTTATTTTATTCCTGCAAAAGCGAGACAGTATTGTTGCGTGGATACATACTGAAACCGTCATTGCGAGCAACCGTAGGCTGCGTGACAATCTCATGAAATAATAACAAACTCTCCTGAGATTTTGCTTCGTCAATTGCTATGCAATTTCCTCGCAATGACAGAAAAAACGCCCTTTACTCACCACCTAAGAAACATAGCTAATTAACAATTTCTCCTAAAATAATTAATAAATTTAGGAGAATTAATGACTAAAGAACCAATACCTACAGTAGATAAAACAAAAAACATCTTTTTTTAAGTTTTTTACAGAAAATAGTAATAACTCTAATACTCAGGATTCACTAACATCACCACGTTCAGATGATGATATAGAGAGGGATGTTTCTAAAAAAGAAGCTTCTTAAGAAAATTCAAAGCATTAATAGACAAGAATGATGAAGCTGCACTACATTTCTATTTGATAAAAATAATAAGTATATCTTACATGATGCGGTTGAGGATAAAGAACAAACATTAGTTGAAAAAATATTAGAATTAGCTAAATACGTAACAGAGATAACCTATAACGATTCAACAGTGTTACATTCAGCAGTTACAGGAATTGCTAACAAAGAGATGATCAAAACTTTATTAGCAAAAAATCCTTATTTAGTAATGATCAAAGATGCTTCAGGTCTTACTCCATCATATTATAATACTAGTAAAGAAATATTAGAAATATTGCAAAATTGTGAACGAGATATTATAGACCGGCTTAATATAGAACCATGGCATGGTTGGGCAGAAGATAAAATATTTAGAGATGATATGTCTATAATCGGAAACAATAAGCATACAATAATGGAGCTTGTATAAAAATTTTGTAAATTATCGGACAAGCATCTTCCTTGTAAATTTAACATAGAGTATGAGATTTGCAAGGAAGATATAGAGAGTTTCTTTAATAAAAAACGGTAAGTATGTAAAACTTAGCGATTAAATTTAAAGCTTAAAAGATTATAATTCGGTGATAGGGATATAATCGATATTTCCATCTTCTCCTATCAATGGGTAATACTTTGTTTGAAGGTTATAAGCATCATCACTAATTGATGTTTGTAATGATAGTTTTTGTGCTAATATTATCAATTTTTCTTCATATAACTCAAAAGATTTTTTTAAATCCTCTTGTGTAATCTTTACAGTTTTAGCTTCATCTGTACTTACTTTGAGCGTTTCAATATTTTCTGTTAAGCTATATTTTGTTAAAGTTACTGTTTCTAGAAAATATGCTCTTATTTTTATCCATGCTGTGTGTATGTGTATTGGAATACTTAGAACAAGTTTATTTAATAACATCTAATACCTTAAAAATTTTGAAATGGCAGCATACAAGCCTCACTTATTAATGTCAACATCAATTAACATATTATTATAAATATTAATAAATGCTCATTATTATAATTTTCTTTCACAAAATCGAAATAAACTGTTATTAATATAAAAAACCAATCTTAATTTAATATATGCGTTCTTTATTTGTAATAATTATATTCTTTCTAACGAGCAGTTGTAATTTAAAACCGGTATATAGTGAAAAATACAGTAGAAATAATGATTTAGAAGCTATTGAAGTTGAACCAATTCGAACAATTGAAGGGGCTGAGTTTTATCATCGTTTAACTAGTATTTTACCTCAGAAAGCACAAGCAAAATACCTGCTTAAAGTAAAGCTTATCGCAACAACTATGCCTGCTACTATTGAAAAAAACTCCAATGTTTTAAGGGAATATATTAATCAATTAGTTAGATATAAATTAATTGATATAGAAAGCCAAAAGGTTTTAATTGAAGAGAAGTTTTACCAAAACATGTCATATAATGCTATTTTTACACCATATGCGACAAATGTTGAAAGAGATAAAACAGGAATAGACTTGGCATATCAAGCAGCAGAAGAAATTCGTAGCAGATTAATTTTATATTTTACACGGAAATAGTTAAGTTATGAAATTTTATTTTTCACAAATAGGTAGGTTATTTGAACTAATAACATCCGGAAAGATTAGAGCTCTTTTACTATATGGTCCTGATAAAGGTTATATAGAAAAAATTTGTAAGCATTTAGTAAAAAGCTTAAATATGCTACAAACTTCTATAGAATACGCAGATCTTAATATTTCATCTTTAGAAATATTACTTAATTCGTCTAATTTTTTTGGTCAAAAAGAATTAATTAAAATTAGATCGGTTGGGAATTCAATAGATCAGAATTTAAAAACAATTCTAAACAGTGATTATATAAATTTTCCTGTATTTATAGGTGAAGAAATGACTTCTAGTGGGAGCATTAGAAAGTTTTTTGAAACGGAAGAATATTTAGCAGCAGTTGCTTGTTATCATGATGATGAAGCAAAAATTGAACGAATTATTTTAGGTAAAGTAGAAAAAACTAATAAAGTTATAAGTAAAGAAGCTATTACTTATTTAAAAGCTCATTTAAAAGGTGATCATGATTTAATTTGTAGCGAAATAAATAAATTAATATATTTTGTTCACGACGCACGCGAAATTACTTTAAACGACGTTCTAGAAGTTATAAGTAGCGAAATTACGGCAAACGGCAGTGATTTAGCAATGTATTTTTCAAAAAAAGATTATAGTAATTTTCTGCAAGAGCTTGATATATTAAAAAAACAAAATATCAATGAAGTTTTAATTATTAGAGCATTAATAAGGCATTATTTAAATTTATATATAGTTTTGTCGAAAGTAAAAAACGGTGAGCGTTTGGAACTCGCAATAAAATCATTATCACCACCGATTTTCTATCAGTATATTAATGATTTTACGAAGATAGCAAACGGTCTTAGCCTCACTGAATGTCTAAAGACTTTAAAAGTGCTACAACAGGCAGAAGTGGATTATAAGTTAAATCCTGCTAGTTTCGATTTATTCCAAAGTATACTCCAAAGTAAATGAAGAGTAGACGAAGTGTAATTTGGCAAAGAGCAAGGAAGACTATACGGCGAGGAGCGGGGCGTATACTTAATACGTGAGCACCTTAGCTCTTATAAGATGACGTAGCCAATTTTTCAAATTAAACGAGTATACATTATGCCTAGACCTGATTTTTCTGACCCTGACAAACAAATTCACGAGATAATTAGAGTTAATCATGCCGGAGAATATGGTGCAAAAAGAATTTATCAAGGACAGCTAAAACATATTAAATCTCAAAATGATCATATATTGATTAAAGAAATGCTTGACCACGAAGAAGTGCATTTAAATTATTTTGAAAAAAAATTACTGGAAAAAGAAGTGAGACCCACGTTTTTATTATTTTTTTGGCATCATTACGGATTTTTACTTGGTGCTTTATCTTCCTTGATGGGAATCAAAACGGCGATGCTTATTACCGAGAGTGTAGAAGAAGTAATAGAAAAACATTATGAACAGCAAATAAATTATTTAGAAAATAAAAATGTTGAGCCAGAATTATTAAATAATATTATTAAATTTCGACTTGATGAAATTGAACATAAAAATATTGCTATAATGAATGATAGTACTGAAGCAATATTTGCAGAAATAACTAGTAAAATAGTGAAGATAATTTGTCGTATCTCTATAATTTTAAGTAAGAAAATTTAGAGTTAACAACTTAATTAGTTAAAAAATCTAGAAATATTTTACTTCTAAGATATTAAGAAGATAATAAAAAAACATTAGTAATATTATTAGAAATGGTGATGAAAAGAAAAACTTTTTTTAAATTTGTTCTTTATTTTTTGCATTTGTATTTTTTAGAATTAATAAATAAAGGGGCCAGGGGTTAAGATCCGTTGCTGTAAGACAACAACCTCCATTATACTTCATGATTTTACTCACTGATAATAATAGACTCCTGGCATAACTTAATATTAAGTTTTGACAGATTGGTTTTACAACAATGGAGTTTAAACATTATTAGTGGTCTATATATGTTAAATAATATAAAGAGTCAAGAGATTTTAGTTGTCATTGATAATAAATAATGTAATTCTGAGTTGGGGGTATATTTTCTATATAATCTCCTTCTCGCATTTGCTTTTACATCAATAATAATTTATATTTATTTTCACTCATGCGAATAGCAGATTACTTTTGTAGTTTGTTATTGGTGATAATTAGGAAATATAAAATAACAATATGTAACAATATGAGTCAAAAGATAATTTTAAATAATTCATATTCTATTACTAAATCGCACTTATTCCATATAGTAGACCCAAGCCCTTGGCCCGTCCTAACATCTTTTGCTTTACTTCTTTTGGTTATAGGCGGCGTCTCGTTCATGCATGGCTACAAATTTAATATATATATTTTATCTGCAGGGGTTATTTCAGTAGGTTACTGTTTATATTCTTGGTGGAGAGATATAGTGAAAGAAGGAATAGTCGAACATCAGCATACTAGTCCTGTTAGAAAAGGTTTGCAAATAGGTATGGCGTTATTTATCTTAACGGAAATAGTATTTTTTGGTGTATTTTTTGCTTCTTTTTTTAAATCAAGTCTATCACCCGTAGGTCTTTTAGACGGTGTATGGGTTGTAAAGCAGGGCATTTGGCCTCCACCTACAATTAAAACTTTTGAGCCGTTTGATATTCCTTTTATCAATACTTTAATACTACTCTTATCAGGCACTACCGTTACTTGGGCTCACTACGCCTTAGAAGAAAAAAATCAAAAAGATTGTGTAACTGCACTTGCTCTTACCATATTGCTTGGAATATTTTTTACAACTATGCAGGCATATGAATATTACCATGCGGCGTTTAAATTTACAGATGGTATATATGCTTCTAATTTTTATTTAGCCACGGGTTTTCATGGAGCTCATGTAATTATAGGTACTATATTTCTAATAATTTGCTACTTTAGAGCAAAAAGAGGAGATTTTACTACAGAAGGTAATGGACATTTAGGGTTTGAATGTGCTGCATGGTACTGGCATTTTGTAGATGTGGTTTGGTTATTTTTATTTACGTTTGTTTATATATTTGGAAGTTAAATTATACTATATGTGATTATAATGTTACTTAAAATAAGTGTTTTTAAAATATTTTGGCATATTAATTAAAATTACATATATTTAGGAGTTGATTTATATATAAATAAATTATACATTATTTTTTAAATGCTAATTATTTTATTGAGGTAAAACATATGAACTTTCCTATTCGTAAATTAAACGAAGAATTAATCGATTATAATCTATCATTACGCATATTCTTTACTATTCTAAGCGTGGCTATTATTATGGTAGCTTTTGATAGCTTAGGTAGTAGTGTCGGTGATCCTGTAGGTGAGGCATTATGTAAGTTAATTAAAGTATTCAGAGGCAATACTGCAAAAGGTATAGCTGTTGTCGGTATAATTGTTCTGGGAATTCAAACATTAAGAGGAAAATTGCAGTGGGAAGTAGCTTTAGTGATAGTTACTGCAATCATTATATTATTTAAAGCTCCAGATATTGTTAATATGGTATCAAGTGATACTAATAGCTCAAATTGTGGTGTTTCCTAATACACAAAAAAATTATTATATCTTTAGTAATACCCATAAGCTTCGGCTTATGGGTATTTTTATTTTTAAGTGATGTTGTTGCATAGCCCCTATGTCATTCCTGCAAAGGTAGGGACAAGACAACCTTAATATAGGTTACATATTTAATAAAAATCAACATATAAAAACTTGTTTTTATATGTTTTCCTGGATTCCGCCTACGTGGGCATGACATCAATGGCCTTTATACTCAGGTCAACAGCAACATTCGTACAATACTCAATAGTGTTTTAATTGTTTTGATGGATCACGTGATTAAACCACGGGATGACAGTAGATTTTGTCGGTCTATGCAACAACATCCTCACTTAAATAAAAGTCCTAATCTATTACCTATAACAATATCAATATATTTTGCTGTAATAGGGATCCCTTCAATATTCATTTCTAGATATATTGCTTGTTTTGCAGGGATTTTTGTTTGTAGTTTTGTAATTGATACATATTCATCTAAAGCTTGATTATGAGTATCCATTACTCTTACTTTGATTATAGGATCGGAAATTAAATAATCAGACTCATTAGATAATTTATAAAATATCTTCATACCGCCTATATGACGAGATTTGCCTAAATTAATTTCTTCTATCTTTAATTGATCATATTTACCTAAGAATTTAAAGCTATCTATTAGTAATATCACTAAACAAAAAATTATAAAGCTAGTCCATAATATTGGAAATATATTATATTTTTTCTTAGGAGGAATATACGGTAAAATAACTGGCACATTAGCATTGTAATGATTTTTAATAGGAGTTTTAATAGTTCCCGTGTTTACTTTATCTTTAAAATCATTTAATGTACTAGTATTATAGTCTAATTTCTGATACCACAAATGGCTACATTTGGAACATTTTACTCGTCGTCCGTTAATACCTATTTGATTGCTTGTAACAATAAATCTTGTTTGGCAATTTGGGCAAGTAATATGCATAGTTAATTATAATTATTATATTTGACTTTCATGATAATCTCATTTATTATTTTTGGCAATAAAACAGTTAAAAGATATGTCCTCTCTTATTAAAGAAGTTGAAGAAGCTTGGCAAATTAAGGACAAACTTCTTCAAGATTCTTCAAAGCTTATAACATTAAAGCAAACTCTTAATGATAGTATAGAAAGCTTAAATCAAGGTACGATTCGTGTTTGTGAAAAGAAAGAAAATAGTTGGCACGTTAATGAATGGGTAAAGAAAGCTATATTGCTATATTTTATCACTACGGAATCACAACTTTATAATAACAATTATAATAGTTGGTATGACAAAGTTGCTCCTAAATTTTCTGCAGATACTGATAAAAATACATTCAAAGAAGCAGCTATACGCACAGTGCCCGGAGCTATTGTTAGAACCGGTACTTATATAGCTAAAAATGTTGTAATTATGCCTTCTTTCATTAATATAGGTGCTTATATAGATGAGGGAACAATGATTGATACATGGGCTACTATCGGCTCATGTGCTCAAATCGGCAAGAATTGTCATATTTCAGGCGGCACGGGAATAGGTGGGGTGCTTGAGCCGTTGCACGCAAAGCCTGTTATCATTGAAGATAATTGTTTTATCGGTGCAAGATCGGAAATAGCAGAAGGTGTAATAGTAGAGGAAGGAGCAGTAATTAGTATGGGGGTGTTTATCGGTAGCTCTACAAAAATAGTATACAGAGATACAGGTGAAATTATTTACGGCAGAATTCCGGCTTATTCCGTTGTAGTTCCAGGAGTATTACCTGCTAAGGAAGCCGGTAAGCCTGGACTTTATTGCGTAGTTATCGTAAAACAAGTCGATAAAACTACTAGAGCTAAAGTAAGAATAAATGATTTACTGAGATAGATAGATCAAGGTGAGCGTTCATGGGTTTTTCACTGTCACCCCGTGGCCTGACCATGGGGTCCAGAAAAAATAACTTCAATATTGTTACCTACAATACATGTTTAACAAAGTAAACATATAAAAATTTATTTTTATATGTTTTACTGGATTCCGTGAATAAATCACGGGATGACAGAGAGGCATAATAAGCCGCTTAATACCAGTGAAAGGTCACAGATCAATAATATCGCCGATTATACAATTAAGATATCCCTCGCTTTGTTGTTGTTCTGAAATATCTGTTTGTTGAATTGCGTTATTATTTGGGTTTCCTAAGAATATTGTATGCCATAAGCATTGCATCTCGTTGTTTTTGAGGATCACGTACAACACCAGCTGCTTTAAAATATGATTCTGCAGCATCTGTTTCCTGTTGTTTTTGAAAGCAAAGTTCGTTTCCTTAGGCCATATATAAATCATATTTTATAGGCTTTGCAGCCTTATTTATAAGACTGTCATAACATTTTAATATAGAGTCTAATTGATTATTCTTTCTATAAAATATGATAGCTGGGTCTTCACGTCCTAAGTTAAATAGCATATCGTCGATTTTATTGTACATTTCTTTAAGTTCTTCATTACATGTTAGAGCTGCATTATAATGAGCTAAAGCTTTATTATAATCTTCTGCTTCGCTCAATATATCGCCTATTTTAGAGTAGCAGCCTAGCTATAGTTTGAGTCACTTCTGCTTTGTCCGAGTACTTATTTACACTCTATGGCTTTTTTATAATATTGCACTGGTTGATCGTGTTTAGGTTCTATATTTTTTATAGAAGATAGATAGTGATTTTGTATGAATCATATTTCAATTAAGGAACTATAGCAATCATTGGATTGAGACCATGTTGTAGATAACATTTCTTCAAATAATGATAATTCTTTAATTTGTAGGTTTAATACATATCGGTAAGCTTGAATAACCGGTTTATTGTCTGTGAATTTCTCAATAGAGTCTAAAATTTGCAATATTATCCCTATAAGGTTATTAGCTTGTTTGTTTAATATGATAGCTTGAAATTCTGATAATTGTGCTAATCCCTCAAAACAAGAAAGACTTTTTTCTATAGCCGGTATTGTATTGGAGAACTTGGTAAATATGGTTTAATATAACCCTTATAGTTAAAAAATTTTGAGTAGTTAAGAGGTGTATATACATTAAAGTCTTCAAAAATTGATTGGATAGTATTAATTATACATTCTACATTTATCTGTATTTGTGTATGTAAATTTTCTATCAGACTGTCTTGTTCCTTTAACAATGAATTTAGCTGCTTTATCTCTAAATTTTGTACTCCTTTTTGCTCTTCTAGGTGTTTTAGTTCTAGAGAGAGGTTTATTACCCCATTTTGAGAAGTAGGTTTATAGAAAAATTTTATATCAGAGAATTCTAATATATCCTTGTTAATAGCAATGCTATTTTGTACATCGGTATAATGTTTTCATGATTATTTTCATTATGTTGTGTTATTACGCATATAACATTTCCTTTTAATTTTTTGTGTTCTTCTGTAGGAAAAATATTTTTAAAGTCTTCTATAATCCTGTTAAAGATACTAGGGGATTTTACGGTCTCTTTTTTTGCTACTATGATAAATTTTAATTTATCGGTCATTTGAACTAGCTTTTGAATGAAAAATATATTGATTAACTCTTGCACTGTATCGGGTACTCCGTTAGAGCATGCCCAAAATACTTTTTCTGCAATTTCAAATTTTTTGGGATCATATATAGCCGGTTCATATTTATGCTGAATTTCCGGCGTTGTTTCAAAATCAAATAATTTATCAAATGTAAATTCTTCACCGTTAATCTTAAGGTTGTGCGCAAGAGCATTTAAAAATGTGTTTTTTTCCGCTATAAGGTAACCCTATTACTACTCTGTAGCTTCTGGTGTTTTTCCTGCTGGTATTAGTGAATAATTCACTGCAGTCAATGCATTGAGAATATTTGCTTTTAAAGAATCAAGAGCAGTTTCTTCTTCTGTGAAAGGTTTAATCTCAATTTCTGTGGGAATTTTAAATTTCATATATAACCGCTAATCTATTCTTTAATATAAATTTTTATACTGTCGCTTTCGCCGCTATCGCTGATAGCTCTAATAATAAATTCACCGGTTTTTGCTTTCCATATTACTGCTTAGTTTGGTTTCGCGGTTGCTATTAATTCATTTTCCACAAACCAAAAAATGTTGTTGGTTTTATTATCGCTAATCGCACTAAAAGTAATGTTATCACTATTTTTAATTGAATGTACGGAATTTTTTAACGGGTATATAATTTTAGGTTTTTGATGATGCCAATTTGTCAACCTATTGCAATGGTTTGTAGGTATCGGTTTTGGTAATATATGTATTCCTGCTTTTTGATAAACCGCAAGCATATCTGTTGGCCATAAATTTACTGTTTTATATTCTGTTTGTCCTTTAATAAAGTTACAAGCAGGCATACCGGTTTTTAAATCTATCAACATTTTTCTATAAATACCGGATTGTTTTATCGGTGATTTGCCTTGAATGAATAAGGTTTCTGCTTTAACCGGACACATATCGTTATCGATATCTTCCGTATCTGCACAAACTTTTACTTTAGTAATATTTAGTGCATTAATTTTTGAAAGGATTAAATCCTCATCTTTATTTGGTCTAGCTATGGATTCGATAATATTAAAGAATAAAGGGGCTGCAGCAATATTACCCGTAAATGTTCCGTGAGTTTGCCCTTTGAAATCCCCAACCCAAACAGCAAGTACGTATTTCCCGAATATGCCGACGCTAAGTGCATCTCTAAATGAGCTGGAAGTACCTGTTTTCCAATAAATCGGTAAGTTATGCCTTGTATTATTATAGGTAATAGGACGAGTCGTATCTTTTATGATATCAAGTGTTAAATAGCTTGTCTCGGGGGAAGTAGTACGGTGTCTGTGTCATCCTTGTCCTCTCCTGTGTTATTCCCGCGAAAGCGGGAATCCAGTAAATCATATGAAATTTTTGTTCCAACATTTAGGTAATTTTTTATGGCTTCCTGCTGTTGCAGGAATGACATAGTAGAATCCAATACTTTTCTAAGCGGTTTATAAGTACCGAAATTAGCAAGCATAGCATAAAGAGTAATTAACTTTTCAAGAGTAATTTCTGCTGTGCCGAGCACTATAGATAAACCGTAATTTTCAGGTTTTCGTAAGCCGCTAATTTTTGCTTGTTGTAAGAACTCATAAAAATTCGGGTTTTTTAACTTAGACGCTAGAAATATTACAGGTACGTTACGGCTCTTTATTAATGATTCTCTAGCACTTAAACCGCCTGCAAACCTACTATCAAAATTTTCCGGTTTATAATAATCATAGTAAGTAGGTGTATCCTTTAGTAAAGTTAACGGATGTATTAGTGATTGATCAAAACTAAGTGCATAGACAAACGGTTTTGAAGCTGAGCCTGGAGATCTATGGCTTTTAGTGCCGTTAATCTGTCCACAAATATCGTTATTAAAAAACTCTCCGGAGCCAATACTTGCAAACACTTCCATAGTAGTAAAATCAATAAGAATTACGGAGGCATTATTAATGCCATATTTTTTCCGATCATTAATATATAGCCGAACTTGTTGTTCTATAGCAGCTTGCAGATTTTTATCTATAGTAGTGCGTATAATAGGGCTATCATTATTTGCTAGTATGTCTAAAGTAAAATGCGGTGCAATAAAAGGAAGCTTTTTATTTTGATTAAATTTAACCGGCAAACTAATTAACTTATTATAAATAATATCTTGTGGGTGAATCGTGAGCCACTCGGTAAATAGATATTTACGTGCTTTAAAAATATTAATATCATTCCCACCTCTTTTAAGCGGATTTTGTGGGATTACTGCAAGGCTTAGAATATCGATCAAATTTAAATCTTTTAGGTCACGATTGAAGTAAATATAAATGCCGGCTGCTATCCCTTCAATATTACTACCGTAAGGCACTAGATTTAGATAAGCTTCTAGGATTTCATCTTTTGAATAATGTAGCTCTACATGAATAGCTTTAATGATTTGATGGATTTTACCAAGAATAGTAGAAGAGTTTATTCCATATCTTAAACGTGCTACTTGCATTGTTATAGTAGAGCCGCCTATTTTACGATTATTCTGTAAATAAGTAGAAAAAGCTTTGGCTAAAGAAACAGGGTTAACACCAAAATGCGCATAAAAATGCTTGTCTTCATATAATAGTACTGTTTCTATAAAACTTGCCGGTATTTCAAGTATAGGAGTGAATATCCTATATTTATCGTCTTTAGAAAGCGAAATACGCATTAACTCGCCGTTTCGGTCAAATACTCTTTGTGAGAAACTTATGTCTTTAAGTAAAGGTGCAGGAGGAATAGCAAAATATAATATTATAATGCCGCTGATTGTAATAAAAAGTAATTTGGTTTTGAGAGACAAAGTAATATACCTTATAGTTTAATGTCATTCCCGTGTAGGCAAGAAAGCGCGGTTGCGTGGAACGATTTTTGCGTCATTGCGAGGAAAAACTGCAAGTGTCGACTAAGCAATATTGGAACAATTCCTGAGATTGCCACGCTCACTAACGTTCGCTTGCAATGACGACTTGGGTATTCATGCGGGAATGACATCATGTGATATAACAATCATTATAAAGCATTTTAAAAATAATGAAAATTTTAATAATATAGCTTGCATTTATAGAAGTATAATGTTCTACGAGATTTTAATAAATTAACTAAACGTTAACAAAATAACATTTCCTATAAATACTAAAATATCATATAAAATCCACGTTACTATCCTATTTTATAACTAATCAATATAAATTTTTGACATAATATTTTTTATGTATCATTATCTTTAATAACAAAAAAGTATTAATATTTTAAGTAATAAGATTTATTAAAGAGGAATTAGAGATTATGGAAAAAATATTAAATCTATAAATTCTAAACTTACAAAATTATTCTTACTTAACTGTGCTAATGCTGCAATCCTTACCGCTGTGACCGGGGAAGCAAGAGCAGATATAGAAATCTATGATATATTGAACCATACTGCTGACTACCAAATATTAACTCCTGCTCAAAAGCTTAATGTTATAAAAGGAATTCAGGACCGTACAGATTTTGGTGACCTTGTTGACCATCTTATGCCGGGGGAAAGAAGATTATTCAATAACGCAATAATAGAAGTCACTAGACTGCAAGCAGTTGCTCCTGTACTTAACGGTGCTAGAGCAAGCAGAGAAGTACGTGAAGCCGGTGTTGAAGTTGTTGATTTAACAGGTAATACAGCAGTAAAAACAGGACGTAACGAGCAAGAGATGGCTCTAGAAAATAGACTTCAAGTATTGGAAATCCTTGCTAAAGCTGAAGGGGCAAATGCTGTCAGTATTAACGATAAAATTAAAAAGGCTATACATTTTATAACATAGAAAATTTAAATACACCTTTGGAGCAGTTAAAATATATAGCTATGACAGGCGGTGTAGATGCGAATGACGATTTAAAAGTTGTAAATAATCTGTAAGAAGAATCGATATTAATGCTAAATACTCTGAATCAGGAAACAGCCCTTTGAAATAAGTTTAAAAGCGTAGCTACTCCGGAAGCAAAACATAAATTATTAGATCAATTTAAAAACTATGTTAATCAAAACTTAGTTGAGCTTGAGTCTAAACAATCTAGTATTCCCATAAGACAATCCGTAATGAAGTTAGCTGATCCTGCAATAGTAGTTAATTATTGAGAGCAGATGGCTAAATTAAAAGAAGCATATATTGATAACGGTAAAATTAAGATAGTGAATGAAAACGATAAGGTAGTTGATGAGCAAGGTCTAAAAAGTTATAACAAGATTTTAAAAGATGCCGGTTTAATAACTAAAGATTTGGATGGTAAGAAAATGCAGGCATTGATAAATAATTTCGATGCTTTAACAATGAGTGATCTGGCACTTGTCCTAAAAAAGACTTTAGGTGAAATAAGAATAGATAATGAGGGTCTAGTAGGTCTTGTAATATAGCACCTCAAGCAATGGCAGGAGTAGTACCGCCTCCTCTGCCTCTACCGGGTGGAGTAGCAGCTCCTCCTCCGGCAGGTGTAGGTATAAGACTTGCAATAGCTAGGGATATAGCAAATCTAGATGCCATAGGTGATGATGAACTAAAATTAGCAGGTTATAAATCTAAAGGCAAAAGAAGATGTTGTATTAAGAGGAAGAATAGCTGCACCGGCACCGGTTGTAGGCAGAGCAGTTGCAGAAGTTCTTGTAGCTCCGAATACTTTAGACAGAATATTGCATAATGAGATGTATTTAGCTAAAAATAATGGAAATCCCGGAAAGCTAGAAGTAAGAACATTAGATTAGGTGCAGAAAGAGATTTAGGGATTACTATCAAAACACTTTTAACTTTAGAAGAAAGGAAGTTCACTTGAGTCTTTAGCATTATTTTCAGAAGCAAAGCCTTATAAAGCACAATTAATGATAAAAGCTGAGAATTATTTGGAATAGACTAAAAGATGATGATGTAATAAAGCAAATTTCAAGGCAAGCTTTAACTTTAAATAAAATAGCCAACAAGGAATTTTTTAAAGAGTTATTTAATGAAGAAGAACATAATGCAATAGACCGTTAAACTATACTTTTGATAAATTACCGCTGGACTTACAAAATCATATTACGGCAAGAAGTACTGAAATAAAAATAAAAGATGAACTACAAGATAAAAAAACCATTATATCAAGAATAGATTATATTGCTAAAAATGAAAATGTTTTAAGAGCAAATTCTTTAAATAATGAAATAGAGATAAAATTTTCCGATGTACTAGATCTAGCTCCTAATAAAGGAGAAGTACGCGATAATATAGCCCTTACTCCTAAAGCAAACAAAGTAAATACTCAAATAAATAATTGGATTAATAACAATATTGTTAATTTAACAGTGGAAAGTAATATAGATAGAGGCTAACATTTTTACAAAATAAAGCTGTACCGGCAACATTATCAAGAATTTATGAAACGGCAGTTGATACTAACGCTAGATTACTAAGAAAAGTTTTAGCCGATAATGCAGCTGGTTTATCTAAAGTTTCTAAAACCATTACAGAGAAAAATATAACAGACGCCGTACAAAATAATTTTAATGCAAAAATGAAAGCTTTAATACCTAATACTAAAGATTTCTTAAAAGAGGCAATTGTAAAATTTCTTAATATAAATAAGTGATGAGAAAATAGAAGCAGTATTAAAAGGAGTAAAGCTGCTAATACCCCTGTTATTGCACCAGTAATAGTGGTAGCAGGTGGACCTGCCACTCTACCTACGAGGATAGGATATAATGGGCTTGGTATGGACGGTTTAGTCAGAAAGAGGAACAGTCTAAAGCCTATCGTAAATCTTTTTCCTAAAAAAAATGCTGTGGTTGCAGTGGCATTAGCTTATATTGCTCCTACTTCTAAAATAGGGGCAAAAATACGAAACCGTTGTTCAAGCTATAGCAGCTTCAGTTGACACGGATTTCAAAAGAGAGTTAGCAATAAAGACTCAAGGAAAGGAAAAACTAAAAGCATTAATTGTAGAAGAAGTTTTTGAGAAATATACAAATAAAAATGCAGATGCACTTGATGGTAATATACATCAATTAGCTCAAGCTATACAAGAAGGAACCAATATTGAGTTCATAGGTCCTAAAAGAGAAGTAGCAAGTGGTATAGATCAGGAAACAAGAAATTTATGTATTAGAATGAATCAAGATGCAGGATTAATGCGGCAACTTAAAGCGAATAATTCTAGGTTAGCAGCAATTATAGAAGCGACAGCTGTAAATGAAGCAGAAGTTGCTACAAGACATCCTGAGTCAGCAGCAGCACAAGCAGTAGCCAATGGAGACATAAGCTATGGTGGAGTAGTTGTAGTAGCTTCTGCTGTTGCTTTTGTGGTTCCTGTTGCACCGTTGGTTTTACCGGCAGATCCTGAAGAGGATGCAGGAGAGGTAATAGCTGTTCCTGCAGTTGCAGCTCCATTAGCACCGGCACCGGTAGTTATTAATATGGAAGATGTAGGGGTAGTTCCGCCTCCGGTGGAAGAAGCTCCACATACTGTAGAGAGGATTGTTCCTGTAGAAGGCAATATTGAAGGCTTTGATGATAAAGATGATGATTTTAACATTGAAGAAGATTATGAAAATGATGATTATAATATAATACAGGAGCGAACAAAAGTATAAGTATCTAGTAGTACAAATAAATCAGAATCTAAGGATTCTGAAGTTAGCCTTGAAAACTCGAAGCAAGAGGACGCTAGACAAGAAGAGGAGGCAAAAGTAGTTGCTTCTATAAAGGAAGCCGCAGAAGCAAGCATTGCTGAAGCTGTAAGAGTTGAAGCTGCTGAAGTTGTAGAAATGCAAAATGCAGTAAAACAAGACGAAGAAATGATTGGAGCAATATATAATCTGATTCATGATATCACTCAAATGAGCTGTAATATTATATCGCATAGAATGTTCTCTAGTGCTGTGGTTGCTGCGGGTGATGAAGATGAAAAAGTGTTAGATAAAAGCCTTTGGATTGCAGGTACTTACGGTACTAATACGCAAAAAGGTTTTGCCGGTTATAAAGGTCATGCTGCGGGTGGTACTATAGGTTTTGATATTGGTTCTGATAACTACAAAGATTTAGTCGGTATTGCTTATACTAAATTGGATTCAAAGTTTAAATCTAACGGTAGCAGGGCAAATACTAATATCGATAGCCATATCGTAACTTTATACGGACAAAAAGAATTACCGAAAAACTTTATGATACAAGCTATGTTTGCTTACAATCATAATATAGTAAAAAGTAAATCAACCGTTTAGGTACTATTGCAACCGGTAAATATAAGGATAATAATTATAACTTTGAAACTTTATTAAATTATAATCATCTTATGAATGGTGATATTACTCTTACTCCAAATCTTGGTATAAGATACGGCCACTCTAAAGACAATACATATCAAAAAAGTGATGTTGTAGGTATTCAGCATTTGAGTATTGGTTCTAAAAGTAGCATTTATAGAGCGGTATTTTAGGCGGTAAGGTAGAGCTCTTTAGCACCGCAGAAAATAGCTGAAGGTTTCAGTGTTATGCCTGCACTTCAAGCATCTGTAGAACATTACTTAATGATAATAGTAAAAAACTTAATGCTAAAGTAAAATGGAAAGATAGAGAAGTTAATGAAACTATCGCATTACCGAAGCAACCTAAAGTCGCTTATAATATCGGTGCTAGCGTTTTAACTGAAAAAGATAATGTAAGCGTATTACTTGAATATCACTGTCATTTACAAAAGAAATATCAAAGCTATCAAGGCTTTGTGAAGTTGAAAGTGAAGTTATAACCGCCAAAATCGTCATTGCAAGAAAAAACTGTAAGTTTTGACGAAGCAATCCAGTAAAAAATGCTAATTTATAGCATTTTTTTTATTTTTTGTGGATTACCACGCAGCCTATGGCTGCTCGCAATGACGATTATGGACCCACGCTAGCAATGCACTCACAAGAGTCGTAAATAATACTTATTACTCGTCTCTTACTACTAACACTGATATATCTGAATGACGGACGATTTTAGAAGCATTAGGTCCAAGCATATAATCTTTTAATTGTAGTCTGACTGCAGAGATTATGATTAAATCGGCTTTAATTTCATTAGAGTGCTTAATTATTTCATCATAAACGGCACCGCTACCTATATAATAATCTGTTTCAATTTCATTGGGAATATATTGTTTGATAAGCTCTTTAATTTGAGCTTTATACTTTTCTTTTTTCTCTGTTCTCCAATGTTTGGGTAAATAATCTTCAAACATTTTCGTACCGAATTCAGGAATTACATACATAAAATGTAATTTTGCTTGAAAGTTCGTCGCAAGCATTAAAGCCTTAGAAAGAATACCTTTTATAGATTTTTTATCATTTAAATCTATAGGTATCAGTATATTTTTAAATATAGTATTTTCAGACATAAGATATTGTTAGTTTTTGTTTCTTACTGAATCATGTTTTGGTAGGACAAAATTTTTAGTATCGGCGAAATAGTTAATGTCCAGGTTATTTAATAAGTAGTTAGAAAGTTTAAAATTTGCTACGTTTCTATGAAAAGCTCCGATAAATTTATCTAAAATATCACGATTTGCCTCATCTCTAGTTACTAGGATTGCCGATACTTTTACTGTAGTGTGATTATCGGTAATCCCTGGATATAAGCCCTTATGAAGTATGGCTTTATGAAAAGCTCTATTTTGTTTTATTAATTCCGTTATTTTATCATTGTCAATAGAAATGAAATCAATTTCACACTTATTAGCTATTAAATTTACTAAGGGGTTAGAATGTCCAACCATCATTATTATAGCATCTATTTCCTTATTACAGAATTGATCACTAGAATCTTCATAATTAATGTGTAGCTCTTCAGGTTCCTTAGCAAATTTATATAAAGAACGTACGACATCATAAGTAATATGACTACTGGAAAATGCTGGACCGTTAGTTATTTTTTTTCCGTCAATATCAGCAAAACCTTTTATTTTATCCTCATCTTTTACAATAACCGTAAAAAACTCATCATGTAGATTAAGCACCTGACGTAAATTTTGCATTTTTTCTTGATCGTGATAATAACCTATGCCCTCATATGCTTCTACTGCAATATTAGCTTGCACTAGGGCTAAATCAATTTTGCCTTGTTGTAATAATTTTAAATTTTCTATACTACCGTTTGTTGCAACAACTTCGCATTTAATATGTTCATTATTTTTATCGTCATTTGTAATAGTCTTGCATAAATCAAGTCCAATAGCATAATATCCTTTTAAAATAGAGCCGGTACCGATTTTAATGACTTTTGGAGCAGCATAAATATTACTGCAAATAAGAAATATGCTAATAATAGTCGCTAGCTTAAAATTGTTCATAAAGCTAATTTGAATTATTTGTGGTATTTTGGTCTTCTTTATGTTCACCAAGTTTTAGTTCTAATAAATTAATAGCACCGATATTTATTCCTTTGTCTGAAAACTCAATATCAAACTTAGCTTTTGTTATATTGTTGTAAGCTGAATTTGAATCATTTTGCTCTGTATTTAATTGCACGTCGGAAGCTTTATTAATTGCTTTAGCAATAATTGTTTTAATTATTTTCTTAGAAAAAATAATATTATTCGGTAATAATTTATCAACTATGGCATTATAATTTTCCAGCTCAAAATATAGTTTTCCTTTCGGTAATTTATTGGCAAAGAGTTGTAAATCACCGTTTAAATTAATTTTAGAATCATTATCACAAGTAAAAATAAATCTCTCTATATTAAAATTTTGTAAAATAGCTGAATCTTCTCCGTCTTCAGCAAAGTTTAAAGAAGCAGCAATATCTAAATTAGCATTTTTAAAATTCAAAATATCTTTTTCTGAATAATAATTCATGTTTAAAAATAAGGATATATTTTCCTCACTTGCTAAATTCTGTTTTCTTATAAGAAATGCTAAATCATTAATTTTAAAGATTTCTTGATTATCTTTAAATATCAATAATGCTTTATTATTTAACTGAATTGATTTTAATATTTCTTTTAAATTATCATCTTTTGATATTTTATATAAAGGTTTATTAAATTTGCCTATACCTTTTATGTCATCATCGCTGCGTACATCATAGGTAAATGTTTTGTCGCCGTAATTATCGACTTCTCTAATAAAAGGACCGAAATTAAGAGCGGCTCTTTTAGTACTAAAAGCTATATTTAGGACAATATTTTTGCATGTAAATTCTAAAGAATTTACATGATTAATTAATTTTACTTTAGGATCCGTTACGGTAATTTTCCAATTAAAAGGATAGCCTGAAAACTTAACTACATTATAAGATATTTTAAGATTATCGGATTCAGAATTCTTTATTAAACTTACAACGTTATTTTTTATAGTATATGCAGTTGCAAACCATATTATAGTAAAGGCTAAAAACACAAAAAGAAGTATTTTACGTATCACTTTTTTAATCCATTATAATTTTATATTACGAGTAGCAGCAGGAAGGCTTACTTTTATGCCGTCTAATTCTTCGGTTAAAATAATTTGACATCCCAATCTAGAAGTATCGGTAAGACCAAAGGCTAAGTCAAGCATATCTTCCTCTGCTTCCGTAGGTTTTTTTAATTTGTTGTAAAATTCTTCTTCTAAAATAACGTGACAAGTAGCACAAGCAAGTGATCCTTCACAAGCTCCCTCAAGGTCTAGATCGTTACTATGGGCAATTTCTAAAATAGAAAGCCCTATCGGTGCTTCTACTGTTTTTTCTTCTCCATCATTTATAATAAATGTTACTTTTATTTTTCCTGACATTCTTCTTATTTTTCATTATCTAAATTAGTTCGATTATATATAATATTTTATATATAACTGAGGCTATTTAATTTGATTGATATTTTTGCCTTTTAGCAAATCATTAATTATTATATTAAACTTTGTATCCATAGATTTTTTTATTTTGGATTTAAACTCTTTAATAGAATTATTAATTAAGATCCAATCTCTAGCGTGTACGGCTTCTTTTATATTATCTAATAAAGAATTAATTATAGATATCTCACTTTCCGATAATAAAGTTGTTAATTCCGCTATAGCACGTTCTATGCTAAAGATAAAAGCCTCTGCTTCAATTACTGCTTCTTGTAATAATCTTGTAGTATAATCTATTTTAGCATTTTTATACGCGTTTTCTAACATAATATCAATCTCCGTTTTATCAATACCGTGATTTGGCTTTACTTCTATAGCATGTGATGTATTGCTGATTTTCTCATAAGCAGAAACGGATAATATACCGTCTGCGTCAATAGAAAAAGTAACTTCGGCTCTAATATATCCTGCTTTCATAGGAGGAAGTCCCTTTAACTCAAATCGGGCTAAACTGCGACAATCGGCAGCCATTTCACGTTCACCTTGTAATATATGAAATTGTATACCGGTTTGATTATCGACATAAGTCGTAAATTCTTTTACGACTGAAATAGGAATCGGAGTATTATGCATGATGATTTTTTCAACTATACCGCCATATAATTCCATACCCAGCGATAAAGGTGCTACATCAATCAATAATGAATTTGTATGGGGTGCTATTAAATTTTCTGCTTGTAATGCAGCCCCCCATACAACTGCTTTATCAGGATCAATATCTGATAGAATATCTATTTTAAATGCTTTATATAATTCGTCTTTTATTAAAGGAGTGCGGGTTGCACCCCCTACTAAAATAACTCCGTCTATATTTGGATTTCCTGCTTGTTCTAAACACTCTTGAGCTATATTGATAGTACGTTCTACTAAGGGTAAAATTAATTGCTCTAATGTTTGCTTATTAATTGATACATTATCATTATTAAAACTATCTTTATATGTTAAAGTTTCTTTTGCTTTTCTTGCAAGTTGTAAAGTATCTATAGAATTAGGTAAATCAAATTTATTGCAAAGATATTGTGTAATTACTACATCTATATCGTTGCCACCAAGCATATTATCACCATTTGTTGCTATAACTTGAAAAATACCTTCTTGTATATTAAGAATAGATACGTCAAAAGTGCCGCCGCCTAGGTCATATACTAAATAACAGCCTTTTTGATTTTTGTTTAAGCCGTAAGCATAGGCAGCTGCAGTAGGTTCGGCAATTAGCCTTAATACTTCAAAACCTGCTATTTTAGCCGCAAGCATTACTTCGCCTCTTGCTGCATCGTTAAAATGTGCAGGTACTGTTATTACTGCTTTAGTTAGATTAGTCTTTAATTGTTCTTCTGCTTGATTTTTTAGGTAAATAAAAATTTCTGCTGCAATTTCAGGGACTCTCAGTTGTTTATTTGCAAAATTTAGCTTAAGCTCACTACTATTTACATCTAGATAATCTTTAACTAACGAAAAAAGTGCCGGAGTATTTAGAATTTCTTTTAATGTTTTACCGAATAGTCTTTTAATAGAACGCAGTCCTTTATTATTACCTATAGTAAAATTGTTACTTGTAAAATCTATAGTAGTTGGGATTAATTCTTTATCATCTATAGATTTAATAACTTTAACTTTTCTATTAGCTGCAATAGCTATTAATGAGTTAGTAGTGCCAAAATCGATACCGACTGCTATTTGCTGTTCTGGCTTAAAATCAGCTTGCTCCGGTTCCCTAATTTCTATTATTTGCATGATTTTATTTTTTCTTGCAGTTTATGCAGCAATGTCCCAATATATTTAAGCTTGCTAGTTTTTATAGTTGCGTCTGATAGATTTTGTTCTTCAAAAGCTTGTTTTAAAGCATCAATTTCAAGCTTTTTCATTAAGTCATATTTGTCTTTTATTTTTTCTAAATCACTAAATAAGATAGTATTTTCGATTATTTCCATTTCATCCCAGAATATGCTTAATTCTAGCGGCGAAAGTAAACTACGTGTTTTTTCGTCATTCAAATTTATATTTTGCAAAAGCAGCATATATTCAGCACGCTTTAAGGCATCTTTAAGAGTAGAGTAAGCGTTATTTAATTCAGCCGCAGTAATTAGATTTTGTTCCTTTTCCTGCAAAGTTTTTGCTTTATCGGGATGATATTTTACCTGCATAGCAAAATATTGCTTTTCTAATATCTTTAAATTAATATTATACTCTTGCGGAAGTCCTAATAATTGAAAATAATTTTGCACTTTTCCTTTTTTGTAATTCTAAACTGCTCTATCATATATCAAAAATTAAAAAAATACAATTATGGAAGTAGATCTATTACATTTTGAAAAAAAATATCATAACTGTATTGTAGCAGGTATAGATGAAGCAGGTAGAGGACCGCTTGCAGGTCCGGTAGTAGCAAGTGCCGTTATAGTAGATAACGCCAATATTATAACGGGCATTAAAGATTCTAAAAAGCTTTCCAAAAAGAAAAGAGAATTACTATATGAACAAATCACTAGTAATTATGCTTGGGCAACTGCTATTATTTCTCATACCGAAATTGATGATATTAATATATTAGAGGCAACTAAAAAAGCTTGTTCTATTGCTGTAGCAAATCTTAGCCTTGAGCCAGAAATAGTGTTAGTTGACGGTAATATGCAGTTTAAGGATGAAAGATTTGTCAGTATAATTAACGGTGATAATTTATCATTATCGATTGCTGCGGCTTCTATTATTGCAAAAGTTACTAGGGATCGTTTGATGCTAGACTTAAGTGCTGAATTTCCCCAATATTTATGGCACAAAAATTCCGGCTACGGTACCAAAGAACATATCGAAGCTATTAATATACATGGCTTATCACCGTATCATCGTAGGAGTTTTAGGTGTTGTTAATGGTATTGCCCGTGTGGACACTGAATCATCATTGCGAGCAGCCATAGGCTGCGTGGCAATCTCATGAAATAATAACAAACTCCTGAGATTGTCAAAACTTACAGGTTTGCCTCGCAATGACGATGACGATTTTGGTATCCACAACGCACACCATTAACTCAACTCGAGTGCCGCTTCTTCTAGAGTTTTTAGCTGATCACGAAGTTTTACGGCTTGTTCAAATTCAAGATTACTTGCGGCTTTAAGCATTTCTTTCTTTAATTTATCAATATGGGTTTTTAGCTTAGCAGGATTATCAAATAAAGTATGAGCTTGTTTTTTATCAAGCTTACTATCGATTTTCTCAAATTCTGCTAAAGCGTGAATAGCACGGTTGATGGTTTTTGGAATTATGCCGTGTTTTTCATTATATTCCTGCTGAATTTGCCTTCTACGCAACGTTTCACTAACAGCTTTATCGATAGATTTAGTCATTTTATCGGCATAAAGTATAACTCTACCCGCGCTATTTCTTGCAGCTCTTCCTATTGTTTGTATTAACGATACTTCCGACCGCAAAAACCCCTCTTTGTCTGCATCAAGTATAGCAACTAAGCCGCATTCAGGGATGTCAAGCCCCTCCCTTAATAGATTAATACCGACTAAAACATCAATAGTACCTTGTCTTAAATCTCGTAAAATCTCTATACGTTCGAGAGTATGAACGTTAGAATGTAAATAAGAAGTTTTATATTTTAGCTCCTGCAAATAGGCGGTTAAATCTTCTGCCATTTTTTTAGTTAAGGTGGTGACTAGAACACGAAAACCTTGAGCGATAGTGGTTTGAATTTCGCTAATTAAATCCTCAACTTGGTTAGTAGCGGGTTTGATAATACATTCAGGATCAAGCAGCCCAGTAGGTCTAATAATCAATTCTACAACCGTGCCGCCGGTTTCTTCTAACTCGAACGGTCCTGGAGTTGCAGATACAAACACAGTTTGTGGTCTAAATTTGTCCCATTCTTCAAATTTTAAAGGTCTGTTATCAAGTGCAGAGGGTAGACGAAACCCATGCTCTACCAAAACTTTTTTCCTTGCTCGATCGCCGTTATACATCGCTCTAATTTGCGGTACGGATACATGGCTTTCATCAACAAATAATAATGCATCTTCTGGTAGGTATTCGAATAATGTAGGAGGCGGCTCACCGGCATTACGTCCTGTGAAAAAGCGAGAGTAGTTTTCAATGCCTTTACAGCTGCCGGTTTCCGTTAACATTTCAAGATCATATTGAGTACGTTGATTTAGCCTTTGAGTTTCAAGTGGTTTGTCTTGTGACTTTAAAAACTCTAAGCGTTTTTGTAATTCTTCTTCAATACCTGATATGGCATTATTGACCGTTTCTTGAGGCATCACAAAATGTGAATTACCAAAAACTATAGCTTTATCGAGCTTAGCAAGTTTTTCACCTGTTAGGGGATCAAATTCATGGATATATTCGAGTTCATTACCGAAAAACGATAAACGCCAAGCTTTATCGCTGTAATGTGAGGGGAAAATATCGATGTTGTCGCCTTTAACTCTAAAACAGCCACGCTCAAATCCGATATCGTTACGCTCATATTGTAGATTTATCAAATCGTTTAGTAGTTGATCACGAAGGTAGCTTTGACCAGGCTCTAGATTAACCACCATTTGGTAATATAAATCGGGAGAGCCAATGCCGTAAATACAGGAAACGGAAGAAACTACTATAACGTCACGACGCTCTAATAGCGATCTTGTAGCGGCATGACGCATTAAATCAATTTGTTCGTTAATTGATGAGTCTTTTTCTATAAAAGTATCGGTGCGTGCTATATAAGCTTCGGGCTGGTAATAATCATAATATGAGACAAAGTATTCAACGGCATTCTTTGGAAAAAGCGATTTCATCTCTGAATAGATTTGGGCAGCTAAGGTTTTATTATGAGCCATAATAAGAGTAGGACGATTAGTTCTCTCTATAATATTTGCCATAGTAAAGGTTTTGCCTGATCCCGTAATACCAAGCAACATTTGTGAGCGTTTTTTGCTACTTAACCCTGCTATAATTTCATCTATTGCTTTTGGTTGATCGCCTGCCGGTTTATATTCTGAGATAATAGAAAAATTATTCATGCATTTTTACTTGCTTTAAAAACTATAGTTTAAGATAATATATTAAAATCTCACAAAAAAATATAACATTATGAATAAAGCTATATTACACACAATTATTGTTTATACTCTCGCTAGTTGTCCTTATTGTATAAAAGCTAAAGCATTGCTTGATGAGAAAAATGTTGCTTATGAGGAAATTGAATTAAGTAATTTTACTCAGGAAGAGAAAGAAAAATTTATTAAGAAATCCGGTGGAAAAAAGACCGTCCCGCAGATATTTATAGATAATATGCATGTTGGCGGTTGTGATGCTCTGTTTGATCTTGAAAAAGAGGGAAGGCTAGATAAGCTGTTAGAAAATCAGCCAAAGACGACTTCACCTGCTGCCGGAGCGTAATTAATAAAAACGTCATTGCAAGGAAATTACGAAGTAATTGACGAAGCAATCTAAGGAGGTTGTTATTATTTTATGAGATTGCCACGCTCCCTACGGTCGCTTGCAATGACGATTTAGTATCCACGTGAGCAATGCCCGCTTGCAATGATGCTGAAAACTACCAAAACTTTAAAATGTTCAAAAACAAAACTCGCAAAAATTCATTCTCTCTACTTCTGCCGTATTTATGGTCGAAGGATTTTGATATACGCCTGCGTATTGTTACCTCTCTTATTTGTCTAGTCATAGCTAAAGTAATAAATATTTTCGTTCCTATTGGTTATAAATATATAATAAATGGGCTAAATAAAAACTTTGCTCTTTCGGTTATGATTGGGATTATTGTTGCATATGGCGGAACAAAAATACTTGTTCAACAGTGAATTACGAAATATCTTTTTTTCAAAAGTAGGGCATCAAGTAACTCGCTTAGTTGCTCTAAATGTCTTTAAGTACATGCTTTAAGTATGCGTTTTCACATTACTAGAAAGACAGGGGGCTTAAGTAGGTCAATAGAGCGTGGTACTAAAGGTATTGAAGTAGTACTGCGGTATTCGTTATTTAATATTTTTCCGACAAGCGTAGAAATTATATTAGTAAGCGGGATGTTATGGTATGTTTACAGTATTTGGTTTGCCGTAACTATTTTAATAACAATGATAGTTTATGTTGGTTATACTTGCCTAATCAGTATTTGGCGTATTTCTTTTGCAAGGGAAATGAACCAAAGCGATAACACCGCCAATAATAGAGCAATCGATAGTTTACTGAATTTTGAGACCATTAAATATTTCGGTAATGAAGAATATGAGGCGATAAAGTTTAATGAGGCTTAAAGCTTTCGGGCGGTGAGAAACAGCGTATTGCAATTGCAAGAACCATCTTAAAAAATCCAGCAATATATGTTTTTGATGAGGCAACAAGTTCGCTTGATACTAAAGCCGGAAAGCTAATTCAAGCACGCCTTAAAGAGATCTCGGCTCACCATACTACCCTTATCATTGCCCATAGACTCTCAACTATTATCGATGCAGATGAGATTATCGTTTTAGATCACGGTTATATAGTTGAGCGGGGCAACCATAAAACCTTGCTACAGCACAAAGGCTATTATGCCGAACTTTGGTATAAACAGCAAGAAGAGGAACCTTCTTAAAATTTATCATTATATCAACTACAAGCTTTATTAAGTGGTTTGGTAAAACCAGCTCGATGTCATTCCCGCGGAGGTTTTGTTGCGTGGATATCAAGTCGTCATTGCGAGCAGCCATAGGCTGCGTGGCAATCTCAGGAATTTTTCTCAAGATTGCTGCGTCAAATTACTATGTAATTTTCCTCGCAATGACAAAAAAACTGATCCACGCAGGAATGACATGGATAGCTAATTGATATTTCAAAAAATTGGCTAAAATCTCTTGCAAGAATAGCGGTGACGTTATTCCGGGGTTTCAAAGCCTCTATCCTCAGCGGTATTATCAGCCGTATAAATGGTATAATCCTCGACTTCATGGTCGGGGGATAGTAGCTATGTACAAGGTTTAAAGTGTAAGCTTTAAACCTAAAAGCTATTATAACTGTTCTGTGACGGTTCTTTGAACGTCCCAACCACCCGAAGTTAAAATCTTCGGTGGTTAAAACTTGAGCAATTTAAGTGTAATCACGGGAGCAACTACATGTTCAATAAAAATAATAAATTATTATCTAAAATATTACCGTTCTCTAAGAAAAATAAAGATTTAGAAAACTAAGAGCTCAGTTTAAACAAAGGTTAGCAGAATAGGTAATGGTAGATGAGATAACAAGAATAGAGCAGCGTTCATTATATTTAGAAAGTATAAAATAATTCTAATATATAATAAAGTTTGTTAACTTTTACGATTATGTTATTGCATAGAAACGGTTGATGTCGTCATTGTAAGCGACTAAAGGCCTTGTTGTATGGTTCGTTTATGTCATTTCCACGCAAGCGGGAATCCAGTAAAAAATGATAAACAAAGAAAATTACATAAAAATTTAGTATATAATTTGCTTAAAAAACTAGATTCCTGCTTTCGCAGGAATGACATAGGCATCCGCGCAACAATGCCCCGCAGCAATGACATCGGTAACTTAGAAACAATGCCACGATTATAAATACAAGCAATCCTTGAAAGAAATTTATTATGTCTCTATTATTAAATATAATTCATTAAATTTAAGGCTAAGTAATCGTGACTGATAAATCTTCTTCTAATTTAGTACCGGTAAATATCGAAGATGAGATGAAAGTATCTTATCTTGATTATGCTATGAGCGTTATAGTAAGTAGAGCTATACCGGATGTTCGGGACGGCTTAAAGCCGGTACATCGCCGAATTATCTATTCCATGCATGAAGCCGGTAATCATGCTAGTAAACCTTATAGAAAATCCGCTAGAATAGTCGGTGACGTGATGGGTAAATACCATCCGCACGGCGATAGTGCTATTTACGATGCGTTAGTACGTATGGCACAAGATTTTTCCTTGCGTTTACCGCTTGTAGACGGGCAGGGTAATTTCGGTTCGATGGATGGTGATGCGGCGGCAGCAATGAGATATACCGAATCTCGAATGGCTAAAGTTGCGTATAAGCTCGTAGAGGATATCGATAAAGAGACTGTCAGCTTTAACCCTAATTACGATGGTTCTGAAGAAGAGCCTTCCGTACTTCCTGCAATGTTTCCCAATTTATTGGTGAACGGTAGCGGAGGCATTGCGGTCGGTATGGCAACTAATATCCCGCCTCATAATCTTGGTGAGGTTATCGATGCGTGCTGTTTATATATAGATAATAATGATATAGAAATATTAGATTTACTTGAAGTTGTTAAAGGACCGGATTTTCCTACAGGTTCAATGATTTTAGGCATTAGCGGTATTAGATCGGCATATCTTACTGGTAGAGGTAGTATCATTATACGAGGTCGAGCCGAGATTGAGAATATCGGTAATAGCCGTCAAGCAATTATTATTACCGAAATACCGTATATGGTAAATAAGGCAAGGCTTGTTGAGAAAATCGCTCAAATGGTTAAGGAAAAGCGTATAGAAGGTATAAGTGATTTACGTGATGAATCGAATAAAAACGGTGTAAGGATTTTTATTGAGTTAAAGAAAGACGTAGTTGCTGAAGTAGTCTTAAATCAAATATACGCATGTACGCAGCTACAAACTAGCTTTGGTGTTATTATGCTTGCTCTTAAAGACGGGTTACCGAAAGTGATGAATTTGAAAGAAGTAATTGCAGCTTTCGTTAGTTTTAGGGAAGTAGTAGTTACTAACCGTACTATATATTTACTCAATAAAGCAAGAGATAGAGCTCATATTTTACTAGGACTAACTATTGCCGTTAGTAATATCGATGAAATAATACGTATTATTAAAGCTTCAAATGACCCGAATGCAGCTAAACAAGAATTAATGGCTCGTCAGTGGGAAGCATTAAATATCCTACCTCTTGTAAAGTTGGTTGATGATAAAGCAATGTTAAACGAGCAGGGTAAATGTAACTTTACCGAAGTGCAAGCTAAGGCAATCTTAGAAATGAGATTGCAACGCCTTACCGCTATGGAGAAAAACAAGCTTGAAGAGGATTTAAAGAACCTCACTACGGAAATCACCGAATATCTTAATATACTTGGCTCTCGTACAAGGTTACTTGAAATTTTAAAGGAAGAGCTCATTAAAGTTAAAGAAGAATTTGCGACTCCTCGTCTTACTTCAATTGAATTTGGCGAATTTGATCAAGATATAGAAGATTTAATTCAGCGTGAAGAAATGGTTGTAACCGTAACGCTTGGCGGGTATATCAAGCGTGTACCTCTAAGTAGCTATCGTGCGCAAAAACGTGGCGGTAAAGGAAGATCAGGGCTTTCAATGCGTGATGAAGATATTACCACGCAAGTTTTTGTCGGTAGTACCCATACTTCTATGTTGTTCTTCTCAAATATCGGTCAGGTTTATAGTTTAAAACTGTATAAACTGCCTTTAAGTAATCCGCAGGGTAAGGGTAGACCGATGGTTAATATATTACCGCTGAAAGCAAATGAGCATATTACGAATATTATGCCGCTACCTGAAAATCAGGATGAGAGGGATAATTTAAACATTATGTTCGCAACTGCCAAAGGTAATATCAGAAGAAGCGATTTATTAGATTTCACAAAGCTTCAGTCGAACGGTAAAATTGCTATTAGGCTTGATGAGGACGATAAATTAATAGATGTAAAACCATGTAAAGAAGATGAGCATATTTTACTTGCTACCAAAGCCGGTAAAGCTTTAAGATTCCCTGTTGAATCGCTGCGTGTTATTAAGAGCCGTACTTCTGATGGGGTACGAGGTATGAAGCTTGCCAAAGAGGATTCCGTAATTTCTATGACTGTGCTTAAAGGTATTAGTAGTACAAAAGAGGATAGAGATGCTTATTTATCAGTGCCGTGGGAGCAGAGATTAGAGATTGCTAAAGGTGAGGAGTTTAATCCTGAAGAACTTGGCGTAAGCTTAACTGCCCCGGCTATTGTAGAAATGGCAAATTCCGAAGAATTCATTTTAACCGTAACTGAGAACGGTTTTGGTAAGAGAAGTTCAGCTTATGGCTATAGAATTACTGACCGTGGCGGTAGCGGTATAATCAATATGGATATTAACGACAAAACTGGTTTAGTCGTCGGTGTTATGCCGGTTAAAATGGATGATGAGTTAATGCTGATTACCAATAGCGGTAAGTTAATTCGCTGTAAACTTGAGTCAGTACGTATTACGGGACGTAATACTAGCGGCGTAATCCTATTTAAGCTAGATGATGGTGAAAAAGTCGTGTCTGTCTCTTTAATTGCTGAAACTGCTGAAAGAGAAGAAGATAGTGAGTTAGAGGAAGAGGGATTAGAGCAATCTGAAGAGGTGTAAGGGCTGAGGCGTTGTGATTCCCGCATAGCTCTTAAAAAGCTCTCGATGTCATTCTTGCGAAAGCATTTTGCATAGATACCTAAGTCATCATTGCGAGGAGGTATTGTTGCGTGGACCGGTAAAACCCACTGTGTCACCCCGTGGTCAAGCCACGGGATGACAGAGGTGAAATTGCTTCACGCAACAATGCCTTGTGAGCAGCCATAGGTTACGTGGCAATCTCATGAAATAATAAAACTCCTGAGATTGCAGACGTACTTTGTAATTTTCCTCGCAATGACGTTAATTTATTAATTGATCTGCTTTTAGTTAACAATACCCCCAAAAAAAAAGAACTTCTAGAAAAGTATTGCAACACTAATTTTTCTCTCTATAATAACTGTATGTTGAATTAATATGCAGATATTAACTTTCCAGTCTTTTTTTACTACTATAACCGGTCTAAGCCGGTAACAATATCTCTATATCTTTCTTTTAATTATATTCATCTATTTAAATTAACTAATTATTAGGTAAGTTTTATGTTGCGTAAAATGCTACTTATTTTAATGGCTATTATCATAGCTATCATATTGTTAAACCCACTAATGAGTTTAGAAGTACAAAGGTTATTGTATTCAATAAGTCTATCTATTTCTATAATTGGATTATTGCTGCCTTTAATTATTTTTGGTTTACTTTTTAAATCTGTTGTAATGCTAGTCCAAGATGCAACACGTATAGTTTTTTTAATATTATTACTAGTATGTGGGTCTAATGTTTGTTCTACCTTCATAAGTCATTATGTAGGTATATACATATATCAATTCGCTTTATCAATGATCTCTCCTATAGAAAATGCTAGTTTAAAGCCTTTATTGTTGCTTAATTTTCCTAATATTATTTCTAATGATAAAATCGTATTTAGTAGTATTATCTTAAGCTTTATTTCCTCAAAGTTGTGTGCTGAAGTTGCAATTGGATTGGCTTGTAAGCTAGAAGCATTTGTTGCAAAAATATTGCGATTGTTGATCTATATAATGCCCTTATTTATAATGGGCTTTATCGTAAAACTACAGTTTGATGAAGTATTAGATATAATTATTAAAGATTATATGTTCATTTTTGTGACGATCGTATTTGCTCAGTTTGGTTATATCTTTCTTGCTTATTTTATTTTGAGTAACTGTCGAGTTAAGGAATGCATAGCTAGCTTTAGTAATATGATGCCAGCGTCTATAAGTGGATTTAGTGCAATGTCTAGTGTTATAAGTATGCCACTTAGTATAATAGGAGCAGAAAATAATACAAATAATAAAGCACTCGCTCGTACCTACCGTTGACCAATAACAGTCAATATTCATCTTGTTGGCGATTGTTTTGCCATATCGATTTTGGCTTATGCTATACTAAAAAGTTATGGATTAGCTGAACCTACTTTATTTAATTATTTTACTTTTTATTTTGTATTGGCAAAATTTTCAGTAGCAGCTATACCAGGTGGTAGAATTATTGTAATGCGCCCTATACTTGAACAATATCTAGGTTTTAATACTAATATGATGTCTCTGATTACAGCTCTTTATATCTTATTTGATCCTGTGATCACTTGTGCTAATGTTTTAGGAAATGGTGCTTTTGTTAAACTGATAGATAATATATATAGTGTAACTCAGAAAGCTTAATTTAAGCAAATTTGCACAGAGCAAGTCATGTTCCACCGTGAGCATTAATAAATATTTTAGCAATAGGACGAGGTTTCTCAAAATACTCTAGGTTCTTGCGTGCAGAAAATTAAATTATTTGTGTTTTTAGATATTTTTGAGCAAAAATTAATAAGAACGCAAGAGCCTAATATCTCTTTTGCTTTTAAAGTAATTGTTGAATTATCTATATTTGATAAATTAGATATTTGTGTTCCTTGAATTATTATTTTTTACGAAGAATTAGTGAATTTTTTAATCAAATCTCAAATATTATATAATTGATTTAAAAGAGAACAAGCATATAATCTTTGTGTGGAAAGTGATATATTGGTAATAAATTATGATGTGGTTATTAATTGTGATTGGTTTAACCGTTGCGGTGCTTATTATAGGGGTAGTATCGATGGCTATCGCAGGAAAGTTTGATAAGAAATTTAGTTCAAAGTTAATGACTTTAAGGGTTTTTTTTCAGGCAGTTGCTATATTTTTATTGATTATAATGTATTTTTATAAAGTTAATTTATAAATGTCTAAAAATAACTCAAAAGCTACTTAATCGATTTCTCTAATTTCTTCACGTAATTCTTCCCATTTGTCTAAAATTTCTTCTAATGTAACTTCTTCGACTTTTTTCTCTCCATCTTCAAAGTCCTTTAAATCTCTAATCAGTTTCTCTAGCTTTAATAATGAAATTTTTTTTTTCATTATACTGATCGCTACAATGTTCTTCGAGTTGTTCTGCAATTTCTTCAATATCACCCCAATGCATTATTATTCCTCCTTAATTTTATGCAAGCCTTATTTATTAACATGTTATCTGATATTTGCTATTATTTTTTACTAAATATTATTAATTCGACAAATTATTGCAAATAGGTGAGTTTATTATGCAACTATTGCCGGAATTAGGCAGGTTTGCTTTCTTTACATTTTGGTGATTTTATAGTATATTAAAATTAAATATTAAGATTTAATTATGTCAATATTACCGATAGTAACGGCACCTGATGAAAGATTAAAGCAGAAATCTCAGCCGGTTTTAGAGTGTACCGATCAAACACGAAAATTTATGGATGATATGCTTAAAACTATGTACCATGAAGACGGTGCAGGGCTTGCAGCAGTACAAGTAGGGGTATTGAAACGTATTTTAGTAATTGATATACAAGATCATGATTCGGTAGCAAGACCAAAAGATTTTTATCCGCTTTTTATAGTGAATCCTGAAATAATAGAAAAAGCAGAAGAGCTAGTTACGGCTAACGAAGGTTGTATCTCATTACCGGAGCAACGTATTGAGGTGGCAAGACCGGAATCTATAAAGATTAGGTATTTAGACTATCATGGTAAATCGCAAGAGCTTAAAGCAAATGATTGGCTTGCAAGAGTTATCCAGCATGAGTATGATCATTTAGAAGGTAAGCTTATGATTGATTATTTAAGTAATTTAAAACGAGATGTAGTACTTCGTAAGCTTAAGAAACTTAAAAATAATATAGTGTGAAAGTAATCTTTATGGGAACGCCTGAATTCGCTGTTCCCGCTCTTAAAAAACTTATAACTCATCACGAAGTTAAAGCTGTTTTTACACAGCAACCTAAAGCTAAGGGCAGAGGACTTAACTTAGCTAAATCTCCAATACATCAATTAGCATTTGAGCATCAAATTCCTGTTTATACTCCTTCTACTCTTCGTAATGATGAAATAATACATCTAATTAATAAAGTTAATGCTGATATTATAGTTGTTATTGCCTATGGTTTTATTGTGCCGAAAGCTATATTAGAAGCTAAGAAATACGGCTGTCTTAATATCCATCCATCTGATTTGCCTCGTCACAGAGGAGCGGCTCCTCTGCAGCGTACTATTATAGAGGGTGACCGGAAAAGTAGTGTATGTATTATGCGTATGGATACAGGGCTTGATACAGGTGATATATTGATGAAAGAAGATTTTGATTTAGAAGAAAGAATAACATTGGAAGAACTGCATAACAAATGTGCAAATCTCGGAGCGGAGTTATTAATTAAAACACTTGCAAATATCGATAATATAGTACCAATAACACAGCCAAGTGACGGCGTTACGTATGCTCATAAATTAACTAAAGCAGAAGGAAAAATTAATTGGCATGAATCCGCATATAAAATAGATTGTAAAATAAGGGGCATGAATCCTTGGCCCGGAGTATATTTTAGTTATAATGATAAAATAATTAAAATCCTTGAAGCAGAATATTTAAATGCGGATCATCACTTTACTTCCGGTACCGTTATTAGCGATAAGCTGGAAATAGCTTGTGGAAGCGGTATATTACGCGTGAAAAAACTTCAGCAAGAGAGTAAAAAAGCTTTGAATATAGAAGAATTTTTACGTGGTACAAATATTTTAAAAGATACAGTATTAAAATAAGAGTATTATTATGGGTAAAGATAAAAAAGAAGTTAGGTTTAATGATAATTGAGACGTTAAGGAGTTTACCTCAAAGTTTGAAAAGAATAGTGATATTTATTCTTTAAAAAGGAAAGTAATTAATATGGTAACAAAGCTTTGATAGCATTATAAGCATCTATAGTAGATGATGAAGTAGAGGATCAAACTAAGCTACTTACGGAAACTCAATTTCTTGTGACAAAAACTCCACATGGTAAAACATCTCAATATGAAATTAGCGGCTTTATTAACAAAGCCGGCGAACATATAAACGATCCAAAACAAATAAAAGAAATTTCAAAATTATACGCTCATGCCGTATTTGCTGATTTACAGAAAAATATTTTAGGTAAATTTGATAAGAACGGTAATTTAAGTATAACTAAAGATTTTGCAATTGATGAAAATCCAGTCTTTAGAAAAGACGGTAAATTATTATGGGTTAAAACTCAAAGCGGTTTGATAAACAGAGAAGGAGAAATAACAGCAGTAAATCATATTTTACAAAAAGGCAGATTTTTGTTTGAAGATTTAGGCGGTAAGGTAGATACAAAATTAGGGACTACAAATCTAAACAAAAAGCCGACAAAGCCTACCTTAAAAAGAGGTTAAAATAACTTTAAGCCCTCTCATAAGAAATAAAATTAAAATTATTTGAAATTAGTGTTTGACAAGCTTTAAAAATATAGATATAAAATCATCACACAAGGTTTGAAACGTAAAACTTTGTAGCTGTTTAAAAAGTTGGTAAAGCTAAAAACTAAATACACCGCGATAATAAAAATTTATATCGTGAGTAGATGCTGAAAATAAGAAAAATAATTGTGAAATTAATTCTGTATGCATTGTGTAATCTCAAGTTAAAAGCATAAGTAAATATAATAAGAGCATTTGGTGGATGCCTTGGCACTAGAAGGCGATGAAGGACGTAATACGCTGCGATAAGCTTCGGGGAGTTGCGAATAAACTTTGATCCGAAGATTTCCGAATAGGGAAACCTACCTAATTTATTAGGTATTGTATAGTGAATACATAGCTATATGAGGCAAACCCAGCGAACTGAAATATCTAAGTAGCTGGAGGAAAGGACATCAACCGAGACTCCGTTAGTAGTGACGAGCGAACGCGGACCAGGCCAGTGGCTTCAAAAAAATAACTAAAACAACATGGAAAGGTTGACCATAGAGGGTGATAGTCCCGTATAGGTAAAAAGTTTGAAGTCCTTGAGTAAGGCGGGACACGTGAAATCCTGTTTGAACATAGGGGGACCACCCTCTAAGCCTAAGTACTCTCTAGTGACCGATAGTGAACAAGTACCGTGAGGGAAAGGTGAAAAGTACCCCGACAAGGGGAGTGAAATAGTATCTGAAACCAAATGCTTACAAGCAGTCGGAGCAAGCGTATTTATATGTCTTGTGACGGCGTACCTTTTGTATAATGGGTCAGCGACTTAGTTTATCTAGCAAGCTTAAGCCGTTAGGTGTAGGCGTAGCGAAAGCGAGTCTGAATAGGGCGTTTAGTTAGATGAATTAGACCCGAAACCGGGTGATCTAGCCATGGCCAGGTTGAAAGCGGAGTAAAATCCACTGAAGGACCGAACCCACTACTGTTGAAAAAGTAGGGGATGAGCTGTGGTTAGGGGTGAAAGGCCAATCAAACTCGGATATAGCTGGTTCTCCGCGAAATCTATTTAGGTAGAGCGTTATAGCGATTACCATCGAAGGTAGAGCACTGAATGAGCTAGGGGGTCCCACAGACTTACCAAACTCAATCAAACTCCGAATGTCGATGAGTACAGCATAGCAGACAGACTATGGGTGCTAAGGTCCATAGTCGAGAGGGAAAAAGCCCAGACCGCCATCTAAGGTCCCTAAATCATGACTAAGTGTTAAAGGATGTGAGAAGACCAAAACAACTAGGATGTTGGCTTAGAAGCAGCCATCATTTAAAGAAAGCGTAATAGCTCACTAGTCTAAATAAGTTTTCTTGCGCCAACAATGTAACGGGGCTCAAGTCATGTACCGAAGATGCGGGTTTATGCATTTGGCATAAATGGTAGCGGAGCGTTCCGTAAGCCTGCGAAGGTGAACCGTAAGGTTTGCTGGAGGTATCGGAAGTGAGAATGCTGACATAAGTAGCGATAAAGAATGTGAGAAACATTCTCGCCGAAAGTCCAAGGGTTCTTGCGTAAAGTTAATCTGCGCAAGGTTAGTCGGCCCCTAAGATGAGGCTGAAAGGCGTAGTCGATGGGAATCAGGTTAATATTCCTGAACCTGAAGGATGTGACGAAAATAGTAAATTGTACAGTCTTATTGGATTGATTGTGCAGTGAATATTTTCCAGGAAATAACACCTTCATTATAGACCGTACCCGAAACCGACACAGGTGGACAGGTAGAGTATACCAAGGCGCTTGAGAGAACGATGCTGAAGGAACTAGGCAAATTGCATCTGTAACTTCGGAAGAAAGATGACCTGTATATGGGCAACCATGTGCAGGTGGCACAAGCTAGGGGGTAGCGACTGTTTATTAAAAACACAGGGCTCTGCAAAGTCAATAGACGATGTATAGGGTCTGACGCCTGCCCAGTGCTGGAAGATTAAAAGGAGGGGTGCAAGCTCTGAATTGAAGTCCCAGTGAACGGCGGCCGTAACTATGACGGTCCTAAGGTAGCGAAATTCCTTGTCGGGTAAGTTCCGACCCGCACGAATGGCGTAACGATTTCCCCACTGTCTCCAGTATCGACTCAGCGAAATTGAATTCTCCGTGAAGATGCGGAGTTCCCGCGGTCAGACGGAAAGACCCCGTGAACCTTTACTATAGCTTTGCACTGGTGTTAGGAATCAGATGTGCAGGATAGGTGGGAGACTACGAAGCGAAGGCGTCAGCCTTTGTGGAGTCACCCTTGAGATACCACCCTTTTGGTGCTTGACATCTAACCGAGATCCTTGAATCAGGATCCGAGACAATGCATGGTGGGTAGTTTGACTGGGGCGGTCGCCTCCCAAAGAGTAACGGAGGCGCGCGATGGTTAGCTCAGGTTGGTCGGAAATCAACTTTTAGAGTGCAATGGCATAAGCTAGCCTGACTGCGAGTCTGACAAGACGAGCAGAGACGAAAGTCGGTCATAGTGATCCGGTGGTCCCGAGTGGAAGGGCCATCGCTCAACGAATAAAAGGTACTCCGGGGATAACAGGCTGATGATTTCCAAGCGTCCATAGCGACGAAATCGTTTGGCACCTCGATGTCGGCTCATCACATCCTGGGGCTGGAGAAGGTCCCAAGGGTTCGGCTGTTCGCCGATTAAAGTGGTACGTGAGCTGGGTTTAGAACGTCGTGAGACAGTTCGGTCCCTATCTGCCGTGGGTGTAGGAAGTTTGAGAGGATCTGCCTTTAGTACGAGAGGACCGAGGTGGACGTACCCCTGGTGGACCAGTTGTCGTGCCAACGGCACAGCTGGGTAGCTAAGTACGGAAGGGATAACTGCTGAATGCATCTAAGCAGGAAACCCACCTCAAAACTAGACTTCCCCATTAGAGCCGTGGAAGACCACCACGTTGATAGGTCGGGTGTGGAAGCACAGTAATGTGTGTAGCTAACCGATACTAATAGCTCGATTGATTTACTTTGCTGTGAGATTACATATGCATATAGTGTTAATGTTATAAGAGTGTAGTATCTACTCACAAAGTTATCAGGTTAAATAGTTTTATCAACTAATAAAAGTGTTATTGCATAACTAATGTTATACTGTAGTCCTGCAACGATATTCAGCGAAAATTATTTTGCTGAGTATCGTAGTAAAAGTTAAGATATGATGTTGAGAATTTTTTTGAGTCGTGCAACAACATTAACAGTAATATAATACAAATCTATCTTTTTAAAAGTTTGTATTGCTAGCTTGGTGGTTATAGCATGAGTGAAACACACGATCCCATCCCGAACTCGAATGTGAAACCTCATAGCGCTAATGGTACTATGTCATAAGGCATGGGAGAGTAAGTCGCTGCCAAGCTTGCAATGCAAATTTTTAATTATCTTTCTTTCTCTTTATGAGAATATTTTATATTCATAATTTTTACCTTTCTCTATATTAGTAATGCTTACGCATGAGAGAATAAACATCAATTTATTTCCATAGAATCGCTAAAATCTAACATAGAAATTAAAAAGCTATTTAAAGAAAAAAAATACTGGTCAATTTATTTTAGAGTTACCAAACGTCACAGTAATTAATGAAGGTGGAATTTTAACTCAAGAAGGTTATATTCTACAAGATCCTCAAACAAGCTTAGGTGATCAACATCGTTTATTAAAAAAACGAGATATTAATACTGAAAATCGTTTATATTTTAATGGAAAATTAGCAGTAATTTTATCTTTTGGTTCTGAAAATTGGTATCATTGGCTGCTACAAATTTTGCCTAGATTAATTATATTAAAAGAATCAGCTCTTGAATATGATTGTACCTATATTAATAATTTAAAATATTCATGGCAAATTAAGTCATTAGAAATAGTATTAAATTATTTAAATATACCGGAAGATAAGCTTTTTGTAGTAAATAGTGACTGTATAATTCAAGCTACTAGACTAATTGTTCCATCTGTACCTTTTATTCCGGTAAAAGGTACACCTTTGCCTTTATGGTTAAAAAAAGATTTAAGAAATATTTTTATTAAAGATAATAGTAAAGCATACGATAAAATATATATTTCTTGTAAATACGCTTCTACCCGAACAATAGTGAATGAAGAGGAATTAATAGAAAAAATTGAGAGATCCGGTTTGAAAGTAATATATCTAGCGCTATCCTTCCCGTATGAACAGGCCCAGTTTTTTAATAAAGCAACAATAATAGTTGGATCGCACGGATCAGGATTTGCTAACTTTATTTTTGCGGTTCCAAAATGCACGGTAGTAGAGATTGATCACGGTACAACTCCCTCTAGAAGTTTTTATAAAAGAATAAATTATATGTAATGCGATTATTATCCTTTTTATGTAGATCATCAGACAACAGAAGAGCATTTAGAAGACGATATAAAGATCAATATTGATGAATTTATTAAGTTTCTTAGAGGTCATCTGTAAATAAATTTTAATTAGTAATTAAAAAGCTTTTTTAGCGAAAATTGAAGTTAATTCTTAAAATCATTATTTAATAAATAAGATTCGCTATTCATTTCATTTAGTCTTGAAATAGTGCGTTTAAATTCTGCGGCTCGTGCTGAACCTTGATATATTTTATTTGGGTTATTTTCTAGGCTCATAAATAAGAGTATTTTATAGAAATAGGCATTATCGATAAAGTTGATAAATCTAACGGCTGTATTTGTATCGTTAGCATCGATAGTATGAACGTTCCCCACTATAATAACGTTAAAATTTTGGCAAATATTAACATAATCGATATAGCTTAAGTCTCTTGTAAATAATTCATTATAATCTGTTACTAATATTCGTTTATGCACTTTTTGAAAGGATATTTCTCTACCTAGAACCTGTATATTTTGAGGAGCAAGATTATTATCACTAATATCCGTGATAATTTTTTCAAGTTTGTTTTGGTTTTCTAAAGTTAAAGGATAAATTATCCTTGCCTCTTTAACTCTTAACGCTTTATCAAATCGATAATCATGTTGATTATCTAGATATTTAACATAAAATGTATTATTGATTATCTTTATAAAAGGTAAGAAAGATTCTCGTTGTAATCCGTCTTTGTACAGATTATTGGGACTCGTGTTAGAAGTTATAAAAATAAAAATATTTTGCTGTATTAATTCATTAAACAATCTACCGATTATCATTGCATCAGTAATATCTTTAATTTCAAACTCATCTATACATAACACTTTAGTTTGTTTAGTATAGTTTTTAGCAATTTTAGGGATGATATCTTTTTGATTTGCTGTTTGTAATTTATGCATAGATTTATGAATTTCCTGCATAAAGTTCTGATAATGTATTATTATTTTAGGTGTGGTTAATTCTTCACAAAAAGAATTCATGAGCATAGTTTTACCGCTGCCCACCGGACCGTGTAAATAAATTCCGCTTTCTAAGTTGTTTTGATTAAAGAATTTGAATAAACTTTTAGGCTTATTAAGTGCTGCTGCCAGCTGTTTTAATTCTTCTCGTAAAGCAGTTTGTTTTGAATCTCGTATTAATGAAGTAGAGGATTTAATCATCCAAAATATTTTTTATCTAGTTTGTTATAGGTTTTTTCTAAAATGTCGTTCCTAGCTAAAAGCAGGAAGGCTTTGTTGCGTGGATCAATTTCACCTCCGTCATCCCGTGGTTTGACCACGGGATCCAGTGAAAAATGCTAACCTTTAGCATTTTTTGTTATTTTTGCTAGATTGCCACGCTCCTTTTAGTTGCTCGCAATGACGGTTGTGATTATCATTTCCTACATAAAAGCGTTGCATCGCCGTAGCTAAAAAAACGCATTGCTTCTTTTATAGCATATTTATATAATTCATGCATCTCTTTAAATCCGGCAAAAGCACATATAAGCATAAATAAAGTAGATTTAGGAAAATGGAAATTAGTAAGTAGCATATCGGCTGTTTGAAATTTAAAACCTGGGGTTATGAAAATATCGGTTTTAAAGCTACCTGCTTTTACGATGCCGTTATTGCAAGAACTCTCAAGTGTTCTAAGTGTTGTAGTGCCGACTGCGATAATACGTTTCCCTTCTTGCTTTGCTTTATTGATAATTTCAGCAGTGTCAGGAGTAATAGAGCAATATTCGGTATGCATTTTATGTTCATGAATATTTTCGGTTTTTACAGGTAAAAAAGTTCCAGCTCCCACATGTAATGTTAAAAATGTGGCTTGTATGCCTTCTGCCTTAAGCTTATCAAGTATATCCTTTGTAAAATGCAAGCCTGCTGTCGGTGCTGCAACTGAACCTTCTATTTGGCTATAGACAGTTTGATAGCGGTCGTTGTCGTTTTGAGTGTTTGTCATCTCGTGGTTTGACCACGGTATCCAGTCATTATTTAAATATGTTTTGGATCCCGTGGTCGTAGCCACGGGATGACATAATGAGTGTGAACGCCTAATATAAACCGGTAGCGGCATCTCACCGTATTTATTTAAGAACTCGAATACAGAAATATCATTAAGCTCAAATTTTACTTTAATCTCACCCATTGCAAGTTTTTCGGTAATAATTACCTTATGATTATCAAAATAAAATTCATCATTTACATGAAGCTTTCGAGCTGGTTTAGCAAAAGCCGACCAACTATCATCTGATAATTTTTGATTCAAATTTATTGTAATATTTTTCCCCAAATTTAACTTTGCTTTTATTACCTTACTATTATTAAAGACTAATAAGTCCCCTTCTTTTAAGTAATCTATTATGTTGTAGAATTTGGTTTTAATAGGCGGCGTAACAGCAATTAGTAAATCTGAGTTATCACGTTCACTAGATGGATATTGTGCGATCAGTTCGCTTGGTAAATCAAAGTCAAAATCAGATAGTTTCATTGTTTAAATATTAGTGGCTAAAAAAGTGATTATAACAGCATATGACAATATTTAATATAATATTTTAGTTTATTGATTGCTTACTAATAAATCCACTATTTGTTGATAAAATGATTTTTTTCTGTACGATACAAAATACTATCACTTGAATCATTAAGGGACATACTTGATAATCGATGATATAATTAGAAATAAATTTCATGAGATATTAAGCAGTAAAGATATAGAAGAAAATATGGGATTTAATAATATATATAAAATAAAAAGATATGAATTTTTTAGAGAAAGTTTTGTCAAAGAATTCAAAGCTTTGATTGAAGATCCAAATACAGAAGTATATACATTGGAAGGTGAGGCTAAATCTTTTTTATATTTTGCGTGTCATAATAATCAGAAAGGGATAGTAAGGCTTCTACTTGCCAAAGGTGCAAATATAATCCTTGACCACAACAGCGGTATGACCGTTTTTCACACTGCCCTAACAGCGCAACATTTTGATATGGCAGTATTTCTCATTGAAAATGGTGTGGGTCCTAATTACGTAACAGGTGACAATATGACTTATTTAGAAATATGTACGTCCTATACCTAAATATAGCCATGGTAACTAAATTGCTCGCTTATGGTGCTAATATGAAAAACCGCATTTAAAAGTTTAGTAGACCTAACTAGAGAATTGAATGATAGTAAGCAGAGTACAGATATGGTAAAAGTATTGTTACAATATGGTGCTAATCGAATATACTCGATTCTGACGGTCAAATGGTCCGTGACAAGGAAGCAATTTATGAACCTCTGAAAGCTCTTTTAACGCTTGAATCCACATTGCGTAAGAATGATTACAAGAAAATTAAGGCTATTGACAAGAAAGATTTAGCTGCGTTTGTTCAATGGAAAGCAGCAATATTACCGGTTGTAAAAGATGTTGCTAAGGATGAGTATATAAAAAGCCTATTAGAACTATATAATATTTTCAAATCAAATGAGTTTGGATTCGGATGATTCTATAAAACAACCATTAATAGAATTAGGAGGAAAGATAGCTAAATTGATACCGCCTTTAGAGTTTTTATGCATTTTAAAAATTGAAGATATTATTGATAGTAACGCTACAGATACGATAGAATTACCTGAGAGTGCAATAAAAGCAATGACAGAGTGCGGACTACTTCAAGTTGAAGCAACAGGAGAAATAGTGGCTTATAATGATTTAGTTTAAAGGTTGAGGCTGGTTTTATGTCATTCCTGCTTTCGCAGGAATGACATAAAACATGGGTAATACCTCCTCACACTATTAACCCTTTAACTTGAGAGTTCCATAATTTTTGATATAGCTTACTATTTTTTAGTAATTCTGCATGGTTACCGTCATCGATTATACTTCCCTTTTCAAAAACTAAAATTCTATCCATATTGAGTAAAGTAGATAATCTGTGGGCAATGACTATCACGGTTTTATTTTGCATTAAATAATCCATTGACTCTTGAATCAGGCTTTCCGTCTCGCTATCTAAGCTACTTGTTGCTTCATCGAGAATTAAAATAGGAGCATTTTTTAAGATGGCTCTTGCTATGATAATTCTTTGACGCTGACCGCCTGATAAGTTATTCCCCCGTTCACCGCACATAGTATCGTAACCGTCCGGTAGATTATCGATAACATCATGAATATGTGCAGCTTTTGCTGCTTCTATAACCTCCTCAAGAGTAGCTTCTTTTTTCCCGTATCTGATATTGTCCAAAATGGTACGATGAAAAAGCACCGGTTCTTGAGGTATAAGGCTAATGGCTTTTCTTAAAGAATCTTGAGTTACGTTTTTAATATTTTGATTATCTATTAAAATCATTCCTTCTTCTATATCATGTAACCTCGTGAGTAAACTAATAAAAGTGGTTTTCCCTGAACCTGAAAATCCAACTAGTCCTACTTTTTGTTTACTCGGTATTAATACCGATTTATTATAAAATAGATTGTTATTATGATGATAATTAAATGTAACATTTCTAAATTCAATAACCCCTTCTTTGATATCTAATGGAGTAGCGTTTGCAATATCAGTTATAATATGCGGTGCCATTAAAGATAAGCCTTGATTAAATGCCCCGACCTGCTCGAACATATCACCGATTTCTTGCGTTAAATCCCAAATATCGTCTGCTACATTTATACATAATGTTAGCACTAATACGCAATCACCTATGCTTATAGATAATTCGCTACGAAGTTTAGATAAATAATAAATCATTATAAAAATCATTATTGAACAAGAAGTCCCAAGAGCATAACGCAATTTGAACATAAAGAATTGCATAGTTTGCTCATCGGCTACGGCATTTTCTACTCTTGTTTCGAGATGTTGACGTTCAAATTTATGGGCTGTAAACATTCTAACCGCATTAATGTTGCTAATTGCATCTACGATACTACCGGCAACAAAAGATTGGCTTCTAGCATAATTTAATGAGTATTTATTGATTTTATCGGAGAAAAGAACACTAAGTCCTAAAAAAACCGTAATCCATAAAATAAATATCGTAGCAAAAACGTAATGTACTGAATATAAAGCAATTAATGCAAATACAATAATAGCGAGTTTACGAAGAATTTTTTCACCAAATATTGAAATAATCATCTCAAACGATCTTGCAGTTTCGGTAATACGATTGCTAATATGTCCTGCTAGATTATCCTGAAAGAATTTATGGCTATGATATTGGGTGTAATTATAAAGTTCATTTAGTATTTTCCCTTTTATTACGGGCATAGTCTTGAGATACAAATAATCATATGAACGATATGCTATATTAATACTCTCCCACCAAAGAGCATAAAATACTGCCCAGTAAATCATGGAAGATAAAAGATTATTAGCGTTCTTATCGCTGAAAGATTCTATTAAATCAATGATTTTCTGAAGTAATATACTATCAATCGCCGGAATCATACCGAGTACAATACAAATTACAGTCAATAAAGTCATTTTAACTGTATCGAATTTTAAAAAATAAATACTTAAGCTAAATGTTGATTTAGATAAAGTAGGGTATTTTATCACGATAATGTACCTCGATTTTAAAATAATATATTAATTCGTGTTATTTTGGAGCATATTTTAATTTAATTATTTTAAAATATACCTCAAAATATTAAATCTGTGGAAAAATAATAAACAAGCCTTGCTTCTTACCTTAAATAATGCTACAAAATTCAGAAAATAACTTCAACATCATTAGAAATGCAAGCAAAAGAATTATCTAATAATTTTTTAGAAGAACAAGAAAAGTCTAAGGAAGACAATTCTCCGTTCTTTGATGTAAAATATATTTGTCAAGCAAGTTTATTAATTACGGATTCTATCCGAAAAGGGTATGATGTAACGCAATTGCCCAATGGTGATATTAATGTTACAGAAGTAAGAATAGTAAATGTTCATTATAATTGGAACTCCGAAAAAGGAAAATTTGTTAAAACTAATCAGATAGAATTTAATAATAGCAAAGGTGGATGATTAAATCAAATACTGTATACTCGCTTAATTTGAAAAATTGGCTACGTCGTCGTCCTATAAGTACTGTGGTACTCACGTAAGTATACGTTATTACACTGGGAGTATATTGTTATTGTCACAAAGCTTATTATCTTAAAACAGCAGCTTAAATATGGAATTTGATCAAGGATTATTATCAAGGATTCAATTTGCTTTTACCATAAGTTTTCATATAATATTCCCTGCTTTTACTATAGGGCTTGCAAGCTTTTTAGCGGTAATTGAAGGGTTATGGTTGAAAACAAAAAAGCCGGTTTATCAAGAAATATACAAATTTTGGGTGAAGATTTTTGCCGTTACTTTCGGTATGGGAGTAGTTTCGGGTGTTGTAATGTCTTATCAATTCGGTACTAACTGGTCGAATTTTTCAGATAAGGTTGGAAATGTCCTTGGTCCGCTTCTTGGTTTTGAAGTATTTACTGCCTTTTTCCTCGAATCTTCTTTTTTAGGTATAATGTTATTCGGCTTTAATAAAGTCAGTAAAAAAGTACATTTTATTTCTACGTTAATAGTTGCCGTTGGTACTGTAATCTCAGCTTTTTGGATACTTGCAGCTAGTAGCTGGATGCATACGCCTGCTGGTTTTGAACTGCGAGGCGAAGGATTCTTTTATCCTTTAAATTGGCTAGAAATTATCTTTAACCCTTCTTTCCCATATCGCTTTTTCCATATGATTACGGCGGCTTATTTAACTACTTCTTTTGTTATCGGTGGTGTAGCTAGCTTTTATTTACTAAATAATCGTTATAAAGAGCATGCTAAAATTATGCTTTTTATGGCGGTGTTAATGGCGTTAATCGTTGCACCTATTCAAATAGTTATTGGTGATCTGCATGGTTTAAATACTCTTAAATATCAGCCGGTCAAGGTCTCGGCTATGGAAGGTATTTGGAATACAGACAAAGGAGCAGCTTTTAATCTTATCGGCTTTCCTGACGGGGAAGAAGAAAAAACAAAATATGCTGTAGAAATACCTTATGCTAGTAGTTTAATCTTAACGCATAGTTTAGATGGTGAAGTGAAAGGATTAAAAGAATGGACAAAAGAAGAGCGTCCGCCGGTTGCAGTAGTATTTTTTAGCTTTCGTATTATGGTAGGAATCGGTTGCTTAATGGTATTTACAGGTATTGTGGGGTTATATCTTTACTTGAAGAAAAGATTATATACTACGCATTGGTTTCAATATTGGTATATATTAATGTCACCTTCAGGTTTTATTGCAGTACTTGCCGGTTGGTTCGTAACCGAGGTAGGTAGACAACCTTATATAGTATATAATATTTTACAAACCGTGGATACGGTATCACCGGTACTCGGCAAATATGTATTTATTTCTCTAATTGCTTTTATAGTAGTGTATGTGATCATTTTCGGAGCGGGTATATATTATATAATGCATTTGATAAAGAAAGGTATAGCAGTGATAGATAATAAAGAAATGTACGGAGAGAGTGGTTTGAATAACCCATTATTAGAAAAGTAATAAGCTTATGTTAAATTTTGCACCTTATATAGATTTACCGCTTGTTTGGGGTGGGCTTGTAGCTACCGCTATTTGTTTCTATGTTTTATTAGACGGTTTTGATTTAGGAGTAGGAATCTTATTTCCGTTTGCACCTACCGATGATTGCCGTCATAAAATGATCAATTCTATTGCTCCTTTTTGGGACGGTAACGAAACTTGGTTAGTACTTGGCGGCGGTGGTTTATTTGCGGCTTTCCCGTTGGCATATTCGCTATTAATGCCGGCTTTATATATTCCTATTATATTGATGTTACTCGGTCTAATATTTCGTGGTGTAGCTTTTGAATTCCGTTTTAAGGCTCATATAGGTCATCGTTATATTTGGGACTACGCTTTTCATTTCGGTTCTATGATTACTGTTTTTTGTCAAGGTTTAATGCTTGGTACGTTTGTCCAAGGAATAGAGATAGAAGGACGAGAATTTGCAGGAGGGAGCTTTGATTTTCTTACTCCCTTTTCCGTTATGACGGGGATAGCATTAATATTCGGTTATGCACTCTTGGGTGCTACTTGGCTTATCCTGAAAACAGAAAAGACAACACAAGATTGGGCTTATAAATCTGCTTTATATATTTTATTTTACGTTGCACTTTTTATGGGCTTTGTAAGCTTATGGGTTCCTTTCTTAAATAACCAAATAAATCATCGTTGGTTTAGTGTACCTAATATTTACTATTTATCTATTGTACCTATTGTAACTGCTTTAATATTTATCAAGTTAATTAAAGCCGTTAAGCAGAAAAAAGAAGTAAAGCCGTTTATTTATACGATCTTGTTATTTTTATTAGGATATTTAGGGCTCGCGATAAGCATATGGCCATATATCGTTCCTTATAAAGTTACGCTTGAAACTGCTGCAGCAGCACCGGAGTCACAGTCTTTACTGTTGATAGGGGCTGGGATATTCCTACCTGTCATACTTGGCTACACATTCTATTGTTATTATATATTCCGTGGCAAATCATCTCATCATCCGATATATTAAAAAATTTAAAACAATAACCTCTTGTCTCAAAGGGTGGCAATGGTTTATTATCCTATGGCTTAGCGGATTATTATCCACATTCCTTTTAACTTATGTAGTTAAGCTGGTGTTTAGGGTGATAGTAGGAATATAACCTTGACAAAACGTACTGTTTATAGTACGTTATTAATATTAAGTCTCACTAACTATAAGGAAAAAATAATGGAAATATATAATACAAGCGAAGCAAGAAGTAAGCTTTATAAACTTATAGATTATGTTTCTGATGTACACAAACCTGTTTATATTAAAGGTAAAAGAAATAATGTAGTTATAATTTCAGAAGAAGATTATCATAATATGGAAGAAACTTTATATTTATTATCTATTCCAAATATGCATAAGTCTATAATTGAAGGACGAGCAGAGCCTATAGCAAAGTGTAGCGATAAATTAAATTGGTAATTTTTTATAAATGTATATAATTCGTTATACTATACAAGCACAAAAAGATGCTAAGAAAATAGTGCAAGCCGGTTTAAAGAATAAAGTAGAAGTTTTATTAAACATAGTTAGTACTGATCCTTGGAAAATTTACCCTCCATATGAAAAGCTCGTTGGTGACTTTAGCGGTTGCTATTCAAGAAGAATTAATATTCAACATAGGTTGGTTTATGAAGTTTATAAACAAGAAAAAGTTGTAAAAATTCTTAGAATGTATACGTATTATGCATAAGTCATTAACTGAAAAAATCTCAGCATTTATTATTACCAAAAATGAATCCACAAGGGTAGCACGAGCTATAAATAGCGTAAAAAATATTACTGATGAGGTGATAGTAGTCGATAGTGAAAGTACTGATGATACGGTAGCAATAGCTGAAAAATTAGGAGCAAAGGTAGTAATAAAACCGTGGCTTGGTTATGTAGGACAGAAATCTTTTGCCGAAAGCCTTTGCGTAAATGATTGGGTTCTTAATATTGATGCCGATGAGGAGTTGTCTAAAGAGTTACAAGACGAAATAGAGTATATTTTTGCCTCTCATAATCAAGATCGTTATTTAGCTTATCAAATAAAGCTGTTAATAATGCATCGTAATGACCAAAAGCCACGAATGTTTGCTCCATTTAATAAATGTACTCGGTTGTATAATAAAAAATTTGCAAGCTTTGCAAATACCGTAAATAGTACTACTCATGATTCGGTAATATTTAATAAAGATGTTGATTTTGCAGGTAAAATTTATCTATTAAATGAAGTTGCTTATCATTATTCGGGTACTTCAATTGAGCAGTTGGTCACTAAAGCAAATTTTTATTCTAACGAGCAAGCAAAAGATTTAGTTAAGCAAGGAAAAAAGCTTTCAAATTTTCGTTTAACAACAGAAATGATATGGTGGTTTTGTAAAGCGTTTTTTATCAGACGCTATTTTGTATTTGGTTTTGACGGTTTTGTAGATTCAATAATTTTTGCTTTTGCAAGATTTCTAAGGCTTACGAAGTTAAGAGAGTCATCGCTTAAATCAAAAAACGTCATTGCGAGCGACTATAAGGAGCGTGGCAATTTCATGAAGTAATATAAAATTTCTGAGATTGCCACGTCGATGCTATACATCTCCGCGCAATGACGATTTAGAAAATAAAAGATAAATTATGAAAGAAAATTTTAATGTTAGTAAATTAAAAAACGGTTTGACAATTTTAACATATAATATGCCTTATGTTAATTCAGTAGCAATAAATTTAATTGCTAAAGTTGGAGCACGTTATGAGAATGTAGAAGAGGATGGCATATCTCACTTTCTTGAGCATATGGCTTTTAAAGGTACAAAAACTAGAACGGCAAAACAGATAGCGGAAGCGTTTGACTCTATAGGCGGACATTTTAATGCCTATACCGGTCATGAGAATACGGTATATTATGCACGAGTCTTGTCTGAAAATTGTGATAAAGCACTTAATATACTTGCCGATATAATTCAAAATTCTATTTTTTCTGATGAGGAAATAGCTAAGGAATATCAGGTGATCATGCAGGAAATTGCTCATCATCAGGATAATCCAGATGACCTAGTATATGAGAAATTTTATAATAAAGTTTATAGAGAACAACAATTGGGTAAGTCAATCTTAGGTACTGCTAAAACCCTTGCAACTTTTACGAAAGAACATTTTTTTAATTTTATAGATAAACATTATAATGCTGAAAATCTCTATTTATCAATTGCCGGTAATATTGATCATGATAAAATAGTAATTATAGCGGAACAGTTATTTTCTTCTTTGAAGCAAGGAGTAAAAAGTAGCTTTATTCCAGCAAAATACATAGGCGGACACGGCTTTATTAATAAGGAGTTAGAGCAAACTAGTTTAGTGCTAGGGTTTGAAGGTACATCATATATTAATTTAGAAAAGCTTTACCAAACCCATCTACTTTCTATAATATTCGGTGGCGGTATGTCATCGCGTTTATTTCAAAGTATTCGTGAGAAATTAGGTTTAGCATATGCAGTAGGTAGTTATAATAGTGCTTATTTTGATAGTGGAGTGTTTACAATTTATGCATCCACTGCACATGATAAATTAGAATTATTATATAGAGAGATTAAAAACGAAATAATAAAAATGACTGAACAAGTCAGCACAGAAGAGATTCTTAGAGCTAAAACACAACTACGTAGTAATTTACAAATGGCTCAAGAGAAAAATACCTATAAGTCAGAAGAAATAGGTAAAAATTATTCTGTTTTCGGTCAATATCTTTCTCCTGAAGAGATTATGGAAATTATCATGAGCATACAAGCTGATGATATTATTAATACGGCAAATAAAATATTTAGTGGTACTATTACGTCGGCAATTATCGGTCCGAATGATCTTCAGGGATTTTAATGATATGCTTGTGTGGATACCAGAGTCGTCATTGCGAGCGGCCGTAGGCTGCGTAGCAATCTTATGAAATAATAACAAGCTCCTGAGATTGCTTCGTCAATTACTTTGTAATTTTCTCCCAATGACGAGGAAAATGAATTTTGAGACAAATAAATGAAAAAAAAATTATATGAAGGTTCAAGTAAAATTTTATATTCTGCTGAAGAAGATTTTTTACTTATAATGGCTTTTTCCGATAAGGCTATTTTAGAAACAGGTGAGATTGTTGATATATCAGGTAAAGGAGTACTTAATAATAATATTTCTTCCTTTCTAATGGATAAACTGGAAATGATCGGCATTGAAAATCATTTTATCGAAAAAATAAATATGAGGGAGCAATTAATTCAATATGTTGAGGTTTTCCCGATACAAGTAATAATATCATCAGTAGCGTGCAGTAGATTTGTAAAAGAATTCGGAATTGATGAAGGGTATGTATTTGATAAACCTATCATTGATTTTAAGGTCCGAAGTCGTGAATTTAAATATCCGATAGTTAATGAGTATCAAATATTAAATTTCGGCTGGTTAACTAGGGATGAAATTAAAGCGGTAAAAGAGCAGGCTTTGCGTATATATGATTTTCTAAGCGGCTTATTTATCGGTGTCGGGATTCGGCTTGTTGAGTGTAAATTAGAATTTGGGCGTGTGTTTAACGGTGCAGAATCTATCATTATGTTAACTGATGAAATTAGTCCGGATAATTGTAGATTATGGCATATTAACAGTAATGAAAAATTGGGATTTGAATTGCTTGAAAAAGAACCACATAAGGTTTTTGAATCATATCAGCTAATAGCTGATCGTTTAAAAGAAAAATAAATATATTTTTTAAGCGATATATGCTATTTTGGACTGTTTAAGGTTTTATTACAAAGTTCAGTTTTGCGTCATTGCGAGGAAAATTACGAAGTACTTGACGAAGCAATCTCAGGATATTTGACGAGATTGCCACGCAGCCTACTGCTGCTCGCAATGACGATTAGGTGTCTACGCAGGAACAACATTGATTTTTAATAATTTTTTACAGTAAAAAAGATGAAAATACGATTTATTATAATAAGCTTTATAGCGCTAATCCTAGTAGGGTGGGGATATGCTGCCTATAAATTTGAACATCAAAGTAAAGAAAATATTATCTCTATTCTTGATAAATATGAAGAATATATAACTTATGATGCAATAAAAGTTAATAAATATGGATTTAGTGTTACTTTAAATAAAGTAATGTTAAAACCTATAGATTTTTATTGTGATGAAATAGTTATTAGACATATACCGTTTTTGAATATTACAAAAATTGATTCTTACGGAAATAATGTAAAAATTACTACCGCTCAAGATGAAAAAAATATTTTTTACTCACCTGATCATCATACAACAATTTGGTTTAGAAAATCTTTGTTTAATAGAGAGCCTGATTATTGGAAATTAAGCTTGAGTGACAATAAATCAACTCTTTATAGTTCTCTAGATGCAGAAAAATTAGCAGAGAGTGATATTAGTAATTCTGTAATTACTAATACTAAGACATCGGATAACCTTAATTTGTTAATTTTGGATGGAAAAAATACTGTTTCTTTTATTTCTGAAAATTACAGAAGAAATTTATATGATAAAATTTTTGAATTTTTGAGAGATCAAATAGCTAATGACTCTGATACTGCTTTCTTTGAGTATGGTTTGACAAAGTTAGATATATTGAATTTACCTATTTCTTACAATTCCAAATTAAAACTAAAATATAGTGATGAGTTAGTAGCTCTTGGGAAATTATTAATTCAAAATTTTTCTCTAGATCAAAGGCAAGATGAGAATATGTATGCTGTTATTTTTATGCAGATGTTAGGAGAATTAGTAAAAGGTAAGCCGTTTTTATTTGCTTGTGATATTGAAAGAAAAGGAAAAGTAGAAAGTAATTTATATAAATTAAATATAGAAAAAGATAAAATTTTTGATTTTGCTTTAAATATTAAATCTACTATAGAACCTTCTGAAACATACCAAAAAACGGCAGCTGAAGCTTTAGGAAGCTACTTTAGTAATGGTTTAAACAAAAGAGCTGAGTTAGATAAATTTTTTAAACTAACTAGCCCTATTACTCAAGAAGATGGAGAAAGAGTAATGGGTGTTTTTGCAAAAATAAATAATTCCGAATTTAATTTAAAAGGTGAGTTTGATCCTGAAGCAAAAAAATTATCCGGTAAAACTAATCTTGTAATGGATGATTTTAATTTTGCTATTGATATTGATATGCCTAGTATAGATAATCCTCTGAATCTAGAAAGCGTAATAAAATTATCGGATCCGAGTGTGGTTATAAATAATTTTGTGCATTATACTAATAATGCTATTGTACCGGTGCTTAATAAAATAGAAGATTCTAAGGAATTTGCTTTAAATCTAGGAAAACAATCTTCAATAATAAAGCAATACGGCTTTAGGGCAATAGAAGTTTTTAGTAAAAATTCTGAATTAAAAGACGGTGAATCTTTAGTAGTGGATGTAAAAAGTAAAGACGCCGGACTAACCTTTAACGATAAAGCTATTGATCAGATCCTTAGTGATGCAAGAGTATTAGAATTTATAAATGCCATGGCTATGATAGATCAAGAAAGCAAGTAGTCTAAGTGTCATTCCTGCTTTTGCAGGAATGAAATAAGAGCTACGAGATAAGGTCTACAAGTAAAAAATTTGAAGAAAAAATAAGTTATAAAAGAATGATTAATATTTCCTTTCCCGATGGGAGTATAAAACAATTTGCAAAAAACATTACCGCCTATGAAGTAGCAAATGCAATTTCAATGTCACTTGCTAAAGCAGCAATGGTTGCTGAAATAAACGGTGAGCTTCAAGACTTAAGTATCGTAATTGACAATGATTGCAAGCTTCGTATTTTAACTGCGAAAGATCCTGAATGTCTCGAGATAATAAGGCACGATGCGGCACATTTAACAGCAGAAGCAGTAAAGGAACTATTCCCTGAAACTCAGGTAACGATTGGTCCTGCAATTGAAAACGGTTATTATTACGATTTTGCTCGTGATAAACCTTTTACCAATGATGATTTAGCCGTTATAGAAGCTAAAATGCAAGAACTTTCACAAAAGAACGAGCAAGTAACAAGAGAGCTATGGGATAGGGATAAAGCCGTAGAGTTTTTTAAATCGATAGGAGAGCATTATAAAGCCGAAATTATTGCTTCAATTCCGGCAGGTGAGCCAATTACTTTATACAGGCAAGGTAATTTTATTGATCTATGCCGAGGTCCGCATGCTCCTTCTACAGGGGTTGTTAAGCATTTTAAGTTGATGAAAGTTGCAGGAGCGTATTGGCGAGGTGATAGTCGTAATGAGATGTTGCAGCGTATATACGGCACTGCTTGGGCCACGAAGGAGCAGCTAGATAGTTACCTATTGATGCTTGAAGAAGCCGAAAAGCGTGATCATAGAAAGCTTGGGCGTGAGCTTGATTTATTCCACTTCCAAGAAGAAGCTCAAGGAATGGTATTTTGGCATGATAAAGGCTGGAGTATATATAATACCATTGAGCAGTATATTAGGAAAAAGATTCGTAAAAACGGTTATACCGAAGTTAAGACTCCTGTTTTGGTCGATAAAAGCCTTTGGGAGGCTTCAGGACATTGGGAAAAGTTTCGTGATGATATGTTTGCGTTAGAAACAGACGACAAGACATTAGCTTTGAAGCCGATGAACTGCCCTTGCCACGTGCAGATTTTCAAACAAGGTATCAAGAGTTATCGTGATTTACCTCTTCGTATGTCGGAGTTTGGTTTGTGCCATCGTAATGAGGCATCCGGTGCATTGCACGGTTTAATGAGAGTGCGGAGTTTAGTGCAAGACGATGCACATATATTTTGTGCTGCGGAACAAATTACCGATGAAACGGTTAGTTTTTGTAAATTACTGACTGAAGTTTATAAGGATTTCGGCTTTACTGATATAAAGGTAAAATTCTCTGATCGTCCTGAAATCAGAGCAGGGAGCAATGAAGTTTGGGATAAGGCTGAGAATGCTTTAAAAGAAGCAGTAGAACAAGCAGGGTTTACTTATACACTAAACCCAGGCGAGGGGGCATTTTACGGTCCGAAGCTTGAGTTTGTATTAACCGATGCGATAGGGCGGCAATGGCAATGCGGTACGCTTCAGATGGATTTTGTTTTGCCGGAGCGGTTAGACGCTAGCTATGTTGCAGCAAGCGGAGAGAAAAAAAGACCCGTAATGCTACATAGAGCGATCCTTGGCTCACTTGAGCGTTTTATTGGTATATTGATCGAAGAATATGCAGGTAGGTTTCCGCTTTGGCTTGCACCAGTGCAGGTTGCTATTGCAACTATTACCAGCGATTTGAACGATTACGCTTTGGAAGTGCAGAAAGCTTTAATTGATAACGGGGTAAGAACGGATTTTAATATCTCACCTGATAAAATTAACTATAAGATTCGTGAGTTTTCTAATCAAAAAATACCGATGATTGCAGTAATCGGTAAACAAGAGCAAGAAAATAAACAAGTAGCGATTAGAAGGCTTGGAACTACTGCCCAAGAAGTATTATCGGTTGAGCAGTTAATAGCTGTGGTTAAAGAAGAGAATGAGAAATATTTGTAGCTTTTAAATCTAAAGGATGATATAAGATAATAATACGTATCATAGGGATATGATATCCTAATTAGGAAAAAATTCTAAGGAGATTATGTGAGAACTATTATTAATATAGCTGATTCGCAAATTAAAATTCTAGATAAACTATCCAAGAAAAAAATATCAAGAGATAAAATTATTGGGCAAGCTTTAACTAGTTACATTGCTAGTAATGATCACAATAATAAGGCATTTGAAAACGCTTTTGAACTCTGGAAAGATAAAAATCTAGATAGTGTAGAATATCAGGCTAAATTATGTAATGAGTGGAACGAATGAAAGCTACCTTTGATACTAATATATTAATAGATTATCTACAATAATGTCATTCCGTTGATCGCACATGGGTGACAACTTAAGGATCGATGTCATTCCCGCGAAGGCGGGAATCTAGGGTAAAGCGAGATACAGCGAGCTTTCCAAACAAATCTTTTAGACCAAGATTTTTTGATAAATTTTACTTTTCAAATAAAGCTTTAAGGTACTGGATTCCCGCTTTTGCGGGAATGACATAAGAGTCATGCAACAAGGGAACGCAGGTATGATATGAAACGGGCCATGTAATAAGGCCGCTTTTATCTCAGAATAAAATACATTTCTCAACTTATGAAAATCAAAACTTATTCTGTTTCTTTTTTATGGTCTGTTATAAAGCCTTATAAATATTGGTATTTTGTTATGATGCTTGGGCCTGCTTTCATCCTATTATATATAATTATGCCGTAAAGCTTTTGCTTGATTTATTTACCCACAATGAAAAGATTATATTTGCTCAAAGTTATAAACCGATAATATGGTTTGTAGCAGCACAAGCTATACTTGATGGTGCTTGGCGTGCTCATAACTTTGCACAACTTAAAGCAATGCCTCATATCTTTCAAGGCATGATGCATAAAATATGTAATCACTGTTTTAATTTGCCGTATACTTATTTTCAAAATAACCTTTCCGGTTCTATCGTTGGAAGAGTACGGGGCATAGGTGATAATTATTATAAAATGCACCAAGCAATCGAGTATCAATTAAGCAAACCGTTATTAATTACCTTGCTTTCCGGTATTGTACTGGGTCTTACTAATATTAAAGTATTTGTTGTCATTAGTACCTTTATGGCTATTGACTTACAGCTTGCTTTACAGTTTTTTACTAAACTTGCTACAATGGAACAAGATAAGCAAGATTCTTGGTAGCTGATTGTATTATAAACATCTTTACTATTTTTTCATTTGTAGCAAAGCAGCGAGAATTAAATAAAGTAAATGATTATTACCATAATGTACATCCTCTAACAAAAATATTACAAATATGATTTAATTATTTGTATAATACTCAGTTTAGTATATTGGGTATATAGGTGTATTTGTGTATGTAATTCATTTAACGTAATCTTGGTGAAATTAGTATCGGCGATATTGCTTTTATTATGTCCCTTACTTTTTTAGTTACTGAAAATTTGTGGCATGCCACTATGGAACTTAAAGACTTTTTAGAAGATATAGCAGCGTTTCGCTCCGCCTTTACAATCATGCAAATCCCACAAGATACTATAGATAAAAAATGCTGCTGAATTAAAAATCTTCAAAGGGGAGATTATATTTAAGGATATATCGTTTGCTTATAAAGAGGGGAGTAGTGTATTCCAGTCTCTTAATTTGTATATTAAAGCCGGTGAGAAAGTGGGTATTGTCGGGAATTCAGGTAGCGGTAAAGCCACTTTAATTGCATTATTATTGAAAAATTTTAAGCCGGAATTTGCGATATTATAATCGATAACCAAAGCCTTTACGATACTTCCTTTGACAGCCTGTGGGCGCAGATATCATTAATTCCTCAAGATATTATGCTTTTTCATCGCTCAGTAGGTAAGAATATCGGATATGCAAAAGAGAATGCTTTGCCTTGGGAAATAGAAAATGCCGCCAAAGCTGCAAATATTTATGAATTTATCGAAAGTTTACCGGAAAAATATAACACCATTGTCGGTGAGAGAGGAGTAAAGCTAAGTGGTGGACAGAGGCAACGTATAGCAATTGTCCGTGCTATTCTTAAAAACGCTCCGATTTTGGTTTGAGATGAAGCAACTTCAAGCCTTGATAGCCATACAGAGCAAGAAGTACAAAAATCTATGAATACCATGCTTGATATTGAGAATGTCACAACAATTGCTATAGCCCACAGATTATCTACTATCAAGCATATGGATAGAATTATTGTTATGGATAAAGGCAAGATCGTAGAAGACGGCACTTTTAAGGAATTCTGGGAGCATCAAGTTAACGGATTTGTTTAAACCGGCATTATATTAAGAATATGTAAGGTATCTCTAGGCAACAAAAAGCTAACTATGAAGTTCCTAACCTAATAAAAGGCATTTATTACATTTATAATCAAATATTTCATGAAATGTTGTTTTGAATTGCCAATCTTTTTTACAAGATGGACAATTTGAATAATTAGAACGTGCATAGGAGTTTCCTGATACCGGTGCTGCTATAGGATAAAAAACTTTCTTTTTTAAACATTTTTGTATTCGCTTACTCATTTTTCTTCCTTTTATAGAAATATCACTATCTAATGCTGCTAATTGTTTTTTCATTAAAGGTTCTAATGTTTATAGCTTGAAAGCCATAAGCTGTAAGCCGCCGCATAATCATTTGGCCAAGAAGTAATTGTTCCTCCGAGATATTGGTCTTTATCATTTATTATATATAAAGGTAGATATCGCCCCTCATCTGTACGTAATATAAGCTGCTCTTCATAAGCTTTTGACCATGAAATAGGATATAAATAGAGAAATTTTGCATTTTCAATATTTTTTTCTATATCAATAGGTGTTGCACTAACATAGTCTGCTGTTATTTTATAACTAATTATTACGCCCAATTGCTCTAATGCATCTTTATCTTTCAATGCATGATAGCTTAAATGTGAAGCATGCAAAGCATCTTTATTAGGCATTACTGCATAAAAAACCAATTTATTTTTTGTAAGACTAAAAATTCTCCATTATTTAATATATTACCGTTTTGGTATAAAGAACCGATAAAACTACAAAGTAAATGCCAATAATAAGAATTGCTTACTTTTATTAAACGATATAGTAACAAGATATATATTAGACATAGTTTAAATAAAATTTACCTATTTAGCTAAGAATGCTGCCTTTTATAATCTAACTTAATTGGAGTTTATTCCTAAAAAATTACTATTTAGGAATAAACGCCTAAATAGTTATATTAGTATATAAGTAAAGGATAAAAAACATAATTGATTTTAAACATGCTTTAAAGAAAAGTATAAAATACTACTTTTCAAAGAAAAGAGTTATACCCCTAAGGCTTTTTTCCCTTTAGATTGTTCTTGTTCAACTGTTTGAGTATGAGACTTAACTTGAGGAATTGCAAGATCGACTACATGTTCATATCTAACGCCATTTTCAAATAAAACTTGACCGCATTTATTCACTTGAATAACATCTTCTTTAGAGAATTTATTTAAAATAACTTCCGTGATATTATAAAGGAATTGCCAAGATAGTTCTATTCTTTCTTGTAATGTCAGCTTTTTATTTTCTGGTGTTTGACTATTAAGTGCCACATTTGGCGAATCATCAATATTACCTCCTGCAGCAGGTAATATATTGTTTTTACGTGCTGCTATTTTCTTATACATTAAAAATATTAATAATAATGCTAATAAGCAACCTATGGCAATTAAAATATGAGTATTAGAATTAGACACTATTTTGCTCTTCCTTGTTGTTGAGTTAAGTTGTGTGTTTTAGAAAGTATAGTAACCACTGCTTTACCTATATTAACTAAGTTAGCTATATCAGGAGTTAGCTTTGCAATTGCTAAGACCGGAGGCGGTAATAAGTTAGTTTTTATTGTGAGACTTATAACATTTCCGAGTTCTTGACTTCCTGGTATTACTCCTACTATTTTTTTTATGTCGCTTGCAATTTTCGTAGCTTTTTCTGCTGCTTTACATAAGGATTCTATCTTTTCGCTACAAGAAGCTTCCGGATGTAATACTTTTAATAATTCTGTTTTAGCTTCATTTAGATTACCAGAAATAGTATTCTTTACAGAGTTTAATTTGTCAATATTTGTATCTTGTGGCATTGCACTTTCAATATTACTTTTTAGTTCTGTTATTTTTTCTTCTACTTCATCTTTGCTTTTTGGTATAGCTTTAGTAGCTTTTACAATATTCTCTAGTGAAGCTTGGTTATTAGGGTTTTTATTTGCTATTTCAATAATTTTTCGAGTCGGTTCTTTTGATATTTCTGAAATTGTAGCAACTTTTTTGGCTTTTTCATAGATGTTTTCAAGCTTCTCATGAGATTTAGCTTCTTTCCTTATTTCTTTTATATCATTATGCAATTTTGTTATTTTGGGCAATAATTTTTTCAGAGTCAATAAGATTATTTACTTTTTCAAGTATTCCTCTTGTTTGTATAAATATTCCAAGCATCGGTATTTGAGTCGATATAACCCCGACTAATATATTGTCTAATGATTCTATAATTTTTTTAGAAGCTCCAGGATAGAGTTTATCTCATTCTTGCTGAAATAAAATGTGTTCTAAAACATTTAAACATTTTTCTACAATAATCCTGTCAAATAAAAATATATCTTTTGTTTTTTAACTGTTCTTGAGATGCTTTCTAAAGCGCTTCAGATAAAGTAGTTATAGATTCTTGGATTGTCCTATTAAAAAGTTTTTCTATTGTCGCTACATCGATATTTTCAGTGTGAGATAATTCATTAAAGAATTTTGTAAAATATAAAATAAGATCTTCTAAATCTTTTACATTCATTTTCAAAGATTTGGTAAAACCTTTTAATTTTATTAAAAGTCTTTGTTATTCTTTATTTAATCCGCTGAAACTAGAAAAATCAATTATAGACATAAAATTTTATTTTGTTATCAAATATTAATTAATCTTAAAGCTTTATAACCGTAAAATAAAATGTAAAATAGTTATCATTGTCCTTGAGATTAATTTTTGTTATATTACGTGCTAACATTGCTACAATAGATTTATATTGTTTTATTAGGATATAGGTATATTCTTGAAAGATTAAACTAATCTAACTAACATATTATCAATTATTCAAGAAATTTATGCGTAAATTAATTACATTTATTGTTACATTATTACTAACTAGTTCGGTTGCAGCAGTTGATTTGCAGGGAGCTTTAACTGAAGGATATAAGAATAATGAGGAGCTGAAAGCTGCTAGAATTAAGTTTTTAGACTCGATTGAGCAGTTTCCGCGAGCTTTTTCGGGGTTTATGCCTAGTGTCGGATTACAGATTAATAGACAACATAATAAGACTAAATATAATAAAAAATATGCTGATAGGCTTGGTCTCACTCCAAGGGAAACAGATAGTGATCAAGGTGCATTAACAATTCAACAGTCTCTATTTAATGGTGGTTCTAGCGTTGCGGCTCTTAAAGCTGCTCAAGCAGGATTTAGAGCTGCACGGGGTGCATATTATGCCGGTGAACAAAAAATATTATTAAATTTAATAACTGCGTATCTTGATTGTGTTGAGAGCAAAGCGAAATATGATATTTCCGAAAGTAGAGTTCGCACTAACATACAACAAGTTAACACCGTTGAGGAAAAATTAAGACTTGGAGAAGCAACGGAAGTAGATATAGCAACCGCAAGAGCGGGGCTTGCAGCAGCAGAAACGAATAAACTAGCTGCTTATGCCGATTTTCAAGGAAAAAAAGCAAATTTTATTAGAGTATTTGGAATAGAGCCGACTAATATAACTATGCCTGAGTTACCTAAAATGTTACCTGCTTCATTAGATGAGTTAACTGGAAGAGCTGCTAAACTCAATCCTGATATTGATTCGGCAAGGCATAATGTAACTGCGGCTAAAGCTTTAGAAATGGCAGAAAAAGGGAAATTATTACCGCAAGTAAGTGTGCAACTGCAATCCGGTAGAACATACTACAATCCACAAGGTGATATAAATGCTAGAAATGTAAATGCTATAAATAATAGAAGCTACACTACTACTCTTTCGGTAAATATCCCTATTTATCCTGAGGGAGGAGCTCAATATTCAAGAATCAGATCGGCTAAAAATCAAACAAGAAATAGTGCAGTTCAGCTTGATAATGTGATAAAGCAGACCCAAGCAGGGGTTGTAAGCGTGTGGGAGGGATTTGAAGCAGCACAATCTCGTATTGTTGCCGCTAATCAAGGAGTGGATGCTGCTCAAATATCATATGACGGTACTGTGCAAGAGGAAATAGTCGGATCTAAAACAATATTAGATGTTTTAACTGCCGAAGAAAAATTATACGAAGCAAAAATAACTCGTGTGGATGCGTATAAATCTTCAGTACTTGCGGCATATCAAATGAAATTGTTAACCGGCGAGCTAACGGCTCAAAGTTTAAAACTTAAAGTAAAATATTTTAGTCCTGAAGAAGAGTTTAAGACTATTAAAAAGAAAATGTTTATAGGTTTCTAACGTGAGTAAGGACAATAAAAAGAACCAAGATATGTCGATAGAAGACATATTAAAAGCGATTAAAGGAGTAATAAACGAGCGTAAAAATCCTATTCATGAAAATGATAGCGAAGATGAAGATGTATTAGAGCTAACGGAAATAGTAAATCAAGATGAAGAAGAAAAGTTAATATCAACTAAATCTGCTGAAGAGGTAGGTGATATTTTTAAAAATTTTACTAATACTATTAAAGATAAAAAGCTGGATAATAATATCTCATCTAAAAATGCACTTGAAGAATTAGTCGTTGAGATGTTAAAACCAGAACTTAAAGCTTGGCTTGATCAAAATCTACCTGTACTTGTTAAAGAGTTAGTAGAGATTGAGATAAAGAAATTGGTGCAGAATAGTAAGAGGTAGGGGAGTGAATGTCATTGCTAGCTAAAAGCGGGGGAGGTGTATGGCTTGTTTATGTCATTCCCGCGGAAGCGGGAATCCAACAATTAAAAGGTATATACACAGTAAGTTTTAATATTAAAAGCTCGATTTATCTCGCTTTACCCTGGATGCCTGCTTTCGCAGGAATGACATCGAACAACCTCCTGCTATCAAATAAATTATTTAATAAGGAATTATATGTTAAATAAATTATGTAAGATATTATTTTTTATAAATCTATTATTAGTGATAGTTCAAAGTTATGCTTCACCTCCGCCCTTACCGCCATCATTACCGGCTGCCGAAGTAGATAATAAAGATAAGGATGTTCGCTCTAGTGCCGATATTTCTTTTTTTGATAAATTTAAACAATTTTTTAGTAAACCAAAAAAGAAAGATATACACCCTAAACAAGCAAATGAACAAACTAAAGCAGCCCATCAAGAAGAACCAAAGCTAGCTTCCCAAGAGCCTAATGACAATGAACAAGCTGAGCCGTTTATAGATGTCGGTAATACAGCATTGCCTAGTGCTACAAGTGATAACGTTCATACAAATCCCAGTCATGAAAGTAGTGTAAATTTAGCTTCTCATGACATTCAGGAATCTAATGAAGCCGAGGCATCTGAACCTTTTATAGATATTGGTAGTGCAACGTTACCTAGTGTTACAAGTAATGAAATGCATGAAGCACAAGTTGCTTCTAATGAGCATAATGATACAAATTTAGCTTCTAATATTATAATTCCTAACGTACCGAGACCGATAGTATCTATGCCTCCGGCTCAAGCAGGAAGTTATTTAGTGCCTCCGCAGCGACCGGTGCAAATATATACACCAACCAATTTGCCGCCTGTGCATAAGCCTATTCCGCTTAATCCCCCTCCTGATGCTAATAAAGAGGAAGAAAGCGTAGCACCGATAGCACCGCCCTCTATAACTAATATACCTGCTGTTTCTCCGCCTGTGGTTAGCCCGCCGGTAACCCAAGATAATACATCAAGTACTATGCCGACAACAGTACCTCCGGCAGTACCTAGTAATGTACCTGCACCTTCGGTAATGCCTACAAATCAACCTTCTACACAGCCTATAACACCGACTAGCCCAAATACACCCGTTACTAATCCGTCTAAAGTAATTCCTACAACCGATTCTTCAGCAGAACTCAATAACTCGCAAGAGACATTTGTAGCTGTTTCAGATGTCCCAAAAAAACAAGATTGGAATACGCCGCTTATACCCGTTGTTGTAGTGAAGCTGAATCAACTTCAGCCTTTACAAATTAATAATAATCAAACTACAAATAATCAAGAGAAATCACCTCCGGCAAGCTCTCCAAATGTCACGATTCAAAAACAAGATAATAACGTAAATAATGAAACATCGGAGTTGGTAACAAAATTTGTTAAAGATGAAACACAAATGTTACTTTTACCTGATGATGATATAGTGCTTGGTAAACTAACAGAGCAGGAGACTTTAGAGCAGATGGATATGTATGCATATATAGAGCTGTTCCAAAAGAAAGCAGAATGGATAGCAAGTGCCGAAAGAAGAAAAGTTGTAGAGAGTTTTATTAAATATGATAATGATACAAATAAAAAGAAAGATATTTATGCCAATCTATCTTATTGTAGTGCAGTAGAGAATGCTTTTAGAGCAGTGGATAGAAACAATCTTTTTGGGTTGCGTGCGTTACTTGACGTTTATCCTATATTGCAAGAAAAAGGTAGAAGCGGTGAGACATTACTAACTGCTGCTATTTATAACGATAATTACTATTTAGCAAAATTTTTGGTCATACGAGGTATTAACATTTCTACTCTAAATGATGAGTGCCAATATCCATTAGATATTGCATTAGCTCAAGGAAACGCTAACATAGCTTGTATGTTAAGCAAAGCTAAGGGATATTGATAAGATTATTTTTATCGTCATTGCAAGCGACTGTAAGGAGCGTGGCAATCTCATAAAATAGTATAAAATCCTGAGATTGCTTCGTCAAAACTTACAGTTTTGCCTCGCAATTACGTAGCATTTTCAAACAATTTCTTTAAAGCTTAATTGCTTTTCTATGTTAAATAGTTTAATTTAGGAGAGAAAATAATTAATTAAATCTCTAATATATGAGCGATTTATTCAGCTTTAACAAAGAAAAGAAAAATAAGCTAGTCGATAATAACTATAGTGCAAAAGATATTGAAGTATTAGAGGGGCTTGAGCCTGTTCGTAAAAGACCGGGGATGTATATCGGGGGTACTGATTCAAATGCTATGCATCATTTAGTATCTGAGGTGCTGGATAATGCTATGGATGAAGCAGTCGCCGGCTTTGCAAGTATCATCACGATAAAAATGCATCATGATCATAGTATTACTATATTTGATAACGGTCGCGGTATCCCTATTGATAATCATCCTAAATTTCCTGACAAATCAGCTTTAGAAGTAATTTTAACTACTCTTCATTCAGGAGGTAAATTCTCAAATAATGTTTATCATACTGCAGGCGGATTGCATGGTGTTGGAATATCGGTAGTAAATGCTTTATCTAAACATTTAGAAATAAAGGTTTATAAACAAGGTAAATTATATAGCCAAAGTTATTCTAAAGGAGAAAAATTAACTGATTTAATATGTGAAGAAGCATCTAAAAGGCTAAGAGGTACATCAATAAATTTCACTCCCGATCCGGAAATTTTTAGTGACAAATTACATTTTAATCCTAAAAAGATTTATGAGCTTGCAAGGTCAAAAGCTTATTTATATCGCGGTGTTACTATAGAATGGGTATGCGAAGTAGAAGTACAGTCAGATATACCTAAAAAGGCATTAATAAGTTTCCCGAACGGTTTAAAAGATTATTTAAGTTCAAAAATAACTTTAGATAATTTAGTTATTCCAGGAATTTTTGCAGGTAATATAGAGTCTACGTCGGACAGGATAAAACTTGAATGGGCGATTTGTTGGCAAAATAACGATAGCGCGGCATTTGTTCAATCATATTGTAATACTGTTCCGACTCCTCAAGGAGGAACACATGAGCAAGGACTTAAGTCAGCTATTTTACGTGGGCTTAAAGCATATGGTGAAATGATAGGGAATAAAAAAGCTGCTAATCTAACTATTGAGGATATTTTAGAAACCACAAGTGTCGTACTTTCTATTTTTATAGCTGAGCCGTCTTTTCAAGGACAAACTAAGGAAAAATTAGTATCAAACGGTGTAAGTAAACCGGTCGAGAATATAATAAAAGATCATTTTGACCATTTTCTTAGTAGCGATAAAGCTTTAGCTACTAATTTACTTGAGCATGTAATTAGCATTGCTGAGTTTAGAATCAGTAAGAAAAACGAAAAAAATATTTCCCGTAAAAATGCCACTCAAAAATTACGTTTACCCGGTAAACTTGCCGATTGCACACGCACTTCACCTGAAGGGACAGAATTATTTATTGTAGAAGGTGATTCGGCAGGAGGCTCTGCAAAACAAGCACGTAATAGAGAAACGCAAGCAGTATTACCGCTATGGGGTAAAGTTCTAAATGTTGCGAGTTCTACGCTTGAGAAAATCGTTAATAATCAAGCAATACAAGATTTAGAAATAGCTCTTGCCTGCGGTAGTTTAAAGAATTATAAAAAAGAAAATCTGCGTTACGAAAAAATAATTATTATGACTGATGCAGATGTTGACGGTGCTCATATAGCTTCGCTATTAATGACTTTCTTTTTTTTACGAATGCCGAAATTGGTAGAAGAGGGGCATTTATATCTAGCTAAGCCTCCGCTTTATCGTTTAACGCAGTCTAATAAAACTTATTATGCAGGCGATGAAGAGGAAAAAGCTAAGTTAACGGATAAATTATTAAAAGCTAGTAAAGCTAAAATTGAAGTAGGTAGGTTTAAAGGTCTCGGTGAAATGATGCCTGCACAATTAAAGGAAACTACTATGCATCCGGAAAAAAGATCGCTTTTAAAGGTAACTTTAGAAGATGTTCAAAATGTTGATAAAATAGTAGATGATTTAATGGGTAAAAAGCCGGAAAAAAGATTTCAATTTATTTATGAACAGGCTTTAGTTAAAATGGATAAAATTATTAGTGAGCTGGATATTTAATCGTTATTGCGAGGAGCCGTAGGCGACTCGGCAATCTCGTCAAATATCCTGAGATTGCTTCGTCACATTACTTCGTAATTTTCCTCACAATGACGCTTTGCTTAAAAAACACACATATTTGGAGTATTATGTTATTACGTTTAATTATAACACTATTTTTTATTATAAATTCTATTTGTGCATTTGCAGAAGGAGAAAAAGAAACTGAAAATAAAATATCAAATCAGGAAGCTTATAAGCAATTTCAAGAAGTATTTGAACGTATCGAAAAGGCTTATGTACAGGTGCCCGATAGGCAAAAAATGATAGATGAAGCAATTAACGGTATGTTAAACTCACTTGATCCCCATTCAAGCTATTATACCGATGAGGATTTAGAAGATATTTTTACTTTTACAAAAGGTGAATTCGGCGGAATCGGTGTTGAAATAATGTATGATAGCGGAGCAATTAAGATAATATCGCCTATTGACGATTTGCCGGCTTTCAAAGCAGGGCTTAAAGGTGGGGATTATATAGTAGGCGTGAATGATGAGTTAGTCTCTACGCTTGGTCCTAATAAAGCTATAAAAGAGATGCGTGGTAAGCCTGGTACTAAGGTTAAATTGTTGATAATTAAGGAAGAAGAGGCAAAACCGCAAGAGCTAGAGCTTACTCGCGAAATAGTAAAAATCAAGCCGATAAAAGCACATTTAGAAAAAAATAATATTGCATATATACGTATAACTACTTTTAATGAGTCAACAATTTCTGAGCTGAAGGCAGCAGTAAAGAAGTTAAAAACTGAGGGTAAAGATGACCTTAAAGGTATAATGCTAGATTTACGTAATAATGCCGGAGGTATACTCGATCAAGCTATTGCTGTTAGTGATTATTTTATTGATTCCGGTGTAATTGTAACAACAAAAGGTAGAACTAAATCAAGTAATAGCGAAATTAAAGCAAATGAGTTTTCGTTAAAAGCTCCCAAAGTACCTATGATAGTTTTAATAAACGGTAATTCTGCCTCTGCCTCGGAAATAGTTGCCGGAGCTTTACAAGATCATAAAAGAGCAATAATACTTGGCACTAAGTCTTTCGGTAAAGGATCAGTTCAGGCTTTAACGCAAATCAATTCTAGGGCTGCCGTAAAACTGACTATATCTAAATATTACACCCCAAGCGGTCGTTCTATTCAAGCAGAAGGAATAGAGCCTGATATTTTAATTGAGCCGGCGAAAGTTGAGTATCCAGAAGTGAAAAAAATAGATAAGCGTTTTTCTGAGAGTTCTTTAAAAAATTATTTGAAGAATGATAATGAAAAAAACAAAGATAGCCAAAAAGCAACAAAAGCCAAAAATAATAAACAAGAAGAGAATGAATTATCGGAATTATACAAAAAAGATTATCAATTTGCTCGTGCTTATGATGTAATTACAGGGTTGATTATTAATAAGAAGCTGGAAACAAAAGAGAGAGTTAAACAAGAAGATAAGTAGAGAGGATAATATCATTCTCGGTTTTGCTGCATGGGTAGATTCTTCGTCATAAGCTACGGAAAAACTGTAAGTTTTGTACGTACGCGATCTCAGGCACCCTGGTTTATGAGATTGCCACGCTCCTTTTAGTCACTAGCAATGACGATTTGTTATGCGAGCAAGCCTTCCGCAGGGATGACATCAGTTGAGTTAAAAATAACTACTAGGTCTTATAATGAACCATAATAAGTATATAGTAAGATTGTCATTCATTATATTGTTTCTTAATATTGTCATAAATATGATGTTTTATCGTTATTTTATGATAAAAGAAATGATAGTAAAACAAGTGGCTTTGGAACATACTAAAATTGTAGAACTTTACACTGATAATATTTGGAATACTCATCAGAACGTAATCAGTAAATTACACAAATTCGATTATTTAAAACTATTACAAGATCAAGATTTTATTAATTTTGCAAAGATTACCGCTCAATGGTTCACCAATCTTAATATTAATATTTCTCTCTACGATCTCAAAGGTAATAAATTCATCACTAGTAATATGTTACATATGTATAGTGTAGACAATTATAAAGATGATAGTTTGGTTGAGATAGTTACCGCAAAAATCGATAAATTTTTTTTAAAATCCTTTACTTCAAAAGCTCCGCTTCGAGATGCTTTTGAAGGTATTACAAGTCATATATTATTACCAAGGGTAGTAATAGAAAATGAAAGTGATTTAACAGTGGAAGAGGCTTCTTTTATTACTAGCTATATCCCTGTTATAAATAATAATTTAGATTTTCCCGTAGATGCAGTATTTGAGATTAACACTAATATTACCAGCCAGTGGCAAAATATAACCTCTCTTGAGCAAAAGGTTTTTATAACTTTTATCATTATTTTTATAATATTCTGCACTATAATTATTAGTAATACTAACTATGCTAGACAAATCATTGAGGAACAGCTTGAAATAAATAGAAATTTAAAAGCTCAAATAGTAAAAGTAGAAAAAACCAGCTCTTCAAATACAAAGTTTTTGGCTAATATTAGTCATGAATTGCGTACACCGCTTAATGCTATAATAGGCTTTTCGGAAATTCTTATGTCGGAAAGAAATGAAGAAAAAAGTAAAAATTATATTAAAGATATAAATGATGCCGGTAAGCATTTGCTTAGTATGATTAATGATATTTTAGATCTTTCTAAAGCTTCTGCCGATAAATTAAAAGTAGATAGTATAGATCTTGATTTAAATAAATTAATTCGTTCTTCGCTGATACTTGTTAAGCCTCGTGCCGATCAAGCCGAAGTGGCTTTAATTAGTAGATTACCGAAAGAGCATGTGGTTATAAAGGCTGATCCAAAAAGGCTAAAACAAGTATTCTTAAATCTTTTATCAAATGCCGTGAAATTTACAAATTCCGGAGGCAGTGTTACTATTGCACTTGAAAAAGATGAGTTAGCAAAATTAGTATATATAAAAGTTATAGATACCGGTATCGGTATTGAGGAAAAAGATATCCCAAAAACTTTATCGGCGTTCGGTCAAATTGATAGTGAGCTTAGTAGAAAATATGAAGGTACCGGTCTTGGGTTGCCGCTTACTAAAAAGCTGGTTGAACTGATGAACGGTAAATTTGATTTGCAAAGTAAGATAAATGAAGGTACCACCATAACAATAACGTTTACATATGACGGTAGTATTGAAATATAAAAAATTGTGTGGAATATTAAAAAAATTTCGGTATTATAAAAAAATTATAAATTTTTAAAAAATATATGAAACTGATTGTCTTATTATTTACTTTTTTATTTTCTATGTTTTCTTTCGGAGAAAGCGAAACTATTAAAGGAAAGCCTTTAAAATATGTAGCAAATAATGATTTTGAAAATAGACTAGATGAACAGGAACAAGAAATCAGAAGGCTAATCGGTAAAGTTGAGGTTTTACAGCATAAAATTGATATGCTAACTCAGAACTCAAATATTTCAAATCAAGAAGAAAATACTGAAGTTTTAGAAGCCGGTGATTCAAAAAAACAAGATGTTTTTGATATAGCTTTGCTTAAAGATATGACGGATAATGCGCCTAAAAAACCTATTGCGGTTAATAAGGATATAGCTCCTGATAAGCAAGCCTATGATTTGGCTCTTGCTGCTTATAAAGATAATAAACTTACTGAAGCAAAAGATAAGTTTAAAAATTTTATCCAAAAATATCCTAACAGTTTGCTAATTAGTAATGCTTATTTCTGGTATGGGGAATGCTTTTTTAAACAAAAAGACTATAACGGGGCAGCGGTTAACTATTTAAAAGGCTATAAAGAGTTACCGAAAGGGGCCAAATCTTCCGATGGGTTATTGAAGTTAGCACTTTCCTTAGGCGAACTAAAAAAAACTCAGGAAGCATGTAATATGCTTGCTAAGTTTGATAAGGAATTTCCAACTAATAGAACTGCCGCATCCAAGAAAATGGCAGAAGATGCTAAGATTAAATTTGGCTGTAAAAATAAATAAAAATAATAAAATATGACTGATATTTTGGATGAAGTACTGAGTGATCAAAATGAAGAAAAAAGGTTAATTTTTTTCAAAAAGCTTTTACCTATAATAATAATCATTGCTATAATAGCTATTACTATAATGGTTGTTATTAATAATAATAAAGATAAAAGAATTAAAAATAACCAAAAAAACGGGGATATTCTTGTTAAGACTGTTGGTTTGGAAACAATAAAAGATAATGAAGAATTAGCTTTTAATACTTTAGAGAATTTAGTTACTACTAGTAATACTAAAATCAAAGAAATAGCTGCATTAGAACAAGTAGCCATAAAGATTTCAAAAAAAAAATATTCAGAAGCGAAAGACCTGCTTAATAAAATTATTGAAAATAAAGAATATTCCGAAATTTCTACTTCTTATGCACGTATTTCATGGTGTAGTCTTGTTATTGATGATCACAATCTAGATATTCAAGATAAAGAGAAATTGACCAAATATTTAAACTATTTTGATGATGAGAAAAAACCTTTTTGGGCTACAGCAACTATTATAAAAGCTATGTGGGATATTAAGAATAATATGAAACCGCAAGCAGAAAAAAATCTAAAAAATTTATTAATTTCAAATAATGTATCTGATCTAATAAAAGATCAGGCTAAAGCATTGCTTGTAAATTTAAATAAATAATAATTCGTACTTAAGGAAAAATATGACAAAAAAAATAGCACTTCTGTTATTACCGTTTATTTTAATTTCATGTAACGGGCTTGGACCAACAAGGGTAAAAAATATTGTTGAGTTGACTCCGAAATTAGCAATTCAGACTCATGAGCCTATATATTTAGATTCTAATGCAAATATATATGCATTTAATGCAAATATGCTTAAGAATAAACAGTATAGTTTCACTAGAAGTAAAACGATTACCGAGCCGGTTTTTATAGGCGATATGATTTATGCATTGGATATTAGATCAAATATTTCTGCATTTTCTATAGAGAAAAATAAGATTATTTGGTCTTATAATTTAAGTAGACATAAAAAAGATAATTATATAGGCGGTGGAATTTTACACCATAACGGAAAATTATACGTAACATACGGTTCAAGGTTGTTAGTAGTGCTAGATGCAAAATCAGGTTATGAACTAATTAGAAAAGAACTTCCGGATATTATTAGAATTAAGCCTATTGTGCTCAATGATAATACTGTCTTAGTGCAAACTATCAGTAATCAAACTATTGCTTTAAATGCAGAAACTTTAAAAACCGTATGGGAACATGAAAGCCTAGCGGAAGTTTTGTCGGCTAGTTATTTTATGACGCCGATAGTACAGCATGATAATGTAATAGTAGCTTATAATTCCGGACAAATACTTGCCTTAAATATAACAAACGGTGAAGTAAAATGGAATTTTGAGTTTACAAATCTTAATGATCGTACAGCTATACCGAATTTTGACGAATCAAGTATTTTATGTACTCCCGTTCATGATAATATGAATCTGTATATAGCAACCGGTCTTGGTAAGCTTATTAAGCTTAATGTAGCAACCGGCAGTGTGATTTGGCAGGTAAATGCCGAGGATATTCAATCAATGTCTTTAATCGGTAATAGTCTATTTGTAACAAATAATGCTAGACAAATAGCAGCATTTAATCCTGAAACAGGGAAAGTAAAGTTTGTAGCTGATTTAAATGATGGACAAGATCCTAAGAAACTAAAATCTGCTGCTTTTTTAGTACCTTTTGTTGGAGTTAATAATAACAATAAGCGAAGTTTAAATGTTATTTCCGTTAACGGTGTTTTATATAGTTTTGATGTTGATAATAATGGATTAAACATGATACCTCATGTTGTCAAAATTATAAAAAATATTCGTTATTATGGGCTAAGAGCAAATAATAATTTATATTTTTCTACCGATAGAAAAATAATCTTTGGAAGTAAATAAATTATATTTAGCTTGACAGATAGCGGGTATTAATGCTATTAAATATGTTGCTTGATTCTTTAATTTTAAATTCTAATTAAAAAGATACTATTGTGAAAACTTACTCGGCAAAGCCATCGGAAATTGAAAAGAAATGGTGGGTCATAGACGCAAAAAATATTGTACTAGGACGACTCGCTAGCAGAGTTGCTAATATGCTACGCGGCAAGCATAAGCCTAGCTTTACACCTCATTTAGATTGTGGTGATAATATAATCATAATAAATGCGGAGCATGTAAACTTAACAGGTAAAAAAGCAAATCCCAAAGACGGAAAAATATATTACAGATATACAGGATTTCCAGGTGGGATAAAAGATACTACGGCAGGTAAAATCTTAAGTGGTAAACACCCTGAGAGAGTTATTAAAATGGCCGTAAAAAGAATGATTACAAGAAATGCTTTAGGTGCTAAGCAAATGAGTAATTTGTATGTTTATGCAAATGGTGATCATCCTCATATGGCACAGCAACCTACTGTTTATGATTTTGCAAGCCAAAATCCAAAAAATAAAAAGTAATAGAATATGCCCGAGTTAAAAATTAAAACAGAAAAAGTAGAAAAGCAGTTAACTAAAGAACCTTTAGTATTAAAAACTCCTAAAGAAAAAATAGATAATTTAGGCAAGTTTTATGCTACAGGTAAAAGAAAAAATGCTATAGCACGAGTATGGCTTAAAGTAGGAAAAGGAAAAATAGTTGTTAATAAAAAAACAATAGCCCAGTATTTTCCTTCTGAAACTTATGTGAAAACTATCTTACAGCCGTTTGTCTTAACAAAAACTATTGATCAGTATGATATAATTTGTACTGTTAGAGGTGGAGGAATTTCAGGACAGAAAGGTGCTATTTTACATGGAATTTCTAAAGCTTTAGATAAATCTGCTCCGGATTTTCATGCTATTTTGCGTAAAGGTGGTCTTTTAACACGTGATTCTAGGGTAGTAGAGCGTAAGAAATACGGACAACGTAAAGCACGTAAGAAAACACAATTCTCTAAACGTTAAGATACAATTTGAGAAGTTGCTAGTCAATTGTTGCATGGATCAATTTTTTATTATCATCCCGCGACTTGATCGTGGGATTCAGCTTAAAGTATTTAAATTAATTAGTATTTTAAGTTATTTTTTTGGGATACCGTGGTCAAGCCACGGTATGACACTAAGTACATTTTCCAAGCCATGCAACCGCTTTTATCTAGAATGACACTCCTTAACAAATTATATAAACACTTTTCCCCTGGCGGGGTAGCTCAGTTGGTTAGAGCGACGGAATCATAATCCGTGTGTCGGGGGTTCAAATCCCTCCCTCGCTACCATTCATCCGTCTTTTTGACAGTTCTATAGTAAACTGATTTGAACTTTGTGCTTCGTTGTTCATCCTCTCGTCTATTATATATAGGCTCTACCTTCGTGCCTGGCACAAAATGGGGGTGAGTTTACTATAGTACTGTTAAGTTAACAGTGCCATAGTTTTTAATAAAATTTTGTATAAGATAAATATTAGACTGCTTGCATAACCTATTTTATAAAGAGGAATTTGAAGGAGGCACAGAACATAGAACCGGAGCGTAGCCAAATCTATGTAAGGATTCGAGTACCAGATCCAAATGACCTTTAGAAAAGAGATTATGCCAAGGAGTCTATTTTATATTAGGTTCTGTGAAGATCTCTAAAACGATTTGATTTGCACTAAAAAATATCTCAAAATAAAATCAATTAGAAATCTTTACAAAGCATAGCATTTTATGAAATTGATTTTAACAAGTTTAATTTTTATATTTATGAGCTTTCTTCCAATATATGCTAAATCCTTACTTAAAGGGTTCATGTATCTGAAAGATATCGACCCTACAATTATTCAAAATATGCATTATTATTCAGATGAAAATTTTGTTGGTAAAAAGGTAGATGGTTATAAAGCACCGGAAGCAATTTTAACCATATAAGCTGTTAAGGCTCTTAGAGCAGTACCAAGCTGAGATACAAAAAGATGGTTATTCACTGATTATATGCATATAGGCCACAAAAAGCTGTACAACCTTTTTAAGATGGAGCAAAGATAATATTGATCAAAAAAATAAGGAAAGCTTTTACCCATATAGAGATAAGTCTAAATGTTTTATATTAGGTTATATAGCTGAAAGATCTAGTCATAGTAATACTGTAGCTTGATCAATAATAAAGCTTCAGAAGGAAGTTAATAATAATTCTGAAGTTATTATTAAGAGAAAGCTGAAAGACACGCGTGTTATAATCCTCTTTAGATGACAATACGGTAGACATGTATACTTCTTTTGACTTATTTGATGAAGCTTTACCTAATGATAGTAAATTAATTGATAAGCAATATTTAGCAAAACGTAATTATTTATGTTCTAAGATGCAAAAACATAATTTTAAAGCATGTAAAATTGAGTGGTGGCATTATACAACTTGCAGATGAGCCTTATAAAGATCAATATTTTAACTTTGATATAGAAAAAAACTATGACAGTATTCAGTGAGAAAAGATGCATACCATGTGAGGGTGGAGTTCCGCCACTTGAGAAAAAAGAAATTGATAAGTTATTAGTTCAATTACAAAGTGAGTGGCAAGTGAATGCATTAGGGCCTCTTTATAAAAAATATAAATTTTCTAATTTTATAAAAGCTATGGAATTTGCAAATAAGATAACTGAAATTGCAGAGCAGGAAGCACAGCATCCCGATTTAACTATATCTTGGGGAGCATGTAGTGTGGAAATATGGACTCATAAAATCGACGGTCTTATGGAAAACGACTTTATATTGGCTGCAAAGATAGAAAGTAAAATCTAATTATTTTCAGGTTGAATTACTTAAGTGAAAAGAATAATAGCAAAAATCACACAAGTATCAACAGCAGCTAAACTATGGTTTCTTATTAAATTAATTGAATTATAACAATAATCTTAATAATAAGACATGTTATAATAAACATAAAGTAACGTTATGCCAAATTATCATATTAAATTTTTACCAAATATGGTTAAGTTAATCGGTTATTTTTGTAGACTTATTTTATTACCAAATTTAATACCAGCTGATTCTAGTGAAAATAGTTATGACCAAAGCCTTGATAGAAATAAGGTATATTCTGTACATTTAAAACCTTTTTCTAATACCTCTACATATTTTTTAGATGAGCATCCTGATCATACCTTTGTACATATTGCTGATAAAAAATATATTTTATATGGATTGGTTAGAGAGCTAAAATTTGCGTTTGAAGATATAAATTCATGATTTTTAATGCCGGAAACTCAAATTGATACGGTTAATTGGGAAACTGAAACAACAACAAATTACTGTCTAAGTAATTTCATTATAAACTTATTTCATATAAGAGCAGTAAAAGATTTTATTGCTAATATAACTATATCTAATCTAGCAAATGCATTTACTGCACATATAATCGGTGATTATAATTATAACCTAATAAAGAATTATAGTACGTACATATTATATGATTGCATCTAGTTGCGATAAAGATTAGTTTATTGTCTAGAGGAACAAATGAGTGTGCTGTATAATAATACTGATATTTCATTATTTAGTGCTATAAATGAATGAATTGAAGGTGATCAAGAGGTAAATAGTGCTGTTCTACAAGTACTATATATATAAAATTTTACTGAATTAATGATTCAAATTCTTTTACGACTGCTTGGTAAAGTTTACGTTTAAACGGTATTATAATAGATAAGAGTTCATCAAGTGATGCCCAACGCCATTGGTCAAATTCCGGATTAGAGGTATTTATATTAATATCTTCGTTATGTCCGGTAAACCTAATTAAAAACCAGCGTTGTTTTTGTCCACGAAAATTACCGTTCCACAGTTTAGGTATTAAAAAGCTTGGTACATCATAACTATACCAGCATTTGCTTTCGGCAATAATATATCCTTTATCGCTGCCTATTTCTTCTAACATCTCACGCATTGCTGCAATACTTGGTGTTTCGCCGGGAACTATCCCACCTTGCGGCATTTGCCATGCAGATATTTTTGTATCTATTCTTTTACCGACGAATATATGGTTATCGGCATTTAATATCATCATGCCGACCCCTGGTCTATATGGTAAATCAAGATGTTTTTTGGAAGAATTGCTCATTATTTTTTTACTTTAAAAAATCAATTATAATTTTACTACTTTATTTTTACCCGTTGTTTTAGCTTCATACATAGCTTTGTCAGCACGTTCAATGAAAGATTCTATTGATTCTTCTTTTTTATATTTCGTAACTCCGATTGAAATAGTTGTTTTTAAAGGTTCAATTTGATCTTCAATGTGAAAATTCATATATTCTATTTTAACTCTCACTCTCTCCGCAGTTTCAATTGCTTTAGAAATATCTATATCCGTTAAGAGTATAGTAAATTCTTCACCGCCGAATCTTGCTATTAAGTCTGTTACTCTGAGAGTATTCTTCAAAATACGGGATACAATTGTTAAAACCTTATCGCCTGCTTGATGACCGTAAGTATCGTTTACATGTTTAAAATTGTCGATATCGCACATAAGTAAACATAATTTAATACTTTCTTTATTAGTTTTCTCAATAATTTGTTTGAGATGTATATCGAAATAGCGACGATTAAATAAGCCGGTTAGACCGTCTTTAACTGCTAAATTGACACTTTGTTCAAGATCATTACGTAAATTATCTTGATATTGCTTACGTCTTAATTGTGTTCTAATTCTAGCAAGCAATTCGCTTTCCTCTATAGGATAAACGAAATAATCATTAATACCGAGTTCAATACCTTTCACAACCAAAGGCATACCGTCTTCATCAATTTGTAAAATTATTACTACGCCGCTTATTTCTGCTTTACCTCTTAAAATAACACTGATCCTCAAAGGATCGTCATTTTCGAGCGTACTACTGATAATTACTAAATCGGGGGTATATTCATTTATAATATCTAATTCATCGGAATTACTTATTACCTTTACGTTTTGGGTAAGCTTAAGTAACATTTGTTTTATATTTTTAGTTTGCACCACATCATCATTAATGAGTAATATTTTTTTATCTGCAAAAGTGTCATGCATTTCGATATTTGTTACGCCTAATAATGCATTAGTGCTATTACGAAGCTTTAACTCATCAATTAAGCTTTTCATTCTAGATAGCGATTTAAGTCTTACAAATAGAGCAGTATCGTTAATCGGCTTTGTTAAAAACTCATCAGCTCCTGCCTCAAGACCTTTAACTCGATCATCAATATCGGAAAGTGCAGTTACCATTACAACCGGTATATGAGTAGTTTCCGGATCGGTTTTTATCGTTTTACATACCTCAAATCCATCCATTTCCGGCATCATAACATCAAGTAGTATAATATCAATTTTTTCTTTTTTAAGAATTGCTAGTGCTTCTTTACCGCTATTTGCAGTAAGAACCGTATAATACTCTTTTAAAAGTTTGGCTGTTAGTAACTTAATATTGGGTTCTATATCATCTACTACTAATATTGTGGTCATAAGATTAAATTCTTGTTTTTAAAGGAAATAATTTGTATATTTATACTTTAATTTAAAGTCTTAAATGTATGATATATGAAAATTTCAGCAAATTCAATTAGAACAGGTAACATATTAGTGTATAATAATGATTTATGGGTTGTCAGCAAAACACCGGAACATACTCAACCCGGGAAAGGTGGAGCTTATGTACAAGTTGAGATGAAAAATTTAAAAACAGGGACAAAGCGTAACGAAAGATTCAGTTCTGCCGATTATTTAGAAAAAGCTGAACTTGAACAAAAAGATTATCAATTTTTATATTTTGAAGGTGATGATTTGGTATTAATGGATACTAAACATTTTGATCAAATAAATATTTCCAAGGAAATGTTAGAAGAAAAATTATCTTTCTTAACTGAAAATATGATTGTTAAAATCGAATTTTATAATGACAAGCCTTTAAATATTGAGCTTCCTCCAACTGTTATACTTGAAATTAGTGAAACTGATCCGGTAATAAAAGGAGCAACCGCTACCGCTTCTTATAAACCAGCAATTTTAGAAAACGGTATTAAAGTTAAGGTCCCGCAATATTTAGAAATAGGAGAAAAAATTGTTGTTAAAACTGATGATATGACATATGTCGAGCGAGCGAAGTAAGCTGTTTTATTGAACTATGGATACCACCCTGTCATTGCGAGCCGTAGGCTGCGTGGCAATCTCGTTAAATATCCTGAGATTGCTTAGTCAAAACTTACAGTTTTTCCTCGCAATGACGACTTTCAGCATCCACTCAGGCAATGCTTTTAGCTAGGAATGGTATCAATTTTTTAAAGCCATACGACATAATTTCTAAAACTAATATCTTAAATTAAAAATATCAAATGCAACCTATAACTAATTTATTAATTAATGCCCTGCGTAAAGCTGTTAAGTTTTTGCATAGAGATTTTTTAGAACTCGAAATGCTACAAAAAAACTCTGTAAGAAATGAAGAATTTTGTAAGCGATCTTATTTAAAATTAAAAACTTTATTATGTGAAGAATTACAAAAATATACACAATATTTATTTTTTCCGGAGGATAAATTCGATTTAAATAATAATTATGAGAGTGTTTTTTTAATTAATCCTATAGATAGCCCAAATAATTTCGCCAGAAGCATACCTTTTTTTGCGATATCCGTAACTTATTTAAAAAGGAATCAAGAAGTTTTAATTCCTACTTCTACAGTAATATATTTTCCTGCTCTTAATGAAATTTATTATGCTGAAAAAGGTAAGGGAGCTTGGATAGAAAAAAATAATTTAAACTCTAATTATCAAGGATTAAGACTTAGAGTTTCCGATAATGCCGATTTAAAAAACTGTTTAGCAATTATTGAAGGTGTAAATCATAATGATTTGGAGGAGATAGAGGTAGATAATATTAGATCTTTTGGTTCTCTTTGCTATGGGGCTACGCTTGTAGCGTCAGGTAAAGCGGATTTAATATGTTTATCATTATTAAATTTTACATTATATTATGCATTTGAGCTTTTTATTAAGGAAGCAGGCGGGATAATTATAGATTCTAGCGATAAATTTCTATATTCAAATCGTTATATTGCTAAAAAACTTAAAAAATATTAGACAAGAAATTATTTTAGATTTGCATTTTTATTGTTATAATAATATTAATATAATTATTAATTCATAAAGTTATGGCACATTATAAAGAGTTTGAATTTGACTGCGATTTTAGTGGACAAAGAGCCAAGTTTAAGTTTTATATAGGTACGCCTCAAGAAGGGCATCATCCGCTACAATTTCAAGCAAAATGGTTATCTGACGAAAGAGGTGGTACTATTCCTGATGATGTTATGAAAGCAATATCACAGCTAAATGATCTTGCCAAAAAAAACGGTGTTCCACTCCCGGATTTATGCGTATATGCTCTTGGTGCTGCGCAAGAAGTCCAAGCTACCCCTCAAGACGAAGATGAAAACGAGAGTGAGAACCAAGAGGATAAAGCAGAGCAGGCATAGTTAAAAATAATAAGGAGATTCATAGAGATTAAAATGAAACAATATAATGATTTATTTAAAATTATTCATCGTGAAGGATATATATTTATTGCTAGCTTTGCATTAGTAAGTTTTTTATTAGCATCATTTAATGAAAAACTTGGCTGTATTGGATGTATTGCTACTGCTTGGTGTATTTATTTTTTCCGTAATCCTGATCGCTTTGTGCCTATAAGTGATGATCTGGTAATAAGTCCCGCAGATGGAATAATTCAAGAAATTAAGGAAGCATTGCCGCCTCCGGAATTAGGACTTGGTGATGTGGAAATGATTAGAGTGAGTATTTTTCTAAATATTTTTAATGTCCATGTTAATAGAATCCCGGCAAACGGAAAAATTTTAGCACTTCATTATAATCCAGGAAAATTTTTTAATGCTTCACTCGATAAAGCTAGTATTTATAATGAGCGTCAATCAGTATTAATGGAAATGGCTCAAGGTCAGAAAATTGTTGTTGTTCAAATAGCCGGACTTATAGCAAGGCGTATAGTTTGTGATTTAGAAGAGGGTAATGAAGTTAAAACGGGCGAGCGATACGGTATAATTCGTTTCGGTAGCAGAGTAGATGTTTATCTACCGTTGAAAACAGCTTTATTAGTGAGTAAAGGGCAGACTGCTATAGGCGGTGAAACTATCATTGCTGATTTTGGACGTAAAAAGACAACAGAATTTAAGTTTGAAAGGAAGTAAGCCTCATAACTTTAAAACCGTCATTGTGAGCAGCTGTAGGCATGGTTTGTTTATGTCATTCCCGCGTAGGCGGGAGGGAATCTAGTGAAACGTATAAACAACAAGTTTTTTATCTGTTTATTTTATCAAATATATAATTTTGTACCAATTAAGATTATTTGTTTCTGGATTCCTGCTTTTGCAGGAATGAGACATTGACAGCCATGCAACCACACTGTTTTTTCCTTGCAATGGCGTGATAAATACATTTTGAGTATAAAAATTGTTAAAAATGCGTAAATCTATAATAACTAAGCCTGTACCTCTAATAAAATTAATTCCCAACTTTATTACGTTGCTTGGTTTAGTAACCGGTATGAGTTCTATAAAATTTGCTTTGGATAGCAGATGGGAACTTGCGGTATATTGCATTATAGTAGCGGCAATTATTGACAGTATCGACGGTAGAATAGCAAGGATGCTAAATGCAGTTAGTCCATTTGGTGCAGAGCTTGATTCATTATGCGATTTTGCTAATTTCGGTATAGCTCCTGCCTATCTGATATATTTATGGTCTTTTCAACAATATGAGTATAAGGTATTTTCATCAGCGGTAATGTTATTATTTATAGTGTGTATGGCACTACGTTTAGCTCGCTTTAACGTTGGTATTTATCAACCGAAACAAGATAAAACTGACTATTTTTTTACCGGTGTACCTGCCCCATGCGGTGCTTTACTTGCTTTAATGCCTGTAATGATAGATTTTGAAATCGGTACGTTATTAAATATCAATACCCGTACTCATACTATAACAATTAATATATATTTGGCTATTATAGCTTTTCTACTTGCTAGTAGGCTTCCTACAATTTCAACAAAAAATTTGAGTATTAAACCTGAATATTTATCGCTTGCAATGATTTTAGTTGCTCTTGTTATTATAAATCTTATCATATATCCATGGTATTCACTGCCGTTAATTGCAGTTATATATATTCTTTCTATACCAATTTGTTATTTTTTTAAACATAGAGGGTATTGGTAAAGTTAATTATGCCGAGTGTATTACAACAAGCTATCGACAAATATAAACATCATCCATTTACTAAATATGTAATTATTATAGCCTTAATCATATTTATTTATTTGGGATATAGAATTTATGTTTGGGCCAATACACAATCTACGGATAATGCTTACATAGATGCAGATATTTCAAATGTTAGTGCTGAAGTTAGCGGTGTTTTAACAAAGTTATTTGTTACCGATAATACTAAAGTTAATAAAGGCGATCTGATAGGTGAAATTGACGATAGAGATTATAAGGCAAAGCTTGCAGCACTTGAAGCATCTATTGAAGCTTGCATAAAAAATATAGAAATTATAGAGCAAAAAATCTCAATAGGGCAGAGTAGCCTAGAGCAAGCAGCTGAAAAATTAAAGCTTAATAAAATAAGCTTTGATATTGTTGCAACAGATTTTATGAGAGTGCAGGAGTTAAATAAGGCAAAATTTGCTAGCTCTAAAACGTTAGATGATTCTAAAAACGCATATCAAAAAGCCAAAACGGATTATAAACAAGCACAGTTAGATTTAGATATATCTAAGCAACATTTACAGCTTCTTGAGCTTGAAAAAGCAGCAGAACAGGAAAAACTTAAAGAGCTAACAGAAAATAAAAAAGTAACCTTAAGGAGCTTACAAAATACTAAACTTATTGCTATGGTACCCGGTATATTCGGTAATAGTAGTTTAGAAGTCGGAAATTACATAGTACCGGGTAGGGTGTTGTTTTCTATAGTTCAAGATAATACTATGTATATTCAGGCTAATTTTAAAGAAACACAAATTCAGAAATTTAAGTCCGGCATGAAAGTCAAAATTGAATTTGATGCTTTGCCTAAAAAGGTAATTTACGGGAAGATTCGTAATATTGCTCCTGCGACCGGCTCTAAATTTAGCTTAATCCCACCAGATCATGCTACCGGTAATTTTACTAAAAGCGTACAACGTGTACCTGTTTTAATAGATTTTGAATCCCCAAATGCTAATCTAGTTCCTGGCATGTCAGCAATTGTATCCATTAGAACGGATCAAAGTACGTAATTTTTGTTAAAAAATAGCAATAATTATTCTATTAACAGTACATATTCTAGTATTTATTTACTGATTACTTAAAAAGCTATATAATATGAGTAATACCAAAAGTAATAATTAATATGCAAAGATATTGAGATCCCACTAATTGATAGTGTATTTAAAAAAATCTTTCGTGATTTAGAGAGGTTCAAGGAATTTATCAATGCAGTTCTTGAACTACCTGAGGGGCTGAGAATTAAAGCAATAGAATTTATATCTGTAGAGCAAGTACCTATGCTCGATAAAGGGAACAAGAAGCATATTTGATTTAAAGGTTAAAGATGAAGCCGGTAGCTGGTATATAATCGAGATGCACAAAAGAAATGAAAGCGATTACTTAAAAAGAGTGCAATATTATTCTGCTCATTCTTACGTACAGCAACTTACACAAGGAATAAAGCATAAAGATTTATTACCGGTAATAGTTATTTCACTTATTAAGACTAAAATGCTTGAAACTAAAACAAATATTTATTTGATTTTTCCTATGTATTTATAGAGCTTAAAATTTTGATAAAGATAAGCTTGAAACTACTATAGATGAGTGGCTACATTTATTTAAGTGTGCAGAAACAGAAAACAGCCCACCTGCAAATATAAAGAGCGAGAAGGTATTAGATGCATACAATATAATAGAAATGCATAACCTCACCGCCAAAGAATATGATGCCTATATAAGAGCGAAATTAATGGAAGATGCCGAGGAAATAGCTTTAGGAAGAACAGTGTGAAAAAGGGAAAGAAAGAAGCATAGAAATAGCAAAGAACTTGTGACTTAAAGATATAGATGTCAATATAATAGCAGATTCAACATGGCTAACTATAGAAGAAATAGAAGAGCTAAAAGCAAAAATAGAAAATTCTGAAACTAGTTGATTAATTATTTGCTCTTTAACTCTGCTAATTCTTTCTTGAGTTTTATTACTAAAGTTTGTAATTTTTCAAATTCTTCGCGAGTGACGTAATTACCTTTAAGTATTTTATCCTCAATTATGCCACAGCTTTTATCCGTTATACTATTTAAGGCTTTTTGTGCTACGCTGCTAGCTCCAACGGCTACTTTTAAAATATTATTTGTTTTCATAGTACCTCTATCGATAAAGCATGCAAGCCGCTATTAAATTCATCGGCAAGTAAGTTATTAATCGTGCGATGATTGGCAATTAGGCTTTGCCCCTGTAATGTTTCTGCAGAAATTCTTATTTTTATATGGCTGTGAATTCCGTTATAATGACTAGCATGTTTATAGCTTTCATCTATTATTTCTTGAAAATGTGGTTTTAACACACTTAATTTTTCTTGTATCCTTTCTATGCGGTTCATATTTTTATTTCATTTACAGTAAAAATGTCCTAATATTCTTAAGTATATAATTTTATGATACACATGGCAATGTCGGAATTAAGAACGAATTATAAAGATTTACAAGATGCGATAGATAAATTGGAAAAAGGCGTATGTTTTGCTTGTAGATTAGTTAATTATGATGAAATAGAATTTATAGAGCAGGGTAAGCATTTTATAATTGAAGATTTAGATCAAATCATTGAAGATGTAAGTAAAGAACTTAATATTTTTTCAAAGTTTAAGAAAATAAAGAAAGATAGAATATTATTTATCCTAAATACTACTGATTCTGACTTAATTAAAAATTTTGCTAGAAAATTATATTTATTTTTGCAGCTTTATATTAATGAACAGAAGCCGGCAATTTATATGAATTGTTATATTGCTAGTATTAAATTTCCAAAAAAAGTAAGTAATAATGCTACAGAAATTGAAAAAACATTAAATATGTTACTTTCACAAAATAATAATTATTATTACCGTGAATATAGCAGTACAGAACATGATTTGGAAAATATAAGAAAATCTAATCTTCAGCTTAACTTACTACGACAAGCCTTAGCAAAAAAGACTATGCGATTTGCTTATCAGCCTATAATAGATCGTAATACTATGAAGATTCATTATTATGAATGTCTGCTTCGTATACCTGACGAGAACGGTGTTTATATTTCCGTAGGTCCTATAATCCCTATTGCTGAAAATAAAGGATTAATTTTTATAATTGATCAAATTGTTTTAGAAATGACTGTTAATGAACTTGTCCGCAACCCAAACTTAATGTTAGCCGTTAATATTTCAAATATAGGAACAGGCGATGAAGCTTTATGGGAAATAGCAGAAAACTTATTAAAAGCTCATAATGTTCGGGATCGTTTAATTATTGAAATTACGGAAACTTCTTTCAATCAGCATTACGATAAAATAACTTTATTTATTAATAAACTACATAAGTACGGATGTAAATTTGCATTAGACGATTTTGGTGCGGGTTTTACTTCTTTTAAACAACTTCAAAGTTTACCAATTGATATTATCAAAATTGACGGTAAATATGTGCGTAGTATTACAAGTGATGTACAAAGTAGGTATTTCGTAGAAAGATTAATTAAAATTTCAGAAGATTTAGGTATTGCAACGGTAGCTGAATTCGTAGAAAACGGAGAAATAGCTAAATGTTTAATTGATCTAAAAGTCGGTGGGCTACAAGGAAACTTCTATTCCGAAGCAAAATTTGATAGAGTGGATGAGGTTTAATGATTGTCATACTGAATCGGTTTTGTTGCATGGCTCTTGAAAAAGACTCCGATGTCATGCCGTGATTTGACCACGGTATCCATAAAAATAACTTTTAATATCAATGATTTTAATATTTTAAACTGGATACCGCGATCAAGTCGCGGTATGACACAGTTAGTACTTGACAATGTTACTTAAAACCTATATGCAGAACTCAATTTTAAATGATTAAACTTAAATGCTGTTACTTGAATTAAAAAAAACTAATCAAACCTTAGAAACTATACATTTTATAGGTATCGGCGGCGTTGGCATGAGCGGTATTGCCGAGATATTATATAATCTAGGTTATAAAGTACAAGGTTCCGATTTAGTAGAAAATTATAATACTAAAAGGCTTGAGTCATACGGCATTAAAATATTTTTAGGACACGCCGAGCAGAACATTACCAATGTGTCGTATGTTGTTATTTCATCGGCAATTAATCCAAAGAATCCTGAAATAAAAGAAGCTTTGGAGCGTAAAATTCCAATTATTAGACGTGCGGACATGCTTGCTGAACTTATGAGATTAAAATGTTCAGTAGCAGTTTCGGGATCGCACGGTAAAACCACTACTACTTCTTTAGTTGCTTGTTTATTTGAGGCAGCTGGTTTATGTCCTACGGTTATTAACGGTGGGATCATCAATAATAAATCGACTAATGCATATCTTGGTTCAAGTAATTATTTAATTGCGGAGGCCGATGAATCGGATGCAACGTTTATTCATATTCCATCAACTATTGCGATAATAACTAACATTGATCCTGAACATTTAGATTATTATAGAGATTTTGAAACATTAATTGGTGCTTTTAGAAGCTTTATTACTAATTTGCCGTTTTACGGTTTTGCCGTTTGTTGTATCGATCATAAAATAGTGCGTAAGTTAGTAGACGAGATTACTGAAAGGAAGATTGTGACTTATGGCATCGATTCGGAAGATGCTCATATTATAGCGTTTAATATTAACACTGATATTGCCTCCTCTACTTTTGACGTAAAAATTAGTCTACCAAATGTACTAGGTACAACGATTATTGAAAAAATTACTATTCCAACGCCCGGAAGACATAATATTTTAAATAGTCTTGCTGCAATTGCCGTTGGGATAGAATTAGATTTCGGTATTAAAGCTATTAAAAACGGTTTTAATAATTTTAAAGGAGTGAAGAGGAGATTTACTAAAGTAGCTGAATATAATAACGCTTCAATTATCGATGATTACGCTCATCACCCTGAGGAAATCAAAGCAACGCTTGCGACGGCTAAAAATATAGCAAATAAACAAAACGGTAAAGTTATTGCTATTTTTCAGCCTCACAGATATTCAAGAATGCAGTATTTATTTGATGATTTTATGCTTTGCTTTGCTGATGCCGATATACTCTATATTACCGATATATATGCTGCAGGTGAAAACCCTATAGAAGGAATTACAGGACGAAGTTTAGTTGATAAGATTACTAAGCGTAAACATCACGATAAAGCAAATTTTCTAGCAGAGCTAGATGATGCGGTTGGAGTTATTATAGATAATGCAGCTTCTGGTGATATGATAATTATTATGGGAGCAGGTAATATTTCAAGTTTTGCTAATGAATTAGATGGGAGATTGTCATCCCGTGGCTTTAGCTGTCATACTGTGGTTTGACTGGTATTGTTGTATAGCTCTTATGTCATTCCCGCGAAAGCGGGAATCCAGTTTTTTAAATAAATTATATAAAAATTTAGTATATAATTTTCTTTGTTTTTATCATTTTTTTCTGGGTTCCCGCTTTTGCGGGAATGACATCTGTTCGTATAACATAGGGTCAAGCGAACTAGGGGACAAAAGCGTGAAGATAACAGTAAAGCGAATAGCAGGACTAAATATGTTAATTTTACCGATAGTAAAAGGCGAGTATAAAAAAGATTATAATTTAAAACACTTAACATGGTTTAAAGTAGGCGGTAATGCTGAAATTTTCTTTAAACCTTTAGATAGCGAAGATTTAAAAAGTTTCTTAATACAAAATAAGCAAAAATTACCTATAAAGACTTTTGGAGCAGGCTCAAATATTATTATCAGAGACGGCGGCATAGAAGGGGTCGTTATAAAACTTGGTCAGAATTTTAGCAATATTGAGTTTATAGATAATCATTTAATAGTAGGTAGCAGCTGCCTTAATTATAATTTAGCAAAATTTTGTCAAGCAAATGCTATTTCCGGTTTTGAGTTTTTAGTAGGTATTCCAGGGACTATCGGCGGCGGTGTTGCTATGAATGCCGGTGCTTACGGCTCTGAATTTAAAGATATTGTAGTGCAGATTGAAGCGATTGACTTTGCAGGAAACTTTTTAACATTCACAAATGAAGAAATCGGTTTTAAATATCGCAGTAATAATTTACCAAAGAATTTAATTATTCTCAAAGTTGTTTTTAAAATAAATAAAGGCGATAGTGAAAATATATTATTACGGATGAATGAAATAAATAACGCAAGATCATCTACACAGCCTATTAAAGAGCGTACTGGCGGTAGTACTTTTGCAAATCCTGAAGGGTGTAAATCTTGGGAACTTATTGACAAAGCGGGGCTTAGAGGCTATAGAATAGGCGGTGCTTCGATGTCAGAACTTCATTGTAATTTTATGATAAATAATGGTGATGCTACCGCTAAGGATTTAGAAGATTTAGGTAATTTCGTCCAGCAGAAAGTATGTGAAGATAGCGGGGTTAAGTTAGAGTGGGAGATTAAGAGAATCGGACGTCATCCCTAATTAAAAATGGCGTTGTTGCAGCTAGTTTTATGTCATTCCCGCGAAGGCGGGAATCCAGTAAAACATATAAAAAACAAGTTTTTTATATGTTTATTTTATAATATGTAACTTCTATATCAATATTGAAGTTATTTTTCTGAATCCCCGCCTACGCGGGGATGACATCGAGTAGGTTTTTCGAGCTATGCAACAAGGCCGCTTTTAGTTAGGAATTACAATGGATTTAATAAGAAAGGAAAAAACGTGCATAAATATCAAACACATTGGGTAGAACACTCTATAGTCAAAATATTAAGTAGTACCGGTAAAAAGCATATAGCATTAATGGCAGGCGGTATGTCTGCTGAGCGTGAAGTATCGTTAGTGTCAAGCGAAGGAGTTAGTAAAGCTTTAATTGAATTAGGATATAGAGTTACCTTTATTGATATGGGAGCGGATATTGCCGTTAGATTACAAGAAATAAAACCTGATATCGTTTTTAATTGCCTGCACGGTACATATGGTGAAGACGGTTGTTTACCAGGATTACTTAATATAATGCGGATTCCTTATACTCATAGCGGCGTGTTATCTTCAGCTTTAGCATTCGATAAAATACATTCTAGGATCTGGTTTTTAACGAATAATATTAATATGGCAGAAAGCATTGTTGTAAATAAAAGCGATAATATAAAAAATGATCCTATGAAACGACCGTACGTTATTAAGCCTCTTACGCAAGGTTCAAGTATTGGTGTTGAGGTGATATTTGCAGAAGACGATTTTAACTTTGCCGATTATGATTTTCCTTACGGTGATCAGGTAATAATAGAACAATATATAAAAGGGCGAGAATTGCAAGTAGCGGTATTAAACGGCAAAGCTCTTGGAGCTTTAGAGATTAAATTACTAAAGAATCGTTTCTATGATTATGAAACTAAATATACCGCAGGATTTGCTGATCATCTTTGTCCTGCTCCGCTACCTGCTAATTTATATGAGAAATTACTTATAGAATCAGAAAAAATTTATAAAACAATGAATTGTAAAGGTCCTGCTAGAGCAGAGTTTATTTTAGAAGAGCAGACAAACAAGTTATATGCTTTGGAGATAAATACTCACCCAGGTATGATGTCTTTATCAATAGTGCCGGAAATTGCAGCTTATGCAGGGATAAATTTTACTAACTTAATTGAAGAAATTATAAAGACGGCAAGCTTTGAATCATGAGAAAAAAAACAAGCTCCAATAAAAAAAAACAAACAAAAAAAACTAATAATATCTCATTACGCCGCAAATTAGGACTAATTTACCAAAAAGCAATATTAGGGCTTAAGATTGCTTTAATTATCTTTGTATGTCTATTTGTTTTTACAAAATATTTTGCCGGCATAAAAACCTACTTAACAACAAATATATACCAAACAACAACAAAACTTGGGTTTAAACTTGAGAATGTTATCATTGAAGGACAGCAAAATGTCGATGAGCCTACAATATTAAATGTTTTAAATGCGAATAAGGACAGTCCTATTTTTGCTCTTAAATTAGACGAAATTAGAAATAATTTAAAGAAAAATAAATGGATCAAGGAAGTATATGTCAGTAGAAGATTACCAAATACGGTATATATAAAATTATTTGAAAGAGAACCTATTGCTATTTGGCAAATTAATAATCAGCTTTTCTTAGTCGATGAAGAAGGTTACGAAATTAGTAAAAATATTCAACCTTTTCCTCATTTATTACATGTTGTAGGGGAAGGGGCGAATATCTATGCAGGTACATTAGTATTAGAGCTGCAGAAATATCCGGCATTAATGAATAAAACTTCAGCTGCTGTAAGACTCGGAGATAGAAGGTGGGATTTAAATCTTAAAGGTAATATAAGTATTAAGTTACCTGAAAAAGAGTTTGAAGAAGCATTAAAATATGTCGATGCACTAAATAAAGCTAATAAGCTATTTAACCAAAATTATAAGGTTTTGGATTTAAGGGATAAGAATAAGTATTATATAGAGAAGTACTGAGAATCGTCATTGCGAAGAGAAACGTAGTTTCGACGTGGTACTCTTGTCAAGCATCCTGAGCTTGCTTCGTCTCATTACTTTGTAATTCTTTGCGTAATGACGTTTTTGGAATAACAAGCATAAAAAAATGAAAGAGAAAATATCAAATTTTGTTACACTTGATTTAGGTAGTAGTAAGATTGCCGTAATTGCTGCCTATATTAGTAAAAAAGGTGAAATTAAAGTAGCTAGCCAAAATTTGCATCATTCTAAAGGTATTAAATCAGGAGTTATATCAGATTTAAAAAATGCTGAAACTAGCATTGTTTCAGCAATTTACGCACTTGAAAAAGATTGCGGTAAAAATATAAAAAAAGTTATATTATCGTTATCAGGTGCCGACACTAAATCTTATTATATTAATTATACCATTAAAGTTAACGGGCAAACCGTAACGCAGCAGGATATTAAAAAGTTACTACAAAAAGCATTACTTGAATTTAAAGTTAAAAACCAAGAAATTATTCATTATTTTCCTCTTGAATTTACCCTTGATAATAATTCAGTCGAGAATCCTATAGGTATGTACGGTAGAGAACTTAGTTGTGAATTACATATTATTGCTGCTAGTTCAAATATGTTATCAAATATTGTACAATGCTTCGCTAAATGTCATGTTGAAGTCACAAATATTACTCTAGCAATTTATGCTTCTGCTATTAGCTGTCTTACGAATGATGAAAAAAATCTAGGTTCGCTTATCATCGACATGGGGGATAAAACTACCTCTTTCGGCATTTTTTTTGCCGGTAAATTAATATATACGGGGCATGTAAATATAGGTAGTTTTCATATTAGCTCGGATATTGCTAAAGTCTTTGGTATTGATCTTGTTACGGCAGAGAAATTAAAAATTTTATACGGTAATGCAATGATACCTTTATTTGAGAAAGATAGTATTATAAATATGGAGGATTTTCAGGTTGATACTCATCATACTTTAAATACTTCCATAACAATTTATAAATTGGCTGAGGTAATAAGAGCAAGAGCCGAAGAAATATTATCAATGGTAAAAGCCGAATATGATAAAGCAACAAAAGGGCATGTTGAAGTTTTGAGAGTTGTAATTACCGGCGGCGGGTCTCAGCTTAGAGGACTTAAAGAGCTTTCAAATAAAATTTTTGAAAAACAGAGTAGAATCGGTAAACCGGAGATTATTGCCGGTTTTATAGAAGACTATAATCCGGCTATGTATTCAGCAACTATAGGAATGCTAAAAATTCATGCTCTAAAACAGCAAAAAGAATTTGCTCATATTAGACTTGATGCAAATAGTAGTTTCTTTAAAAAAGCTTTTGATTGGTTTAAAGAGAATATTTAGAGAGGCTGCCCGTGTTGGACTGGAAAATGCATTTAGTGTCATTCCCGCTTCCATGGGAATGACATAAAATGATCCACGCAACAATACCTACTTGAATGAGGACTTGTATTTACGCGGGCAATATCATTTAGAAATATTTTGCTAAGAATTATTATTAGGTTTTTCTCTAGAACAAATTAGTACATTCCCTTTAACTTCGATAATAAAAAGTCGGTTGCCTGTTTTTGCATCGATTTCATTTGGCACAAGGTAAGCATTCATAATAGCACCAGACCATCTTACTTGTCCTATAGTATCAGAAGAAACTGTAGCACTATAAACCTCTACCGTTTTGCCTATCATATCCGAGTAATTTTGTGTTTTATCAGTTTTATTATAAACATATTTTTTAAGAGGATAATATAATATGCAAAACCAAATAAGTGATAATATACCAAAAAATGTTATTTGATTTGTTAAGCTAACTAGAGGGTAGTTATATACAACAAGAGTGTTTGATAACGCTCCAAGCCCAAAGAATAAGAATCCAATACTTGGAACTGTAAAGAATTCAACAACTATGCAAATTATACCTATTATTAACCATATTTCGGTGAGATAATTATTTATCATGAACATAAGTTTTTAAAAATAATATTACGTCAGCTATGTTTTGTGGTTTTGAGATACCGACAAAGGACATTTTAGTTCCTGGTGCATAGCTACTTGGTTTATGTAAGAAAGCAAATAAACTATCATCATCCCATACGCCGCCAAGTTTTGATAGAGCAGGGGAATATTTATAGTCTGCTATGCTCGCTTTTGGTCTGCCTGCTACATCCCAAAGATGCGGTCCTAGTTTATTTGGACCGTCTTTATCAAGAGAATGACACATTAAACATTTCTTGGCTATTTCACGACCGTTATCGGCGTTGGCAGTCTTCATTAATTCCGGTATATTTACCAGTGCTTGCTCTAGTGCGGTAGTATTTTGATGTGCTGATGATTCTTGAACCGCAACGCTGTAGCCGCGATGTTGTAACTCTAGAGTGGGTTTGTATAATATATTTGCAACAAATCCAACCATCATAGCAATTAAACTAGCAAATAAGATGGCTGCAACAATTTTATTTAATTCTTTTCCAGACATTTATTTTGTTTTTTTATTAGAATTTATACTATAATTTAAGTTGTAAGAGAAGTTAATTAAATAAATAAAAGAAAAGTTTATAAAAATATTTGTTCTTTGGAGAGAAAAATAAATGTCAAAAAAATCAAGGGTTAGAAAAATATTTAATAAGTTAAAATCTTATTGGACTAGTTTTAGACAAAGTAAAATCGGTAAAATATTATTTAGCAATAGTTTAAGTTATGCAGTTTCCATAGCTTCTATAGCAATTACAGTTTCTGGACTTTTTACTCCTATATCACCGATAATTATAGCTGTAGCTGTTGTTTCAGGAGTTAGCGTAGGAATTCAAGCTGTAACTGAGACTTTGAAAGTGCATGATTTGTGTAAACTTCATAAAGAGAATAATTTATTAGTACATAACAGAAATGCTAAAAATCAGCAAGATTATATATTATCATTAGAACCGAGCTTAAAAGATATTTTGAAAAATGAATTATATACGCCGCAAACGGCAGGTAAGGATGCTACTCAAGATAAGTATGAGTTAAATGTAAATAAATTGAAAAGTACAGGACGAATATTTGGCAATAATTTAGGTGGAGCCGCAAATTTGGCCGCTTCTATTATTAAAGGTGCGAGCGGTAATGTGCTTGATATATTAAAAGCTACGGGTTACGGTGTAGTTACGACCGCATCATTAATTATCGACGGTCTTACTGAAAAGGAAAAAATAGAAATAAAAGCAATATTTAAATTAAATATAAATGAAGAATATAAAAAACAAGATACTCCTATATATAAAAATTTAGAACAATTAGAGAATTATACTAAGAATCAAGTATTGCAAACATTAGCTTTAAAAAAATTAATAATGGATAAGAATTATTGGAGTATGAATAAAGACCAAAAAATACAAAAATTTCGAGAAATAATAGGCAGTTTTAATTCTGAAATAAAAAGAAACGGTTTAGAAGAATTTTTTAGAGAAAATAAAATAACAATGGATAATAGCAAAGAGAGCTATGTTAAAGATATTAAAAATGTAATGAATCCATTTTATGAAAATCCTAGTAAAGCCGAAGGATATAATCCTTTAACTAAAGCTATGGATCAAGATAAAGTTAATAATGCTGCAATAAAAAGGACAAAAAGTGAAAATTTAAAAAGGATGCAAAAAAGAAAGCGAAATTTAACAATATGAAATGATTATTATAACTCACTGCTAGTTACAAATTTGTAAGAGGTAGTATCGCTAAATATTCTATGCAATAGTTCATTATTAAGAGCATGGCTGGTTTTGTAGCCTTTAATTGCACTTACAATGCTAGTGCCGTTGGTATATAAATCACCGAATAAATCTAATAGTTTATGGCGAACAAATTCGTCTTCATAACGTAAGCCGTTTGGGTTTAAGATTTTATCCTGCTCATCTATTCCTATAGCATTCTCAAATGAGGCACCTTGGGCAAGCCCTTTGCTTTTCAAATAATCAACATCTCTTATAAAGCCAAAAGTTCTAGCATCCGCAATATTTTTAGTAAAAGATTCTTGATCCCTAAAACTTAGATTTTGTCTGCCTATAGCTTTACTACTAAAATCAATGGTTAAATCTACAGTCATGTGATCGGAAGGAGTACAATATAATTCACAATCTTTATGAACTACTTTTATATCTTTTAAAATTTTTAGATATTTTTTAGGAGCATTTTGTAATTTTTTTCCTGCACACTCAATCATAAACACAAAAGGTTTACTACTGCCGTCCATAATTGGTACTTCAGGACCGTCAATTTTAATAATTGCATTATCAATGCTGCATCCCCAAAGTGCTGCCATTAAATGTTCAATTGTTGAAATTTGAACTTTATGATCATTACTGATAGTGGTAGATAACAAGGTATCGGAAACATTGAAATAGCTAGCTTCAATATAATTATTTTCAGAAGATATATCGGTTCTAATGAATATAATTCCGGTATTTTCTTTAGAGGGTTCTATAGTTAACTGGGTACGTTTTCCTGAGTGGACCCCGATTCCGTAACAACTAACCGGTTTTAATAATGTACTTTGCTGCATTTTAGGCATTGTAAAAATATATTTAAATATTAATATTTAATGCCAAATTATACAAGTTATATTATGTTACAGAATATTACACATATACTCGATGAACTTCAAAATTGGCTGTGTCATCCTACCAGAGTTGCGATATTCACGTATTAAGTATACGCGCCGCTCCTCACCTTGTGGATTCCTTGCTCTTTTTGAAGTTGAGCTTCGTCTATGTTTAGTATAAGACTTCTTGCATAACTTGCTAATAAGGAGAAATTTGCAGGAGACACGGAACGCAGAACCGCAGCGTACACCGCAAGTAACGTGAGGATTCGAGTACCGGATCGACGTACAAATTACCTTTATTAGCAAGTTATGTAAGAAGTCTTATTAAAATCTATATAATGTATACTTAATAAAATACCAAAAATGATAAGCTACAAAACTACCGACTACGGCAAAAACAGAAAATAAGAAATCACTGCCGTTAATAGTGCCGTAAGGTACATGAGATGATAAAGCTCCGGCATATGTACCGATGCTGCACATTGAAAAATACGCAAATAAAGCTGTTCTAAGTTCGTAATCCCTAAATTTATCAATTAGTATTAAAATATTGCAAATATAAATGGATCCTAAACAACTACCGATTAGTATTATATATAATATATTAAGGTTTTTATTAGTTCCATGAAGCGGTAGTAAAATAAAGCAGACGAGCAGAATTATAGTTAGTGATAAATTAGCCAAATATTTATTTACTTTGCTTAATATATAGCATATAGGAATTATAGAAAAACATATTGCTAGAAAAATATATTTTAGTATAAGTCTTAAATTAATTAATACTAATTCTTTCTTTAATGCAAAAGCTTCATAATACCATAATATATCCAAGGTGACATAAGCAACTACGAAGCCTGTCAATAATTGTAATTCGACATTTTTTATTAAGGATGAAAATTTGGAATTTAAATTTAATTTATGAGATGTAGGATTATAATGCAGAAATTCGGTTAGTATATTGATACAATATAACAATGCACAAATTACTATAGTATTATTTGTCGGTGTTATAAATGGATTTAATAAATCTACCATTAAGTTTCCACCCGCCCATAACAACATTATACAAGCTAAAAAAAAATATTTCTTTTCTTTGCTACTCTCAATAATGTCTAATGTTATAGAAGTGAAATATGAAAACGTTCCAAAATTAATTACAATAAAATTAATTTTAATTAGAGTATAATTATTTAATAAAATTAGGTTTATTGTACAAATAATTAATAAAGATAAGCTAATTAAAATAATTTTTTTATTACTTAACTTATTAATTAACTGTGTTAAGGCAAAGCCTGCGATTATCGAACCTATAAATTTAGTTTGATTGATATGATTTATTTGTTCTCCGCCTAGATTTTTATTTAGCAGTAAAAAGATTTTAAAATTATAAAAATTTATAGCATTGATACAGGAAAAAATAAATATTCCCAAAAGTGAGAAAAAAATAGTTTTGTAATCGTTTTTTAAAGTCATAAATTAAGTGTTTGCTAAACATCAATACATGGTATATAACTCATAATTATAATGATTAAGATTATTATCTTAAAAATTAAAGAGATTCATAATTCCATTATTTAAGTATATATGGATAGTTATTATATTATCAGCTTTTAATCAAGTATGGTAGTCTTATTTGTAATTTGTATATAATTATTGTTGAATTTTAAAAAAAATTAATGAATTAAATAATATGAAAATATTTTAATGTAAGAAAAATAATAATATATTTTTTAGTATTTTAAAGAGGTGTTATTTGAAGTTTATCTAGAATTTCATTTTTGCTCTTTACTCATAGATAAATTATCTATTTAAATAAATTAATACAAGATAAACAATGATTTTTCTTAAGATACAAGCATTATATTAATTATTTGTTCTTCAAGTTAGTGAGCAAGATAAATGAATAAAAAGATTATAATTGATGCTAATTTTCCAAGCGAAACAAGAGTAGTTTTATTAGGACAAAGCAACAATATAGAAGATATTGAATTTCAAACAACCGTAAGACAACAAAATAAAGGTAACATTTATTTAGCAAAAGTTACAAGAATAGAACCGTCGCTACAAGCTGTTTTTATAGAGTACGGAATGGATAAAAGCGGTTTTTTACCGTTTAGTGAAATCCATCCTAACTATTACAATTTGCCTACCTCGGAGAGAAATTTTCCGGTTAATGCTTTTCCTGAAATAGCTCTTTCAAATATTACGGTTGAGGATGATAAAGAGAAACCAGCTGCTATATATGATGCTTTGGTTGATAGTGAAGAAATTGACCTAAAAACCATAGAAGATTTAGTAGAGAGTAAATTCCAGTCAGAACTTAATTTAGAAGCGGCTGATGATATTGAAATGATTCAAAGCGGTACCCCTGAGTCAAATATTCCGCAATATAAACAATATAAAGTTCAAGAAGTAATAAGAAAAAACCAAATATTATTAGTGCAGGTTACTAAGGAAGAACGAGGAAGTAAGTGCGCCGCTTTTACTACTTATATATCCTTGGCTGGTAAATATTGTGTTTTAATGCCTAATAAAGGTTCGCAAAACGGTATATCGCGTAAAATATCAAACGGGGAAGAAAGAAAAAGACTGAAAGATATTTTAAATAAAATAGTAAGCGGTGACAAAAATGCTTATAGCGTCATTGTTAGAACCGCAGGTAGAGGAAGTAGCACCTTAGATTTAAAGAAAGACTATAATTATTTAGCAAGGTTATGGAATAAAATTCGTAAAAGTACTATTAAATTTCCGGCTCCGTGTTTTATTCATGAGGAAGATGGTATAATACGTAAAACCATACGTGATATGTGCGATCACAATGTTAAAGAGGTGGTAATTCAAGGACAAGAGGGTTATGAAGACGCTTCAAAATTTATGCAGGATTTATTACCTTCAGAGCTTGTAAAGCTGAAAGAGCATAAAAGTAAAACTCCTATATTTACTAAGTTTCAAGTAGAAGAGCAATTAGTTAAATTATATCAGCCTGTAGTGACGTTACCTTCAGGAGGATATATCGTTATTAATCCTACGGAAGCTCTTATTGCAATTGATGTAAATTCCGGTAAATCAACTTCTGAACAAAATATTGAAGAAACGGCACTAAAAACTAATTTAGAAGCAGCCAAAGAAGTAGCAAAGCAAGTAAAGCTTAGAGATCTATCAGGTTTGATAGTTGTTGATTTTATAGACATGAGCGAAGCTAAGAATCGTAAAATTATTGAACGATCCTTTAAAGAGTTTTTAAGTCGTGATCGTGCTCGTATACAAACCGGTAATATTAGTCAGTTTGGACTACTTGAATTCTCAAGGCAGAGATTACGTTCTTCTTTCTTAGAAACTAATTCGGCAATTTGTTCTCATTGTAACGGTAAAGGAGTCATTAGAGCAAGTGACGCTAATGCTATGTTAATTTTACGTACTATAGAGAATGAAATTTTTGAAGAAAGAATTGATGTAATAAATGTTTTTACCAATATCGTTTCAGTTATTTATCTACTTAATAATAAACGTGCTGAGATAAAATTTATTGAAGAAAAATATAATATAAAGCTTAATTTTTATTCCGATCCTAATGCTACATCAGATAGTTATTCGATTGAAAAAGTGAAGTTGTTCAAGAAAAATAACAATAATTTTAATTCTGTTAAGCCGGTAATTCAGAATCATAATGCTGATTATACTGAAGAAGAGCTGAAAAAAGAACAGTTACGCAAAAATAAACATAAATGGAAAACAGCTAATAATAGTAATAATGTTGCTAATGAAGTAAAAGATAAGAGTTTAGAGGCAGAAGAATCGGTGGAGCAAACCGTAAGCGTTGTGGAAGAGGTGAAAGTTGTAGAAAGTAATGCCGGCTTAGAAGAAGCACAAGCTGCTCCAAAAAAGACAAAACGTAGATATCGTAATAAAACATCAAATAAGAAATGTCCTTCTAATACCGTCGAAGATACGGAAAAGAATGCAGAGTCTTGATTTGAGGGCTATAATAATGTCATTCCTGCGAAAGCAGGAATCCAATAATCCTTAATGTCACCCCGTGGGCTTGACCACGGGGTCCATAAAAATAATAAAAAATACTAATAATATTAGTATTTTTAGCTGGATCCCGCGATCAAGTCGCGGGATGATAAATGATAAACCTATCCACGCCACAAGGCCTACGCGGGGATGACATAGCAATGCTGTAATGACGCGATAAAAAACATAAACTGAAAATAAAAGTGCAGAAAAGTTTAATTACAAAATGGTTGTGTATAAATTGTATAATGGTCATAGCGACGATTGTTATAGGGGGGATAACAAGGCTTACCGGTTCTGGTTTATCTATAGTTGAGTGGCGTCCGGTAACCGGTATTTTGCCGCCTTTTAGTTTTGAAAGCTGGCAATCGGAATTTGCTAAATATAAAGCTTTTCCTGAATATAACTCCGTTAATTACGGAATTACTTTATCACAGTTTAAGTTTATTTATCTGTTAGAGTTTATACATCGATTACTCGGTAGAATTACAGCTTTAATATATATTGTACCTGTAATATATTTTTATTTTAAAGATGTTATAAAAAATCGTGACATGTTACCTTATATAATTGCTTTGTTGTTATTTTGCGTACAAGGCTTTATAGGGTGGTATATGGTTAAAAGCGGCTTGTTGAATAGCCCGTATGTTAGTCATTTTCGACTTGCTTTTCATTTAATTATCGCCGTAATTATTTATCACATACTTTTTTATCAACTAATAAAAAATCGTTGTGATATTTTGTTAATCCCGTCACAAACAGATTTTAAATTACCATTAATATTTTCCGGTATTGCTATTACTGTAGTATATGTGCAAATTTTTTTAGGTGCTTTAGTTGCAGGGCTTGATGCAGGGCTGATATATAATAGTTTTCCGCTAATGGATGATAGATTTATCCCGATGGAGATAAAAGATAATTTCTTTGATCTTAAAAATTGGTATGATCCGGTTTTTATACAATTCATACATCGTTTAGTCGGCTATAGCGTATTTTTGGTTGTTGTAGTTTTGATAATTTGCTTGTTAAAAATAGAGCATCCGAAATTAAATAAGATAGCGTATTTTCTAATGATTGCATTATTTATGCAGGTATCTACCGGCATCATTACTCTTTTATACTCTGTACCTATAATAATTGCCTCTATACATCAGCTTTTTGCTATAATCCTGTTATCTGTAATAATTTGGTGCTATTTTTTAATAAAAAGTTCCTAATTTATTAAAAATATGATCATCGATGTCAATACTCCTATTTCTTCTAGATTAGATAAATATTTAAAACGTCTATATCCCTTATTGACTCAAGGAGTAATAGAGAAAGCATTACGTCAAAAACAAATTACCGTTAATTCTCAGAAAGCAGAAGCGAGTTTAAGCGTAAAGGGCGGCGATAAAATTTTTATTAACGATAAGTTTAATTTACCTGTTAAGCAACCTGAAAAATTAGTTTTTACCGACGCTGAAATTAAGCTAGCGAAGAAAATTACTACCGATTATTTGATATATGCAGATGATAATTTAATAGCTATAAATAAACCTGCAGGTCTTGCTACTCAAGGCGGCACTAAAATAAATTTATCTATTGACTCTGCATTAAAATATTTGAATTATAAAGGTACTGATTTTAAGCTAGTACATAGATTAGATAAAAAAACAAGCGGTTTGCTCTTAATAGCCAAAAATTATTTAAGTAGTGTAAAACTTCATGATGCTTTTAAAGAAAAATTGGTTGTAAAAACATATTTTGCCGTAACCTATGGGAAGCCAATTAAAAATGTAGGCGAAGTTAGAAGTAATATAGAAAAGAGTAAAGGAAGTACACCTAAAATTACTGATATTGATAGTGAAAATGGTAAACTTGCCATTACTTATTATAAAGTACTTAAATCACTTGATAATAACTTATTTTTAATTGAATTTACGCCGGTTACAGGTAGAATGCATCAATTAAGGTTGCATGCTAAATTATTAGGTTGTCCGATACTTGGAGATGATAAATATGGTAATAAAGCAATAATGCCGTATAGTAAATATATGTTCTTGCATGCTCATAATATATGTTTATCTGAAAAAATTTTTGGTCAAGAGATTAAGTTAGAAACAAAATTACCGTTTTATTTTACTAGACGTCTTACATAAATTGCTTCTAAAGGTAATTTGTACGTCGATCCGGTACTCGAATCCTCATGTCAAGTGTACGCTGTGGTTCTGCGTTCCGTGTCTCCTTCAAATTTCTTTTTATTAGCTGCGTTATGTAAGACGTCTATTGATAAGTTTGTGGAGTGTTGCAGTTATGATGCGTAGATATTTTTTATTGTTGCTTTTTTTTATTACTAATTGTATTGATTGTTTTGCAGATATACAGCAAAGAATCAATGAAGCAGAAAAAGAATATGTCAGTAATAGGTTTTTAAATGCCGTTTTTATGTTTGCCGATGATTATAAACCTTTATTCACCGGTGCTAAAGGAATTTTTGCTTTAAATGGTGAGCAATTAAAAGCAAATGAAATGATACCTATTGTTTCTGCTACAAAGCCTTTTACAGCAGCTGGAATCTTAAAATTACAAGAACAGGCATTATTAAATATTTTATAAATATCTTGATCCGGAAATGTGGGGTGGAAAAGTGCCGGATTGCGCATATAAAATATCTATCCATAATTTATTAACGCATAGTAGAGGTATTGCTGAATATTTTAGTTTTGTTAAACTTGATTTAAATATGCCTAAGAAAGAGATTCATAAGAAAATATTACAATTTGTTTCTTCTAAGCCTTTAGAAATATCTATAGGGAAAAAATTTAAATATAGTAATACTAATTTTGTTATACTCGGTATGATGATAGAAAAGGTGGCTAAAAAAGATTTAGCTAACTTTTTTTATGATGAATTTTTTAAACCGCTTAATATGAAATCTACTAGTTTTGCTTCATATAGTGAAGCCGCTAGAATCCAAAAAAACATTATTAGTTCTAATTATCCGGTAAGATATTTTTTAACGCCTAATAATAGTAATAAACCTATATTTACTTCTGTAACTGCTGATTTTTTAGCAGTTCCTTGTGCTGACGGTGGTATAATATCAACACCGGTTGATCTTATTAGATGGTATAGGGCATTAAATGAGGAGAAAATTCTTTCTAAGAAGTCGTATAAACTTATGACTACTAAATATTTTTTAGCACAAGATATAGAAGGGCGTAAGTCTTATATGGGTTACGGTATTTTTCTTACTGATCTTGATTCTAAGCGTTTAATGATTCATTATACGGGAAAAGCCCTTGGAATACAAAGTGAAGCAGGATATGTTTTGCCTGATAATCTTTATTTTGCTATACTCAGTAATACTATGATAAAAATTCCTGAAGAAGAAAAAGATAAAATTGACATGAAAAATCCTTTAAATCAACTTGGAATAATTTATTTTAGAGAGAAGGAGGGGTTATACAACAAGTCTAATGCAGATAGTTACTTGGAATATTAATTCATTGCGTCTACGGATCGATTTATTAAGAAAATTAGCATATGAACATCAGCCGGATATTATTTTACTTCAAGAAACAAAGGTAGCTGACTCATTATTTCCTCTTGAAGTTATTAAAAATATAGGCTATGAACATGTAATATATTCAGGGCAGAAATCATATAACGGTGTTGCTATTATTTCAAAATTTCCTTTGAATAATGTTTTTTCATTGGAGTTATATAATAGTGATAAAAGGCATATAGCAGCTATGGTTAATGATATAGAAATACATAATTTTTATGTTCCTGCCGGCGGTGATATACCTGATATCGAGGTAAATACAAAATTTAAGCATAAGCTTGAATATATAAGGTTAATGCAGGAATGGTTAACGACTAACCGTACTAAAAATGATAAAATGATTATTGTTGGGGACTTGAACATTGCTCCGCATGAACATGATGTATGGTCTAGTAAGCAGTTGCGAAATGTTATCAGCCATACCGATATTGAACGCTCGTTATTGGTAGAGCTACAAAATGCGTTAGGTTTTATTGATAGTAGCAGACATTTCGTATCGCTTGACGAAAAATTTTATACTTGGTGGAGTTATAGAAATATAGATTGGAAAAAATCTAACAGAGGTAGAAGACTTGATCATATTTGGGTTAGCGATAATTTAAAAGGTGCATTATTTTCTATGCATTTGCTATCAGAAGCACGTGATTGGTTTTCACCTTCGGATCATGTGCCATATTTTGTGACTTTTAATTTACAGATGTCATCCCGTGGTCAAGCCACGGGATAACAATAGTCTTAAGGAGTAATTAGTGGATATTAAGTTAGGAAAATATAAGCCGACAAAGGAAGAATATATAAAAAGCTTTAAAGATATGCTCCTACTGCGTCGTTTTGAAGAAAAATGCGGTCAGTTATACGGAATGGGAGAAATCGGTGGTTTTTGTCATTTATATATAGGGCAAGAAGCAGTAATTTCTGCAGTAGATATGGTTAAACAAAAAGGTGATAGCACTATTACTAGCTATCGTGACCATGCTCATATTATTTTAGCAGGAACTGAGCCTAAGTATGTTCTTGCCGAGCTTATGGGGCGTGCTACAGGTTGCTCGAAAGGTAAGGGTGGCTCGATGCATTTATTTAATGTACCCAACAAATTTTACGGTGGACACGGTATAGTAGGGGCTCAAGTACCGATAGGTACAGGGCTTGCGTTTGCTGAAAAATATAACGATACGCATAATATCTGTTTTACTTTTTTAGGTGACGGTGCCGTTAATCAAGGTCAGGTATATGAAGCTTTTAATATGGCTGCTTTATGGGGTTTGCCGGTAGTTTATATTATTGAAAATAACGAATATTCGATGGGGACGTCTGTAGCACGTTCTACCTTTATGCGTGATTTATATAAGAAAGGGGCATCGTTTGGGATTAAAGGATTTCAGCTAGACGGTATGGATTTTAAAGAAATGTATGACGGCTCTAAGCAAGCAGCCGAGTATGTTAGAGAAAATAGCTTTCCTCTGATATTAGAGGTAAAAACTTATCGTTATCGTGGGCATTCGATGTCCGACCCGGCAAAATATCGTAGTAAAGAAGAAGTGGAGCAATATAAAGAGCGTGATCCGTTGGTAATAATAAGAAAAACGATACTCGACAATAAATATGTAACCGAAGCGGATTTAAAAGCAATAGAACAGTCGGTAAAAGAAATTGTGAAAGAAGCAGTAGAATTCTCAGAAAATTCACCGCTACCTGATGAAGGGGAGTTGTATACACAGGTGTACTGTTAAGGCGTCATTGCGAGGAAAAACTGTAAGTTTTGACGACGCAATCTCAGAAATTTGTTATTATTTCATGAGATTGTCACGCAGCCTACGGCTGCTCGCAATGACGTTCACGCAGGCAAGCCTCCTTGCAATAATGTTTAATTTGATCAAATAAAAAAGAAAAATGCAAATAACGGTACGTGAAGCATTGCGTGATGCCATGCAAGAAGAGATGATAAGAGACGACAAGGTTTTTGTCATAGGCGAGGAAGTTGCAGAATATCAAGGAGCTTACAAGGTAACTCAAGGATTACTAGAGCGATTTGGTCCTAAGAGGGTAATTGATACACCGATAACGGAATATGGTTTTGCAGGGCTTGCAGTCGGAGCAGCTTTTGCAGGACTTCGCCCGATCGTAGAGTTTATGACCTTTAACTTTGCTATGCAAGCATTCGATCACATAGTTAATTCAGCGGCAAAAACACATTACATGTCAGGCGGGCAGGTCAAATGTCCGATAGTATTTAGAGGACCAAACGGAGCAGCAAGTAGAGTAGCTGCACAACATAGCCAAAATTATACAGCTTGCTATTCCCACATTCCGGGATTAAAAGTAGTAGCTCCTTATAGTGCAGCAGATCATAAAGGACTTATGCTTACAGCTATTAGGGACGATAATCCCGTTGTTTTTTTAGAAAATGAAATTTTATACGGTCATAGTTTTGACGTGCCGAAAACAATCGAGCCTATACCCTTTGGTCAGGCAAAAATTTTAAGAGAGGGTAGTAGTGTCACTATAGTAACTTTCTCGATGCAAGTAAAACTTGCCTTAGATGCTGCAAATGTTGTGCAGAATGATAATATTGATTGTGAGGTGATTGATCTTCGCACTATTAAACCGCTTGATACTGAGACAATAATAGAATCAGTGAAAAAAACTAATCGTTTAGTTGTAGTGGAAGAAGGGTGGTTTTTTGCAGGTGTTGGTGCAAGTATAGCTTCTATTGTTATGAAAGAAGCATTTGATTATTTAGATGCTCCGATAGAGATTGTAAGCGGCAAAGATCTTCCCCTTCCTTATGCTGTTAATTTAGAAACACTAGCTCTGCCGAGTGAGAGCGATGTAATAGAAGCCGTTAAAAAGGTTTGTTATTATAGTATTTAATGTATTAGCTTAGTTTTTTCGTCATTGCGAGCAACTGAAAGGAGCTTGGCAATCTCATAAAGCAAGATTCCAGAGATTGCTTTGTCAAAACTTACAGTTTTCCCTCGCAATGACGATGTCAACTTGTTTAGGCATATCTACTTTGCAGCTCTTTTACGGTCGTTAGGGTCAAGTAGAGCTTTACGTAAACGAATAGATTTCGGTGTGACTTCAACTCGCTCGTCATCTTGTATATAGCTGATTGCCTGCTCTAACGTTAAAAGCATTGGCGGAGTTAGCCTTATGGCTTCGTCTTTACCTGTTGCTCTAACGTTGCTCAGTTGTTTCGCTTTTAGTGGGTTTACCTCTAAATCATTATCACGATTATGTTCGCCGATAATCATGCCTCTATATACTTTGTCACTAGGGTTTATAAACATTTTCCCCCTTTCTTCTAGATTCCATAGAGCATATGCGACTGCTGCCCCGTCACCGTTAGAGATAAGCACACCGTTACGTCTTCCCTCGATATTTCCTTTATAATCAGCATATCCATGGAAAATACGATTCATAATCCCTGTGCCTCGTGTTTCGGTTAAAAACTGGCTGTGATAGCCGATTAACCCTCTAGACGGTCCGATAAACGTAACACGGCTTTTACCGCCGCCTGACGGCCTCATATCAGTCATTTCGGCTTTTCTCAGTGCTAAAGATTTTACGACTACTCCAACATAATCATCATCAACGTCAACTTGGATTTCTTCCATCGGTTCTTGCTTATTACCTTTCTCATCAGTTTGGAATAATACTTCGGGTCTGCTAATAGATAGCTCAAATCCTTCACGACGCATAGTTTCAATTAAGATCCCAAGTTGTAACTCACCACGCCCTGCAACTTGGAAAGCATTTTTCTCCGCAGCTTCAGTAACTTTTAAGGCCACGTTACTTTCAAGCTCACGCATTAACCTAGCTCCAATTAAGCTCGACGTAACTTTTGTCCCTTCGCTTCCTGCAAGCGGTGAGTCATTAACGCTAAAAGTCATGGATAAAGTCGGCGGATCGATAGGTAGAGACGGTACGGCCTCGGTTACCTCAGGGGAGCAGATAGTATCGGCAACGTTGGCGTTTTCAACGCCTGCTACGGCAATAATATCGCCGGCTGTAGCATCATTTATAGCGATTCGCTCTAAGCCTCTAAAGGCTAATATTTTAGTGATACGTCCGGTTTCAAGTACTTTATTCTCACGATTTAATACTTTTACGTTTTGGTTAATTTTAACAGTGCCGCTTTGTACACGACCTGTTAAAACCCTACCGAAGAAAGAGTTATATTCTCTAGTAGTAACAAGCATAGAAAACGGTGCTTTGTCATCGGCTAAGGGTTTTGGTACATGCTGTACTATAAGGTCGAAAAGCGGTGCTAAATCATCTGCTAAATTGTCTAAAGGATTAATTTTATCATCAAAGGTTAAAGATGCTCTACCTGCTCTACCTGATGCATAAACTATAGGGAAGTCAAGCTGATCGTTGTTTGCTTCAAGTGCCACAAATAGCTCAAATACTTCATCGATAACTTCTTTAATTCTTTGGTCATCTCTATCGATTTTATTAATAACGACAATAGGTTTTAAGCCGAGATTTAACGCTTTAGAAAGCACGAATTTTGTTTGCGGCATTGGTCCTTCCGATGCATCGACAAGTAGCACTACACCGTCAACCATGCTAAGGATGCGTTCTACTTCACCGCCAAAATCGGCGTGTCCTGGCGTATCCACTATATTGATACGGATATCGTTCCACATAAGAGCAGTGCATTTGGCAAGTATCGTGATTCCACGCTCACGCTCAAGATCGTTAGAGTCCATAGCACGCTCAGCAACTGCTTGGTTAGCTCTAAATGTTCCGCTTTGTTTAAGCATGTTATCAACAAGCGTAGTTTTTCCATGATCAACGTGGGCAATAATTGCTATATTACGAATAGATGTCATCTTTAAAAATTCTCACAAGTTTACAATAGTTTTTCCTATTATACACTAAAATACCAAAAATTGGAATATAAGTTCTTGAAAAAGAAATTGATTTAACTGTAGAATAAAAATTACTAAGAATTTTTAAACTTTAAAATAAGAGAAATTAATGAACGATAATACAGTTTTATTTATATTTGATTGTGACAATACTTTAGTTGGACATTCGCATAATTATATCGGAGAGAGGTTAGGAGGTTTAATAGCACGTAATATACAACATCGCTTTTTTAGTTCCTATGAAGAACGAGAGCAAGAAAAAGTTAGGCTTGAGCAAAAATTTTCTATAGAGCTGATGGAGAAATTCCTAGATAATGAAAATTTAGGTTGGAAAATGAAGAGCAAATAGCACGCCTTTTTAAGAATATTATATAAAATAGCTATAGCATCATTTAATGATTATCCTCATGCTGTAAAATATGCATTAGCAAGGTTACTAGGAAAGGAAGATGCAGCAAAAATTTATATAAAATCAGCTTTACCTTCTAATAATTTTGAAGAAATACAAAATTGTACTAAAAAAGAATATATAAGAGAAATAATTAATAATACCGAAATAACTGTCAATGCTGCAAAAGACTATGGTATTACAGTAGTTTTGGTTAAGAACAAAGGAACAGAGCATATTCATGAAGCTTTTTTTATATGAATTTAATGAAATGAACAGCATGAAATTTATATTGAGCTAGAAGAACCGGCTACTGAACCTTTGTTTAGTGATGGAGAGAGTACCTATTTAAGTCCTGAAGCAATAAAAGCTATTTCGTTTGAACCTATTTCTAGTGATTATTATTCGGATGGCGAATATATACCATGGGGAGGCGGGAATGTGCCAATGTTAGGTAAAGGTTAAGTTTTTAATTATAGACAAATTGCTTGATGTTATTTATTCTTAGATTAATAAGGGTGTTGCTCCAGTGTCATTCCCACGTAGGCGGGAATCCAGTCATCTTGAATGTCATCCCGCGACTTGATCGCGGAATCTCAGGATACTGCCTGTGACACAAGATCCCGTGGTCAAGCCATGGGATGACAATTCTAGTCGATACCGTTTAACCTAAAAGGATCAAGGATGATATACCGAATATTATGTTTATGCATATTCATAATAAATTTCTCAACTATTACGGAGGCACAAAATGTGCCAATTAAAGAAGATAATTTTAAAGTTAGAGTAGCTGTTGCTGATGTACAATCTATATTGGAAGGTTCGATCGCTATAAAAGATTTGCGTAATAAAATCGAAAAGCTTAATCATAAAATTCAAGAGAATATTGCTGCAAAAGAAGCAGAATTTAAACCGCTGGAAGAGAAGCTGCTAAATGAGCGTTCTCATTTAAGTGAAACTGAATTTGAGCATAAAGTAAACGAATTTAATGCAAAAGTTAGCCACGTGAGAAAAGAAATTCAGATTAAGAAAACAAAACTTGAACAAGCCCACGCTGAGGCTATGAGTAGAGTCCATGAAACAACTATTACAATAATTAGTGAACTTGCTGAGAAATATAACCTTAATTTGGTAATTCCAAGTGCTCAAGTCTTATATGCCAAAAATAATTTGAATATAACTTCCGAAGTGACTTTTATGTTGAATGAGAGATTAAAAGAAGTAACAATAAACTATTGATAGTGTTGTATGGATTTTTGTGTGTCATTCCCGCGTAGGTGGTAATCCAGAAAAATAACTTCAATATTGATACAGAAGTTACATATTTGATAAAATAAATCTATAAAAACTAGTTTTTATAGATTTTACTGGATTTCCGTCTACGCGGGAATGATATAAACAAGAGAGTATTTAATATGGCAGAATTTACACCGATTACAATTGCATACGGGGACGGTATAGGTCCTGAAATAATGGAGGCAGTGCTTTATATATTACGTAAAGCCGAGGCTCGTATTCGTTTAGAAACCATTGAAGTAGGTGAAAAGCTTTACAAGAAGCATTATACTTCAGGCATAAGCGAGGAAAGCTGGGAATCAATACAACGCACCGGTATTATACTTAAAGCCCCGATTACTACTCCGCAAGGTGGAGGATATAAAAGTTTAAATGTCACGATTCGTAAAACATTACAGCTTTTTGCTAATATTCGTCCTGCCGTTTCGTTTCATCCTTTTACTAGAACATTACATCCAAATTTGAACCTAACTATTATACGTGAGAATGAGGAAGATTTATACGCAGGTATAGAATACCGTCAAACGCATAATATGTATGAGTCAATGAAGTTGATAAGTCATACAGGATGTGAGAAGATTATTAGATATGCTTTTGAATATGCAGTAAAAAATAACCGTAAAAAAGTCATGTGTTTAAGCAAAGATAATATTATGAAATTTTCCGATGGGGTTTTGCATAAAGTATTTAATGAGATTGCAAAAGAATACCCGCAAATTAATAACGCGCATTATATTATCGATATCGGGACGGCAAGGCTTGCTACCAAACCGGAAATATTTGACGTTATCGTAACTTCTAATTTATACGGTGATATCATATCTGACGTAGCTGCTGAAATTTCAGGCTCGGTAGGTCTTGCAGGTTCTGCAAATATTGGGCAGCATTATGCGATGTTTGAAGCGGTACATGGAAGTGCTCCCGATATTGCCGGTAAAGATATCGCAAATCCGTCAGGGCTTTTAAATGCTGCAATAATGATGCTAGTACATATAGGGCAGGGTGATATCGCTACATTAATCGAAAATGCTTGGAAAAAAACTATAGAGGATGGCGTTCATACAGCCGATATATATAACGAGCAGAGTTCTAGTAAAAAAGTCGGTACAAAAGAATTTGCCGAAGAAGTAACAAAAAGATTAGGACAGTTACCGACAAAGCTACCTAAAGCAGATTATCCCTTAATTGCTGAGAAGCAAGAAAGCAATATAGATTATAAAATTGATACTAAAGAAGTTAAGAAATTGGTTGGTACGGATATATTTGTGAATATGAATGTATCTTCTGCTCATGATATAGCAGATAAAATTAATAAACTTGATCTTGGTAATTTTGAGTTAAAAATAATCTCGTCAAAAGGATTAAAGCTGTGGCCTCGTGATACAAGGTTTGAAACTGTTTCCGATCATTGGTGTTGTCGTTTTATGAATAAAGACGGCACCGAAATAAAGCATTTAGATATAACAAGATTGCTTGAAGCTTTAAGCACAGCAAATATCGATTTTATCAAAGTAGAGAATCTGTTTGAATTTGACGGGGTTGCAGGTTATAGCTTGGCTCAAGGTGAGTAAAAACGTCATTGCGAGTGAACTTTAGTTCGTGAGGCAATCTCAGGACTTGTGCATGAGATTGCTTCGTCAATTATTTTATAATTTCCTCGCAATGATGAAAGAAGGATAAACACAATGACACTATACTATATAGGAATTTTATTAGTAATTATTGGATTATTTGCTATATTTTCAGGAATAATCGGTTTTTTTAGATTTCCTGATTTTTATACTAAATTACATGCCGCAAGTGTTATTGAGAGTTTCGGCGTGCCTATTTGCTTAATAGGTTTTGCGTGCATTGAAGCAGATATTGTGAACTCTGTTAAATTAATTTTAGCGGCTTTATTGATTTTTATACTAAATCCGGTAGCAACTCATGCACTTGGTAAAGCATCTTTATTTATGAAAATTAGAGCTGATAGTACCGTCATTGCAAGGAAAATTACGAAGTAATTGACGAAGCAATCTCAGGATACTTGATAAAATTGCCACGTCGAAATTACGTTTCTCCTCGCAATGACGTTAAATTTTAATAACCATATGACAGTAAAGACAGCTTTAAATTTTGATCTCGGCAATTACCTACTTAACTTAATTGCTTTTTTATTGATCTTAATCTCGATAAAAATAATTTTTGCTAAAGATTTACTAAATGCAGTGATTGCTGCTTCTGTATTTAGCTTATTAATTGGTGTATCCTATCTTATTATGGATGCTCCTGATGTCGCAATGACCGAGGCAGCACTTGGAGCTTGCTTATCAACATGCGTATATTTGAATTTGTTGCGTAAATTACCTTCGGATTTAAAGAATATTGAGAGAACTAATATTATTCCAGCAAGTTTAATATGTTTATTGTTTGTAGTAACTCTTGCTTATATGGGGCTAGAATTACCGAATTACGGTGATGATAATGCTCCTATTCATATGCATTCAAGTAAATATTATATCGAAAATACCTATAGAGATATAGGTATACCTTCTTTTGTTGCGGCTATTCTTGCAAGTTATCGTGGATATGATACTTTAGGTGAAACTAGCGTAATTTTAATTGCAGGAATTGCCGTGCTGTTGATATTTTCAAGAAAGTCTGATGATGCCATACCGCGACTTGATCTCGGTATCTCAGGACACAGCAGGCGATACAAGATCCCGTGGTCAAGCCACGGGATGACAAATCCAATAATAAAATATATTACTAGTTTTATAATACCTTATATAATTTTATATAGTATATATATTCAGCTTAACGGTGAGTCTTCGCCGGGTGGTGGGTTTCAAGCAGGTGTTATATTGGCATCTAGCCTTATTGCTTATGATTTAGTTTACGGTAATCGAAAATTAAGCCGATATTTTCCTCCTAACGTGCTAGTTTGTATTGCGGTTTTAGGTGTAGCAATATATGCAATTGTAGGAACAATATCACTCTTTTTTAACGATAATTATTTAAATTATTATTCACTAACAAATTTTATCAATGATAAGCTACTTGCTCAGCATATTGCGATAGTTATTGTTGAAATGGGTATAGGTTTAACTGTTGCAGCTATTATGTACTTAATTTACAACGTATTTAATAATTATGAATAGTCTATTTGTACTAATTAAGCGTGAATTGATAGTGCAGAATCGCATTAATAATATAATAAAATATCTAGTTATATTTTTTTTATTTTGCATAATTAGTACTGTTTTAATTAACAGTGAAAGGGATATTAACAAATTCGGTTTAATTTTTTCGGTCATTTGTTTATTAATTTCATTAATCGGTTTTTCTTCGGTTATATTTAAATCTGATTTGGAAGACGGAAGCTTAGAGTTATTATTATCAATTGTTAGTCATGAAAAAATTATATTGGCTAAATTTTTTGCTATATTTATCAGTAGTACGATAGGGCTGGTTTTTGTTTTACCCATTATTTATGTCTTGTTTGATAAAACTTTGCTTGAGATAATATTTTTCTTTATTAGTGTATGGATGATATTAGTGTTATCAAGTAGTTTAGTAGTGTTATCCGGTAGCGTGCAATGTTATTTTAAGAAGAATGCTAACTTTGTCGGTACGTTTATCATGCCGTTATTAATTCCGAATATTATAATGACAGGTTTAATATTACAGGATAATAACTTACAATTAATTTTTATTATGATAGGAATTAATTTAGTATTTTTACCGATTTCATTCTTCTTGAGTTCCTGTTTAATTAAAAATATTTATAATATTACGTGATTTTGCTTTATTTTTACTAATGTAGTGATATAAAATAAGATGAATATTATTAATAAATTTTTTGAGCAAAATATATGTGGCAGGCTTTACGAAGGTTAATGGCAGCAAATCCTATGGGATTTTTTCTGTGGTCTATTATCACTAAATGGTATTTAATTATAGCGGTTGCTTCCTTAATTACTTTATATTATACAGTATTGGGCTTAAAAAAAATTGGGTTTATAGATTATTTTACTGAAACTACAGTCGAGATATTAGATACAACTAAAGCAGTTGCTCAAAATTGTACTACAAAACTCGGTCCTAATTGGAATCGTTTAGTTAGTTTTTGGAATTGCTTAAGTGATCCTGGCGAATATAAGCATGAAGAAGGGACAGGAGCACGAGTGTTAGAAGATGAAATAAATAAACTTACGCCAAAACAAGCAGATAGTGTTGCAGATGCTGAACGTCCTATAATAAATCCTTATGAAGCACGAGAAAATCCAAATAATCTTAATAATACCCCAAGCGGTAGTAATAATAATCATTAATTTATGTCACTTTAATATTATATGTCGGATACTGAAGATAATAAAAACAAACAAACAACACGTCGTGATTTTATGGTTCTAACGGCTAGTAGTGTTGCAGCAATTGGGGCAGCATGTACTCTTTGGCCTCTCGTTGATTCTTTGAACCCTTCTGCGGACGTGCTAGCTTTATCATCAATTGAGGTTGATTTATCAAATATTGCGGTAGGTCAAACAGTTACGGTTAAATGGCAAGGTAAACCGGTTTTTATCACTAACCGTACGCCTGACAAAATAGCTGAAGCAAGAGCCGTGAAAATGTCAGAGCTGATTGATCCTGAAGCAGATGAAGCACGTGTGAAAGCAGGGCATGATAATTGGCTGGTGACGATCGGGATCTGCACGCATTTAGGTTGTGTACCGCTTGCTAATCAAGGTGAATATGATGGATGGTTCTGTCCGTGCCATGGTTCACAATATGATTCTTCAGGTAGAGTTAGAAGAGGTCCTGCTCCTTTAAATTTAGCTGTGCCGCCTTACACTTTTATTAGCGACAAAAAAATTAGAATCGGGTAATTATTTATGAATGAAGATATTACCCCTAAAAAGCCTAATGCTATTATAGAATGGATAGATTATCGTCTTCCTATTTTTGCGTTCCTAAAGCATTTTAGTCATTATCAAACTCCGAAAAATCTTAGCTATTTGTGGAATTTAGGCTCTATTGCCGGTATTGCGTTAGTGATTCAGATAATCACCGGCGTCATACTTGCTATGCACTATACTCCGCATGTTGATCATGCTTTCGATAGTGTTGAGCGAATCATGCGTAATGTGAATTACGGTTGGTTACTGCGTTATACTCATGCGGTAGGTGCATCGATGTTTTTTGCCGCAGTATACTTACACATAGCAAGAGGTTTGTATTACGGCTCTTATAAAGCACCTAGAGAACTGCTTTGGCATATCGGTATCATCATTTTTCTAACCATGATGGCTACTGCTTTCATGGGTTACGTGCTTCCTTGGGGGCAGATGAGCTACTGGGGAGCAACGGTTATTACTAATTTATTTTCCGCTATTCCGTTAATAGGGGAATTCATAGTTACGTGGTTATGGGGTGGTTTTTCTGTTGATAACCCGACATTAAATAGGTTCTTCTCACTACATTATTTATTGCCGTTTATTATTGTTGCTTTAGTGGTGCTGCATTTAGTGGCCTTGCATCAGCATGGTTCAAATAACCCAAAAGGTATAGATGTTAAAAGCCCTAAAGATACTATTCCGTTCCACCCTTATTATACCGTAAAGGATTTTGTCGGTTTCGGAGTTTATTTCATAATATTTGCCTATTTTATTTTTTACGAACCTAATTATTTAGGACATCCCGATAATTACATTCCAGCAAATCCGTTAGTTACGCCTGCCCACATTGTCCCTGAATGGTATTTTCTGCCGTTTTATGCAATACTTAGAGCCGTGCCGTCTAAGCTCGGTGGGGTGCTATTAATGTTCGGAAGTATATTTGTGTTATTGTTACTACCTTGGCTTGATACTTCAAAAGTTAGAAGTAGCAATTATAGACCGATATACCGAATGGCTTTTTGGATATTTATGGCAGATTGTTTATTGCTTGGTTATTTAGGTGGGCAGCCGGCAGAAGAGCCGTATATTACCATTAGCCGTTTTGCTGCTTGTTATTACTTTTTTCATGTCTTAGTAGCTCTGCCGCTGATAGGTAAATATGAAAAACCTCTGCCATTGCCGGAGGAGTTGTAAGAGTTAAGTCATTGCAAAGAGATGTCATTGCGAGGAAATTGCATAGCAATTGACGAAGCAATCTCAGGAGTTTGTTATTATTTCATGAGATTGCCTTGCAGCCTATGGCTGCTCGCAATGGCGTTTTTTGTATTATACAAATTTATGAAGTAACCAATAGTATATTATAGTAACTAATAAGCAAAATGGTATACTCTATACTGGTGTTACTTTTAATTGAATAAAAAGAATATATCAACACAAAAATGATACAATTAAGGAGTTTAGTAAAAATTGCAAAATTTTAGTATTTTATAAAATTCATCAACTATGAATTCAGCAATAAATAGAGAAAAACAAATTAAAGCCGGTTTAAGAAATAAAAAAATTAAATTAATAAAATAAATGGCAAGGAAAGACAAAATCTCAACACAACAATCTTATAAAATAATATATACACTCCTGAGATTGCTTCGTCAACATTTGCAATTTGTCCTTGCAATGACGACTCAAAAAAATTTATGAAAACTAAACTACTGATCTCTATCATCATACTACTAACTTCGTGCTTAAGTTTAGCCAACGAAGAAGTATTACATCCAAAAAAGATGAAATGGTCGTTTGACGGCATATTTGGTACAGTTAATCGTGAAGCAGCACAAAGAGGTTTTCAGGTCTATAAAGAAGTTTGTAGTGTCTGCCACGGTTTAAACAATTTATATTACCGTAATCTTAAAGATATCGGCTTTTCGGATGATGAGATAAAAGAGATTGCCAAAGGTTATATGATACAAGACGGACCTAATGATGATGGTGAAATGTTTGACCGCCCCGCTCTTCCCTCTGATCGTTTTGTACCTCCTTACCCTAATGAGCAAGCAGCAAGAGCAGCTAATAACGGTGCCCATCCTCCTGATTTATCGTTGATAATAAAAGCACGTCATGACGGCGCTAATTATATATATTCGCTACTTACCGGCTATACCGAACCGCCGGCAGATTTTAAGCTGATGCAGGGAACTCATTATAATCCCTATTTCCCTGGCGAGCAAATAGCAATGCCGCCGCCGCTTACAGATGGGCAGGTAACCTATATGGACGGTACTAACGCAAGTGTAGAGCAGATGTCGCAAGATATTGTGGTATTTCTACAATGGGCAGCTGAGCCGGAAATGGAACATCGTAAATCTATGGGTCTTAAAGTTATGATGTTTTTAGCGGTATTTACTATCTTTTTCTATATTGCAAAAAACCGCATTTGGTCTAATTTAAAGTAATTGTTGAGTGGATCAGTTTTCCTATTATTGGCGTTGTTGCATGGATCATTAAACATGTTCAATGTCATTTCTGTGAAAGCAGGAATCTAGTTTTTTAATCTAATTATATACTAAATTTTTATATAGTTTGCTGTGTTTTTATCATTTTTTACTGGATTCCTGCTTTCGCAGAAATGACATAAATAATCAGTCCATGCTGCCCCTTTTTGCCTCTTTCTTAGTATAATGACTTATCTTTGCTATACTTATCCTAAAATTTATATAGATAGGTATTTATGATTACTTTACTTGTGGCGATAACAGGATTTATGAGTTCAATAATTCCTGAAATTTTGAAAATATATAAAGATATTAACGACACAAAACACGAGATAAATATTTTAGACCGTCAAATTGCTAATAACAAAAACTTAATCAGTCTAAAACTTTTACAGAGCTGACCATATTACAAGAAATGGCAGAGTAATATTCTCTTTACTCCACTTATAAATCAGGTGTTAGTTGGGTTGATGCTTTAAATGGCTCGGTAAGGACCCGTGCTTGCCTATAGCTTTTTTGCAATGTATGGAGGAGTTAAATATGTTCAATATAAATCGTTAAAAAGTTCTGCTCTGCTAGTTGAATATCTAGATATATTATTGGGCATAGAAGATCAAACTATTTTTGCGGAGATTATTAGTTTTTATTTTGGGCAGAGTACTTTCAGCAAATTATGGAAATATAAGACTTGAATTTTAAATAGATAATTTTATATATTTAAATATATAACTAACAAAATTAATGGTGGTTTTATGTTAAAGAGCGTAAGATTATATATTCCGTCTATAGCAGCTATGATTTTATCTAGTAATATTGCAATAGCTAATAAGAATTATGATTCCGGTAATGCAACGCCACTGCGTCAGGTAGCAGATTTAATAGATAATCAAATTACAAATATTGATAATTTATTTAAAAATAGATTGCTGCTTTATGAAGCTAATAGCATAAAAAGCAATTTTATTACTAAAGATAAGCAGTATATTATTGTTATGGAAGTACCTGGCTTTGATAAAAGTCAAATTAAGGTTAAAGTAAACGGTAATAAATTATTTATTACAGGGAATATAGAAGAAAAAAATAAAGCTGATGATTCAGATAATTATATGAATAAAAATTTTAATTATGTAATATCATTATATGAAGATGTAGATAAGGCAAATATCTCTTCAAGCCTTAAGAATGGAATACTTACTATTATTCTACCTCGTATTGAGATTAAAGAACAAGAAGCAAGAGAGATAGTCATTGATTAATCAAACATTGCTAAATATTAGCATTTAATTTTTCTGAAACAAAACCTTTCTCTATATAGTTAGGTAATTTTATTAGCTCATGCTTTAGTTCATTATCTACTCCTATGGTTTCAAATTTTCGATCGACTAAGAAAATTATAGGTTTAGTGTTATGAATAAAGAAGAAGTCAAAATTCGGTTTGTTATCAAAATATCGATTAACACGAGGACAATGATAAGCATGAGTAACAATAGCAATTTCAGCATTACTTAAGTCAATATTACCGTTTTCATGCTCTTTATATAGAGTGTTAAATTGTCCGTGCCGGTATTGGTTTGGTATTCCGGCAGCGTAAAAATATAAAAATTTTCTTTTGGATAATCGGTAATAATATTTTTATCAAGCGCTTCTTGTAGTAATTTATTATCATACGCTCCGCCGTTAAACAAAATCATCGGTCCGTATTTTTTCAATTCTTCATATGTTAGGCTAGATATTTGCTTATCAAGTTTTTTATTTGCTACTTCTCTTGCAATCTCTATCTATGCCACGCCTCATCCTAATCCGTCCTCTTTATCTGCAGCCTCTATATTTTGAGTATCGGAATTGATAGGTATTTTGATATAAGAATGTCTTGTGGATTTTTTCATTAGCAGGATCAAACTCTATTTACGGTTATTACCTGCTCAAAATGTTTTATCTTGAGTAAATTTTTGATAACTCTGAAATCCTAGATCGAGGCTATAGCTATAATAAATATAGAAATAGCAGTAGTAAAGTTTTTCTAGTTTTTCATGTTGCGATAAAAATAATAAGATTGAAATATGAAAAGGTCATACCAAAGCTTGACCATGGTATCAAGATAACTTTTAGTAATTTATTCGCTTTTTAGCTTTGCTAGATCTTGAGGGGTAGGCAGGAATTTTTCAAGCTTTTTAGGTAATGTTGCTGTAAGCTTAAATTGTGATACTCCTATTGGTTTTTGGATGCCTTCTATAGCGTATTCTACAGTAATACCTTGTTTTTCTTCGCACAAAATTAATCCAATTGTAGGATTGTCCGAATTATCTTTAATTGTGCGCTCCATTAAATTAAGATAAAAATTTAGTGTACCGGCATATTCCGGCTTAAACTTGCCGGTTTTTAATTCAATAAAACATACATAGCATTTGAGTTTTATGTGATAAAAAACTAAATCCAAATAATAATCTTCTCCCTCAAGTTCTATATGATACTGATTGCCAACAAATGCAAAACCTTGTCCTAACTCTAATAAAAAGTTTTTAATATTATCTATCAATTTATTTTCTAAATCTCGTTCTATTATTTTACCTTGAATATCTAAAAATTCTAAGTTATACGGTTCTTTTATAATCGACCTGGCTAAATCGGACTATAGCTCAGGTAAAGTATTGGAAAAGTTATTTATACCTTTCGCTGACCTTTCATGTAAGTTACTTTTAATTTGCAAAGATAATACATTTCTTGACCAAGCATTTTCGATGGTTTGTTGTGCATACCAAATTCTTTGATTTATATTTTTTAGTTTTGAAAAAATAATAATATTATGACTCCATGTGATTTCTCCAACAGGCGGTTGGAGAATTTGGTCATTATTATATTCTGCAAAAAACTGACGCATATAAGAAAGGTTTTGATATGATAATCCTTGCATTTTAGGAAATTCTTTACACAAATCATCAGAAATATTTTGAATCACTTTTGATCCCCATTTTTCTTTATTCTGACGTGCTAAAATTAATTTTCCTATATGCCAATAAAGAACTATCAATTCTTTATTTGCTGCTAAATGGGCTCTAATACGAGCTTTGCTAATTTCTTGTTTTAAATTTTTGATTAAATTAGTATATGATTCATTACTTAAAGTATTGCTCATTGATTTTCACTACTTCTTACCACCTGCATTCATAGCAAGGTTTGCGGAAACAAATTCTTCAAGGTCACCGTCAAGCACTCCTTTAGTATCGGAAGTTTCATAATCGGTACGTAAATCTTTTACCATTTGATAAGGTTGCAAAACATATGATCTAATTTGATGTCCCCAGCTATTATCGGTTTTAGCGGCATTCTGCTCGTTAACGCTATCAGTACGTTTTTGCATTTCAAGCTCATAGAGTTTGGCTTGAAGCATTTTCATAGCTTGAGCTTTATTTTTATGCTGCGATCTATCGCTTTGGCATTGTGTTACCGTACCGGTCGGTATATGAGTGATACGTACAGCTGAATCGGTAGTATTAACGTGCTGCCCGCCGGCTCCCGATGCTCTAAAAGTATCGATTCTTAAATCTTTATCCTCAATAGTAATTGCTATATTATCATCAATTTCGGGATATATCCAGCTACTTGCAAAGCTAGTCATTCTTTTACCGGCTGCATTAAACGGAGAAATACGCACTAATCTGTGAACGCCAGCTTCGGCCTTAAACCAGCCGTAAGCACGCTTTCCTATTATCCTAATCGTGCATGATTTAATACCTGCCTCTTCGCCGTTAATCATATTGATTATTTCGGTTTTAAAGCCGAGTCTTTCGGCAAAACGCAAATACATACGCATCATAATAGACGCCCAGTCATGGCTTTCAGTTCCCCCGGCTCCAGCATTAATCTCTAAAAAGCAATTATTACCGTCTGCTTCACCTGAAAACAAACATTCCGTTTCAAATTTGGCAGCAATGATGCTTAAATTTTTTAAGTCCTGTTCAATTTGTGACAGTGTTTCTAAATCGTTTTCAGCTTCAGCCATTTCTTCAAGTTCTAAAGCATCTTTTAAATTGGATTTGAGTTTATTAAAAGCGTTTAGTTTTTCTTCTAGATTACTTTTTTCTCGCAGTAATTTTTGAGCATTAGCCTGATCATTCCATAAACTAGGATCGGCTGTTAACTCTTCTAACTCGTTCAGTCTTTCAGTTGATTCTTCAACGTCAAAGTGACCTCCAAAGTAGTTCTAAAGACTGCTCAATTTTTTTTACATAATTTTCTATTTCAGCTCGCATTATTTTTTCCTGTTATAAATTTCGATTTTGTTATATATTATCGTGGTTTAGTGTCATGCTGCGACTTGATCGCGGGATAACAGACAATAAACAAATGCAAATTATATCACAATAATTATGAATCATCAAAAATATATAAGGAACTTCTCAATAATTGCCCATATTGATCACGGTAAATCTACGTTAGCCGATAGGTTAATTGAACATTGCGGCGGCTTGCAGGCTAGGGAAATGAGCCAGCAAGTGCTAGATTCGATGGATATTGAAAAAGAGAGAGGTATAACTATTAAGGCACAAACCGTGCGGCTTGTATATAAAGCTAAAGACGGTAACACCTACTATTTGAATCTAATGGACACTCCCGGGCATGTCGATTTTGCTTATGAAGTTAGTAGGTCACTTGCTGCTTGTGAAGGCTCGTTATTGGTAGTTGATAGTACGCAAGGAGTAGAAGCACAAACGCTTGCCAATGTTTACCAAGCAATCGAGAATGATCATGAGATTGTACTGGTGCTTAACAAGCTTGACCTACCGGCGTCAGAACCTGAACAGGTTAAGCAGCAAATAGAGGATATAATCGGAATCGATACAAGTGAGGCTGTGCTAATCTCTGCTAAAAGTGGTATAGGGATTGATTTAGTTTTAGAGGCTATAGTAAATAAATTACCTCCGCCAAAAGAAAGTAGTTCTGATATTTTGAAAGCTTTGCTTGTTGATAGTTGGTATGACCCATATCTTGGCGTGGTTATTTTAGTACGTGTTATTGATGGCTACGTACGTAAGAATATGCGTATTAAAATGATGGCTACTAACTCAGTTTATACCGTTGAAAATGTTGGCTATTTTACTCCGAAAAAACATATTGCGGATGTTCTGCATGCAGGCGAAATCGGCTTCTTTACTGCGGCTATAAAGCAAGTAGCGGATTGTAAAGTTGGGGATACTATCACTGATGAAAAAAAGCCTTGTGAGCAAGCTCTACCGGGTTTTAAACCACAATTACCCGTAGTGTTTTGTGGTCTTTATCCAACGGATAGCTCGGAATTTGAGCATCTAAAGGATTCACTGGCTAAATTACGCCTTAATGATGCTAGTTTTGAGTATGAAATGGAAAGTTCTTCGGCACTCGGAGTAGGTTTTAGATGCGGCTTTTTAGGGCTGTTACATTTAGAGATAATCCAAGAACGTTTAAGTAGGGAATTCGATTTAGATTTAATCACTACCGCTCCAAGCGTGGTGTATAAAATTCATATGCGGGACGGTGAGAACTTAGAGATACATAACCCAGCAGATTTGCCTGATTTACAAAAAATCGAATCAATGGAAGAGCCTTGGATTAAGGCAACTATAATGGTACCTGATGAGTTTTTAGGTGCGGTACTATCGCTTTGTACGGAAAAGAGAGGGATGCAGCTTGATCATAGCTATATAGCAAATAGGGCTAAAATAATTTATAAATTACCGCTAAATGAGATAGTTTACGATTTCTACGATCGTTTAAAAAGCTGTTCTAAAGGTTATGCAAGTTTTGAATGGCAAATGGATGTTTATGAACCTTCCGAACTTGTTAAGCTTGGGATTTTGGTTAACGCAGAGGTGGTTGATGCACTATCCACAATCGTACACCGCTCACGTGCCGAGCAAAGGGGGAGGGCATTATGCGTAAGGTTAAAGGATTTAATACCGAGACAGCAGATTGATATAGCAATTCAAGCAAGTATAGGTAGTCGTATTATCGCTCGTGAGACCATTAAAGCCCTACGTAAAGATGTGTTATCTAAATGTTACGGTGGTGATATAAGTCGTAAACGTAAATTACTTGAGAAACAAAAAGCAGGTAAAAAGAGAATGAGACAGTACGGTAATATCGAAATTCCGCAATCTGCGTTTATTGCAGCTTTAAAAATAGGTGATGAATAAAACTTTTTTATTTTATATAAAGAAAACGCTAGACGTTATAATAAAGATTTGTTATAAGGAAGTATCTGAATCTTCCAGATGCTTCTAATATTCCTCGGTAGCTTAGTGGTAGAGCAAACGGCTGTTAACCGTTCGGTCGCTGGTTCGAGTCCGGCCCGGGGAGCCATCCCTCAATTTTTGACCACTTTACGAATGAATCAAACGGCGAATGCAGCATAAAGTCAAGCTTTTTGCCTGTTAATTTAATTGAAAACACAGTTTTTATTAGGCATCTTTTTCCCTCAGCATTCGACAAAACACAATATTGATGTGCATTGGCAACTAAATTTAGTACATCTATCATTTTGTCCGTAAAACAATCATCACCTTTATTATGCTCTGCTATCTCTAACATTACTTTATCACGACGTGTTGTTAATTTATATTTATCTTCTTCGTATTCTTCATTTGTAAATATACCGTCTAAAAGTTTACTTCTAAGCTTATCAAGGCTATTTTTTACACTGATAAGCTCTTTATTTCATTCTGTTATTCTTGTGTTATAATAATCTTTTTCATATTTTGCCGATTCTTTAACACTTTTAATTATTTTGCTCAATAAATCAGGCTCAATATACATTGATGCAAAAACTTTTTCTATTTGTTCTATAATTCTTGAGTAACAATAGGCTTGTAAATATGAGGGTAGTATTTGTTGCCTTTTTTATAATGTATTACTCCGTGATAAAAAGTATTATTTAATATTTTATGTCAGGCAATGGCGTATTAGATGTGTTAGTTAACCCTTATGCACTTGGTACAAGCGACAGTATCAGAATAAGATTTATGTAGGATATCGATATTGCCATAAGACATCCTGAATCTTGTGCCGTTGCTAGGAAATGATCAACTAGCTTTTCTTGCTGTTTCCATAGTACGAATACGATTTTAATATGAGGCCATTCATTACGCTAGGTTAATTTTAAATCATATCTTGCTTGTAAATTAATCCCATAACTGGGCTGAAGTGTGAAAATATTTACCTAATCTCAGTGCCATATCAGTAGTAAGAGTTCGTTTGCCATGCACTAGCAACGCTAAGTAAGAAATCATCGCCTATTCAACTATCAAAACCGACAGTACTGCTGGTTGGTTGAGTTAGATTTATAACCGCTTAGATTATTTTGTGCCTTTTGAAGACTATTGCCGACAAAAGGACTAGCCCACGTACCGAAATCTACTGCTGTCTCATCACCGGCAGAAATAGAGAATATTTTTAAAGCCATAGATACGGAAGAAAAGATAAGGGAGTTGTTTGATAAAAATTATCAAGTTCAAGAAGAAAAAATTGATAATATAGTTAAGTCACTAAATGAAGAAAATAAGTTTGCGATACTTCGCAGAAATCTAACTAATAAAAGTACCTCAGAAATAAAAAATATAGTTGAGAAAATAAACAGAATGCAAGTTGATATAGGTAAAGTATTGTGATTCGGTAGTGCAGGAATAGGTAAAACCACGTTAATGCATTATCTATCTTATAAATGGGGAGAAGAAAAACTATGGAACAACAAATTTGATTATGTATTTAGAATCAGGTTAAAGGAATGGTTAAGCTGGACAGTACGTTATGGTACTAATATAGATGACGATATACTAAGTTGTTTTGTCCATTATTGTTTAGATTCTAACGATATAAAACTTGAAGATATAAAAAGCATACAAGATAAAGATAGGATATTATTAATACTGGATGGTTATGATGAGGTAACGTTTTTATCACAGAGTAATCGTGATTACCGAGATATTATGGATTCGGTATTTCAGTATAAAAATATCGTAATGAGTTCTAGGCCTAATGCGGTTATAGTGAGGGAATAGAGCAATATGTACATAAAAATTTTGAGTATGATAAAGAGCTTGGAACACCATTAAAAATCTTTTTGGATACTCATGGCCAAATAAAAGCAATATGTGCAGTTCCTATCAATACTGCATTAATATGTTTGGTTTGGAGCGCTCAAGCAATAAGGGATAAATTTCAAAAAAAACAGTAATCAAGATTTTAATATAAGTCGTTTATATAGTGAAATAATAATTTGTTTTTTTCTAAATGCCTATTATTAAGCCAGTTTATTATTTCACTATATAAACGACTTAAATATAAAAATCAAACTGAAGCTAATAATCACTTAAAAAACAAAATGAGTTTTTTAGAGCAAATAGCTTATGAGTCGTTTGTTGCAACAGGGAAGTGAGTAGAGAACAAAGTAGTCGAAAGCAAGAAAGATATATAGATATAGACGGAACAAGGGCTATTAAGAATAGAAGGGCAAAATTTTCAATTTATTCATTTAACATTTCAAGAATATCTAGCTGCATGTTATTTAAAAAATCAGTTAGCAGATAACAACACAAAATATACAGCAGCAAATTTTATAGGTGCGCATCGAAACGATCCGAAATATCTAATGACTCTGAAGTTTCTAGCAGGGATGGTAAGTAATGAAAATAATCAAGAGTTAATAGCAATATTTTGGAAAGCTGTAACATGTAATGTGGATAGGATATTAGAGTTAGGGATTGAAAGAAAGATTATACTATTAATGCATTTATTAGCTCAAAGCAACATTAACGGAAAATTTGATAGTAGAATACCGAATTTAAAACAAATACAATATTTAATAGATGAAGTTGTGCTAAAAGATATTACAGGTTGGGAACAACATATAATAGACAGTGGTTATTTATCGGAAGCGATTGTTAAAACAGTAAATGAAAAATTACAAAATAAAAAAAACTGACCCTCAAGAATTGAAAAAAGTTATAGGAATCATCACAGGATTAGCAAATAAGAAATGAATGGGGCAGTAAAACAAAAATTTATAAGAAGTTAACAAGCCTATTAGAAATTAAAGATGAACAATTACAAAAATTAGCCCAAATATTAGATAAGACAGTATTACAGGAAAGTTTAAAAAAAATAATACCGTTATTAAATAAAAAGGTATTAAATGAATATGTAAATATAATATTGATTGAAATAATTAATATTATGCCTAATTTAGATATAAAAATATTAAATCAGGTAAAAAAAATTATACAACAAATACTTAGTTACTAAAAGCTTAGTTAAGATAGTAAATACAACACCTAATATAGCACCCAAGGCAATTTAATGCACTGCAAGCATTATTTAATGATCCTATAGAAAATTTCAAGTGCGAGGCAGTTTCAGTTTTAGTTGAAATAGTAAAGGCAAAGTCTAGTTTAGTAAAAGAAGCATTGAACATATTGAAAACACTAATCCGTAATGCCTAATTATGTCAAATTTGATACTGTGCGATGTTTAAAATCAGAATAACTATTTGGTAACCCTAATAATGAAATTTTATATCAAGCTACTTGAGAAGCTTAACTGAAATGCTAAGTGTAATATATGAACAATAAGCTTTAAATACACTGCAAGATCTACTAAATGATTCTAATATTTATATTAAGGTTACGGCTGTTGTAAGCTTATAGTTAATATATATTGTACCAAGTTTAACATTAGCAATATTTAGTATATTGAAAGAAGTATTAAACGATTCCGGCAACGAAGTCAAAATTGTAGTTATTTGGAGCTTAACTGAACCAGTACGTATAAATCCTAGTTTAGCCCAAGAGACATTAAAAATATTGAATACACTACTTAATAACCCTAGTAATTATATTGAATTCACAATCGCCAAAATCCTAGGTTGGATAATACAAATAAACCCCAATATATCACATGACGCATCTACAATACTGAAAAATTTATTTAGTAATTCTGACAAGTCGGAGTCTGCTTTAAGTTTAGTTGAATTAGGAAAGGTAAAACCGGTAGAAGAAGCATTTAAAGTGTTCAAAGATATACTCAGTGGCCCTTATGTTGACAGATATGCTAAGTATGCAGTTGCTGTAAGTTTAATTAATATAATAAATTTAAGATCATTTGATAAAGCTAGTTATAAACAAGTTAATAGGTTAATAAAAATAATTGATCTACATAGAACTCAAAATTTTGATAAGGATTTATATTTAGAAATAGACGCCCAAACCCTCTACACACAATAACCGATTACATCACTCAAGAATATGAAAAAAGTAAAAATCCTGAAGTAATAGAATGGTTTATTGCGAGTTTTAACGAATTACCGAATATAAGCGAAACACAAATCTTTTTAAAAGAAGTTTAGAAATAGACGCCCAAACCCTCTACACACAATAACCGATTACATCACTCAAGAATATGAAAAAAGTAAAAATCCTGAAGTAATAGAATGGTTTATTGCGAGTTTTAACGAATTACCGAATATAAGCGAAACACAAATCTTTTTAAAAGAAGTATGTAAAAGCATATTAAAAAGCGGTGTGATAAATGAGTTGAGTGTAAGTTTATTTTAAATGGTATAAAGAAATATAATTTTACTTTTACGGTATCGGTTAGTAAAGCATCAGGAATAGAAGGCAAGATAATATTTGAAGATAGAAACTATGAAATATTTACAACTGATAATTCAGCAAGCAAAATAGTAAGTTTAGAGGAGTTTATAACTAAATTACTTGCAGAAACAGACGATCCGTTAGCAGAACAATATAAAATAAACCTATATAAATTTGGTGAGGATAATTTAAAGAAAATAGCCACTATTTATCCAGCAGAAATTAACACAGAACTAAGAGGGCAACTATTCAAGAATTTTTAGCCGCATGTTATTTAAAAAATCAGTTAACAGATAATAAGATGCAAAAATAAGGTTGAAAACCAGTAATTTTAAATTACTAGATGCCGGGGCAAATAAAAGATTAGATGCCTATGCAATTAAGATAGATAGCCACAATAAAATACTATAGTGGAACAATACAAAAAGCAGAAATCTTTGAGACATTGAAAGTTTAGCACAAGAAAGCCCATTATTATACGATTACTGTAATGCATTTTATTGGAATATAAAAATATCATAAATGCTTGCTGTATTGCTGAAACTATAAAAATAATATTAATGAGCAAGAGGGTATAATAAAAATTTTAGTAAAAGGTATAGGTTTAATAACGCAAAGTTTCTTAATAGATATATTAACAGATTTGGCTTGCAGTATAGTAGCAGCAACGCATGAGAGAAAGCATGGAAATAAAGTAATTAGTATAAACGATATTATTCGCAATAAAATTGGAATGGAAGATTTAGACGATAACTTAAAGAAAATAGTTATTATTAAAACACAAGAACGTAGAAACGAAATAATAAAGCTCTCAAAAACACCTATGTCACATTCTGATTCTACTAGATTTCGAGCTAATATAAAAGAATTAGGTAATGTAGTTAAAGAATTTGGGCTTTTCTAAAACTATAGAAAGACATGATCAGGATAATATAGCTGTGCAACTAGCTTTAAAGGACTCTATTTATTGAATCTTTATATACAAACCGTGATGATATATTGAATGAAAAAAGTGATATATTTTTTAGAAGAAGATAATATAAAGAAGAAAGTTTTTGGCAGATAAGCTTTATACGGGATAAGCAATAACAGCACTAATCAAACATAATGAAGTTGCTTCCATACCAAAAGGTTAAAATTATTATGCTTCTTTAGGCTTACAAAATCATTTATTACTACAATTTTTAATTGTAATCAACTATTATTAATAAAAATAAGAAATGACTTTTATGGAAGATTTAAGCTCTTGGAAAGAAAAGTTTGAAACTTGCGTTTACGCTAAAAAACTATTAGACAACATCGAATATTTAAATGCTAAAGTAAAAAATCCTGTTGATATAGAAGAAGTTACAAAAGGTATCTACTACGCTCGCAAGTATCACGACTTACAAATACGTCAATTAGGTGATCCTTATTATTTTCACCCGATTGAAGTAGCGATTATGCTTGCAGAGTTTGTCGCCGAAGAAGCTCCTAAGCTTTATAATGCTATTATGCTGCAAGCTGCTTTACTGCATGATACTATTGAAGATATAGCACTGACTGAAGAAGTAATAACTATTGGACCAGAAGTAGCAAAGCACGTAGAGGATTTAACTAGAATAAAACCTTACGGAAAAATAAGTAGTGAGAAAGGTCTGAATGTGCTAGTTAGACAAAAAAGATATGATACTTTTTTAATAAAGTTCTTTGACAGAATGTATAATTTACAAACTTGAGGTGCTAAATCACCTGAAAAAATGCGGAAAGTTTAATTAGTGTTGTAAAAATTGCTGTGTATATAGAGGCACATGAAATAAAACAACAATTAATTAAACTGTGCTACAAATAAATTTTGATGAATAATTTCTGCAGGGCTATAATTAACAGTATTTTTAATATATTAACAATAAATATATGATACATAAAATGCTACAGGACCTGTACAATCTAATAAAAAAAACGCTATAATAGTTTTAATATTACTTTTATCTTCTTAGGATCAATATTAGCTTGTTCTAAAGTTTTTCTTAAATATCGTTTAGCATCCACAAACTCCGGTGTCTCTCTAAGCGAAGTTCTCCCGATGACTCCTACTATAGTGATTCCAGCACCGATTAAAAAAGCTATACGCCAACTAAAACCAAATGAAGTAACTAAAGAAGCTAAGCATAATGCTCCAAAACCACCTTACAAAAACTATCTAAAGTTGCTACAGTTGGATATTGTACAGGTGGTTTAATAAATTCAGTTAAATATACATCTGCTCCTATTACTTTCCCCATTGAGGACATGCCTTGTGCCATAAGGCATGCTATCATAACCCATGTAGCTACAATTCCTATTTCATCATAAGCTGAAGATTTGCCATAATAAAACAAGCTATAGTCATAAGCAAAGTAGTTATTATTATAGTTGATTTTCTTCCTATATTATCACCAAGCCAACCAGAGATTAATGCTCCTATCGGTCTAAATACATATGTTGAACATAATGCAGCTGCTTCATAGATTAGAGCAGTCTGAGGATCAACTTGAGGAAAAGCTCGTTGAGAAGCACTGCTGCCATATGTACATATAAATATAAATCAAAATATTCAAGAAAAGTGCCAATAGACAAAATATCTCATGCTTGTTTTGGTTCTCTATTTAAACTTGTTTGTGCTTTCTCATAGCCGAGCATAAATTCTTTATAAAAAATTAAATTGTAAAGAAATCTATACTGTTTTATATAAAAGTCAATAGGAAATTTCGCTTTATACGAAAATCAGAAAGTGAAGTGCAACTTATTATTAATTTATGTTATCCATTTTGTCAATATAATTGCACTAGTTTAAAGCACTAGTTTAAAGCGGTATGTCTGTGTACCTGAGCATTCATCACAAGCCCAAAGCCGATTAGCATGGATGCGATCATTGTTCCGCCGTAAGAAATAAACGGTAGCGGTACGCCTACTACGGGAAGCAAGCCCATAACCATAGCTATATTAATAAATACGTGAGTAAATAAGATTGAAGTAATACCTATTACTATTAATTTACTAAAAATCTCTCGGCAATTTACGGCAATTAATAAAGAAATAGTTATAAGTGCAAAATATAATATTAGTAAAAACATTCCTCCTATAAAGCCGAACTCTTCAGCGAAGGTAGCAAAGATAAAGTCAGTTTGATGTTCGGGAAGAAAATCCAAATGGCTTTGGCTACCTTGATTTAAACCGCGTCCAAATAGGCTACCTGAACCTATAGCGATTTTAGACTGAATAATATTATAACTAGCACCGAGCGGATCATGTTCGGGATCTAAAAAAACCATTACCCGTTTTTTTTGATAATCATACATCATATTCCAAGCAATAGGTAGGCTAATAAGAGCAGCAAGACCTAGTATTATAAAATATTTTATTCTAAGACCTGCCGCAAAAAATATAATTGCCGAAACAATTAAAACAATCATTCCCGTACCTAAATCTGGTTCTCTAATTATTAGAAAAGCCGGTATTAAAACTCCTATAATCGGTATAATAACTTTATGAAATTTTGTAAGATCATCAATTGTTAGTGAATGGAAATATCTAGCAAGCATTACTACAACGGCGATTTTTATCGGTTCGGAAGGTTGAAGCTTAACTATACCGATATCAATCCATCTTTTACCGCCCATGGCAGTTGAGCCACAAAGCTCCACGGCTACTAGTAAAGCGAGTACGCACAAATAAAAGATATACGATAACCTAAATATTATGCGTAAATCAATTAATGCAATAATAATAGCTAAAGGCAAGAATATACAAAAATTTATAATTTGTTTGTAAGCCCAGGGCTGCAAATTACTATTTGCTGCAGAATAAAGCACAATGAAACCAATACAGCAAATTAAGCTAATTAGTAAAATTAAAGTAATCGGTAATTTTTGTAATTGTTCTAGATAATTTTTATGCATTGTTTTTGTATTCAGTAGAGGTGTTGTATGTCATTCCTGCAAAAGCAGGACTCCAGTACTTTAAAGCTTTTTAAAAGCTCAATTTATTGCGCTTGTTCCTGGCTTCCTGCTTTCGCAGGAATGACATAACAGGATTCCAGCCACAAATCTGCTAACTAAACCTCAACATCAAACACCTTAAAAATAAATACTAATTCGTCAGCTATCTCTTTCAGATAATCAAAACGACCGGCAGAACCTTTATGTCCCGTATCCATATTTGTTTTTAATAATAAGGGATTATTGTCCATTTTTAGTGCTCGTAATTTTGCTACCCATTTAGCAGGTTCCCAGTAACCTACACGTGGGTCGGATATACCGCAAGTAACGAATAGAGCAGGGTAGTTTTGTGCTTTTACGTTATCATAAGGGGAATATGATTTAATATATTCAAAATATTCTTTCTCTTTCGGATTACCCCACTCATTATATTCCAAGAGAGTTAACGGTAAGCTTTCGTCAAGCATGGTACTCAAAACATCAACAAACGGTACATGCGCGATTGCTGCTCTATAGATTTCCGGTTTTTCGTTGAGTATGTAACCGATTAACATACCGCCGGCACTACCGCCCATTATTACTATATTGTTGTTACTTGTATATTGCTTGTTAATTAAAGCTCTACTACAGGCTATGAAGTCTTCAAATGTTCTTTTTTTGGTTAAAAACTTAGCAGCTTCATACCAATCATGACCTAGATCATCGCCACCTCTAATATGAGCAACTGCGTAAATAAAACCGCGATCGGCAAGTGTTACTGCTGTATTTCTAAAATTGACGGGCATAGCGATGCCATAAGCACCGTAACCCATTAGATATAAAGGATTTGAACCGTCTTTTTTAAATAAAGATTTTTTATAAAACAAGGTTATAGGTACTTTTACATCTTCATTATCTGCAAATATTCTCTCTACTTTATACTCCTCCGGGTTAAAGCCTGAAGGTATTTCGTGGCTCTTTAATATCGTTAATTTATCGCTATTAAAATCGTAGCTATAAGTGGTATTGGGTCTTGCTAGAGAAGAGTACTCTATTCTGATATCGTCTTCCTCAAAGTTTGTAGAAAAACTACTTGCTTGGAAACTTTCGTCGGGAAAATGAATTGTATTTTCTTGTAAATCTTTAAATCGCTTTATTTTAATTAGCGGTAAACCTTGGTCACGATAGTTTAAGATTAAATAATTATTTGTAACATTAAAGCTTTTTAAATATTTGTCTTGTTCTTCCTTAATATAAATATCATCCCAATCATCCCAGCTAGTATTTTCAAAATTATTTACCGGCAGTTTTATAACATGGAAATTTTTAGCTTTATAATTAGTTTTAATATAAAAATAATCGCCATTATATTCTATTTCATAGAATATTTTGTTTTCTGCAGCTCGTACTAATTTAGGCGTAAAACTATCATCCTGCATAGAAATTACGTAAATTTCATTTTCATTATGATCGCCTGAATTTATAAAAATATATTCATGACTTGCTGATTTCTTGCAGCTGATAAAATGAAGAGGGTTTTTTACCTCGAATATTAATTTATCCTGAGTGATCTCTTCACCTATACGGTGAAACATTACCTTATCCCAGCGTTGATTCTCATTAATAGTAATATAGAAAAAGCCGTTTAAGTGTTCATGCCAAATTATAGTAGGAGCTACAGCTAAATCTCGATCGCTTGATACAAGCGAAGTTTGCGGCCTTCGCCTAGGCTCACGTACATTTGTACGTTCCGCAGGCTTGTCCTGAAATTCATCTTGTCTGAAGCGATCGAGATTTAGCTGTACATTGCCTAATTCATCAGGTAAGTATTTTTGTTCTTTAAGGTTATATATTTTGATATTGTATTGTTCATTACCTGTAAAATTAACACTATAAGCCATTAAATTGTGATCAGGTGACATTGCAACTGTAGCAACATCAGTAAAACTGCTATTTGGAGCAAGAAGGTTGACATCTAATATTACTTCTTCTGCTGAATCCATATTATTATGCTTTCTGCAATATATCGGATAATTTTTATTCTCCTCTACTCTATGGTAATAGTAATAATCTTTGTTCTTAACATAAACCGATTCATCGTCTAATTTAACCCGTCCTTTTAATTCTTCAAAAATCTTTTCCTTATCATTTTGCAGATCGGCAAAGAAATTTTCGGTATATTGATTCTCAGCTTTTAAATAATCTAAAATTTTAGAGTCTTCTACATTTGGCCACTTAGGATCACGCAGCCAGTGATAATCATCGTTTATTGTTGCTTCGTGAACTTCAAAGCTGTAATTTTGTTTGTCTGTTATTGGTGGTTTCATGTTTTTTTATTTTTTTGTGTTGTTATGCCTAAAATCGTCATTGCGCGGAGCCGTAGGCGACGCGGCAATCTAGTAAAATAATACAAAAATTCTGTAATCAGAATTGTTTACTAGATTGCTTCGTTGAAACTTACAGTTTCTTCTCGCAATGACGATTTTGGTATCTATACAACAATGACATCGAATTATTGTAGTGTTAAAATCAAACTAATTAATAGGAATAATACAATCAATATAGCAGTTTGTTGATTATGCCAAGCAGATATTTTACTGAAAATATTATCCCAAATAACCTTAAAATTAAGATATTCTGCCGCATCTTCGTTATTGTCTGCCGTTTCTTTATATTTATCGATACTGAAATATATAAATTTTTCAATATATTGGTATAGGTCAAGGTTTATGTTTTCTGTCGAAATGCGTGGTATTTTTCTAAATATTAAAGCCAATAACAGTGAGATGGCAAGGATCACTAGCTTAAAGTTAGCAGTATGTGATATTTGAATAGGGTAGAATAAACATATGCATAAAGTTATGATGCAGAAAGAGAGGTAGGTTATAGTTCTTATGTCATTCCTGCGAAAGCGGGAATCCAGAAATATTATAAAGCTTTTATTTTTAAGGTTTTTACTGGATTCCTGCTTTCGCAGGAATGACATAAAGCGAGATGGGAATGACGTAGAACTCTCCATCAACAACCCAAATAATATGGTACAAGTCGCTATCTTGGAAAATAGCATTACACTATTCTTGTTTAAAATATTAGCTATTTCATCTTTAATATAAGAAGAACTAATAGGCAGTATAGATGTATAGATCAATATACTAATAACAAATCCGCTTAATAAAATAAAATTAATTTGAGTATTCTGAAGATCTTGGTAATTTTTAATATCATACTCATCTTCTATATAAGCGAAATATAAAGCAAATAATCCGTTATATAATATATGTATGAATATAAAGCTTGTAATAAGATAAGTTATATTTGGAGAGTTTATGCTAATAGCCGTTAATATAAAACCAAGCTGTGATACGGTAAGATAACATATTAATCGTTTAAGTTTTTTTTCAATTAGAGACAATACTAATCCGTAAATGATCATTGATATCCCAAAAAACTTTAATATCTCAAGACCGCTAAATAATTTTAAAATGATAATTAAAATAACTTTAGTAGTAAAACTAATTAAATATACAATACCGCTACTTGAAGCTATAGGATAGCAATGAACCACCCAGCCGTTTACAAAAATAGCCGAGGCATTAATTAAACAACCTGCAAGTATGAATATTGCTGGTAACTCAAAATTATTTACTGATGCCGTTAAAGAAGTAAAAGTCGTATTACTTGTTGTTTGGATTAGAAGAGTCATACCGATTAAGATTAGCCCGCTGCTGAATAAATGAGTGAGGAAATATTGACGTGCCGGTTTTATCTTTAATTGGTCACAAAAAATAATTATGCAGGCAAAAATAGTCATGAATTCAAGCGAGATTATCATGGAAATAAAATCAGCTGCAAATACGCATATAATAGAGGATAAACAGTATAAACTACCGATTAAGCATTCTAATTTTCTATTTTGGGAAATTGTATAAAGAGTTAAGATAGCAGTAACAATTAGAAATGCTAGAGCTATTAGCTGATTTTGTGGGTGAAAATCAAAAATAAGCTCAAAATTAGTAAGCGGAAATGTACACTTGGTATTTTGAATAAACATTTTAATCCTTAGAAGAAACTGTTAAAACCTCTAGTCCCTGGATTCTTTTAAAGTCTTTTACATTTAGAGTTAATATCAGAAAACCTTTTGTAATAGCCGTTGCTGCAATAAGCATATCATGAGTTCCTATAGTTATACGTTGTGTGTATAAATCATGAGTAATACGTGCATATGTATATACTTCTTCAATACCGAAAGGTAATATAGTAAACAGACTTTTTACGTATTCTATAAAAGCTAAACATTTTATACGTTTATTCTCATTCTTGACTCTATCTACTCCTATTAATAGTTCAGTTAACACAATAGGGCTAATATAAGTCTGACCATAAGGTGACCATTGCTTAGTACTTACCTGCTTTCGCCTTTATAGTAAACTCTATTCATAATATCTGAAAAAGATCGTACAAATTCTGTTGCTCTAATAATTTGTGCCATATTTATCCTCAAAAATAATTACCATATTTATACCTTTGATACTTCAAAATTTGGTACGTCAAATTTCGGGATTTGCCTGTGCTCACTATTGTACGCTGTGTAGGTGCACTGCTTATTTGACTTCCAACTTTTGAAGTATCTACGGTATACATATTATATGATTATGTGTAGATTATGTAAATATGTTTATGTAATATAAGCTAAAAATTCTCTGATTAAGATTTGAATAAAATAGAAAAGAGTTACGGCACAGCAGCACATTATTATACTAATTTGCATAGAGTAGGGGAGTGGTTTTGTTACGTTAGATTCTACTAAAGAAGGTTTATAAATAGAGCTTAATATTTTGAGCAGGTAAAGGCTTGAGAATATACTACTAGCTATTACGACAATCATAACAATGATTTGATTCTGTTCGCTTGCGGCAAGTAATATTGAGAATTTGCTAATAAATCCGCTAAAGATAGGCATACCGATTAATGATAATGAAGAGATAGATATAATAAAAGAAATTAAAGGAAATTCTTTGGATATACCATGTAAATTCTGTACTTGATCGGCTTTCTTTAAACTGTAAATACTGCCCATACTATAAAATAAGCAGATTTTTGTAAAAGAATGTGAAACTAAATGGAGTATTGCGGCTCCAAGTGCCTTAGGTGTTAACATGAAAGCACTAAGCAATGCAAGGCTTAATTGGTTCATAGTGGAGTAGGCGAGTATTTTTTTGATATTATCCGTGTCTAGGGCTTTGATTGAGCTATAAAATATGCTTACTATCGGTATAAAAATTAACCAGTTAAACTCGGCAAATATCATTTGTAAATACGATAAACCGAATATATATAATAGGATTTTGTAAATACAAAATAATCCGGTTTTAACCACTATTACGGCATGCAGCAAACTACTAATGGGGTAATGTGCAACCATTGCAGCAGGAAGCCATGAATGCACCGGAAAAATTGCAGTTTTAGCAATACCGCAAATAAACATTAACAATAAAATAATTGACTGGTTTTTGGAAAAATAATTTTCTACTAAACTCCCACTTGCAAAATCTCCGTTACCGGTTTTAGTATAAATAATTATCACTGCCGGTAAAAATAATATTGTGGCAGAAATCATCAGAATTTTTAGATATTTATATAACCCTCTAAGTACTATATTATTTTTGGTATGTCCTATTAAAAAAGCTGTAGAAATAGTTAAAAGCTCATAGCAAATAAACATCGTGAATAAGTTGCTAGATAAAGCAATTAAAACACCGATTAGAATAGTGAAGTTAAAGAAAAATAAGAATCTAGAAGAATAGTCTATATTATTAATAGCAAGATATTTAGGAGTGTAAAGTAAAGCACAAATCCATAAAAAGCCTATTAAACTTAAGAAAATAAGCCCTAAAGGTTCAAGATGGAATCCTATAGAGTAATTACCGCATATATTAAATTCAAACCCTGCTCTAATACCTTTTAAAAACAACCAGTCTATAATTAAAATATTACCGAAGAAAAAAATAGCGATAGTAATAAGTAAAAAGTTACGTATAAAGCTATCTTTTTGAGTGGCATACGGGCTAGTTAAGTTTAATGCACCAACTAGCAAAGTTGATAGAATCAAAAGACTCGGAGTAGTAAATTGTGTAATCATGATAAGCTGTTATACTTTTTTTGATAGTATGGTTAAAGCATTACCTGTATGGTTTTCTATGTCATGCCTAGCTAAAAGTGGGGAAATCCAGAAAAAGCGAGATAAATCGTGCTTTTAGTTTTAAAAACTTACTGTGTTTATATTTTTTAATTACTGGATTCCCGCTTTCGCGGGAATGACAATAGTACCATTTTATAATGGTAAAATAACGATCCTACGGAGCTAAGTAAAATTATAATAAAATCTAATAGTAGATTTTGTGTTAATAATAATTCAAGAATATTTACTTTGATAAAAAATAATGGACTGATAGGTAAGCCACAGCTGCACATAATAGCAATTATTATTAAAACTTTGTTAGGCTCTCTTTTATAGCTTCCATTATAAGCATCTATCAAGAAAAGAGCTATTTTATTTATACTATCCGCAAGTAATAAACTTGGTAAAACTATTATACCGTTTTCGGTTACGTATAATAAAAATACGTAACCTATTTGAGTGCAACATGAATAAATTATAATATTCTTGAAATCTTTTGTTTGGTAAGCAAAATATGGGGCTATAATAAGAGTAGCTAAAGCGATAGGTTTTATAAAATTTGTAATAGCCGTTTTAATTGTCTCATAGCCTATAATAATATAAGTAAATTTATATATTATATATATTCCTATTATAGTAGAAATCCCTGCTAAATATACTAAAATAACTGAAGCCGTGTTATTATAAGCTCTCATCATCCAAAAATGCATAGGGAAAAAAGCTGTTTTTAAAATAGCACCTATTAAGAAAAAACCGATAGCTATAGTGATTATACGGGAATTAGTATGTGCTTGTAAATACGCTGCAATTTCTGCCATATTCAAACTACCAGTAATGCTTAGCAAAAATCCTATAGATATAAGAATAAGAGTTGCACCAATACTACCTATTATCAAATAATCAAAAGCTCCGATTAAAGATTTTGGATTATTACCTGAGGCTATCAGTACATAGCTACTAAGTGCCGAAATCTCTATAAATATATATAGATTAAAAAAATCGTGAGTAGCCATCATCCCTAAATAGCCCGTATGAGCGAATAATAATATACCGTAAAATAAAGATTTTCTATTATTGTTTATATATTTTAAGATAGTTTGATTAGTAATCTTATGACAAAAAACTAAAAAGAATAATAAAACCAAGTTAAGATAAACAATAATAGCTTGGTTTAGTGCATTTAGCCGATATTCTATTCCTATTTTTGAAGTCCATCCTCCCATGGTGTAAGATAGCTCCGTATTTTGTATAATGCTATATCCATAAACACTGACCAAAAGGCTAGATAAAATACAAATCGTAGTAATTATTCGTGCAAAGGTAATAAAGCGAAAAGATATTATTGAGAGTAAAGCCCCAAATAAAGGGAATAATATTTGTATGATAGGGACATGGTGAGCTAGAATCATTTATCAAAATTAATTTCATTTTCTGATATTGTACCACAATGTTTATAAATTTGATATATTAAACTTAAAGCTACGCTAAGAGTAGCAAACCCAACTACTATAGCAGTTAGCATTAATACATGAGGCAAAGGGCTAGTGTAAGTAGTGATGCCCTCTTGGAAAATAGGTACACCGCCTGTTTTAATTTTTCCGATACTTACATACAATACTAACACCGAACTTTGAAAGATTCCAAGCCCGATAATTTTATGAATATAATTACGACTTGTAAGCATTATAAATAAGCCGCTAGTGAGTAAGATCAAGGCAAAGAAATATATTAAATTATGCATAATTATATTGTTATTGTAAGAAAAGTATTGTTACGTGAATCAGTGTCATCGTCATTGCCGCAGTGACGTTGGTAGACATTAATACGCTTTGAAAGACTGATTAAATACGCATGTGACTTTTTTGCCCTTACGTATAGCGAGCTTAGGAAAAACCTGTTCAAGGATCACCATATTAGGATTATCTTGAGCAAGGCGATAATTTACTAAAGATTCTCGAAGTGAATCATCTACAGCAAAAATACCGGAAATTTCAGCGTTTTTATCTCTAAATTGCAGATAAGTAAACTCGCCGTCATCAAAAATTTTAATAGGAGCTATTTCTTCGCTGCCGCTAATATAGTAATTAAAGTTATATTTTTCAGGATGAGTCAGGTCGGGACTTGCTAGGGCAGCAGAAAAAGTTTGCATATGACCGCTCATATTGTCATTTTCGTCATCCGGATAAAGAAACTTTACGTTAAAGACCATTTCAGGATCACGCATATCAAGAGTTTCGGCGGCATATAGTTCAAAGAAGTACGTCCGTTTATTAGTAATTAAAGTCATATTAGTAGTAGCATCCGGTTCCATCGGTTTAATAAAAATCCTATGACCGGCAGGTACTATTTGCCATGAAGTAGTATCTCCCATAGAAATACTTACTATTTCCTCGTCTCTTGCTAGTTCTATACTTGCTTGATAGCCGTAATATCCTGTGAATTTGAAAACATCGTCAGGGTTATAAGTCATAACTCTGAGACGTGGGTCTCGACCTAGAGGTCGTGATATAGTAAGAGCCAATACATCTAATGTAAGTATTATAAAAGTACAAAATATTATTAGTTGCTTCATATTATTTCTGATTTTTATTCCTTAATAACTTTAGCTTGTAACTAGTAACGGTAAAATTGAACGGCATATCAGGTGATGTATTTGTACTGATAGAATCCATTATAAATCCGATTCTTGCTTCCCATACCATATTTTCTAAAATTGCATCCGTACTATTTTTTGCCAATGATTCAAAAGTAACAACTGCCTCGTTATCGTTTATATTTTTAATTGATAATATATTAATTGAGCGGCTATATAGTTTTTGATATCTTATGACCGGTGATAATGGGTTATCAATATTCATAAAATTAGCAAATTGCATATACACAATACGCGTAGAAGCATTTTTGATAAAGGTAAATTGTTCTTTTAATATATCGTAATTGTATTCTTCTCGTTGGTTTACATAATTCTGAAGCATAATATTTGCAATAGAGGTATAAGGCTTTACTAATGTTGAATGTTTAGTATTAGTAATGGCAGCTTGTTTTTCGGCATCATCTTTTATTAAATAATTTACTTTTTTATTTATAGGTAGCAATATGTTGATATTTATACAAACTAAGGTTAATAATAAGGTAAAAATCGTGCATATTAAAAGCAGAAGACTTCTATGACTGAACGGTAAGATATACTTAAAATTATACCATTTTCTTGCATCAATAAAATATTCGCCGGATTTTATATATTCTTGTATTGCGTTGGTTAATGGGTCCATAATTACTAGATTAATATCTAATTTTATTCTGTTTTAACACTCTATCATAATTATTATAATATGATTATGATTGAATTTAATGTTATTTAAGCTATAAAATAAGTTTATATTGTTGCTACAATACCAAATATTGTTTAACTTTAAAATTAAAATAAATAAATTATAAATTAAAATTATACAATAACAATTATTGATGGTAGTTATTATGTTATACTCATCCCACTTGAAAAATTGGCGACAGTGTCTTTATAAGTCCGCAGGTAGCCACATATTAAGTATACGCTCTTCTCCTAAGCTGAACTTCGTATAACTACTCTTTATTTACTTCAGAGTATAATCGTTTACAATCCTTTTAATATTTTTTTATATTTATAATAGATTTTTTTAAAAAATGCTTGTGAACTATTGTATAGTAAGGTAATTTTAAAATAGTAACAAGATAATTTAATAATGTATAATTAGAATGTTAAAATCATTAAAGCTTCTATTAGTATTAATTATGCTTGCTCAATTGTTGTCATGTACCCCTTCAGCTCCTTATGAAATTAAAAGCCCGTGCGTTTCTGCTGATATAGATGATGGTTCGAGTGTAAGCGTAAATCCTTGTATAAGAAGACCTGTTAATTCAGTAAATATAGTATAAAAGTAATAGTTTTACACAATAACAATGTAATAAGAAAAATACCTTTGATATGAATAATATATTTGGCTTCTTTAAATCAAGTAATAACTCGCAAAGCGGTTCAGGAGATACACAAACGCAAGAAAGTATTAAATCGGCTAATCCTTTAAAAATTACTCAGAATTGGTATGAAGAGCGATCTGATAAGTTACTTGTTCAACGTAACTTGCTTATCATATTAATAATACTACTAACCATTTTTATGGTTATAGCAACTTTAGTAATAGCCTTTGTAGTGAAATCTAAACAGTTTGAGCCTTTTGTTATTCAGCTTAATAGTAATACCGGACGTGCCTCAGTGGTAGAACCTATTTCATCACCAGTGTTAACGGCGGATGAGTCTCTTACAAGGTATTTTATAAAGAAATACATAACGGCACGGGAAACATATAATCCGGTTGATTTTGCAACGATAGCTCGTACGACAATAAGATTATTTTCAACAAGCAGTGTTTATTACAATTATCTTGGCTATATAAGAAATAAAGATTTTGATCCTACTTTAAAATATAAAGAAGCAAATACTACATTTTTAGTAATAAAATCATGGTCAAAAATCGCAGCAGATAAATATATAGTTAGATTTTCCGTAAATGAAACATCAGGAAACCAATTAGTTTATAATAAAATAGCGGTAGTAAGTTATGCTTATGTGCCTATGCAATTAACAGATTCAGAACTTGATGTAAATCCGGTAGGGTTTCAAGTGAACGGATATAGGGTAGACGATGACAATAGTTAGATTTTATTTTTTAGTTTTTATATTATTAAGCGGTTTTACAGTACAACGAGAATGTCCACTTGTAGATGCTCCATGTAATAGTAGTAATAATTATGTAGATGATTTATCTATAACTAAAGATAATAGGATAAAAACTTATATATATAATCCAAATGAAGTTTATTTATTAGTTTTGCATTTTGGCTTTCAATCGCATATAGAATTTGCTAAAAACGAAGAAGTCCAAAATATAATTCTTGGGGATGCTTATGCTTGGAAAATAACTCCTTTGGCAAATAGATTATTTATTAAGCCTCTTGAAAAAGATATTCGTACAAATATGACTATTATAACTAATAAAAGAATATATGAATTTGATATCGCTTCTACGGAACTTATGATGGGTAACGAAAGGGATTTAGTATATGTAATTAAATTTTACTACCCTAAGAAAAATAGTAATTACATGGCAAGATTTTAATCGATGTCATTTCTGCGTGGATATGTCATTGCGAGCAAGCCGTAGGCTGCGTGGCAATCTTATGAAATAATACAAACTCCTGAGATTGTGGACGTACAATTGCTATGCAAATTCCTCGCAATGACGGAAAAATCGATCCACGCAACAATGACAATAAACACTTTAACTAATATAATTTAGATATGGCTGAAGAGCAAAATAACAATCATAATACCGGTGCTTTATCAGGAGCAGATTCTCCTGAAGTACAAAGAGAATTATCAAAAGTTGCGGTTAGCTTTAATAAGAGTATTGCGATAGTAGTCGTAATTTGTGGTATTTTTATATATATTTTTTATACTCTTTTTTTCGGTACTGAAAAAGAAGAAATACCGGAGACTCAGATACCGAGTAATATTGTAAAACCTGTTATGGAGGTTGATGATAATATTCCGGAGATTCCAAAGTTACCTGATCCGCCTAAGCTTGAGACGCCCACCGCTCCTCCAGCGCCTCTCCCTCCGGTAGTAAAAGTTCCACCGGTCTTACCTCCTACTACTCCTGTAGAAGAGAATAAAGACAAAACGCTTCCATTGCCGCCGGTTTCGTTGCCTTCGACTTCAGGAACGTTAGTTGAGAGCGATGCAGAGAAGCAACGTCGTGAAGCAAAAAGAAAATCAGCTATAGTGTTAATTGGTGGTGTAGAGCCTAAAAAAACACCGGAACAGATTACAGCAGAAACGACCTTTAAAGATCGCGGTGATATGTCTTTGGTTCTCGGACGCGGTAAATTAATTGATGCAGTCCTTGAGACGGCAATAAATAGTGAGCTCGGCGGTGAAATAAGAGCCATTATTAGTAGAGACGTATTTTCTGAGAAGGATAAAGTGATATTGATACCGAAAGGGTCAAAAATATTCGGTAAATATGCAACCTCAACTTCGTCCAATAGTTATGGTAGAGTTTCTATAATATGGGATAGAATCGATTTAACGAGCGGTTATACTATAGAATTCGACTCACCTGCAGTTGATAATTTAGGTAGACCGGGATTACAAGGAAGAGTTGATAATAAATATAAAGAACAATTTGCAAATGCCGTATTACAATCCGGCTTTAATATAGGGCTTGCTAAAGTCCTTGATAAGTTAGTGCCGCCTCCTATAGCGTCTCAGGCAGCGGCTACCAATAGTGCTACGGCAAAACAATTGTTAAATACTGCTCAAACTATTGCGTCTAATACCGCTATGGATGCAAATACTAGGATAGTTACAATTTGTACTAATATACTTGCTGCTATTACCGATAAAACTTCGACTGCTTATACTACTATGACTCAAGCATGTACAACCGCACAAACTGCTTCTTCAGCGAATACTGCTGAGCAGAGACTTCAAACCTTAGTACAGGCAGTTAATACGGCAGCTTCAAGTTTGCTTACTACTACCTCTATAGCATCAACTCCGACGCAAGCACAACAAGCTTCTACTCAAGCTTTTACGGATGTAACGCATGTTGTAAAAAATATGATAACTCAGGAGCAGTTTAAGCCGACGACAACGGTTAATCAAGGTACGCCGGTTAGAATATACGTTAATAAGGATTATAAATTCCCAAAAGCCGTTTTATTAAAATCGAAGGTAATGAAATGAGTGAAGAATTTGCAGCCTTAGAGACGTTTTTACTTCCTTTTAAAAATTTATTTGCTGAAGACGGTATTAACGAAATTATGGTTAATAAGCCCGGAGAAGTATGGGTTGAAAAAAAAGGCGATATATATTCTAAGCAAATACCGGAACTGGATAGCGAACATCTACTTGCATTAGGGAGTTTAGTCGCTCAATCTACCGAACAGATGATTTCAGAAGAAAAACCGCTTCTTTCGGCAACTTTGCCGAATGGCTACCGTATTCAAATAGTATTTCCTCCTGCTTGTGAGATAGGACAAATCATTTATGCTATAAGAAAGCCTAACGGTATGAATCTAACTTTAGATGAATATGCTAAAATGGGGGCATTTGATGATACTGCAACAGAGAGTTTAGTAGATGAAGATGCAGTAATTTTAAATAATTTCTTAGCTGAAAAAAAGATTAAAGAATTTATTAGACATGCAGTTGTTTCAAAGAAAAATATCATAATTAGCGGCGGTACTTCAACCGGTAAAACTACTTTTACTAATGCGGCACTCACTGAAATACCTTCAATAGAAAGATTAATTACTGTAGAAGATGCTCGTGAGGTTGTGCTATCACGCCATCCTAACAGAGTGCATTTACTGGCTTCCAAAGGAGGACAGGGGCGTGCAAATGTTACTACTCAAGATTTAATAGAGGCCTGTTTGCGTTTAAGACCAGATAGGATTATAGTAGGTGAGCTTCGAGGTAAGGAAGCTTTTAGTTTTTTGCGTGCTATTAATACAGGTCATCCCGGTTCAATATCCACACTGCATGCTGATAGTCCCGCTATGGCTATTGAGCAGTTAAAGCTTATGGTTATGCAAGCAGATCTTGGTATGCCGCCTGAAGAAGTAAAAAAGTATATTTTAACCGTTGTAGATATCGTTGTGCAGTTAAAACGCGGTAGCGGCGGGAAAAGATATGTTTCGGAAGTATATTATAAGAAGAACAAGAACGCTGAGGGGATGGTTTAAAAACGTCATTGCGAGGAAAGAAGTAATTGACTAAGCACAATCTCAGGCCACGCTCCTTTTAGTTGCGCGCAATGACGTAAAAATTACTCCACGCAAAAACTAATATATAAGCATAAACTAGGAATATCAATTCATGGAATGGCATAAGATACTTAAAGTTACTAGAAATATATTCGGTCATGCTATAATTCATCCGGTTGTTATTTTTTGTACCATTTGGATAAGCGGTGCATTTGTTGCAATTTTTACTAATGAGGTTGGAGCTTTAGGTGTAAATATAAATGCTATAAATATTGCTTATAAGTGGGCTTATTGGCTTATTAACGTTTGGGGGCAGTTAAAAATTTCCGACTATAATTATTTAAAATTGAAGTTACTTGCCTCTTTTCTCAGTCCGACTATTATTGTTATAATATTTTACATTAAAAATTTTGAAAGAATAAAATCATTACAATTTTTCAAACAAGATGAAAAAGTATATGGAGATGCAAGCTGGGCTAATCCGTCAGATATAGAGGCTGCAGGTCTTAGATCTAAGAAAGGTATGCTGATCGGTGTTGATGCCGGTGGATATTTTGTTGCAGACGGGTTCCAGCATGCTTTATTATTTGCTCCTACCGGTTCAGGTAAAGGTGTAGGGTTTGTGATACCTAACTTGTTATTTTGGAGTGATTCGGTAGTAGTGCATGACATAAAGCTTGAAAATCACGGGTTGACAAGTGGTTGGCGTGAGAAGCAAGGGCAGAAAGTTTTTGTATGGGAGCCTTCTAATCCTGATGGTGTTACTCATTGTTATAATCCGATTGATTGGGTTAGTACTAAGCCTGGGCAAATGGTTGATGACGTTCAAAAAATTTCAAATCTTATAATGCCGGAAAAGGATTTTTGGAATAATGAGGCACGAAGCTTATTTTTAGGCGTAACTCTATATTTAATAGCCGATCCTACTAAAACTAAATCTTTCGGTGAAGTAGTGCGTACTATGAGGAGTGACGACGTAGTTTATAATCTAGCGGTCGTACTCGATACGCTTGGTGGTGTAATACATCCTGTTGCATATATGAATATTGCTGCATTTTTGCAAAAAGCCGATAAAGAGCGTTCCGGCGTAATATCTACAATGAACTCATCGCTTGAATTATGGGCAAATCCACTTATTGATTCAGCTACAGCATCTTCTGATTTCAATATACAAGAATTTAAAAAAGTCAAAACAACCGTATATGTAGGGTTAACACCCGATAATATACAGCGTTTACAAAAATTAATGCAGGTGTTTTATCAGCAGGCGACAGAATTTTTAAGCCGCAAAATGCCGGATTTAAAGGAAGAGCCGTATGGAGTAATGTTCTTACTTGACGAGTTCCCGACGCTCGGGAAGATGGATACTTTTAAAGCCGGTATAGCTTATTTTAGAGGTTATAGAGTTCGTTTATTTTTAATTATCCAAGATACACAGCAGTTAAAAGGAACATATGAAGATGCCGGGATGAATTCTTTCTTATCTAATGCAACATATCGTATTACTTTTGCCGCTAATAACTATGAAACGGCAAATTTAATATCGCAGCTTGTCGGTAATAAGACGGTAGAACAAAGATCATTTAGTAAACCTTTATTTTTTGATCTTAATATTGCTACTAGAACCCAAAACGTTTCTCAGGTTCAAAGAGCTTTACTTTTACCTCAAGAAGTAATACAGTTACCGAGAGATGAGCAAATTGTTTTAATAGAATCCTTTCCGCCTATAAAATCGCGTAAAATTAAGTATTATGAAGATAAGTTTTTTACTAGTAGATTATTACCGCCGACTTTTGTACCTACTCAAGTACCTTTTGACCCTAGGGCAAATAATAATGAGGCTTCGGAAGAGACCGAAACAATAACTGTTCCGGAAAATAATGAGTAAAATGCGTTCAGCTATTATTGATATCGGTTCAAATGCTTTAAGAGCTGTAGTTTATGAAAGTGATGAGCTTGGAGCGCCGGAAATTTTTAATTATAAATTTAGAAATTATCTTACAAATTTACTTAATTTAGATAATTTAGACGTAAAACATCAAACATATTTATCTCTACAATATCTTATTCATATTTTTACCAAACTGTCTGTTACTAATATTCGATGTGTTGCAACAGCTATACTTAGGGGGCATCCTAAAGCAGATGAATTCAAAGCTATAATTAAAAAGAGATTCAATATTGATATTGAAATTATCTCAGGTGAACGTGAAGCTTATTTAACTGCTGCCGGATTAATCTCTGGTATTAGTGATGCTTTCGGTATTGTAGCTGATCTTGGAGGTGGAAGTCTTGAGCTTGCACAGATTGGAAATAAAAAAGTCGGTAAATTAAAATCATTGCCGCTTGGTACAAAAATTATTGTTAGTAGCAATTTTGGTGATGTCGGGCTGATTACTAAAATGCTAGAGGAAGAATTTGGAGCTGCACATTATCCTAATTTATATTTAATTGGCGGTGCATTACGTCTAATGAGCCGTATATACATGGAGTCTATAAATTATCCCCTTAAAAATTTACATAATTTTGAAATAAATCGTGTAGAGTTTGAGTTATATTTAGAGAAATTATCGCAAATCGATAAATTAAAACTGAGTTATTACGCGCAGAAAGTCATAAATTATAATGCAGTTTTAGTAATAAAAGCAATGATTAAGGTATTTTCACCGGAAAAAATTATTATCTCAAATTACGGTTTAAAAGAAGGAGTAAGATTTGACTCGTTGCCGTCTCATGAAACAGAAAAAGATATTATTTATGAGAGGGTGAAGAGATTAGTAAAATTTGATAGAAATATATGTAAAATTGAAAAATATATTGAAGCAGTACAATATCTTGTAATTAATGCCGATGCCACGACTCTTATTATTATTGAACTCGCTATAATGCTAGCACAATATAATAAAAATATTGATAAAACGCTTAGAGCAAATTTTGTTTCGGAATTTATATTATCTTCAGACATTCCTTTTAGTCATAGACAGCGTCTTATGCTAGGTATTGCCCTTACGGTTACTTATACTGCTAAAACTGACATGCAGATTAATAAAATAGCTAAGAAAATGATTAGTAAAAGTGATTATTACAACAGTCATATAATCGGTTATTATATAAAAATTGCTAGAGAAATTGATGGGCCAGAATTTCAAGAGCCTTCTTTTTCGATTAAATTAAAAGACGATAAATTTTTACAAATTAATGCTTCAAATATCTTGCCTAAACAAGTCTTTGAAAAGGTTTGTGAACGTTTAAAAGATATAAGTTCTGCTAGAAAAAATATTAGGTATAATTTTAGTGATTAGGGTTTTTTTGTTATAGTGCTGGATAGTTTTCGAAAAGCCAGTGATGTCATACCTGCGAAAGCAGGGGATACAGGCTAAAAAAATCTTGATTGCAAAGATTTTTTTATTATATTGTTTCACTTTTAAAGTAAAATCTTTAAAAAGCCTTAAAGTACTGGATTCCTGCTTGCGTAGGTATGACATAAAAAGCGCCACACAACAATAGCTAAATTAATTACGCTCCATCAAATGTGTCACAATTATATTCCTTTGTACATCCTATAATAGTAGATTCCATTTTAGGAACTATGTGTTCCGCCCAAAAATCTACCAAAAGTTGCATTACATTAATAATAAGTAAGTCTTCGATGGGATGCAATAAATTATCTATACTAATTTCTAGATACCTAACTATGAACTCTGCAGCGCTATCATCTGATTCTCTGTGTATAAGATTTCCAATTCTTTCTAAGTAGTAAACTTGCTCGCTAGTAAGATCTTTATTTTTTATTATTTGTGGTAGAATCTTGGTTAATATACATTGCAATTGAACTTTTTGATCAGTTGCAAATTATTCATAATAATCCTGTTCTTTTACACAAGGTAATTTTAGTAAATTAATAATTAAATTGGTCACATAATATGGGTATGAGAATTAGTTTTTATAACTTCCTCTAATGCTCTTGTATCTGTTCCGGTCTATAATTATTAAAGTAAAATATAGGTAATATAGTCTCGTTTTTTAAATATTTAATCAATGCTTTACTATTGTTATATTTACTACTAATTTCATTTTTTTCCTCTGGTGTTAATATTAAATGTGCCGTTAAATCAAGTATTGGTTTTGCCGCTCTACTATATTAATATGAACTATTAATTAAACGCTTTAAGCTGTCAAAATTTTTAGGCAAAAATATTTTATCATCATTTTGATATGGTACATTTTTTACGAAATCTGTTTTTAAAATTTGAAAACTATTATTTAGTGGGATACTTGCATTGTACAAAGTTTTCTCTATTGCATAATGTCCAAATTTATGTGCTATTATTGATTCTAAATTTAATTTTTCTGCGCCTATACATATTAGGTTATTGTCTCAATCGTAATGAGAAAATGATTTATTATCAAATATTATTTTTAGGTTATCTTGCACTTTAATATTAACCGCTGCTATTATAGGCTAATAACTTATTTGTAGGCCCCTATTGCAAAAGCTTTGTATAGTTATGAAGAATTATATTGTCATTTAAATCGCTTACATTGTAAGTCCTTGTCATTAAAATAGTAATATAGTAATATCAGAGTTTTCGCTATATGCAATCGGTGATAATTTTTCTATTTTAAATTTTGCAATATTAAGTTCTTCAATATTTATCTCAATTTTATTATATTCAATAAAGCTTTTAAACTCTTGAAAACTTAAATAACTAGCTAATTTTTTAATTCAAATCCTTCTATTTTAAATTCACTAATTGCATTGTTATTGTGCTACTCAATCGTTCTCTTCTTAAACTTAATCAACTCTTGCAACATGCTGCTTTTTGTATCTCTATATTGTATAGTATCAAAATTTATAAATGCTGCTACATCAAGCATAGATGTATCATCGATGTTATATATATATCTATCGTATTCAGCAGAAGTAAAGTGGCTAGGGTTAGCATAAGAAAGAATAAGTGTATATGCTTCTAGATCAAATGACGTAATGGCATGATGTAACCCTAACAAATTATAGCTGTTCTTAGAGGCTAAAATTGATTTTATTTCGTCATATTTTTTAGTTTTTATAAAATTTTTATTAGCTTATTCAAAGCTGTTATGGGTCATTGTGAATAATATTCAGATGGTAAAGACATGTTTTATATCCTATCAAGTTGCTATATTTCATGGTAATATGTTTTATAATAAATAGTATATCTTTCTATTTGTAAAGAAATAATTTTAATTACATTAACGAACATGAACATCTTATTAAGCTCTCTTAGTCTACCTCCCAAATCATTATATAATCCTGAAAACAATAAATATATTAGGATATATGATAAAAAATTATTGGAAAAAGTTTTGGAAGAATAGTACTACCAAATCACAAAATTTTATTGAACTAAACGACATTGCATATGGTAATTTAATCAGAGTCGACATAGAAGCTTATCGCGAAAATGTTATAGTATATAGATGTATTAATTTAATTGCACAATCGGCAGGACATGTTCCGTGGAAAGTGCTTAAAAGTAAAACCGGAGCAGTAATATTTAGACTATCCGGTGCATTATTTACTAAAAAAACCGAATCCCAAAAAAGCCGGAGCGGATTTTGTTAGTGAGCTAATTGCAAGCAAATTATTATGCGGTAATAGTTATATTTTATCAGCTCTAGACTCGTACCCTAAAGAGATTTACTTACTACCGGCTCTTGTTACGGAACTGGTTATAGCACATAACAATTTAGTTGCTTATTTTGATTTGAAATTATTTGTCTGTTAACTCTTGCAGTACCGAAAATTAGCGGTATAGGTTCACCGTAATTAACTGTTACATATTTAAAACTTTCTTTGAAATTTTTAATATTGTCATATTCTATCGGTTCGTGATTTAGTTGATCTAAATACTCACCAAGCATTTTGCCGACAAATCTTCCCACGCTTGAAAATATGCCGCCGCCAAATGCATTTCTAACAGTACCGCCAAGCGAACTAAAAAAACTTCCAAACATATTTACCATATTATAATTAATATGGATTGATATTAGCAGTATGATGTGATAACACTAATATATGTAATTCCTGCGAAAGCGGGAATCTAGGAAAACATATAAAAAAACAAGCTTTTATATGTGTATTTTGTCAAACATGTACCAATTATTAAGGTTATTTTTTCTGGATTCCCGCTTTCGCAGGAATTACATAGAAAATCACAGGGTGATATGCTGCCTTTAAAAAAATGGAAATCATAAATGTTTAAAAAATATATATTTATTCTAATATTATTTATTGCTTCTATAGCTCGTGCAGAAATTATAGAAGTGGATAGTTTAAATAAAATAAAACAAGATTTTAAAGAAAATTATAATAAAAATTATGTACCTCAGGATTTATTAGTAGTAACGGTTCTAGATGATTTTTTGTTTAAGTCTTTAGTGCCTATCGTTACACAACTTGATAAAGACATTTATCTTACACTAACTCCTCTTTTACTTAATATTAATAAAAATTCAAAAGCTATTTATATAAAGCAATTGGTTTTAACTAATGATAGTTATAAGAAAGAATTACAAGAATCTGATTTTCCAAATTTTGTAAATGAAATGAGTAATAGTAAAATCCCCATAATAGCAGTAAATGATGGGTTTACCGGTAATTTTAATAATATTCCTAAATTTGAGATATGGTTTGCCGATTATTTAAAGAAAAATTTTGATATTGATTTTTCAAATAGTTTTCCAAACAATAATTATATTATTTTTAATAATTTCGACAGTTTTGCTAATACTTATCCGGTATTTTATAAGGGTATATTGACGAGTAATAATATATCGGAAGCGGAAATGATACTCAATTTCCTTATTCAAATGAATTTTATACCGAAATGCTTTATAATGATTAGTAGTAGCATAGAATTACTAAGCTCAATGGAATTGCAACTTAATAGTTATAGTTCTAATATATTATTTATTGGTTATCATTATAATAATAAAAATACTCAGAAAAATAAAGATGTTGCATATTATACTAAACTGATTAATGATTTAATATCTCAAATAAATAAGCTAAAAAGAAATAATCCACCTTTAAAGAATAATAATGCAAAAGGTAAAAATCCTTATGACACGAATAAATAAAGTTTTATTGAGTTTACTTTGCTTAGTTATTTCGTATGCGGGCTACGGTCAAATTATTCCTACTTACTCCGTAGATTCAGTAACAATGAAAAACTTATTACCGAAGATAGATGCAGATACGCTGGTACTTATAAATATAGATAATACTATCATAACACCGAAATCCAAATTATTTCGATATCAGGATAATTCTTATATAAATTTTACTAAATATTTATATAGTCTTGCAGCGGATAACGCATCAGTTAATAAAACTATTGCAAAATTGATAGTGCAGCGTCAGATGATGCTTGTTGAATCTAAATGGGTAGATTTAATTAATAAGATGAAACAGCAAGGTGCAACGGTTTTAGGTCTTCAGGAAATAACGGCCCCATGTAATTTAATTGAAAATTATGAAGGATGGTTATATACCTTACTTTACGGACTCAATATTAATTTTACTAATAAAGTTAATGATAAAGATGTATTTAGATTTAATCCAAGCGATGCTGAATCCCCTATTTTTTATTTAGGTATAATATTTACCGGTAATATAAATAGAGTAAAAGCTCTTATAGAGTTCTTAAAAATTATACCGAAACAACCTAAAAAAATAGTAATTTTTGCAAATAATAAAAAAGATTTAGAAAATATGGACTCTTATTTAAGTATGGTTGATATAGGATATTATGGAATTGAATATTTGGGGTGGCAAATGTTACCGGGGTCACCTGATCATCAAATCGCTGAGTTGCAGCAATCTACGTTTTTAAATACCGGTCAGTGGTTAGAAGATGATACAGCTGCAAAGATGTTAAATAAATAATTATGAATGACAATTTAATTAATGCTTTAAAAGATTTAATTATTAATACCGGCAAGATTGCACTAGATATAAAAAAGGCAGGAATGTTGACTGATATTAAATCAGATGGGTCAGTAGTCACTAATGCCGATAAGGAAATTAGTAAAATAATTTATCAAACTCTACAAACCTTAACCTCTCAAATAGCTATAGTATGTGAAGAGCAGCCGCTACCTATATTCAGCAGTGATACTTTTTGGTTAATTGATCCTATTGATGGGACATGGAGCTATGTAAACGGTAAAAGTACATATACGGTCAATATAGGGCTTATTGAAAACGGTTTTCCAACCATCGGCTTGATATATCACCCTGAAACAGCAAAGCTATATTATACTGATGTAAACGGTCGGTTAAAAATCGAACAGAATTCTAAAGAAATATTTGTTAATAATGAACCTAAACATGAAGAGCTTCATGCGGTAATAGGTTTTTATAATTCAAATAAAGCTACTAAAGAATTTTTAAGTAAGTATTCATTCGGTCAAATAAATGCAATAGGCAGTTCAATGAAACTATGCTTAATTGCTGAAGGAGCAGCTGATATATATCCAAAATTCGGTCAAACTATGGAATGGGACATAGCGGCAGGTCATGCTTTAATTAAAGCCGGCGGTGGTAATATTTTAGATACGCATGGACAAGAAATTACTTACGGTAAAGAAAGTTTCGCTAATCCTAATTTTTTCGCCTGTAGTAAATATTGGTTGGAAAGGGAGGCAAGGTTGCATAGATACTAGATTGTCATTGCAAGCAGCAGTAGGCTGCGTGGCAATCTCATGAAATAATAACAAAATCCTGAGATTGCTTTGTCAAAACTTGCAGTTTTTCCTTGCAATGATGAAAAAACTGATCCACGCAGGCACTGCCAAACTCGCATCAAACCAACTTCTTTAACTCATAAATTAACTCAAGGGCTTCTTTAGGGGATAGTTTATCAGGATCGATAGTGCTGAATTTTTTATCTAATTTGCTGCTTATAGTAGTTTTATTAGGTTCAAGATAAAACAAACTCAAATTATTTGATTCCGTTGATAAAATATTTTTTCCTTTACCTGTAGAAGTTTTTTCAAATTTAAGCAGAATCTGCTCAGCTCTGTTTATAACACTCGCAGGAAGACCGGCAAGAGCTGCAACATGAAGACCGTAGGACCTATCGGCAGCACCTGATATAATATTATGTAAAAATAGAATATCTTTACCTGACTCCTCAATAGCAATAGTATAATTTTGCAAAGCCGGCAGAAAATTACTCATAACGGTTAGCTCATGATAGTGCGTTGCAAATAAACAGCGACATTTCAGCTTATCATGAATATATTCAAGCACCGACCATGCTATAGATACCCCGTCATAAGTGGATGTGCCTCTACCTACCTCATCAAGTATGATTAGTGAGTTGTTTGTAGATTGAGCAAGGATTGCCGAGGTTTCAAGCATCTCTGCCATAAAGGTCGATTGTCCCTTAATTAAGTCATCGGCAGCACCTATTCGGCTAAATATTTTGTCGACTACCCCTATTTTAGCACTTTTTGCCGGCACGAACGAGCCTATTTGAGCAATGATTGCAATAATGGCGTTTTGACGTAAAAAAGTACTTTTACCTGCCATATTAGGACCGGTAATTAACCAAATACGCTCAAGCTCTGATAAATGACAATCATTATATACAAAGCTTTTGCTTTCTCGCTGTAGTGCTTGCTCTACTACAGGATGCCGTCCTTTAACGATATCAAAGCTTAAATCATCGGTAAACTCAGGCTTAACATAATCATATTCATCAGCGATGTAAGCAAAATTACAAAATACGTCAAGCCCGCTTAAGGAGCTTGCAAGCATTCGTAAATAGGAAGCTTTTTCGATTACTTGGCTACAAATATCCGCATATAATTCTTTTTCTAAGCTTATTACTAAGGTTTTAGCATTGACTAACTCACTTTCAAGCTGTTGTAGTTCAGCAGTAGTGTAACGAACATGATTAACCGTTGTTTGACGGTGAATAAATTTAGGATCAAGGATTTTATTAACATTTTTAGCGGTGATATCGATAAAAAGCCCTATAACATTATTATGAGATATTTTTAAACTGTCTATTCCCGTTTCTTTGCGATATTGATCTTTTAGCTTTTCAATATATAATTTTCCGTTATTAATTAAATCATGTAATTGGGCTACTTTCGGATTATATTCATGTTTTATTATACCTCCGTCATTTAAATTATTCGGTGCATCTTCTCGTATTGTTTCGTCTATTAAATTATATAATTCTGCATCACCTGATAGAGGTTTAATAATTTTTTCGATAAAATCAGGTAAATTAAAACCGTAAGCGTCAAAGAATACTCCTTTAATAATCGTTGCCGTTTCTAAAGTATATTTAATGCTAAGTAAATCACGACCTGAACTTCTGTTCATCGTAATACGTGTTAAGCAGCGTTCTATATCACTAGTTTTTTTTAGAAGTTCTCTAATTTTTTTTACTATTTCTAAGTTGGAATAAAAGAACTCGGTAATATTTAAACGATGATTTATTTTAGCAATGTTGGTTAAAGGACTTGAAAGAAAATGATATAGTAAACGTCCACCTTGTTTAGTAACCGTATGATTAAGGGTGCTTAATAAACTTCCTTGCGAGCCGCCTTGTGAGTTTGTGACAATTTCAAGGTTGCGTCTAGTAGAGAAATCAATAGTCATATAGCTATGAAAATTGATAATTCTAGGGATTGGCAAATGAGGAATATTTTGTTTTTGCGTTAACGATAAATATTCTAAAACGCTACCTATGGCACAAATTTGACTACTAGATATCTCGCCGATTCCTTTAATATCTTTCATTTTATAAAAATCTAAAATGATTTTTTTGCATTTATTAATCGCAAAAAAACTATCAACTTGATAGGTAATACGAAAATTTAATTGTTTGAAAATACTATCCGCAAGATTAGAAGATCTCAGATTTTCGCTAAGCAGAATTTCACGAGGTTTTAAACGAGCCAGCTCATTAAGAATTTCCGTTTCCGGTACATTAACTACAACAATTTCGGAAGTAGAAAGATCAACATAACAAAGGCTAGCTGTTTCTTTATTTTTCGGTATTACGAGACTTGCTAAATAATTAGGTTCGGCTGAAGCAATTAAATTTTCTTCAATTATAGTTCCCGGAGTTATAATACGTGTAACATCCCTAGTAACTACCGCTTTATAACCGCCTCTATTCTTTGCTTCTTCAGGTGTTTCTAGTTGATCACAAATAGCAACCTTATAATTTTCTTCAATTAACTTCGTTAAATAATTCTCAAGGGCATGATAAGGTACCCCGCACATCGCAATTTCTTCTTCGCCGTTTTTGCCGCGCTTTGTTAAAGCAATGCCAAGTACATTGCTTGCTAGAATTGCATCTTCATAGAACATTTCATAAAAATCACCCATTCTAAATAGTAGTAAACAATCTAAATGAGCAAATTTAATGTCTAGATATTGCTGCATCATTTTCGTTGCAACATCGTAATTATATTTTTGTTTCAACTCTTGAAGATTCATATTAAGCAGCATAATTTATATTGTAGTTTGGCTTTATTGCATGGATACCGAATCGTCATTGCGAGCGACTGCAAGGAGCGTAGCAATCTTATGAAATAGTGCAAAATGCCTGAGATTGCCACGTCGAGGCTTTGCCTCTCCTCGCAATGACGGATAATAACAATGTTTAACAGTTTATACAACTATTTTATCTTTGATAGGCGGGTGCTATGTCTGCCGCCTTCAAATTGGGTAGTTAAAAACTTATCTATAATATCAAATACTATTTTTTGGTCTATGGTTTTTGCTCCGAGTATCAAGATATTAGCGTCATTATGAGCTTTAGCATTTTCGGCAGTTAATATATTGTTGCACAAAGCGGCTCTTATTTCCGAGCTACGATTCGCAGCTATAGACATACCAATCCCCGTATCACTAATTAAAATACCGATAGGTGCTGATTTTTCAATAATAATATCTACTACTTTCTTAGCATAATCAGGATAATCAACAGTTTGTGTATTATTTGTTCCGCAGTCATAAATCTTTAGAGATTTCTGCTCTAAATAATTGATAATTTCAGACTTAAGCTCATAACCTGAATGATCACTAGCTATGACAATATTATAAGTTTTCATAGTTAATTTTTTGATGGAAAATAATGATAAAAATTATATACTATGTAAGATTTGTTTTCTAATGTAAATAATAGTTTTGTTAAATATATGAAATATCCTGTTGTACTTAGTATCGTTATATGTTTTTGTTTAGTTGCTTGTGTTGATCAGCCACCGGCTCCAATTGAGTATAAAGTAGGAGATGTTACTGTAAATAATAATTCTACCGCACTAGATCACGATGAGGGTATGATAGTTCAAAGAACGATGGAAGACAATCCCGCGTCAGAAAAAGTTAGCGGTAGACTTGAAGAGCCAAAGGCAAAAATTATAGAAGATGATAATGATGATATTGAGATTCCTATGTCGCGGAATGAAGACGAAGATGAAGAATCGATAGAACAATTAAACTTTGTAAAACCGTTAAATGGGGTAATTATTACCGAGTTTAAAGCCGGTAAAAGTAAAGGGATAGATATTGTAGCTAAAGAATATAGTGAAGTTAAATCGATAGCTGCAGGAACGGTAATATATTCAGGTTATAATAAGCAATTCGGTAATTTAGTAATAGTTAAATTAGATAAAGACGATCTAGAAGTAGCATATGCGAGTTTAGATGATTTATTACTGAAAAAAGGTGATAAAATTGCTAGAAATAGTGTTATCGGACATGTAGAACATAAATTATATTTTGCTATGCGTAAAAATAAAATAGCAGTTGATCCTAATAAGTATATAGAATTTTAAATGGAAGATGTTATTACTCTTACCAAATATGGTGAACCTCAAAATGTTATAGTAAGAAGGAGTAGCAAAGCTAAAAATATAGCCATCCGCATTACGTCTAAAGGTGCAGAGCTTGTATTACCTCTTAAGGTAAAAGCCGAAAAAGGTCATAATTTTTTGTTAAGTCAAGAATATTGGGTTAGGCAAAAATTACGTCGTAATGTAACTGCGATACCAAAAGATGAAGATAAGATTTCTATTTTGGGTAAATCTTATGAAATAATACATATTGATTCGTCTCAAAATCAGATAAAATTAAATGATTCTACGTTAGAAGTGTATTGTTGTAGTCAGGTACTAAAAAAACTTAGTATAGAAGTATTCCTTAAAAAGAAATTATTAGCAGAAATAAAAATAATAGTAGAGAATATATCTAAAAAACATAATTTGACTTATTCCAATATTAGAATAATGGAAAATGTTAGCCGTTGGGGGAGTTGTTGTAGCAAAGGGAATCTTGTTTTTAATTGGCGGGTAGTTTTTGCCCCCTTTGAAGTACTGAAATATTTAGTAGCTCACGAAATGGCACATTTAAAAGAAATGAACCATAGTAAAAATTTTTGGGAGCTAGTTGAGTATATATATCCCGAATACCAACCGGCAAAATTATGGCTAAAAAGAAACGGTAAGAATTTATATAGTTATTTGCCATAACTTTATGTCATTCCTGAGAAAGCGGGAATGACATAAAACAAGCCATGCAACAACGCAGTAATGACATCGGAAAGGTTAATTTAAAGAAAAACATAAAGGATAAATAGAATGCATAACACCACAAAAAGAGTAACAGTCCCGGCACTTGAAGCAATCTTATATGAGCCTATAAAAGTGTTAGATTACGGCTTTATTAGAGTTATCGACTATATGGGGGATGATAGTGCTATAGTACAAGCAGCTCGTGTGTCTTACGGTAAGGGTACGAAGCAATTAAACCAAGATAAAGGGCTGATAAACTACTTGCTTCGTCATTATCATACCACTCCTTTTGAGATGTGTGATATCAAGTTCCATATTAAACTACCGATATTTATTGCAAGGCAATGGATTAGGCATAGAACAGCTAGCGTTAACGAATATTCGGCAAGGTATTCTATTTTAGGTAATGAATTTTATCTACCTGAACCGGCAAATATTGCTTCCCAATCTGCTGTAAATAAACAATGTAGGGAAGGGGATAGCTTACCGAAAGAAGTGGCTGAAAAGGTCCTTGCAATTTTAGAGGAAGATGCTAGACAGTGCTACGGGCATTATAAAGAACTGATGAATGCCGATGAAGAGGGTAATATTATAGATGAGAACGCCACAGGGATAGCAAGAGAGCTTGCTCGTATGAATTTAACTTTAAATTATTATACGGAATGGTATTGGAAGATTAATTTACATAATTTACTTCATTTTTTAAGATTGCGAGCCGACCCTCACGCTCAATATGAAATTAGAGTTTATGCTGAAAAGATGCTTGAGATAGTCAAAGATTGGGTTCCTTTTGTTTACGAAGCTTTTGAAGAATATCGTTTGCAGGGAGCAAACATTTCACGTAAAGGTTTGGATGTAATTAAAAGAATGATAAACGGTGAAAAAGTTACCCATGAAACTAGTGATATGACTAAGAGAGAATGGGAAGAACTGATGAAGATTTTTGGGTAATGTATGTCATTCCTGCGAAAGCAGGAATGACATACAACAACCATAACGGAATTTGATAAAAAGGAGTATTTTAAGTGAGAAATATTATATATTTTATACTATCACTATTATTTAGCGTTACCAGCTATGCACTTGAAACAATAAACATTGAGCATGGGCGAGCTGACCCAACACCTATAGCGGTCAATAAATTTGATGCCGATAATTCTGCCGCTGATGTATTAGGTCACGATATGGTTAAAGTTATCTCTAATGATTTAAAGCTTTCGGGGTTATTCCGTCCTATTTCTGCTGCCTCTTTTATAGAAGAGAAGACAGGAATAGAATATAAACCGCTTTTTGCTGCATGGCGTCAAATTAATGCTAGTCTTTTAGTAAACGGTGAAGTTAAAAAACTAGAAAGCGGTAAATTTCAAATTAGCTTTATATTATGGGATACGTTGCTTGAAAAACAGCTCGTCGGTGAAATTCTTGAAGTACCGAAAAATCTATGGAGAAGAGCAGCACATAAAATTGCTGATAAAATTTATGAAAAAATTACCGGTGATGCAGGTTATTTTGACACTAAAATAGTGTATGTATCAGAAAGCAGCTCTTTACCGAAAATAAAAAGAATTGCTTTGATGGATTATGACGGTGCTAATAATAAATACCTTACCAATGGAAAGTCACTAGTCTTAACCCCAAGATTTGCTCGTTCGGCGGATAAGATTTTTTATGTTTCATATGCTACTAAAAGAAGAGTACTTGTTTATGAAAAAGATTTAAAAACAGGCAAAGAAAGTGTAGTAGGTGATTTTCCCGGTATATCTTTTGCTCCTAGATTCTCACCAGACGGTAGAAAAGCTGTAATGTCGATAGCTAAAAACGGCTCGACGCATATTTATGAAATCGACCTTGCTACTAAACGGCTTCATAAATTGACTGACGGATTCGGTATTAATACCTCTCCTAGCTATTCACCGGACGGTACAAAAATTGTATATAATTCCGATAGAAACGGTGTGCCTCAATTATATATCATGAATTCAGACGGAAGTGACGTTCAGCGTATTAGTTTTGGCGGTGGTTCTTACGCAGCTCCTAGCTGGTCGCCTAGAGGAGACTATATAGCATTTACTAAGATTACTAAAGGAGACGGAGGAAAAACTTTTAATATCGGAATTATGAAAGCATGTCCTCAAGATGATAAGAATAGTGAAAGGATAATAACAAGCGGATATTTAGTCGAAAGTCCTTGTTGGTCGCCTAACGGACGAGTTATTATGTTTGCTAAAGGTTGGCCGTCGAGCGCTAAAGCTCCAGGAAAAAACAAAATTTTTGCAATTGATCTAACAGGTCATAATGAAAGAGAAATTATGACACCGGCAGATGCTTCTGATCCAGAATGGTCAGGTGTACTGAACTAATGTCATTTCTACGGAAGCATTGTTGGGTGGATCGTTTTTCCGTTGTCATACCGTGACTTAATCGCGGTATCCAGTAAAATACTATTAGTTGTTTTTGGATCCTGTGGTCAAGCCACGGGATGACAGTCCAATAAGGCTTAAGCTACTTCTCTACTATGGTTTAAAATAAACTTCTTTATTTTTTCAAAAGCCGTATTTTCTATTTGTCTAATACGTTCCTTAGAAATATTATACTCATTGCTTAGAATATCTAGAGTTTTAGGAGTATCCGTTAATTTACGCTCTGTTAAAATACGCAGTTCCCTGTCATTTAAAATCTTCATAGCATTTGATAGTAACTGCCTTTTACTGGTAGAATTTTGCTTATTAATAGCCATAGCTTCAGGAGTAGGGCGTGTTTCCGGTAATAGTTCTATTAATTCTCCGGATTCTGCATCGTCATTATTTATAGAGTTATTTAACGATAAATCAGGACCTGAAATTCTAGTATTCATTGCAGAAACTTCATTAACCGAAACGCCTAGCTCATCTGCTATTTGTACAAAATCATCGGTAGTAATAGCCCTTGAGTATAAATTAGTAATTTTATGCTTAACTTTATTAAGACTAAAAAATAATTTTTTTTGTGCGGTCGTTGTTCCCATCTTTACTAATGACCAAGATTTTAATATATATTCTTGTATGGCTGCTTTAATCCACCACATCGCATATGTTGATAGGCGAAAACCAAGTTCGGGATTGAATTTTTTTACTGCCTGCATTAAACCTATATTACCTTCTGAAACCAATTCGGTAATAGGAAGACCGTAAGTCCTATAGCCGCTTGCAATTTTTGCAACAAGTTTAAGATGGCTTGTTACTAATTTATGTGCAGCTTGTAAATCATTCCCTTCTAAATAGGATTTTGCTAATAACAATTCTTCTTCTTGCGTAAGTGAAGGAATTTTATTGATTTTCTGTAAGTAGCTATAAAATCCTGATTCGCTAGAAATTGCTAATGCATTAATATTATTAGTCATACTAACCTTAAAAACTATTTTTTTATACTAACACTTTTATACTAACACATATATGATCTAAAATAAACTTTTTCTAGAATATTTTTAAATAAAATCAAATAATGTCTAAAAAATCCAATAAAAATTTAGCTTTTTCCTTGCTGGGATTAATAATTAGTATGGTGTTACTCAGTTTTGCTTCCGTACCTATCTATAATTTATTTTGTAAAGTTACAGGATATGGCGGCACTACTGCAAAAGAAACGGTGAGTGTATATTCTAAGGTAAAAGGCACTAAACCTATAATTATCGAGTTTGATGCTAATGTTGATAAAGATTTACCTTGGCGGTTTATTCCAAGGCAGCAAAGAGTGCAAATTGTTCCGGGGCAGAATACTCTAGTGTTCTATGAAACGGAGAATCTAAGCGATAACGATATAATAGGTACTTCCGTATATAATGTTACTCCAAATAAAGCAGGAAAATATTTCGTAAAAATTCATTGTTTTTGTTTTGAAGAACAATTATTAAAAGCCGGCGAAAGAGTCTTAATGCCGGTTACATTTTATATAGATAAGGATTTTGAGCTTGACCCTGAAATGCAAGACATTAAAGTACTTACTTTATCTTATAGTTTTTTTAAAGTACGAGAGATGTCGTCATTGCGAGGAAATTACGTAAGTAATTGACGAAGCAATCTCAGGAGTTTGTTATTATTTCATGAGATTGCCACGCTCTCTACGTTCGCTCGTAATGACGGCTTTGGAATTATGCAACAACACCAGCTCATTGAATATACTCGATAACCCATTTACGAAGTCTAACAATCGTCGGAGTATTTATAAGAGAGGTAGCAGGTAAAACTTTGCCGTTAGTATTAAAATTAATTATAGGATCTATACCGTATATGCTATACCAAGGTTTTAACGGTGAGCTATTTGAATATTTACGGTGGAACCAAGATAAAGAAGGTGTTGTTTCTTCATATTCTATTACTTTAACCGATTGTGGATTTTTATGATATATAAGGCTCAGTACCGATTGATCGGAATGATGCCATTTATATTCATCGTAGTTAGGATGGATATTATAATTTTTACCTGAAAGAATTCTAATATCTTCACAACTTTTTAGCCATTTTTCAATGAAAGAACGAGAAAGCTTGGTATTACGCACAATAATAACGGCACTCCAAATGTGATCGTCATTTCTGCATTCGTCTGTAAGGCAATCCATTAAAGCAAAAGTTTCGCCTTTAACAAAACTACCGTTTTTACGATTGCGATCATGTACCAGTAATATATCATTATCGCCTAAAAGATTTGTTAAATTACTGATATGCTTTTTAATAACAAATGCTGAATCTAAATATACTATAATAGCTCCTTCTGGTGCATTTTTCATTGTTTCAAGTATAATATAAGGCTTCCATAGCCATAACCCCGCTCCTGCAGGTGCATTAAAAATTTCTTGGTTTTTTTCTATAAACGCTTGATTTATGTGCTTTTTCTTATAGTTAAATATGAAGTCTATACCTTTATTAATTGCATAATGAGTGGTTGCATTTTGATTACGATAAACATACTCCAGACCGTCGGCATAAGAAACTAAATAAATTGGTTCTTTTATGGAATTCTGAATAGATAAATCTACTTTTTGTAACGATAAGTCATTAAGAAAACCTTGACGTGCATATTCTAAAATAATCAGTATGAAATAAATTAGAGCTAATGTAATAACTGTTTTGTATAATATTTTAAATAACATATAATTTTTGCATTATTTGAAGCATTTTGTCATTCCCAGGTGGATTAGTAAAGCGTTATTGCGAGGAAATACGAAGTATTGACGAAGCAATCTCAGGAGTTTGTTATTATTTCATGAGATTGCCACGTAGCCTAGGGCTGCTTGCAATGACGAAATCGATAATTATTAGACAACGCCAATTATAGCATTTTAATATATTAAAAGATAGTGTTGTAATTTAATTATAAATTTAGTATAATTTATTGTTTGTTTAAGGTTGGTATGATTAATTTAGGGGATAAGCAGTCTACTATAGTTGTCGCAATGTCAGGCGGGGTTGATAGTTCGGCGGTTGCCGCAATGCTGCATGAACAAGGACATAATGTTATAGGTATTACCTTGCAGCTATATGATCACGGTATGGCAGTAGGGAAGAAAAATGCCTGTTGTGCCGGTCAGGATATTTACGATGCTAAAATGGTAGCAAATAAGCTAGGTATTCCCCATTACGTACTTGATTATGAGAGCAAATTTAAAGAGTCGGTAATAGATAATTTCGTCGATAGCTATTTACAAGGTGAAACACCGCTTCCATGTGTGCAATGTAATAAATCGGTGAAGTTCAGGGATCTAATTAAAACGGCTAGAGAGCTTGGAGCAGATAAGCTTGCTACCGGTCATTACGTACGAAAAATAAACGGTGATAACGGAGCGGAATTACATACAGGGCTTGATCCAGCAAAAGATCAAAGTTATTTTTTATTTACGACAACTAAAGAGCAATTAGAATATTTACGTTTCCCTCTAGGAGGGCTTACTAAGGGTGAAACACGAAAGCTTGCTAGTAAATTTGGGCTTGAGGTAGTAGCGGATAAGCCTGACAGCCAAGATATTTGTTTCATACCTGACGGAAATTATAAGAGCGTAATAAATAAAATACGTCCAAATAGTAGTGAAAGCGGTAAAATTATTCATGTAAACGGGTTTGAGTTAGGAGAGCATAGCGGTATAATTAACTACACCATAGGGCAACGTCGTGGTCTTGGTATAGCTTATAATGAGCCTTTATATGTAGTAAAGATTGATCCTAAGGACAATATAGTATATGTAGGACCGGAGTCCGCATTAAACGTGCAGGAATTTATCATTAGAGATGTGAATTGGCTTGCAGATGAGATTAAAGATAACGAAAAGTTAGAAGTAGCAGTTAAAATTCGCTCGACAAGACCGCCGCGTCTAGCTGAAATAAGTAAACTCGGTGATGATAAAATGAAAGTAAAATTTTTATGCAAAGAAAAAGCCGTTGCCCCTGGGCAAGCATGCGTTATTTATGCCGGTGAAAGAGTACTTGGCGGCGGATGGATTACTAGAGAGATAAGGTAATTGTGTCATTACGAGGAGGGAAGCGACGTGGCACTCTAGTTAGACCTCCTGAGATTGCCACGCTCCTTTTAGTCGCTCGCAATGAGAGACAATTCACAAAAAAATAAGCTCACTAAAACAGGAGAAACTAATGAGTTTTTTAAGGAAGAAAAGTTTTGAATCAGTAAAAGAGATAGGCAGTTCAAGCGGTTTTAGCAAGACACTTGGAGCATTCGATTTAATATTACTGGGTCTTGGTGCGATGATCGGCACAGGCGTATTCGTCGTTACCGGTATAATTGCTGCTAAATATTCAGGACCTGCAGTAATGTTATCTTATGCGATTGCAGGTATTACCTGTATCTTTGTAGCGCTTGTTTATACTGAACTTGCTGCAATGCTTCCGACATCAGGAAGTATTTACACTTATTCCTATGTAGCGTTTGGCGAAGTATTTGCTTGGATGATCGGTAGTGTTATAATATTAGAACTTGGTGTTGCTGCAGGAATAGTAGCTGCAGGCTGGTCGGGCTACGTACAAGGAATACTAGCAGCAGGTGGAATCAATTTACCGAAAGAATTAACTACTGTACCGACAAACGGCGGTATAATAAATTTACCGGCATTTTTAATCTCGGGATTTATTGGATTTATTTTATATTTAGGTACTAAAGATAGTAAGAGACTAAATGCAATTTTAGTTTTCATAAAAATGACTGCAATATTTGTATTTATACTCGCTGCTGCCCCTCATTTTGATGCTACTAACTGGAGTAATTTTATGCCTTTCGGTTTTAGTAATGTTTTAGTAGGTGCGTCTATTTTATTCTTAGCTTTTACGGGTTTTGGAACGATTGCAACCGCAGCTGAGGAGTGTAAAAACCCAAAACGCGATATAATGATCGGTATTATTGGCTCACTTGTTCTAACTACTATAGTTTATGTAACAATGGCAGGGCTTGTTACCGGTATTGCACCTTTTGATCAGTTAAATAACGATCAACCGCTTGCTTATGCTTTAACTATCAATAATAGCAAGATCGGCTCTGCTATTGTTGCAACCGGAGCAGTTTGCGGTATGATGACGGTGTTGATGATGAATATTTACGGTACTTCTCGTATTTTTTATGCTATTGCACGTGACGGTTTACTACCGAAAAGTTTTGCAAAGCTGCACCCAAAATATGATAGTCCGTATATTACGATTATAATATTTGCTTCTTTAGCCGCTATCCTTGGAGGATTTTGTTCTACGGAATTATTAACGCAATTAACTTCAATGGGAGCTCTTATTGATTATATAACCGTTACAATAATAGTGGTATTATTTAGGGTAACGCTACCTGATGCTCAAAGACCTTTTAGATGTCCTTTAGTATTTATTATCGTACCGTTTATTTTAATTGCTTGTGCATATTTACTATTTATTCAAATATATGACGGTGAATTTAATCTATTAACCGCAGGTCGTGTATTAATATATTGGTTTATTACAATATTTGTTTTATATATTATAAGATCGTTTTTTATGCAAAAAGAGCAGAATTAAGAGGGGATATCCGTCATTGCTAGGAGAGGCAAAGCCTTGACGTGGCAATCTCAGGAATTTTGTACTACTTCATGAGATTGCCACGTCAAGGCTTTGCCTCTCCTAGCAATGACGGTTTCAGTATGTATCCACGCAACAAAACAAAATTAACCAAATGACTGAAAAGCTGCAACCACTCCGAGGAATGAAAGATCTCTTGCCGGATGATTATAAAGTTCACGACTATATAATTAACAAAGCAAGAGATGTGGGAGTATTGTACGGCTATAAACAAATGAGTACTCCTATTGTGGAGTATACTAAAGTCTTTAACCGTTCGATGGGTGAAAGCTCTGACGTAATCAGCAAAGAAATCTATAGTTTTTTAGATAAAAGCAATGATTGCGTAGCATTACGACCTGAATTTACAGCATGTATTATAAGAAGCCTCATCTCAAACAGATTACAACATAAATTACCATTAAAGTTTTTCTCTACCGGTCCTGTTTTTCGTTATGATAGACCGCAAGCAGGGCGTCAAAGACAATTTCACCAACTAAATTATGAGTATATCGGTGCTAAAGGAGCAATTACTGATGCTGATACTTTGAAGTTAGCCGTTGATATATTAAAAGCACTCGAAATAGAGCAGGATACTACCTTAGAGCTTAACTCTCTTGGATGTAATGAATCAAGAAGAGTTTATCAGCAAAAATTAGTAGAATATCTAAATGATTTTAAAGATCAATTATCAGAAGAAAGCAAAATAAGGTTATCCAAAAATCCAATGCGGATACTTGATTCTAAAAGTGAGACTGATCAGAAAATAATAGCAAACGCACCGGTTTTATCTGAATATTACACTGATGAATCCAAAGAATATTTTGAGGAGTTAATACAGTATCTAGATATTTTAGGTGTGAAATATAGCATAAATCCACGCTTGGTTAGAGGGCTTGATTATTATTGCCATACTGCTTTTGAATTCACTACAAAAAAGTTAGGGAGCCAATCTACTATTCTAGCTGGTGGACGTTATGACGGGCTTGCTAAAATCATGGGTAATAACGATGATGTGCCGGCTATCGGTTTTGCTGCCGGTATTGAGCGAATTGCTTTAATGCGGGAATATGATGTATCTGAAGTTAAGCCGGTATTTGTATTACCTATAGGCAAAAATAATATTTGCTATGCTTTAGAAATTGTAGATAAATTGCGAACAGAAAATATTGCTATTATCATAGAATCCCTAGGTAAAATAGCTAAAAGAATGCAACGCATTTTTAATGAAAATGCTCAATTTATTATTTTTATAGGTGACGAAGAGCAGGCGAATAATAACTTAAAAATTAAAGACTTAAAAAAAGAAGAAGAATATATAGTAGATTTTGCAAAAGCTCTTGAGCTATTGAAGAAATAAGATTTTTTCTTGTTATACTGTGAACCTTCTATGGTATCCATCACAACTAACTTTAAGTAATAAGCATTTATGAATCTTGCCACAAGCTCGGCATTGCCCGCATGGCTCTTATGTTATGCCTGCATAGGTCTTGTTGTGTGGATACTGAAGGTCGTCATTGCAAGGAAAAACTGTAAGTTTTGACGCAGCAATCCAGTAAAAAATTCTGATTTACAGAATTTTTTTTATTATTGTTTTGGACTGCCACGCAGTCTACGACTGCTCGCAATGACAGGGCGGTATCTATGCAACAACGCCTTCGCTGGAATGACATAAAACGAGCCGTGCAACAAGAGCTGCAGTTGTTCACAATGGCGATTAGGTGTTTATACAATAACACCATTTAACCACGACATCTAAAAATATGATTATTATAAACGATTTAGCCATGAGTTATGGTACAAGAATACTATTTACCGATGTAAATTTGCATATTAAAAACAATAAACGATATGGTGTAGTAGGTGCCAACGGAGCAGGTCAAACAACTTTTTTCAAAGTCTTAACTAAGGAAGAAGAGCCAGCTTTCGGTGAGATTAACATACCAAAAAACTTCAAAATAGGTTGTTTAAAACAAGCTCAGTTTCTTTATGAAAATACTAAAATTATAGATACGGTAATAGCAGGGAAGAAGGAGTGATGGAAAGTTTTACAAGAAAAAGAAGAGATATTAAATCGGCAGGAATGTAGCGATGAAGATGGGTATAAGTTTGGTGAACTTGAACAGGTAATATACGATAATGACTGTTATACTGCTGAAATTTTTGCAGCTAGCTTGCTTGTAGGTCTTGGAATAGCCGAAAAATACCACATTATGAGCCGCTTTCTGGGTTGTCAGAAGGTTATAAGCTTTCGTGTATTACTCGTACAAAGTCTATTTAATAATCCCGATATTTTACTACTCGACGAACCGACAAACCATCTTGATATAGAGTCAAGAGAAGCTCTGAAAAAATCTCTAATTGATTTTGATGGTACGGTAATATTAGTAACGTACGATCGGAATTATTACTCTTGCCCATAGGAAAAAGATTGTTGATTTTAAAGGTAAATATGATGATTATATTGAGAAATACGGCAACGATTATTTAAGTTCTACTACAAAATTATCCTAAGTTTTAGGCATTGCTCATTAAATATAGATATCGTCATTGCGAGGAGGCGTTGTTGTGTGGATACCACCACGTCATTGCAAGCAGCCATAGGCTGCGTAGCAATCTCGTCAAATATCCTGAGATTGCTTCGTCAATTGCTATGCAAATTCCTCGCAATGACAATAAAAATCGAGTCATGCAACAAAGCAGAATCTTAAAGTTAATCACTCCACATTATAAAACTCCAAATGATGACCGCTAATAAACTTTTTTATTTCAGCATGGTTACCATACTCATCAACATTTAATAATAACCCTTGTTCATTAAAATATAATATATTCGTAAATAATCAGTCATCACAGTCCCACTTAGCTTTAAAAGCATTTTCTTTAATAAGTTTAACTCCGGTTACTCCGTGTTTGTGATATATTATTCCTTTTTTTAAAGCAGAAACAAAAGAGGTAACTTTACTTTTATCAAAGGTGTTATAGATTTTTTTAGACATTGTACCGTAATAATCAAATCCTCTATATTTGCCAAGAAATTTATCCGTACCTTGTGTTACTTCCTGATTATCAATTTTAATTTGACCTTCTTTAGGAATATTCCAAGAATTATTATTGAAGTTGGTAATCTTTTGAATGGCTAGATAAAATTCATGTTTCTTTTTTAGTTGATAATATTGATGGATGTTTTTTGTATAATATTGAAGGGTTAATTGTTCTAAGTTTTCTATTGGCTTATTATCGGGGGAATAGCTTGCAATAATCCCTTCTTGTTTTTTTGACTTCATTTACTTGCATATTCTTGTACTTTTTTAGGTTATTATTTAATAAGGCGGTAACTACTCCAATTTCTACAGTGTTTTCATGGCAAGAATCATTTTGCAGAGCATTTTCAACATTTTGGAAAATCTTTTCAGATTTTTCAGAAGTTAATTTAGTCTCGTTATCTGCTATTAAACCGGTATTAACGGCGTTAAGAACCTCTGTTTTTTCATTGGATGTTAGAGTATTATTTTGAGGTAACGTATAATTTGGGTCCACGTAACTCCGAAGTTTTATAATAGCCTTTTCATACAAATTTATTTGATGCTCAGGTATCTGATTTAAAAGATCAGAAGCCGTTTTAAATTGTGTACTACATATGGCAATTGAGAATGTTAGAAGTATGTTGTTTGGGGTATCACTAATTGCTTTTAGTTTTGCGGTTAATATTGATTGCTGGTTTTTGTTAATTTTTTTATTGGAAATGCTGTTATAAAAAGCCATGTATTCACAGCCATCATATATTGATGAATAGAAAGGAACTAAGGTATTTGTTTTATTACATCTAACGTCTTATAAGAAATTTCATATGGATTAGTTAACATTTCTAGAATGTATTGTATATATTCTACCGGCACATATTGTATTAAGTCATTAGCTTTATCACATTTGCCTTGTATTCTATAATTAGACCATAAATGATAGGCTGCTGTTGGATGTGTAGGTAGAAGCACAAAAGCATGTTCATAACATTTAGTGGACATATAATAGCTCCCGGTTTCTTCATAAACACGCCCTGTTCTATAATACCACTGGGCTAAAACCTGATTTTCAGTGTGAGTATTTAACGAAAAAATAGATTCTTCAAGTAAAGCTTTTACCCCTGCAAAATTTTTATTTTCCATTAATAAATCAGAGAATTGACCTGACAAATCTAAGCTGGATTTTATATACGGTACTAGTGCTTGGGTAATTTTAAGCTTAGATTCCGGTTCAATAAGCTTTAGTACGGGGAGTAGATATTCTGCACATTTGCTATATTGTTCAACTTCTTTTGCAAAGTAATTAAAATATAGATTTATTGCTGCAATGATACATTTAAATATCTCTTTAGCAGCTTCATTGTGTCTATTTAATATACTACATTGAAAGGCAAGACTCATTATTTGAATTTTGGTTAGCGTATCAGGTGGTATAGAAATGATTTTATCCGGCATCCAATTTTATGAGTTCACCATCTAATTGATATTCAAAAAAGCCTGGTCTCTGTATTATTTCATAATTTTTCAACAATTCATGATTTGTGTAACTTTCATATGGATAATTAGGCATTAATTTATGTATTAGTGAATGCTTAATTTCTGTAACTTTCTTGCTACTTACTGTAGATTTTTCACTATTTAAATGTCCAAATATATAATGCATTACTTCTATAGCGGCACCAACAGTTGGTATAGATGAAAAGTTTTTATCCATTTCTACTACATCAAGACCGGAAAAGTTTTTTCTAAAATTTCTTATGTTACTTTCTGATAATATATTGAGGGTGTTATAAACCGTGATAATATCAAGCTTAAAAGTAATTGAAGGCTCTGCATTGTTTATGAATATAATTTAGTATTAGTTGGGCTTAAGAACTGCTACAATGTGATAGGAAAGGTTTAAAATTTTACATAGAATTATTATTAAAACTTACAGTGTATGAACTTTTTATTACTGGATTCCTGCTTCTAGCTAGGAATGACATCGAGAGGTTCCATTAACTCACAAAGCAATTCTTTCTAAGTAATGTCTATTCAAACCCAAATCCAGTAAAATATTTATGAAAATATCCGGTATCATGACCTATCATTTTAACTTTATCATAATAATAAGGTGATTCAGATTCACTATATATAGTTGTGCCGTCATCCATATAGTAAATAGAATAAGATGTAAGGCCATAAGGTCTAAAAAACGTGTCTTTACTTATAACTTTAGGAGCTTTACCGGATTTTTGTATATTTTCTGATTTCAGCATATTAATTTTATTAATAAATGATTGTTTTATTAATATATAATTTTTATATATTATTACAAGAATAATTATAATAGCTATCTACAGAACCTAGAAATTCAGATTTATCAATTGCAGTATTATATTCATAAGGATATTCTAAATATTTTTGCAATTTTAAAGTATTTTTTTGAAACAATGGGTAATTATTTGATTGTTCGTGCTTTGATAAATTGCAATATTTTCTCAAGAATTGCTTATCTTGAACATTATTAAAAGCTTTGATTTTTGAATATCTGTCTTGTTGTTGTTCTTGTAAAAAATAATCTTCATAGTCCTTATAATGCTTTGGAAGATTTAATATAAATCTAGCATATTGTTCTAACTGAAAATTAGTTAACCAAGTAAATATAGAATATCAATTTGCTCTATAGTCCGAAGAAAAAATAACAGCAACTTCTGATCGCTTTATCTCTTCTCTTTGCTCTCTCAATAACGTTATTAGATAATAAAATAACTCTTTATTAAAATGTTTTTTATTTTCTTGAGTTTGAATGATTATATCAAACAGCTCAGTTTCTAATTCATCTGAGGTAAATAATTGTTTGTATTTTGTATTTATTAAGCCATGGACCAAAAGCTATAGATTCAAGTTTTTTTAAATATTGAATTAATTTTATGTGCAACTTTAGATTAAATGTAAGAGCGGCATTTTATATGAAAAATTGACATGAGTCAAGAGATATTAAATTAATGGTTTAAAAATATGTGTCACCTCGTGATTTATTCACAGAATCCAGTTAAAAATACTAATAATATTAGTATTTTTAGTTGTTTTCTGGATACTGTGGTCAAGCCACGGTATGACACTGAAGTGTTTTTCAAAAGCCATACTAAATTGATTACTAAAATTTTTCACATAACCTAATGACAAAAATAAAATATGAATATATTATTTAATTTTAGAATAATTTAAATAATATATATTCAATGAGTGTAGATACTAATATTAGCGACGGTTTAGAAGTCATTACGCAAGATCATTTATCGATTTTTTCTTTAATAAGCTCCTCCGACATTATCGGTAAGTCAGTTATGCTGATGTTGCTTATTGCCTCTATTTGGTCATGGGCTATTATTTTGGATAAAATATTTAAGCTAGTGCAAGTGCAGAAAAGCATGCGGGCATTTGAAAATGTGTTTTGGTCCGGTGGAGTATTAGAGCAATTATATGAAAGCATAAAGAGGTCGGTTAATAATCCGCTAGCTTTAATTTTTGTCTCAGCTATGGATGAGTGTAAAAGCTTAAGCACTAAAGGGCTTTCTGAAAGCTTAAAAAACAACCATAAAGAGCGTATAACGGGTGTAATGTACTTAGCTCAAAATAGGGAAGTCGAAAAGCTCGAGAAAAATTTAAGCTTCTTGGCAACTGTTGGATCAAGTGCTCCTTTCGTAGGTTTATTCGGTACCGTTTGGGGGATTATGCATAGCTTCCAATCGATTGCTACTTCAAAAAATACTTCTCTTGCTGTAGTAGCTCCCGGAATTGCTGAGGCGTTACTTGCAACTGCGATAGGCTTATTTGCAGCTATTCCGGCAGTAATTTTTTATAATTATCTGATTTCCCGTATTACTCTTATCAATAATAAGATTGAAGATTTTATTAGTGAGTTAAACTCTATACTTTCTAAGGCAATTGATCAGGAGAAAATGTAATGGCTATAAAGCTTGCCGGAAGTAATAGAAAAAGTAAAAGAGCGGTAGTTAGCGAAATTAACGTTACGCCGCTTGTGGACGTGATGCTTGTGCTATTAATTATTTTTATGATTACTTCTCCAATGCTTGTGTCAGGAGTAAACGTGGATTTGCCTGAGACAAATTCAAGCCCGATTTCAGGTCAGGATGAGCCTTTGGTTGTTACTATCAATAATAACGGCAAAATTTTCTTACTTGAAAGTCCAATAGAAAGAATGCATTTAACCGACAAGCTTGCAAATATCACTAAAGAAAAAAAGGATGCTAGAATTTTTGTAAGAGGTGATAGAAATGTTTCTTATGGGCAGGTAGTAGAGATAGTTACCGAAATTCATGCTGCCGGCTTTTCGCGTGTAGCTCTTATTTCAAATATTAAAAATAATGAAAAGTAATCAAAATAAAGATAATTTTACGGTTTTCCTTAGCTTCTCTATTGTTCTACACTTACTTCTTTTATATTTTTTTCTATTCGGTATGCCGTCACTTTTTAAAAAATTACCGGAAGAGCAAACTATAACTTTTGAAATGTTACCTGTTAGCGATAAATCAAATATTATCACTCAGACAAAGCAAAAAGAAGCCCCTATAGAAAACGAAGACGCTAAAAAATCTGAGCAAAGTAAGCCAAAAGAAGAACCGCAAGATTTGTCTAAAGAAGAAAAAGCAAAAGAGCCTGAGGCTAAAACAATGGAAGCAAAGCCTAAAATAGAAGAGAAAAAACCTATAGAAGAAGCAAAAGAAGCGTTACCTGAGAAGAAAGAAGAAGTAAAGGAAGAAACACCTAAAGCAGAAGAAAAAAAACAAGCAGAAGAAAAGAAGAAGCCCGAAGAAAAGCAAGAGGAAACGAAACCGGCTGAGAAACCTAAAGATGTGAAGAAAAAAGAGCCTAAAACCGATGAGCTTGATTCTTTGCTGAAGAATTTAGAGCAATCTTCAGAAGGGGATAATGTAAAATCCAATAAGCATCAAAGGTCAAAAAAAGCTGATAATGCACAAGAAGCTAAGGGGGTTTATACGGATGGGCTGCCTCTTTCCGATAGTGACACATCTTTGATAAAAAGACAGATTGAAAGACATTGGAGTAATGTACCGGCAGGAGTTAGAGGTAATAATAAGGTAAAAGTCATTATTAGTATTACGCTAGATAAAGCAGGTAATGTTGAGCAGGCAAAGGTTAACAAAAAAATCTGTCCTAATATTCCGGCTAGTGTTTGTGAAGCTTTGGCAGATAATGCAATTAGAGCGGTATGGCAAGCAAGCCCTATCGAAAACCTTGACTCTGCACGCTTTAACCATTGGAAAGAGATTAATTTTAGCTTTGATCCAAGTAAATTGTAGGTTGGGCATTGCCTGCGTGGATACCACCCCGTCATTACGAGCAGTCGTAGACTGCATGGCAATCTCATGAAATAATAACAAACTCCTGAGATTGCTTCATCAATTATTTCATAATTTCCTCGCAATGACTATTTTCGAGCCACGTAGGCAAGCCTTTCGCAGGAATGACATTAAGAACCATGCAATAATTAAAAAATATTATTCATCATGTTCGTGGTGATCACCGATTAATTCAAGCCCCATATCTTGTGGCTCATTATTGACACAACAGTAGCAGCAATAACCAAACAAGAATAATAAGGTGGCTTCCATTAAAAATAGGGTCACAGCAGCATTACTAGAGTTTGCTAACTCATATTCTGAAGGTAATAAATCTGTAGGGATGTCTTTATTCATAAAACTTAGTTATTATGTTTACTATTTGTAAATTAAGTAAATAATAATACATGGCATAAATTTAGACCGAAATGAACTATCACAGAGCATAATATTTTGCCTGTTTTATAATATGCATAACCATAGAAAAAACCGCATATAGTGCTTAAAGCTATATATTCTGCCTTGAAAATATGTAATCCCAAATATTAAAGATGCTATAATAACAGCTAAAATCTGCTGTTTTGGTCAAAGATTTTGTAATGTTCTTTTAAAAAACCCTAGAAAGAATACTTCCTAAGCCATACAGACGAAAAAGAAATATTGTTGTAATGAGAAAAATGTAGGTGATAGTTAAGAATGACATATAAACCTTTGTAAAAAACTATTTTTAATATATAGTTATTTTTTAGCATTAAAAATAGAAAATTTATTAAATATAGAGATTTTTAATAAATAATAATTGGATTTTAAAAAGAAAATATAAAAGATAATCATCAAAAAAAACAATAAAATAATATATATATATATATATAATGGGACGATTTTATGAAAGATATAGAATATTGGGAAAAAAATTTTGAAAGCTGTAAATATTCAGATCAATTAATCGAAAGGCTTTTATTTTTAAATACCCAAGTCAAACAACCTATCGATATTAGAGAAGTTCAAAAAGGTATTTATTATGCTCGTAAATATCATGGTGAGCAAATGCGTCAATCAGGTGACCCTTATTATTCTCATCCAATCGCAGTAACGATTATGGTAGCGGAATTTGTAGCAAAAGAAGTGCCTAAACTCTTTACTTTTAGAATGCTACAAGCTGCATTACTTCATGACACTATTGAAGATACTGAACTTACTGAAGAAATAATTAGCAATATTTTTGATGAAGAAGTAGCAAGGCATGTAGCAGGTCTCACTAGAATTAAACCTTGGGGCAAAATAAGTAGCGAGAAAAGTCTTATTTTATTAATTAAACAACAAAGATACGATACTGCTCTTATAAAACTTTTTGATAGAATACATAATTTACAAACTTTGGAAGCAAAATCTCCTGAAAAAGCTCATAAAATAATTAAAGAGACATTAAAAAGTTTTTTAGTGTTAAGTGAAATACTTGAAATACCTTCAGTTTCAGAGCTTATATATGCTGAATGTTATAAAAATAATTTAAAATTTAATATAAATTCTACTTTTAATAAAATTATAAATTTCGATTCGTTTCCATTTTCTCAAAATAAGTTACTCCCATAAAAAAAGTGATACCTACCGGAATGAAAATTAAAAATAATCCCCAATATCCTAGAGAATTGGTAATATAAACTAAACCAAATGACGTTATAATATAAGTAAATAATTTTGCTATTGCACTTAGCATACTAGTATATGTAAATCTCTTAAAAACCGGAAAATATTTATAAAATATAGGCGCTGCTGGTACGTGATCAAATACGAATAATGCAGCTAAACATTGAAAAATAAAAATATATAAAGGAGTAGGGTTATAATTTAACATTATAGGAAAAAAAATGAGAGAGGTAAAAAATAGATATAATTTTACCTTTAGGATTTTTAAAGGATGGATTTTATAGCTAATAAATGCAAGACCGATAATACCGAGTAAATCTATTATAGATACCCAAAAATTTTGATTTATAATTTGATTTGGAGTAAATCCACATTCTCTTTTTAATATATCACCGCAATATATATATACGAAATAAAAACACGGTGGCCTAGCACACTGGATAAAGAAATACCAAATAGAAGTGGTGTTTGGAACTTTTTGATCTAGAATATCTTTGTCAATTTCTTCAAGCATAATATTATTTTCTTGAAGTCTTAGTTTTAATTGGTTTCTTTTATTTGAAAATGCCTCTGCTTCTTTTAAACTAGTCCTTGCAATAGTACCTACAAAAGCGATAGTTGCACCAACGAAAAAGGCTATACGCCAACTTGACTCATGGTGATAAATATTTTGATTAGTAAAAATTGATGCAATACCTAGTGCTACCGTAGTGCCTACGGCAGAAAATACGGTTATAATTGTTACTAATGGATATTGTATAGGAGGAGATGAATTTTCGGTTAAGTACAGCTCTGCACCTCGTGCTTCTGCAGTTGCTGACATACCTTGAATTATACGACATATAGTAAGAACCCAAGAGGCTGTGATACCTATCTGTGCATATGTTGGCATGCTGCCTATAATCACACAAGTAATAGCCATTAATAGGGTAGTTAAAACAACTACAATCTTACGTCCAAAATGATCGCCTATATACCCAAATATTAATGCTCCTATAGGTCTGAGCAAATAGGTAGAACAGAAAGAAAAGGCAGTAAGCAACGAAAAAGTGAAAGGATCATATTCCGGAAAAAATAAATTATTTAAAAGCACCGCCATATGCACATAAAGCATAAGGTCAAAATACTCTAGAAATGTACCTATAGAAAGTAATCCGACTGCTTGTTTTTGTTCTGTATTTAAACTTCGTTGTTCTTTTTCGTAGCCTAACATAACCTTTGTATATTAATTAGATTACAAAATAAGCTATACTGCTTTTGATTCGAAGTCAATAAAGGATTAAGAATTTTTAATAAATATTGTAAATATTTAGGTTTCGTAAAGTTATCTAACTTAAAATTTTCAAATTATCTATTTTTCTCTGAAAGCTTTAAATGCAGTATCAGTAACGGGATCAAGTAAATATCTAAGTAGTGTTCTAGTACCTGTTACGATTTGTACCTCAGCTTGCATACCGGGGTGTAATTCAAGATTTTTAACTTTAGCAACTTTGTTAAATTCATCCATATCGATTTCAACTCTTGCAACATAATAATTATCTTGCTGTTGTCCCGGATGCTGTCTTTCATCTTGTACGATATCGGGAGATATGCTTACTACTTTACCGGTAAATGTTGGAGTTGTTCTTGATTTAAATGCACTGAAACGTATTTTTGCAACTAATCCCTCATGTACTGAGTCAATGTTTTTTTGAGATACCTTTGCTTCTATTATTAATGGGTCATTAGTTGGCGAAATTTCCATAATAGGTTGTCCGTGACTTATAACACCGCCTATTGTATGATATTTTAAATTATTAACGATACCGTCAACAGGTGATCTGATTATCACACGATTAAGCGAATCCGTCAGGGCATTATATTTTTCTTTAAGAGATGCGGTTTGTACTTGAGCTTCACGAAGCTCTGTTAAAGTCCGTTCAGTGTATTTATTTTGTTGATTTATAATTTTAATTTGAGTTTCGGTAATAGCATGGCGTATTCCTGCTATTTCGGCTTCAGTTGTTGCAACATCGCTTTTTGAAGCGGCAACTTTTGCCTCTTGGTCTAATAAGGCTGCTTTTTGTACAAAGCCTTTTTCTTTTAAGGTTCTTAAAGCTTTTAAACGGTCTTGATAAACTTCAGCAGTTTTGGAGGCGGCAACTTTTTTTGCTTCTAAACCTTCAATTTTTTTCTCAAGTTGAGCAATATTTTGATGTAATGCATCTTTTTCTGAGTTATATACTTCTTTTCTAGATCTAAATAAATTTTCCTGCGTATGAATTATTTTAGCTACTTCCGGTAAATTGATATCCTGCATTAGAAAATCAGAGAATTCGATTTGTTCTAAATTATCACGTTCGGCAATTAAACGATTTTCAGTTGCTAAAAAATTACGGTATTGACCAAGAATATTTTCATGTTCGCTTTTTATTCTAGTTTCTTCAAGCTCTATTAATTTATCGCCTTCTTTGACTTTATCACCTTGCTTCACATAAATAGCATTGATTATTCCACCTTCATGATGTTGAATCGTTTTTTTATTTGTGCTTGGCATTACGATACCGACAGCTACAGCACCACTATCAAGCGGAGCAAGAGCCGACCATAATCCACCTATTAATACTAAAAAGATCATAACATAAATACCAAAAAGTATAGGTGATCTTGCAGCTTGGGCTACGTTATTACGATCTTTATCGGTTTTCTTGGTAATAAAATTAACAAACCTATCAAGTTTTACTAATAAGAATTCTATAGCATGAGAGGTTTTCTTTAATGTAGTATTTATTAAAGCTTTACGTTTAGAACTTTGACCTTTAAGATTTAACGCATCTTCTCTTAAGGACAATAATTGTTTTAATTGTTCCGGAGTAATTTGAGGTTTATTGTGTTTTAAGTCCTGCATAATATTTAATCATTATTATATTTAGTCAGTATTGTTTGTATTTTGCGTCATTGCGAGGACATGATGTAGTAATTGACGAAGCAATCTCGATAGAATTCATGAGATTGCCACGCTCACAAAGTTTCCACACAATGATGATTTGGAAGTCATGCAACAATGCTAATCAAGTCACGATATGACACTTTAGTTATTAATATGAATTGTATCGCTTTTTAAAGTTTTAAAGTGTTTTTGAATCTCTTCTGCCGTTCCGTAAACTGCAACGGCTCCATCCTGTAATATTAGAATTTTATCAACAACGGATAATACGGATGGTCTATGTGAAATTACAAGAACTGCTATTCCTTTAAGTTTTGCTTGTTTTAAGGCACTTGCAAGGGCAACTTCACCTGCCTCATCTAAATTAGCATTAGGCTCATCTAAAATGATGAGTTTTGGATTACCGTAAAAAGCTCTAGCAAGCCCGATACGCTGTCTTTGACCACCTGATAGATTAGAGCCTGCAGGACCGATATCAGAATCATAACCGTCAGGGAATCTTAATATCATTTCATGAGCTCCGGCTATTTTAGCTGCTTCAATAACTTTTTGCGGATCGGCATCTTCTTCCATTCTAGCTATATTTTGTTTAATACTACCGCTAAAAAGTTCTATTCCTTGAGGAAGATAGCCGACATGTCTACCGAAATCTTCTCTATTCCAACGATAAATTTCAGCACTATCTAAACGTACGGAACCTGATGATTCTTTCCATACCCCGACTATGATTTTAGCTAAAGTTGATTTTCCTGTAGCTGAAGGACCGATAATTGCTAAAACTTCGCCCGGTTGTACTGCAAAACTAACGCCTTTTAAGATATATTTCGGTACGGGAGGTTGCGGTAAATATTGCGGTATAGGGTGAGCATAATAAATATTTTCAACAGTAAGATGACCATCAACGTTCGGAATTGGCATAGTTTCGTCTCTAGAAGAATAAGTGTTAAATAAATTATTAATGTTTTTGTATGATTTAATAGCACCGCTCATACTTTTCCATAAATCAATAGCATTATCGAAAGGAGCAAGAGCTCTACCGACTATGATAGAACTCATAATCATATTACCGGGAGTCATATCTGCACTGTGAGATTTTACAACAATGTAAGCACCGACTCCGGTAACAGCCATTTGCATTATATTACGGATAAACCTTGAAAAGTTAGAAATAACACCGTTACGATAGCTAGCAACCGATTGCTTATCAAGTGCTAATATGTTAAATTTATGCCAATTTTTTGTAACATTCTTCATCATTCCCATTGCTTCAATTGCTTCTGCATTTCTGTTTGCAATATCGGCTTGTGTCATACCTTTTATCGAAAATTCGGTAGCTTCACCAAGTGTTTTATTAGTAGCTGCAGCGTTAAAGAAAGCGGTTGAAACTATTATAATTGCACCAAAAACGGTAATAAGACCGATATATGGATGAATTGAAAAAATAACCGCAATATAGATAAGGCTCCAAGGGGCATCGAATAAAGTATTAATTCCGGTACTTGTTAGGAATGTTTTGACGGCTTGAAAATCACGTAATAATTGGCTAGAACCCATATTTGCTCGTGTTGCAGCTGCAGAAATTGAAGAAGCAAAAATTACAGGAGCTACTGTTCTATCAAGCCATTCTCCTACCTTTATAAGTGTAAAAGAACGAGCAATTTGTAATAATCCGTAAACAAAATAAATATATGCGATTATTATTGATAAAAATAATAATGTTTGTAGATTACCGCTTCCAAGGACTCTATCAAGAACTTGTAGTGAGTAAAGAGGAGTAATTAACATTAGTAAGTTGATTACAAAAGCAAACCAAAAGACTATCCAAAAAGCTGTTCTACATTCGCCTAATGCTATTACTAGTGGGTTTTTTTTATTTAGATTATTATTTTTATTATCCATATTTTATATTATAAATAATTATTAATTAATTCTTCAGCAATTTGAACACTGTTTAAAGCTGCTCCTTTACGTAAGTTATCACATGTGATCCATAGATTTATCGTATTATCTCTACTGACGTCATTTCTAATTCGGGAGACATATACGGCATCTTCGCCTACCACTTCAACGGGTGAGATATACGCAAGGTAATTATTATTAGAAATTGTAACAATTCCATCGGCATCTTGTAATATTTCTTCGACTTCTTTGGCATCAATTTTGTCGTTAAATTCTATGTTAACCGATATAGAATGACCGATAAATACTGGTACTCTAACAGCAGTAACACTAGCTTTAAAGTGATTACCTATAATTTTGTTTAGTTCAGAAGCAATTTTTGCTTCTTCACTTGTATAGCCATCTTTATTTAAATCACCTATATGAGGAAAAAGATTAAATGCAATCTGTTTTGGAAATTTCTTAGGATCATGTTCTCCAAAAACATATTTAGATTTTGTTTGGTCGTAGAGTTCGTCCATTCCTGCTTTACCTGCTCCTGATACTGATTGATAAGTAGATATCACTACTCTTTTAATCTTTATGTCATTATCTAGCGGTTTTAATACTACTGCAAGCGGAATGACGATACAGTTAGGGTTAGCTATGATATTTTTAGTATTAAACTCTTTAAGTGTTGATAAATTAACCTCAGGTACAATTAACGGCACTTGATTATCAACTCTAAAAAGTGAGGATTTGTCGATAACTACACAATTACTAGCAGTAGCTTTTGGTATAAATTCTTTTGACACTTCTGAACCTACACAAAAAAAAGCAATATCGATATCGTCAAAATGTAAACTTTTTAAACTATTAATTTGTAGTATTTTTTCTCCAAAGCTTACTTCTCGCCCTAGAGCGCTATCTGAAGCTATAGCATAAACTTTATTAATGGGGAAATTACGCTCAGCTAGAATATTTAGAGTTTCACGCCCTACATTTCCTGTAGCTCCGATTACTGCAATATTGTATTTTTTAGTCATTATTTATTAATCCGATGAGTTTTTCACCTCCGATAATATGGAAATGGAAATGAAAAATAGTTTGTCCTGATTTCTCGCCTTTATTAGTTATTAAACGATAACCGTCTTTATCTAAACCCGCTTCATTTGCTATATCAGAAAGTTTAGCAAAAAAATGTTTTATTTCGTCTATAGAAGCTTTAGAGATGAAATCGGCATAATCTATATATTCGTTTTTAGGTATAACGATAATATGTACAGGTGCTACGGGTGCTATATCTTTGAATGCTAAAATTTGTTCGTCTTCATAAATTATTGCTGCCGGAAGATTTTTACCTATGATTTTTGCAAAAACATTTTCTTTGTTATACATCATTTTATTCCTGTTAAAAGCTTTATTGTATGGCTTAATTTTCCGTCATTGCGAGTAAAAAATGTAAGTTTTGACGAAGCAATCCAGTAAGAAATGCTAATTTTAGCATTTCTTTAATTTTTTTCTGGATTGCCTTGCAGTGTGCAGTCTACGACTGCTTGCAATGACGATTTAATATTTATGAAACCACGTTGTTGTTAAACAAGCATACTACGTTTTAGAAATTTTAATTCAGCTTCAATTCTAGAGTTGGCAATTATTATATCTTCTAGTCGGTAATTATTTCTTTTTAAATAATTTTCTCTAATATCTGAAGCACAAAAGCCGAAGCCTAATATTAAGACTATCTTAAATATAAACTTTAACTCTTCGATATTAATCGCCGTAACGATTATATTCGCTATTACGGCAATAGTAACAATTAACCACATTTTATGGTATAATGCCCAAAATATACTTAAAAGAGCAGCTATCCATGAAAAGCCTTCTGCAATAACAATAAAATTATTATTTTTTTGTGTGGAGTTAATGTATATTGCGTATATATTCATTATTTAAGTTTAAGCCTTGAAAATTCAAGGGACAATAATTAATTAAATTGGATTAGTCAAGTATACTCGTGTAATTTGGAAAATTGGCTACGTCGTTTTGGTAAGTCCTCGGATGCTCACGTATTAATATACGCTCCGCTCCTCGGCTTACAGACTCCTTGCTCTTTTCCAAATTAAACTTCGTCTATTCGTCTACTTAACAGTAATGCTAATAGTACTTAATTAACAACTTAATATCAATAAATTTTATATTATGTCAGATAATTTATCCTTACACGGTACAACAATACTTTGTTTAAAAAAGAACGAAGAAATAATTATAGCAGCAGATGGACAAGTCTCGCATGGTAATACCGTACTAAAATCTACAGCACGAAAACTTCGGACTATAGCAAATAATAAAATTATTGCCGGTTTTGCGGGTTCTACGGCTGACGGTCTTGCGTTATTTGAAAAGCTTGCAGTAAAGATAGAGCAACATAAGCATAATTTACTTAGAAGTGCAGTTGAGCTTGCAAAAGATTGGCGTAGCGATAAATATTTGAGACGTTTGGAAGCAATGATGATTGTTGCTGATCGTAGTCATATATTAATTTTAACCGGTAACGGTGATGTCGTAGAGCCTGAAAATAATGTTGCAGCAATAGGTTCAGGCGGTTTATTTGCGCTATCTGCCGCTCGCGCTCTAATGTCTTACGAGAATAATTTAACTGCTGAAGAAATTGCTTTAAAATCTATGAATATAGCTGCAGATTTGTGTGTATTTTCTAATCATAATATTATAATGGAAAAAGTTGTATGAAAGCTACTAAAACTACTTATAAAAAAGACCCTATGGGGCTTACCCCTTCTCAAATAGTGAATGAACTGAATAGATTTATCGTAGGTCAAGAAAAGGCCAAAAAAGCTGTTGCTATTGCACTTAGAAATCGTTGTCGTCGTAAAAGAGTAGAAGGTAATTTACGTAATGAAATAGTACCGAAAAATATTTTAATGATTGGTTCAACCGGTGTCGGGAAAACAGAAATAGCACGACGCCTTGCAACGCTGACTAATTCTCCTTTCTATAAAATTGAAGCAACTAAATTTACCGAAGTCGGATATGTAGGGCGTGATGTAGAATCAATAATTCGTGATTTAGTCGAAATAGCCGTTAATACTGAAAAAACTTTAGCAAAAACGAAAGTAGATATTCATGCCCGTGAAAAAGCGATCGAGAGAATATTAGATAGTTTAGTAGGTAAAACTTCTAGTAGTGAGACTAGAGAAAAGTTCAAAGAAAAAATTTTAAACGGCGAACTTGATGATACGGAAATTGAAATTAGCGTAGCTGATACTACACCTGTCGGCGGTGGAAGTTTTGAAATACCGGGTATGCCGGGAGCATCTATGGGCGTTCTTAATCTTGGCGATATGATTGGACGAGCCCTTGGCAGTAGTAAGACTAAAACAAAAAAAATGCTAGTTAAAGATGCTATGGCTATTATTATACCTGAAGAATCAGAAAAATTAATAGACCAAGAAAAAATTATTCAGCAAGCTATAAATTTAGCTGAAAATGACGGTATAGTTTTTATTGATGAAATTGATAAAATAGCTTCAACTGGTAGTGCCAGAGCAAAAAATGCTGAAATAAGTAGAGAGGGAGTGCAAAGAGATTTGCTACCTTTGATAGAGGGCACGACGGTTAATACTAAATATGGACCGGTTAAAACCGATCATATATTATTTATTGCTTCCGGTGCTTTTCATATTGCTAAACCTTCTGATTTATTACCGGAGTTACAAGGAAGGTTACCGATTAGAGTAGAATTAAATTCGCTTACCAAAGATGATATGATTAAAATATTGCTTGAGCCTGAAACTAGTTTAATAAAACAATATTCGGCGTTAATAGGTACTGAAGACGTACGTCTTGAATTTGCTGCTTCTGCTATTGAGAAGATAGCGGATTATGCGATCACCGTTAATTTAGAAGTCGAGGATATAGGGGCTAGAAGGCTGCATACTATACTTGAGAATTTGCTTGAGGATATAAGCTTTGAAGCTAGCGAAATGAAAGGCAAAAAAATAACTATCGATGATAAATTCGTAGAAAATCAATTATCAAAAATAATAACTAATCTCGACTTAGCTAAGTTTGTTCTGTAGTACGTTTTTCAATCAATGGTTAAGATAAGATTGTTATTTTTCATCATTACGAGGCAATTACCTCAGTAATTGACGAAGCAATCTCAGGAGTTTGTTATTATTTCATGAGATTGCCACGCAGCCTATGTCTGCTCGCAATGACGATTTAGTAGTATCCATGCAATAACATCTACAACCTATAAGAAAAATTTCATGATAAGGCATATAGCAAGTCTAACGTGTTAAAGTAGTGTTATCTTCTATAGGGCTTGCACTACATACTAAAAAGATTTTAATAAATTTAGTTCTGGCAGATTTAGTAAAAGAAGGAAACCACTTCGATCTTGTGATTACTTGTGCGATACTTACCGCAATGAATATGTTATCTGAACTTGAAATTGCAGAATATTTGATAATAGGAGAGCTATCATTAGACGGTTCAAGCTTACCGGTAAGTGGAGCTTGACCTGCAGCGATTGGGGCTTCTGTTAGAGGTAAAGGTCTTATTTGTTCAAGTAAAAACAGCTCGGAAGTTGCTTGGTCGGGTAAAATGATAATATACTTGTTGTAGGTCATTTAATTGAACTAGTAAATCATTTTAAAGGTTCACAAGTTTTAACTCCTCCGGAAGCTAAGCTACACGATGAGCCGATAAATTATCCTGATTTTAAAGATATAAAAGGTCAAAAAATTGCTAAACAAGCTTTAGAAATTGCAGCATCAGGTGGCATAACCTTTTAATGTTTGGTCCTCCCGGAACCGGTAAATCAAGACTTGCTGCCTGTCTTCCCAGTATACTAACTAAAATGTCTACAAAAGAAATTTTAGAATGTAGTACGATTACAAGTATTGCAGGAAAATTTTTAGACGGTAAACTTACCAAAGCAAGGCCGTGTAGAACTCCACATTATTCATGCTCATTGGCCGCTATGGTCGGTGTCGGTGTCGGAAAAAAAGTAAAGCCTGGGGGAAATTACGCTAGCTCATAACGGAGTATTATTTTGAGATGAACTACCTGAATTTCCACAGCATGTTATTGATGCATGAAGACAGCCTATTGAAAACGGTGAAATACTAATCTCACGATCAAATGCTCATATAAAATATCTGGCAAATTTCCAGTTAATAGCAGCTATGAATCCTTGTAAATGCGGTTATTGAGGCGATTCTTATAAAGAATGTATGAAAGCTCCAAAATGTGCTAGCGACTATCAAATGAAAGTATCGGGACCTATTATGGATAGATTTGATTTGCATATAGAAGTATCTAGTATTAATGTTTATAATTATGACTTGATTGTAGATAACTCTGAGGAAGAATCTGAATATATAGCTGCAAGAGTTGAGAAAGTACGTTTAATTCAAGAAAAGAGATATGAGGGCTATAATATTAAAACAAATAACAGATTAGATGGGCAGTTGTTAATAGATTATGCTATGCCTGCGGATGAAGGTAAAGATTTACTGAATGAAGCGGCAAATAAATTTTGTTTATCAATGCGTGCTTATAACCGAATACTTAGAGTAGCACGCACGATTGCTGATCTTAAGAATGTTGATAAGGTCTTGAAAGTGCATATTGCAGAAGCTTTGAGTTACCGTAAAATGGAATTTAATAATATGTATACAAAGATCAACTTCAAAAATGCTACGTCGTCCTACAAGAGCTTCGGTACTCACGTATTAAGTATACGATGCGTTCCTCGCCTTGTGGACTCCTTGCTCTTTTTGAAGTTGATCTTTGTATACTGTCTTCATTTTTTGCAATATATTTAAGATGATTTAAGGATAAAAGATATGAGTACTATAATAAGTTTTGATTACGCTATAAAATATTTATTAAAAGATACAGGGGATTATGAAATAGTCGAGGGATTTATTTCGGCTATTCTTAAAGATGCTGGTTATAGTGCTGTTAAAATGCAATCCCCTTACTAGAAAGTGGCAGTAATAAAGAAAATGATAGCTTAAAATCTAGCGTAGCAGATGTCATTGTGGAAGATGAAGAAGGGCATAAATATATAGTAGAAATAGATAAATCCTATACAAATCTTTTTATGCATAAAGCTTGTTTTAATTCTAGTAGATTAATAGTTGATAGTATTTCTAAGAGTGAGGATTATTCTACTATAAAAAAATATTGCATATTAATTTATTGTATTTTCCTTTTGATAATATGAAAGCACCTTTATATCACGGTAAGACTATTTTGAGAGAAGTTGATAAAAAACACCCTATGAAATTTTCTTTGGGAGATATGAGAGGTATTTGATTTATATAATGTATTTCCAGAATATGTTGTAATATCAGTACCATTATTTAATGATGTTATAAGAGATGAATTGGATGAATGGCTATATGTAGTAAAACATTCTGAAGTTAAGAAAGATTTTAAATCACCATATATGAAGAAAGTAGCAAAACGTCTTGATATACTGAAGATGACTCCTAAAGAGCAAATAATTTATCATGCCTATATGAATAGAAGCTATAAAGAGCGTGATTATATAGTTTCTGCTGAAGAAAAAGGTAGAGAACAAGGTATGGCAAAAGGAATAAAGGAGGGGAGGAAAAAAGGTAAACAAGCAGGTATACAAGAAGGTGAAGTTACAAAAAGTATAAAAATAGCAACAAAGATGTTAATGAAAAAAAACTCGATAGAAAAAATACATGAGATTACTGAAGTATCTATAAAAGAAATAGAGCGATTACAAACAGAAATTGAAAACCTTAAAAAATAACTATCTTTAATGACAAAAATTTACTTTATAGCTGGTGAGGTGTCAGGAGACTTTGTAGGTGGTCGTATAATGCAGCATTTAAAAAACAATACAGGAGTACAACTCAATTCACCTGTATTAAGTTTTGTGAATGACGCTGTACAGTTTGTTGGTGTTGGCGGCAAATATATGGAGGAAGCCGGTAGCTTTAAAAGCTTATTTCCTATTACTTCCATAAATTTAATGGGTTTTGTAGAAATTTTGCCTCATATTTTTAAGCTTAAAAAATTAATTGATAAAACTGTGGAGGATATAATAAATAGTAAAGCTGATTTATTAATTACCATAGATTCACCAGGGTTTACTTATCGTGTGGCAAAGCGAGTAAGGAAACTTTTACCAAAGCTGAAAATGATTCATATAGTTGCACCGTCAGTTTGGGCATATAAAGAGGGTAGGGCAGTAAAATACGCTAAAATTTATGATTGTTTATTTGCTTTACTACCGTTTGAACCTCCATATTTTACTAAAGTCGGTCTTGATTGTAGATATATAGGTCATCCGATTATGGAGCAAGAGTTTTATAGTGATAAAATAGCTTTACGTGAAGAGTTTAAAATAGATGAGAATGAGAGAGTTTTGTGTGTTACTCTTGGTAGTAGAAAGGGTGAGATTCTAAGGCATTTATCGGTTTTTGTTTCTTCTATTGAAGAAATATTCGAGAGTTGTAATAATCTTAAAGTTATATTTACTCTTGCAAATCCTGCTCATGAGGCAATAATAAAACCGTTTCTAGAAGATGTTAAGTTTAATTATTTATTTTCAAGTGAGAGACTTAAAACTTATGCTGTTGCGGATGTAGCTTTAGCAAAATCCGGTACTAATACTTTAGAGATAGCAGCTTCTGGTACTCCTATGATTGTGGCTTATAAAGTTAATCTTATAAGCTTTTTTATTATCAGGCTATTGATAAAAATAAAATATGTTACGTTGATAAATATTATAGCCGATAAAGAAATAATTCCGGAATTTATCCAATTTAATTGCCGAGCTAATCTTATTAGTAATAAGCTTCAAGAGTTATTATTTAATTCTAAGAAAGTTTATGAGCAGGTAATAGAAAGCCAAAAAATTTTGCAGCAATTAGGATTTAAATCAAACCGATTACAGCTAAATTCAGAAAGTTTTAGACACGATGAATTTAAAGGCAAGCTAGCTAGGTGTACAAAAGTACTTGGACACAGGCTTAGCTTGGAAAATTCGCTTGTATCAAGTGATCGAGATGACGCTGTACCTTCTTATATAGCTGCAGAAATTATTAAACAGGAGTTCTTAGAACCTAAAATAAAGTTGTTAAAAGAGAAAGATTAGTACTTGAAACCGATGGTCCACAACATTTTCTGAATTATAATAAACATTAATATTAATATAATAACAAAATATATTTCCATGTTTTTTCTTATAGTATGAATTTGTTTCATTAAAATTTTTAAATCATTGGCAATTTTTTTGTATTCCTCATTGTTATCAGAACGCATTGTTGTCAAGAAACCGGATAAGTTTCCTAACTTATTTTGTAAAGCTTTTAACCTTTCAGTCTGTTCTTCGTGTTTTAGATCGGTATTGTGATCTTGTATCATAATATATAATGTCCATTATAAGATCAGTATTAACGCCGGTATAGTAATATGCACTATGAATAAAGATGTATATTTTTTGTTTGTAATAAAAATGCTAACTTTTCATTTTACAGGAGTATACTATTGTTATAGTAAATTGGTTTGCGTTATTAATTTGTTGCTCATTAGTTATCTCATTTTAATTACCAAATATTAAAACTATTGATTGATTTAGCACAAACTATATAATTTAAATTTAGCAAAAAGTGAATTTTACTATATGTTATTTCAAATGTCAAGAAAAAAAACCACATTTCATGGTAATGATTTTTGTCAATATTTCTAAGCCTTATAAAAATAATAGTTATTATGTTAAACAACCTATTAAAAACTAAACTTTTTTTAGTTATAGTATCTCTAACTATATTTATTACTTTGCTAAATTTTAGTATATTTTATATTTTTGTGCCGGGTGATCTTACTCAAAATAAAACGATAATTATTGAACCTAAATTATCCGTAAATCAAATAGTTACAAAACTTTATTCTAATTCAGTAATCAAATATCCAAGAATTTTTAAGGTAATTGCTAAAATTTATTCTATAAAAAGACCTCTTAAAAGTGGTGAATATGTGTTTACTCGTAATATATCGCCTCTGCAAACTTTAAGAATATTAGCAAGCGGTAAATCTATAATACACAAGATAATTGTCCCGGAAGGTACAGTAGTTAGTGAGGTTATAAAGAAAATTAATGAAGAAAGTCGATTACTTGGAGAAATAAAAGGGATAATACCTGAAGGTTTTTTAATGCCTTCCACGTATTTTTTTTCTTACGGTGATCAAAAAGAGCAGATAATTGATCACATGAGAAATTTAATGTCTGCTAATTTAGATAAAGTAATGCAAAATCTTGCACCGGATTCTCCATTAAAAACTAGACTTGAGGTATTAACGCTAGCTTCGATAATTGAAAAAGAAGCCGGCTCAAATGCAGAAAAGCCTATTATAGCAGCAGTATTCATTAATCGTTTAAAGAAAAATATGAAGCTACAAGCCGATTCGACTACTATATATGCTTTGACTGAAGGAAAATTTAAATTAGCAAGAGCTTTAACAAAAAAAGATTTATTGCAAAAACTACCCTATAATACTTATTATATAAAAGGTTTACCACCCGGTCCGATTTCTTGTCCGTCGTTAAAATCTTTAGAAGCAGTGGTAAAATCTGCTAAAACGGATGCATTATTTTTTGTAGTTGACGGTAAAGGCGGGCATAATTTTTCTAACAATCTTAATGATCATAATAGATTTGTTGAAACTTATCGAAAAAGTTTGATTAAAGTACCTGAGCCGGCAATTGATCCTGAAAAACCATCTACTCGATGAACTTCAAAATTGGCTACGTCGTCTTATAAGAGCTGTGGTGCTCATGTATTAAGTATACGCTCCGCTCCTTGCCTTATAGACTCCTTACTCTTTTTGAAGTTGATTTGCGTATATTTTTATCTACTTAAGGGATGTTATCATGAATAATAGTGAATTTAGTAAAATAGCCGAGACAACAATTGCATATATAGCAGAAAAGATAGAAGAGCAGGATAAAGAAGCAAGTATAGATGTAGATTTACAAGGCGATATATTAAACCTTGATACTGATAAAGGGGTATATGTAATAAATAAACAAAGTGCCGCCAAAGAAATTTGGTTGTCGTCGCCGGTTAGCGGTCCTTATCATTTTTTTTATGAACAAGGCAAATGGACAAATAGAGCAGGGCTTGAATTAATGGCTATTTTAACTGAAGAACTTAATATTAAATTTGATACTCGCCCCACTTGAAAAATTAGCAACAATGTCTTTGTAAGACCTCAGATGCTGAACGTTTAATATACGCTCCGCTCCTCAGCTGACAGACCGATTACTCTTTTCCAAGTTAAACTTCGTATCACTACTCTTCATTTTACTTCGGAGTATATATGAAAGATTTTGAAACTGCCGATAGTGCCGAAAAAGTTTATGATTTAATAATAAAAAATGCTCCTACTCGTGCATCTATATTCATTGATGTTGACGATACGCTTATAACTCCTAAATCAAAAACTTTTAAGCAGCCGCCTTATAATCAAATAATTGATAGAATTAAGGAAATGATAATTATGAGGAAATTATAAGTAATTGGCGTTTGCAGCGAAAAGTAATATTAATTGATGAAGAGTGGGTAGAAGTTATAAACAAGCTCAAGGAAAAGTTTTCGGTTTATGGTCTTATACAAATGAATACGGGAGCATTTGGCAATATTCCTTCTATGCAAGATTGGCTATATAAAGAACTAAAAGAGCTGGGTATCGAATTTTCAGATAATAAAAAATTAGCAATTTATAATTCAGGACAAAAGGATGATGCTATTTTTTATAAAGGTATATTTATAACCGGTAATCACTCAAAAAGTGGTACTTTATCAAAATTTTCTGAAGAGCTAAATGCTAGTTTATTGTATTTGTTGATGATCGTGCGAAGCATATTGAAGATGTAGGAGATTATTGTAAAAAGAATAAAATAGGTTTTTTAGACATTTTATTTGACGGGCTTAAAAATTTAACAGGCGAACCTGATCCTACACTTGCCGAATTTTAAGAATCATATTTAATAGAAAACGCTAAATGGCTTGAAGACATAGAAGCTTATGGGCTAATGGTTAAGGAAGTAATAATTAAATAGAATACATGCATAAATAGATATCGTCATTGCGAGCAGCCATATAGGCGGTGTGGCAATCCATAAAAAATAATAAAAATTCTGTAAATCAGAATTCTAATTTCAAATCTAGTATCCGCAAATACTTATAGGCAGATACATTACAAAATAACACCTTTGTCTAATACGTCTGTTTCAGCTATCAAAGTTGAGACGGAAATAATCGGCAATATGAGTGGTGAGGTTGTTTTAGATTTACCCTATGTATGGGCAAATGCCTACATATTACAAGCAAATCAAAAATGTTAAGCTAGAATATCCTATTGGAAAATTACAGTTTAGAAATCAAGACTCGAATAAAGCTATTTTAAATACGAAATCAAGATTATTTGTTTAAGCTACGCAATATATCAAAAAACCGGTAATCCTTGTGATATCCACGAAGCAATAATTAGACAAAATTTAATTTATTCACCGGGTTATGGGCTTTTTGCTACTCCCGGTGATCTAAATGGAAATGATATAGTAGCGTTTAACATTGAATGGAATAATATTCCTGATAGTTGGGAAACAATATCAGATTATGGTCTTGGTAAAAGCGTGAAATTTAAAGCTATGCCGATTGAATTATATAGTGCAGTTTATGCAGCGCGTGATTTACGTGTTTACAAAATTGTCGATCAAAAAAATCCTGTATATCTTTCGTTACATTGTCAATTTGATTTTAAAGATTAAGAAATAGCTGCTTATATAAATAAAATTATCAAGGGACAAAGAACATTTTTCCATGATAATGATTTTGCCTTATTATCTACTAAGCTTAATCGAGGGGAATCAACCTAGACATATAGCCAGAACGGGCTTAACTCATAGTTTTACTGCATTTATTCCTCAAGGTTTGGGCAAACAGGATTATATAAACGTGACTTGCTCATGAACCTCTACATAATTGGACAGGAAAGAAAATACGTAATAACTTAGAACGATTAAATTATTGGTGGAGTGAAGGATTTACCGATTATTATAGTAGGGTTTTAGCCTTACGTTCTAGTGTTATAATAACGCTTGAGGAATTTGTAGAAGAATTTAATAAATTCTTTGAGAATTATTATTTATCACCTGTTATAAATGAACCTAATAATGTAATCGAAACAGATTATTGGCAAGATTATGCAGTAAGATTGCCATATTATAGTGGATTTGTTTTGGCACTTTATTTGGACAATTTCATTAAAGAGAATAATAAGAGTAAATCGCTGGATAATGTTATGCTTGATTTATTTAAAACCTCAAAAGAACAAGAATGTTCAAGCGATTATTTTAAAACAATAGTTAAAAATTATGTTCTAAAGGGCATAGATAAAGAGATAAACGAATATATAGAACAAGGTAAAACTATAGATTTAGCTAATGTTGCTAAAGTGCTGCCGATCGAGAAAATAACAATGTGGGCATATGATCGTGGTTTTGATAGAGATGCTTTAATAAATAATTATACAATAAAAGATATTGACGAAAATAGTAACGCTTATAAATCTGGACTTAGAAACAGGGACATAGTTATAAAATATGATTTTCCTAAATGGGGTTCTCCTGATCAGATAGTTACAAGCAACACAATTAAAGGCGAGTTTCAATTTAGACCTGAAAGTGCTAATAAAAAAGATATATACGGGTTCAAGCCTACTTTGTCTAAAGCAGATAAGCTAAAAATCAAAAAGTTTTTTAACAGCTAAACCTTCTTTTTATCTTAAAGTATTATTAATAATATCCATTGACACAACAACATTTAAGTTCTAATTGCGTCACGATTTAATTTTAAGGGGAAAAATCATGACAAAAAACTATACGGGGCCACAAATAAATAGCGGAAACGTCAATTACAATAATAATGATTGTAAAAACTTCACAAAAAACATCTAGTTACTTTGACAGTGCTACAATTCATTTTCAAAATGCTACCAAAGCTGTGACAGATTTCACAATGTATGGCTACCTTAGCAACGGAACATGCTATTAATGTGATAGAAAACGGTGCAAAAACTGTATGTTCCGTTCAGGGTTGTGTTTCTGATGTGAACAACTCTAATTATTCTGTTGTATCTACATTTGCTCAAGCAACTGTAGCAAGCCTTGCAACTTTTGCTTATTACAATCCTCCGGTTCTTATCGGTGCTTTTACATTAGGAGCAATTTTAATTTCGCCGTCCGATTAAAAAATACAGTAAAAGCAGGACTAACTGCAGGATATGTAGCTTATGAAACTGTGGGAAGGTTTAGTAGCAGGAACAGCAGGTATAGTTTCTCTTATTGCCGATAATATTTACAGTGATACCGCAAAGCTTGCCGGTGCTATTAATACTCACATGATAGAGTATTATAGTTAAAATATTGTCATACTCAATTGTCATTGCGAGGAGTTGCATGGTGTCTATGTCATTCCCGCGAAAGCAGGAATCTAGTAAAACATATAAAAACTTGTTTTTATATGTGTATTTTATCAAATATACAATTTTTGTACCAATAAGATTATTTTTACTGGATCCCCGCTTTTGCGGGAATGACATCGCGAGTCACGCACTAGTTAAACGCTTTATTATCTCTTCTCTATCAATCAAAGGTAAAACGCTTGCGATTTCTGGTCCTGATTCTCTGGCGGTTAAAGCAAGGCGAAGAGGTAAAAATAACTCCTTACCTTTCCTGCCTGTTATATTTGTTATTTCTTTAGTCCAAATGCTCCAGCTATCTTTAGTGATTTCACCTTTCGGTAATAATTCTGCTGCTTGCTTTAAATATTCCTTATCTAAATTTAGATTTTCTACATTCGGAGTTTGATGGCAAATTTCCCACCAATCTTTTACATCACGTAATTTTTGCAAGTTAGGGCTTACCGATAACCAAAAATTTTCATCAATATACTCGGCATCTATTTCTTTAAGGCGTTCTTTTACTGTATCAAAATCTAAACTTATAAGTAATTTATGATTTAATCTTTCTAAATCTTCCGGCTGATAGATAGTTGGACTTTTAGAGAAACTACTTATCTCAAATTGATTTGCTAGCTTCTCCATTGATTTATAAGGCAAGATTTGTGCTGATGAACCAAGTAAACTAAAAAAGCTAGCGATTGCCATAGCTTCGATTCCGATTTCTTTTCTAAGAGTTGCGATCTCAAACCCTCCAACTCTTTTAGAAATTTTCTCATCTTTATTGATTATTAAACTTAAATGCCCAAAAGTCGGAGGAGTAGTATTTAAAGCCTCAAACATTTGCATTTGAATGGCGGTATTGCTAACGTGATCTTCACCCCTAATAATATGAGTAATATCATAATCAATATCATCAATAACTGAGCATAACATATAGGTCATACTACCGTCTGCTCTTATCACTATTGGGTCGCTTAAAGCCTTGCCGTCATATTTAACTTCGCCTTTGATCATATCATGCCAGCTAATCGGTTCATGATTTACCAAAAATCTATAATGCGGTTTTCTTCCTTGTTCTATATATTTCTTTGCTTGCTCTTCAGTTAGATTTAAGCTAGCTCGATCATAAATCGGTGGTAAACCTTTAGATAATTGAAATTTACGCTTTAATTCTAGCTCTTCAGGAGTCTCATAGCAGGCATATAATCTTTTTTTGTCTAGTAATAGATTTTTGATTGCATCATATCTACTTAAACGACTTATTTGATTAAATGTCTGATCCCAATTAATTTTTAAAAATTTTAGATCTTCCTCGATAGCGTCTTTATATTCCTGTTTACTACGCTCTAAATCCGTATCGTCAAATCTTAAAATAAACTGTCCGTTATGCTTCTTTGCATATAGCCAGTTAAGCAATGCTGCCCTGATATTCCCGACATGTAACATACCGGTCGGTGACGGAGCAAATCGTGTTATAACTTTTGTCATAAATAAGTAATTTTATTAATTGTCATCCTGTGGCTTGACCACGGGATCTTGTATCACAGCCTGTGTCCTGAGACCCCGTGATCAAGTCACGGGATGACACTAAACCATTTACGCCTGTTTCTTCTCTAATTTCACTTTATTCTCTTCAATTAGCTTCATCGCATCATCTAAGCTTAAATTTAGAAAATCATATTTTTTTTGTACCGAAATAAATTTACCCATATATTTTATGTAAGGACCGAATTTACCGTATCCTATCATAATTTCCTCGTCGCTATCTTTATGAATACCTATTTTTAGCGGTAAGCTTAGAAGCTTTAATGCTATATCAAGTGTAATATCATTTTGGTTCAAGCTAGCAGGCACGGGGCTACGTTTCGGCTTTACTTTGCCTTCTTGTTTGCCAAGTTGAATATAAGGTCCGTAAGGTCCTTTTTTCAGATATATTTCTACTCCGTCTTTATCCGTACCTAAAACTTTATTCTCATTAGGCATAGCGGCAGGCTCGCCTTCATTCTCGTTGTTATCGTTACCGCTAACAATAGATTTTCTAAAAGTACATTCAGGGTAATTACTACATGCTAAAAACGCTCCGAACTTACCAAGCTTTAAGCTAAGCTCGCCCGTGTGACATGAAGGACAAATTTTAGATTCTTTATTCTCACCGAACAGGTGATAATCAAGGGCTTTTTGTACATAGCTAATAATCTCGGTTATTTTCTGCTCGTTTACTGATTCAATATTATGGTTAAAACCGCTCCAAAAATTATTTAAAGCGGCTTTCCATTCAAGTTTGCCGGCTGCTATTGCGTCTAATTCGTTTTCAAGTCCTGCAGTAAAATCATATTCAACGTATTTTTTGAAGAAACCGACTAAAAATACCGTTACCAAACGTCCAAGCTCTTCAGGTATAAATCGTTTTTTCTCAAGAGCAACATATTTTCGATCTTGTAAAACCGATAAAATACTAGCATAGGTCGAAGGACGACCGATTCCAAGCTCTTCAAGTTTTTTCACTAAACTTGCTTCTGAATATCTTGGAGGCGGTTCGGTAAAATGTTGATTTGGAATAACTGCTTTAGTTTTCAGCGGCTCTTGTTCTTTTAAAGGCGGCAGCATTTTATTTTCTTCTTCAGCTTCATCGTCCATACTTTCACGATAAACCTTATAAAATCCGTCAAAGGCTATAGTCGATCCGTTTGCTTTTGCTAAATATTCTTTATTTTCCGAAGCTAAATTTGCAACTACCAAATCCATTATAACATTTTCCATTTGGCAGGCTATAGTTCTTTTCCAAATCAACTCATAAAGCTTATAATAATCCTTGTCTAGCTTTTCTTTTAAGCTATCAGGAGTATAAGTAATATTTGTGGGTCTTATTGCTTCATGAGCTTCTTGAGCATTTTTTACTTTTGATTTATAAATTCTAGGGCTAGTCGGTAAATATTTATCGCCGTAACTTTTATCGATTAACTTACGTATATCTGCTATTGCATCATTTGATAATGTAACGCCGTCGGTTCTCATATAAGTAATAAGCCCTATAGTTTCCTTACCTATATCAACACCCTCATAAAGTTTTTGTGCTATTTGCATAGTCTTTTTAGCACTAAAACCTAATTTTCTTGCTGCTTCTTGTTGTAGTGATGAAGTAATAAAAGGAGGTTGTGGTTGACGTTTTTGTTGTTTTTTTTCTATCTTATCAACATGAAATTTTTGAGATTTTAATTTTTTGGTTAAATCTTTGGCGTTTTTTTCGTTAATAATTGAGAATTTTTCTAACTTCTGATCGTTTACTTGAGTCAATTTAGCAGTAAATAGTTCGTTATTACTATTTTGCATTTTAAGGCTAATATCCCAATATTCTTCTGACTTAAAACGCTCTATTTCATCTTCTCGCTCACATATTAAGCGCAGAGCCACAGACTGCACACGTCCTGCCGATTTACATCCCGGTAACTTACGCCATAAAAGAGGTGAAAGGGTAAAGCCGACTAAATAGTCTAAAGCTCTTCTTGCTTGTTGGGCATTTACTAAGTTAGTATCAAGTTTCCTAGGGTTTTCAACGGCATGAATAATTGCTTTTTTAGTGATTTCGTTAAATGCTACCCTTTTGAAAAAATCATCGGATTTAACTTGATTTTTTTCTTTTATTACCTCTGCAACATGCCATGAGATAGATTCACCCTCACGATCAGGATCGGTTGCAAGATATACTGCATCAGCTTTTGTAGCATCTTTAACTATGGCATCTACATATTTACCGGCTTTATCGGAAATATCATATTTCATTGCAAAATTTTCATCAGGTAATACCGAGCCTTTTTTAGAAGGTAAATCTCTAATATGACCGAATGATGCAATGACCTTAAACTCATCACCTAAATATTTATTTATCGTTTTTGCCTTTGCCGGCGATTCTACTATTACTAATTTCATCTACTTATTATAAACTAATGATATTTTATTACCGGCGTGACGCATTACTGTCCCGGCGAGTTCTAATTCTAATATTACCGTATATATGATAGGAAGCGGTAATTCTATTGCTTTTTGTAAATATTCCAAGTCTATTATGGGTACTGCCGATAATAATTCCAATATAGCAAGCAGTACGCTCCTTTTGTGACGGTTCTTTAATATATCTCGTATTTACTGTTCCTAGCTCAACAAAATCCTTAAATAATCCATCATCTTTTTTCATAAATTCTTCATATTGCGGTAAATTAGCTACAATATCGTCTACTGATTCCACTAAATATGCTCCCTCTCTAATCAATTTATTTGTACCTTGACATTTTGGATCTAAAGGAAAGCCGGGAACAGCAAATATTGCCCTATTGTGTTCAAGTGCAAATTTTGCAGTTATTAATGAACCGGATTTTAAGCTTGCTTCTACTACCACTAATCCTAAGGCTAGTCCCGATATTATCCTGTTACGCTGTGGAAAATGTTTTCCAAGTGGGGTAAAGCCGATAGGTAACTCATAATATTAAACCTTCTTCTGCTAAATTTTCAAATAGTTTTTTATTTTCCGGTGGATATATATGATCAATACTGCCTGCAATAACTCCGATAGTTTGAGAAATTGCAGCTTGATGTACGCTGCTATCTATTCCTCGTGCTAACCCTGAAACGGTTATATAACCTTCTTTTACTAAATCATTTGCAATTTTATGCGCAAAGCTTCTTCCGTTTGCAGCAGCGTTTTTGTACCTACTATTGCAACGCATTTATATAGTATGATTTAATAACTCTATATTATTATAGCTTAATATTAGCAGTGGATCATAAATTTCAAGTAATAATTTTGATATTCCGGAGATTTATATGTGATGATCTTAGCATTGTCTTTTTCGAGAAGCTCTAACTCGTTTTCAGCATCGCTTTTACTGAAAACTTTAATTGGTTTTGACTTTCCGCCTCGCAATGAAAAATCCGGAACGTTATCTATGGCAGTTGTTACATCACCAAATCATTTAATTAAACTAAAGAAAGTTTTAGGACCGATATTTCACTCCTAATAAGACGTAAAATATTAATTGTTTCAATCAATATTATAAGATATTTTAGGAGCAGAAAATAATTCTTTTAACATTATTTAGGGTTATTGGATATTGCGTTAGTGCTGTATGTCATTCCTGCCTAGGCGGGAATCCAGTCAAGCATACAAAATTTGTGTTTTTATATGTTTATTTTGTTAAATATGTAATTGTTTATCAATGTTAAGGTTATTTTTTGCTGGATTCCCGCTTGCGCGGGATATGACATCGAACCATGCAACAACACTAGACAAGCCACGGTAGGACAGTTTTCCACTTTAATAACACAGTAGTAATATATTACAGCTTCTCTGCATGTGAGCTTAAATAATGTGCTATACCTTCATGTGATGGGGTAATTGCTTCCTCACCTTTATGCCAGCCGGCAGGACAAACTTCGCCGTGCTTTTGATGATGAGTTAAAGCATCGATTACTTTTAATGTATAATTAATATCACGACCGATAGGTAAGTCGTTAACTAGCATGTGACGTACTATGAAATCCTTATCGATTAAAAAAGTTCCACGCAAAGCAACACCGTCTTCATTAAGTACATTATATTTTGAAGAAATATCCTTTTTTATATCGGACACCATTGGGAATTGTACTTGTCCAAGCCCGCCTTTATTATGCGGAGTATTTTTCCAAGCTAAATGGCTAAAATGCGAATCAACACTAACAGCTACTACTTTAGTACGTCTTTCGGTAAATTCACCAAGCTTATTGTGAAATGCTATAATTTCCGATGGACAAACAAAAGTAAAATCTAGGGGATAAAAAAATAACACTATATTATCCCCTGCAGCATAATTGCTAAGTTTAAACTTATCGTCTATATTATTATTAGGCATAATAGCTTTAGCTGTAAAATCCGGAGCAGTTTTGCCGACAAATACTGACATATTCATAACCTTTTATTAATTAATAATCTGATATGATATATAAAACTAATTATTATTACAATAATAAATCGTTATAAATTGCTACTTATCTATTTTCGTTCCCGAAGAAGAAGCTTTTAATTGGTTAAATATAGTTAATGCTTCGGTTATAAAACTACTCGGTTCTGAAAGATTTGCGGGTAAAATTACGGTGTTGGTATCTTTAGCCAAATTACTGAACGCACTAATATATTGCTCGGCTATTTTAAGAGCTACTGCATCACTTCCTCCCGTTTTTTGTACGGCAGTTGCGACAATCTCAATACTATTTGCCGTAGCGGTAGCGACTAAGCCTATTGCTTCAGCTTCACCTTTTGCCCTGTTAACTTGATCTGTATAAGAAGCTTCTGAATTCAGTACGATTTGTGCTTTTTCACCTTCTGCATGGTTAATTTTTGCTTGTCTATTACCTTCCGACTCTAGAATTTGAGCTCTTTTTTGACGCTCTGCCGCTACCTGCAATTCCATAGCTTTAAGTATAGTTTGCGGAGGTTGAATATCTTTAATTTCATAACGCATACATTGTATGCCCCAATTTATAGCAGCCTGATTAATAGCTGCTACAATTGCTACGTTTAAAGTTTCGCGCTCTTCAAAAGTTCTATCTAAAGGGAGTTTACCGATTTCCGAACGCATAGTAGTTTGAGCAAGCTGTGTTATGGCATAGTAAGGATTATTAACACCATAAGATGCTGCCATTGGATCAATGATCTTAACATATAAAACACCGTCTATAGATAATGTTACGTTATCGTTTGAAATAGCTGTTTGAGCGGTAACGTCTATTGCTTCTTCTTTTAAAGTATGTTTGTATGCTACTCTCTGAATAACAGGGATGAGTAAATTTAAGCCAGGCTGCAGTACCTTATCGAATTTTCCCAGTTTTTCTACTACCCATGCTTGTTGTTGCGGTACAACTTTAACCATTTGTATTATAACTAAAATCGCTATAATACTGAAAATTAATAATGCATATTCCATAATTCAATACCTTTTTTTCTTTCCACTCTATATTATTTTTAATTATAAAAAAAGGATTTAAGTTAAACGGTACTTAATTATATATTTTTTTATCATTAAAATGGGTTTTAATTACTTTGAGTAAAGAAAGAATGCTTGAATATTCTTCAAGTTGTTCATTTACATTTTTTATCTCATTTAAAGCGCTATTAAAATCTTTCTGCAATAAATACGTTTCAGCAGCTTTATTTTGTTCTAGTGTTTTAAGTAAAATACTGTGTAAAAATCTATAATAATAGTCGTCTAGTTTAGGTATATCAGACATAATAATAAATCATATAATTATTGAGTTCTTAATTTATATATAAATTTTTTAATAATTCAATAATTTTTAACTAGATTTACATATACTTAAGTCTTTATCTATTATGTCGGACTCTATATTTAAACAGTTAAGGATTGAATGAAATACATAATCATGGCTAATTTCGGTATTAGCATAATTTTTAATTGAAGATACTGATTTAGGATATTTGGCTTGAAAATCATCTGATACCCAAACTATAAGAGGTACGGTTATTTGTTCTGCAAGTAGTGGACCGCCGTGACCGTAATAACCATTTTCTCCGAGGGACTCGCCGTGATCAGATACATATAATAAAAATGCATTTTTATCTTTAAGCAAATCTATTAAATTATATAAAAAAAAATCGGTATATAAAATAGAGTTATCATAACTGTTAACTAAAGCAAGCTTATCGCAATCACTTGCATCTCCCTTAACCTTAATAGGACAGGTAGGAGTAAAATACTCAAACTCTTTTGGATATCTCGCATTATAGTTCCAATGGCTGCCGGAAGTGTGAACTACTAAAAATTGTTTCTCTGAGTTTGTTAGTATTTCTTTTATAAAAGGCAATATTTTTTCATCATGATCATTTAAAGAAAATAGGGCAGAGCCGCCCGGTACTATAGTAAAATTAACGTCATTATATATATTACTGAGGTCAAAATTTGCAAAACTCCTCATTAAAGTTTGAGTCCCGATCCAGGTAGTATTAAAGCCAAGATTTGTTAAAATTGATAAAAAGCTGTTCTCTTGTCTACTATTTTCAATTTGACTTGCAGGATAACGTGAAAGTAACGACGGTACGGAAAGATAGGTAAGGTTAGAAGAAGATTTAGCTTTGAAAGAAATTAGGTTTTGAGTAGTCTTTAAGTAAGGAGTCGTATCTCTTTCATAACCGTTAATACCGAAATGATCAAATCTTGCTGATTCTCCTATAACTAAAACACCGATAATATCTTTATCTGACTTATCTATAAAGTTATATTGTTTGCTAATATCTATATATGCATAATTTTTTTCACCGAAATTTCCGGCAAAATTAAGGTAGCTATTATGTAAATACTGAATGGGAAAATAATTTTTTAGTATCTTAAATGAAGGAGTAATAATATTATATACAAAAATAAGTAAGCACGCGGTAGATAATAGTTTTGTTACGAATGATTTAGAATTTTCGGTGGCAAAAGATTTGAGAGTATAAAAACAGGTCAAAAGGCAAAAAATTATCCATATTATTAACTTAATGCTGGTTAATTCATAAACTTCGTTTAAATCCGTTGAGAAAAAACTACCTATTACTTGTTTAGTAGGATTGATTTTGAAGAAATAAATGTAATAACTAGCAATAGCGGATGTTATAAATAAAAACCCCACGCCGATTTTTAACACTAATCTATGTACGCTAAGACCGAAAAATGCTATAAAAGAAAAGATATAAATATAGCAAAAATCTTTTGATAACTCTAATATCCCTCTAAAGATTGTTGCTTTATAATAATCAAATTTATAAATCAATATTGCGGTATTAAAGAATAAACAATAAATAAAGGCTAAAATCGCTGATAATTTAATTAATTTCGTATCTAAATGTTTCTGAATAGTTTTTAGCATAAATAATAATTAATAAAGTAATTTTTATAACTATCATGATCATAAAAAATCTTCAAGAATTTTATCGGCTTTTAATACCAAATGCTCCGCTTATCGCTATTGATTACGGAAGCAAAAAATTAGGAATCGCATTATCTAATCAAGAACTTAGTATTGCTATGCCCTTAAATACTATAACCGAGATAAATAAAAAAATTGTTATTACTGCCTTGCTTAATATCATCGAGAAATATAAAGTTTGTGGTGTTATAATAGGTCTACCGATTGATATGAGCGGAGCAGTAACGGAGCAAACAAATATAGTGATGAAATTTGCTGAAGAGCTAGCAAAATCTATAAACTTGCCTATATATTTACAAGATGAAAGATTAACTACCAAAGCTGCAAATAATTTGCTTAAATCGTTTGGAGTGAAAAGAAAAGACCGTAATAATAACGATGATGCAGTAGCTGCTAGTATGATTCTTGAAACCGTGCTTGATTCTATAAAAAATATTTAATTAGGAAAGCATTGAGGAGTTGTTGTATGGATCGAAAAACCTACTCAATGTCATCCCCGCGAAAGCGGGGATCCAGCAAAATAACTTCAATATTGATATAGAAGTGGCATATTTGACAAAATAAACCTATAAAAACTTGTTTTTATAGGTTTTACTGGATGCCCGCCTACGCGGGAATGACATAAAACGGTCTATGCAACAAAGCCAAGAATAAATTACCTCCTATTTCACTGGGACAAATTTTACTAGCAGAATTTATTGAACCTATGGGGATTAGTCAAAGCAAACTTGCTCGTGATATTGATGTACCCGTTACTAGGATCAATAATATAATTAAGCATCATCGTTCAATTGCAGCTGATACAGCCCTTCGTTTGGGTAAGTATTTTAATATTAATCCTCGTTGGGAATATGCAAGACCAATATGATTTAGAGCTTGCAGAAGATGAAGGTTGGAAAATTACAGAAGATAGAATAAGAACCTTTTCTATGGCAAGTTTATGGCAAGTTAATTATGTATAACTCAATATTGTTACGCACTCAAAACACTATTGTAAAGATATATTATTTATGATAGAACCGATTCGGTAAAAATAAATAAAATATACTATGAAAATATTAATTTTAGGTGTTACCGGTATGCTAGGTAATAGCATATTCAGGTTTTTAAGTAGTGATAAAAAATTTGACATTTTTGCGACAGCCCGAAATAATTCAGCTCGTTCTTACTTTTCTAAGGATTTATCCGATAAATTAATTACAAATGTAAATGTTGAGAACCATGATGCGTTAGTTGAGGTATTTAATCAAACAAAACCCGATATAGTAATAAATTGTATAGGGCTTGTAAAACAATTGGCAGATGCTAATGACCCATTAAAAGCATTACCGATAAATAGTTTGCTGCCTCATAGGCTAGCTAATTTATGTAAACTAGCTAATTCAAGGTTAATCCATATTAGTACTGATTGTGTGTTTTCAGGAAAAAAAGGTAATTATAAGGAAAGCGATTTTTCTGACTGTTATGACCTTTACGGTCGTTCAAAATTTCTTGGTGAGGTAGATTATCCGCATGCTATCACATTGCGTACTTCCATTATAGGTCATGAGCTAGCAGGCAATAGAAGTTTAATCAATTGGTTTTTAAGTGCAGAAGGTTCAGTGAAAGGGTTTGAGAAAGCTATTTATTCAGGATTCCCGACAGTAGAGCTTGCAAGAATAATAAGGGATTTTGTGTTACCTAATAAAGAGTTGCACGGGCTTTATCATGTTGCCTCAAAACCGATTAATAAGTTAGAATTGTTAAAATTAGTAGCAGAAATATATAATAAAGACATCGATATTATTGCATCAGATGAGCTTGTAGTAGATCGCTCACTAGATAGCACTCGTTTTAATGAGGTGACGGGATATACGCCTCCTGAATGGCGTGAGCTTGTAAAGCGTATGTGTGAGTTTAAGTAAGTTGTCATTGCGAATATAGCCTTGTACACGGAATCCAGCATAAAGTGAGATAAATCGAGCGTTTTATGTTTGTATTTTTTATAACTGGACCCTGTGGACAAGCCACAGGATGGCTACCTTAGAGTGTTTCTCGATTGACACAATGACAGAATGAATAATAACAAAATAGGTATTTATATATAATGTTTGTAGATAAAACTTTAATGATTACAGGAGGCACCGGTTCGTTTGGTAATGCGGTGCTTTCTCGTTTTCTTAAATCCGGTATTATTAACGATATTAAGGAAATTCGTATTTTCAGTAGAGATGAAAAAAAGCAAGAGGATATGCGTATTGCTTTAAATAATCCGAAACTTAAATTCTATATCGGGGACGTACGCAATTATAAAAGTATTGATGAGGCAATGCATGGTGTAAATTATTTATTCCATGCCGCTGCTTTAAAGCAGGTTCCAACTTGTGAATTTTATCCTATGGAAGCAATAAATACTAACGTCTTAGGTACTGAAAATGTTTTAAGTGCTGCTATTAATAACAAAGTTACAAAAGTGATTGTACTAAGTACCGATAAGGCTGTATATCCAATTAATGCAATGGGATTATCTAAAGCATTAATGGAAAAGTTAGCCATAGCAAAAGCACGTATGCGTTCTCCAGGTGAGACTGTGCTGTGCGTTACTAGATACGGTAACGTTATGGCTTCTAGAGGTTCGGTCATTCCTCTTTTTATCAATCAAATAAAACAAGGTAAGGAATTAACCATCACAGAACCGTCAATGACACGTTTTTTAATGTCGCTTGTAGATTCGGTGGATTTAGTTTTATATGCGTTTGAGCATGGTCATCAGGGTGATATTTTCGTACAAAAATCTCCGGCAAGCACAATTGAAGTACTCGCAAAAGCGTTACAAGATATATTCAATAGTAAAAATGAAATATGTTTTATCGGTACACGTCACGGCGAAAAACATTACGAATCATTAGTATCATCAGAAGAAATGGCAAAAGCTGATGATTTAAGGGATTATTACCGTATTCCTATGGACGGGCGCGATCTTAATTATGCAAAATATTTTGTTGAAGGTGAAAAGAAAGTAGCACTTTTAGAGGATTACACTTCCCATAATACAAAACGTTTAAATTTAGAAGAAGTAAAAGAGTTATTACTGACTCTTGATTACGTACAAGAGGAGCTAAAAAATGCTTAAGGTAATGACGATTGTTGGTACTCGTCCTGAACTTATTAAACTATGCTGCGTGATTTCTGAGTTTGATAAATATACTCATCACATCCTAGTTCACACCGGTCAAAATTATGCATATGAATTACATCAGGTGTTTTTTGATGATATGGGAATTAGAAAACCCGATTATTTCTTAGAAGTAGCAGCAGATAATACGGCAAAATCTATCGGGCTTATTATCGAAAAAGTTGATGCAGTACTTGAGAAAGAAAAGCCCGACGCCGTTTTATTTTACGGTGATACTAATTCATGTTTATCGGCAATTGCCGCTAAACGCCGTAAAATTCCAATTTTTCATATGGAAGCAGGAAATCGTTGTTTTGATCAGCGTGTACCTGAAGAAATAAACCGTAAAATCATTGATCATATTAGTGACGTTAACATTACGTTAACCGAGCATGCAAGACGTTATTTAATTTTTGAAGGTTTACCGCCTGAGCTTATTTTTAAATCAGGTTCACATATGCCTGAGGTCCTTGATCGCTTTATGTCTAAAATATTAAAGTCTGATATTTTAGATAAATTGTCACTTACCACAAAGCAATATTTCTTAATTAGCTCACATCGTGAGGAAAATGTTGATGTCAAAAATAATCTGAAAGAATTATTAAGTAGTTTACAAACGCTTATTAAAGAGTATAATTTTCCTGTAATCTTCTCAACACATCCAAGGACTAAAAAAAGGCTTGAGGATTTAGAGGAGTTTAAAGAACTTGGCGATAAAATAAGATTTTTGCCAGCCTTCGGGTTTACGGACTACGTTAAACTTCAGATGAATGCATTTTGTATTTTATCCGATAGCGGTACTATCACTGAAGAGGCATCTATACTTAATTTACCTGCTTTAAATATTCGAGAAGCACATGAACGTCCTGAAGGTATGGACGCCGGAACACTTATTATGTCGGGTTTTAAGGCTGAACGGGTACTACAATCGGTGAAAGCTATTACGGAAGAACACGAGAATAATAAACGCTTGCACGATATCGTGCCGGATTATGCAGACGCAGGACTTGTATCAAAGAAAATATTACGTATAGTTTTAAGTTATGTGGATTATGTTAACCATACAGTATGGTTTAAAAAGTAATCCTATTCATTATTATCATATCAAAAACATGAAATTTTTTAAATTAATAAAACTTAACACTTTATTTTTAAGTGTTTTTTTACTAATAACTCTTATATCTTCTTTTTGCTATTCCAAAGAAAATTCTTATAAAAAAATAGTTTTCCTTGTTAGTACAGAGACATTCGGCGGCAAAGGCGTATACGCAATGTATAATGAGATGAAAAAAATAGGTCACGATGTCAAAATTGTAATAGTACCTCATCCTCATCCCAATATTCAAGGAGGAATAGATACCGGGTTTATTAGTAAATTTGATGCACAAGATGTGATATATCCATGCGGTAAGTATTCTTCTTATTCAAATGTTAATACAAAATGTGAAATTTCTGAACTAAAAAATTATCAGCCGGATTTTATCTTTACGCAAAATCCTTACGAAAATTTTCAAGGCTATATATCAGAACCTTTTACGGCTGCTAATTTGTATAAGAGCTTTAGAGGCACTAAAACAAAAATTATGTATATAGTCTATGGTCCTCATATCTTTCATCAAAAAAATATTGATGATGATAAGTTATCAAGTTGCATAGAGACGGTATTTGTTGATTCAGAAAGTACAAAGGATATCTTTATTAGTCATTATAAATTTCCTAAGGATAGAGTTATTGTTTCAGGTTATCAACCATACTATGAAGTAAGAAATTATAATCTTAAAGAAAAACCAAACTCGGAAACCATTTTATGGCTTCCTAGATGGGAATTATCATTTAAAAATAGAGATTTATATGAAGGAGGTTCTACTTTCTTAAATTATCACTATTTTTTCTATAATTATGCATTACAACATCCTAATATTCATTTTATTATAAGACCGCATGTAACACTATTTACCTATGCAGTCGGTAAAAATTACTTAAGCCAAAGTGATATGGATAATATATTAAGTAGATTTAACTCTTTAAAGAATGTTACTATTTCTGCACATGCATTCAGGTCGTTACTGGATGATATAATGGTGTCAGATATTGTAATAAGTGACGGTACTTCATCTCTTGCTGAAGTAGTAGTTGCCGATAAGCCTATAATTTACTTAAGTAATGGTTGGAATAATGAATTTAATAGCAATGCTCTATCTAAAGAATTAAAAAAATATATGTATTTTGCTTATGAGCCGCAAGATATTATTAACTATATAGAATTTATTAAGCAAAATCATTATTTACCTTATTATGAAAATAGTAGTGGCAGAAATCAATTTAAAAAGATGCTTGATCCTGTAGAAAACCCTGCTGCATTTATCGCCGAATATTTATTAAAATTATAATAGTTTAAATAATTTATGTTAGAAGAAATTTATAATGATGGAGAAAGATTAATTCTTAGGGAAACTTATGATGTTTTAGAGGTAATGCGTCATAAAAGTAGCTATAAGATTTTTAAAAAAATTATAGAAGCCGATATACTTAATAGCCCATTAATGCTAAATCAAAAAATAAAAATTTTAGATATAGGTTGTGGAATGGGACACGGAACTTTCATGCTTAGTGATATATTAGGAGTAGAAATTACAGCAATAGATATCAGTAAAGAATCTATAATTTATGCTGAACAAAATTGTGGAGCATCTAATATACAATATATTAAATCTGATTTAGTTAGTTTTATTAAAAAGGCAGAAGAATATGATTATATTGTATCACGACATGCACTTGAGCATATTGAAGATGGGTTAAATCTAGCACTTAATCTTAAATATAAAAAACGATTAATAGTAAATGTACCTTTTAATGAACAGGAAGGGAATATACATCATTTAGTTAATTGAATTACTGAAAAAGACTTTGAAATATCCGAACAAAGAATTTTTCTATGAAGGAGTAGATGGTGTAACTAACGACACGCATTCTGAAAAAATCCTCCTAATTCTATACTCTGTATATCTAGTAACTCAGATTTAAAGCCTATAAAACAATTATTTAACTATCCAATCTCAGCTTGGACTCTAGAATTTTTAGAAAAGCTAGGTTTGCAATCCCAAGATATATTAAAACAATTGCTGCAAACTAGAGATGCATTTAAAAATAGCGAAGAGAAACACTAAATTAAAATAATACTGTAACAGAGCTAAATAATGCTTTAGAAGAAATAAAAATTTTAAAATAAACTAATTATTAGTGAAGAAGAAAAATCTATTTTTCTAAAACTCTATAGAAAATTTAAACAATAAAACTAACATTTTATAAATTATTTTTAAAAGTTATGACAAATAGCAAAGATAAACCTCTAAATATTTATCATACTTTAGTTTCCATTATTATACCTGTCTATAATGGGGCTAATTATATGAAAGAAGCTATAAATAGTGCTTTAGCACAAACTTACAAAAATATTGAAATTATTGTTGTTAATGATGGTTCAAAAGATAATGGAGAGACAGAACGTGTAGCATTATCATATGGTGATAAAATACGCTATTTTCATAAAGAAAACGGAGGTTGCGGTTCGGCCTTAAATTACGGTATAAAATACATGCAAGGGGAATATTTTTCGTGGCTTAGCCATGATGATATATATTATCCTAATAAAATCGAGCATCAAGTTGAAATATTAAATAAATTAGATAATAAAGATACTATCATTTACGGTGGTTATGAATTAATCGATGAAAAAGGCCACTCTCTACGTTATATTAAACCGGATAGTGTGCTACCTATAAATAAACTTAATATTTCTTTATTACCTTTATTACGAGGATTAATACATGGTTGTTCGTTATTGATTCCTGCTAAATATTTTCATGAAGTCGGTATATTTAATGAGGCTTTACCGACAACGCAAGATTATGATTTATGGTTTAAAATTTTCCGTGTTGCTCCTATTCATTTTGACGAATCTATCCTAATTAAATCTCGTTTTCATTCAGAGCAAGGTAGTAAAAAAATATCAAATCATAACGAAGAATGTAATGTATTATGGTCATCGTTTCTTCACGAGTTAACAGAAGAAGAAATGATCAAAATGGAAGGTTCTCCTTATTTATTTTTAACTCGTACAGCTACTTTTTTATCCAATAATACTCCGTATAAAAAAGCTTGTGATTTAGCAAATACTATGGCTAAACAAGTACTAAATGATACTAAAATTAGTGTTATTATACCGGTATATAATAGAATAAATTGGGCAATTGAAGCTATAGAAAGTGTACTTATTCAAACACACAAAAATTTTGAGATACTTATAATAGATGATGGGTCGACTGATGATATATCAGAATTAACTGCAATATGCAAAAAAGATAAAAGAATAAAATATTTTCATAAAAAAAATGAAGGACCTGCTGCTGCACGTAACTTAGGTATTAAAAATGCTATAGGAAAATATATTGCTTTCCTTGATTCGGACGATTTATTTTATAAGGATAAAATAGAAATCCAATTAAAGTTTATGGAAGAAAATAATTTTATATTTTCTCATACTTCATATCAAAAAATAAATGAAAAAGGAAAATATATCGAATCTGTTCATTCCGGGCTTTTTAGTGGCAATGTTTTTCCTCAAGTCATACAAACTTGTCCAATAGCAATGCCGACAGTTATGGGAACTTTGACATTATTTCAAGAAAATTTATTTCCTGAAAATATAAGAAGCGGTGAAGATTGTTGTTTATGGATATCTATTGCTAGTAAAAACTCAATAGGCGGTATAGACAAAGAATTGTCTAAAGTACGAATTAGCGGTGGTACTAATACGTTTATGGACCCAAATAAATATTCAGTAGGTTTAATAAATATTACTTCTTATGTTCTTAATGATTCTTATTTAAGTAAATTTAGTCCGTTTACTATTAATTTGTTATTAGCAGCTGTTACACAATTAAGATTACTAGAAAATAAAAATGAAGACTATAAAAAAAGTAATATTTCTTTTTTCAAAAATAACTATGTAATTCAAAAAATACGAACATATTGCTTTGTGACAAAAATTTTGATTTTATTAACTATTACTTCTATAAGGCAAGAAGGAATACGTGCAACAATCTCTAGAATACAGAGATGGCTTAAAAAGCATATATAAATAACTATTCCTCAAGTATCTTAACTTTTGAGCCATCACCAATTTTAGTCATACCTTCGGTAACGACTAAGTCACCTGCTTTAATATCGTCAGAGATAATTTCAATTAGACCTTCTGTACGTGTACCGATTTTTACATATAATTGTTTTATCGTATAACCGTCTATTTTATAAATAAAATTACCTTGATTATTGCGTTGAATACAACTTGCAGGAACGGTTAGGTTTTTATGAGGGTTAATTATAAGCATAACATCTACAAAGCTATTATGCAGGATTTTTGTACCCATAGGTAAAATAATTTTAGCTGTTAAAGTACCATTATCTGATAAGTAATGCGATATTGCCCCGATTGTACTTTTAATTTTTCCTGCAATTAAAACTTCAGTATCGACGCCAACTTTTCCGCTTAAAGACTCCGGCAATTCAATAAAAATACTTTGTGAGTTTTCTGTTCCGGTAATGCTAAAAAGATAGTCACCTCTTTTTACTTCATCGCCGACCATAGACTTAATTACGCCTATTTTACCAGAGTAGGGTGCAGTAATTATCATATCATTATATGTTTTTAGAGCTTTGGAATAATTAAATTTTGCATCTTCAAGTTCGCTTTTTGACCTTTTATATTCCTCGTTGCTTACAAATTTTTTAGCGAATAAAGCTGCTTTTCTATTATAATCTTCTTGTTTTGTATTTAATAACGCTGCTGCTCTAGATTTAGTGGTTTCTGCTATGTTTTTATCTATAACTAGCAATATATCCCCTTTTTTTACTATTTCTCCTTGATGTGCTGAGACTTGTTCAACTACTCCGGTGGCATTGGCATAATAATCACGACTATTATCATTCTGGCATTGCCCTACAATATTAAATATGTCGTAAAGCTCAGCAATTTGTACTTTAGTTGCTTTTACTGCTGTAATTGTTTCTTCTTCCTTTTTACTTGCCATAGTAGAAAGCGAGATAAGTAAGGTAAAAAGAACAATAAGTTTTGCAGACATCATATATTATACTCTAAGGTGCATAGGTGTCATCTAGTAGTTTGTCCACGGCATCTAGGAAAAGCAACTAAAAGTGTATGTTATTGTGACATTTTTAGCTGGATACTGTGGACAATCTACTAGATGACACAGTATGCTTTTTCAGTTCCTCATCCGTTAACCATTTATATTCTTTTTCTAGAATTTCAAATCTAATTTTTTCTAATTGTGCATCAAGAACAGGTTCAGGAACGATAGCAGAACCGGTAAACTCAAATCCTTGATAGTTAATTTTTAGTTTCTTACAAATTTCTTGTAATGATAATAAATTTTCTTCCATATCATCGATAAATATTATTGATTGTGGATAATAACTTGTTTTTCGTAATACATACTCAAGCATGCTTCCTTTATCATATTCCGCAGTGTAAATTATTCCGTCTTTTAATGTAGGTTTACCGTAACCGGCATTAAAATCTTCTATTATTATCTCATCTTTTAAAGGTGAAAATTCTTGAAAATTTACCTTTAATGCAGTGAGTTCACGCATTCTCCATTCGATCATATCTTCAATTACACCGAATTTACCGGTAGGAAGTTTAGTAAGACCCATTGCCGGTACATTTTTTTCTATAAGTAGAGCAAATATCGTTAAGATATCTGGGTTAACAAATCTAGCTTTCCTATCTTTAAGAACAATACTAAGTAATAATTCACATTCTTTTCTAGTAAGTCTTTTTTCAATGTTCTTCATTAATTCTTTTCTATAATCATGTGTTAACCTAGATTCATCACTATCCATTACAATTACTTCATCTACATCAAAAAACACCAAGCTAGTATTATCGGCTTGTTTTACCGCTTCTATAACTTCTTTAAAATCATGAACTTTATTTATGTTGCTATACATATTTATTGTTTATTTAATATTACTTAAGAGTCTAATTACTTCTTCTAAGGAATTTATCATTACCTTTAAATCTTCTTCTCTAGATAAATTATGGTGACCGTCTTTAATTAGCTTCATTACTATTTGTTTGCTCGTTATTTTTTCTAATAATTTTACTGAAACATTATAAGGCACGTCTTCATCTAACATCCCATGAATGAGATGTACCGGTATATTTATATCAATCTGTTTCTTTGTCAATAATAAATGTTTTTTTGCATCTTCTATCAGTTTATAGCTTATATGATATTTATGTTCACAATTTTTACCGCTTACTTCTAGTATTCCCTCTTTTTGCATCTTATTTTGATCATTTAGAGATATATTTTGCCAAATATTTTCAGTACAATCTGGAGCAGGGGCTACACACACAAGTCCCTTTATTTTATCAGGAAATCTTAAAGCCGCAAGAAGTGCTAGCCATCCTCCTATGCTCGAACCTACTAATATCGCCTCCGTATTAATTAATTTATCTAAAATTAGTGATACTCCTTCTAACCAATCACTAATTGTTTGATCCTTAAATTGTCCTGATGCGTTTCCATGGCCGAAATTATCAAAAACAATAAAATTATAATTGTTTTTTTTACAATAATCTATTAAATAGATAGCCTTAGTTGATTGCATACTAGACATCAAGCCGTGTAAAAAAATTACAGATGGAATATTTGTATTAATTATTCTATAATTATCATAGACAATAAATTTGTCTTGTGTTTTATTATAAAGCTTGTGCATTTTAAATAATTATTTTAATAGATTGAGATTTAATGCCTTCATTAAAGTCAAGTAAACGATACAATAAATATACTATTTTGCAAGTAGTGCCTGCTCTAGTTTCGGGAGGAGTTGAAAGAGGTACTATAGAAGTTGCAAAATATCTTAAAATTCTCGGTCATACTCCTATAATAATTTCAGCAGGCGGTACTCTAGTTAAAGAGTTAGATAAGGAAGATATATTGCATATTGAAATGAATAGTAACAGTAAAAATCCTTTTGTAATTCTGAATAATGCAAAATTGATAGCAGAAATAATCAAAAAATATAATGTTGATATAGTTCATACAAGATCAAGAGCACCGGCATGGAGTTCATATCTAGCAACAAAATGGACAAATGCTAAATTTTTGACTACCTTTCATGGGGTTTATAATATTCCGAATAGTTTTAAAAAATATTATAATAGCATAATGCTAAAAGGCAAGAAAGTTGTTGCCGTGTCTAATTTTGTAAAACAACACTTGCTCGAAAACTATAAAATTGATGAAGATAAAATAGTAGTAATTGAGCGTGGAGTGAATTGTGATTATTTCGATCCCGCAAATTTAACGCCGGAAAAACTTGAAAAATGTTGTGATAAATATGATGTACCGAGTAACGTGCCGATAATATTAATGCCTTCTAGAATGACAAGTTGGAAAGGACATCTTGTTCTAGTAGAAGCATTAAGTAAATTAAAACATAGAGACTTTTATTGTTTAATGGTCGGTGATATATCTAGACATCCCAATTTTACTAATAGAGTAAAAGAGCTTATAGCTAATCTAAAACTTCAAAATAAAATTCAAATTTTTGGTAATGATTCGGATATAATAAACCTATATGGGATTTCCGATATTATCATTTCTGCCTCAATCGAGCCTGAAGCTTTCGGGCGTACTATTATAGAAGGGCAGGCGATGAAGAAGCTTGTTATTGCAACTAATATAGGCGGGGCAGTAGAGACAATAAAGAATAATATAACCGGTTTCCACGTAGAACCAAATAATGCCGAAGCGTTAGCACAGAAAATCGATTATTGTTTCTCGATTTTAGGTACTGATCTTGCTAAGAAAATCCAAGAAGCGGCACGACATACGGTAATTAATAATTTCTCTCTTGATCTGATGCTAAGAAAAAACCTTGAAATCTATAAAGAAATCTTAAAAAACTCCCATAATTGAACATCTAGATTTAGTATATACTCATGATAAATGAAAAGTAGTCAAGTATATAGGGTTGAATAGAATAGCTATTCTCCTAATAATTTTATTTCAGCATACAAATCTTCAAGATTTATACTGATCATAAAAATTATTATAGTCATGAGATTTACCGTCATGATGCACTACAAGCATTAAAGTTTCCGGTAAAAATTCTTTTAAAGCTTGTTATGCATTTTCTATAGATATTTTATCAAGATTAGCAAATACCTCGTCTAAAATTAATATTTTAGGGTTTGAAATTATAGCTTTAATGATTCCAATTTTTTTCTTTTGACTGCCACTTGGTGCATTTATTACATCATAATTTTTATCACTTAAGTGCTTAATTAATGTACCTAGATCTAATTTTATAATTAGTGTGTTAATTTTTTCTTCTAATAATTGCTTATTACTTTTAATGATTGATTGATCAAGGTCGGAGGTTATTATTTCAAATAAAGTAGATTAAACCGGTATGTAACTATTCTGATCAATAAATATTATTTTTGGATTTTGATAATGGGTAGGTATGGAAATTTCACCAACGCTATGGCATGGATCAGCAATACAATTGACTAAACTCTTTAAAAAAGTAGTGTTGCCTTTTCCTGAGGAAGCTGAAAGAAGATCATGTGCTCCTAGTTTGAATACTAATTGTTCAAAACTCAAAATAGTTCTTTCTTCTATAATTAGGTTATAATCAGAAATTACAAGTTCATCGTTTGTATCATTAGTAGACCATGTTATTCCTTTTGTATTCTCAGAAGAAATTGCCTCTATTAATTTTGTAATTCTCGCTTGTTATATAACTGCTCCACTAAAGATTATTTTTAATGAGGAACTTGTTAAGAATGATTTTAAGGTTTCAAGCCAAGGATTAAGTAGTAGAGCTTGCTCAGGCGTAATCTCTCCATTTTTTACTTTATAAATATAGTAAAGTGATTTTATGAATTTATCGGAGATATCTAGTATAGTAGTTATAGTATTTTTTGTGCTATCTAAAAACAACATTTTCTTTGATATGTCTTTTTTAGCTTTAAGTTGTTTGGCATATTACAAATTGAGCAGAATCAGTTAACAAGATATTTGAAGTATTAGAGGATATATTTCTTACTATAGAAGCTGTATTTTCGTTAATTTCCTCTGGCTTCTTACCTGTAAGAAATATTCATTTGATATAATATATTTAAAAATCCTTCCTTAATATTGTCAAACGCATTAAATATAATAGCTCCTGGAACTAAATTCATTATATCTTGCAATGCAATAAGCTGTATAATTTTTTGAGTGGTTAAATTCTCTAATTGTACAATTCCAATAGTGAAAGTATTATTAAGATCATTAAATAAATTATTAGTAATAGCTTCTATATCCTTTAATCCTAAGATTTTACTTTTATATTCCTAGTTTAGTAACAGTTCTAAAGTTTTTTGTTCGATTAAATCTTGCGTATTTTGTGTTAAAGAAACTTTATATGATTGGAATAGTGTGCTTATTATATTTTTTCCACACCATAAAATACTGATTTTTGCTCCTTGAGAAACAAGAGCTCCTATATCAGCATTAGGGTCCTGTATGAGTAAGGTTAATGCAATTAATAATTGCCATCATTTTCGGTTTTGAATCATTTTTAAAATTGTTAGAAAGTATATTAGGATCAATTACCCTAATATTAGGAGTTAAGTTTATCTGAATTTCTTTTAAATTTTCCTGATAATTTAAGAAATCAGTCCCATAATATGCTAAGCCTACTATTGTAGCTGTAGAAGTTAAATAAATTGGTACTGAATAATTAGGAAAAGTTGTGATGAGATTTGTAGTAATAGGGTAGATTAAACTTCCTTTAAATGTAGCAGAAGTAAGATAATGTTTCTGAAAATACCCTTCGGTTATTAAGATTTCATCAGCAAGAGTTGCCGAAACAAAAAGACTGCTTCCTGTTGTCCCATTTACAATAAAACCAATTATACCACTAATTATTCAATGCGTTCCATATGCTAACTTTTTGGAAAAGGTAGAAGCAGCATTATTTTTATTAAAAATAGATATCGTTATTGTGAGTGGGTGTTGTTATGTGTATCGAAAAAGGCACTCAGTGTTATACCGTGGTTTGACCACGGTATCCAAAAACAACTGAAAAACTGATCCACGCAGCAATACCTTTTGAGCGATTGAAAGTAGCGTGGCACTCCATAAAAATAATAAAAATACTAAAAATTAGCATTTTTATACTTCCTTGCTTCGTCAAAAATTACAGTTTTTTCTTAGCTCAGACGTTAAATTCTTAACTAATCTATCTTTACTAAAAGCTGCCGAATTAGGTGATAAGTTGTATTATAGTATAAAGAAAAAATGTAGGTGTAGGGAAGAAAGTAAAAAGGCAGATAAATAAAACCTGCCTTTTTATAATTGTTAACGAGAATATAACTCGATTACTAAATGCACTTCTGCTTCAAAAGGATATGGGACATCAGAAAGAGCAGGAACTCTTAAATATTTACCGGTTAATGAAGGTACATCAAATGATAAATACCCCGGTGTTGTTTGACCTTGTTTTGAAACGGATTCTTGGATAAGCGGTATTTGTTTTACGGATTCTTTAACTTCTATAACATCGCCTGCCTTTAGTCGTATGCTTGCGATATCGGCTTTCTTACCGTTTAATTTAATATGTCCGTGTGAAACTAACTGTCGTGCAGCAAAAATAGTTGGAGCTATATTCATTCTATAAACTACCGTATCAAGTCTACTTTCAAGTAACCCAATGAAATTTTCACCGGTATTACCTTTCATTTTTTGAGCAAGTGCAAAAATATTTCTAAATTGTTTTTCAGTGACACGACCGTAGTGGCATTTCAATCTTTGCTTAGCTTTTAAATGTAACCCATAATCTGAAGTTTTAATCATGGTATTCTGCCCATGTTGCCCGGGACGATAATTTCGTGTATTGAAAGCATCCTTGCTATCACCCCATAGACTTACTCCAAGTCTTCTACTAGCTTTATATTTAGAACGAACAATTTTTGTCACTGATAATATCCTTAACTTATTATTTATTATTTGAATTACAAAAAAATATATACATTTCTTGCCTCAAAGTCAATCATTGATTTTTAACCTAAAACTTTTTATATTTAATTAAAAAATATTTCATATGAGTTCCTTAGTAAGACCAATCAATTTAGGTAAAATCAATCATTCACAAAGTACTGTTAAAGACTATATTTTACTTATGAAACCGCGTGTAATGTCACTTGTGATTTTTACGGGTTTTGTAGGTATGTGGCTTGCTCCTTATTCCGTGCATCCGTTTATTGCTGGTATTGCAGTTGTTTGCATAGCGCTTGGGGCAGGTAGTGCAGGGGCAATTAATATGTGGTACGATAGAGACATCGATAGCTTAATGAAACGTACCCAAAAAAGACCGATAGTAAGAGGAGTTATAGAATCTGATGAAGCTTTATCTTTTGGTTTGATAACGGGATTTTTTGCAGTATTTTTTATGGCTTTATGTGTTAATCTACTTGCATCCTTTTTACTGCTATTCACTATTTTTTATTATATCTGTATTTATACTATTTGGTTAAAGCGTCGTTCTATACAAAATATCGTTATTGGCGGAGTATCGGGAGCATTACCTCCTGTGATAGGTTATGCAGCGGTAAGCAATACTATATCTCTAGAGTCGATTATATTATTTTTGATTATTTTTATTTGGACGCCGCCGCATTCATGGGCTCTTGCTTTATTCTGTAACGATGACTATAAAAACTGTAAAGTACCGATGATGCCTGCAGTAAAGGGGACTGTATATACTAAAAAACAAATTCTAATTTACAGTATTCTTTTATTTATTGTTTCGCTAATGCCTTTTTTTATTGGAATGAATAATTTTATATATTTAATAATTTCTGGTATCCTTGGGGTAGTATTTCTATATTATGCCGGTTCTTTATTCTATGACACCCCTGATAACAAACAAGCTAAACGATTTTTTGCCTATTCTATATTTTACTTGTTTTTTATATTTTTACTTTTGTACTCAACTAACACTATGTCCACTATTAGCTGAGAGATAATAGTGTTGGGTTACTTTTATAGAAGCTAAAATTGAAATCCAACGTGAAGAAACATATCATAAGTGTATTTTCATGCAAGTGATTTTTTATTTATAACTGTAATTTTTAAATTTTATGCTTTTGTTTCGTAATTTTGATAAGTAGGAAGAGTTAGAATATATATCGTATTTTATTCCATGGGAGCAACCTGTCATGCAACACACTCCATCGTTGGATAAAACTACTCTTAATACCGGCTTTATAACGTACCGCCTTGCCTCCATATTCGCTTACTTTATTTTCCTGTATAATTTGGTTGCCAAATTAAAGCTTCACTCTCTAATCTATTTAAGGCAATATTTCTTTCATGCTGCTTATCGTTATGCGTTAAAAATATGCATTCCGCTTTTATAAACGGTTTATATTGGTTGTGTATGTATTGAGCTAAATCTTCAAATAACTTTGCATATTCGGTAAGCCAGCCTTCATAAGCAATAATAGGAGCAAAGTTTAGATGAACTTCGTAACCTGCTTCAATAAAAATATTCACCGCTTTTATTCTCTCGATAATTGGACTCGTTTTTGGCTCTAATATCTCACTCATTCTTGTCGGTATCAAACTAAATCTAATCCTTATTTTGTTTTCAGGATTAAAATTAAGTAATTTAGGATTGACATATTTAGTAGCAAAAGTGGCTTTAGCACGTGGATCTTCTTTAAAGAAATTAAATATCTTTAACCAATTAGTGTGTTTCCAATGCAAACTTACATCGGTAGAACAACCTATATCATATGTCCAATATTTAGAATCTGTTTGATTGGAAATTTTAGTCGGTAAGTTTGCTATATGTTTATCCAATACGTCAAGTATTTGATCTATATTTTCATTGATATATAATGTCTCATAGTTATGATGCATAACATAACAATAACTATTTCTACAACCTCCGGCGCAGCCATACATGAAGTTAGGAGTTATGTAATCAGCTGATCTTCCATTAGGACGTACGTGCAAAGTTTTCGTATTTTGTACTATTTTCTTAATCATACGATTTTAAATTAAAGTTTATTTAAACTACTTACTTAGCTTTACAAACTTCAGATTTATTTACTTACGTTGAAATTGTAGTTATAAATTATTAATTACAAATATATCATAAGTTATGGAAAAACCAAGCTATCTAAATTTTGATAATAAAAGTTATAAATGGAAAAATGATATTGAGTATCGTAAATGCCCGGAAAGCTATAGAGTAGGTAAAGGGGAGCAAGGAGTATGCATTTGTCAACCATATAAAAATGAAAATTTGCCTTATTGGAAGTTTAAAACTTCTGAAATTGCTAAAGAAAGTAGTGAAAAAATATCTCGATCTTCATAACAGATATCCAATATCAAGAAGAAAAACACAATCTACGAAAATGCGTTTAAACTGATCCTGAAGAAATTTTATTGAAACTTATGATAAGACTGAAAAATATAACAATAGAGAAGCTGAAATTTTTCATAGTTTAAGTTCTATTTTAATGGAAAAACAACAAGATAATGCGATTAAATCATTAAAGAAAGCTATTGAACTAGATCCAAGTAAAGTATACTATCACGAAGAGTTTTTTAATAAATTACATAAAATAAATCCGGAGGAAGCACTCGCTTCTATCAAAAGAGCTATAGGGTTAAATCCAAATAAAAAATCATTATATGAAGACCTTATTATTGTGTTGAAAAAGGTAAATTATGATGGAGAAGTAGCAAAAATTACTAAAGTAATTCAAGATTTCCCTAAAAACATACCTAATTTGGTATTAGGTACTGAGGAAACAAAGGATTTGTATCCAATTAGGTTTGGCACAGGAGTAACTGTATCAAAACGTGGGTATTTATGAGTTTTGCACTGTCATCTAGTTGCTTGCTAACTAAGTCTAGAAAAAATAACTTCAACATTGTTACTACACTATATTATATGTTTTGCTGGATGATGACATAGAGAGGAATAATAAGTCACACAACACCCGTGACGGTCACATTAAAACAGTTTCTTCAATCCTTTTTGTAGAAGCTTATTCGCAGGATCTGCTTGTTGGTTTTCCTGCGGAGGGTTGTTTTGTTCCTCTGTATTTGTATCCTTTTTCTTTCTGAGACCCAAAGCATCTTTAATAATATTTTCAGGTTTCTTCTCTCCGCTTTTTAAGTCTTTAATAACGCTATTAAATACGTTTTTAACTAAATATGTTTGAAAGGCTTGAACGTCTAATTTATGCTGCGGATTATTTATGAATCCGTATAATTTAACGGCTATAGGCGGTAAATCCGCAATAGTAACGCTTGCACTAATATCCATCATATATTGTGGTAAGTTAATTTGACCGCTTGCATTTGTTGTGGCAGGTGAAGCATCTAAACTACATTCATTTAAATTAAGCTTGCCTTGCGTTATATTTCCTCTGGCAATTAAATTTTTGAACGATGTGGATCCGCCACTAAAGGAGCTGTTAATCAGTCGCAATACTCCTTCGGTATTTTTAGCATTATTTACCGCATCTGCGATTCGGTTTAAATCAAATCCGCTTATTTCCCCGTTATCGCTATTTACGTTAAATTGTCCATTTAGATTATTAACATATGTATAAACGCTATTACCGCGAGAAGTAAGATCGGCTTTAAAGCTTAGTCGCCCATCAGTTATTTTTATTTTATCCGATTGCGGAGTGAAACTTTTGAGATAGGCATTTTTTAAATCGATTTTAATTGCAGCGTTTTGATCTTTAGCTGAACTCACATAACCGGTGCTACTTAGTTCGCCACCGTAAATGCTTGCATTAACTGAAGTAATATTCAGCGTGCCGCCGGTGATATTTAATTTTGCTTTTAAATTATTTATGATTAATGAGTCGTTAGTTAATTTATCAATATTTGCGGATAATTGCCCTTCAATTTCATTTAAAAACCCTAAATTAATAGGATTATTTGACCAAGGAGAATTATTTTTAGCTGTAGGTATGTTTTGAGTAGCAGGACTATTAGTTTTATTTGGAGCAGGAGTAGGACTATTACTTGTAAGAATTTTATCCAAATTCACTAACGGACTATATAAGTTAAGATTAAAATTGGGCTTCTGAGTTTCTAAATTAATATCTCCTTTAATAGATATATTAGTATTAAAAGCGGATATTTTATTATTAATATGGAAAGTATCTTTAATTTTTTGCACTCCTCCGTTTAACTGCAATACTCCAATCTGACTTAAATTACTTACTCCCATAAGAGACATAAACGACTCAAAATTATTAATTTTTAGATTGTGCGAAATAGTTATATCTTGTGCTAAATTTTTAAGCTCAATATCTCCCGTTAGATTACTATTTGCAGCCGATAAATTAATATTTTGTAATTTTATTGCTTGAGCATTACTAATTACATTAGAAGTAAGTATAAGTTTTTGGTTAATAATAGACGGTAATTTATCGGTCTTTAGTTTTAGAGCATCAAGTATAGGTTTTAAACTATCAGCTTGTAGCATAATATTTGTCTTATCTAAATTAGAGCTAATCTCGGTTATAATGTTACCGGGATTGATAATAATATTTGATTTCAGGTTATTACGCTCTATATCATAATTTGCATTTGCTAGTAATTCTATATTTGGATAATTAAGTCTAGCATCTTTAATAGCTATATTTTTACTATCGGCAGTAATTGCCGTAGTTAGCTCGTAGTCATTTTGTAAATCAGCAGGCATACCTAAAGTTTTAGTATTACCTTTAATATTTGTGTTACCTATGAACGAATTATTTTCGCTATCAAATTTTCCTTCGATTGTAATTTTTTCACCGGCAAGATTAATATTGGCACTTAACGGAATTATTTTACCGATTTCTTCAATATTGCCGTCTATATTAATTTGCTGTTCCAAAGCCTTTAAAGCTAAAGTCAAATCTATAGGACCTTTAAGGCTTTTAATTTTAGCCTCTAAGTTAATATCGTTAAATATTTTCTCACTGTTTTTTTCTATATATATTACTTTGCCGTCTATAATTTTAAAATGACTAATCAAAATAGGAAGTGCTAATTCAGTTTTAGTATCGGTAGATTCTACAGAGCTAAGTTCATTTGTTTTGGATGCATTATTAGGTGTAGAAAATTGCCAATTTTTTTGCCCATTACTTAAAACTTCTAGATTTATAATCGGTTTTTGCAGTTCTATAGAAGCTACTTCAATTGCTCCTCTAAAAAGAGGAAAAAGTCGCAATGACGCTTTAGCACCTTCAACGGAAACTAGATGAGGTTCTTTTGTACCGTTTATTGATGATAATTTAATTTCTGATAGTGATATTGCGGGATTCGGTAGTAAAGATAATTTTATGTCGCCGTTAATAGTTAAATCTCTATTTGTAGCCTCTTTAACTTTATCTATTACTATTCCTTTATAATTATTTAAAGGAATAAAGAAAGGAATAACAATTAATAATAATATTATACTTATAAATATAATAAGTGAGTATTTTAAAGTTTTAGGCATAGAGCTTAACCTTCTATTTATATACATATATTAATTATAGTATTTAAGGATTAATTGTCAATTTTATATAATTTACTCAATTAAGGATTAAAATAATTATATTCTATGTCATTCCCACGAGGCGTTGTTGCGTGGACCGGTAAAACCCACTGTGTCACCCCGTGGTTTGACCACGGGGGCCATAAAAACAATAAATACTAATAAATTTAGTATTTTTAAATGGATCCCGTGGCACGCCACGGGATGAAACAGAGGTGAATAAGAATCGTAGGGTACTATAAAGAAATTGAAAACTACGGTAAATTATTCAAGCTTCTCTTTGATAATTTAAAATCACATAATCTTTAGTTATAATAGGAAAAAATTCTTTATTGAAAGGTAATAATTCGGTTGTTTGATCTGAAAATTCTATTTCAATTATGTCACCGGCACCAAAGTTAAGAATATTTTTAATTTTGCCTATTTCTTTATGATCTTGGTTTAATACCGGTAAATGAGTTAAATCCGCTATATAAAATTCATCTTCTTCTAGTTCCGGTAAACTTGCTCTTAAGCAAAATATTTTATAACCTTTTAAATGTTCAGCTTCATTTCGAGTAGCTATATCATTAAATGTACAAATTAATTCTCCTTTGGCATTTTGGCTAATTAGCTTAATATGTATATTTGCTCCTGACTCATTTACTAAATTTCTTTCAAGTATTTTTGTAGCAGGGTCGGTAAAAGATTTTAACATTACATGACCTTTAATTCCATGACATGATTTTATTACACCGACTAAAATTAAATTTTCTAAAGAATTCATTAATTTGCCTTTAAATTTTGATAATTATATATAATAATATATTTAAACACTTTTTTACAGACATGATAAAAAAAATAGCTGCCGGCGTCATAATTTGTTTTTCATTATTGTTATTTATAATGTTTGGTGCATTATCGTTTGTTAACTATAATTCGGTTACTAATAATTTTACCAGTCATTTAGGAATTGCGAAAGAAAATATCGGAAAAATAAAGATGCATAAATTTCCTTTGTCCTATTTAGTTATTGAGACGATACGAGAAGAAGGAAAGTTAGATTTAGAGCAGATTAAAATTCATTTTTCGTTGTGGTCGCTTATAAAATTTAATCCTAAAATTAATAAAATAGATATATTAGATGCTAAATTTTATTCACATTCTAATGTATTAAATATTTATAATCATGAAGAGTTAATAAAGAATTTCTTTAAATATAAATTACAAAATATAAATCTAAATGTTACTAATCTAAGTATTATTAATAAACAAGATTATTCTATTTTAAATTTTAATAATTGTATATTAAAAAAAGAAAATGCTTTATCGTCTAATTACATATTTAAAACTACAAGTAACTACATAGGTAAAATTTCAGGTTCAATTAATAAACGTGACGATATAGTAGATTTTAGTCTTAATATTGATAATAATGATTATGGTTTTAAGTTATCGCAAATTTACAAAGATTCTAAGCTTACTAGCGGTAGTGGTGAATATCAGATTAAAAATTTAGCATCGGTAATGTATAATATATTACCGGATTTAAACCATCTTTTTAATAAATTTAATCAACATGAGGCAGTAAACGTTAAATTTAATATTTCAAATAATGAAGATGCAATAGAACTAAAAGACATAGTAATAGCATCATCTTTTATTATTGGTCATGGATTTGTTAACATTGCTAAAAATGATAATATTACTACTAATGTAAAACTAGATTTTCCTAAAATAGATTTAAGTTCGTTAATTTCTCCAAATGCAGAGGGAACATTTAATACTTCTTCTTCAAATATTAGATTTATTTTTGCCAATAAATTACTTAAAGCAGACGTGGCAATTAACGAAATAATTTTAAGTAATAATGAAGAACTAAAAAAAATAGTCTTTTCTTCTAACTTATCAAAGGGTACTTTAAAGATAAATGAATTTTCAGGTAATATTAAATCAGGTGGAGAATTTAAGCTGACAGGTAATGTAACACAGAATGCCGTTAGAAGTATGTTCGATGGACAGCTATATTTAAAGCACAACGATATAAATTCGTTACTGAATATTTTAGGATTTAACGACGTTACTATTAAAGAAGCTATTCCTTTTAGCTTGTCATCGGATTTAAAACTCACTTTAATAGATTTATTTTTTAAAAATTTATTACTCAAAACAGATCATTTAAATTTATCAGGAAATTTTTCTAGTAAATTTATTGCTCAAACACCTCGTTTAGACGCTACGCTTAATATATCTTCGCTTGACTTAAGCAGTAGAACGTATCCAATAATTTCGCCGCTTATCGAATTTACAAAAAATTTAACTAAAGATATGAAAGCTCTAGATTATCCAAGTAAATTCATCCCTATTAGAACAATAGGATATTTAGCTAATTTAGATATTCTGATAGATAGCGTTAAGTATAACGATCATGTATTTGACAAAATGAATTTGCTTGCTAAAATCGTACCAGCTAATATAAAAATTAGTAATTTAGATTTTAAAACTGCTAACAGCTATTTATCAACTAGCTGGAACTTAGATGCATCGAGTGTATTACCGTCTTTGACCGTAGAAATTAAGGACGGTAATCTTACTACTGATTTATTATCACCGGCAGGAATGCTGAATTTAAGAAATAAATTAATAAATGATTATAGTTTAGATAAAGCTACCTTACAAGTTTCCGGTACATTGTCGACATTATTACAAAATGATTTAATATTGAAAAATGTTAAATTTTATGTAGCAAATAATAATAATTTATTACAATTTAATAATATTGAAGCAGAATTATTAGGTGGTAAGCTTCAAGGTAACGGCAATATTTTATTAGAACCTTATGCTATAAATTTCGTATATGCTTTAAATACAATAGATTTAAACAAAGTTTCAGCTCTTATGCCTAAAATCTTTACTGCAAGTGGCGGAAAAATAAGTATAAGCGGTAGTTTAGGAACTAACGGTAACACTCTTCAAAGCCAGCTATATAACCTTACTACAAAATCACAATTTGCTATAAACAATATAGATGTTAATAATTTTGCAATTGATGCTTTTATAGAAAAAATTGATACAGCTGATTATAAGGTACAAAATTTAGATAAAGATATAAATAGTGCTATAACCACAGGCCAAGAAAATATTAGAGGTATAAGCGGTGATATTGAACTACAAAAAGGTATTGCCCTTTTAAAGAAAGTAAAATTTGCAACACAATATAGTAGCGGTGCGGCCTCTTTTGCAGTTAATATATATAATTTTGATATGGATGCATCTAGTATTTTATCATTTTACGTGCCGGCAAGGCTTGTTAAGTTAAATACCTCAAATACAAGTTCTGATAAAGATAGCTTGGCACATCTTAATATAAAAATGCAAGGGAGTATTTTTGCTCCTAAGAAAACTTTTGATAGTAGTGAGCTAAAAAAATTACTTATACCCCAAACAACTGAAGACACAATTACTACAGATAACCATTAAAAATAAAAATAAATGACTAATACTAAAACTTTAGAAGCAAATATTAGCTTTGAAGAAGCTTTAAAAGAGCTTGAGGAAATTGTTAAAAAAATAGATAACGGACAAGAGAGTCTAGAGACGGCAGTTAATAGCTTTGAAAGAGGTATTTTACTTAAGAATCATTGTGAGAAAAAACTAAAAGAAGCTCGGTTAAAAATTGAAAAAATTACTAAACTTGCTGATTCTACAGTGGTCTTAGAAGAGATGGAAGTGTAGTGTTGACATAAAGCATACATTGTACTAATATCATAAGATGACAAAGAAATGTAATTATAGCTTTTCTGCTGAAAAAAATTATAAGTTAATAAGTGAGCGCAAGGTAAGTTTTGAAGAAATAATATCAGTTATAGAAAGTAATTGTTTATTGGATATAATAGAACATCCAAATCCTAATAAATATTCAGAGCAAAAAATGTATATAGTTAAATTTAATGAATACGCCTATTTAGTGCCTTTTATTAGTGAAGTTGATAGAACAATTTTTTTAAAGACTATTATTCCACGTCACAAAGCTACTCAGGAATATCTAAAAATAGGAAAAGTAATGAGAAATAAAGAGAATATATCAAATATAATACTAGATGCTGAAGAAAACGCATTGCTGGAGTCTTTTGAAAATGATGAATGGCAAAGAATTAAAAATTTTGAACAAGAGAAACATATATCACAAGTGGCAGCAGCGAATTATTTAAAAAAAGATACTCGAATAAATATTCGTATTTCTAGTAGTGATTTAATGAGAATAAAACAAAAAGCTGCTTATGAGGGATTACCTTATCAAACTCTTATTTCTAGTATATTACATAAATATTCAGCAGGACATGGTTAATAATACCTATGTAATCATATAATTGACTTTATCTATACCGTTCCTAATATTGTTTTGATGAGTTTTTGTGTTGGATGTTTATATTTAACAAAATACATTATTCCTAATAATTTTCAAAAAGAAGAGCTTGGAAGTCTTGGTGGGTTTTTATCAGGTGTAGTCGGTAGTATGTATGCGGTATCAACCGGTTTTGTATTAATTTATTTACTCGGTAATTTTAATAAAGCACAAGAAGGGGTGGCAGCAGAATCTATAGTGTTGATGAGGCTTGCAGATAGTGTAGGTTGCCTTCCATGCCTACAATTTATCTAGATATTAAAAATTATACCAAAGGTGTAATGCGGCGTGAATGGCAATTAATGAAAGACTGCAAGCAAATCGGTCATGAAGTTCTTAGTTTCCTCCAAGATATTAATAAGAGACTAAAAGCTGATAAAGCACGCGAGCAAATGCAGCTATTGACTAAGCAGGTAAATCATTGAAGAGATAAAAGAGCTTTATACAGTAAGGTATAAAAGGATTAAAATGTCCTATTTTTCCTTAAATATTCAATATTGGATAGTTGTATGTATAATGACTGCTATTAATTTAATTTTTGTCTGTATGCTTGGCACCAAGCTTTATTTACATAAGATTTCGGTTGGTTTAGTTTGTATCACTTCATCATCAATGCTTTTGTTATTATTTATATTAGACAAACCTTTTCGAGGTCCTTTTGCCGTAAATCAATATGACCTTATTAAGGCTGTACATTATATTGAGAGATTAAATTAGTGATATCTGTAACAACATAACGCCATAATTTATCCGTGCCTTTAGTAATACCTATACGAGCAGTAGTAGAGTAGGGTAGCTTTAAGCCGATATCGCCGACAAAAAATTCGTTGTTATTTATGAGATCGCATTTATTATGAGAAATATTAATTCCTAAATATTTGCATAATTTACCCGGACCGTTGAGGTATAGATTTTCAGGCGAAATAACATGTACGCCTCTTATTAAGGTCGCAGCAGGGAAGCCTTTAGCTTCGGTTACGAAATTTAAACAATAATACATTCCGTAAATTAAATAGACATAGCTAAAGCCTGCAGGACCAAACATTATATCCGTTCTTTTTGTCCGCCCTCTTGCTGCATGGCAAGCAGGATCATTCTGCCCTATATAGCTTTCAGTTTCAGTAATGATAGCTGTTTTACCTTGGAAATAAAGAGTTTTACCGATTAACTCAGTGCTTACTACATTAGTATCTCTTGCAAAAAATTCACGAGGTAAAGGGATTAGTTTATTCATGTTTTTGAAAAAAAATATTTAAATTCTTATTCCATTTTGTAGGAGTGAAGTTAGTAATTTCATATTCAGATATATTATTTATATAAAAAGGATCTTCTCTTAATATATCTTTAAGCTGACTTAGTTTTTCTATATTAGCTAAAATAATACCGCCAATTCTTGGATGTATAGGACCTAATAAAATGTCCTTTATCATAACATGTATCTAAACATTTTCTATGTTGCGTAATAAATTTTCAATAGAAGAAAGATCTAAGCCTAAGGTATATTTAAGGTTTACAATAAACATAATTTATATTTTTTTATTAAGTGGTTTAGAATTTTTTATAGAGATTGGAACTGTATCATATCCGCCGTCGCAAAACGGTTGACATTTGATGATTCTTTTAAAGGTAAACCACAAGCCTTTTATGCTGCCGTGCATTGATATAGCTTCTTTGGCATATTCAGAACAAGTGGGGTGAAACCGGCAATTATTGCCAAGTAGTGGAGAAATGAAATATTGATAAAATCTAAGTAATAATAATAAGATTCTAGTCATTTTGAAGCTTGTCTATTATTTGCCCCATTTTTTCTTGAGTTAGATCTTCATAATAATCGTCATTAATCTGTACGACCGGAGCGTTAACGCATGCTCCCAAACATTCTATCTCGCTTAAAGTAAATTTTTGATCTTCAGTAGTTTCTTTGAGTTTTACACCTAATTTCTTTTCGCAAATTTTCATTATATCATCACTACCACTCAGCCAGCAAGGAGTGGTAGTACATACTTGGATATGATATTTACCAACTCGCTTTAAGTTAAACATAGTATAAAATGTTGCAACCTCATAAGCCCGTATATAAGGCATTGCTAACATATTTGCTACATATTCGATAGCAGGAACAGGTAGCCAGCCGCCGTTTTGACGTTGTGCTAGATCAAGCAGCGGAAGTATTGCACTTCTTTTTCCATGCGGTGGATATTTTTTTATAATCTCTTCTGCTAGATTTAAATTTTTCTTATCAAATGTAAAATTTGTAATTTTTGTATTCATATATTTTTAGTATGGTATAGTTTTATGTCATTTCTGCGCAAGCAGGAATCCGTAGAACTATTTAATTAAATCTGTCCATTCAGGATTAGTTTTTTCTATCAGTTCTATTTTCCAACTACGTTGCCATTTTTTCAAGTTTTTTTCTTGTAAGTGCTTCTTGAATATCAGTAAATTCTTCTGTATAAACAAGCTTTATAATATTATATTTTGAGGTAAAACCTTTATTATTTTTTGTTTATGTTCATAAGCACGACTTATTATATTATTAGTAATACCAATATATAAAGTACCATGCTTATTAGAGCATAATATATATACCCAATATATTTTTTGTTTTGTAGTTTTATTTTATGGATTCCTGTTTTCGCAGGAATGACAGAGCAACGCAAGTACAAGCCCACGGCATGACAAATATATTACCTATCTATCTCACCAAATACTATATCAAGCGTGGCAATAATAGTAATAACATCTGCCATTAAATGACCTTTAGACATAAAATCTAGTCCTTGCAAATGAGCAAAGCCGGGTGCTTTAATACGACATCTATAAGGTCTATTACCTCCTCGCGAGTATAAATATACACCAAATTCGCCTTTAGGGGCTTCTACGGCTTTATAGGTCTCACCGGCTGGGACGTCATATCCTTCTGTATAGAGCTTAAAATGATGAATCATTGCTTCCATAGATTCTTTCATTTTGGCTCTTGTCGGTGGTGTTAATTTAGGATCATCGGTTTTAATTGCACCTTTCGGCATTTTTTCTATACATTGCTTGATTATCTTGATTGATTCGTACATTTCAAGCATACGAACGAAATATCTGTCGTAACAATCACCGTTTTTGCCGATTGGTACTTTAAAGTCCATTTCATCGTAAACGTCATAAGGGTTTGACTTGCGTAAATCCCAAGCTATACCCGAACCTCTAAGCATTGGTCCTGAAAACCCCCAGTCCATTGCCTCTTTTTGAGACACAACGCCGATATCTACTAAACGTTGTTTCCATAATCTATTTTCATTTAGTAGACTTTCAATATCGTGAAGTTTAGGAGGAAACTGTTCTATAAACTTATCTATATCCTCAAGTAAACCTTCGGGTAAATCTGCTACAACCCCGCCCGGTCTAAAGTAGTTTGAATGCATACGAGAGCCGGAAACATGCTCGTAAAATTCCATGATCTTTTCTCGCTCTTCAAAGAGCCATAATAAAGGAGTAGTAGCACCGATATCTAAAGCTTGGCTGCCAATATTCAAAGTATGGTTCAAAATTCTTGTTAGCTCTGAGAATAGTACCCTGATAAACTGAGCTCTTCGTGGGACTTCGCATTCTAATAACGACTCAACAGCTAAAGCAAATGCATGTTCCTGACACATCGGTGCAACATAATCAAGACGATCAAAATATGGTATAGCCTGCAAATATGTTTTATGCTCAATAAGCTTTTCCGTACCACGATGAAGTAACCCAATATGAGGGTCGGCATTATTTACTACTTCCCCGTCCATCTCAAGGATTAACCTTAAAACTCCGTGAGTTGCCGGATGCTGTGGACCAAGGTTTAGAGTTATAGTTTTGGTGTTGTTAGTCATAGTATTTTTCCTACTGTCACCTAGTTCGCTTGACCACGGGGTCCAGTCTTTTGTATTTTTTCTGGATCCCGCGATCAAGTCACAGGATTACATTCATTTTATTTCTGGATTCCTGCTTTCGCAGGAATGACATTGGTTGCCTTCTCATCACCTGGCAATACATAACTCGGGCTATGCCAGTGCGAGCTAAAATCAAACTCACGATATTCTATGTCTAAATCGACCGGTTCATAAGCTACTTTCTTTAGGTTCTCATCATATTTAACTTGTGTATAGCCTGTTAACGGGAAATCTTTACGTAATGGATGCCCCTCAAATTCGTAATCGGTTAGTATGCGTCTTTTATCGTCATTACCCTCGAAATTTACCCCGTACATATCGTAAACTTCACGCTCATACCAACAAGCGGCACTAAATATACTCATTGCTGAAGGTATAGTTTCTTGTTCAGATATATATACTTTTATTATAAGACGCTTATTTAATTTTAAGCTTAATAAATTATATACTACTTCAAACCTTTTATAGTCAATTGATTTGGACTCGCCTACATTGTCGCTCGTCGTTCTCCTATTAGTTATAGGCTTCGCGCCTTGCTCCTTGTGGCCAAGCCCAACTGAATTGACTACGTTATTCTGAGGAAAATCAGCCCCAAATAAATCAGTAAGTAAAGTGAAGCGTAATTCTTCCGATTCTTTTAAAGCTTTTAAAAACGGCAATAAAAAATTCGGCTCGATTTTATAAGCTAGGTAATCTTTAACCGTGATCGGAGTTATTAAAATGCTAGATTTAGCTGCAAGTCTTTCAATGAGTTTGTCTAGCGTCATACTTAAAACCTGTAGTGCGTTTAATTTTTTTCTGTAACTGCATCAGCCCGTAAATTAATGCTTCGGCGGTAGGAGGGCAGCCAGGGACATATACGTCCACCGGTACGATTCTATCACAGCCACGCACTACCGAATAGGAAAAGTGGTAATAGCCGCCGCCATTGGCACAACTACCCATTGAAAGCACCCATTTAGGTTCAGCCATCTGATCATATACTTTACGTAGAGCTGGTGCCATTTTGTTAGTAAGCGTTCCTGCAACTATCATAAGGTCGGACTGTCTTGGACTTGGTCTAAATAACATACCGAAGCGATCCATATCATATCTACTTGCTGCTGCCTGCATCATCTCAACAGCACAACAAGCAAGCCCAAAAGTCATAGGCCATAAGGAATTAGCTCTCGCCCAGCCTATAACGTCATCAACTTTAGTGAGTAAGCATCCTCTATTAGAAAGCTCATTACTTAATAATTCGTCTTCTTGATAAAAATTATTTTTCATATTACTACCAGTCTAAAGCTCCTTTCTTCCATTCATATATGAACCCGATAATAAGTACGAATAAGAAAAACATCATTGAGAAAAAGCCTATTTGACCTATCGTATTAAGACTAATAGCCCAAGGCACTAAAAATGCAATTTCAAGATCAAAGATAATAAATAAAATAGCAACTAAGTAAAAACATATGTCAAATTTTGATCTTGCATCGCTAAAAGGCTCAAAACCGCACTCATAAGGTTCTAGCTTATCTTTATTATATTTTTTTGTCGATAATAGGTTAGGTAGAATCATTATTAAACCGGAAACCAATAACGCAATACCGAAAAATATGGCAATCGGTAGATATTCTTGTAAAAGTTCTAAGTTTTGTAGCATATGTTTTTTATTATATTGTTCCGTCATTGCGAGAAGAATTGCACAGTAATGCGACGAAGCAATCTCAGGATATTTGATGAGATTGCCACGCAGCCTACGGCTGTTTGCAATGACGTAGATTTAATGACACTTAACTCTATATTTACCTCAAATAGCATCAATTATCAATGACAATATCAGGTTTAACTAGTAGCTTCATTAAAACTAGTACCCAAATACCGCTTGATATCCACCATATTTGCCAAATATTATATGAAATCATGCCGATAATATAGTAATTTATAAAACATGCATAGGAAATTGCCTTGAAATTTTTATTTTCGAGATTACTAATTTGTTTGAGATATTGATAAACTAAGCATAAAAATAATATTAAACCTATTATACCGAGTTCAAGAGTAATTTGTAATATATTATTATGAGGATGAAGCGGCAAAGGATGCCATTTTTCTCCATTGTAATCGATCATTTCACTATCACCAGCTTCGATATATTTAGAAGAAGCTAAGCCATAGCCTAAAATCGGCTTTTCAATGATTTTGTTTGCGACGAAATGCCAAATAAATAAACGATGAGCAGCGGAAGGTTGTGTAGCTAAATATTTTTCAGATAAATCTTGTGGTTCTATTTGTTTAGCTATCACAGGAAATAGTAACGAGCCGGTAATTAAACTTATTGCGATTAATTTGAAAAATATCGGCTTCATAAATCTTGTTAAAATAAATATTACTCCTCCTATACCGAAGCCTAAAAAACTTGCTAAACTATCGGAAATACTTAGTAAATAAAGTACTAATATATATAGCATTAAGGTATGTCGTTTTTTACCGTGAGAAAGTAAAATTATAATCGCTACCCAAGCGGTAATTGAAAGTAAAGCACAACCACGATCTAGCATATATAAGCCAAAACTAGTTTTGAATATTCTTGTTAAAAATCCATTAGAAGAATATTCGATGAAGAATAATAATATTGCTGTGAGAATTCCGAATATTAAGGCTTTTTTAAGCTGTAAGCGATTTTGAAAAGGAGCAGAATTACTAACTGCAAAGCCAAGAAATACGAGTATAAAAACTTGAGTAAAAGTAGCTAAGCTATTAATAAGATGAATTGCGAATAAACAAGATATAAAGCACCAAGCGGTGAATAACATTGTCATACCGTGAGCTTGTAGTGGGATCCAGTCTTTTTTTATTTTTTGGATACCGTGGTCAAGCCACGGTATGACATTGTTACTGGATTGCCACGCTCCTTTCAGGCGCTTGCAATGACGATTAATACCTCGCAGGAATGATATAAGCAAAAAAATTGTAACAGTAGCTGCAGCGGATAAGCCCGCCAGCATCCCAAGGCTTGGAATTAAAAATATTAAACTTGAAATTAAATATTGCATCTAAAAACAATCTTTAGCAAAAATTTCGTAGATTGGGTGTTCAAACGTTGAAAGTGAAATGCTTGAAGAAATCATCCATCCTTGAAAGAGTAAATTAGGATCTTCGTCTATTTTATATTCCGTTATGGTCATCAACAAATAATTATCTTCATTATATGGATCAAGGTTTTTTATACATTTGTGCAATTTGATTTTTATATTACCGAAATATTTTTCTTCCCCGACTTTAAAATCTATCTCTTCAGAAGTAGCAGTAATGTTATTTAGAGCAATAATTTTGCCATTTGTATAATTTTTAAACTCAGAACTATCATTAATATTATCGTTTGGATTTAAAATAGGATGATTTTCATCAAGAGGGATAAATACGTCATTTTCAATATCTTCGGTTGTAGTAACCGACTCTAAATTTTCTGCGAATATAGGAAAATTAATGCATATAGTAATGATAAAAATAATTTTTAGTAATTTCATAGATAAATATATTATTTTTCAAAATTATATACTATAGGGGATTAATGGCAATGATAATTTATGATAAGGTTTTAAGGTCATTACAAGCGATTTCAAGGAGCGTGGCAATCTCAGGAATCTTGCCTGAGATTGCTTAGTCAAAACTTACAATTTTTCCTCGCAATGACTATGTAGGTACAATATGCTCCACTCTAAAGAACTCTTAAATTCTATTTTACGACAGGATTTTTATAGTTTTATAATTAATTTAATACTATTAATCCTGGAGCGGAGTATTATCCAAGTAAGCATATAAGAATAATTACCGATTATTTAAATGCCGTGCAAAGCGGTGATATTAATCGTTTAATAAAAAATATACCGCCAAGGAGCTGACTACAATCTATTTGTGTTAGCGTTGCTTGGCCTGCTTCTTTATTGGGGGTTAATCCTACCAAAAGGATTATGGTTGCCAGCTATTCTCAAATACTTAGCATTAAACACTCACTAGATTGTCAGTTCATTTTAAATTCTGATTGGTATAAAGAACTTCAAGTACTATCCTTAGTAAACCCCATAATCAAAAAAGTAAGTTTTTAACAACAGCTAATGGCTTTAGATTTGCAACATCGGTTGGAGGATCGGCAACAGGTGAGGGCGGTGATATCTTAATTATCGATGATCCTCATAACCCCACGCAAATTCATTCTTATAAAATACGTAAGAAAGTTTATAGATTGGTTTGAGCAAACTTTTGTTAGCAGACTAAATAATCGTAATAAGGGAGCGATAGTTTTAGTTATGCAGCGTCTGCATACGGATGATTTATCCGCTTATCTACTTAATAATAGCAATTCATGGCATCATTTAACAATTCCGGCGATTAGCATGCAAGATTACTCCTTTAAATTAATGAATAAAGAATATCAATATCTTAGTGGTAAAGTTATTAGACAGCTATTAAAGAACCTCCTGATTGTTTAATGAAATTAGAGCAGGAAATAGGTAGCTATAATGATAATGCTCAATATTTACAAGAACCGATAGCACAAAGGTAATCGTTACTGAATATGGAAGATATTAGATTTTATGAAAATCTACCTTCAAGATTTGATTATTTTGTGCACAGCTGGGATACGGCAATTAAGAGTTCCGAAGATTCCGATTATAGTGTTTGTAATATATGGGGGATGCAGAAATATTATCTAGTATCATTAGTACGGAAAAAAATTAATTATCCTGAGCTTAAGAATTTGACGGAAAAATTAGCTAGAGAATATCAGCCAAAATTTATATTAATCGAAGATAAAGCAAGTGGTCAACAATTGATTCAAGATATAGGATTTTTAGGTGGTAATATTAGAGTGATAGGGATTAAGCCAAGCTGTGATAAAGGTACAAGATTCGCCTCGGTAGTTCCTTTATTGCAATCAGCTAGTGTTCTAATACCTAAACAATCAAGCATAATTTTAAAGGAATTACTGAATTTTCCCCATATTAAAAATGACGATATAGTAGATTCAGTTAGCCAGTTCTTGAATTGTATTAAGGATAAATCGTTTAAATATCCTGCAAGGATTCGGAGTTTAATATAAAAATAGTTGCTTTTTTGTATGGATGTTGGTAGTATTTATGTCATTCCCGCGAAAGCGGGAATCCAGTAAAAATACAATTATCCGTTTATGGATTCCTGCTTTCGCGGGAATGACATAGGATTGTGGTATGACACTGATTAGGCTGGGTAGCAAAGTGGTAATGCCGTGGACTGCAAATCCTCTATTCGTCGGTTCGATTCCGACCCTGGCCTCCATTATAGAAATTAAAACATCTTATGGAATTTATTGCGCAATTCCTAGAAATGCTTTTAGCCGAGAGAGCCTTGTCAAAAAATTCTATACTTAGCTATAAGCGTGACTTATTCGATTTTCAAAATTATCTTGCTAAACACAAATTATCCGAATTAAATATTACTACTGAGAATATTAGAGACTGGATTGAGTATCTAGCAAGTAATGATTTGCAAGCACGCTCAATCAACAGAAAAATCTCAACTATAAAAAGTTATTATGAATTTTTAATTAGCGAAAACCATACCGCGTTTAATCCGGTTCTTAACGTAGATTTGCCTAAATATCAAAATAAACTTCCCGAAATATTATCTATAGCTCAAATTAAATCGTTACTTGAACATTGCTCTCAAGATAATTCTCCTGAAGGTATCAGGCTTAATGCTATGATTCATTTGCTTTATGCTAGCGGTCTTAGAGTCTCGGAGCTTGTGAGTCTTAAGCTTGCTGATATTCTGACTAATAAAACGTCTAAAGGAGAAGTAAGAAAAATATTTTCGGTACTTGGTAAAGGTAATAAGGAAAGAGTCATAGTAATAAATGAACAGGCAGTTATCAGTATTGCTAAATATCTTGCAATTAGAGGTGTTTTTGTGAATAAAGCTAAACCAAGAAATCTAATTTATTTATTTCCTTCATCAGCTTTAGCGGGTTATATGACTAGGCAAAATTTTGCTATTCTGTTAAAATCTGCTGCCCTTTATGCAGGACTTAACCCTGAGTATATTTCTCCGCATATATTACGTCACAGTTTTGCAAGTCATTTGCTTGAGGGCGGAGCAGACTTAAGAGTAATTCAAGAGCTGCTTGGTCACGCTGATATATCTACTACCCAAATATATACTCATCTTCAAACTAATCATCTCAAAAAAGCATTGTTGCATCATCCTCTCAATAAAAATTAATTTATCTTAATCTTCTATAAAGTACTTGTTAATATTTCTTAACTAAATATAATAATCCTTATTAAATCTAAGGAATAAATTATATGAAGCTAAAAGACATTATGAACTCTTGTATTAGTAAACCTAGAGAAATTGAAAAAGAATATACTGGATTAGCTCAAAAGCAAGAATCAGGATGCAATGTTTATGGCGGGTTAGGATGTAAAAATCAAGAAGTAAAATTTAGCAATGAGTTACTTAAAAAAATTCAACAAGGTGAAATAACTTTAGAAGTTCTAGAAAATTTAAGGAAATTAAAAATAGATGATAAAAAATCTTTTCTAGCAGATGCAGCAGAGGTGATATCTAACAATATGTTACATGAGCTTAATGCAACAATAATGAAACATGCTTTAGATTTAGTTGATTCTAAAGATACAGCTTTTTTACTTCGTAGAACAAAAGAGGATAGTATATTTCGAGATCTAATATATTTAGAGGCAAAAGAAAACAGGTTTACTGTAGAAATTGATAAAAAAGGAACTTTGAAAATTAACTTTCCTAGTGTGATACTTAAGCTGTACAAGCTATTAATTGATAATTTCTATTTGAAAAAGTTTGAGGAGGAGGCATTGCAGAAAAAATTATATCAAGAATTGTTCACTGATTTCAACATTCCTTTTGAAGAACTAATTGAAAAAAAGGAATTGCAGCAAAAATTATATCAAGAATTATTACCTGATTTCAACATTCCTTTTGAAGAACTAAATTTTTTTGAACATTTTATTGAATGCTTAAAAGGCTTGTATATTAAAAATAGTTTAGCACGAAGCATAATGAGTTTATTTGTAAGTAGAGATATTAAAGAACATGCTGTATGTGAAGAATTACTTGAATTAGATACATTTAAAAAATTATTTGAGGCAAAAATGTCATTATATGGAACTTCTGCTGATTCTAAATTATTAGTGGTTGATTATGTATTAAATGATGTACAAGGTGTTTATATTAGCAATTTAGCATCTTCAAATATTTTAGATTTAGTAATGCATAGTCAATCGCATAATGAAACAATAGAATCAATAGAAATTTTGGGTAATAGCTCAGAACCAGTATGACTTGCTAGATACTGTTTTAAAGTTTTGATTATAAATATAGTAAAAACATCTAGAAATTAATTTAATCTATCATTAATATTTAAATAATTATAAGTGAGATTAATACTAAATATGGCTGCAAAAAATAAAAAAGAAACAGTGAATACTGAAACAAAAAATTTAGCAAATTTAGTTATCCAAGAAATAGGTAACAAAAATTTTGATTTTGTTGTTTTGCAAAAGATGCAGCAGGCGTTTAGTACTGCAAGTAAGCAAAAACAAAGAGAAGCTTTTATAAGTTTGTTAGATAAAAAACTTAATAAAGAGCAATTACATAAACTCAATCAAGCAATAATGGAAAATGCAAATGAATTAATGCCGGATAACGATCCTAATTTCGTTTGTCGTACTCCTAATAATAAAGTTTTTCAAGAAATATTATTATTGGAAGCCAAACGCTCAGGTATGAAAGCAAAATTTAATGATAAAGGAGAATTACAATCTCTTGATGTAAAAGATATAACACAGGAAATATTAGATCACTATAGTATTTTACAAGAAAAATTTTATCCCAAAAGAGATTCTAAAGATTTGATAGATAGTAGAATAGCTCAAAGTATTAATTTTTTATTATATGCTCCACTTTTCCGAGAATCAGATATATATACAAAATTAGGTTTAAAATCCGCTGAGATAGAGCGAGAAATACAAGATCCTAACGGTAAGTATGCTAAACAATTAGTAGATGCTAAAATAGGAACTAATATAAATTTTAATACCAAAGCAAATTTAGAAAATAAAGCACATGAAGGAAAAGAAACTAAGATATCTTCAATAATTGAAAAAGCAATAACAAAACTCAAGAAAGACAAAAAAGTAAATATTGAAGATAAGAGACAAGGAGAAATAAAAAGGCATTTATCTAAATCTTTAGAAGGAGTTTCTGATTATATATTAACATTCAAAAAAAATGATTTAGTAGATGTAATATATCAAGGATTAGATAAAGGACAAACTTGGTGGTCAAAGATTGTTAATTATATAGGTATAAAATCATATTCTATTTCTAAAGAAAATCTTGAGAAAATAGGCACAATAATAAATAGTGAAATGAAAAATTCTTATACTCCTTTAAAGATAGAAGTACAAGAACAGTTAAAACAAATCTCAAAAGAGTTAAATAGATTGAATAATCTGGCATTGCCGTTAGAGGCTAAAAAGGTTCAGGCAAAATCTAAAAAACCGCCTGTTCCTCCAAAACCTGAACACCTCAAAAAAAGAAATCATGGATTGTGATGATTTTGTTGTGTGACTTGAAAAGTACAGTTGTCATCCCGTGATTGATTCACGAGATCTAGCTTAAAATACTAATAATATTAGTATTTTTATTGTTTTTATGGACCCTGTGGTCAAGCTACGGAAGTGATACAGTGGATTTTATTGGTCTACACAAGCAAGCCTTTTGCGGGAATGACATTAATCCCTACAATAATTTATAATTTATTACTTCCCATAATATTATAACCGCAATCTACATAATGGATTTCACCGGTAACACCTTTAGATAATTCACTAAATAAATATACTGCTGCTCCTCCTACATCTTCTTGGGTAGTATTACGTTTTAACGGTGCGGTTGCAGCGTGAGATTTAAGCATCGTACTAAAATCACCTATTGCACTAGATGCTAAAGTTTTGATAGGTCCTGCCGAAATAGCATTTACCCTAATATTATTTTCTCCCATATCGTTTGCTAAATATTTTATACTAGCCTCAAGTGCAGCTTTGGCGACTCCCATAACGTTATAATTAGGTATAACTTTTTCAGCGCCGTAGTAAGTTAATGTCACAATGCTTCCGCCGCTATGCATTAAGGCTTCTGCGGACCTTGAGAGTTCTAAAAGAGAGTAACATGATATATGTAAAGAATTATGAAAATTTTCTAAGCTAGTATCAACATAACGTCCTTTTAATTCATTTTTATCGGCAAAAGCCATACCGTGAAGTAAGAAATCGAAGCTACCCCATTTTTCTTGTATATCATCAAATAAATTACTAATTGATTTTGGCTTCGTAACATCAAGTTCGCTAACAAAATTACAACCTATTTCCTCAGCGAGTGGTTTAACTCGTTTTTCTAGTACTCCCGATTGATAAGTAAACCATAGCTCTGCTCCGTGTTTTTTAGCAAGCTGTGCAATCGCCCACGATATTGACATATTATTTGCAATACCTGTAATTAAGCCTTTTTTTCCTTGTAGTAATCCTGTAGTCATTTATTTACTCATTATATTAAAACTTGCTGAAATGATAGCATGATGTATTATTTTGTAAACAAATAATCGATAAAAATGTATAAACCTAAAATCATATGTTTACTGCTAGGGATATTAAGCGGTTTAGTTTTTGCTCCGACTTTCTTTATACCGGCATTATTAACGTTGTCTTACTTATGTTATATAGTTCAAAAATCCGAAAATTGGCAAGAAGCCACAAAATTTGGTTATTTATTTGGTTTGGGGCATTTTTTAAGTGGAATATATTGGATAAGTATCGGTGTTAGCGTTTATATTGCAGATTTTTGGTGGGCAATTCCTTTTGCGTTATTTGGACTACCTATAGTTTTAGCTTGCTTTATATCGGCAAGCTGCACGTTTAGTTTTTTTGCTAAAAATAATAAATATTACCAATTTATATTCTGTTTATGTTGGGTATTATTTGAGTGGGTACGTTCATGGATTTTTACCGGTCTTCCTTGGAATTTGATTGGTTATGCTTTTTCGTTTTCAGATATTTTAATACAGCCTTTAAGTATAATAGGGATATATGGGCTTAGTTTTATAGTTATATATATTTCTACATCAGCTTATCCTTTATTTAGCAAGCAATTTACTCAGTTAAAAATATTACTAGCTAGTTCAGTCCTAGTATTAACCATCATTGTCATTTATGGAGCAGTAAGGCTAAGTAATAACCATACAAATTTCACTGATATAAAAGTACGATTAGTGCAACCTTCAATACCTCAAACCGAAAAATGGAATGAAGAAGAATTTTGGCATAATTTAATGCTACATATTAATTTATCGGAAAATTTGGAACCTACCGATTTAATTATTTGGTCTGAGGCAGCATTAGTAGTACCTGATGATATACCACAAGTTAAATCAAAATTATTAAAAATGCTAAATTCTACAAATGCTATTTTGATAACAGGAGGAATTTCGGATAATAAAAAACAAGGTGATGAGTTTGAACTTTACTCAGCTATGTATGCTCTTGATAAAAATAATCATAAATTATTTGAATACCATAAATCACATTTAGTACCTTTCGGTGAGTATATGCCCCTTAAAAAGATACTACCGTTTAAAAAATTAACTCATGGTTTAATTGATTATAAAGAAGGAAACGGAGGGCTTGTGTATCTTGAAAAATATAATCTTAAAATTAAACCTTTAATTTGTTATGAATCTATTTTTCCTGATTTTGTACGGACGAATAATGAAATAGCCGATGTAATAATTAATATTACAAATGATGCATGGTATGGTAAATCCAGCGGTCCATATCAGCATTTTCATATTAGTAGAAGTAGAGCCGTAGAGAACGGTTTACCTATGATTAGAGTAGCGAATAACGGTATTTCAGCTATAGTAGATCCTTTTGGCAGAACAATAAAAAAACTAAATCTAAATGAAATAAATGATACTCAAGGTTTAATTCCTAAAAAACTAATCTCTCCCACTATATTCTCGCAATTCGGTAATTTTACTATTTTATTACTCATCGTTTTTATACTTTTAATTAATTATTTATTAGCCTTGATTCTTGATAACAAAGGGTTTTAGTATTATTATATTAAATTTTTAATAAAGTTGCTTGATTAAATATAAAGTAATATATACTGCATTTAAAGTTGAATAGCCTTTATCAATAATTAATTTTTAATTAAAGCTTATTGTTAAAATGAATGATTCAATAAAACATCCAGACAAACTCGCAAGTGAACGTTTAAAAGAACTACGTCTTGCTGTAGGTATTATCCAAAAAGAATGAGGGCAAGCTTTTTCGATATTAGTGCTCTCCAAGTTCAAAAATATGAAGAAGGTTTAAGTAATATACCTATAAGTAGGTTATATGTTTTTGCAAAAGTTTTCAATACGCCTTTAAAATATTTCTTTAATAGTTCTGAAGAAGAAAAGTTAAAAGCTGACAATGAAAATACTCCTAATAATAAAATTGAATATCTATTCAAAGAAATAGAAAGTGATTTCTTAAATAATATTGCTTAAGCAGAAGGGCAATATGAACATGACGTCTCTTTTGATTATAAAGAATTATCAAGGACTATGGAAAGAGCACTTTTATCGTTAACTAGAGCATTTACTACAAATATTAGAAAAATAATCATTGAACGTGTCAGATCAGTATCGATACCTTGTGAATAATATTTAAATTTGCATTGACTTAGCATTACCAAAGTATTAATTTTTATTAAGGTTTAGTAAATTCTGAACCGTCAACAATTATTAAATATATTGGAGGAAAGTTATGAGCAAAAGTAAGGCTATTGAAAATAACGGTATTAGTAATACCAATAGTCCAAATTGTAAATATATGGCCCCAAGACCGGAAGGAGTAAAACCTACCTGTGTAGTAATTACTTATTCTGTAAGCAAGGATATTAAGACTGTTCGTGAAGTATTGGATGAGCGAGGTGCAAGTGTTCATTACATAATTGATAAGGATGGGACTCAAAAAGAATATCATAATGATTTAACAGATCAAGCTTTTTATGCAGGCAAGAGTAGTTGGAAAGGAGAAGTAGGTGTTAATAAGTTTGGTATTGGAGTCATGCTTATTAATGATGCAAAAAGTGATTTTCCTGAAGAGCAAATAGGGCAATTAAAAGAATTTCTTAAGGATGTAACAGAAAGATATCCAAATTTAGATTTAAAACATGATTTAGTCGGTCTTGGTGAAGTAACTGTAAACCGAGAGGGCAATGCTCATATAGCTCCTGGATCAAAATTTCCTTGGAAAGAATTAGCTGAAGCTGGTTTTGGTAGATATTTTGAGACTACGCAAGAGCAAAAGAGTAAATTATTATTAAGTCTTGATAGTACTGGAGAAAAAGTTAATACTTTACAGGAAAATTTAAAAGAATATGGCTATGGAGTAGAATCCACAAGTACATTTGATCAATTTACTCAGCAAGCAGTGAGAGTATTTAATGATCGTTATGGTACAGGTTTACCAAACGAAGAGCCACCTGTAAGTTGGACTGAAGCAGGTCAAGATGTTCTATCGCAATTACTAGGGCAAACGGTATTAGAACAAACAGAAAATGCATAGTTTAAGAAATGAGTTCCTTTTTCATTTTGCAAGCCTTGCTGCATGGGTACTGAACGTCATTAAGAGGGTTAATGGCTTGTTTAGGTCATTCCTGTGTGGATCGATTCCACCCCTGTCATCCTTGCGACTTGATCGCGGGATCCAATTTAAAATACTAAAAATTTAGTATTTTAAAGTTACTTTTATGGATGCCGTGGTCAAGCCACGGTATGACATCGAGTAGGTTGTTTGTAGCCGTGCAACAACTTTATGCAATAATAACGTTTCGTAAAAGCGGTCATGACATCGAAGTATAGGCTATCTCAAATAATTTTTTAGTACTATTTATTGGTTATTGACATAATCTAAAAATAGTGCTAAACATTAAAAATTAAGAGGCTATCTGTAAATAAGTTTTAATTGGTAATTAAATTATTTTTTACTGCAAATTGTAAGACTTTTTTGAAATATAAAGTAATATTCTTTCAAAAATCTTATCAATTTTCACTAAACAAGCTCTTTAATTACCAATTAAAACTTATTTACAGATAGCCTCTAAGGTAGAGCTTTCTTGACTATTTAGCTTCTAGTCAAAGAAAGCTAAGTTTTTTATCTTTACTTTATATTTCTACAGTTAAAAATATTTATGATATCTTTAAAGGTTAATAGTTTAATACAAAATTGGCGTTGGCGTAGATAATTTTTTGCGTTTATGTGTTTGCTATATGCAAATTTAAATTTTGATTATTAAATTATAACTTATAACAGGATATTAAAATGTTTATCTCTAATATTTTTCAAAAATTTTTTTCTTGTCTTTTTGTTTTATTCATCACAGCTGCAGTTTATGCGGATCAAAAAAAAGTAGCAGTTATTGTTCCACTTGAACATGCCGCAATGACTGAGATTATATCAGGAATTAAAGAGTCGCTAAAAGATATAGATGCAGAAATTATAGTTAAAAATGCTCATGCTGATTCTAATATTTTACTTGCCATTATAAAGCAAATAAAAGATCAGGATATTGATGTAATAATTCCAATAGGCACGACAGCCAGCCAAACTGTTATTTCTCATATAACAAATAAACCGATTGTTTGTGCTGCTGCTATGATTAATAGTAAAAACCTACCTTTAGTTACTGGTGTTAACGATGAGATAAAAATCACTGACACCATTAGTAAATTACCTGTTTTACAGAATATCACTTTAATTTATAGCAGTAGCGAGAAAGTTATACCTGAAGTAGAAATGTTAAAATTATATGCTGGAAAAAACAATATTTCTCTGTACACGGTAATGATACAAAATTTCAATGATATGCCTGTGGCTGTAAAAAATGCTCCTGAAAATACGCAGAGTTTTATAATTTTGAAAGATCATTTAATAGTCAGTGGGATTAATATTTTAAAGCAAGAAGCATTTAAACGCCGTATTCCGATAATTGCTTCCGATGAAGGTTCGGTAATGAGCGGGGCAACTATTGCGGTAGGAGTACAAGAGAAGCAAATAGGCGTAGAAGCAGGTTTAATGGCAAAAAAAATCTTACAAGGAATAGAACCGAAAGATATTCCATTTGGAGATATGAAAGACTTAACTTTATTTATTAACCTTAAATCATTTGTTAAACAAGATATTCTTACTAAAGAAAATTTATCCGTACTTCCTTTCGCGCGTAAAGAACTTGAAGAGTAGTAACATGAACATTTTAGTTACTGCTCTTGAGCAATCCTTAATAATGCTGCCGCTTATTTTAGGGATGTATATAAGTTATCGGATTCTCAAAATTACCGATCTTACCGTAGACGGTACTTATGTACTTGGTGCGGCAGTGTTTGCCCGCAGCCTTTCATTTGGGTTATTGCCTGCATTAATATTTGCCGTAATAGCAGGCGGAATTATAGGCAGTATAGTTAGTGTTATGCAGAAGAATAACCGCATTAACGGGCTTATAGCCGGAATACTTGCAAGTTTTATGCTTTATTCGGTTAACTTACAAATTATGCAGCGTCCTAATATATCGGTTCTTGGTATGCCGACTCTATTATCTATATTAGATCTCGAACATTGGTTAATACCTTTAGTAATAATCAATTGTCTTATTATATGTTCAGTTATAATTTTATTAAAAGGTAAGCTCGGTTTATTTCTTCGTGCTTTTGGTTTTAATAAAGATTTATTGATTAATTTAGGAAAACCTGCTGAGCTTTACCGTACTATCGGTTTTAGCATAAGTAATTGTTTGGCTGCTTTAACCGGTACTTTATCTGCACAAGTAAATGGTTTTGCCGATATTAATATGGGTTTCGGGGTTGCACTAGTCGGTATTGGTGCAATTGTTATAGGGCGTCATATTTTAATCCATGATAATAATTTTAATGTGTTTAAAGAGATATTGTCTTGTTTGATAGGTATATTATTTTACTTTATTGCTCTGGGCTTTTTACTCCGAATTGGAATCGATCCCATAAATCTTAAGCTTATTTTAGGTATAGTATTGTTTATTTCGTTGAGTTCTGTAAAAAGAGAGGCTTTATGAAACCTTATTTATATGCAGAAAATATACAGTTCAAAGTTAAAGAAAGAACCGAACCTATAATTGCTGAAACTACTTTAAATATTGCTAAAGAAGAGTTTGTTGTAATATTGGGTCATAACGGTAGCGGTAAGTCTACTTTAGCTAAAATACTTGCCGGCTATTTAAAACCTAATAGCGGGAAAGTGTTTCTAGATCAAGTCAGAATCGATAAAATACCTAAAGGACAAAAAGCTTCTACATTAGTTACATTAACACAAAAAGCTGAAGAGAGGCTATTTACCGAGCTAACCCTTGAAGAAAATATCATTTTGTGGGAAAGTAGATTCTCTAGTAATGAACGGTTAGCAAGTAGCGAGTTGTTAGAGCTTACAGGTGCACCTAAACGCTTTGTGCCTTTACTTTCACAGCCATTAGGTAAATTTTCCGGTGGAGAAAAGCAGATGATACTGCTGGCACTTATCATAGCTCATCCACCTAAAATATTATTTCTAGACGAACATACGGCAAATTTAGATCCGAAAGCTTCTTTGGAAGTGATGAAAAAAACAGCAGAGATTATAGAGAAACATAAGATCACTTCCGTTATGATCACGCATAATTTAGAAGATGCCGTAAATTACGGCAAAAGGCTTATAGTCTTAGATAGTGGTAAGGTAATACTAGACTACCTAAAACCACCGGGTTTTTCTTTACAAGCACTTAAAGAGATTTTAAATTAGAATTGAATATCTGTACCTATCTGTCTGGCTAATTCAGTATCGAAAGAATATTCACAGATATAATCTATTAACTCACTTTTTACATTCTCGTTAGTATTCTGATAAAGAAGCACGAAATTAATAATATCATCCTTATTTTCCCTATTGTAAGACGTGTCTTCACTTCAGCCGATAACTTTTCTTCTGTTGCAGTTGATGGAGTCGGTACTACTATAGGGGTTGCTACAGGAGTAACTAATGCTGGAGCTGCTACAGGATTATTATCATTAACATTATAATTTAAAACTTTTTCTATTAGCTCTGTTCTTGTATCTTCATTAATACTAATCTCAATTAATGTATTAATAATGCCATCTCTATCTTCACTGTTTTTAAGACGTTGCATAACATCTTTTAATAATTTTTCGTGTGTATTTTTTGCAAACCCTTCTTCATCCGGTAAATCATAATGATAACCATTAACATCCATGTCTTTATAATTGTTAGCTGATTTTGCACCCAAGTATTTTTGTATGTAATTTTTAATTGCTCATTAATATGAGAATTATCTTTTCTTTATCAACACCTATCTTTACAAGTTCTGCTATACTGTGATCGAATGGATTATGCAATAGAACGCCTTGTCGTCCTATATCAGCACCTTTAGATATTAACTTCTCAAGTAACCATTTATCTCTTGATGTTAGTGCGTGATTAAAAATTGACTCACCACACGCATTAATCTTAAGATTAACGTTATTATTTAAAAAGAAGTCCAGTAACGTTTTATTTTGACCTGATTCATGCTTTAGTAGCAAATAGCAAAAAGGTGTGCCGCCATAATTGTCTACTGTATCAATTTCACTGCCGGGTTGTAATAAAATTTGAGTTATTTCGTGCTGTTTAGAATAAGTTGCATAATTTATACGTCCCTTTCCATCTTTAGTATTAACATCCACATTTTTTTTAAGTAAAAAGCTGCTTATTGCCTATTGTTGCCGCCTAATGTATAGGTGAGTATAGATATTTATGCTCAACTTCAAAACTTGTCCCTTGGTCTAATAAAATTTTAGCTATTTCTTTAGTGCTTGCATAAAATAATGCCGTATTTCCTTGTTCATCCTTAGCATTGACATTATGACCTTGCTCAATTAATTTTTGAACAATATTTGCATTTCCAGTTGAGGCTGCTATACTAAACGGTGTACGGTTGTCTTCAGCTTCAATTAAGGTGTCATATATTTCAGGGTTTGGTGTACGTACATTGTCCTCTGCTGCTATTTCTGTAGAAGTAGTGGTTGTTACTGGTGCCGGTGCTGCTACCGGAGCTATTACTGGATTATTATCGTTAAATTATAATTAAAAAGTTTTTCTATTAATTTCTCTCTTGTAACATCATCTATATCAGAATAAAATTCAGGATTCATAATTAATCCGTTGATAATTTTATTTTTATCATCCTCATTTTTAATATTTTTCTTCATCTCAGCAAGCTTTTGTTCTGCTTTGAATTCAGGTAGTGCTGAGCGTACATTAGCATCAGTTAGTATTTCTTTAATTTCTGGTTTAGATGCATAATCTATAGTTTTTTTCCTTTAGCATCTAAAGCATTAACATCGGCACCTTGTGAAAGTAAAAGTCTAACATTATTTACATTCCCTATACGTTGCTGCATTATGTAAAACCGTACTACCGTCTGGCAGTCGGTAATTAGCATTATTTGTTGGTTGATTCATCATATAAATATTCCTTTATGTTTAAATATTATTTTGTCGTGTGAGCATTATACATAATATTTTGAATTTCTGCAATCCAATAGTTAATGTTTAACTATTTATTAGATTTTGGATAAAACCACACGAGGAGTACACAGATTAGAAGACCGATATTTAAGAGTAGATTATACTCTGTCATAGAAATACCAAAGATTTTGATGGCGGGTTTCATGCAGGACGTGATTGGCTGCGAGTAGAACATTTGTTTGATGTGTTGTATAGACACGCCTTTCGGGATATGAAGCATTGATGAACAAAGAGCACTTGGTTGTACTATGCCTCTTTCTACGAAGCTATGATAGGTTGATAATATACAAGAGCTAAGGATAGTTAGGAGAATGAATATTAAAGTATACTTACTTAACTGTCGGATGATTAAAGCAGTTAAGCAAATTTTGATTAGGGTTAAATAGGGAAATCGTTCGTAAACGCATAAAGGACATGGTGTATAATGGAATATATATTCAGCAATATAAGCGGTAGAAAGTGCTATTATAGAAATTGCGATCAGTCCTAAATGTAGAACTTTATAGCTATCTTTTCTGATGTAATTTATAATAGTATTAAATTGCATGTTTTTTTGTTCTTAATGTCATTGCGAGCGACTGCCAGGAGCGTGGCAATCTCGGGAAGTTTGATGAGATTGCCACGCTCCTGGCAGTCGCTCGCAATGACGGCGTTTAATTTGATATTTTACAAATAAATAAATTTAGTATATTGTCAATGATTATTAATTAAAGCGCAAGAAAAATCAATGTCAGAAATTTGGGAAGATGCTATTAAGTCAAACGCATGGCCTTTTGTTGAGGCTAAGAAGATATTAGATAGCTTAAACGGTCAAAGTCCTGAGAAGGGGTATGTATTATTTGAAACGGGTTACGGTCCTTCAGGTTTACCTCATATCGGTACTTTTGGTGAAAATGCCCGTATGGTGATGGTACAGAAAGCATTTGAGCAATTATCCGATATTCCGACTAAACTAATTTGCTTTTCCGATGATATGGACGGGCTTCGTAAAGTACCTAGCAATATCCCAAATCCTGAAATGGTGGCACAGTATATGGATATGCCGCTTACTTCTATCCCTGATACATTCGGTGAATGTGAAAGTTATGGGCATTATATGAATGCAAAGCTTCGCTCATTCCTTGATAAATTCGGCTTTGAGTATGAATTTTATAGCAGTACTAACTGTTATAAAGCTGGTATGTTTGATGAGATGCTGATAATGGTGCTTGAGAAATATGACGAGATAATGGAGCTAATGCTACCGACTTTTAGAGAAGAGCGTAAGGCTACCTATTCACCTTTCATGCCTATATGTCCGAAAACAGGTAAGGTACTGCAAGTACCTATAGAGAAATGGGATGCTAAAGCAGGCACTGTAACGTATAAAGACAAAGCCGGTAATTATATAGAAGTACCGGTAACGGGAGGGCATTGCAAATTACAGTGGAAGCCGGATTTTGGTATGCGTTGGGCTGCGCTTAAAGTCGATTATGAGATGTACGGCAAAGACCATTTGGCAAATGCTCGTCTTTATTCGGAAATTTGCCGAATCCTAGGAGGAAAGCCGCCGGTGCAGTTATGTTATGAGTTATTCTTAGATGAAAACGGTGAGAAAATATCAAAATCAAAAGGTAATAGTATTAGCATTGATGATTGGCTGAAATATGCTCCTGTTGAAAGTATGGCATTATTTATGTATCAAAATCCGACTAGAGCTAAGCGTTTGTTTTTTGATGTAATTCCTAAAAATGTTGATGAATATATTACTTTTAACCAGAAATATCATTTAGAAGAGGACAGGGCAAAGCGTGTTGCAAATCCCGTTTATCACATCCATCACGGAAATGTACCGAAAATTGAGACTTTTGGAATTACCTATTCGTTGCTTTTAAATCTTACTTCTGTGTGTAATCCTTCGGATAAATCGGTGCTTTGGGGATTTATTAGCAAATATGAGCCACAAGCAACTCCAAATACTAACCCTTATCTTGACCATTTAGCAGAATTTGCTATAAGATATTATAATGACTTTATTAAAGCACATAAATCATATTTATCTCCTTCTGAAAAGCATAAGGTTATTTTGCAGGATATATTAGATATGTTATCTGATATAGCTGATCAAACCGAAGCTGAAGCAATTCAGAAAGCAATATATGATATAGGAATGAAAGCAGGATATGAAAATCTGCGTGATTACTTCAAAGATTTATATCAAATATTGCTTGGACAGAATGAAGGTCCCAGACTTGGGACTTTTATAAAGCTTTACGGGGTGCAGGAAATGAAAAAGCTGGTTGAAGGGCAGTTGTAGCCTATATATCATTCCCGCATGGGTATCTAAGCGTCATTGCGAACGAAGTGAGTGTGGCAATCTCAGGAAGTTGGACGAGATTGCCACGTCGCTTCGCTCCTCGCAATGACGTTAAAATAAAAACTATTAACAAATGAATGAAATTTTTTGTAGTACGTTACCTATTTTTTTAATTATGCTGCTTGGTAGTATTATCAAAAATAAATGGTTAACTTCAGAAGAATTTTGGCGTGGTATTGAGAAATTATCGTATTTTGTATTATTTCCTGCCATGTTGTTTAGTTACGTATCCACTGCCGATTTAAGCATTGCACTCATAATTAAATTAGTAGTGGCTCTTATTATATCCACTATTCTTGTATCAATCGGTCTTATAATTTACCAAAAAAAATACAACATAGATAAAGTCCAGTTTACTTCCATTTTTCAAGGATCGATTCGTTATAATAGCTACATTTTTTTTGGGGTAAGTAGCCCCTTGCTTGGTTCTAGCGGACTTTCAATCGTTGCCATTATTTCTTCTTATATGATTATTTTTACCAATATTTTATCGGTAATGATTTTCGCTTATTATGTCCCTAATAAATCCGTGACTAATACTATTAGCACTAGTTTTGTTTTAATGATGAAATTAATTGTGCGTAATCCGTTAATTATCGCCAGTTTAGTAGGATTCGTTTTTAATTACTCAAATCTTGAATTACATTTAGGGCTTAAGCAAACGTTAGATAGCCTTTCTAATGCCGCTTTAGCTATCGGTATGCTAAATGTTGGGGCAGGGCTTAATTTTACTATTAGACAAGAGCTTTTACATAATGTAATGTTTACAAGCTTTGTTAAATTAGTTGCATTTCCTCTAGTTAGTGTAGTAGTACTATGGTTAATGTCTATTGACGGATTAAATAGATCGGTAGGAATATTATATAGCTGCCTGCCATGTGCAAGTACGGCTTATGTTTTATCTCGTCAACTTGACGGTGATCCTGATTCTATGGCGTTGATTATAACATTTACTACTTTTTTCTCGGTAGTTACTATATCAATTATTATGTATATAATGGGGTGAATTTACCACGTCATTGCGAGCGACTGAAAGGAGCGTGGCAATCTCAGGAATGTTGCCTGAGATTGCTTCGTCGATGCCTATTGCGTTTGCTCGCAATGATGAAAAACTAAAACAAACAAATAAAACAGGAATTTCTAAAATGGATGAAATAAATTATGCTGAGGCCCTTGAATATCATGAAAAAGATAAGCCTGGTAAGATCGCTATTTCTGCAACAAAGTCTTTAGTTACTCAGCAAGATTTATCACTTGCTTATTCCCCAGGGGTTGCGGCTCCTTGCCTTGAAATTGCTAAAAATTTAGAGGATGTATATAAATATACTGCTCGCGGTAATTTAGTTGCCGTAATCTCTAACGGTACTGCCGTACTTGGGCTTGGTAATTTAGGAGCTGCCGCTTCAAAACCGGTGATGGAAGGTAAAGCGGTACTATTCAAAAAATTTGCTGATATTGATGCAATTGACTTGGAAGTGAATACGGAAGACCCTGAAGAATTTATTAATGCCGTGAAGTATCTCAGTTATAGTTTTGGGGGTATTAATCTTGAAGATATTAAAGCTCCGGAATGTTTTATTATAGAAGAAAAATTAAAATCTTTAATGGATATACCGGTCTTTCATGACGATCAGCATGGAACAGCGATTATTACCGCCGCAGGGCTAATAAATGCTGCGTATCTTACTAATCGCAAGCTTGAAGATTTAAAAATCGTAGTTAACGGAGCAGGTGCAGCAGCTATTGCTTGCATTGATTTATTAATTGCTCTTGGAGCTGATAAATCAAAGATTATTGTATGTGATACTAAAGGCGTTGTTTACAAAGGACGCTTAGAAGGTATGAATAAATGGAAAGAGCTATATGCAAGTGATACCAAGTTTAGAACTTTAGCGGAAAGCTTAAATAACGCTGATGTATTTATAGGGTTATCGGTAAAAGGGGCAGTAACTAAAGATATGGTGAGTAGAATGGCAAATAATCCGATTATTTTTGCCATGGCTAACCCTGATCCGGAAATTACTCCGGAAGATATAAAACTTGTACGCGATGATGCGATTATAGCAACAGGGCGATCTGATTATAATAATCAGATTAATAATGTTATGGGATTTCCTTATATTTTTAGAGGAGCATTAGATATAAGAGCTAAGACTATTAATACGGAAATGAAAATAGCTGCAGCAAAAGCCATTGCAGATTTAGCCCGTAGACCTGTACCGGAAGAGGTGTATAAAGCTTATTCAGGGCGTAAGATGGTTTTTGGTAAGGAATATATCATTCCTGTACCGTTTGATCCTCGTTTAATTACCGTAGCAGCGGCGGTTGCCGTTGCTGCAATAGAAAGCGGCGTTGCTAGGGTTAAAGATTTTAGTATAGGTAAATATAAGAAAGAATTAGGTAGCAGATTAAATCCTACTGCTAACTATATGAATTTCTTAGCTGACAAAATTCATAATGCACCGCTTAAACGGATTGTTTTTGCTGAAGGTGAAGAAGAAGAAGTAATTTCTGCCGCTCTTATGATGCGAGACAAGAAATACGGTCATCCGATTATAATTGGTCGTGTTGAACGAATTGAGGCTATGTTAAAAAAGATAGGTCAAGATATTAACTTAGACGGAATTCAAATAATGAATGCGGCCTTAAGCGATAGTTTAGAGAAATATACTGGTTATTTATATAAAAAACTTCAGAGAAAAGGTTATTTATACCGTGATTGTGCAAAGCTTGTTAAAACTGATAAGAATATTTTCGCTGCTTGTATGTTAGCATGCGGTGATGGTGATGCTCTTCTAACCGGTGTTACGCAAAGTTATATCGATAGTTTAGAAGATATCATGAAAGTCATTTCACCAAAAACTAATCGTAGAATCCTTGGCTATTCAATTATGATTGCTAAAGATAATAATATTATTATTGCCGATAATTGTATTACAGAATATCCAAACAGTTGGGAACTTGCACAAATAGCAACCCAAACTGCAGAAATTGCTAAAAATATGGGAATCACGCCTCGTGTTGCACTTCTTTCTTTTTCAACATTCGGTAATTCTTCTAAGGCAAAAACAGCTCGTATTCGTGAAGCAGTAAATATACTAGATAATTTTAGCAAGGACAAAGAAGAGCTGAGCGGCATGAAGGTAGATTTTGAATATGACGGAGAGATGTCAGTTAAAGTGGCTTTAGATGGTGATTTACGTAAATTATATAAATTTTGTAGATTATCAGGATCTGCAAATGTATTAATTATGCCTGGTTTAAATTCAGCTGCTATTTCTACTGAGTTGTTACAAGAATTTTCGTCAAACAGCTTTATAGGTCCTATAACAAACGGTTTTGAAAAACCCGTTCAAATACTTCAAGCTGCAGCAACAGCTAATGAAATACTAAAAATAGCAACTTTTGCTTGCGTTGAAGCTATAAACGAGGTTTAATTACTATATCTTTAAAATCAATTAACTTGTGAGAGGTAAAGTGGAGTTGATTACAGAACTTCATAAAAATATACAAGAAATTACAAAAGATTTACGAAAACATGATCCTCAAATACCTGATACCAGTAAAAAACCGTTAGCTTCTAGAGAAAATTTTGACGATCTAATACATTCTGATTTAGGACAGCCTGTACGAAATAAACCGCTTTCCTTTGATGAAGAGTTAAAGAAAAAAGTTCAAAGCAGACAAGTACAGGATTTTTTCGAGCCGCAAACAAAGAGTACAGAAGAAAAAATAGATAATCATGCAAAACGTATAGAAGAATTAAAGCAAAAACAGAAAGAACTAGAAGAGAGGCAAAAGGGGCTTGAAGAAAAAAAAAGCTAATTCTAATATTACTAGAGAAGAAAGATGGAAAATCGCTGCAGCATTAGAAGCTATTAATAATCAATTTAAGGCTATAGAAAAAGAACATAATACTATTAATAGTGCTTCCGATAGAGAACAAAAGTTTGATAATAAAAATAAACACTTAACTGCTACAAAAAGAGAGCTGATAGCTGCAGGTTTATAGCAACAAGGAGCATTAGCAGCTATAAAACGTATGAAAGAAGAGAAGATAAAGCAGCAGCAAGCAGAAGCTGTTAATCAATCTTCAAAAAATACTCCAACTATGCCTAGCGGTACTATACCGGTGCTGCCTCTAATGCCTGGAAGCGGTATTCATATTTCCCCATCGCCTCCGCCACCACCTATATCAATTCCAAAAACTATAAAAAAAGAGGCAAAGGATGCTGGTAAACAAATGCCTCAAGGAGGAGATCAGCATAAAGAAGAACTAGCAAAGGCTATGAAAGCACGAAGAGCAAAAATAGAAAAGCAAAACTCAGGAAGAGGAAGGTAATTATTATAGAGGAAGGTAATTATTATAGTATCATAATGGCTCTTTGTTCAAATTGTATCATAAAATGAGCTGTTAGTCTCTATGAAGATTTCTAAGAAGATTTAATTTTGATTATTTTTTGCTGCAAATTATAAGGTTTCTTTGAAATAGGAGTAGCGATTCTTTCAAAAATCTTATTAATTTTCGCTAAAAAATACCTCAAAATAGCAAATCAATTAGAAATCTTCGTAGAGCCTAGCGAATTAGAACGATTTTACAATTTAATTGCAGTTTAGCCCAAATTTTATCTGCAGTATATATAGGATAGCCTGTAATTAATCCTAGGCTAATGCAAGCTCTGTCACCAAGAGATAAGCCAAATTGTTCTGTTTCTTTCTTTAAGCGTCCAATTTCTATAGCTTGATCAAAATCTAAGGCTACAATTTTATTTATGGAAGCTGAGATCATTTCTTTACTTTGAATAAAAGATATGTTCAATTTTTTATCTAGTTCAGCTACTACTTCTGCTATATTTACTGTAGACATAATAGATAACGGTAATAATTCTTCGACCTTGTCACTACCAGTTTCTAAGTTAAATAATGCAAGTAAAGCAGATGAATCTAAAATATATTTATTCATTATTAAATTCCTTTCTTCTTGATTCAATTAAAGAGTCAACTAATGATATGTTATCTTTATTTCTAGATTTTACTAATGCTTGAAATTCTTTAATTTTATTTTTTAGAGGAATCAATGTTAATTCTTTATCAAGTATTAGCATTAACTGATCTCCTGAAGCAAGATGTAATTGATCACGAATTTTTGCAGGAATATTTATTCTGCCATTTTCAGATATAGTAACTTTATATTCTAAGTGCATATTTTTAAAACGGTTAAAAATTGAATATATACCAAATATAAAATATTATAATTAAAACTACAATAGTAAAATAAATATAAAAGATTTCTATATTGAAATTATGCTGTAGTTGTTCCTATTTCAAAAAAATCTTATAATTTGTAGACACAAAGAGTAAAAATAGATTAAATTAATTTTCTTTCACACAGCCTAAATAGTTGGTATCATATGCTGTTGCCACAAAAAGAAAATATTATATGTCTAATTCAGCTTTTTTAGTTGCATTTTTCACAACGATTATCCGTTATTATGATTATGCTCTATTCGGTTTATCGGCTAGTATTCTTGCACAAAATTTCTTACCTAATATAGAGCAGGATAAACAACTACTTGTTTTTTTTGCTATTCTTAGTGCAGCCGTTATAGTACGACCTTTAGGGTCCTTAATTTTTGGATTTATCGGAGATAAATACGGGCGTACTAAATCTATCAAGATATCAATGTGTATGAGTAGCATTGCTACTGGATTAATTGCTATTACTCCTTCCTTTGAGATAATAGGTATTTTTGCTACGGTAATACTAACATTATGTCGAATGGTTTTTTTAGCAAGCCTTGCCGGAGAAGTTGACGGAATAAAGGTTTATGTAGCTGAAAAAACAGGAGATAATCAGAAAAATTTAAATATAGGAATAGTTTCATGCTGTAGCCAAATAGGTGCATTACTTGCGGCTATAGCTTATTATTACGCTAGTAATTCCGATATCCAATATTTATGGCGTTTTAATTTCTTTATTGGTGCAATATTTGGTTTATTTGCTATTTTGATGAGAAATTTTTTTAAAGAAAGTAGCGAGTTTTTAAGAACGTCATCAAAAAGTACCTTGCGGCAAATTATATGGAATCATAAACTATCCGTTATGATAGCATTACTAATAAACGGTGCTATTGGAGGAGTGTATCACTTTTTAGTAATTTTCTTAGGAGTTTTTTTAACAAAAATAGCTCTTATAAATCATCCTGAAATAAGATTTATGAATATAGCTCTTACTACTACCTATGGAATATCAGCTGTTTTTGCAGGGCTGTTTGCCGATAAAATCAACCCTTTAAGACAGATTACATGGGCTTTATTTGTCAGCATTATTGTTGCTTTAGGAATGCAAATAATGTTATACAAACAAATATTTAATATTCTCTGTCCCGTTATATTAATAGGACTTGCAGCATTTTATGCAGTACCGCTACAAATTATTGTTCAATCCTTATTTAAGACTAATGTTAAAATGAGGCTTTATAGTCTATCACATTCTTTTGGAGGTATTATTCTATCCTCAACTACTCCTTTCTTTAGTATGTTGTTATGGCAAAATTTTAAGTCACTATCTCTCACTTTAAGCTTTTTCATATTTTTGCTTATAATATTAATGAGTACAGTGTTGGTTTTACGTAGGATGTCATCCTCACAACAGTAAAGTCTTGTTGCATGGCTTGAAAAACCTACTCAATGTCATCCCTGCGAAAGCGGGGATAACTTCAATATTGATATATTTGACAAAATAAACACATAAAAAACTTGTTTTTTTATGTGTTTTACTGGAGTCCCGCCTCCGCGGAAATGACATAAACGCGCCATGCAACAAGACCCAAAAACAAGAATAACATCAATTGCCTTATATATTTCTTCCGTCTTTACTGCAACCTGTAGGTTTTATGCTAGGACTACTTGAAGATTTGGAGCTTGGCTGTGCTTGTGTCCCAATTTGCTTCGCTTCTTTTGCTAAGTTTTCAAATTTGTCTTTTAAGTTTTTTGTATTGCCTTTTAGCTTTAAATCGTGAGTTATTTCGTTAATATTCAATTTTTCAGGAGTTGGATTATATATAGGCTCTTTAGATTGAGTATGTTTAGAATGTTCTATTGCAAATTTTGTACGAGGTCTTATTAGTTCATTCTCTTTTCCTATACCTTTCTGTGTTTCTTCCTCCCATTTATCCTATCCCGCCGGTGATGTCCAGTATCTTGTTGTTTTACTATCAAAGCCTTTTTCAAATTTGTTTATTAAATTTTTGGTACTATTCTCTTTAATTTCTTTACCTCGCTTTTCAAACTCAAAATTTTTCTGAGGAGTTATATGGTCAGATTGAGTATTTGCATGTTGTTTTTCTACAGTCTGTTTCTTTTCTTCTGTCCAGTATTTTTTGATTTTGCTGTCAGAGTCTGCTTCAAATTTTGCTATTCTATCTTTTATACCGGTAACTGCTCCTGTAGATATTTTAGGTTGATTTTGGGTTGATTGCTTAATATGTTTCGTAGATGTATTTTTAGATAATTCATAAGTCAAAGATTCTAAATTAGATAAATTCTTTTAAACTTTTTCTATATTGGAATTTAAATATTCTATTTCGGGTCCTTTATATTCCATTATATTTTTTAATGTGGTATTAATTTCTACAAAAGATGCTTTAATCTCTTTATTAAATTTATCATCATTATTACTTATCTTACTACAATTAGTAGAAATTTTTTGAAGTTTATCTACTATATCATTAATTCTCTCATCTTGTTGAGAAGTCGATACCATACTTGCTAAAAATTCACTTCTTCCTCAATTGCTATTAACATTATTTCAATATAGAGGTATGGTAGAGACTTTAGTATAATCTTGTGGAAATTTATCGATCTCTTCTTTAAACCTCTTTAAGAACTTTATTGTATCATCGAATATAGGATGAGTATTCCAGGAAAGAGCAGGAGGAGTCGTTATTGCTGCCTGCATTGGATGAGTTATTGCCTCAACTTGTTTCGGGGATGTATCTTTAGATAGCTTTTCATTTTGTAGCTCAGATATATAATCATCTACTGCTTCTTTTAATTTATCTGAAAGGGCACTATTTTGGGCAGGAGGCAGTATTCCGGTGTCATCCCACTCTAAATCAGTATCAGTAGTTAGCATTCCAGTATCATCCTGCTCTAAAGCGATATTATCGCTTCTACGCTCCTCACTAGGATCAGTTAGCTTATAGTAATTTTTATTTAGTAAACGAGGAACACGTGAATTGTCGCTCTTTTCATATTCCTTAATTTCTTCAAATATACCTAGTGTCTTATAAATATTATCTATTTCTTCTTGAGTAAGTCTTTCATTGCGTACTTCTTTTTGTTGGATAGATTTTTGTAGTTCTTTTGTTACAGTTAACTTATCTTTTGCTATATTTAAATTTGATAAAATTTTCGCTTGTACTAAATCAAGAGCTTCAATTAAATTAGTAGCGCTGCTTTTTCCAAATGTGGTAGATAATTCTTCTTGACTTGAGGCTATTCCTGAATCAATAGAAGAAGATCTAGAAACGGTATTAGATTGAGGATTAATATTTGCCTGTTGTACATAAGATTTGCCGGTATCTATTAATATTTTATCAGTGAATTGTGCTAGTTCATTGAATGAATTTTCTAGTTTTGCAAAAAGTTCTGTTGAGGAATGTACTATTGCCGGTGATAACATAGAATCTTCAGGTATAGTTTCTAAAGCAGGAGAATATTTACCTGTTTCTTTTTGTAGTAACTAAATTTATTTGCTAATTCTTCAGATAATATATCAATCTTGTTATTGTTATTACTTCTGGCATATAAGACTAGAGCCTCCTTTATATTTTGCGAGATATTATCTTAACAACATCTTATATTGTAAATCTAATTCGCTTGAATTATTAGTATTACGGAAGTAATTTTTATTTACTGATATACTTTTGCTGAGTATCTTTTTAGAAGCTTCTATAAGTTCTTTTTCCCCTGTCGCTTCTTTATTTTTTAACTTCTCAAATAAATTTTGTAAACCATCTGAAAAATCCCAGGCATTATCAAGGTATAAAAATTTACTTCTTATAATCTCTTGCACTTTTTGTGTCTCTTGCATTACTCCTAGAATGATATTTTTATCTAATGAATTAATCACATCATAAAAATTTTTCATTTCATATAATTTTTCTCTAGGCTCTTTTATTTTTTGTAATCTCTCTCTGTAATTCTTGAAATTTATCCAATGCATGTTGTTCAAGAAAAAATCCCTCTATTTTTATATTTTTAGTATTAGGGCTTTCTCCGCTACTTAGGATTTTATTTCTAGCTGCCTGTAATCTAAATGGTTGATGAGCGTTGATATTATTAATCAAACCTAAAATTTCTTGTGATGTCTTATTAAATTCTTCATTATTAGTTGGATTTTTGATTGTTTCTTGAAATGCTTCCCTTAACTTGATTATTTCTTCTTTAAGGCTAAGTTCTACTTTTTGTTGACCGTGTGTTATAGCTTGTTCGTTTTTTGTGAGGTAAGTACTTTTTTATCTTGCTTTATATTTAAGCTCTTTTCCCCTACTTTCTGAACAACTTCTTCCATCAATTGCAATAGATTAATATTGCCCTTTATTTCTAGTTCTTGCTCATTAGTGATCGGTAATGAATTACTTAGTCTTAATCATGCTGAAAAATCTGAAGGGGATATTAGGACATCAAGTTGAGCCTTTGTTTTTCTACCTTTTCCGTCTTCCTTAAAGCCTTCAACTTTACCAATACTAATAGGTAGATTTTTTAAATAAATTTCTTTACTAGCACCCTGTATATTTTTATCATTTGTTACTTTGAAGTTAGCTTGTTGTTGAGAAACATACGGTCCCGGCGTTCTAGGGTCTATTTTGTTTATTAGAGCTTCTATAAAATTAGTTGTACGTGTTATAGCTAGTTTATCTGTTTCTAAAATATTATTTAAATTAGTATTTTTTATTAAATAAAGATTTCTTATTAGCCGGTCTAATTCATTCTTATGTTTCATAATTTCCCTCTATTAATAAAAATAAACCAAAATGTAATACCATTTATGTTCAATTAACAATACTAATAATTAGTATTAATTCAATATTTTAAATCTTGTTGCATTTGTGCTTCAATAATATAATTTTATCATTTATTTTATCGTCTCAATGAGTTTTTTAACTCCTTCGACTGATTTATCAAATAGTGCTTTTTCCTCTGCGGTTAAATGCAGTTCTATTACTTTTAGCACACCTTCTTTACCGATCATAATAGGCACTCCGACATATAAATCATGTACGCCGTACTCACCTTGTAAATAAGCGGCACAAGTTAGAATCTGACGTTTATCTTTTAAATATGACTCAAGCATTTCTATTGCTGAGGCTGCAGGAGCATAATAAGCAGAACCTGTTTTAAGTAATGCAACAATCTCACCGCCGCCGTTTCTAGTACGATCGATTATTTTTTCAATATTTTCATTACTTGATAAGCCCATTTTTATCAAGTCAGGTATCGGCACGCCTGATATTGTAGAATATCTTGCAAGAGGTACCATAGCATCGCCGTGACCGCCGAGAACCATGCTATTAACATTGCTAACCGATACTTTAAACTCTTCAGCAAGAAAAAGATTAAATCTTGATGAGTCAAGTACTCCTGCCATACCGATTACTTTATTGTGAGGCAATCCGCTTTCTTTAAGCATGACATATACCATAACATCAAGTGGATTGGTAATTACTATTACAAAGGCATCAGGAGCGTATTTTTTAACATTTGCTGCAACCGTTTTCATAATACCGGTGTTAATGCTAATTAAATCGTCTCTACTCATTCCTGGTTTTCTTGGTAAACCGGCAGTAATAATTATGGCATCAGATCCTTTAATATCTTTATAGTCGTTTGTGCCTTTTATTTTGATATTAGACCCGGCTATTGTACCGGCTTGCATGAGATCCAATGCTTTTCCTTGCGGTACTCCTTCAGTCACATCAAATAACACGATATTGCCGAGTTCTCTAAGGCTAATTAAGTGAGCAAGTGTACCACCTATGTTACCGCTACCTATTAATGAGATTTTTGGATGTTGTTTCATTACTCCCTCTACAAATATTAAATATGTCTATTACTATATTACAAATAGATTCAAGAAAAAAGAATTTTTAAATTATATTGTTAATTGGTGAATTCATAAAAATTAACCATTCACATTGACTTTATTAAAATATATTAATATAATGTCGAGTCAAAAATACCATGAAACATGGAATTTTAATAAAATAACTAAAAAAAATAATTATGCCTAAAATTTCTAAGTTAATAAATATTTTTAATCTTGTATAGGAAAGGGGAGTAATGCAAAAGAATGTAAAACCGCTCCAGAAATGTTTCATGATTTACGCATTAGTATTAACAATAGTCTTAATAGTAAAACAGTAAAGATGTTAGTTTTGATACGGTGGATAGCCCAGAAAACAAAAGTACCCTACATTATGTAACTGACTTAGCAGACCTTAAAGAGTTACTGCAAAAAGGTATTGATCTTAATATACAATATGAGAATGGTGATACTGCTTTAGAGGTTACAGGTAATTTTAAAAAAGCCAAAATGTTACTTGAATATGTCGTAACTTAGTAGAAAACAAAATTATTCTTTCACTATTAATGCATAACAATGCTAATACTAATTTTACAAAAGCAAATTTAGTAAGACAATGTAAAGAACCGTATGAAGAGGCAGAGCGGTTAATAAAACAAATTGAAAAAATAGAGAGCTTAATATATCAAAGTAAAGAAGTAAAGAAGTAGAGACGTTAAGAATATATGTTGACAGATTACAGAGCTTAAAAAATAAATATGAAAAAGCAAAGGATAGTAGCCAAGCTGTTTTAAAAATAATATTAGATTATATTAAAAATCAATAGAGTGATGGTTTAAACGCTCAACTTGTTATTATTGTCAAAATCTAGGGTTAATCGAAAATTATTCGGCAGTAGCTCAAGAAAATGCAGTTATAAGTGCTTGGATGAGGCTTTTGATTTGCTTGATCAAGGATTAATAGGAGAGGATGTTCAAAATACAGTAGTTTGATTCATAGCATCAAGCAATTTTTGAAAAGCACTGGTCATTTCTGTTCAGCATTGTATACATGGATCGTTTTATATCATTCCCGCGTAGGCGGAAATCTAGTAAAACCTATAAAAAATTTGTTTTTTTAGGTTTATTTTTTTAATAAATAACTTCTATATCGATATTTGAAGTTATTGTGCTAGATCCCCGCTTTCGGGCCTTGTTGCGTGGATCAATGTTCCCGATGTCATCCCGCGACTTGATCGCGGGATCCAGTGAAAAATACTAGAATTATTATTGTTTATTGTTTTTATGGATCCCGTGGTCAAGCCACGCGATGACACAGGGGATTTTACTGGTTTACGCAACAATATTGAGCTACGAATGACATCGTACGCCTTTTCTGAGTTATGCAACAATGCCTACGTAGCTCATGAAGATTATAGGTATCAACGCAAGCAAGCCTTCGCAGGAATGGATATCCTTATCAACGTTGTATCATCTTATTATAATATTTTGATAAAACTTTCACGCCATATAGCCATAATAGACATACGATAATAAAACTAAGCATCAATAAACCGGCTATGTCGTTATGTATGGCGTTCGGGAAAATACTAAAGGATATGAATTGAATAATAGCACCTATTGATTTACCGATTTTAGCACCCATAACATCAACTGCAGCTTTACCTTTGGTCTTCATTTCACTATCGAGCGGAATATATACCATTTCTTTGGTAGCATCAAAAAGTGAATATTTTACGGATTTAGAAAGTACATGCCAAAGTCCGCCGATAAAAACTATAACGACAAGCGGTGCACTATAGCCGAGAGTATTTACGATATTTCCTAGGTGATTTTCAAAAACCGTGAATGAAAAGAACATAACACCTGCTCCAAACATCATAATCGGTGTTATAATAGCTCCCCAAAACCAGCCGCATATTCTAATTAAACTACTGCCTAAAAACGCACTAACTAACGTGAGTATTCCCGTCCAAAAAAACACTTTACCGTGATAGGCTATAAAATCCTTTGTAGCGGGATAGAGTTGCTTTACTTTGGACATCCATAATCCTTCTATTAGGCTAATACTCATAGAATAAGACATTACAAGAAGACAAATAAAACCGAGATATCTAGAAGTTAATATTACTTTTGCACTGTCGACCAAGCTTAATTTTAATATATCCGTTCTTTGGTTTTTAAATTTAATATTTTTGTCAGCTTCTACGACTGATTTATCAATAAGTTTATGAAGAGCTAAACAAATTAATCCGGATATTAAAATAACCGTAATAAATGATTTTAAAAGAATTTCATTTGTATCGTTTAGATGAGAAAATAAAGGTAATAAGAAATGCTCACTCTTAGCAAAATAAATAATTACGGTTCCTGAGATGAGTAAATTAGTTTGTCCGAATAAAGTAAAAAATGAGTAAAATCTTGGTGCTTCTTCGACTTTGGTAATTTTATTTGCAAGCTGCCAATATAAAAGCGTAAAGACTATAACCGGCCATAACTCTCCCATAATATAAAATAATACCAAACTCCACTGTCCCCAAATTATTAAAAACCATTTTAAGTGAGGAAGAACAGTGATATAGTGCTTAATTAATTCGGGATCGGGATGAAAAAAGTCTCTGTACGGAAATAAAATAAAACCAAAAATTGTGAAGAAAAATAAAAAAGTACCGATAATTATCCTAAAAACTTGCTCTGTTGTCATAATATTACAGAGTTTAGAATAAAAAATAACAAATAAAATTCCCATCGGCATTTCGCCCCAAAGTTTGATAAAACTCAATACTTCCGAGCTAATTAAGGTAACAACAAAACTATCTTTAATACTACGAACTAAGTTTTGATTAAGTAGAATAAAAAACATTAGTAAAGCCATCGGGATGAACTTGGTTAATTCATACGATCTAATCGGCCATACTATATCCCTAAATTTACTGTTTCTGGCTTTATTCCAAATTGTGCAATTAGAATCCACGCTATCCATTGATTTACTATGAGCTTATTTTTTGAGTACCGGATAGTTTTTAAAAATGTTATGTTTTTGCAAGGCTTAGAGCTTTAGAGGCCATTCCCGCATATGCGGGAATGGCCTCAAACGTTTTTTAGAAACTGTCCGGCTATATTATTTTTTTGCACCCTAGACTATAATAAAAACTATGTCAAGATTTTTTAAAATAGTCTCATATATTGTTGTTAATTACATTTGTTATACTCAATCGTTGCTTTAATAAACTGAATAAATAACGGATGAGCTTCAAAAGGTTTAGATTTAAATTCCGGATGAAATTGTACTCCTACGAACCAACGCAGTAGCGGTAGTTCAATTATTTCTACAATCTCTTCATCTTTTGAAAAACCGCTAAATACTATTCCGTGTTTTTCAAAAATATTTTGAAATTCATTATTAAATTTATATCTATGACGATGTCTCTCATTTATTTCAAGGCTTTTATAAGCATTTGCTGCAATGGTATTTGCGACCAAACTACAAGGATAAGAGCCGAGCCTCATAGTCTTTTTTACATTTTCAATTGTTATTTTTGAGTCTTCACAGTTTTTATTTATTTTCTCAATAATTTTTGTACCGTCTACTTTAAATTCTTCCGTTACTGCATCTTTAATACCGATTAAATTCTGAGCTATTTCGATCGTCGCAAGTTGCATACCGAAACATATTCCAAAAAAAGGTATGTTATTAGTACGGGCATATTTTATTGCTATAATTTTTCCTTTAGTTGCCCGTGCTCCAAATCCACCTGGTACTAAAATCCCATCTATATCTAATAATTTTTTATTAATACTCTCTTCAGTTAGATTTTCAGCATTTGTCCATACTAAATCAATTTTGTATTTGTAATAAATACCTGCATGATTAAGTGCCTCGATTACTGATTTATAAGCATCTTTTAATTTATGATATTTAGCTATTATAGCGATTCTTACTTTTGAATTAGAATCTTTTAGCCTATTAATTATATCATACCATTTATCTAATTTAGATGGCATGATATTAATATTAAAAAATTTTAATACTTTATTATCAAGACCTGAATTATGATATGCAATCGGTACTAAATATATATTTTTTTGATCTATTGCCGGAACAACATACTCAGATTTTATATTACACAATAAAGATATTTTATCTATTGCGCCTTTTGAAATGTGACGTTCTGCACGACACACTAGTATATTAGGTGAAATACCTATAGCGCGTAATGCTTTAACTGAGTGTTGGGTAGGTTTTATTTTTAATTCACGGGCGGTTTTAACATAAGGTAATAATGTTAAATGAATAAATAAACAATTTTCGCTTTTTAATTGGTTACCAATTTGCCTTATAGCTTCAAAAAACGGTAGACCTTCAATATCACCGACTGTACCGCCTATTTCACAAATAATAAAATCCACACCCTTGGTGTTTGAAAGTATAAAATCTTTTATTATATTTGTAACATGCGGGATGACTTGAACAGTAACGCCGGCGTAATTTCCTAAACGTTCATCTTTAAGTAATTTTGAGTATATCGCACCTGTTGTGATGCTATCAAATTTGCATGCGGAAACTCCGGTAAAACGTTCATAATGTCCAAGATCTAGATCGGTTTCTGCTCCGTCATCGGTTACATATACCTCACCATGTTCATGAGGATTCATAGTTCCCGGGTCAATGTTAAGATAAGGATCTAGTTTTCGTACACTTACTCTAAAACCTTTCGCTTGCAATAGCATAGCAAGAGATGCTGCCGTTAGACCTTTACCGAGTGATGACACAACGCCGCCGGTAACAAAAATGAAATGTACCATTATTATAAACCTAGTTTACTAATATTTTCGTAAAATTTTACTGCTTTTTTTAAGTCTTCTTCCGTATCTATGGAAATAGGAACATTCTCTACTAAACATGTACCTATAGTCATGCCGTTTTCAAGGACACGTAATTGTTCTAAACGTTCTGTTTTTTCTAAAAAAGTTGGCTTAAGAGATACAAATTTTTCTAAAGCGTTTTTGCGAAAACCATACATGCCTACATGGTATAAAAATTCTTCTGCACCATTTGGAATAAGACTACGCGAAAAATACAATGCTGTCCCCGCCGAGTCAACCACTACGGTAACATTACTACTAGCTTTCACTGATGCCCTATCTACTTTTACTATCGGTGTAACAATATCGTATTTGCTGTTTTTTAAATATTCTATAATTTTCAAAATAGAGCTAGGTTCAATGAAAGGCATATCTCCCTGTACATTAACTATGTAATTAATGTTTTGATTATTTGGAATTAATTTAAAAGCTTCATAAGTACGATCAGTACCGGTTGGGATAGCACTATCCGTGAATATTACTTTTCCTCCGACTTTTGTAATAACGCTTGCTATCTCTTCCGAGTCGGTCGCAACATATGTATGCTCAAGGCCCGCTTGATTTACTTGTTTGAATACCCGCTCGATTAAAGTTATAGAGCCGATAAGCTGCAGCGGTTTTTGTTTAAGCCTAGTTGAACTTAGCCTTGAGGGGATAATTATAGCCACGTCCTGATGCCGCATAAACTTCCTAAGTTTAAATGAAAAAATAACTGTTGACAGATTAGCCTTTTTCGGCGATAAAGTAAAACATAATTTTTGAATATATGCAGTATATTTAAGAGCTCGTAGCTCAGTCGGTAGAGCATTTGACTTTTAATCAAAGGGTCCCGGGTTCAAATCCCGGCGAGCTCACCATACTTCTACACTGTGGGTTTGTAGCTCAGCTGGTTAGAGCACACGCCTGATAAGCGTGAGGTCGGAAGTTCAAGTCTTCTCAAACCCACCATTCAATCCGCTACAACAATAAAATCTGTATTATCATAATTATAAATCAAGGTGATCTATTAAAATTGCTAAGTTAGGATGATATTGTCAAGCTAAGGATTAGATTATGAAAAAATACAAATTTACTGAAAAAGAACAAGAAATACTAGATTATTTTGAACAAGATGAGCTTTTAGAGTTGCCTAAAAAAGAACGAGAGAGCGAAAAAATATAGCTAAAATTGCCGCAGCTAATTTTTTTTAAAAAATCGGAAAGAATTAATATTAGATTGCCGTTATACGATTTAAATCATATAAAAAGAATTGCAGCATAAGAAAGAATGTCTTATCAAACTCTTATTGCTAGTGTTTTACACAAATACGCGTCCGGATATTTAAAATTAGATAAACTTAGTTAATCAATACTTTTTTTATATAAATAACATTTTTTCTCAATGAGTCTTTTTAGAGGTAGAAAAAGGTTAGAGGGTAAATTATCAAGAGCAAACCACTACCAGCTTTCTACTTTATGACCCTCAAGATTCTGTAATTCATGCTCATTTAAACAATGAGCTTTAAGGCAAATCAAAATGTAATACTTTTGTTCTTTTTCAAAAATATCGTTAGTCACCGCTATCAATTGTGGATTTTCAATGATCAGATTTGTTTCTTCTAAAACTTCACGGATAGCACATTCTGCAAATGTTTCTCCAAATGCTAAATGTCCACCGACAGGAGCATAACTAGACTTACCATGGGAACTAAATATGTTTACCTAATAAAAGTTCATTCCTATTATTCAAAGATTAAAATACCGATACCGATGCGTAGGTGGTTAGTCATATCTAACTATTAACTCTGGATTGACTTATTAATATCGTATGTTAGCTGCTAAAGCAAATAAAAAAATATTGCTTATTTAAATACCGTGAGCTATTTGTAGATTCTATTTAATATTTACCTGTAGTTATGAATTCTACCAATCAATTACAAAATAATAGCTTAACTAATTCTTGGCTTAAGCTTGGTATTTTATCCTTGGGATTTGCAGGTTTATATTCAATTATTTTGGTGGTACTACGTACCCCGCAATTATCAAGCTTTTTCCCAAATCCGCATATTTTCAAATCTGCTTTAATTATTCATGTTAATTTATCGGTATTGATTTGGTTATTGTCAGTGACGGCTAGTGTTTGGGGGGGTGCAACGTCATTGCGAGGAGAGGCAAAGCCTCGACGCGGCAATCTCATGAAACAATACAAAATTTCTGAGATTGCCACGCTCTTTACGTTCGCTTGCAATGACGTGTTTCGCCTTTACCCCAAACTTGCTTTTCTAGCTACTCTTCTAATCGCCATCTCCCCAATAGCCGGGCATAATCCGGTGATGAATAATTATATACCGATGCTTGAAAATATCGTATTTATTGTGGGGTTAAGCTTATTTGGTATTACGTTGCTATTGTACGCTATAAATATTTTATATTTCTTCGATTGGACGAACTTAAATAGTCTAGTTAATTTTACCGTATTATCGACTATTATAATGTTTATTTTAAGTTTTGTTTGTTTTGGATGGTCTTATAATGGCTTGCAAAACATCATTAAAATTATTCCAATCGAGATAGAATTTTATTATGAATTACTTTTTTGGAGCGGAGGTCATTTACTGCAATTTATATATACTCAAATATTAATATTTATTTGGGTTAGTTTATTTAGAGAGTTAATAGCTAGAGAAGTGAAATGTCAAAAATTCTATCTTTTCTTACTTTATTTAAATTTTATTTTCGGAATTCTTACACTTTTCGGTCATATATTTTATGATATTATCGATGGAGCCTTCAAAGTATTCTATACAAATCATATGAAATATCTAGGCGGCATTGCTCCTGTTTTATGTTTAATAGGTATGGGGGTTGAGTTGGTGTGGGTATTTGTCATCCCGCGGGATGACACGGTTACAATAAATGACAGAGTAATCAAAACCATCTTACTTTGCTCTATTACTTTATTCTTACTTGGCGGGTTTATAGCAATGAATATCACAGGTATAAATGTAGCAATTCCTGCTCATTATCACGGGTCTATAGTAGGGATTAGCATTGCTTGTATGGGGTGTAGTTATTTGGGTATTGGGAGGTATCAACGTCATTGTGAGCGACTAAAAAGAGCGTGGCAATCTCATGAGGTAATACAAAAACTCCCTAGATTATCGCGTCGGCACTTCGTGCCTCCTCGCAATGACAATATTATTAATTTTACATTTTACCTCCTAACATTCGGGCAGATTCTGCACATACTAGGTCTAGCATTCGCCGGTGGTTACGGTGTTATGCGGAAAGACCCAAATAGTGTAATGCCGATGTCAGCTAAGCTATTAATGGGAATGATGGGCGGAGGAGGGGTTATTGCTATAGTAGGCGGCTTGATGTTTGTATATATTTGTGTTAAAGTAATGTTTTTTAAAAGTATAAAACTAGCACATGAGTAAACCAACTAGAGAAGAAGCTAAAGAGGCAGTAAGAACGTTACTAAAATTCATTGGTGAAGATCCAAGCAGAGAAGGGTTGCTTAAAACGCCTGATAGAGTAATTAATAGCTACGCAGAAATATTTTCCGGTTATGGAAAGGATGTAGCAGAAATATTAAATACCAAGTTTTATGAAACTTGTAATTTTCGAGATTTTATCTTACTGAATATAAAATTTACCTCTTTCTGTGAACATCATATATTACCTTTTAACGGTACAGTAGATATAGCTTATGTTCCTGATAATTGTATTGTCGGCATAAGTAAGCTAGCACGAATAGTAAATATTTTTGCTAGAAGACTACAAATCCAAGAAAAAATGACGGTACAGATAGCAGAAAGCGTGCAGGAGAATTTAAAGCCGCTTGGCGTTGCCGTTAAGATTTCTGCCGTACATAGCTGTATGTCAATGCGTGGCGTAATGCAAGATAATAGCGTTATGAATACCATGCATTATACGGGTATATTTGCCGAACAGCAGAAATATCGTCATGAGTTTTTAAACCTTACTGCTAAAAGGTGATACGTTATTAATGTCATTTCTGCGGAAGCGGGAATCCAGTAATTTTATCATACCACGAATTGATCGCGGTATCTAGAAAAAAATTTAAAAAAACTGGATCCCGTGGTCAAGCCACGGGATAACCAAATAAATGATTATAAATATAGCAAGAAAGTAAATAAAATATGTTATTATCAAAATATTTTTTACCTGTGTTAAAGGAAGAGCCAAGTGAAGCTCAAGTAACTTCGCATAAATTAATGCTTAGAAGCGGAATGATTAGGCAGCAAGCAGCAGGGATTTATACTTGGCTTCCGCTTGGCTTAAAAGTATTGAAGAATATCGAGAATATAGTACGCTTAAATATGAATAAAGCGGGAGCTTTGGAAGTTCTAATGCCTTGCATTCAGCCGGCACATTTATGGATGGAATCAGGACGTTTTGATAACTACGGTAAAGAAATGCTGAAATTTCAAGATCGCCACGATAATACTTTACTATTTGGTCCTACTAACGAAGATATGATTACGGATATTTTTCGTCATAATATTAAGTCATATAAGGATTTGCCGAAAAATCTTTATCATATCCAATGGAAATTTCGTGATGAGATTAGACCTCGTTTTGGTGTTATGAGAGGACGAGAGTTTTTAATGAAAGATGCTTATTCTTTTGATATAAATGAAGAAAATGCTGTTAAAACCTATAATCAAATGTATAAGGCTTATATCAATGCTTTCAGGGATTTAGGCGTGTTTGCTATCCCTGTTATTGCCGATAACGGTCCGATCGGTGGCAATTTAAGCCATGAGTTTCATATAATCGCTGAAACTGGTGAAAGTACTATTTATTACGATAAAAAATTTAAGATATTAAAAGATAATCCTGATATCGATGTAGAGGAAATTAAAAGTTGGTACGCAGCAGCTGAAGAAAAATATGAAGTAAATAAATTACCTATATCTGAACAAGAAATAACCAGCAGTAAAGGAATAGAAGTCGGGCATATTTTTTATATAGGCTCAAAATATTCGGTTAATATGAATGCACTTATTAATGATGAGTATGGTAAACTAACTCCTATAGAAATGAGTTCTTACGGCATAGGCATTTCAAGGTTAGTTGCTGCTATCATAGAAGCAAATTGCGATGAGAAAGGTATCATATGGCCTTCTAGCGTTGCTCCTTTCAAAGTTTCTCTAATTAATTTAAATATTCATGATAGTAAATGCGTAGAGCTTGCGGAAATGGCTTATAAAGAGCTATCAGATAAAAATATAGAAGTGTTATATGACGATACCGAAGCACGTCCAGGCAGTAAATTTGCAACGCATGATCTTATAGGCTCACCTCATCAAATTATAATTGGTCCTAAAAAAGCCGCAAATAATATTGTTGAATTAAAAGATCGTAAAAGTGGTGTTATAGAAGATATTGAGGTAGGTAGTCTAATGAGTGTATTGTAAAATAAAGAGATATACGTCATTACGAGAAAATTGCATAGCAATGGATGAAGCAATCTCAGGAGTTTGTTATTATTTCATGAGATTGCCACGCAGTCTACGGCTGTTCGCAATGACGATTTTGGAGTCATGCAATAAGGCTAATACCCTATGGGTATGATATAGCAAAAATATTCTTCGTAGACAATGATAGTATCATATGATACTATCATATGATACTATCATATAATGAATAGTAAACCGTCTTTTCAAATAACTAATAAAATCTTGGAGTTATCACAAGATATTTCTTATGAGCTTGGTATTGTAGCCGGTAGCAAGCTTTACTCTCAACCTATAAAACTTAGAAAAAATAATCAAATTAAAACCATCTATTCTTCTTTAGCAATTGAAGGAAATAGTTTAAGCGTAGAGCAGATAACCGATATAATAAACGACAAGCGTGTACTCGCACCTGAAAAAGATATTGTAGAAGTAAAAAATGCTATAAAACTATACAATAATCTGACTATATTTAATCCCTTCAAAATTGAATCATTATTAAAAGCACATAAGATATTAATGCAAGGATTAGTAGAAGATAACGGAAAGTGGCGTAAAGGTAATGCCGCTATATTTAAAGGCACAGAGATTATATATTTTGCCCCTACGGCACGCCGTGTATCTTTATTAATGCAGGATTTATTTGAGTTTATAGCACAAGATAAGCCAATTTCTGGAATAGTTAAAGCTTGTATATTTCATTATGAGTTTGAATTTATCCATCCTTTTTCAGACGGTAACGGACGAATCGGTAGATTATGGCAACAATTATTACTAATGCAAGCTAATAAAATTTTTGAGTATATTTCCGTTGAAAGTTTGATAAGGAATAATCAAAGTGAATATTATAATGTTTTAAGTAAGTGTGATAAGCTTGGTGAATCGACCTTATTTATCGAGTTTATGCTTGATAAAATAGTTGCAGCATTAAGATTATATAGTAACAATATTACATATGAGGCAAATACGCCTTTATCTAGAATGGCATTTGCTAAGGTTAATTTAATAGATCAATGGTTTTCTAGAAAAGATTATATTACTGTACATAAAAGTATTGCTACGGCAACGGCTAGTAGAGATTTGTTATATGGTTTAGAGCGTAAACTTTTAATAAGTAAAGGGGATAAGAATCAAACTTATTATAAGTTTGTGTAGTTTTTAATGTAATTCCCGCTTTCGTGTATGAGTGTTAACTTAAGAGAAGAAAAAACCTCTGATGCCATTTCCGCGAAAGCCGGAATCCAGTACTTTAAAGCTTTTTAAAAGCTCGATTTATCTTGCTTTACCCCTAGATTTCTACTTTCGCAGGAATAACATCATATCACTGATTCAAAAAGAGATTAACATGAAAAATTTTATAAAATATTTGTTTTTTACCGGTCTATATATTAGTAGTGACGATAATAGTTGCTTATATGGTTTTGGCTCAAACTATTCCTAATGATGGGCAGTGTCATATGATGGATAGACCGTTTGTTATTCATTACATCTTAGCAGCAATTATTACCGCTTTACCGACACTAATTTTAATATATAGTAAAAAGAAAAAGTAAATATATGATCGGTAAATTAAGTGGTAAAGTTGATTCCCAAGGCGATGATTACGTTATAATTGACGTAAACGGGGTAGGGTACTTAGTCTATGCTTCAGGTAAAACTTTAGGTACACTTGCTGAAGGGGAGTTTTATAAACTATTTATTGAAACCCATGTTCGAGAGGAACATATTCATCTTTACGGTTTTTTGACTCTAGAAGAGAAGATTTTTTTTAATTTACTACAATCAGTAAATGGTATAGGTACAAGAATGGCTTTATTTATCTTATCAAGCCTTACACCTTCAGATATTCAAATTGCTGTAAATAATGAAGATAAAAATATATTTAAAGCAATATCCGGAGTAGGGGCTAAACTTGCTGAACGTATAGTGCTAGAGCTGAAAGGTAAAGTAGCGAAAATATCAAGCGGTTCAGCTATTATTAAAGAGAGCTTAAATATTAAGAATATCACACCCGTTGCAAGTAATGAAGTAATAAAAGCTCTAGTAAATCTAGGATTTTCTAGATTTGAAGCTCAAAACGCTGTTCAAGGCATCATTACCCAAAATCCCGAAATCTCTATTGATGAATTAATCAAAACAGCCCTGAAAAATCGAAATTCTAATTTTTAGTTGATAAATTAGCAGTGATTTTATATTAATTTAATTACTAAAATTAATAGGTAAAATATATGTCCAAGTTAATAGAATATTTAGGAAAAATAAAGGCTGAAGAAATATTAAAAGAGCTATAGAAAGACCCTGCTACTTTAAGTATTACCGAGGTTAATTTTGTACCACAATCACCGGTATTTGCAGCTGCTGGATACTCTAAAATTCCTGAAGATGCTTTAAAATGGGTTATTTAATGCTTTACAAGGAGACGCTACTATAAAGTACTTAAGCACTGATAGTTTTGTGTGGAGTTTAAAATCAATAAAGTTATTTGCTGAATTTTTGAAAGATCCGCTATGCCGCATTACCGACATTAGTTTTATAAATGCTTTGAATAATGCTAATAAGATAGATGTTCTTTTAGATACCTTAAGAGTAAACAAAACAAAAATAAGCGCTTTAGATATAAGTGGGATATTTTTTGATAATAATGTTCCTGCCTGATCCTCATTTGTTAAAAATACTAAACTTGCCGGATTGAATTTTTCATTAAGTACAGAAGTAAGCGAGGAATCAAAGAAAGCCTTATCGGATTCTATAAAAGAGAATAAAAGCTTAATTGGATGTAATATTTTAGGTTATAAGATAGGAATGAAATCTCAAGATAGACAAGAATTGGACGCACAAATTACAGAAATCACTGATGAAAATAACCTTACTCTAAAAGATGTAGCAGAAGTTTTGAAAAATTATTATGAAAATCCTAATATAATATTATCAAATGAGATATTTGGCCATTATTTCAAGTTATATAAAGGATTAAATCAAAATTACCTTAAAGAAGAATTACAAAACTTAGGCGTCACTGATACAGACAAATTTTTTGAAACCTTAGATAAACTGAGAGCAGGGGTAACTAGTTTCTATGAAGAGGGCTAATATAAAAGTCTAAAATAATTTATAGCATAAAACTATTTTTTGGCTATTATTAGTCATTATATTTGATTTAAAATAATGACTAATATATTATCACCTGAAAAAAGTGAAAATGATCAAGCATTGCCGATAAGGCCATCATATTTGCAAGAATTTGTCGGTCAACAGCAGATTAAAGAAAATCTTTCGGTATTTATTAAGGCTGCAACATCTCGAAATGAGCATCTGGATCATACTTTATTTTACGGTCCGCCCGGGCTTGGTAAAACTACGCTTGCTAAAATTATCTCTAACGAAATCGGCGGTAATTTTAAATCTACCTCCGGTCCTGCTATACTTAAGGTAGCTGATCTTGCTGCTATTCTTACCAATCTTGAAAAGAACGATGTATTATTTATTGATGAAATCCACCGCTTAAATACTGCGGTTGAAGAGGTTTTATATCCTGCTATGGAAGATTTTGAGCTTGATATAATTATCGGTGAAGGATCTGCTGCAAGGTCAGTGAAAATAACCTTGCCGAAATTTACCTTAATCGGTGCTACCACACGCCTCGGGCTGCTTAGTAATCCTTTGCGTGATAGGTTCGGTATCCCTATGCGGCTAAATTTTTATAATACTGAGGAATTGAAGAAAGTTCTAAATAGAGCAAGTAAACTACTTGATATTGATTTGACCGATTCAGGTTCTGAAGAAATAGCTAAAAGAAGTAGAGGAACGCCAAGAATTGCATTAAGATTGCTTCGTCGTATAAGAGATTTTGCAGCAGTTGACGGTAAATCAAGAGTAGATAAGGAAGTTTCTGATTTTGGGTTAAATCGTTTGGAAGTTGATCGCATAGGACTTGATAGCAATGATTATCGTTATCTAAAATTCATAGCGGATAATTATAACGGCGGTCCTGTCGGAATTGAAACGATTGCAGCTGCCTTATCTGAACAACGTGATGCACTTGAAGAAACCATAGAGCCTTATCTTATACAGATAGGTTTACTACAAAGAACTCCTAGAGGTAGGGTAATCACGATTGCCGCTTTTGAGCATTTGAAAATGCCTGTACCGAATCAATCACATCATCAATTTAATATTTTTAACGAGAATGAATAACAATAATTTAAATTATAACTACACAGCCGCAGATGTTATAAAAAGGCTGATAAAAGATCATGTTAAACCTTACGCAAATAAAATATATTTTTCGATATTTTGTATGGTTGTTGCAGCACTTTGTACGGCAGTGATCGTACATGCGGCTAGACCTATTATTGATAAGGTTTTTTTAACGCATGATAAGAAAATGCTTATAATAATGCCCATAGTGCTTACTGTAACTTTTGTTATAAAAGGAATTTCAGAGTATTATCAGAATTATCTAATAAAATTTGTTGGGCAGAGGGTACTAAACGATTTACAGATAAAAATGTATGAGCATTTGTTATTTGCCGATATTTCTTTTATTCAAAACCAATCTTCAGGACGTTTAATATCTCGTTTTACTAATGATATTTCTTTGATGCGTGGAGCTGTTTCTAACTTACTTGTCGGATGTGCTAAACACTTCCTAACTGTAGTATGTTTAATAGCAACAATGTTTCATTTAGAACCGCTATTATCTTGCGTAGTTTTTCTTGTTTTCCCTTTAGCTGTTTATCCGGTGCAAAGGATGGGTAGAAAGATAAGAAGAATATTTGCACAGTCACAAGAAGAGCTTGGGCATTATACCTCTCGGCTTGATGAAACATTTCAGTCAATTAAGATTATTAAATCTTTTGTAGGCGAACAAATAGAAAGTAATAGAGCATCGTTGATTATTAATAATATTTTAGAGTTCTACAAAAAAACATCTAAGCTAGATGCGATGGTTTCACCGATTATGGAGGGTTTAAGCGGTCTTGCAGTTGGAGGGATGGTATGGTATGGAGGTAATCTAGTCCTGGAGGGGAAAAGTACGCCAGGGGCTCTTTTTGCTTTTTTGGCTTCTTTTGCAGCGGCTTATAGACCGTTTAAAAGTTTGGTATCGTTAAATATTAATTTGCAAGAAGGAATAGCAGCAGCTAAGAGGGTATTTAGTATTTTGGATACCGAGCCTCTTATTAAAGATCATGCAGATGCTAAAGACGTAGATTTATATAATCCACAAATTACTTTTGAAAAATTAGCTTTAAGGTTTGAGAGTAAAATAGCTATAAAATATATAGATTTAAGGCTAGAGCCTCATAAAATTATTGCGTTTGTCGGGCGTTCAGGTAGTGCTAAGACTTCGCTTAGTAATTTATTAGTGCGTTTTTATGATCCAAATGAAGGAAGAATTTTAATTAATAATCATGATATTAAAGATATTAAGCTTACTTCACTTAGAGGTCAGATTTCCTTAGTTACTCAAGATACTCATTTATTTGATACAAGCGTTGCAGAAAATATAGCATACGGTCAGGACAACGCTACAAGAGAAGAAATAATTAGAGCAGCAAAATATGCCGATGCTCATGAGTTTATTATGCATCTGCCGAATGGTTACGACACGCAGATAGGGGGGCAGGGGACGACTCTTTCAGGCGGTCAGCGTCAGCGTTTATCTATTGCTAGAGCTTTCTTAAAAGATGCCCCTATTTTAATTTGGGATGAAGCAACAAGCAGCTTAGACCAAGCTTCCGAACAGAAAATTCTAGAATCGTTAAAGAAATTACGCCAAGGAAAAACCACTTTAATTATTACGCATCGTTTAAGCAGTATTACCGATCTTGATAATATTATCGTCATGAAAAACGGTGAGATTTGTGAACAAGGAACTCATACACAATTGCTTAAGAATAAAGATGAATATTATAGGTTGTATAATAAGGAGTTAAGAGAAAATGGTTGATTTATAAAGTAAATAGCTTATATTTATTAATTATTATTGCAACACTAATATTTTCGTCATTGCGAGGAAAAATTGAAAATTTTGACGAAGCAATCCAGTAAAAAATGCATAGCATTTTTTTATTATTTTCCTAGATTGTCAAGTTGGGACTATGCCCCTACTCGCAATGACGATTTAATGAAATATCACAATGCGCATTACCAAGATTTTTAAAGACTATCGATTATTTGAAATATTTATTTTAGGAATAGTTAGCGGTATGCCGCTGGTTATAATTTTTTCTACTCTTGCAGTATGGTTAAAAGAATCCGGTATAGATATCGCCGTTATTACTACTTTTGCGGTTGCAAGGTTATCATATTCGTTAAAAGTATTTTGGTCGCCTCTAGTCGACAATTTTAAAATACCTTTTTTAAGTAGGTGGGGACATCGCAAAAGCTGGCTTATATTATGTAGCTCTTTAATGGCTTTAGTACTAATTGCTATGAGCAAGGAAAATCCTGAAGTTTCTTTAACTTCTTTATATTTTTTGACTATATTATTAGGCTTTTTATCTAGCACGTTTGATATTGCCGTTGATGCGTTGCGTATAGATAAGTTTGATCAAGAAACACAAAGCATAGCTAGTGCAACCGCTGTATTCGGTTATCGAATCGGTATGCTGATTACAGGGGCAGGTGCTTTGTACCTTGCAGAAATAACTGGAAATAATTGGCAACTAACTTTCTGTGTTATAGCTATAATATTTGTCGTTGCAACGATATTTATAATAACCGTAAACGAACAAGAATTAGTAAGAGAAAAAATTAATATTATTTCTATTACTTCATGGATTTCTACAGTAATTAATCCTTTCCAGGATTTTTTCAAAAGAGAATTTGCTGCAACTATTTTACTTGCGGTAATATTTTTTAAATTAGGCGATGCTATGCTTGGAGCGGTTGCCTCACCTTTTTATATAGAGCTTGGTTATACAAAAGGCGAAATAGCAATAATAGCTAAACTTTATGGATTGATTGCAACTTTAGTTGGCGGTTTTGTCGGTGGTATTGTAATGTATAGGGTGGGGAATTTTAAAGGTTTGATTATTACCGGTATTGCCCAAAGCTTAACACATTTTGCATTTATTTGGCTTAATCATCAGCCTCCTTCTTTTGAAGCTTTATTAATTGCTATTACTATAGAGAATTTTGCTGCCGCTATGGGTGCTACTGCTTTAGTCGGATATATAGGTAATTTATGTAATAAAAAATATTCCGCAACACAATATGCTTTACTTAGTAGTGCTAGTAGTTTATGTAACAATACTGTCACTATTTATGCTGGAAAACTTGTAAATATGATGGGCTGGGACGGTTTTTTCCTCTTTACTATAATTTTAGCCTTGCCTGCTTTGTTTATATTAATGTATCTTAATAAAAAGGTTAATGTGTAGTAAGTATTATTTTCATTGTCATTGCGAGCGCATAGGAAGCATGAAAATCTAGGAAAATAATAAAAAAATGTTATGCATTTTTTACTGGATTGCTTCGTCAAAATTTTCAATTTTTCCTCGCAATGACGAAAAATCACATTTGGTTTAATTTGAATAATATTTTATTTATTTAAAATGTTTAGGAAATTTTTATTACCTTATATTTTTGTCGTAACATTTTTCTTTGCGCCTATAAGCGAAGCAAAAAAAGCCGTAAAAAATACCCCTAAGCCTCCTGTTCAAACTAGTTTAGTAATTGATGCAAAAAGCGGTAAAGTATTGCAGGCCCATAATTCACAAATTCGGATTTACCCCGCTTCTTTAACTAAGCTAATGACTCTATACTTAATGTTTGAAGCAATTGAAGCCGGTAAGTTACCTTTAGATAAAAAATTACTTGTATCAGCAAAAGCTTCAAAAATGCCACCGTGTAAGCTGGGTTTAAAAGCAGGGGAAACTATAACCGTTCGAGAGGCAATTAATGGATTAATTATAAAATCTGCTAATGATGCTGCTGTAACGGTTGCTGAGGGCATGAAAGGTTCAGAGAAAGCTTTTGCTCATTTAATGAATATTAAAGCTAAACAGCTCGGTATGAAGAATACCTATTTTAAAAATGCTTCAGGTTGGCATGACCCATTGCAGCAAACTACCGCAAGAGATATGGCTAAACTTGCTATGGCTTTGAAGAGAGATTATCCTAAATTTTATCCGTTATTTGCTAAAACCAGCTTTGTATTTCGTGGAAATGTAGTAAACGGACATAATAGGGTTACTAAAAATTATCAAGGTGCAGAAGGGATGAAAACAGGTTTTCATACACCGGCAGGTTATAATTTAGTAACTACTGCTTCTAGGAACGGTAAATCATTGATTGCCGTTGTTACAGGCGGTAGAAGTGCCGAATCTCGTGATCAAAAGATGATGGGGCTATTAGATCAGCATTTTAATATTAAGCCTATAGTCTCTAAACCTTCAATCAAGCTTGCCTCTAATAATAAATCTACTACAAAAGCTAAATCAAAAATAATAAAGAAAAAGAATATACGTAGTTGATATGTATCGTCATTGTGAGACCACAAAGTGGTCGTGGCAATCTCATGAGGTAATACAAAAACTCCTGAGATTGCTTTGTCGAAACTTAAGTTGCTCCTCGCAATGACGTTAAAAATCGAGCCATGCAACAACGCCTACGACTATTGACGATTTAATATTCACACATCTTTTAAGGAGTTACTGCCAATTTATACTTTAAATTTATAAGTTTTATATGACAATTAACGCTACATTTATTGTTGTTTGTAACGTTATTAGATGAAGATTTTTTAGAGTTTTGAGCTAAAGTTTTACTTTGTGGTTTTTTTAGATTAATATTTTTTAGAAATTTCTCAGTTTCATTAGGTAAATATTCTATTTTTACTTTAGTTATACCTTGATTTTTAAATGCTAAAATTTCAGCCGCTTTTTGAGAAACATCTATTATACGATTTTTCTTAAAAGGGCCTCTATCATTAACCATTAAAATTACTGCTTTATTATTGGCTTTGTTGGTAACTTTAACTAAGCAAGGGAGCGGAAGAGTTTTATGTGCAGCAGTTAATAAATTTCTATTAAATCTATCGCCATTAGCTGTTTTTTTACCGTGAAAACCGTCTTTAAGTCCACCGTACCATGAGGCATAACCTGTTTCGGTAAAAGATTTAGGGTTGTGAGGTTTGTAAGTCTTTCCTTGTATTTTATAATTTTTACCGACTTTATAATGTCCTTTATAAGTTAGATTATGAGGATCATCTTTTGATAATTCTTTGTAAGAATATTTGTGGGAATAAGGTAATCTTTTTGAGGTATTACAACCGCTTAGACCAAAACAAAAAATTAACAAAAGTAATAAACCCTTTGCATAACTTGCTCCTAAAGGTAATTTGTATACCTTTGATACTTTAAGATTTGGTAAGTCAAATTTCGGGATTCGCCTGTGTTCACGTATTTTTATACGCTGTGCAGGCTCACCACTTATTTGATTTCCAACTTTTGAAATATCTGCGGTATACGTCAATCCGATACTCGCATCCTCACGTACTAAAGTGTATGCTGCAGTGCTACATGCCGTGTTTCCTTCAAATTTCTCTTTATTAGCTTCATTCTGCAAGAGGTCTAATTTGAATTTATGATTCTTCACTATTATCATTATTGGTGTTAAAGTTATTCATTATTTTAGCGTAACACACAACTTTTTCAACACCTTTTATTTTTGATGCAATAGAAGCAAGCTTTTCTAGCTCTTCTTCTGATCTTGCAACTCCAAATAAATAAACAATATTATCTATAGTTAGAATAGTATAATTAGCAAATTTAATGTCTTTTCTGACTAAATTTTTAGCTTTAATTTGTGTGGTTATCATACTATCTTTAGTATATTGGGCTAAGTCAAAATTATTACTGTTTTTATTTACTTTCAACTCATTAATAACTTCTTTTACGCTTTTTTGATTCCAAGCAATTTCTACGGCTTTTAACGCATCAGATTCTTTTTGAATATTTCCTGTTAATAATACTCTTCCTTGTGATACTTCAACCTTTATTTTAGCACCTAAATCTCTAAAATTATTTTTTACTAAATCAGCTTTAATGCTGGCAGAAATCCTTGCATCATTTAATGTTTCAGATATTGGTTGATCTTTTGAAGCAACAATACCGGTAGTGGTTGCTGCGGTAAAAATAGCAGGTAAACAAGCAGATAGACTAAAAGAAAGAGCTATAAAAATTAGAACTCGTAATATCATAACAATAGTACCCTACGATTTTTAAAAAGATTGTATTTGTTCAAGAATTAACTGTTTGTTTATTATAGTACCGGACAATTTTTAAAAAGCCATCGGTGTTATCTCTGTGAAAGCAGGGATCCTGTGTCATCCCGCGACTTGATCGTGGGATCCAGCTTAAAATACTAATACTAGTATTTTAAATTGTTTGTATGGACCCCGTCGTCAAGCCACAGGGTGACACAGTGGATTTTACCGGTCCATGCAACAACACCTACGCGGTAATGACATAAAGTAAAAATAGTAAGGTATTATATATCATATCTTACTATCCGGTAATTTATTCTTTAATAAAAGAGGTAATTGCAGTAAAATAAATATAAAAGTAATAGGTATTACACCGAATACTTTGAATTTTACCCATGTTTCATCTGAGCAATTACGCCAAACTACTTCATTAACTACAGCCATAAAAAAGAAAAAAGCCGCTGTTCTATAGCTTAAGGTTATCCAACTTTCTTCTTTAAGACGTACTATACTCTCTAAAGCATATTTGATAAAAGGATTTTTTCTTATACCGCTCATGAGAAATATTATTCCAAAAATAACATATAATATAGTAGGTTTGATTTTTATATACATTGAATCGCCGCTAATTAAAGTAATACTTCCCGAAACTAATAAAACAGTCGTAGAAATAATAGAAAGCTTCGATACTTTCTTATCTATAACATAACAAAGGGTAATACAAATAACAGAGGTAATAAGCATATAAAGAGTAGCGTGTTGTATACCGCCTCCATAAAAAAAGCCTGCAAAAAATGCTATTACCGGACCAATTTCTGATAAAAATTTTAACATATTTAATTTAATTGTTCTCTTTGATAAAATTAATTTGATTCATTTTTTTGTACTGATATTAAGTTATTTTTGGAATATCTTAATTTTATTTGTATGAAAATATTTATCAGTAATATAGTAGTAAAATAAGCCAGTACTTGTAGCCCGTTAGGTCTTGCAATATAACCGGTAACAATATGTAAGATTTTACCTATCATACTTCTATCTGCTACTAACCATGAACTATCCCAAAGTTGATCGGATAAAAACATAATTAGACCGGAAGAGGTTAAAATACCTGCAGCACTTGCTGCAAATCCGCCTGCTATTAGCATTAATAATATGGTAGAGATTTTAAAAATATATTTTTGATTAGCAATCTTAATGAAACCGAAATATATTACTAAACCAAGTAAGAAGCCACTTGTAGCACCTATTATCACTCCTTGCAAGTAAATACTGCTTGATATTGTTTCAACTGAAGATATACTATATACTAAAATAATAATTTCTGCACCTTCTCGTAATATAGTAGTGGCAACTAAAAAAAACAACATGAAATAACTGGCATTACCTTCATGAATTTTTACTGATAAGTCGTTTATATGTTGCTTTACTTTTATACCGTAACCTTGCATCCATATTATTGTCCAGCTAATCAGAATTGTTATTAGTATCATAATTCCGGAATTGAATAACTCATCGCCTATTCCGCCAAAAGATAAAGATAATTTACGTGTAAAAAATGCAAAAATTGAAGCAAATACTACTCCAAGCATTACTCCAGCAATAATATAAAGACGAGATTTTTCTATTTGTTTTGTTACGACGAGTATTATACCAAGTAATAAGGATATTTCTAAACATTCACGAAACACTACTAAAGCAATTTTAAACATATTTTTTATCTAATCATTAACAATTATAAAACCCTGCGCCGTATCTTGATGAAAATCTCCAAAAAATTCATATTTTCCGGACTTGAGAGGTGCAAGTATAATATGTATTGACTCATTTGGCATAACTATTTTTTCACGATGTAAATCGTGACTTTCAAACTCTTCTACCGTATCATCTTCATTATGAACAATTAACCTTATCTTAGTCGATTTTGGTACTTCAACTATATTCGGAACAAATTTATGATCTTGTATAGCTATCTTTACTTCTAATATATTATCATTTGTTTTATTATCGGAACTCTTACTTGTAGAGATATAAATAATTACTGCTAAAAATATTAAACCTACTAATATAATAATATTTTTGTTTTTTTTAATAATTTCCATACTATAATTAAAGTTTAAAGTAAGATGCTTATATACTCGTTTAATTTGAGTTTTAAATTTTTAATAATTACAAAATTTATCCTGCAATTTTTATTAATGCTATAAGATATACAATTATTATCATTATGACAAGGATAGATAATAAAATATAATTTTTTTGTCTTTGAATTTTATTTTGTTTCATATTTATTTAATTTTGTTTAAAGTCTCCTAGTTCAAGCAAAAGATATTCATTTATCGGTAACGATTCATGAGAAATAATTTTATTTATGTTAGAACCTAAAGTTTTAAATGTTTTGCCTTCAGCAATAACACTGCGTGTTCCAATCGTTACTTTACCTTGCAAGGCGTAAGAAAAAATTAAAGGATATGTAATATCGCCGATTTTCATATCTATTGGTTGTCCTTTTGCTTTTGAATCATATAGTATTTTACCGTTTGATAAGCGAGTAATTTTAGCATTAAAGCTTACTTTGTCACCACATAATAAAGGAACACGATAAGCTATCTCATCGTCATAAATTTTAACTTCATTACTTTTAACAAAATTTTGCGGTAATATGGATTTTAAAATTACATTAACTTTATAATTATAAGCATCATCGAAGATAATATTATTACTATTATTAACAGCATATTTTGCCGGAATAATAGCTTCTCGTGCTTCTCCTACCATCATACCGATTATTACATTATCTAAGCCAAGCATTACAGGAGCAGAGCCTAAAGTAAAAGTCTTAGTATCTTCAGATATTAAAGTATTGTTCATATCTGATATTTGATAAAATACGGTAACTACATGTCCGCAAGAAGCGGGACCGATATTACCGCTACCGAGAGTATTAATTTTGAACAGTGTTTTTACTAAATCCTTACGTACTTCAATAGTGTAATCATTAGGATTGATAGGTCCATTTAACGGTTGTAAAATATTTTCAAAAAATGCTTTCCCTTCTTCGGTTTTAAGAGCATTTATTACTATTTTGGAAACCGTACGTTCAAATAAGTTGCCGTTTAATGAAATAGGAGGTTCATTATTTATACTAGTTTGGTTTTCATTGGTAGATGAATTATTTGAAGCCGTTTGCTCTACAGTTGTAAGATTATTGTTGTCGGGAGATATTTTTAACTTTACTATATTGTAAAGTATTAGAATTACAATTATTAAAGATAAAAATTTTTGCATATATATAATATTTTAGTATAACAAAGTTTACTATAACAATCAATTACTTAATAATCAAATGAGAATAAAAATAATTTGATTAATAAAAATAATTGATTTAAATTTAGATGCAGAATTTTATAAATATAGTGGTGAAAAGTGAAAAAATTTATATTTTGTTTTTTATGTTTATGGACATTAAACATATTTGCTGCTTCTAAAACTTACCCTAATAAGCTTAATCGTTGTAAAATTACTAGAAATATATTTAATGATTATGAACCAAAAGTTTTTGAAACTACTAATAATTTATTACGTAAAACAGGAAGATTATCAAAATTTTACGGTGAAAGAATATTAATTAAAGGAAAAGTATTAGATCAAAATTGCGTGCCGGTTGCGGATGCTAAAGTGTATTTATGGCAAGCAGGAAGCGGGGGTAAATATCCTTACGAACCTTTAAAAACTAGAGTTGATAAAAGAAGATTTACAAGTAAAAGCGATTCAAGTTTTACCGGTTCCGGTATTGCTACTACTAATAATAAAGGAGAATATTACTTTATTAGCATGTTGCCTTATACATCTTCTCGTTATTTGAGCAGTGCAAATATAAGAATAGAGCATCCTAGTCTTACTACTCTCGAAACACGCTTAGACTTATCTAATCAAAATATGTGTGATAATGAGTGCGGTGCAGTAAATCCGATATTGATCGAACCGCAAGAAAATATGCCGTCTTATTGTTTTGACTTAGTTTTGCAAGGTACGACGCTTAAGAGGTATTGATACAGTAAGTCATTGCAAGGAAAATTACGAAGTAATTTGACGAAGCAATCTCAGGATATTTGACGAGATTGCCACGCAGTCTACGACTGCTCGCAATGACGTTTTGCCTCTTTCTGCGGTGCTTCTAAAGGCTTTTTTATACCACAACTACATAATGTAAGTGCTAATACGAATAAATAAAATGTCTTCATTACTATAAATTATTATATGACCTTAAGAAATTATAATAAATATCTTATATATATTATAGTATTTTTATTATATATAATAATTTTTATTCCTAAAATTCATGCTAGGCTCTATGAGCAGCATAAGGATAAATTAGCATTTTTAAGAGGTTCAAGCGTTCCTGATAATATAATTTTTTTTGATGAAGAAAAAAATCAATATTCTCTTGATCAGTTTGAAGGAAAGACTATATTGTTAGTGTTTTGGGCTACTTGGAGTGCTCCTTGTGTCAAAGAAATGCCTGACCTTGATATGTTGCAAAAAGATTTTAGGAAATTACCTTTTTCAGTAATTCCGATTTCAGAAGATTATCAAGACATAAAAGTTGTGAAAGAATATTTTAAAAGCTATCAAATAAGATATTTGCCGATTTATCATGATTATAGAAATGAATTATTTAAAGCCTTAGGGGTTGTTAGTTTGCCGACTAGTATATTAATAGACCCAAACGGCAAAATAGTAACTAGCTTTGTCGGCAATACAAATTGGTATGACGAAAAAGTTAGAGGTACTATTTTATCTGCCATTTCCGGAAATTATCCTGAACCTAAAAATAGTTATAACGCGCAATCTCTGAATAAACCGGCTAAGCCTTTGCTGCCAATAAAAAAGGATGCTCTATAGTAACTCCAAGTAAATAGACGAAGTGTAATTTGGAAAAGAGCAAGGAGTCTATAAGGCGAGGAGCGGAGCGTATACTTAATAGGTGAGTACCGCAGATCTTATAAGACAACATAGCCAATTTTTCAAATGAAACGAGTATATTAAATTAAAAATGAGTAAAATTAATGAATGAAGTAAATAAATCAACTATGGCGAATGCTGAATTTGATCAGATAATAACCAAGCGACAGATAAGTAAATTAGATCAATTATTTGCTTCGGTTTTTGGTAATTCTAAAGAGGTGATTGCCGTTTTACGCCTTAGCGGTGTTATCGGTAAAGTAAGTACTATGCAATCGGGACTTACGTTAGAATCATTAAATGCACTAATAGAAAAAGCTTTTAAAATAAAGAAATTAAAAGCATTATGTTTAATTATTAATTCTCCCGGCGGTTCTCCGGTACAATCTGAACTTATTGCAAAACGTATTCGTGATCTTGCTGAAGAAAATAAAATAAAAATTTATAGTTTTATTGAAGATATGGCGGCTTCAGGCGGATATTGGTTGGCTTGCAGCGGTGACCGGATATATGCTTTGCCGAGTTCGGTTATCGGTAGTATCGGAGTAGTATCAAGCGGATTCGGTTTTCATGAAGCAATTAATAAACTTGGGATAGAGAGGAGAGTTTATACGGAAGGCAAGAATAAATCAGTATTGGATCCGTTTAAACCTATTAATAAAGATGATCTTAAAATTATCAAAGATTTGCAAAAGCAGGTTTATGAACATTTTATAGAATATGTAAAAACAAGAAGAGCAGGGAAGTTAACTCAGCAAGACGAAATTTTATTTAACGGTGAATTTTGGGCAGGGCAAACGGCGCTTGATTACGGCTTAATTGATGGCATAGGTGATATGTATAGCGTAATGAAAGAAAAATTCGGTGATAATATTAAGTTTCAATATCTGTGTGCTAAGCAACCTTGGCTTAAAAAGAAACTTGGCATGGGAAGTAAGATATTAACCGATAATCTTGCTAATTCTTTAATTGATGCGGTAGAAAATAAAATTATTAACGATAAATTTGATATGAAATAATATGACAATAACACAAGTTAAAATTAAAAAACTAGAAAATTTTTCCGGCAGTTTGCCGGAATATGCTACAGAGCATAGTGCGGGGATGGATTTAATAGCCGCAAACGAGCAACCTATAACAATAAAAGCAGCCGCAATACAGCTAATTCCAACAGGCATCGCTATAGCACTACCGGATTCGTTTGAAGCCCAAATAAGACCCCGTTCGGGTCTTGCCGTTAAACACGGTATCACGGTTGCTAATTCACCCGGTACTATTGATGCAGATTATCGAGGTGAAATAAAGGTCATTCTTATTAATCTCGGTAAAGAAGATTTTATTATAGAAAAAGGCATGCGAATTGCACAGATGATAATCGCAAAGTACGAACGTATATTATGGGAAGAAAGTATTAGTCTTATGGAAACGATGCGTGGTAGCGGTGGCTTTGGTTCTACCGGTGTTTAGTGGGTCTCTATGTCATTCCCGCGTAGGCGGGAATCCAGAAAAATAACCTTAATATTGATACAAAAATTACATATTAGATAAACCTATAAAAAATAAGTTTTTTATAGGTTTTACTGGATTCCTGCTTTTGCAGGCATGACATTAACGAGCCATACAACAACGCTTTTAGTAGCTCGTAATGACTATTAGGTATCCACGAACAAATCATAAAACTTATGAAAATCACAATAAAATTGTTAACCTCTATATTGTTGTTATTAGCTTTGAAAGTAAATGCTAATTCTGATGCTGTAGATAATGTTAAACAAGTTTTTACCTATATCGATCAAAAAAATTGGTCACAAGCCGAAGATTTAGCTCTAGAAGTAAATAATAAAATTTTAACAAAAATTGTACTTTCTCAGAAATATTTAGATAATAAATATTCAGATAATAGTTTTGAACATGTAATAAGGTTTTTATGCAATAACCCGGATTGGCCTCAAAATAAGCTGCTTGAAGAAAGAGCAGAAGAATATCTAAATAATAATACAAATAAAAAAGTAATTGTTGATTGGTTTAGTAAACATCCTCCTCTTACCGGCAAAGGTTATAAATTTTATGCGGCAGCTGCAAGTAGTTTAATCAAAGATCAGAAGATATTACTACCTATTATTAAAGAGGCTTGGGTATACGCCAATTTCACTCCTGAAGAAGAAAATGCATATTACAATAAGTGGCATAAATATTTAACTGCGAGTGATCATTTAGAGCGAATAGAAGAACATTTATGGAAAAATGATATTAGATCTGCTAAGCAATCCCTGAAATATGTAGAGCAAGGTTACCGTAATTCTTTTAAAGTCCAAATTGCGATTATAGGTAAATCGCCAAATGCTGAAAAGCTTTTTAAAAGTGTTCCTGAAAAATACTATACTTCCGGTTTATTATATCGTTATTTAGATTTTAAAAAAATGCAAAAGCCGACAAAGGAAATTATTACTTTGTTTAAGAAAGCTAAAAATAACCGTAAACATTTTGCTAAATGGTGTCGTATTCAGTCCTATTATGCTCGTGAATTCATCGATTACAAAGATTTTGCTAATAGCTATAGAATGGCAACGCTTCCTTTTGCTACTTGTCCTGAAACTATAAGGGAGCAGGAGTGGCTTGCGGGCTGGCTTTCTTTAAGTTTTTTAAAAAAACCTGATCAAGCATTAGTACATTTTAATAAGTTTATTAAAGTTGTTAAGACTCCGATTAGTTTGGCACGTGGGTTTTATTGGCTCGGTCGTACTTATGCAGCAAAAGGCGATAAGCAAATGGCTAGAAAATTTTACGAGCAGGCAGCTAAATATTCTTTTACCTTTTATGGGCAGGTAGCAAATATTGAATTAAATAGGACAAAGTTAGTTTTACCTCCTATTCCCGTAATAACTTCTGAAGAAAGGAAAATTATAGAAAATAAAGAGATTATTAAAGCAATAAGGTTATTGGTTAAATATAATAAAAACTACTTAGCCCTGATATATTCCAAAGCAGCAATGAAAAATACTAAAAATTCTGCAGAAATTCAAATAATTGCGAATATTATTAAAGCCAATAATAATACTAATCATATGGTTGAGGTGGCAAAAATTGCTGCCCAAAATAATGCTTTTATTCCGGATTGTGCTTTTCCAACGCCTTATAATCTAGTAGGTTTGCCTATCCCACCTCATTTAACTTATGGAATAATTAGACAAGAATCGGTTTTTGATCATAAAGCAGTAAGTGATGCAAATGCTATGGGTCTCATGCAACTTATTAAAGGTACTGCTTGTGATACCGCAAGGTCCATAAATGTTAAATGTAATGTAGCAGACTTAACTAGAAATCCGGTATATAATATTAAACTTGGTGCGCATCATTTCAAAAAATTATTAGATAATCATAAAGGTTCTTATATTCTATCCATTGCTTCTTACAATGCCGGAAGTCATAATGTAGTAAAATGGATAGATAGGTTTGGTGATCCAAGGGATATAAAAGATACAAGAAAAGTGATTGACTGGATAGAACTTATACCTTATCGAGAAACAAGAGATTACGTTCAAAGAGTACTTGAAAATGTTCAGATTTATCGGGTAATCTTAAATAAGAATAGTAGTTTGTACTTTAAGCGTGACTTACATGCTTGTGATATAGCAAAAAGTTAATTTCTATTAGTGTTTTATTTTGACATAGTAGTAATATATAAGTATAACATCAACACTAATTAAAAGCTATGAATTAAGGAGCAGAGTATGAAAAAATTAGAGCAACACTTTAAAAAACAGCGTAATGGTCACGATATTCAAGTAAAGAAATATAAAAACGATCTTGATGTAATCGGCATTAGATATGACCATAAATTTGCACATGTTGCAGTTCCAAATCATGCTACCGGCGGTTTTGAATATTTTAAATGGGATTGGATGACAAGCATTACGGATAGTCATTCAGAAATAGTACCAAGATTTAAGACAATAGTAAGCATTTTAAAAGAAGCTAAAAGTAACCCAGCCCAGTATGAAAACTTAGTATCTAACTTGGATGCTAGTACTAAAAATGCACTTGAGGTTACTATTAAGAGTAATAATATTACTGTACCGATACAAGACACTAATAAGGTAATGTCAGAAATATTATCAGGAATGCAAACATGGCTAGATACAAAAAGTCATATCCCTATGGACCTTAAACAAAAATTCTTAGATTTAGGTTCTAATCATTTAGAACTATTCATAAAAGCTGCTTATAACAAATTTAACAATAAGTGGATAGTTAAAGAGTTTGTTGATAATGCTGTAAAAACTGGAGAAGAAGGTAGAAAATATCTAGCCGATTGTGATTGTAGTGCAACTGACCAGCTATGGACAAAGCTTGTTGAACCTATAATAGAAAACCTTAGAATAAGCGAAAATTCAACTGATAAATCTGAAGATGATGAAATATCAGAGGCTTCGGCGAATAAACTTGGAGCAAAAGTAAAGACTTTAGCACTATCTAATACTCATGAACTACCAGCACAAAAAGAAGCATTAAAGCTTGTATATGATATGAGGAAAGGTGATATAGATAAAGCAACTGTTGTTAAGAACATTAATTTTTTTGGTCAGGATGATACTGTATTAGGTGGGTCTGTAGAATATAGTGGCCTTACTATTGACCAAATCAGGGCTAAAGCAGTAGAGATTGCCGGTGATGATGCTGCTTTAGAATAGCTTCTTAAGGTTATTCGCATTGTCTATGTCATGTCTGTCCCCAGCTAAAATGGGAATCCAGTGCTTGCCTCTGTCATAGCGTGTCTTGTCCACGGTATCTAGAAAAAATAAAATAAAGACTGGATGCCGTGGTCACGCCACGGCATGACATAGTAGGTTTACCTGTTCATATAACAATACCTATCAATTATATTCATGATTCTTAAAAATATATCTTTACTAATAATATTATTTTTTTCAATATCAACTTTTGCTGCTGGTCATAGTCTAAAAAATATCTCTATTACTGTTGTTGCTCCGGCAACAGGAGCGGATAATAAAACCTTGTCGGATTTAAAAAATATTAATGGACTAAATTTACAAATTTCTTCTAAGTGTTTTGCTAAAGGTAAGCTACCCTTTCTTGCAAGTAGCGATGAAGTAAGATTTAATTGCCTGCGGGATGCATTATTTGATGAGTCTGATAATATAGTATGGAGTTTACGAGGTGGTTACGGCTCTGCGAGAATAATTCCCGATTTACTAAAGCTATCAAAACCAAATAAAGAGAAATTCTTTATAGGATATAGCGATATAACAGCGTTACATCTTTTTCTATCACAAGAATGGGGCTGGAAAACTATTCACGGCAGTAATATAGCCGATCTCTTAAAGCCGGAACAAGATCAAGGTAATTTTACCAAGCTTGCTGAAATATTAAAAGGTAAAGTAAAGCAGGTTACTATAGATAATTTAGTGCCTCTTAACGATATAGCAAAATCAAGTGATCTTGTTAACGGCAAACTAACAGGCGGTAACTTAACTATGGTGCAGACTAGTATAGGAACGAGTTGGCAAATAAAGACTAAGGGCAAAATTCTTTTTTTAGAAGATGTGAATGTAGTTCCTTTTAGATTAGATCGTGAGCTTTTACACTTAAAGCAAGCAGGGTTACTTGAGGATGTTAAGGCTATAATATTTGGTTCATTTGGTAAAGATTTTGATGCCACAATGTTAGTGCTTCGTAATTTTGCAGATAGTTTAGATATACCGGTATTTAAAACAAATAGATTCGGTCATGAAAAAATTAACGATCCGATTATTTATAATACGAATAGTAAGATTATTAAAAGTAAAGCATTTAAGTTAGTGATGGGGTTGTAAGCACTATTGCGAGCAGTTGCTAAGCCGTCATTGCGAGCGACTGAAAGCCTTGTTGCATGGTTTGTTTATGTCATATTCCCGTGTAGGCGGGAATCCTAGGGTAAAGCGAGATAAATCGAGCTTTAAAAAAAGTTTTAAAGTACTGGATTCCTGCCTACGCGGGAATGACATTGAGTCTTAAGTTGACACCCATGCACCTGCACAGGAATGACATAATTAGCCTATCGACTCAAATGCAAATAATCATTATACTTTGATAAATTCAAATCATAAGAAAAGAATTTATTTGTAATATAATGTTCAAGTAATTTTACTAATCCTGCTTTATGTCTATTTAAAGTCTCGATGCTTAAAGCTATTTCCGTTGTGTGCACATAAGGTTCGGTACTAGTTATTTTTACGTATGCGATAGTAATATTGTTATTTATAACTGGATTCCTGCTTTCGCGGGAATAACACAAAAGGGGCTGGGGATGACATAAAAGGGACAGAGAATTACATTGCGTAAATCCGTTTTCTAGTAACATCAAACTTTCTATGATAAGTTGCGGAGAGAGTCCAAGCTCTATTTCTTTCTTAGTCGGAATAGTACCGGTCTTATAATCTAGTATAGTTATATTGTTTGATTTACTTATTTCAATTCGGTCAGCTATACCGATTATTTTTATATCTTGACCTACAATATTTAGCCGTAACTCCCCTTTAGTTTCAAAATAGATTTCTTTGCAGTTTTTTCGGCGTTCTATATCAAATAAAATAAAAGCTTTGCTGAAAGCCGTGAGTTTTATTTGCCAAGTTTTTTTGGTATAGCTTGGTAAAATAGTGCTATATAAAATATGATTACCGATATTTATTAAAGCATTTTGTTTATCAAGCAAATTTAAATTAATATATTGTTTGTTGTAATTTTTAGAATATTCCTCTAAAACTTTATGAATCAAATTACCGAAATCCGATATTTTAGGTTCTTCCCATATATGATCTTTTTTACGTAGTCCAAGAATTTTCTTAGCATAAAAACCGTATGGGTTTCTTATTAATGTTTCTATTTCGGTTACTGATAAGGTGGTTGGGAAAGAGGGGCTGTGGATCTCAATACTCTTGTCATACCGTGGCTTGACTACGGTATCCATATCATTACTGGACCCCGTGATCAAGTCACGGGGTGACACAGAACCTTTTTCTAGCTTCAAAAATAAATTACTCGGCACTGACAGTTTCCCATCATATTTTTTAGCATTCAGTATAACTATTTGCTTATTTTGTAGAAATAAATTGAAGTAATCTGAATATAGAGTAGGAGCAATTTCATCGTAATCTATATTTAGTATCTGCAATGCTTTCTTGCTAAGCCATGGGTGAGCTTTAGCACTAAGTGTCCAGTTTTCATTATTAAAATGCGGTAATATAATTAAGTCAAATTCACATAATGCTAAATCTTCAGGCCGTCCTATAATAATACTAGCAGCGTCAGTATTTTTGTAATATTTGATATTAGAAAGTAAAAAAGAAAAAATTTTAGGAAAATCCTTTTTATCCGTTGAATTTATATATTTACTATATGCAGTTAAATTGGTTAAAAACTCAAGTAGTTCTGCTCCTCCTTCTTTTTCCCAAATAGTAGGCAAAAGTTTTTCAGTTATTTCTTTAGTTAAGGTTAGAATAGCTTGTATATTATGTGGAGTATCGGTAAATAAAATATCTATTAAGTTACGGCAATACTCTCTTATATCCTCATTATCAAATTGTAATTGCAATAAATATTTCGGTGAGGATATAAAACGGTTTTTATTAGATAGCATTAACTCTAACTGCTGCACAGTAGGGCAGTTAATTAAAGGATTTTTAAGTAATAAAAATAGAAGTTTTAAATCAAAATTATTACATAATATTTTAATAATGGAAGTTAGTAATTCACCTATATTAGTAAGCCTTAAGTCATTACCTAGTAGATCTTCATATTTGTCTAAAAAATTACAATATACTCTTTTAAGCTTATTATTATTTGTAACGATTGCAATCCGTCTGTCTTTATTACGGCTACATATATAAGATATTTGTTTAGTTTCTTCATAAATGTCATTAGGTTCATAATAAGATATACCATCGCTAATCTGCTTGGAGGCAGGATTATAGTGAATTATGTAATCCTTTAATTCTTCTTCAAATCTTTTTAAAAAAACATTAGGCTTGAATATTCCGGCGAGTATTACCTGCTTATGTCCTGTTTTTATTTTTATTATTTCTTCTTGTAATAGCTTTAATTTATAAACTGCTTTAGTTTGTTTTTGAGTAAACGATATTTCTTCTTGCCATCTTAAAAAGCAATATTCTAGAAATTTATAAATCTTGTGCCAATAGTTAGAATTGTTATAGATTTCAATTAATTTTATATCGATATTATTGATTATAAGATCATTAAACAATTTTCTTAAAAGTTCTGCAGCTTTTAATGATTCTTTTAATGATTCATTGTTATTCAAAGGTAATTCTTTATATTCGGTGATAATGGATGATAAAATAAGTAATTCTTCTATTTTAGATATATAATCCGAATCGGTTTTTTTTGAAATAAGAGAATTAAAAGGAATAATGATAGGTAATTTAATTTTATATTTATCGGTTAAAATCTTCTTTAATTCTAGGCATGAGAAATTATTAGGCAATATTATTTGAACTTTTGTATCTTTACCTAATTTATCAATGATATACTCAGCAAAACTTTTCAAAAAAGAATAATCAGCAGTCATAAATAATGTTTTTGATGATAATATAGCAGATCAAAGGTCCGAAATCTTATTTAAAATGATAATATAGTACAATAAATAATATTTGATTATTAGTTTCTTATTAAGTATCTTTAAAATATATTAATTTAAATTTAATAAATAAAGAAATTTTTTATATTATTTACTATTATAGTCTCTATAATATCACGCGCTTATGCTAATAATTTAAACTCACATATAGCTTATTGTGATAATATACAAGTAGAACAACAAGAAGATTTGGTAATACAAAAATTGGTTAAACTACTTGTGACTGAAATGCATTGTATTATTAGCGGCTGTTTACAACAATGGGATGTGCAAGATAATCGGGTAAAATATTCAATTACTTGGCAAGAACAATGTGGACCTGTAATTTATGGTCAGTATCAACTAGAAGGTAATTGTAGAGGTTCTACTTTCGTATATGAACGCTCTAAAAATTCCGTATATTGTTGGCCGCTTGGATATGAATATAATAAAGCGTTTGTAATATGTTCATCTAATGATGTTAAAAACTAATATTTACTTACTAACTTTTACGAATTCTTTAAATAATTCTAAATCTACTCCATTATCGTTAAGATATTCAGGATGCCATTGAACGCCGATAACAAATTTATGTTTTGTTGATTCAATGGCTTCAATTATACCGTCTTCTGCTGTTGCAGATACGATAAGATCATTACCAAGTTGTTTAGCAGCCTGGTGATGAGTCGAATTAACCATAGTTTGTAGCTGATTATTAGCTATTTTAGCAAGTTTAGTATTTGCTTCTATATTAATTGCATGCGAAACGATGTTTTTAGGCGAAGGTTGTGTATGATTAATTACAGTTTCAATATAATCAGGAATATGTTTAATAAGCGTACCCTTAAAAATAACGTTTAATAACTGCATACCTCGGCATATTCCTAAAACCGGAATATCTCTCTCTAATGCTTTCTTTAAAACTAATATCTCAAAATTATCACGTTCTTCATTGGAAACGACTATATCTTCGGCGTATTCCGGCTCATAAAATTTAGGATGTATGTCCTCATCACCGCCTGGCATTACAACACCATCAACAAGTTCCATAAGCTGATTTATTGTATCACTTTGATAAGGTAATAATAGCGGTACACCGCCGGCTGCAATAATCGCATCGGTATAGTTTCTTCGCAAGGCGTACCATGGAAAAGCAGCGTAAGTATATTTTTCACAATTTTGAGCTAAATCAGGTGTAACACCTATTATCGGTTTTTTATACATTTTATTATCATTTTATTATTTTGCTGTCAGCTATGTCATTCTTCAGAGTACCGGACAGTTCATAAAAGTCCTATCATTGCAAGCCAGCATTTATGCTGACGTGGCAATCTCAGGAGTTTTTTTTATATTATCTTATGAGATTGCCGGGTCGTTGCTAACGCAACTCCTCGCAATGATGATGACTTGGCATCCATGCAGCAAAGACACTATGACCCCTCAATATGCGGTGGTGTTTCAAAAGTATGGAACGGCGGTGGTGAGGTAAGTGTCCACTCTAATGTGTCTGCTCCTTCTCCCCAAGGATTGTTTGGACAATCTTTGCCGTATTTTAGCGTATAGAAAACGATAAATACAAAATAAAGGGCAGCAAACATAGAAATACCTGCTCCTATCGACGAAACCATATTCCAGCCGGTGAAAGCTTCAGGGTAGTCCGGTATTCTTCTTGGCATGCCCGCAAGACCTAAGAAATGCTGCGGGAAGAAAGTTAAATTAACGCCTATAAAGGTAATCCAAAAATGAATTTTGCCTAAAATGTCCGAATATTGTTTACCAGATATTTTGCCAAACCAATAATAAAAGCCTGCAAATGCCGTAAATAAAGCACCGAGCGACATCGTATAATGGAAATGTGCAACAACATAATATGTATCGTGCAGAACTCTATCAAGTGCCGAATTTGATAGGATTATGCCGGTTACGCCGCCGATCGTGAATAATATAATAAATCCTATCGCAAATAGCATAGGAGTTGGAAATGTAATCGAACCACCCCACATAGTCGCTATCCAGCTAAATATTTTAATACCCGTCGGAACTGCTATAATCATCGTTCCGGCAGTGAAATATATAAGTGCATTATAAGAAAGCCCAACAGTAAACATATGGTGAGCCCATACGATAAATCCAACAAAGCCTATGATCACCATAGCCCCGATCATACCTTGATAGCCGAATATAGGTTTGCGTGAAAAAGTTGAAATAACTTGACTTACTATACCAAAGCCTGGAAGTATTACGATATATACTTCAGGATGACCGAAAAACCAAAATAGATGCTGAAATAATACAGGATCACCGCCGCCGTCAGGCTTAAAGAAAGTAGTTCCAAAATTACGATCTGTAAGTAGCATAGTAATAGCTCCACCAAGTACCGGCATCGCAAGAATTATTAGAAATGCGGTAACTAAAATAGACCAAACGAATAACGGCATCTTGAAAAGTCCCATTCCCGGAGCTCTCATATTAAAGATAGTAACGATTAAGTTAATTGATCCAAGGATTGACGATAGACCGGTTAAATGTAAACTGAAAATAGCCATATCAACGGCTGCACCGGGGTGACCGCTTAAATTACTTAAAGGAGGGTAGAGTGTCCAGCCCGTTCCTGGCCCACCGTCAACAAAAGCTGATCCCATAAGTAAAAGAAAAGCAGGCACTAGTAGCCAAAAACTGATATTGTTAAGGCGTGGAAATGCCATATCGGGAGCCCCTATTAATAGAGGTACGAAATAGTTACCAAAGCCACCGAACAAAGCCGGCATAATCATAAAGAATACCATAATAACCGCATGTGCTGTGATAAGTACGTTATATAGCTGGAAATCATGATTTAAGAAAGTGCCGCCGGGCATTGCAAGCTCTAACCTAAAAAGCAGTGAGAACAAACCTCCGACAATTCCGGCAAAAACGGCAAATATGATATACATAATGCCGATATCTTTGTGATTGGTAGAAAAAAGCCATCGCCTCCAACCGTGTGGGGTGTGGTGGCTATCGTGATAAATTTCGGTAGTAGTTATATCCATAATTATTATTCTGCCTGTTTTAATTTTTCGATATCTGCTCTAACAATTGCCGGAATATTCCGAGTGATTTTATCATAATCCCAATCCCACCATTGAATTTCAAGTAATTGCTCAACTCTCTCATCAGGAAATCTATATCTTTGCAGGATTACCGACAACAATACTATACTAGTACCCATAGCAATAGCACAAAATTTTCCTATAATCAATTTAACAAAATAAGCTCCTCTAACATTTTCATATTCAAATTTCTCAGGGTGATTAGCGTCATTATAATAAGTGTAATCTCCGACTATGATATTTAGATTATGGATAAAATGTTTTAAAAATATCGTTTCTTTTGCTTGTTTAGGAACAAGATGGGGATAAGGGTTATTGTGGTTAGGCATATATTAAAAAATTTAAAGTAATAGTTTTAGTTTATACAATACTTTCGTTATAAATTACCATGCTTCTGTACCTGCTGAATCATCACTACTTAATAATTTCTTGATGTCGATTAGAATCGGTTATATCGTTTAGTAATTTATCTAGTGCAGATATTTTTGTATTATAATTTTTCCATAGAACTTCTAAATATAATTAGTTAGCTGCCAATTTTGGCTTCTTGCCATTCATAGCAGTCTTATTCTGGCTTGCAATCCAATTGTCGAAATCCTCTTTACTTACTACTTCTATAGCAATCGGCATGAAGCCGTGATGGATGCCGCATAGTTCAGAGCATTGTCCGTAATATACGCCTTTTTTAGCCACTCTTGTCCAGGTTTCGTTTATTCTGCCTGGGACTGCGTCTATTTTAAATCCAAGTGATGGAACGGCAAAACTATGTATTACGTCACCTGCGGTAATGAGAAACCTTACGGTAGTATTTTCAGGGATAACAATTCGATTATCAACATCTAATAATCTTTTGTGGTTAGGTTTTAAATTTTCGTCAGAGATCATTACGCTATCAAATTCTAAATTGTCATGATCAGGATATATATAATGCCAATACCATTGATAACCTACTACTTTAATAGTGAAATCCGTTTCGGGTATTTTTTCGGCATGACGCAATATTTTAAAAGACGGTACTGCAATAATAACTAAAATTATTATAGGTATTACAGTCCAAATTATTTCTATTAAAACATTATGTGAAAATTTTGCCGGTACGGGATTATTTTTTGCATTAAATCTGATGCATACAAAGCCAAGTAATCCGGCAACAAATAAAACAATAGCTGTTGAGATATAAAGCAGAAAATTATGAAAATGATGTAATTCCTCCATAATCGGACTTGCCGGTGGCTGGAACGTTACTTGCCAAGGTAACGGCTCGGAAGCAAAGCAATTACTGCTAACAATCAAAAAACAAATTAAAGCAATAGACATTTTGCCAAATTTCGCTTTTGGAGGTAATGTATACGTCAATCCGGTACTCGAATCCTCACTTACGCTTTTGTACTCTGCGGTTCGAGGGGAAGTGTCTTCTTTAAATTCCTCTCTATAAGCTGGTTTGGAAAGATGTCTAATAATATTTTTCATAGCACATATAAAGTTATTTACATTTAATATAAATGGATATACAGTAAAAATCGATAAATTTTTGTAAAAACTACATATTTTTAATAATATTTGAGCTAGACAGTATACCTATATTAGGATGTTGCAGTAAGTCAATAACTTCTATTACTTTCGCATTTCTTAATTTTGCTTGAATTTATTTATTAACTGAGGATCATGCTTTGTTACAGCGATTACAGCAGGACAAATATTGTGCACTAACCGAGCATAATCATTAAAATCTTTTAGTTTAGGTAATATGAGTACTTTATCAACAAATGTGAAAGAACTTAAAATTTTTGCTTGTTGTAATTGATTATGGATAGGTTGACGTTTTTTATATTTAATAATTGTTTTATCCGGCTCTAAAGCAACGATTAAGTATTTACCGTGTTTTTTAGCTTTGCGTAGAAATTCTATATGACCGTAATGTAATAAATCACAACAACCGCCTACTAGAACTATTTCACTATTTATAGGACAGTTTTTATTTAAAGAAATATTCTCATAATATTCTATTTGGGTAATTTGACAGTATTATGGCTAGATGAGCAGGACATAAGATTTATAAAAATTAATAAAACATTAATACAAATAGGAAAAGTCTAGGCATAATATTTATCTATATAAGTTAATAAAAATTAACTTTTAATCAATAAAAAACTAATTAAGACAGAAATAAAACAAGATTTTACAATTTTCTATTGTAATTTGTTTGTATATAGTGCATATTATTACTAGTAATGAAAAATTGATTCAAATAATCTTCAGAGCAATTTTAATGAATGATACCGCACTATCTTGTGATTTTAATGGCATATTACCATCATCTTTTATTAGTGCACGTCTCAGGAAAATCCTCACCTCTGCCTCCTTATTATTATTTATAGGATTAGTTGTTTTTGTCTCTTTTGCTGTTAATAATTATGTTAACAACACTTTATCCATAACCTTAGTACAACCTGATAGTAGTGAAGAAGAAACAATTTTATTTAAAGAAGTAGTAGTAAAAAAAGGCGATACTATAAAGTCAATTTTGATAGAACAACATATCCCTAAAAATGAAATAGACAAAATTGTAAGTTTAATAAAGGAGGGAAAATTATCTGCGCTGAAAATAGGGCAGCAAATTACTTTTGAATATGAAACAAAAATTATCGAAAACGAGGATGAAGATTTAACCTCAGAGGTAGCATTCTTAAATAAAATCGTTATAATTATCGATAAGCTAAAAACTATTGAAGTAATTAGAGAAGGTGATAATTTTAAAGTTGAAGAAATTGTAGTACCTTTAAATAAAAAAGTTGCTAAATCGTCGGTAAGTATTGAGGCAAATTTCATGTCAGCTCTTAAAAAACTGGGCTTATCGGATAACAGTATAATAGAGCTGATTAATGCTTATGCTTATCAAATCGATTTTCAGCGTCAAATAAAAAGCGGTGATACTGCAACCGTAATAACGGAAAAATACGTAACGGAAGATGGTAAATTTTCCCACTACGGTAAAATTCTATATGTTTCATTAAATCTTTCAGGGAAAGAATATAATATATACCGTTATTCTCATGACAATAACGCAAATAATAATGCATTTTTTTCCGAAGACGGTAAAAGCGTAAAAAGAAGCTTACTTAAAACTCCGCTAAAAGTTATAAAAGTTTCTTCACATTACGGTAATAGAAAGCATCCGATACTCGGTTATACTAAAATGCATAGGGGGGTTGACTTTGCAGCTCCAACCGGTACGCCTATATATTCCGCAGGAAACGGAGTTATAACAGAAATAGGTTGGAAGTCGGGTTATGGCAAATTTATTCAGGTAAAACATAGCGGTACGCTATCTACTGCTTATGCGCATGCTTCAAATTTTGCAAAAAATTTAAAAGTCGGAAGTATCGTAAAACAAGGACAAATCATCGCATATGTCGGAAGTACCGGCAGAGCTACAGCTCCACATTTACATTATGAAGTTAAAATTGATGGAAAACATGTTAATCCTATGTCAGTTAAAACAACACCGGGTATAGAATTAAACGGAAAAAATTTAGAGAAATTTAAACAATTTAAAAAAGAAATAAAAACTTTAAGTGTTAAGCTTGATAAGGAATTGCAAGCTGATAAAGCAGCCACAGTTTCATTGTAGCGTGAATATCCTTGTCATACCGTAATCAACTTTGTGTTGTACGGCTCTTATGTCATTCCTGCGAAAGCGGGAATCTAGTAGAATCTATAAAAAACTTGTTTTTTATAGATTTATTTTATCAAATATATAATTTTGTATTAATATTAAGGTTGTTTTTTCTGGATTCCCGCTTTCGCGGGAATGACATTTACAATTATGCTCCCACTACTAAAAAAACTATATCTCACATTTGCTCGTAGTAGTCGTATAATAATAACCTTAGTGATTATTGATCAGTTAAGTAAATGGTGGTTTATTGATAATTTGAGATGGAAGCCGGGCTTAATGCTTAAGGTTACTTCTTTCTTAAATATGGTTTATACTTGGAATTACGGTATTAGCTTTGGTCTAATGCGTGAATATTATCAATATAGCAATGCTATTTTCTTAATAACGAATACGATTGTTGTCTGTTATTTATATTATTTGATGATACGTTCAAAAACGATCGGAAGCTTTGCCGGTTATAGCTTTGTAATCGGCGGAGCTGTTGGTAATCTAATTGATAGATTTTTTAGAGGAGCAGTTTTTGACTTCATCCATTTTCATTATCAGAATTATAGCTTCCCCGTATTTAATTTAGCTGATTGCTTTATTACAATAGGAGTAATTATCTTAATAGAAGATTATTATAGTACTAAAAAAGTTATTGAAGAAAAGGCTAAAGGGAATTATGATAATGCTCAAATTGAAGCTATGGCTGAAAAAATTCGTAATACCGATAAGGGTGGTAATGATAAAATAGCTTCCTTGCAAAATTAAACTTATAGAGAGGAATTTGAAGGAAACACAGAACGCAGAACCGTAGCGTAGTAGACCTACTTGAGGATTCAAGTACCGGGTTGACGTACAAATTACCTTCTAGAAGTTCATTTTGCAAGGAGGCTATTTTAATTTTAATTTATAGGTGTTTAAGTGAAAAAGATTTTTGTATTATTTACTGTTTTATTAATTACTTCTGCTTGTAGTAAAAAGTTAAAAGAAACCGTAGGTATATCAACAGTTGGACCTAATGAGTATCAAGTACAGCGTGCTAAAGCACTAGAAGTTCCGCCTCATTATTATTTACCTGATCCTGGGCATAGCAAAACAACTTACAGTAATGTAAAAGGACAAGGTGAATTTAATGAAGGTGAACAAGCATTAATGCAGGACATGCATTAGTATACTTGCTCAACTTCAAAAATTGGCTACGTCGTTTTACAAGATCTGCGGTGCTTACGTATTAAGTATACGCTCCGCTCCTCGACTTGTAAACTCCTTGCTCTTTTTGAAGTTGATCTTCATATACCTGTTCTTGAATACTAAGACTGCAATGTTTTTTCAAATTAATTCATGAATTCTCATACAAAACAAAAAATAGGTGTTTTTGGGCTTGGTAAAACCGGTATATCGGTTTACGAGGAATTGCAAAATAAATATGATGTAATTGTTTATGATGATTTAAAAGCAAATAGAGATATATTTGAAGAATTATATAGTAAAACCGCTATCGCTGCTTTATCTGATTCAAGATGGCAAAATTTAGATACAATTGTCTTAAGTCCTGGAATTCCTTTAACGCATGAGATAGTCAATATTGCAAAAAGTTTTAATATTCCAATCACTTCCGATATAGACTTATTATTTGCAAAATCAAAAAACTTAAAATTTATAGCTATAACCGGTACAAACGGTAAAAGTACTACTACTGCTTTAATAAGCCATATCTTAAATAGTAGCGGTTTAGACTATCCGGTTGCCGGTAATATTGGAGTTTCTGCTTTGCAAGCTAAAGCAAGTAAGGATGGATATGTACTTGAATTGTCTTCTTTTCAGCTAGATCTAGTAAAAACCTTTACAGCTAAAATAGCCGTGCTTCTTAATATCACTCCCGACCATTTAGATAGACATCAGGATATGCCCTGCTATATTGCAGCAAAATCTAAGATCTTTGATCGAATGGATCAAGAGAGTTATGCGGTAATTAATATCGATAATGATTATTGTCGTGAAGTCTTTATAAAATTGCAGCAAGAGCAGCGTATAAAGCTAATTCCTTTTTCGGTTACTCAAATTCTTGAAAACGGTATTTCGGTAGTTGATGATAAAATTAGCGCTAATTTTTTTGATGATATAAGTTTTGAATTACAGCATAATTCAGAAAGTTTTAGACAAGATGAATTTCAAGGTGAGCCTGCGGAGCCGGAGTGTATAAAAATACGTGAGCACAGGCAAGACCTGCACAATTCGCTTGTATCAAGCTTTATGCATTATACTGTACCTTTTAATAAAAACCTGCAAGGAGTTCATAATTGTGAGAATATTGCAGCAAGTTATGCAGTAGCTAAAATAATAGGAGTAGAACCTAAAAAAATACTTGAATCTATAAGTAGTTTTCAAAGTTTACCTCATAGAATGCAATATATCGGTAGTATAAATAATATAAGTTTTTACAATGATAGTAAAGCGACCAATGCCATATCTGCTGTGCAATCAATTAAAGCACTCGATAATATTTACTGGCTTGCGGGAGGAATCCCTAAAGAGGGTGGTATTGAGGAAATAAAGCCTTATTTCAGTCAAATTAAGAAAGCTTATTTTTATGGTCAAGCTAAAGAAATATTTGCAAATACTGCTAAGAATATAGTAGATTTTGTAATATGTGATAATCTTGAGCAGGCTTTCGATCTTGCTTATAAGGATGCAGTAGGTGATAACGCGGAGGTAAAAAATATCTTGTTAGCACCTAGTTGTAGCTCATATGATCAGTTTAAAAATTTTGAAGAGCGTGGCGAGTTGTTTATAAAATTGTGTAGTATCCTGTCACTCCATGGCTTGACCGCAGGGTCTAGTTAAAAATACTAAATAATATTAGTATTTTTTATTGTTTTTCTGGATACCGTGGTCAAGCCACGGAGTGACATCGCGGGTGTTTTCCGATCCATGCAATAACATTATAAATATAGCCATAATTGAATAACTATAATATGAATAACGAAATATCTAATAACTTTATAAAATTATGGTGGCGGAGTACCGATAGGCAAATAATAATTTCTTTAATTATCTTATTTGCTTTTAGTCTAATGCTTGTTACTACCTCAGGTTCAGCAGTAGCAAGTAGAATAGGTCTTGAAGAAAGTTATTTTGTATCTAGACAAATATTTTATTTAGCTACCGCTTCAGGACTTATATTATTATTTTCATGTCTTAATAAAAAATGGTTAAGGCGTTTTGCAATAGTTGGATTTATTGCTAGTATAGTTTTATTAATAGCAGTTAAATTTTTTGGCTATGAAGTAAAAGGTGCAGTGCGATGGATTAATATTCTAGGTCTATCTATTCAACCTTCGGAATTTATCAAACCGTTTTTTGCAGTTGTTACGGGCTGGATATTATCGCTAAAATTTAATGATGATTTTCCAAGTTTTACGATTTGTTTAATACTTTATTCTATTGTTGCTATTCTCTTAATTATTCAGCCGGATTTTGGAATGCTTGTAATGATTACGGCAGTTTTCGGTATTCAACTGTTTATTGCGGGTATGCCGATATTTTGGATTGTTTTAGCCAGTTTTTTAGGAATGATAGGAGTAACTATTGCTTATTTTTGGTTACCGCACGTAACGCAAAGAATTAATTCGTTTTTAGATCCAGATAGTAGCGAGAATTATCAAGTTAGTAAGTCTCTTAAGGCGTTTGAGCATGGCGGGTTATATGGACGAGGTCCAGGGGAGGGGGCAGTCAAGCAGGTACTACCCGACTCGCATACGGATTTTATTTTTGCTGTAGCAGGTGAGGAGTTTGGAGCTATTATTTGCCTTATTGTTATAGGTATATTTGCTTTTATAGTATTAAGAAGTCTTATTAAGTTATTAAACGAAACAGATAAATTTGTACAATTTGCTGCTAGCGGTATAATTGCACAATTAGGGCTTCAGGCAATAATTAATATGGGTGTGACTTTACATTTACTTCCTACTAAAGGTATGACATTACCGTTTATTAGTTACGGTGGTTCTTCAACGCTTGCAATAGCTATCGCTACCGGTATGCTTCTTGGCTTTACAAGATACCGAACGCCGTTAAATTCGTACAAAATTCGTAATATTGAAATATGAAAAAAATCATTTTGGTAGCAGGAGGGACGGGGGGACATTTTTTTCCGGCAGTTGCTCTTGGAGAAGAATTAATCAAACGTGGCTATGAAGTTCATTTTATTACTGATTTAAGATGCAAACAATATATAAAGCAGGATATGAAAGTAATTTTTCATATCCTAGATTTAAAACGCTCAGGTAATATTTTCTTGTTTTTACCTAGGTTATCACTTGCAGTTTTAAAAGCTATTAAATTATTATATAATATGAAGCCTTCCGTTACTGTAGGGTTTGGCGGTTATCCTGTTATAGCTCCAATGTTTGCGGCAATTTTTTTAAGAGTACCGATTATAATTCATGAACAGAATTCTTACCTTGGAAAAGTTAATAAATTTTTTGCAAGCTTTGCTAAAAAGATAGCTATTTCTTATGAAAAAATAAAGAATTTACCGGAATTTGCAAAAAGTAAAATAGTAGTTACCGGTGGGGTAGTTAGAGAGAATATTAGGGAATTAAAGGTTATAGAAATGTCGTCCCGTGGCTTGACCACGGGGTCCAAAAAGTCTTTAATAAAAGCACTGGACTCCGTGGTTAAGCCACGGAATGATAAGCTTTTTACAATATTCATCTTTGGCGGTAGTCAAGGAGCTAAGTTATTTTCAGAGCTGATACCTGCAAGTATCCAAATTTTGATGCAAAAACAGCCAAGTCTTGAATTAAATATAATCCAGCAAGCGGCATTAGATGATCAAGTAAAAATAAAAGATATATACTCGAAATTAAACATTACCTATGAATTTGCTGAATTTTTTGATAATATGGCATTGCAATATAAAGAAGCCGATTTAGTGATTTCAAGAGCAGGAGCATCTACTATAGAAGAATTGACCTATATAGGGTTGCCGGCAATCTTTATTCCACTGCCTAGTGCTGCGGATAATCATCAATATTACAATGCACAATTATTGGCAGATGAAAAAACAGGATGGTGTTTAGAGCAGAATAATATTTCTGCAGGAAAATTAGCAGATAAAATACTTGATTTGATAAGTAATCCAAAAATATTAGAGGATGCTTCACAAAATTTATTAAAAAGAAGAAAAGAAGGGCATAAGCTATTAAGTAACCTAATAGAAGAGGTGATTTAGATTTTGTTTTCCGTCATTGCGAGGAAAGACTGTAAGTTTTGACGAAGCAATCTCGTGCTAAAGTCCTGAGATTGCCACACTCCTTTTAGTCGCTTGCAATGACGGGGTGGAGACATACAACAAGACCAAAAATACCTCAGAATAACAATAATTTAATTAAGCACATAGCAGTTCGGCTCTTTATTCTTGCAAGTTTGGCTATTATGTGGCATTAATCATATTAGACTTTCTGTATAACTTGCTTCTAAGGGTAATTTGTGCGTCGATCCGGTACTCGTATCCTCACGTACCAAAGCGTACGCTGCGGTGCTGCGTTCCATGTCTTCTACAAATTCCTCCTTATTAGCTAAGTTGTACAGGAAGTCTAATAAAAGTTTTGGAATAATATAAATATATGTTAAAAAAAATTATAGTATTATTTTTAGGAATGTTTTTACTTTCAGCTTGTACAGATAATTTTAGAAGCTATTTTCAAAGATCAGCAAATAACAGATTGGTTGATAGCAAAGGTGCTAAAGGCGGCAAGAGAAAACCTGTATATAATAATAAATATATTACTTTGGCTAAAAAGAATATAGTAGAAGATAATCTTGATTATGATAACGATGATGACTATGATAGTGATAGTCCTTTAAGAGGAGAAAGCATCGATCCTGTAAAGAGAAATCGTGAAATGTATCTTAAGATGATTAAAAGGGATATAGCAAGGCAAAAAGCAGAAGCCGGTTTCGCTGAATCCGATGATGATATGACTTTAAGTAGAGCGAATAAAAAGGTTAGAAAAGACGATAGCGATAAAGAAAAAAAGATACAAGAGGAATTAAATCAGATAAAAGCCATGCTTAGAGAAACTAAGCGTGATATATCAAAATATACTTGTCCAAATGCTGTAGTAAATCAAAATTATGCCCCGCCCGTTACAAATTATGAGCCTGTAAATTATCCACCGGTAAAAAATAGTAAGCCGTATAATAACAATTCTAAGGTAAAGCAAAAATTTATCCTTGAAGATGATGATAACGACAGTAATGCTTGTTCGATATAATAAGCCTATTCTTAGCTAAAAGCAGAAATCTCCAGTCTTTAGATATATAAAGCAATCTCTGATATGATATATTTATCACTACCAATAGGTTTATTATTTATTAATAAAAATTAATATTTGAATATAGAAATATGTTAAATTGATTAATAGGTATATTATGAAAAGTAAACTTTCAGCAAGTACTGCTAGTCTTATCTTTATAAAAGGCCTTCAAAACCCTATTGTTACTGCAATAAAAGAATTAACAAAAAAATTACATTTTTAAAGATCAAGAGCTTGAAAAAGCTTACTGTATGGCTTCATCAGATGATGTTTCTATTCAAGCAACACGAGAACAGATATTATATGCTTTAAGAACTGTGGAATCTGCAAAACAACATTCAACAGACAAGACACAAGAATTTATTAAATGACTACGGTATTTGTGTTGCTTACTCATTATAAAAGAAGCAGTAAGGACATACTAGAGTTTGTATCACCTTATTTATTAAAAAACGCATCTGATATGGAATATATTAAGGCATATATTCCTGAAGTATATATAAATAAAAGAAAGTAATAAAAATGATGCTATGGAATTGCTTGGTAAACGAGAAGTAAGAGATTATTTAGATCAAAAGTCTTCTGAGTTAGTAAGCACATCGCCTGTACCGTCTACTCCTTTTACAACAGACACATTTAATTATGATAGTGATGAAATTACGGTTGTTGGAGAAGAGAAAACGATGCCGAATACTGAACACGCTTGATACCACTGTCAAGCCGTAGCTTGTCCATGGGAGCTAGTCAAAAATACTAATATTATTAGTATTTTTAGTTATTTTCTGGATATCGTGGTCAAGCCACGGTATAATGCCGAACGAGTTTCTCGAGCCATACAACAACATTAAGATTTCCAATTTAATTCCGGATAGTTTCTAATTTCAGCTTTATAATTGCTATGCTTTAACCATTTCTTAGCTGTGTCTAAATATAGGCAAATTATCGGTGTGCTGTATAAAGAGTAAGTAATTGCAATGTGTGAGTAAACCTCCCACTACTGCAGGCCCTAGTGATCTTCTCTCTGTTCTTGTTGCTCCGACTCCAAGCGCAATAGGTATAGTTCTCATTAAGGCAGCTAGGGTAGTCATCATAATCGGTCTGAATCGTATTATACATGCTTTATAAATTGCTTCATGCCGAAGATTTATTGCCAGTTCTCTTAAGTTCTAAGGCAAAATCGATAATCATGATAGCGTTTTTCTTCACTATACCGATTAACATTATAAGTCCGACAAATCCGTACATATCAAGTTCGCTATTAAATATTAGTAGAGTGAGTAATGCTTCCAATATAGCGGTAGGTAGTCCTAAAAGTATAGTTATAGGATGCACAAAACTTTCATATAACATGCCAAGGATGATGTAAATAACTATAACGGCAAGTCCAAGCAATAAGCCAAGATCGGAAAAAGACGACTGACATGCCTGAACTGTTACTTGGAAGCTGCCCGTAATCGTAGCCGGCATTTGTAACTCTCTTATTGCTTGATTAACTTTTGGAACGGCATCACTAATTGAATATCCATCTTGCAGGTTAAATGATACCATAACTGAAGGTAATGGCCCGAAATGTGAAATACTAAGCGGGCCAACAGTGTTAACAATTTTAGCAATGGTAGTTAGCGGTACTAAATTGCCGCTTGCGGAGTTAATATTGACTAGAAATAACATTGACGAATCTGTTTGATATTTAGGATCTAGCTCTAAAATAACATCATATTGAGCTGTTGGGGTATATAATGTGGAAATCTGCTCAGCACCGTAAGCTGTATATAAGATATTTTGGACGTGCTCGACTGATATACCGAGTTTTGCAGCCTTATATCTATCAATCTGCACTAAAGTTTATGGCTGTGCTATTTGTAAATCCGAAGTTACGTTAATAAAACCTGGCAGTCGTGCGAGCTTGTCCTTTAATTTCGGTGCAAAGCTAAATAGTACATCTTGATCGAGTTCTTGCATAGTATATTGATATTGGCTTTTGGTTGCTGGTCCGTCGATCGTAATAGTAGGTACGTTCTGGATATATACCCTTAAACCTACTAAATGATTTAGTTTTGAACGTAACTGATCTATAACGGCGTCAGCTCCTATTCTTTGGTCACGAGGTTTTAAGCTAATCAAAATCGTACCCTGATTTACGGCAGAGTTTCTACCTGAAACACCTACGGCAGAAAAAAATGAATCTATATTAGGATTTTTAAGTAATACATCACTTACTTGTTGCTGTTCTTGCACCATCGTATCAAAAGAAATAGTTTGAGCGGCGTCGGTAAAAACTAAGATTTGTCCCGTATAGGAATAAGGCATAAGGCCTTTGCGTACTTTCCCAAATAAATAAGCCGTTGCGATTATTACTAAGAGAAAAATATAAGCATAGTAGCTTTTGAATGCTCTACTACTGTTTTTAGACTGCTACCATATTTTTGTTTGACATATTCAAAGGCTTTTTCGGTTAGTGGTAGGTCGTCATTGCGAGGCGTCAAAGACGCCGTGGCAATCTCGGTTGGTTGCCCTGAGAGTGCTTCGTCACTACGTTCCTCGCAATGACGATCCCTCAAAAACACATTACATAACATAGGAGTTACGGTTATCGCGATAACTCCCGAAAGCAAAATAGCGGTAGTAATAACAACGGTAAGTGCGTGCAGTAGCTTCACTAAAATTTTGCTCATAAATAATATTGGGATGAATATCGTCATTAGGGATAAAGTCCTTGAGATGATAGTAAATCCTATTTCTTTAGTACCGTTAATACATCCTGCTATTTTACTCTCGCCTTTTTCCATATGTCGTGTGATATTTTCAAGCACTACTATTGCATCATCCACGACAAAACCCATCGCAAGCGTTAGAGCCATTAAAGATGCTATAACCGAATAGATATATAAAGGCAAAAGTACCGACAACTGATAAAGGAAGGGCAATAGTCGGAATAATCACGGACCGTAAGTTATGTAGAAAGCGAAATATAGCAATCACTACGAGTATTAAATAAAGCGAGTAGCATAGTAAAATTGGCATCATTTACCGATTCTCTGATATAGAAATTGACCTATCAAACATGATATTAATATTAATGCCCTCAGGGATTTGTCTGCGAAGCAACGGCAATACTTCTTTTATAGAGTCGACTATTTCAATAGTATTAGTAGTATCCGGTTGTTTTTGAATAGCAAGTATTACCCCCGGCTTATCCCTATACCAAGCGGCTATTTTATTATTAGCTACGCTATCAATGGCTTTCCCAATATTTTTAAGAAAAAGCGGATTACCGTTTTTATAAGCTAATATTAACTCATTATATTCTTTAACATTTTGTAATTGCCCAGAGGCGCTAATGCTTGAGTAGATATCTGTACCGTATAAAGCTCCGGTCGGTAAATTAACGTTAGCAGAGCTGATAATGTTTGATACGTGGTCAAGCCCTATATTATTTGCTGCCATTTTAACAGGGTCAATCTGCATACGCACTGCATATTGCTGTGAGCCGTAAACTTGTATCTGTGCAACACCCCCGGCAGCATAGATAAACGCTCAGCCATAATTGTTTCGGCGTAATAGTCCACGGTATATAAGGGGAAGAGTCTCAGAGGTTAAAGATAAATAAAATATAGGTGCGTCGGCAGGATTTACTTTACAATATGAGGGCGGGGTAGGTAAGTCGTTCGGTAGTTGCTTGTATGTCTTGTGCCGCTGCATCTATATTTCGGTCTAAATTAAACTGCAAAGTAATTTGAGTAGTACTGTTACTATTAACCGAACTCATCGAGTCAATATCTGATATCGTCGATCATTGCTTTTCAAGCGGTAATGCAACTGAAGATGCCATAGTAGTAGGGGCAGCTCCAGGCAAGCTTACTGAAACCGGAATAGTCGGGCAGTTGATGTCAGGTAAAACGCTTACCGGTCATATCCTATAGCCGAATGCTCCAAACAGCAAAATAGTTGCCATGAATAAAGTAGCAAGAACCGGACGCTTAATAAATATTTCTGAAATACCCAATTATTTTTTCCTGTTTTATGGATTTTTTCTGTCATACATATCGTCATTGCGAGCGACTGTAAGAAGCGTGGCAATGTCATGAAATAATGACAAACTCCTAATATTGCTTCTCGTCAATTACTTTGTAATTTCCTCGCAATGACGATTTGACACTACTCCTCCCTAACACTCACCTCTGCTTCGTTAGATAATCGTAGCTGCCCGTTGGTGATTACCGTTTCTCCCCCATCTATACCGCTTTTAATAACAATAAAATCATCATTAGAAAACACTATATCTATATTCTTGACCACGGCTTTATTATCTTGATCGACAACAAATATATAAGGACCTTGATCGTTAGTTTGCATGGTTTTAGACTGAACTATTAAAGCCTCTTGTTCGATGTAAATCGTTAGGGATACACGAACACACTGTCCCGGCCACATAATATTTCGTTTTGGTTAGGTAATGTTGCTTTAACTTTGATAGTGCCGCTATTTGGATCAATCGGATTATCGACAAAAACGATCTCACCGTCTTTAATTTCTTAGTCGCTTACGGTTCTAACCGTCAAAGCTAAATCATTAGATTTTTGAGATTTATTAATACGATCGAGATATTTTTCAGGTACGGAGAAGCTGACATAAATAGGCGAGCTAGTATTGATAGTTACTAGACGCACAAAATCCGGCGATACTAAATCACCTATATCCACATTACTCGCACTAAGTTTACCATCAAAAGGAGGTACTAATTTTTGAATACTCGATTTGTAAATTAGCGTCTGCAATAATTGCTTTATCGCGTTCCACGGTGACCCTAAGCATATTCATATTAGTTAGCATCTGTAAATACTGCTCTTTCGAAACGGCTTTTTCCTCGTATAAAGCATGATATCTTGCCTCTTCTTTTATAGCATCTTCAAGGTTATAAGTATCTACTTAGTAAATTTGCTTGTGCTTGCTGTAATTGATTTTGAAAAGGACGAGAATCGATTTCATATAATCAATTACCTGTTTTTACTTCTTGTCCGTCATCAAAATTTACACTTAATATTTGGCCCATAACTTGAGATTGAATATCGGCACTTTGGTCAGTTTCAGCTACTCCTGCAAGTTCTATCACATCAGATACGTCTTTTCTGATAACTTGTGTTACCTCAACCGGAGCTGCTATAGTGATTTGTTTACTGCTTTTATTATGATGTTTTATTAACCAAACCACTAATATTACTATTTAGTACTAGTAATGTTATCAATATCAAATTCCGCATTATTGTTTTAAGCATTGTTATTTGCCAAAATCACAAATAGGTCCTGCTATGTTGCCGCCTACCTGCCAAGTCTCAGCTGAGTTAGTAAACAGAGTATTAAGTTTATTGCTACCGTATCCTAATAAGCCTGTTAAAGAAATTTGTGGAAAATAAGTAGCTTTTATTGTTTTTAAGTTTACATCTGCTGCTAGTAAATTCTGCTCTGCTGTTTTAATATCCGGTCTTTGCTCTAAAAGCTCTGATGGTAATATTTTAGGTAATACCGGTAGAGCAGGGAAGTAATCTATTGGTTTATTACGATAAATTAAGCCGTTTACTATATTTTCAGGAATTCTACCTACTAAAATTTTTAAAGCGGTTTCCTGCTCATGTCTTTGTTGTTTTAAAGGCGGCAATGATAACTTAGTAAGTGCAAGGTCGGAAGCAGCTTCACTAACCGATATTAAATCACCTACGCCAAGATTATATAATTTCTGATTTAATTTATAAATTTCCGTTTGAGCCTCAATTAGCTTTTTAGTTAGATAGATTTGTTTGTCTAATACTAAAAGATTAAAGTAACTTATAGTGACGTTACTTATAACTGATAAACGTACCGCTGCCTTGCTATACTCACTTGCAAGGCAAGTTTTTTGAGCTGATTCGCTAGCGTTGGCGGCTGCCTCTATAAATCCAGCTCGTAATTAAGCACGCTTGCTAGCCCCAAATTATTAGAGAATTTCGGTTCATTCGGTGCTTTTGTTTCTTTACTGTTTTTTGTTTGATTTGCTCCGCCTTGTAAATTGATTTGTGGAAATCTATAAGAATTAATAAGGTTAAGCTGTGCTTGCGCTGCTAGCACATTACCCATTGCCAGCTCAATATCGGAGTTACCGGTTAAAGATTCTTCGATTAGGTTATTTAACACCGGATCGTTAAATTGCAGTCACTACTTGGAGGATGCATTATTATTTTGTTCTAGAGAATAATTATTCCAAGTAGTAGGTAATGAGAGTTTAGGGGGAATATTATCGTGTTTTGCATTACAACCACATAGAAGAAATGATGAAATCGATAAAACTAGAATATATTTTAAGTAAATGCAAAATCGGCATATGAAGTTCATCGATTAGGTTCATTAAAATAAATTCATATTACTTAATATTAATTATGAATCTTTAAACCGTTATGTCAATATAGACTATTATTTTTTCAACTAACTATTTTTATAATTACGTAATAATGTTGCTATAGCATATTTTAGAAAGCTTGATATAAGTGAATTTTGCAGGATTCGCTTGTGTTCACGTATTTTTATAAGCTATGTAGGCTCACCCTTAAATTCATCTTATCTGAAGCTTTCTAAAATATGCTGTAACTTTTCAGAAACAACTTTAATTTCATAATTTTGTTTGAGAGTAAGGTAGGCGTTTTTAGAAAATTCTTGTGCTTTTATAGGGTTTTCTATTAGATAGACAATTTTTGTTGCTAAATCTTCAGCAGAGCCGGCTTTACAAATAAGCCCGTCTTGCATGTCGTTTAAGATTGCTGCAGGTCCTTCAGTATCTGTACTAACGATAGGCATGCTTGCCTCCATTGCTTCAAGCACTATAATGCCAAACGGTTCATGAAGAGACGGTAAGCAAAAAATATCTATTTGTTTAAAGAATTTATCTCTATCGTGAACCCATCCCGTAAATGATATTTGATCTTGTAGATTAAGTTTATGTGCTAAAGCAATTAAATTATCTTTTTCCTCGCCGCTTCCACCTATAACTGCATGAAGATCATATTTTTTTTCTTTTAAAATTTTGATAGCTTTAATAAAAACATCAACACCTTTCTTAGCTACAAATCTTGCTAGTACACCAATTACGACAGGTTTTCTATATGTTTTATTTGGAATAAAGTCTTTAGCAATATTTATCATATTCGGTAGGATGCATATCCTAGATGCGGCAAAGTGATTTTTTAATAAAAATGCTTTCATATGATGCGTCAAGGCAATAACAAAATCACATTTACGTAGTCCTTTTAAACTATAATTATGAGCGATACCGATTAATTTTATATTTTGTGATTTAGCCAATTTACTAAAATTTATTGCTCTATTACCGTGTGCTATAATTATATCGGGTTTAGTCTTATGAATTATATACTTAAAAATAAGTACCGAGAGTAAATCAAACGGTACTATATTAGGTAGTTTTAAGCTTTGTTTGTATAGAAGAAAGGAATTTATTTTTGCCTTGTAAGAAGTGATATTTATAACCTCAATTTTTTGCATCTCTAAAGCAGTGCTATAATCTAAAAATGCTTGTTGAATGCCGCCAAGGTCACGACTTAGCATAATATTAAGGATCTTCATTACTTATAATTGCTCGATTTCTTTTTCTGTTAAACCGGTAAAATCTATAATTTTATCTAAAGGTTTATTTTTTGCTAACATTTTTTTAGCTATAGAAATTTTTTGTTTTGCTTCCCCTCTGGCTTCCCCTTTAGCTTCAGCATCCATAATTTTCTGCTCTTCTACGGCTAGATGATCCATTTCGGTTTTTATCATTTTGTCATAAGTATTTAACTCTTTTTCAGACCAACTAGCTTGATCCAAAGCATAAAAAGCTTTTTTAATAATAAAATCATGATCTATCAAATTCTCCATTTCTTCTAGAGTGCTTTCATGTGCATGTTTAAAGAAATATGCCCATTTTTCTTGAAGGTTCTCTAATTGATCTAATTCTTTATTAAATTTCTCAAGCTCTAAAAAGATAAAATACAAATCTTGTAGGTCGTTCTCATAAGTTTTAGTATCAAGTAATCTATGATTTGATCTCCAATCTTTTTTATCGGGCAATAAAATAAAATCGGCAATAGCTAAGAATATTACTCCTCGAAGTTTTGCATATACTGCTATTTTTTTTATGATCTTCATCTTTGTTTATTATTTTTCTTGAATAGGCCTTTGCTGTATAAAGCTGAGTTCGTTTTTCAAAACCTGGATGTTTGCTAACCTGCATCTCTACAATAAATTGAGTACCGTATTTATCTCTACATAATACATCAACTATAGATTGTCTATAAGTAGCGATGTCAGAACCTTAGATTTTTTTTAAAAAAGTAACTTCGGTAATTACTTCTTTTCCCGTATAACCTAAAATGTTATTTAGAAAATGAATAAGTATATCCTTATTTTTTTCTGTACCGAAAATTTTTAAAAATGCATAGTTATTTTTAGGGTCTAAGAAACGTGAAATTAGCATAATAGTCTATATTTTATATATCATCACTTCATTATAGCAAATTCCAAGAAATTTGCTATAATACAATTTCCTAATATATAAAACATTATGATTAGTAAAATTAATTTTGTAAAAATGCATGGTCTCGGTAATGATTTTGTTATTGTTAACAAACGAGATTTATCAAGTTCATATGATTTATCGCAGTTAGCAAAAAATATGGCTGAGCGTCATACAGGTATCGGTTGCGATCAGTTTATTATTTATGAAGAGCATAATGATTTTTATGAAATGATTATATATAACATAGACGGCTCTAGTGCTAAATTATGCGGTAATGCTACAAGATGTTTAGCCAAGTTAATTTATCTTGATACGGGAAAGCAGGATATTACCGTAATGGTAGGCAATAAAAAATTGCTATGTAATGTCAATGATGAAAATAATATTAGCGTTAATGTAGGAAGCGTGAGTTTTAATGAAGCTTGGATGCCAAGTCGTGATAAAGTTTGGGAATTTGCAGAGCGTTATATGATTGATTTAAAGGAAACTATTTGCGTTGATATAGGTAATCCGCATGTAGTTATTTTTAGTAAGTTAGAACCTCAAGATCAAAAAATTGTCGGTGAAAGATTGCAGGCTAAGGAATTATTCGCAGATGGGGTAAACGTTAATTTTGCTGAAGTAAAAGATAATAAAATCTATTTATCCGTTTGGGAGCGGGGGGCAGGGTTAACGCTTGCTTGCGGAAGCGGAGCTTGTGGTAGTTTTGCTGCCGGTTTAAAGCACGGTTTTATCCATTCACCAAGTACTATAGTTTTTAAGCACGGTAACCTTACTATGAAAGAAGAAAACGGTAATATAATAATGCAAGGGGCAGCTACGCTTGTAGCACGTGGGGAATATTATTGTGAGCAATAATTTAAGACAAAACGTAGTAACATTTGGCTGTAGACTTAATATTTACGAAAGTGAGATAATACGAAAAAACTTGGCATTGTCGGGTATCGATAATGTAGCAATATTCAATACTTGTGCGGTAACTAAAGCAGCTGAGAAACAAGCAAGACAAGCTATACGCAAGGCTAAAAAAAATAATCCTGATTTAAAAATTATTGTTACCGGCTGTAGTGCTCAAACAAGTCCGCAAATGTACGGTAATATGCCGGAAGTTGACAAAGTTATAGGTAATGAAGAGAAGTTATTACCTAATTACTACCAAATTACCGATGCAAAAATAACAGTTAACGATATAATGTCGGTGAAAGAGACGGCAAGTCATTTAGTAAGTAGCTTTGACTGTAAGTCTCGTGCTTTTATTCAGGTACAAAACGGTTGTGATCATTTTTGTACTTTCTGTATTATCCCTTATGGTAGAGGAAAAAGTAGATCAGTAGCAATAGGAGCTATAGCAGAGCAGGTCAAGCATTTGGTATTAAACGGCTTTAAAGAAGTAGTTTTTACCGGTGTCGATGTCACGGCTTATGGTAGTGATTTGCCAGGAAGTCCAACATTCGCACAAATGATTAAACGAGTGTTGAATTTAGTCCCTGAATTAAAGAGGCTTAGATTATCTTCAATAGATGTTGCAGAAATAGATGATGAACTTTTTGAGCTTATAGCTTATAGTGAAAGGATAATGCCGCATTTTCATATTAGCTTGCAAGCAGGTGATGATATGATATTAAAACGTATGAAAAGACGTCATAATAGAGCAAACGTAATAGAGTTTTGTCAGAAACTGCGGGCAATAAGACCGGAAGTATCTTTTGGTGCGGATATTATAGCTGGTTTCCCGACTGAAACCCCTGAAATGTTTGAAAATACAAGAAAATTAATTTCAGAAGCGGAATTACAATATTTACATGTTTTTCCTTATTCGGAAAGAGAAGGAACGCCTGCAGCACGTATGCCACAAGTACCTAAAAATATAAGAAAAGAAAGGGCAGCAATTTTAAGGCAAGAAGGGCAAAACCAGTTGACCGAATTCTTTACAAAACATATAGGACAGAAAGTGGAGTTATTAGTAGAGAATAATAATATTGCCCATACCGAAAATTTTATTCCGGTAAAGCTAGATAAACCTTTAGAAATAGGGCAGATATTTAAAGCGAAGTTGGTGGCGATAGAAGAGAATTATATGAAGTGTATGTTGGTTTAACGTCATTGCAGGGAGGTATTGTTGCGTAGATACTGAAGGTCGTCATTGCGAGGAGCCATAGGTGACGCGGCAATCCAGAAAATAATTAAAAAAATTCTGATTTACAGAATTTTGAACTGGATTGCTTCATCAATTGCTATGCGATTTCCTTGCAATGACAGATAAACAGGTTCACGCAACAATGCCCGCTCGCAATGACGTTCTACCGTACAATAAAAAATCAAAAACAAAAAAAAACAATCATGGAAAATATAGGAACAATATTAAGGCTTGCTGAGGACAAAATCTTATTAGTACAAAACTTAAAAGCTCTGCAAGAATATAAAGTAGAATTTTTAGGCAAGAACGGTATAGTGACCGGTGAGCTTAAAAAATTAGGTAGTTTAAATGAACAGGAACGTAAAGAATTTGGCTTAAAAATCAATAAATTAAAAGATAAAATACAGAATATAATAAAAGCAAAAGCAGAAATTTTAGAGGAGCAGGAACTAAATTTTAAACTTGCTGCCGATAAAATTGATTTAACAATCCCTGCACGGAGATATAAACAAGGTTCTATTCATCCAATAACACAATGTAGTGAGGAATTAATACAAGTATTTTCGCAGTTTGGTTTTACTATAGAAAACGGACCGAATATCGAGAATGATTTTCATAATTTTACCGCTCTCAATTTTGAAGATGATCATCCCGCAAGGCAAATGCATGATACTTTTTATTTGAAAAGTCAGGAAAATAATAAGCCGCTGTTATTACGTACTCATACCTCAACAGTGCAGATTAGAGCTATGAAAAACGGCAAACCGCCTTTTAGGTTTATAGCACCGGGTAGGACTTATAGATCGGATTCGGATATGACGCATACGCCAATGTTCCACCAAATAGAAGGGCTTGTTATGGATAAAAATATCAATATGGGACATTTAAAATATGTTATCACGACATTTATAAAAAGCTTTTTTGAAAATTCTAATATTGAATTACGTTTTAGACCCAGCTTTTTCCCATTTACCGAACCTTCTGCCGAAGTTGATATTCGGATGAATAAAAACGATAAATGGCTTGAGGTCCTCGGTTGCGGGATGGTTCATCCAAATGTGCTTAAAAATGTTGGTATCGATAGCAGCGAGTATCAAGGTTTTGCTTTTGGGCTTGGAGTAGAGCGTTTTGCAATGTTAAAATATAATATCAAAGATTTAAGACAATTTTTTGAAGGAGATATGCGTTGGCTTAAACATTATAATTTTGGGAGCTTTGATATACCGAATTTAGCAGGCGGGCTTACGAAATGAAATTTACGTTATCATGGTTAAAACAATTTTTAGAGACATCGGCTTCAGTTACTGAAATTGCCGAAGCCCTAACAGCTATTGGCCTTGAAGTGGAAGAGGTGATAGATAAAGCAGCGGAATTACAAAAGTTTGAAGTAGCATATATTACAAATATTAAACCTCACCCGTCAGCTGATAAATTAAAGCTTTGTGATGTTGAGACTAAAAGCGGTATGTTGCAAATAGTTTGTGGTGCGCGTAATGCAAGAGCAGGTATAAAAGTAGTACTTGCAAATATCGGAATAGAAATACCAAACGGTAAATTTAAGATTAAGGAATCTGTTATTAGAGGCGAAAAAAGCTGTGGTATGCTTTGCTCTGAAGAGGAATTACTGCTAGCTTCAGAGTCTGAAGGGATTATAGAGCTATCTGAAGATGCCGTAGTTGGAGAGAATTTTACTAAATATTACGGTTTAGATGATCCTATATTTGTTATTAATGTTACTCCTAATCGTGGTGATGCACTTGGAGTTTACGGCATCGCAAGAGATTTAGCAGCTAAAGGAATAGGCATACTTAAAGAGCTAGAAATTTCGGCAATAAAGAGTACATTTATTTCTAAAATGAAGCTTAACGTGCAAGATAAGGAAGCCTGTCCGTTATTTACTTTTAGAGAGATAAGAAATTTAAAAAATAAACCAAGCCCTGATTGGTTACGGAAATTATTAAAAAATGTTGGGGTAAAAACTATTTCAAGCTTAGTGGATGTAACAAATTATATTTCCTATAGCTTTGGGCAGCCGATGCATTCTTACGATGCAGATAGGATAAAAGGGGGAATTACTGTAGCACGTCATTGCGAGAAGCGTAGCGACGAAGCAATCTCAGGACAACAAAATGAGATTGCCACGGCTGCTTTGCAGCCTCGCAATGACGTAGCTAAATGCCACGCCCTAAACGGCAAAGAATATTTACTTACAGAAAATGATTTAGTTATAAAAGATGAAAGCGGTATTCAAGGTCTGGCCGGTGTCATTGGCGGGGCTGATAGTAGTTGTACTGATAGTACGACTAATATAATACTCGAGGCTGCTTGTTTTAATGCTAAAATGGTTGCAGCTAGCGGGCGAAGGTTCCAAATTGATACGGATGCTAGATATCGTAATGAGCGTAATATCGATAGAAATTTTACGGAAAAGGCTTTGGATATAGCAACTAATCTTATTTTGTCAATATGCGGAAACGGTGAAGTATCGGAAGTAGTGAAAGTCGGTGAAAAAGAGTCACAAAAAAAACCTTTAGATTTTTCAGCATGTTATTTAGAAAAAATTACAGGAATTAAACTAAATATCAAAGCGATAGAAGCCATATTACATAAACTAGGATTTATTACGGATGTTAAAGGTGATATTATAAAGGTAATAGCTCCTTCTTGGCGTCACGATATAACTATTTTAGAAGATATAGCTGAAGAAATCGCTCGTATTTACGGCTATGATAAAATAGAGAGTATAAAATTACCTGAACTAGACCAAGATAATAATAAGCTAAGAGAGCATAAAAGAATATCTAGTTTTAAAAGGATATTAGCAAGCAAAGGTTATGATGAGGTAGTAACTAACTCTTTTATGAGTAGTGAAGATGCAAAGTTGTTTGCTGAATTAAAAGAAGAGTTATTTTTGCTTAATCCTATTAGCATAGGAGAAAATTATATGCGTCCTACTATACTGCCGAATTTGTTAAGTATAGTAAGTAAAAATCTAGCACGCTCTATAAAAGATATGGCTTTTTTTGAAGTTGGACCAAGTTTTATAGATTTAAATACGGAAGCAACTTATTTGACGGCAATTATAAGCGGTTCATATAATAATAAAAACCCTCATTCGCTTGGACGAGGCTATGATGTTTTTGATCTTAAAGGCGATTTAGAGTTGGTAGCTGATTATGCAGGACTATCTATAGATAAATGTATAGCAACAAATTGGACAGCATTGCCACAATATTATCATCCAACTAGAGCAGTAAATATAGGGCTTGGTAAAAATTTATTAGGTCATTTTGGGCAGATACACCCTAAAATCTTGAAATATTACGATATTAATCAGGAAATATTTGCATTCGAGCTAAATATTACGAATTTGCCGTTGATCAAAGCTAAATTTGGTAAAAGAGACGAATTTGCAGTATCGGATTTCCAAGCTAATGTTAGAGATTACGCATTTATTGTTGGTCAAGATCATAGAGTCGGTGAAATAATAGCATATATAAATAATTTTAATAAAAAGCTTATCAAATCAGTTATATTATTTGATATTTATAGCGGTGATAAATTACCTGAAGGTAAAAAATCTATAGCGGTTAAAATAGAGCTACAAGCAGATGATCGGACGTTATCTGATACTGATTTAAATTCGTTCAGTAAAGATTTAGTTGCTGCCATCTCACAAAAATTTCAAGGAACATTAAGAGAATAACAATATGTTAAAATTAATAGTTGAAACAAAAACATTAGTTCAGTCCCTAGGGTTTGCAAGTTCCGTTGTTGAAAAACGTAATGTCATACCTGAATATGCAAACATTAAATTATCGGCACAAGACGGCAATCTAGAGCTTAGTGCTACTAATATGGATTTGTACTTAAGTCAAAAAATAGCAGTACAGGTAGTAAGTGAAGGTGAATGTACCGTTTCTACGAAAACTCTAAATGATATAGTCCGAAAACTTCCGGATTCCGAGCTTACATTAACAGATCTCGGTACAACGGGACTTGAGATCAAAGGAAAAAATTGTAAATTTAATTTATTTACTTTGCCGGTTAGTTCTTTTCCTGCAATGGATAGTATTAATCCTGAAGCAAGTTTTAAAATTTCCTGCACGGATTTTGCTAAAATAATCGAATCGACAAAATTTTCGATTTCTTTAGATGAAACTCGTTATAATTTAAACGGTGTTTATTTACACATAAAAGACAAAGAGTTTTGTTCGGCAAGTACCGATGGGCATAGACTTTCGATTTCATGGGTAACATTAGAAAAACAAATAAAGAATTTTGGAGTTATATTACCCCAAAAAAGTGCAGAGGAAATTTTAAAAATCGTTAAAGATCCTAAAAATATAAATGAAGATATAGAAATTTTATTAAATAGCAATAAGATTAAATTTATATGTAACGAAAATACTATTATGCTATCAAAGCTTATAGACGGTACTTTCCCTGATTATAGTACTTTTATTCCGGAAAGCAGCAGCTCAAAATTAGTAATTAATCGAAAAATGTTTGCAGATAGTATAGAAAGGATAGCGATAATAACCGTTGAAAAATTTAGAGCAGTAAAATTATCGTTATCTCGTGAAACCTTAGAGATTAGTGCTGTCGGTGAAGCAAGAGGCAACGCAAAAGAGGTTATTAATTCTTCACAAGATAAGGAAAGTTTTTATGAATATAATAGTGATGAGTCTTTAGCTATAGGCTTTAACCCGCAATATTTGGAAGATGTCTTAAAAGCAGTGAAATCGGATTTAGTAGAACTATATTTTTCAGATGTTTCAGCACCGGTACTTATTAAATTTCCTGAGAATCCTAAAGATATTTTTGTCGTCATGCCTGTTAAGGTGTAAGTGTTATGAGAACCGGAATATATAAGCATTACAAAGAAAAATTATATCAAGTTATAGATACTGCAAAACATACTGAAACTTTGCAAGAGTTATATGATAATTTCCAGCTTCTGGGTAAGGCCGCTTGAAATGTTTAACAAAAAGGTTTTATTACACGGCAAAAATATTCCACGTTTTGAATTTATTGCTGAGAAATAATTAAATCTGCCCTATGTCATTCCCGCATAGGCGGGCATCGAGTGGGTTTTTTTGAGCCATATAACAATGCCAAAGAACGGTGGGAAGAAATAATTTTTGACTAATAGCTAAAGCTTCTCTATTATTTCCCTCAAGCACACTAATTAAATATTGGTTATGAAGAAAATTATCGGATTATTTTTTGTAATTATACTTAGTGCAATAAGTACTAGTATCTTAGCGGGTGATTATCCAAAAACAGAACGAGAGCAGAAATGGGACGAAGTAGGTTCTATAGCAGGTGAAGAAGGATTAGTTTTTAGACCGGGTAGGGTTAAGAATGAATCTACTAAAGCTATAGGAGGTTCAGTTAATAAATATCTCTGGCAAGCAGCATTAGAGACTATAAGTGTTGCTCCTCTTGCATCAGCCGACTCAAACGGCGGCGTGATTATTACGGAATGGTATAGCCCACGTTCTAATCCTAATTTTCGATTTAAAATAAATATATTTATTAAAGACGATGTAATCAGCCCTGATTCAATCGAAGTGAAAGTATTTGAAGAAATGCTTAAAAATAAACAATGGGTACTTAATGAAAACACCTCAAATCTTGCTATCACGCTTGAAGATAAAATTTTAAGAAAAGCTAGAGAGATATATATTAATAGTGTGAGGTAATAACAGTATTGCCGTCATTGCGAGGAAATTACGGAGTAATTGACAAAGCAATCTCAGGATATTTGATGAGATTGCCGTGCAGTCTACGACTGCTCACAATGACAATGCAGTATATAAATTAAAAAAATATGAACCAAATAGAACAAAAATGGCAGTACATTTGGCAAGAAGAAAAAGCTTTTGAGGTATCAAACGCGAGTAGCAAGCCAAAATATTACGTACTTGAAATGCTGCCTTATCCTTCCGGTAAAATCCATGTAGGTCACGTACGCAACTATTCTATAGGTGATGTTATTGCAAGGTTTATGACTATGCAAGGTTTTAATGTACTTCATCCGATGGGTTGGGATGCTTTTGGGCTACCTGCCGAAAATGCCGCAATAAACAATAATTCTCACCCAAAAAAATGGACATATTCTAATATCAAGAATATGAAAAAGCAGCTAAAATCTATGGGCTTTTCTTATGATTGGTCTAGAGAGATAAATAGTTGCGATCCTGAGTATTATAAACATGAGCAGAAATTCTTTTTAGAGCTTTATGAACGAAATCTTGCTTATCAAAAAGAATCATTTGTTAATTGGGATCCGGTTGATAATACCGTGCTTGCGAATGAACAAGTTGTAGAAGGGCGTGGTTGGCGTTCAGGTGCAATAGTTGCAAAACGTTATTTAAAGCAATGGTTCTTAAAAATTACCGATTATGCTGAAGAATTATTAAACGAAATTCAGAATTTAAAAGAGTGGCCTGAAGCTGTTCGGTCTATGCAAGAGAAATGGATAGGTAAATCGATAGGTGCTAATTTTCATTTCAAAATTAAGGATAATGAAGAGACTACTATAGAAGTATTCTCAACCAAACCTGAAACCATTTTTGGTGCTAGCTTTATAGGAATTGCCTTTAATCATCCGATAATAGAGCGGTTAGTTTCTAAAACACCTGAAATACTCGCTTTTATAACTCAATGCTCGCATATTACAAGAAGTAGCAAACTAGAAAAGGCTGAAAAGGAAGGTGTATTTACCGGTCTTTTTGTTACTCATCCTTTCGATTCAAATATAGTTTTACCGGTTATTATTACTAATTTTGTGCTAATGGATTATGGCACTGGTGCAATATTTGGTTGCCCTGCTCATGACGAATGTGACCATGAATTAGCTGTTAAAATGAATTTATCTATTAAACAAGTAATTAAAGCAGATATGGATGTACAAAAGATCGCTTATACGGAAGATGGAATTTTAATTAATTCGGATTTTCTAAACGGCTTAACTAGTAACGAAGCAAAACAAGAAGTCATCAGAGAATTTGAGAAACTAGGCATAGGTAAACGCAGCGTAAATTATCGTCTAAAAGATTGGGGGATTTCAAGGCAGCGCTTTTGGGGATGTCCTATTCCTATGATTCACTGCGAAATTTGTGGCATAGTGCCCGTACCTTACAAAGACTTACCCGTTACTTTACCTGATGATGTCAATTTTGACGGTCACGGTAATCCGCTTGATCATCATCCTAGTTGGAAACATGTTAATTGTCCGAAATGCGATAAGCCGGCTGTGCGTGAAACCGATACTTTTGATACATTTTTTGAATCATCTTGGTATTTTACGAGATATTGCAATAGCAATGCTACAGAGATGACTGATAAAAAAGCTTGTGATTACTGGCTACCGGTTGATAAATATATAGGCGGCATTGAACATGCGGTAATGCATTTATTATATGCAAGGTTTTTTACAAAAGTAATGAACGAACAGAATTACGTAAGCGTTCAAGAGCCTTTTAAAGGTCTATTTACTCAAGGTATGGTGCTGCATGCCACTTACAAAGATGAACATAATAATTGGTTATATCCTGAAGAAGTAGTTAAAAAGGGTAATGAATTTTTTCATAAAGAAAGCAATAATAGAGTAGTGCAGGGACGCATTGAAAAGATGAGTAAGTCTAAAAAGAATCTCATCGATCTTGAGACAATGCAAGAGCAATATGGGGCAGATGCTATTAGGCTTTTTGTACTGTCCGATAGTCCGCCTGAGAAAGATCTAGAATGGTCGGCAAGCGGTATTGAAGGCTGCTCACGTTTTATTAATAAGCTTGAGTATATGTTTAAGGCGATAGATTCTTTAAAAGATGATGTGAATAGCGAGGTTAATAAAGAGCTTAATAGGTTAGTACATTTTACAATAAAGCACGTCGCCGAAGATATAAAGCATTTTGCCCTAAACAGAGCAATAGCACGTATGCGTGAGCTTTCTAATTCTATATCTGCTGAAATATCCAAAGATAAAATTGATGTTAAAACCGTAAGGCATGGCTTTAATGTTTTAGTACAGCTACTAAATCCTTTTATCCCGCATATTACGGAAGAAATTTGGCAAAAGCTTGGCAATAAAGAGCGATTATATAATTTGTCTTTTCCTGCATTTGATGAATCAATGCTAGAGTTAGATACATATATTATGGCAGTGCAGGTTAACGGCAAACTCCGTGATACCTATGAGTTTAAAACTTCCGTAAGTGAAGATGAAATAAAGCAAGTTACCGTCAGTCTGCCAAAGGTACAAAAGTTCTTAGAAGGGAAAGAGCCGAAGAAGATTATCCTTGTTCCTCGTAAAATTGTGAATATACTCGTTTAATTTGGACAATTGGCTACGTCGTTTTGGTAAGTCTTCGGATGCTCACGTATTAAGTATATGCTCCGCTCCTCGGCTTACAGATTCCTTGCTCTTTCCAAATTAAGCTGCGTCTATCTACTTTTCATTTATCAGAAGTATATTATTTTTTGAATCTGTCATCCCGCGACTTGATCGTGGGATCTAGTTTAAAATACTAAAATTATTAGTACTTTAAGTTGTTTTTAAATACCGTGGTCAAGCCGCAGTATGACACCTAAGTATACTTTTATTGTATTACCTACCATACTAACCCAAAAAAAAGTAGTAGTATGACCTAAAACTACCGCCTTATGTTTATCTAATGAAGAGTCATAATGCTGCTTCGTCTCATTTATAAAATTACTGCAATTATTATGGTAAGTACCTTTTGAAGCACCCTTATAACTCTGATAAGATGAAGTTTCATAATGTCCCTTCTCTAAGGTAATAGTAAATATTGTTTATTAGCATTAATACTTTATCTATTATATAATTAGCTGCCTACCAAAATGCGGCAAAACCGCCATCAATACTTAAAGTGTCTTCTTCTGTTTCACAAGTTATAATCCTAGGATAACAGAGGTTTGCTATACTATCTAGACTTAGATTTAAATCTGACTCTGAATCTAGCACGTCTATTTTTTTTCTATTAGTCATAAAAATCCCCTTTTAGTTACTAATTAATTAAACTTTTTGTATAACTTGCGTCTAAGGGTAAATTTGTATGTCAATCCGGTACTCACATCCTTACGTATTTTTATATACGCTGCGGTGGCAAGTGTTTCCATGTTTTCTTCAAATTCTTTCTTATTAGCTACATTATGCAATAAGTCTATTGTAGGCTCAGTAATTTAAAAAAATCAATTAGCTACTAATAGACTGTCTGTAATAAATTTTAACCGGTAATTTAATTTTTGTTGCTGTAAATTATAAGATTTTTTTGAAATAGGAACTGCTATTTCTCCAAAAATCTTCAATTATTAATGAAAATTTATTACAGATAGACTATTAAATAGTGCGCCTGATTTTATACCTGAAGTCAATAAATGGTATTAATAAATTAATGCATGAAAATATCAATTTCATTCCAACCGATAAGGTCTAAATTAGCTCTTATCGGTAAAAAACGGAAAATATCTTGGGCAAGTTCATACCTATTTTCTTTAAGTAGCATTTTTTGTAAAATATCTTTTAACTGATGCAAATAAAGCACATCTTTTGCTGCATATTCTTTTTGTTCTGAAGATAAATTATCCGCACCCCAATAGGAAGATTGTTGTTGTTTTGAAATATTTATATTAAGCAATTCTCGGCACAAATCCTTAAGCCCATGACTATCGGTATAAGTTCTAACTAGTTTTGAAGATATTTTAGTACAAAAGATATTTTCTAAATCTATACTTAAATATTTTTTTATGGATGCTAGATCAAATCTAGCAAAATGAAATATCTTACATCTAGTTTTATCTAGTAATAATGCTTTTACATTAGGAGCTGTATAATCTTGATTTGTAAAATGAACAAGATGAGCTTCACCATTGCCATTACTAAATTGTAGCAAACATAGTTTATCTCTATGGAGATTTAGTCCCATTGTTTCGGTATCTATAGCTAGATCTCCTTCAAGTGTAAAATTATTAGGTAGGTCGTTTTGATAAATTTTTATAGTCATAAATGATTTTTAATTCCTTTGAATCAATAATGTTGTTGTGCGGATCGAAAAACGCGTTCTGTGTCATACCGTGGCTTGACCACGGTATAAAAAAAATTACAAAAGACTGGATCCCGCGATCAAGTCGCGGGATGACAACAAAGTTTTGTTATTGGTGATTAAACACCTGCTCATTTGGAGCAGCTACTCCTAAAACTTTCTTTGCTTGTTCTTCTAACATATCTTTATTTAGAGATTCCGTTCGCAGTAATTTGACGTTATGCTCAAGTTCTACTCTTTCTGCTCGTAAGCCTTTTAGTTCATCATAAGCTTTTTCAAGCTGCCTATTTACTTTTAAATATGCAATAATCCCTTTGTTACCATATATGCAATGAAAAACAAAATATCCAAGCAGTAAAGCTAAAAAGATATTTAAAATTATTTTTTTAGAATGATTATTTAAATGTATTATCATAAATATATATTCATAAGAAATAATATCAGAGCGGTTAAAATAATACTATCAAATCTGTCTAGCACTCCTCCATGACCGGGTATTATATGACCGCTATCTTTAATATTAAATTTTCGCTTAAAATATGAAATAAATAAATCACTTAATTGAGCTATTAATGCTAATATACAACTAATTATAAACAAATAAATTTTATTTGAAAAATAGTAATTTTCAATATGAAAGTTTGGTATAAAACTAACTAATACCGCAACTAAACCTGCTGATAATACTCCCGTCACTAAACCGCTCCAGGTTTTGTTAGGACTAAGTTTCGGAGCAAGTTTTGCTCCTTTAAAAGTTTTGCCGCCAATCATAGCGAAAGTATCTACCGACCACATTATGCAAAAATAAAGCATAATAAGCCATCTATTGGTATCTGCCATACTTAAAAATATTAATAGGCTTATAGGAATCGGAATAATAATTAGCCCGATTAATAGATCAGGAATAGAAGAGTAGGTCATATTATACCATTCACTTAACATTCCCGTACCTACTAATATCATTAGAATATAGAATAAAGGCTTACACCATAATATAGCTATGACAAATAACGGAACTAAAACTATACCGGACAGGATTCTTAAATATATGTTTGATTTTTGTTTATCTTTTACCAAATGTTCTTTTCCTTTTTGAGTAATCATTTATAGCTTCTTGTATATCATATTTATTAAAATCAGGCCAATATTTGGGTGAGAAATATAATTCAGCATAAGCTGCTTGCCAAAGCAAGAAATTACTGATGCGATAAACCCCGCCCGGTCTTATTAATAAATCTACATCCGGCATTTCAGGATCATATAAAGCGTGTTGTATATCGCTGTCACTTACTGCTTTTTTACCGCTTGTAATAATTTTTGTGCAGGCATCAACTATTTCTTGACGACTTCCATAACTAAAAGCTATACAAAGCGTTATTTTATTATTATTTTTTGTTAATTCTATAGCATTATTTATTTGTTTTTGCAATGAGCTACTTAATAAAGTCAGCCTACCTATTACTTTTATTTTAACGCCGTTTTTATGTAAATTATTTAATTCGGTTTTTAAATAAATACTTAATAATTTTATTAAGAAATCTACTTCCGTGCTTGAGCGTTGCCAATTTTCGGAAGAGAAAGTATATAAAGTTATATAAGGTATGTTAAGGTTAAGAAACTCAGGCAGTAATTCACGAATTTTATCGGCTCCTGCTTTATGCCCTTCAGATTTTGTTAAGTTATGCTGATCTGCCCAACGAGCATTACCGTCCATTATTATTGCTAAATGTTTTATGTTAGTCATTATTTTATATTTTAGATGTTGCTGCATGGATCGATTTTTCCGTCATTGCAAGCGACTAAAAGGAGCGTGGCAATTTCATGAAACAATATAAAATTTCTGAGATTGTCACGCCCTCGGCTTTGCCTATCCTTGTAATGACGATTTGGCATCTACACGGGAATGACATCGGTAGTCATATTTTAGGTATTTCGATTCTTACCGATAGCCCGCCTAAATCCTTGCTATCTTCTAAATAAATAGAGCCTTTATGATCGTTTATTATTTCTTTAGTAATAGCAAGCCCAAGCCCTACGTTACTTGCATTATCAAGCTGTCTTGCTTTATCCGATCTATAAAACGGTTTAAATACAAGGTGTGTTTCCGTATCATCTATACCGGGACCGTTATCCTCAATAATTATAGCTACGGTAGATGAATTATCTTTTGAGGATATCTTAATTTTAGTTCCATATTTTATAGCGTTACCGATTAAATTAGACAAGGCTCTTTCAAAAGAATGCGGCTTAATGCATACTTCTAGTTTATCTAAATTAGTAGATTTTATAAATTCAATATTTACATGTGACCATTTGTTAAAAAAACGTTCCATCCAAGGTAATAATAAAATGTCTTCAAATTCTTCTGTACTTTCACCTTTAGCAAAATCTAAATAAGAATTTATCATTTGCTGCATAGTTAATATATCTTGTTTTAACCCTTCGATTTCTTCGCTTTCTTCCATCAATTCAAGTTGTAGCTTCATTCTTGTTAAAGGAGTTCTCAGGTCATGAGAAATCATAGCAAGCATAGTGGTTTTTTTAGTAATTTGTTTTTCAATACGAGCTTTCATTTTTAAAAAAGCAAGCCCTGCTTTTCTTATTTCTAAGGCTCCTGAAGGTTTGAAATTTTTGCCTTTTAAAACACCTCGACCAAATTTATCCATGCTATCCGCAAGAGTGAGTATTGATTTAATTTGATTTTTGGAGAAAATAATAGAAACAGAAAGTAATATAACAGTTAAAGATATAATCCATAAAACAAATATATATACTGTAGGATTAAGTAGTAACTTTGCAGGAAAAGTAATATATAATACTCCATCTTTTAATTCTAAAAATACTTCAATTTTATTTTCCTTATTTAGTTTAACTATATTTTTTTCATGGATTTTTGTAGCTAAAATATTTTTGAATATAGTTAAAGGTTCACCTAATTTAGGCTGTTTTATAGATAACTTTTTATTAAGCTGAAACTGATAAGATAAATTAAGATAATTTTCCGATAAATGGGTTATCTCTCTTGAATTATTTCTATGTTCTTTAATCAATGATTCTATTTCATTGATAATAATAGTACTAGTATAATATGAAACATTATACCAATGACGATCGTAAAACAAAAATATAGCAACGATTTGTCCTATTAAAATCGGAATGATTATAATAAACATAAACCGTACAAATAATGTTCTTGGTAAAGCATATTTCAAAGAGCTTGATACAAGCGAATTTTTCAAGATTCGTCTGTGCTCACGTATTGTTATATGCTGTGTAGGCTCGCTTTTAAATTCATCTTGTCTGAAGCTCTTTGAAATATGCTGTAATAATTTAGATATAAAGTGCATAGCCCTCATTACGCACAGTTTTTAAATATTTCGGCTCTTTTGGGTTGTCTTCTATTTTGCTTCTTATTCTTGTAATTTGTACATCGATAGAACGCATACTAAGCCCTCCCATTATTTTTGACAGTTCAAAACGACTAGTAGATTTACCGGAATTTTTTATTAATATCTCAAGTAATTTTTGTTCAGTAGAGCTAAGAGATACAATTTGATTATTCTTGGTAAATTCTTTTGTATCGGAATTATAAAAATTATTGCCGAATTTAATTATATTCGTTTCTTTTTTAAAGTTATTATAATTATTGATTAAGTTATTTATCCGAAGTAATAATTCTCTCGGTTCAAAAGGTTTAGTTATATAATCAGAGGCACCGGCTTCAAGTCCTTTAACACGGTCATCGGCTTCCGATAAAGCAGTAAGCATAACTATAGGAATATTATTACCGGCATCCCTTATAGTAGTAGCAAAATCAAGCCCTGTTATTTCAGGTAACATAACATCTAAAATAATTAAATCATAATTAGAAGTTTTTAATAGATTTTTAGCTTCTATGACTGAGCTTGCCGTTGATACTAAAAACGCGTTTTTATTTAAAAATTGCTTTAAAAGTGCTAATATTCTGCTATCATCATCAACGATTAAAATATGTGCTTTGTATGTATGCATACTCGTTTAATTTAAAAAAATTGTATTTCACTATTGTCATCCCGTGGCTTGACCACGGGATCTTATTTCGTAGGTTGTGTTCTGAGATCCTGAGATCAAGTCGCGGTATGACGTTAAATACTACTGGATTCCCGCTTTCGTAGGAATGACATAGGAACTACGGCCGTATAGCTCATGACGATTGACAATACTTTAATATAAATATAGATTAATGACAATGGTAAAACTAGAGCAAATTTTTTGGCATGTTTGGATTAACGGTGATTTAGTTCCTTATCAATTTGCAAGGATTCATGTTTTGACTCATAGCCTGCATTATTCAGGATCGGTATTTGAGGGTGAGAGAGCTTATAATGGCAAAGTTTTTAAACTAAAAGAACATACGGCAAGATTAATAAAATCAGCAGAAGCATTAGGTTTGAAAGTACCTTATAATGTAGACGAGATAATAAAAGCTCATGAACGTGTAATAAAACAAAATAATATTAAGGATGCATATATAAGACCGCTTATTTGGTGCGGAGATGAGTCGCTAAATATCACTAATCAGTATTTATCTACTAATCTTTTGATTGCCGGTATTCCATCTATGCCGAGGTCTTTTGAGAAAGGTATAAATTTGCATGTAAGCCGCTGGCGTAAAGCAATGCCTGATAGCACCCCGGTACAATCTAAATCCGCCGCTCAATATAATATGGCAATAACGAGTAAAAAAGAAGCTAAGGCTCTTGGCTATGAGGATGCATTATTACTTGATTATGAAGGATATATTGCTGAATGCACTACAACAAATATTTTCTTTGTTAAAGATAAAATATTATATACTCCAATTGCCGATAGGTTTTTAAACGGTATAACAAGACAGACTATTATTGAAATTGCAAAAGATTTAGGTCTAGAAGTAAAAGAAGAGCGTTTAAAATTAGAGCAAATAGAGGATTTTACCGGATGTTTTGTTACAGGCACGGCAATTGAGGTACAAAATATTGATTCTATAGATCTTGGCAATAAAAAGATTATTTTTGATGATCATAAAATTGCAGATCGTTTGAAAGAAGAGTATAGGCGTGTTGTTAGGGAGTAGAAGAAACGTCATTGTGAGGAGGTATTGCCTGTGTATGGATACTGAGTCGTCATTGCGAGCAGTCGTAGACTGCGTGGTAATCCTATGAAATAATAACAAACTCCTGAGATTGCTTAGTCGAATTACTACGTAATTCTTCTCGCAATGATGATTTAATAAGCTAAACAATTAAAATCAAAAAAATCATGCATAACATATTTAAAGGTTTAATTACCGCACTTATAACACCTTTTAAAGATAATAAGTTAGACTTATATGCTTTAGAGAGAATTGTAAAACATCAAATAAAGCATGAAGTCGATGCAGTATTAATTGCAGGCTCAACGGGAGAAAGTAGTAGTTTAAGCTTTGAAGAATATAAATTATTACTGCAAACTAGCGTAGAAATCGTTAATAAGTGTATTCCTATAATAAGCGGGTGTTCATCAAATAATACTACTTATGCAAGAGCACTTGCAGTGGAATCTACAAAAATCGGCGTAGATGGTTTTATGGCTAGTCCACCATCTTATGTCAAACCTACCCAACACGGGATTTATAAGCATTTTGAAGCATTGCATGAAGCGTGTAATCTACCTATTATGTTATATTCAGCTCCAACTAGAAGCGGAGTAGATTTTTCTGATGAGACAATATTGAGACTTAGCAAGCTACCGCGTATTTTAGCATTAAAAGATTGTGGTGTAGATTTAGAACGTCCATTGCGGATCAGAGCAACAGTTAAAAAGGATTTCAATATTTTAACCGGTAATGATGAAGTAGTCTTAGCTTTTAACGCTCAAGGTGGGGTGGGGTGGACTTCTGTAGCCTCTAATATTGTTCCTAATATATGTAAAGAGCTATTAGAAAAATGGAATAAGAACGATACTAAAGGAGCATTAGAAATCCATCAGAAATTACTACCTTTATATACAGCATTATTTGTAGAATCTAATCCGATTCCGATAAAATATGCTGCACATTATTTAGGTTTATGTGAAAATGAAATTAGACCCCCATTAACTGAAGCAAGCGATAGTGCCAAAAAACAAATTGAAAACATCATAACATCACTATCTATAAAAATATGACTGAATATAAGAAAGTTATTGCACAACATAAGAAAGCCCTTTTTCATTATTTTATTGAAGAAAGATTAGAAGCGGGTATTGTATTAAAGGGTAGTGAAGTACGGTCTCTGCGTCAAGGCAAAGCTTCTATAGAAGAAAGTCATGCGGCAGATACCGGACATGAGGTATTTTTGTATAACTGCCATATTGCAGAATATGAAAAAGCGAATAGATTTAATCATGCTACTCGTAGACCACGTAAATTATTGTTGCATACTAAAGAGATAAAGAAAATTATCGGTAGAATTAGAATAAAAGGCTATACGCTAGTAGCTCTTTCTATGTATTTTAATAAAAAAAATAAAGTGAAAGTTGAACTTGGTATTGCTAAAGGTAAGAAATTACATGATAAAAGAGAGTCAATTAAAGAAAAAGACTGGAAAAGAGATCAGAGCAGATTAATAAGACAGAAGTAATGGACTTTGCTACACCGGATGACAAGCCGGCTTTGTTACGTAGCTCGTTTTATGTCATTCCCGCTTTCGCGGGAATGACATATAGAATTACTTAGACTTTAGGAAGATATAAAATTTTAAAAAAAGGTATTTATGCAGCATATTATAGGTAAAATATTGGTTATATTTATAGTTATAATAGGAGTTTTATTTGTTTTCAAAACAATGAAAACTTATTCTACAAATCCAGTTTCCGTTGAGGTTAAACAAAGCGAAGATGCAATAAAATGTGAAGAGGCAAGAGTACAAGAAATAATCAAAGATTATTTGCTTAAAACTCCGGAAATAATAATAGAATCAATAGAAGGGTTGCAAAAACGTAAAGTACAGGAAAATGAGACTAAAGTTAATAACTATATAAAAGATAATAAGTTAAGTATTGAAGATAGCACAAGCTTTCCTGTTATAGGAAATAAAGACGGTGATGTAACAATAATTGCTTTTTATGATTACAATTGTTCTTATTGTAAAAAAGGCGATGTTTCTATAAATGAATTATTGCAAAACGATCCAAAAGTTAAAGTTGTATTACGACCGCTTCCTATCCTTGGAGATGTTTCCGAATATCTTGCAAGAATAGTTTTAGCCGTTTATAAGGTTAATCCAAGTAAATTCAAAGCTGTTCATGATGAATTAATAAAAATAAGAGATGTTTCTAAGGAATCTATAAAAGAATTATTAACTGAGAATGGCTTAAATGCTACGGAAATTGAAGAAATTGCCGATAGTAATGAGATTAAAGATTTAATTACTCAAAATATGAAAATAGCTAGAAGTCTTAGAATGCAAGGAGTACCTGCGTATATAATCGATTCAAAATTAATACCTGGGTTAATAGATTTTCCACAATTACTAAATATAGTTAAAGAAATGAGGGATAATTAAGAGTCCTTAAGAATTGTTGCGTAGACCAGTAAATGCTTTTTATGTTATTCCCGTGAAAGCATTGTTGCATGGGTACCAAATCATCATTGCGAGGAGCGAAGCGACGTGGCAATCTTGTCAAGCATCCTGAAATTGCTTCGTCAATTACTTACGTAATTTCCTCGCAATGACGACCTTCAGTCTCCACGCAACAAGGCCTAGTAGGAATGACAGCAATTGCTCTTGAATAACTTTAGCCTTTATTTAGTAAATCTAACATAGTTTTACCGATATCGGCAGGGGATCTAGTGATAACTACGCCGGCACTTTGTAGAGCTTCCAGCTTATCTTCGGCACTTCCTGTTCTTCCGACAATAATAGCTCCGGCATGTCCCATTCTTTTACCTGGAGGTGCTGTAATACCTGCAATAAAGCTTACTATAGGTTTCTTGATTTTTGACTGCTTGATAAACTCAGCTGCATCTTCTTCTGCATTACCGCCAATTTCACCGATCATAATAATTGCTTTTGTTTCATCATCTTTCAAAAACATCTCAATACAATCAACAAAATTAGTGCCGTTAACAGGATCGCCGCCTATACCGACACACGTAGATTGTCCAAGTCCTACTGCTGTTGTCTGTGCTACTGCTTCATAAGTTAGAGTACCTGATCTTGAAACAATACCTATTGTTCCTCTTTTATGAATATGCCCAGGCATAATACCGATTTTACATTCACCCGGTGTGATAACTCCAGGGCAGTTAGGACCGATTAATCTAGTTTTAGAACCGACTAAAGCACGTTTGACTTTCACCATATCAAGCACCGGAATTCCTTCTGTTATACATACTACTACTTCAATTTCGGCATCGATTGCTTCTAATATCGAATCAGCGGCAAAGCCGGGCGGAACATATATAACGCTTGCATTTGCACCGGTTTTTGCTTTTGCTTCATGTACGGTATTATATACAGGTAAATCAAGGTGAGTATGACCGCCTTTGCCGGGTGTAACACCGCCAACCATGTTAGTGCCGTACGCTATCGCTTGTTCAGAGTGAAAAGTTCCTTGTAAACCAGTAAAACCCTGACAGATAACTTGTGTTTTTTTATTTATTAATATTGCCATGTTAAATAATGTTTATTGTTTTTATTTTACTGTGATGTCCCGCGACTTGATCGCGTTATCCAGTCCTTATTTTAATTTTTTTATGGATACTGTGGTCAAGACACGGTATGACACTGAACTGGTTGTTCGAGCTATACAACAAGGTCAATGCCTGTATAGCTCATGACGGTTATCTACCGTATCGCTTCAACTATTTTATTTGCCGCATCTGCTAAATCATGTGCCGGTATTATTTCTAAACCGGAATTTGATAAAATTTCTTTGCCTTTTTCAACGTTTGTACCGGCTAAACGAACTACTAACGGTACTTTTATACCTATGTCTTTTGCAGCGGCAATAATCCCTTCTGCTATAATATCACAACGCATGATACCGCCAAAAATATTAACTAGAATCCCTTGTACTGCTTTATCAGATAAAATTATTTTTAAAGCTTCTTTTACACGCTCACGATCAGCTCCACCACCGACATCCAAGAAATTAGCAGGTGAAGCACCGTAAAGTTTAATAATATCCATAGTGGCCATGGCAAGACCGGCACCGTTAACCATACAACCTATATTACCTTCCATTTTTACATAGCTAAGTCCTGCATTTGCTGCTCTAGTTTCTAGAGGATCTTCTTCATCATGATCACGCATTGCCGTAATATTTGGATGCCGCAATAAGCCGTTATCGTCAAAAGTAATTTTTGCATCTAAAGCTAATAAGTTCCCGTCGCTATTTACAATTAATGGGTTGATTTCGATTTGTGCTGCATCGGTTTCAATAAAAGCATTATAGACTGATTTTACTATTTCTTTCATCTGTTTAGCTTGGTTATCCTTAAAGCCTAACTCATAAGCTATGCCTCGCATATGAAAATCTTGTAAACCGGTTGCAGGATCAACGGAAAATTTAATAATTTTTTCCGGAGTTTTTTCTGCTACTTCTTCAATATCAACTCCTCCTTCCGTAGAAGCTATAAAAGTAATACAGCTAGCCGATCTATCAAATACTATACTAAAATAATATTCTTTTAAAATCTCACAACCTGATTCGATATAAAGACGGTTTACTTTTTGTCCTTGAGGTCCTGTTTGATGCGTTACTAAATTAATACCAAACATGTCATGAGCAACTTTTTTGGCTTCTTCTTTACTCTTAACAACCTTAACACCGCCTGCTTTACCTCTACCGCCGGCATGTATTTGTGCTTTAACCACATATACTTCCGTATTTAATTTATCTATGGTTTCATTAATCTTTTCGGTTTTCGTAACAACTAGCCCGGTGGAAGTAGGCACGCCGTATTTTCTTAAAATCTCTTTTGCTTGATATTCATGAATATTCATTTTAAATAATTTATTTAAAGTGCTATTAATTTTTATGGATAAGATGCATTTTTAACTTCTCTTACTATGTCTTTATCAAAAGTGCTAAACTTATTAGCACTATTGACTTCTCCTTCTGCAATAATCATATAATCGGCAAAGTCTGCTTTACCTTTAATATATTTCTCAGTAGCTGATATATGTCTTGATGCCCAATGATAAAGCTGGAATTATCAATAAGATTAATTACTGCTTCATAAATTTCCTGGCGAGTAAATTTATTTACTTTTAGCACCCATACAAATTCAAGTAATGCATATGATGCAATAAAAATCTTATTAGTGATGTTATGTTTTAAGAAATTTTGAGCTGCTTTACCTTGTATTTCATCATCTTCAAGAAAAGTACGAGTTAAGATATTAGTGTCAATTCCTATCATTTTCGATAACCGCAATACTAATAGCTTCATCTACATCCACCGGACCGTTTTTAGCTTTATGTTTACCTTTACCAAAAAAGCTATAGATATCTTTTTTTATAGGAAGCAATTCTAATGTTTCATTTTTTTTGTAGTTAATTATTAACTCAGAGCCTGAATGTAAACCAAGTTTATTTCTTATATATTGAGGTATAACTACCTGTCCTTTCGATGAGATGACTACTCTGGCACTTTTACTCATAATACTAATATAGTAAGTTATCTGATCTTACTTTGTATATAAAACACAATTTATTATATGTCAATAAGTTTATAATGAGGTTACTCATTCAATATCCTTAGCAAAAGAATTTATAGTAAACAAACCATAAAAATCAATATGATGGTTTGATAAGATAGTTATTAGAAAGCCGCTTATCGGCATTAATAACATTAAAAGCTATAGCAAATTTATATTAATATTAGTGGCTTTTTGTGCCAATTCGGCATATCTTCCGGTAGCAAAACATTAGCATTATAGAATTTCCATAAAAGCCTTATTATTACTAAAGATAAAACAACTATACCGGTTGCTTCATGTATCCCGTATAATTGCCCTTTTAAAGGAAGTTCTAAGAAATTATCCATTAAGACACCGACAACGAGCATTACTATAACTATAATGCTCATGATCCAGTGAAAAAGTTTTGCAATTAAGCCGTAAGAATTTTCAGTATTTGTAAGTAGCATGATAGTACTCAAACTTACTTAATGTCATTGTCGCTCTTCTGTGTCATTTTCCTGCGAAAGCAGGAATCTAAAAAACAATAAAAAATACTAAAATTATTAGTATTTTTAACTAGATCCCATGGGCAAGCCACGGGGTGACACCGAGTCACGGTATGACAGTTTCTTCTTAATTCCCAACTGCCGTATCTATAATCTTTTCTGCCTCTGTACCGCTAATTTTTTCTTTATCATTCAGAATGAGATTAGCATTCTTTAAGTCATCTCCTATATGTTCCGCTCTTCCTTTTAAAACCTTAGCTAAAAACTGCTCGGCAAGAGCGTAATATGAGATTCTATTACCGGCTTTTGCAAATCCATGACCTTCATCTTTGTAAAGTGCATAAACTACCGGTATATGCTTTGCTTGCATGCTGTTTACAATCTGTTCTGATTCTGCCTGCACGACTCTCACATCGTGAACACCTTGTGCTATAAATAAAGGCTTTTTGATATTATCAACAAAATTAATCGGTGATCTTTGTCTTAAAAATTCTTTTTCTTCTTCAGTGTCCCAAGGTCCTATACGTGTTTTATATATACTTAACAATGGTGTCATATAAGGAGCTTTAGATTGCACATGAGTTAATAAATTAGACATACCGACAACGTCAATACCGCAAGCAAATACGTCAGGCGTCATGGTAAGACCTACAAGCGTTGCATAACCTCCATAGCTTCCACCCATAATACAAACTTTGTCAGAATCAACTATATTATTCTTAATAGCCCAGTTAACACCATCAATTAAATCGGTGTGCATTTTACCGGCATATTCTAAATTACCGGCGTTTAAGAAATCTTTCCCAAAACCGGTAGAACCACGGTAATTTATACTTAAAACTGCGTAACCACGATTTGCAAGCCACTGATGCTCAGTATTGTATCCCCAGCTATCACGTACCCACGGACCGCCGTGGACATTTAAAATTAGAGGTACTTTTCTATCGGGTATATTATTTTTATCGAGCTTTACATCATTTGGAAAAGTGATATAGCTAACTAAATCAAGCCCGTCACGTGACTTGATAATTATCGGTATCATCTTAGCAAGATTATATTGCTCAAGTTCTTTGCGATTAGTAAATAAAAACTCAGCTTTTTTATTTGTCCTATCATATTTATAATATTTCACCGGTGCATTATCAGCCATATAAGCAACGATCCAAGTTTTATCGTCTAGCGTCCTACTATTAATAATTAAATCACCGCGATCAATAGATTGCAAATATTTAATATCATCTTCAATATCTTTATCTAATATTTTATATGAGACTCTATCATAATCTATAGATACTGCTTGCGGAGTTTGCTTTGTGGGATGAACTGTAAATAAGCTGATATCGGCTTTTGCATCTTCGGCTAATATTTCTTCACTACCTGTAGCTAGTGTTATAGCTTTAAGTGCGGAGGTATTACGATTACGTCCCTCTAGCATATATAAAGTTTCACCGCTAGCATCAAAACCAAGTATGGCAGTGTTAAAAGAATCTTCCATTGATATCTTAGTAAATAACTTTGGTTCTCCGTCTTTTAATTCATAATATTCAACAGCTCCGTCTTTATCTAGTAAGCTACCAAATCTTAAATTTAAATTTTCATCAGTTACATAATCAGTAAATCTATCATTTTTATAAATCAGTTCTTTTTCTAGAGTATCTAGATTTAATTTGTAAATATCAAAATATTCAGGATTACGCTCATTTAAATATATTAATATCTCATTTGGCTTCTTATGACTTGCTCCGGCTATTTTGGCTTTAACTCCTTTTGCAGGAGTAAGTAATTTTGTCTCTTTTGTCTCTATGTTATAGCTATAAATTCGGTCATTTTCATCACCGTTAAAATCTTGGGTATATAAAATATTTTTATTATTATAAGCTTTAGCATAAGACCAAATACCGCGTCCTTTGTCATGGGTTATGGCTTCTGCTTTACTAATATCATCTGAGGGTGCTAGCCAAATGTTTAATACACCGTCTTTCGGTGCAACATATAGAATATATTTGCCGTCGTGGGTTAGAGAAACCCTTGCTTTATCAGGGTTACCAAATAAAACTTTTCTGGGGATTATTTGATTGTTATCCGTTATCGTTTGAAACATAAAAATACCGACACTTATTATTAATATAGTGCCTATAATATAGAAAATTTTACTCATTACTAATAGTTTGTTATTTAGTTTTATAGTCTTTTGATGTCATTCCCACTTCCGCGGAAATGACATTCAGGTCATAAAATATAATTGCTACACTCTCTCAATATTGCTTAAAAACCAATCAACTTCTTTGGTATTAGCATTACGTGTAAATGTCCATTCTTCTTTTAAATCTTCGATTTTGTCAACTACATTTTTACCTTGAAATAGTAATTTAATAAATATGTTATTACCGAACATGTAAATTTCTGAATATTTTGCACTTAAAGCCGATGAGTCAAAAAAATCACCATAGGACGGTGTTATTTTTTCAAATTCTTCCAAGTATCTTTTATCTATCAGCTCAGATAATTCTTTAGCATCTTTTTTATAAGCAGCTTCTATAATCATTTGAAAAGCAGTTTTAGCATTATTTATGAATTTAACCGGATCAAAGGAGTAAAGGCGTTTATGGACTTGTTCCATTCCATCTACGACCGCAGTTATATTATGTTCTACTATTATATCTTTAAAAGCTTTAATATCTTGGGCTGTGGGAATATTTTTTGCTTCTTTATTAGATTTAACTATACTGTAAGTTACGTCCTTAATAACCGGTTCGCCAAAATAAGATTTTTGCTTTGTCTGTTCCTCTTCTGAAGTAGAACCGAGAGTCGTAATTAATTTGTTGATAATGTAAAAGGCAATAACGGCAAAAATTAATAACTCTATTATTTGAGGAGACATTTTCTATTTATTTTTATTAAAAGATTATTTTTATATTTTAATATAAAAAAATAATCTTTTAAAGTTATTTAATAAAAATAAGGATTTATTTTTATTTGAGTTATACTTAAAATTTAAAAAATAACTAAAATATCTTGATTATTTTAATTATTATGATATTTATCGTTTTGTAAATGATGTTTAAACTCCATCATTGCAAAACATTTATTTATAGCCTTTAGTCCATTTATGCTAGGGGGCTGTTGTACTAAAGCTTAATTTTTAAGCGTTTTTAGTATAACGGATAATTATTGTTTTCAATGATTGCGTTTATCTCCTAGCACCTATCTATTCACTTTTAATTGACGAATGAACTGGTGAGCTGGTAATTCAATTATATAATGCAAAATAGTAGCTATTGTAACCGAAGTAGCAAATTTAAGCCATAAAGGAGTTGGATAAATCCAGTAATATGCTACAAAAAATTCTGTAGTTAAAGCAGAAAGGTATAAAGTATATGAAATTTGATCTAGAAAATATGTTATTGGATTACCGTAAATAAGTTTACTTAATCCTGAATCATTAGATTTTCCAATAATTATTAAGGATGAGCCAACTGCAAGCCACCAAAGTGTTTCTGCATTAATTATAATAAAAATATAAGCAAAAACAGCAATTCCTACAAATGTAATAATATCATAAATAATATAATTAAGTTTCAAAGATTTTATATATTTTGTAATAAAAAATGTTATACAACCAAAAATAAATACACCTAAAAACATTATTAAGCTTTTACCGTAAGCAAATTGTACTCTTTCGTTACTAAATATGGGTCTGCAGCCATTGAAAAGCATAAGGAGCAGAAATTATCCCATAAGATATAAATAACAAGATTATCAATAACTTAATTATTGATAATCTTTGCATCAATGATATTAAAAAAGGAAATAATTAATATGCAAACATTGCCGTACTTATTGCACATGAAGGTTGATTCCAAGATACTAAATCCGTGAACCCCCATGCTTGAATAAGGAACACATTATAAAAGCATAAATAAATGTAAGGGATAAACTCTGGCAATACGTGCAAATAAAAAACTTTTATAACTAACGGTATGCGTATAAAATCTAGTATTACATACATAACATAAAATAAAGCCGGATAACACAAAAAATATTACAACCCCAAGACTGCCAAGTCTTGCTATATTCATTCCAATTGAGTTATCTGGCCAAATTATATGTGGCGTGTTAAGAAGAATACCCATAATGCAGTATACCCGCGTAAACCTGTTAATCCTTTTATTTCTTTTAAGTTATCTATTTTGTTATGCCATATTTAAGTTATAACATTACTGATTAAAATATGGCATGATACAATAACCTAAATATTAAAACAATTTATTAATAATAATTTTTTTAATAAATTATTAGATTCCTATATTCAGAGATCTTTTAATAAGTGTGCCACTTTTATAGCATTATCAAATCCGTGATCGTAATGAAATCTTATATCAGGCGAGAATTTCATATGTATTTTATTAGTAATAAAATTTCTGATAGCATTTTTAGAATTATTTAATGCATCCATAATTTCATCTATTGTTAGTTTAGTATTAAAAGGCAAGAAATAACAATTAGCTATTTTGAGATCAGTAGTAACTATAACTTTCGTAATAGTGAGAGGACAATCAAAAAGTCTGCTATCCAGCATTTTGCCACGCCTTAGAATTTCTATTAATGCTTCATTTATAATGCTTGCTAATTTTTGTTGTCTATGAGAATGAGTTTTGGTTAATTTTTTCATGCGTTAAAAAATATATACAATTCTAAAGCATAATAGCATGCTTTTGCCAAACAACCAATACCTAAAAATTTTAGAAATTTTGTTTTAAAAAAACCGGAGAATAAAGAAATAAAGCTTCCCCAAAAAGAAAATGCCATTAAGAAAATTATAAATATCTCATATTTATAATATAGTTTTGTTAAATTTTTATGTCTTAAAATATTTTGTGTATTTTTGGAAGCATAAAAGATATTTAAAACTATTTTTCCAAAAATATAATTGATTGCATTACCGCTAAGAGAAGCACAAATAGCTACTAACAGCATTATTAAATTATTATAGCCTCCGAACATTTTCATAGAATGAAATATTAATTCATTCTGAAAACCTATAACAAGATTTGAGACAAAACTATCAACAAATAATAAACTATATGCTTTAAATTGATTCATGAATGTAATATATTGAATTTTGATTAGGGGTATTAATCGTCATTGCAAGGAAAAACTGTAAGTTTTGACGAAGCAATCTCATGCCAAAATCCTGAGATTGCCATAACCCTTACTATCTAACACCAAAATAAAGTAACTGGCAATGAAAAAGCAAATTATTTATCCTGATTTTATAGCACGAATTTTTTCTACGGCACTTGATTTATCAGTATTTGCCTTTATAGCAATCCCAATATCACAATTTTGTTCTTTTAATTTATTATGGTTGTTCTTTAATGATTATTTCCTTAGCAATAACATTAATCTTCATAATCCCAATGAAATGTTTAACTCGGTTATGAGTCAGGAATTTTATGAATATCTTAAAGCAGGAAATTTTAATAAATATATTTTGTTTAATATTTCAATTTTTGCTACTAATATATTAGTAATAGGCTCATATTTCATAACGCTTTGGTATTATAAAGGTGCAACGCTTAGTAAAATGTTTTTACGTATGAAAATCGTAGATGCCGTAACATTAAATCGTCCGACCTTAAAGCAGTTAATTAAAAGATTTTTAGGGTATATGACTTTTCCTATCGGTATTTTTTTCATACTTTTTTCTTCTAAAAAACAAGCATTACATGATAAAATAGCCGGAACCGTCGTTATTAAGTCTTAAATATACTCCTAAGTAATAGACGAAGTTTAATTTGGAAAAGAGCAAGGAGTATATAAGGCGAAGAGCGGAGCATATACAATTAATAGGTGAGTACCGCAGTGCTTATAATACGATGTAGCTCATTTTTCAAATTAAACGAGTATATTTATGAATGAAACAAATGATAATGATATAGATCAGCTAATTTATCTTTTTTCAAAATTACCCGGTCTTGGTATTAGATCGGCAAGGCGTATAGCGCTTTACCTATTGCAAGATAAAGACGTAAGGTTAAAAAGCCTGATTAATAATCTTGTAGAGATAGATAAGAAAATAGTAAAATGCGAGATTTGCGGTAATATGGATACGGAAAATATTTGCCGTATTTGTTCTTCTGAATATAGAGATAAATCAATTATTGCTATTGTCGAAACTGTGGCTGAATTATGGGCAATGGAGCGTAGCGGTAATTTTAAAGGTTTATATCATGTACTCGGTCATAATTTATCGGCAGCTAGTAGACAAAACCCTAGCATACTTCGGTTACCTGAACTACTTACAAGATGTTTTGCAGAAAATATTAAAGAAGTTATTATTGCTACTAATTCTACTTTAGAAGGTCAGACTACTGCTTATTTTATTACAGAATATTTAAAAGAGCATCCTGCTAAAATTTCTCGCCTTGCTAGCGGTATACCTATCGGAGGTGAACTTGATTATTTAGACGAGGGTACCGTATCTGCCGCTATTAACCTACGCCAACCTTTTGAGTAAAAATTAATAATTTTATTAAAGTTATAGTGAACCTTGATGAAATTCTAGATGATGTTCGCCGGCGAATTTTATTACATAATTATGATTTCCTTGATGATCAAAATGTATCAGTAATTCACCTTGTTCGTTTGAATGTAATATATTTGTGAATAAACGCTGGTCACCATCAATTTTAATGTCAACTACTTTTTTACCGATAAATTTAACGCCGTTATCCCCCTGTTGTCTATATATTATATCTTTCTTTAAGACATTTATAAATTTATCACATTGATTCGTATCTAATCTCAATGGCTTCCTGATTTTTATTATCATATTGTAAAATTTCCTCAACTTTCTTTAACCCTAAGTTGTATTTCTTAATTGCGATTAAACAAGTGATAATCTTATTAATTTTTTCTATAGCTTGTGCTTGTACAAAATTAAGGTTGCTAACAAGAGCTTCGATATGAATTTGGTTAATATATTCTTCAGGATTGAATAAAAATTCTATTGCCTGGAAGATATTACTGAGATATGGAGTTATTTTATTTTTAGGTATTTTTTGTATAAATTGTTTAGCTAATTCATATTACTTTGGTATATAAGGCTGTTGTAGATAGTAATATAACACCACTCATAGAGTTGCTCATTTCGATTCACTCATCCTTTAGGTTTTCTTCATGCACAATTTTCTCAGCAGCAGAATATTGATTGTATTTGGCAATATATTGAAAACATCGAAACTGTTCTTGACTATCTTTAGATAAATTGTCTTGATTAATTAGATTTAATTTAGCTTCAGCAATTTCAGCTAAATTAAAACTCATTGCTGTCAAAATTTTGATATCTGTAGGAGCATTTTTGATTAAATTTGTTGTTGCTGTTGCCCTTTCGTTAAGTAAATAAATATTAAATAAGCTATAGCTTGATGCAGCGCTATCGTTTGGTCGATCCTTTAAAATGCGTAATAATTGTTCTTCGTCTAATGATAATTTTCCTGTATTATTATAGGCTACTGATAGATTATAACGGCAAAAATAGATGAATTTACTTTCCTGTTTTTGCTCATTGTTTACTAGATTCGCTGGTCGTGGTGCAGGTAATGTTATTATTTCATCATATTTTTTGGTAGCAAGCAATATTTCAGAAAAAGAGCCTAGAATAGCAAAATCTTCTATATTTGCTAATTGTTTAATAATATCAGGTTGAAATTCAGGTTTTACAAATAATAATATTTAGATATTTTTGATACCATTCTCCGTGAGTTTTAAGTAAATTTAAAACTATAGGTGCTGATTTAAGTATATCTTTAGCTACTTCTTCCATTAATGCAATATTCTTTTCTACTACGGCTAAACGAAAAATATTTTCCTTAGCGATAAATTTATTGATAATCTTAGTGATAGGGTTAGAAGAATTGGAGCTAGGTTTGTATTCAAAAAATATTTCTACTTTAGAATTTTTATTCATTAAAGCATTATATTCACTAATCGCATAATCTTTAAATAACTCATGATTTTTAAGTTCTTCGTAACTGTATTTTTTAATACACATTCCAATAGCTTTTTTGGGGTTTTGACCTCTTTTATCTCCTTAATTGCTAAATTAGCAAATTCTGAAGCTAATTTTGAATTTTTTATTTCTTCAATAGTTCTTAAATAATTATTTTTTATATCAAAATCCTTAACTATTGCTGAGTACAATTCTATAGCTGTATTTAAGGTAATATTGGAGCTTCACGTGGTAACCATAAAATATGGGTATTTTCAGAAAAGTTAATAGAAGACTTTTTTGATTTCATATATGATGCCTAGTTATTTTTAACAAGGCATCATACATTAGTTTAATGCTTAGTCAAAAAATTATTAATATTTTTTAATAATTACCCACCGAATTGCTCTTTAATAATTCTATCTTCCAGCGTATGGTTTTTATTAAAGAGCAGTTTGACAGACTTATCCTTAGTAGATTTAACGGTAACATTTGTGATATTATGAAACTCCTGAAAGTCGGCAGTAGCATTTACCGGTCGTTTATTTGTATTAAGTATTTCAAATTTAATCGTAGCAGATGAAAGCAGTAAAGCACCGTGCCATCTACGCGGTCTAAACGAGCAGATAGGGGTTAGGCATAACATGTTTGACTCAAGCGGTAAAATAGGACCGCTGGCAGATAAATTATAAGCACTACTTCCGGCAGGTGTTGCAACTAAAGCTCCGTCTGCTACTAATTCGTTCATTCTCTCTATCCCGTTTACTTCTATTCTAAATTTAGCAGCTTGATTAGTTTTACGAAATATCGATACTTCGTTAATAGCAAGTGCCGTATATATTTGACCGCTCGTATCTGCGACTTGCATAAGAAGAGGATTTAGGATAGAAACCGTACTTTCGTGTATATTTTGTAATAATTTTTTGGTATCTAAAGGATTCATTAAAAAGCCGAGGCTTCCTAAATTAACTCCGTAAAAAGGTATATTAAGATGCATATAGCGGTGAATATTATGTAGTAATTCTCCATCCCCGCCTATTACGATAATGACCTCCGCTTCCTCTATTTTACAATAATTATAGAGTTTTTTTATTTCCTCTATAATAGCTAAATGTTTGGAATTGTGGTTATAAATCAATGCTATTTTATTTATATTCATTATATGAATTTCTTTTTTAATATATAGACGCTTAACTAATAATAAGTTATAAGAATAAAATAATAAAATAAATATTAAGTTAAATTATGTCATCATTCAACATCAAAAATCATAAAAATGATCTGCTATTTGTACCGCTAGGGGGCTCTAATGAAATAGGTATGAATCTTAATCTTTACCATTATCAAGGTCAATGGTTAATGATTGATTGTGGTAGCGGTTTTGCCGATGATTATTTACCCGGTGTTGATATGATAATTGCTGATAGCAGCTTTATCGAGAAATATAAAAAAGATATAGTAGGTCTGATTTTAACTCATGCTCACGAGGATCATTTAGGTGGAGTCCAATATTTATGGAATAGACTTAAATGTCCTATTTATAGTACTACTTTTACAGCAAATTTTCTAAAAATTCGTTTAAATGAATATGATTTTGCTAAAAATATAAAAATTCATGAAGTAAAACCCGGTAGTAAAATAAATCTAGATCCTTTTTCCTTAGAGATGGTGCCACTGACTCACTCGGCTCCTGAAATGCAAGCAATTATGATCCGTACGGATGCAGGTAATATTTTACATACGGGGGATTGGAAATTTGATAACGATCCGATACTTGGGAAAAAAGCCGATGAGGAGCTTTTAAAATCTTACGGAGATGAAGGGGTTCTTGCACTTGTTTGTGATTCAACTAACGTATTTAATAAAGGAAGCTCAGGTTCTGAGGGGGATGTTAGAAAAAGTTTAGTAGATATTATAGCCGGTTGTCCTCAAATGGTAGTAGTTTCAACCTTTGCCTCTAATTTAGCACGGCTTGATACAATAATTCATGCTGCAGGGCTTGCGGGTAGAAAAGTAGTCTTAACCGGTAGAAGTTTGCACCGTATGATGCTTGCTGCACAGGAAAGCGGCTATTTGAAAGATATTGCTCCTCTAATTAGTGAACGTGATGTTAGCAGATTTAGAAGAGAAGAATTATTAGTAATTGCTACCGGTTGTCAAGGTGAGCCTATGGCTGCTACCGCAAAACTGGCTAGTAATTCTCATCCGTCTATAAAGCTTGTTCCTAAGGATACAATGATTTTTTCTTCAAAAATTATTCCGGGTAATGAAAAGAAAATATTCAGGCTATTTAATATATTTGTTAAAGCCGGTGTAGAAGTTATTACAGAGCGAGACCATTTTGTACATGTTTCAGGACATCCATCGATTGACGAGCTACAAAAAATGTATTCTCTAATTAGACCGAATATTTGTATACCTGTTCACGGCGAGCCTGTACATATTCATGAACATGTTAAGCTTGCTAAGAAAAACGGCATAAAACAGGTAGTAGAGGTTGAAAATGGTAGTGTAGTACTGCTTGAACCTAATAATGCAAAAGTAATTTCAAAGGTTGAAAACGGTTATTTAGCTGTTGACGGTAATTATTTGCTGCCCGTTGAATCTCCGATTTTCAAAGCTAGAAGACGTATGCGTGAGTCGGGTATCGTGGTAGCATCAGTAGTCATTAATAAAAAAGGACTGCTTGCTGCAAACCCAATGCTGTCTATGCCCGGGCTGCTTGATCCGAAAGAGGATATGGCATTAGTTAACCTCATTAAAAACGACATTCAAGAACTTGTGACCATTCAAAATAAACAGGCTAAAAAAGCATTGTCGGATGAACAAGTAATCGAGGCAATAAAAGGAACAATCCGTAAAACCTTAAAACAAGAAATTAATAAGTCACCCGTTATAATAGTAAATCTTGAGAAAGCTGTGGAGTAGTGAAATTGTTATTGTGAGTAGGTATTGTTTTATGGCTCGAGAAATTCGCTCAATGTCATTCCCACAGAAGCGGGAATTCAGAAACACAACTTCAATATTGATACAGAAGTTACATATTTGATAAAAAAACCATATAAAAACAAGTTTTTATATGGTTTTACTGGATTCCCCCCTTCGTGAGAATGACATAAACAAGCCAAGCAACGATACCTACAAACCTGCAAGTGACAAAGAAAAAATAAGCACATGAACAAATTTAAAAATATTGCGGTTTATGGGGGAGGGAGTTTTGGTACTAGCCTTGCTTCTTTAGCAGCACAAAACTGTAATAACGTTACTTTATTTTTACGTGATGAGGCAATAGCAAAGGAAATTTTACATAACAAAACTAATGTAAAATATTTAGGGGATATTAAATTACCTGCTCATTTACAGGCTACTACAAACTTAGATATAATTAAGGATTTTGAATTAATTATTATTGCAGTGCCGTCTTACGCTTTTGATGACTCAATAAAATTATTAAAAACTCACAGCATTTCTAAAGACAATACTCTTCTAATTGCAACAAAAGGCTTTGCCCGTAATCCTACCGCATTATTTTCAGATAGGTTAAAAACTCTATTACCGCATAGTCCTACAGCGTTTTTTGTAGGTCCGAATCTAGCAAAAGAACTTGCTAAAAATTTACCTGCTTCGGCAAGTATTGCAAGTTTAGATATAGATATAGCAAATAAAATAGCTTATAACCTAAGTTCAAAAATTTTTACTACTAATGTGTCAAGCGATATTGTAACATTACAGGTAGCAGGAGCTTTAAAAAATATTTTTGCTATTAAAAGCGGGATTGATTTAGCAAGAAAGCAGGGCGAGAATGCAAGAGCAACGCTTATAGTAGCTGCCTTAAAAGAAATTGCTATTTTGTCGAAAGCGTTAGGTGGTATGCAAAAAAATTCTGATATTTTACTAGAGGGCGTAGTAGGCGATTTAGTGCTTACTTGTTATTCGTTAGGTTCACGTAATACAAAATTTGGTTATGAACTTGGAATTAGTAGCGATAAAAAGCAATTTTTACAGGAATATAAAGAGCTAGTAGAGGGAAGAGAAGCATTAAAATTAGTTTTGGATTTGATAAAAAAATATAATTTACATATGCCTATAATTTCCGAAGTAGCTTCATGTGTTATTCCTTATGTCATTCCTGCAAAAGCAGGAATGACATATGAATCCACGCGAGCAATACCAATAAATATGAAAATTTCATATTAAATTAGACACCTTAAATCACATAAAGTTTTTAAAGTTTTAATTAGAAATTTATTTTGGTCTGATGAAGTAAAAATCTTTACAAAATTTAGTGAAAAAAATAAAACCTCATATATTATAAGTAATTATATCTTTAGCTCATTACATGATAATCTTTAGTATAGTTTTTTTTAAAACCGTTTCGGTATTATTAAGTGTAGTAATAGGATTTTTAGCAGGTAAATATTCAAATGTTGAAAGAGATAGTATCTCTTCGTTACTATTCTATTTTATATCGCCTATAGTATTTTTTACGATACCTGCTAGTACAACCTTAACACTTGCGGCATTAAGCATTACGGTTGTAACATTTGTAATTGCAACACTCTTATCGCTCTTTTCTTATTATTTTTTTGGTAAATTTTGGCAGGATCATACACGTAATATTATAGCTTTGTCTGCAGGTACGGCAAATGGCGGGTATTTTATGTTGCCTATAGCTACAGCACTTTTTGATGATTATACATTAAGTATTTACATGATGGTTGTTATAGGAGTGAATATTTATGAATGTTCCGTCGGCTTTTATATTTGTATGAGGAGCTTTGCTAATACCACCGATAGTATATTAAAAGTAGTAAAATTACCGATTTTAAATGCTTTTTTCTTGGGATGTTTATTTAGTTTTTGCGGTTTTACTTTACCGGATTTTTTAGATGATTTTATATATAATATGAAAGGCTCTTTTTCGATACTCGGTATGGTGATGGTGGGTCTTGCTCTTTCGTCTCTACAAAAATTTGAAGTCGATATCAAATTTACTCTTGCTACTTTTGCTGCTAAATTTCTATTCTATCCTTTGGGAGTAGGGTTATTTATCATGTTTGATCATTTTGTAACAAAATGGTATAACAATGATTACTATAATGCCCTAAAACTACTTTCTACGGCACCACTCGCAGCAAATACTATAGTTATAGCGAATTTACAGAAATTTTACCCTGAAAAAGTTGCAGCTACTGTGTTTTTATCTTTGCTTTTTGTAGTTATATATATGCCGACCATGGTCAGTATATTTTTAAGTGACTTAAATTAATAACATGATGACAATTGATGACAATGATTTTTTTACAATTTATTCTAAATTGGTATTAATAGGTTCATATGAAAATTAATTCAATAAAAATTGGTCCCTATATTAATTTATTACCTCTTCAATATATACCGAAACATAAAATTTCTTATTTGGAATTCGGTGATCCTAAAAATAAAAATATAATAGTATGTGCTCACGGTTTAACTAGAAATGCTCATGATTTTGATAAAATAGCTAAAGAGTTGAGTAAAAATTATAGAGTAATTGCAATAAATTATCCCGGTCGCAGTGATAGCGAAAATTTTAAAAAAGCTAATCATTATAACTATACGACTTATATTAAAGATACGTTATTTTTTTTAAAAAGGCTAAATATCAAAAATCCTATCTGGCTTGGTACTTCAATGGGCGGTATTATAGGTATGGTACTTGCCAGTAAATATAAAAATATTTTTAAAGCCTTAATATTAAATGATATAGGGGCGTTTATTGATGCGGCTCCTTTAATTAAAATGGGAGGTTATGCTAAAAAAACGATACTCTTAGATGATTTGGCTAGTGCAAAAGAACATTTAAAACTTATTTATGCACAAAGCGGTATTAAAGATGAAGAAGATTGGGATTATTTAACAAAATATAGTGTCATTTCTACATTCGGCGGAAAATATAAAATGAATTATGATCCTGCTATAACAAAAGGAATGAAAAATGCTAGTAACCAGGAAGATATTAAACTATGGTCTGTATGGAATAAAATAAAATGTAGAATATTAGTAATTCATGGGATGAAATCTCAAATTTTAACAAAATCTACTCTTAAAAAGATGAAAGAAACAAAAATTTTTGATCTTTATGAAATAAAATATGCCGGTCATGCTCCTTCTCTAATGAACCCTGAAGAAATTAACTATGTCAAATCTTGGTTAGAAAAGAAGTCTTAGATTGTATGACCTTGTATTGTACGAACGTTCAGGATGTCATTCCCGCTTTCGCGGGAATCCAGAAAAATAACCTTAATCTTAGTACAAAAATTACATATTTCATACAATAAACATATAAAAAAATTGTTTTTTATATGTTTTTCTGGATTCCTGCTTTCGCATGAATGACATAGGCATCATTTAAATTAATAAATAATAATTATGAAAATTACTACTAAAGTACTAATAATAGGTTCAGGACCTGCGGGCTTAAGTGCCGCTATTTATACAGCTAGAGCTGCTTTAAAACCAATATTAATAAATGGTATGCAGCCAGGCGGGCAGCTGACAATTACCACCGGTGTTGAGAACTATCCAGGATTTGCGGAAACGGTGCAAGGACCTTGGCTTATGGAGCAGATGTATATGCAGGCTAAAAATGTCGGTACGGAAATTGTTAGTGATTACGTAGAAAAGGTGGATTTATCAAAAAGACCTTTTAAAGTATTTACAGGAGCAGGAAATGAATATGACGCGGAGAGCATAATCATTTGTACCGGTGCGGAAGCAAAATGGCTTGGTATAGCTTCAGAGCAGAAATTTCGTGGTTTTGGTGTTTCGGCATGTGCTACTTGCGATGGTGTCTTTTTTAAGAATCAAGCAATAGTTGTAGTAGGGGGAGGAAATAGTGCAGTAGAAGAAGCTTTATACTTAACCAATCATGCTAACAAAGTCACTATAGTGCATAGAAGAGATAGTTTTAGAGCTGAGAAAATATTACAGGATCGATTATTTAAAAATTCTAAAATATCAGTAATTTGGGATCATGTAGTAGATGAGATTGTAGGTAGCAATAAACCAAAATCCGTTACTGGAGTTAAAATTCAAAATGTTCACACCAAAGAGAGTAGTTTATTGAATTGTAGCGGTGTATTTATAGCTATTGGGCATGCACCGAATACGGGGCTATTTACCGGACAAATTGTAATGGATGACGATAATTATATCATCACGAAGTCAGGCACTACTAGAACTAGTGTAGAAGGTGTTTTTGCTGCTGGTGACGTTCAGGATAAAATTTATAGACAAGCAGTAACTGCTGCAGGAACAGGCTGTATGGCGGCTCTTGAGGCTGCAAAATTTCTCAATAAATAATTTAGATTTTTTAGCTGTAAATTAACATATAAGTTAATAAAAAATTGTTGCATTTAGTAAGACACTTATTATAGTCATTGTGTATTAATTTAATTAGGTACAAATATATAATGACTTGGAACAAATATACCACCACAAAAACAAAATATTGATACATATCCATTACTTATGAAATTTTTAGTTGGATGAGGTAGTTTTAACATACAAAATTTAGAAGCATTGAAAAATGCTAATTTAGAAATAGAGCTAGCAGAAGCCAAAAAATTTTTAATATATTCGGCAATTAAATTTTACTTAAATCATTTTTATCCAAATAGCCAAAGTGAAAAATTTACAGAGCTAGAAATAACCGGAGTTAGATATGATCAAGTGATAAAGGCTCCTGATATTAGGTTAGCTACCGATAAGCCTACGACTACTAATATATTTAAAAATTTGACTTTGGACTCAATATGTTACATCAGAATTGGAGTTTTAATGGAGATGACTCAAATGATTGGCTGTTAGCAAGTATAAATCTTAATAAAGGCGGTTATTTAATAACTTAGAAAAAGTATTTCTCTCAGCTGTGATCTCTTTAGAGTCACAATTAATAAATCCTAAGCAAAAATATTACTCTGATATTTCATCTGAGGTTATTGAGTATACATGGGGTAAAGGAGTTAAAGGTAATTATTTAGAGCCATTCAAGAATTTAATAGCTTTTGAAGTCCCTCTGAGTTATGGGTTAAAATAGCTGAGGCTATAAAGGTAGATAAAGTATCAAATGTATTGTGAGACAATATTCTAGAAGACTTAAACAAGATAGGTGTATGACTTTATTATAATATAACTGAAAACTCTGCTATATTATCTGACATTGGATATAAATTCCTCAAGAAATATTGAATCTTATATTAAATGCAATAGCTCCTGAAGATATCATTAATATTATAAAACATGCTAATTTGGCAAATATTTCTTATGATGTATTAGAAAGTCAAATGGGTGGTGAAGATTTTGGTATAAATAATTCATTATAAATATTTTTCTTTCTAGTATTGCCGTATAATTTTAATATAAGTTTATAACACTTTTCTCGAGCCATGCAACAACGCCAATGTTCGCTCGCAATGACGATTTTAGTATCCACGCAGGTAAAAATATATGAACTTACTTAAAAACATTACGGGAAAGAATTATATAAACGGTGAATTTATAGAGTTCGGGAAGCAAATATCCGTTATTAATCCTGCGACCTTAAAAGAAATTGCTACAGTTCCGAATTTAGGATTATCTGAGATTAATTCAGCGATTAATAATACGGTGACTAGTTTTGCTTTATGGTCACAAAGTTCATTTGAAGCGAGAATAGCGATTCTTAGAAGATGGTATAATTTAGTAATCGAAAATATTGAGGAGTTAAGTCATATATTAACCCTAGAGCAGGGTAAAGTACTTGCTGAATCAAAAAAAGAAATTTTATATGGAGCCTCTTTTATTGATTGGTATACATATGCTATACATAATATTCATTCGACTATCAAACCCGGTAATAGTAACACTCATAAAATTGTTACGCAATATGAGCCTGTAGGACCGTCTGCTGCTATAACTCCTTGGAATTTTCCAAATGCAATGATTGCTCGCAAGGTAGTACCTGCAATAGCTGCGGGTTGCAGCGTTATATTAAAACCGTCAAGTCTTACGCCTCTATCAGCTTTAGTACTTGCGAAATTTGCAAGCGATGCCGGTTTGCCTGCCGGAGTATTTAATGTAATTACAGGTAGTTCAGATATTATAGGTAAGGCTTTTTGTGAAGATTTTAGGCTTCGGAAATTATCATTTACCGGCGCTACAAATGTCGGTAAAATTCTATATCAAAATGCCGCAAATACTCTAAAACGTTTATCTTTGGAACTTGGCGGCAATGCTCCTTTCATTATAACGGCAGATAATAATTTAGAGAAAGTAGTAAGTGATTTAGTAATCGCTAAAACTAGAAATAGTGGACAGTCTTGTACTTCACCTAACAGAATATTTATAGAAGAATCTATATATGAAAAATTTATAGAAATTCTAAAGGCTAAATTTACTAAGCTTAAAGCTGGTGACGGATTTGATAAGGAATCGGATGTAGGTCCGTTAATTAATTCTGCTGCCATAGAAAAAATACAAAAGTTACTCGCTGATGCACAAAGTAAAGGAGCTAAATTAATTTGCGGCGGTAAAACTGTTGATAATTTTATTGAGCCTACTATTATTATTGACTGTTTGGATAATATGGATATCTTTAGAATAGAAATATTCGGTCCGGTAGTTGCTTGTTATAAATTCAAAGATTTGGATGAAGTAATAGAACATGCAAATAATACCGAATACGGCTTGCAAGGATATGTATATTCAAATAATATATCCGTGGCACAAATGATAGCGTCTAAGCTTGATTTTGGTATGGTATCGATTAACGACCCGTTACCTGCAAATGCAAAAGCACCTTTTGCAGGACGTAAAGCTTCAGGTTTTGGAGTGGAAGGCTCATTTGAAGGGATATTTGAATATCTAAATACGAAATATATAAATTTACAGAATTAAGCATGCCCGCATGGTTCCTTTTATGTCATTCCTGCGAAAGCAGGAATCTAATAAAGAATATAATTCTTTGTAGCAGTATTAAGATTATTTTTTCTGGATTCCCGCCTACGCGGGAATGACATAGAAAATATAATAATCTAAATAGTAAAAATTATGCTAGTGCTTGTAGATAATATTGAAGTACAAATTGAAAAAATTTATGAAGTATTTGATTTAATAGATAATGAAGGAGCTGATCTTTTGTTATGGGCATTATCTGATTGTCTTGCCGAGCTATTGCTCAATATAAAGAATCGTTAACAATTGAATATGTTGATCCTTTGATGCAACTAATTAAAAGGTTTGAAGAGCAAAATACTATAATACCCAAAATGCTTAATAATGCTTTAAGCAATATATTATTAATCCTTGAAGATGGATGTAAAGCTGAAGAATCAGAACTAATAGAAAATATAATTAATAGTTTAAATACTCTTGATATGTTAGGAGGACATGCATAGTAATCTTCCAAAAATCTCAATAGTTTTACCGGTTTATAATAGAAAGAAGCTGTTACCTTTTGCTATTGAGAGTTGCCTTAATCAAAGTTTTAAAGACTTTGAGCTTATTATTATTGATGATTGCTCAAAAGATAATAGCGTTATAGTAGCTAGGACATATGCAGAGCAGGATTCACGTATTAAGGTAATAGTAAATGAGACCAATAAAAGATTACCGGCAAGTCTTAATATTGCTTTTAAAGAGGCCAAGGGGGAGTATTTTACTTGGACTTCAGATGATAATCTTTTCCATGAAAATGCTTTAGAAAAAATGGTTAAGATACTTGATAATTCACCTGAGATAGGGCTTGTATATACTGATTATACTTTGATCGATGACCACGGTAAAGTAGGAAGAAGACTTTATCAAGAACCTCCTGAGTTTTTACCGATTAGAGATTGCGTCGGTGCATGTTTCTTATATAGAGCCGATTTAGCAAGGCAAGTAGGTGGATATAATGAAAATATGCAGTTAGTGGATGATTATGAATATTGGCTAAGGTTTGGGCTTGTTACGCAATTTGCTCATATACCGGAATCTTTATATTTCTACCGAGTACATGATCACAGCTTAACAATAGAGCGTAAAGTAGAAGCAAAACAGGCAAAAAGAGTTTTAAAAGCATTATTTAAAGATCAATATATTATTCCTGCTGAGATTAAACCTATAAATGATTTATATAATTGGTTTATTGAAGATAGAAATTTAAGCTCTTATTTTAGGTTATTTAAAATAATTATTTGTAGTCCGATAATTACTATTTCGTATATTATTAAAAATCTAAGAAGAATAAGGTGATATTTTAATGCTTTAATGTCATGCCCGCTTTTGCGGGAATGACATAGTAGAGCCATAGCACAACATCCTTAAAATAAATGCAAAATCAAGATTTCATACATACATTAAATCCAGAGCAGCAAAAAGCAGTTCTTCACACTGAAGGACCGCTTTTATTGCTTGCAGGTGCAGGGACAGGTAAAACAAAGGTACTTACCTCAAGAATAGCTAATATTATTCACCAAAATTTAGCCTCACCTCAAAATATTCTAGCCGTTACTTTTACTAATAAAGCTGCTAAAGAAATGGCTGAAAGAGTTAATAGTCTAATTAATTGCTATGGTCTTAATATAGGCACTTTCCACTCAATGGCAGCTAGGATATTACGTGACCAGATTGAGCATTTAAATCTTGGTTTAAATAATAGATTTACTATTATTAGTCATGATGATCAATTAAAACTAGTGCAAGATATAGTAAAGCTAAAAGATATTGATACTAAACAATATGCTCCTAAATTAATACATATCATAATTTCTAGATGGAAAGATCAAGGATTATTACCAACTAAACTATCAGTATCAGATACTAATTTACCGTTGCAGAGGGTTGCAAAACTTGTATACGAAGAATATCAGAAAAATTTACTTATTTCTAATGTTTTAGATTTTGGAGATTTGCTACTTTATAATAATGAGCTTTTTATTAAAAACTCTGAAATACTAAGATATTACCAAGAAAAATATCGATATATTTTAATTGATGAATATCAAGACACTAACGTTGTCCAGTATTTATGGGCAAGAATGCTCGCAAGTTTATATAAAAATATTTGCTGTGTAGGGGATGATGATCAATCTATTTATGGTTGGCGAGGAGCAGAAGTCGGGAATATATTACGTTTTGAAAAAGATTTTGCAGGTGCAACAGTTATTAAATTAGAGCAGAATTATAGATCAACTTTGCCAATACTTGCTGCTGCTTCCAATGTTATCAATAATAATAAAAACCGTCACAGTAAAACGTTATGGACGGATAGGGAAAACGGTGAAAAGATAAAAATTATCTCTTGTTGGAGTGATAAAGAAGAAGCAAGATATATAGCCGGTGAAATAGATAAGTTAGTGCGAGAAAACCGGTATAATGCCGGCAATATTGCAATATTAGTACGAGCCGGATTTCAAACAAGAAGTTTTGAGGAAGCGTTTATAAATAGTGCTATGCCTTATAAAATTATAGGCGGTTTGCGGTTCTATGAACGTATGGAAATAAGAGATGTGCTTGCTTATATCCGTATATCTTTGAATAAAAATGACAATCTAGCACTTGAGCGTATTATAAATGTGCCGAAAAGGGCAATAGGTGCAGCTAGCTTAAATAAAATTAGAGGTTATGCACTTGAGCGAAATATTTCTAATTTCGCAGCCATTAAAGAAATGCTAGAAATAGGTGCGATTAAAGCAAAATCATATGAAACTCTAAAAGATTTGGTTACTAAAATCGATAATTGGTACGAAAGATTTAGTATAGATGCTCCAATAAACGTAGTTAAAGCAATACTTGATGATTCTGGTTATCTTGAAATGCTTCAAGAAGAAAAAACCGAAGAAGCATTCGGTAGAATCGAAAATATTAACGAAATGCTTAGAGCTATTGCTGAATTTAACGATGTTCATGATTTTATCGAACATTCAAGCTTAGTTATGGAAAATGAAGTGCTTGAAACCAATTACGGTGGCTCGGTTACTATAATGACCCTGCACGCAGCTAAAGGGCTTGAGTTTGACGTGGTATTTTTACCGGGCTGGGAAGAGGGGGTATTTCCGTCTCAAAGATCTCTAGACGAAGATGGCGACAAAGGCTTAGAAGAAGAACGCCGCATTGCTTATGTCGGTATTACGAGAGCCAAAAAAGACCTCTACATTACTCATGCTGAAAGCAGAAAAATATTTTATGAAATAGTCCGTTCTTACCCTTCAAGGTTCATAACTGAAATCCCTGATGAAATTACGATCAGGACCTCTTCTATGAAAAAATACAATTCTTTTTATAAGTTTTAATGAATTTTCATTCATAAATTTTAAATTGGTTTGCCATAGATTTAAGTGAGTCTCAAGTAGAGCAGATGAACGACGAAAAACGTAATGGCTTAAGCGAAGATGAAGTGATGGATATTAAAAAACCATTAGAAAAAGCTATGTTAGAATTAGCTAACCAAAAAATATCTAAAGAACAATATAGAGAGAAATTAATAGATAAAACATTAGATAACCTTAAAGAAAATGTTTCAGAAACAACATTAGGTAACTACAGAAAATTTCTTACTAAAAATACTACCCCTAAACTTGATAAACAAGAGCAAATTAATGATCCAAAACAAGTAGAAGCATTAACACAAGCAGCATTAAAGATAGCTGAATTTTTAAAAATTACTTTTCAAACAAATGAAAAAGAAGCAAAAGCTTTATCGTCTATTCATGAGTTAGGAGTAAATGAGCCTAATATAATTAAAACTTTATTACCAGCGATAAGTAAACTACCGTCTGAAAAAATGATAGAGCAAGGTAAAGAAATTATCAAGAATTTTGCCCCATTACTTGAGAGCAGCAATTTTGCACTTGTTAACGGTACTAAAAGAGTATTAGCAGAGTTAAATCCTGGATATTTAAGGAACACACGGATGGGGGGAGAAAGTTATAGCATGAGAATTACAAAGAGTAACCAAACCTAAGCTATGGCAAAGAATAGTAGCAGTTTTTACCGGTACGGATTATGCTCAAAAAAATATAGATAAAGCATTTGCTAACTTTGAAAAAAGTAATAGTTTACATATAGAAACGAAAAATTTGTCGGAAGAACTACAAAGAGAAAAACAAGCACCCAATATTGTAAAGCAAAATAAAACAATACCCCAAGGCTATAAGTCTTCTATATCAACCCCTATCTCTCATGTTGAAAACCTTAATAAAAGTAGAGAGAGTGGGCAACAGTCAGGGCATAGTAAGTAGTGCTTTATATGATAATATAGTTGCGAATTTTTAAAAAGTTTGATAATTATTCATTATATCAAATAACTTAATAATGAGTATTATATGGCAGAGATTATAACTAATATGGATGATACTATTAAAAAAAACGATGAAGTGACTGAGATATTGGCTGCAGTAAAAGATAAAATAGTTGATATAAAAAACGTAGATAGGAGATTAGATACTTTGAATAAAAATATTGTTACTCCCGATCCTATTCAACAATATTTACAATCTGAAGAATATATCACTAGTACGCTTGAAGTACTTGCCAGTAAAATTATTAGTGAAGTTGTAGAAAATAAAGATATACAAAAATTAGTAGATAACTTGCATATCAATTTAGGACAAGATATAAAACTAATACCTAGTGTAGCAGATAAGCTAAAGTTTGATGTCGCAAGGGCTGAAGCAGCACTTAAGGGTTTTGTACTGCCTCTAAATACAGGAGGACCTTTTGATGAATTATCATTGATGGGTATAGAAGATGAAGAAGAAATCTTTGCCAATCCTATAAGAGCAACTAAAGAAGCATTAATAGCCGTAAGCGGAAAGTCTATACCTAAAGAGCAATATGCACAGGCTGTAAAAGATCAAGCTATAGAAATCTTAAAACAAGATCCTAAAAACACTCCAGACAAACTTGAGAAATATGAAAAATTTATTATGCAAGGAGATCAAAACCAGAAATTTAATAAAAATAGTAAGCAGTTTATCCCAAGAGTAAATCAATTATCTCAAGTGGAATTTAAGGCATTACAAAATGCAGCCACTTATACGGTACAGCAGGTTATTAATAGATTAGAAAAAAATAATAAAATTAGTAAGCAATTAGAACAAATTATTATACTTACTAACTCATCAGGCATAAAGAATCCTGAAATAATAAGGGAATTAAATAAGTTAGATTCTACTTATCTAACTGAGAATAGTACTAAAATAGCCACTGAATTAAAAGATATTAATGATAGAGGTACTTCTTTATGGGAAAAATTTAAGCAGATATTTACAGGTAGAAACTATTTGGAAAAAAGATTAGGAAAAGTTGTAGATAAATATATTACTCTGAGTGATGGATATGTAGTGAAGACAATTAATGATAAAATCTTTTCAAATGCTTTAACAAATCCTGACATTGCTGCAGGTCTAACAAAATTTTTAAATGAAAATAAAGATAAAGTAGCAACTAATCCTGAATTTAAAAATTTAATTCCTGTTACGGGTGAGCCTATTATAGTGCAACCGCAACAAATTAATAATTTTAATTTAGCGGAACTCAGAAAAATCAATCCAATAGCATTTGATAAAACCATATTTGAAGATTTAATAAAACTAAGAAGTTCTAATATAAAATCTCCGCACATCACTCCTAATCCTTCTACTAAAAATCAAGAAGCAGTAAGAAGAAAGGGTTAAATTTTAATATAACTTCATCATTGTGAGGAGGCGTTGTTACATTGCTTCTATGTCATGCCCGCGAAAGCGGGAATCTAGATTTTTTATTGTCACCCCGTGGCGTGACCACGGGGTCTTGTATCACCAGCTGAGTCCTAAGATACCGCAATCAAGTTGCAGTATGACATTAAAGGTTACTAGATTGCTGCTTTCGCAGAAATGACATCAGAACATAAAGATTTAGGTGAGATGCTTAAATACGCCTCTTTCCATAATTCATTATAAAGAATAGGATCGATATTACCGCCTGAGATTAGTACTAGTAATTTTTGAGGTTTGGATTGTGTTTTTAAAAAATTTACCACTGAAACCATGTTTATACTACTTGACGGCTCGCATATTACTTTAAGTAAATGAGTAAGCCACGCCGTCCAGTAATATATTTCATATTCTTCTGCTAAATAAAAATCATCAAGTTTTTTCAGATATTCAAATGTACGAGCTGATATACTCAAGGTTTTAAGACCGTCCGCAATAGTATTTGGAGCATAGTTAAATCTATATGTTTTATTATCTTTAACAGATAAATAAGCATCATTGGCATTTAAAGGTTCTGAACCTATTAACAAGCTTGTCGGTGATATTAATTCCTTGGCAAGATATGCGCCAGAAATTAAACCGCCGCCGCCGCAAGAGGCAAAAATAGCATCAGGACTAAAACCTAGCTGCTGTAATGCTTCATAGCATAACGTGCCTGCTCCTGCTATTGTAGAATCACTATCGGAAGGATGCATATAGTAAAATCCTTGCTTTTCATCTTCTTTTGCTTTTTCTTCCGCTTCTTGTCGAGTATATGTATATATAACTTCACCGCCGTAATAAAGAGCTGCTTGCTGTTTTACTTTTGAAGTATTTAACGGTAAATAAATCCTTGTTTTAATACCGAATAATTTGCTCGCATAAGCAAGACCGATTCCATGGTTACCCGTACTATAACCGACTATTTTATCAGGTAATTTTCCTTGCTCTTTTAATTCTAATAAATGATTTAACACGCCTCTAACTTTAAATGCACCGGTTTTTTGTAATGATTCAACCTTAAAAAAAATCTCATGACCGAGCATCTCATTTAAGCTTTCAGAGTGAACGATCGGAGTTAAATGTAGATATTGTTTTATTCTATTATGTGCGGCTGCTACATTTTGAGGAGGTTGTAGTAATAAATTCATAAATATAATTAATAATGGTAGCTTGAAATCAGGTTAATACTATATTATATAGTTAATAATTAGAAATTTTAAAAGGTTTTAATTGATGCATAAAAAATCCCTTCCGTTAATGGCACTGAGAGATATGGTAGTATTTCCGGGAGTAATTGCTCCTATTTTTGTGGGTAGGCCAAAATCGTTGCAAGCACTCTCTCATACTACCATTTCCGAGGAAGATAATAGTAAATATATTTTAGTAACTTTACAGAAAAAATTTGATCAAGAAAACCCTAGTACACACGAACTTTATAACACAGCTATACTTGCCAAGATTATCCAAATAGTGAAGCTGCCTAATAATACGGCAAAAATCTTAATAGAAGCAGTAGCAAGAGTAAAGCTAAGCAATATCAAAGGCGACGAAGCTTTTGAAGCAAATTACGAAATTATTCCAGATGAAGAAATATTTGATGTTAATAACATGCGTTCACTCGTTGATAATGCAGTACAACTATTTAGTAAATATGCGATTAATGATAAGAAAGTTAATGCAGAAATTATTGAAACTATCAATAAAGCAATAAGTAATAGCACTAATTTCATAGATATTATAAATATATTAGCCTCACATTTGATAACTTCACTTGAGGCAAAGCAGCATTTATTAGAAGAAACTAGTCCTTTTAAGCGTATCACTACGGTTATTAGTACGCTTACTTCCAATATAGTAAATTCAGAAACCGAGCAGGCATTGCAGCAAAGAGTAAGAAAGCAAATCGAAAAAACGCAGCGTGATTATTATCTGCACGAACAAATGAAAGCTATTCAAAAAGAGCTTGATGAAGATAAATCAGAACTTGCTGATATTGAGAAAAAAATTAAAAGTTTAAAATTATCAAAAGAAGCAAAAGAAAAAGCTGAGGCTGAACTTAAGAAACTCCGTACTATGAACCAAATGTCAGCGGAGTCGGGAGTAACGCGTAACTATCTTGAGACATTGCTTAGCCTGCCTTGGGGTAAGTATGATAATAGCAAAATAGATATTAACCAAGCAGAGAAAATTTTAAATCGTGACCATTTTGGACTCGAAAAAGTTAAAGAACGAATTATAGAATATTTAGCGGTATTACAGCGTTCAAGTAAAATTAGAGGACCTATATTATGTTTAATAGGTCCGCCAGGGGTCGGTAAAACTTCACTTGTAAAATCTATTGCCGAAGGAATGGGCAGAAAATATACTAAACTTGCGCTCGGCGGTGTTAGAGACGAAGCAGAAATCAGAGGGCATAGAAAAACTTACCTTGGATCAATGCCCGGTAAAATTTTAGGTCAACTTAAGAAAGTTAAGACTAGTAATCCTGTAATGCTGCTTGATGAAATCGATAAAATGAGTTCTGATTTTAGAGGTGATCCGGCATCCGCTTTGCTTGAGGTATTAGACCCTGAGCAGAATAGTCACTTTGTTGATCATTATCTAGAAGTAGAATATGATCTATCAAATGTAATATTTATTGCTACTGCTAACTCTCATGATTTACCTAGAGCTTTAAGTGATAGAATGGAAAAAATATATATTTCCGGTTATGTAGAGGAAACAAAGCTCCAAATTGCTAGAAATTATTTAGTTCCAAAACAATTTAAAATGCATAAAATCAAAAAAGATGAAATTACTATATCCGAGACGGCAATTTTGGATTTAATTAGATATTATACCAAGGAATCAGGTGTAAGAGCTTTAGAGCGTGAAATAGGGGCATTAACTAGAAAAGCATTAAAGCAGATTTTAGCAGATAAAAGTGTTAAGCATATTGCCATAGATAGTAATCATCTTGAAGAATTTTTAGGAGCTAAGAAATATAATTTCGGGCTTGCCGAGAAAGAAGATCAAATAGGAAGTACTACGGGACTTGCTTACACTGAAGTAGGCGGAGAGCTTTTAACTATAGAGGCTTTAGCATTTCCAGGGAAAGGTGAAATAAAGACCACCGGAAAACTCGGTGATGTTATGAAAGAATCGGCAATGGCTGCCTATAGTTGTTTTAGAAGCAGAGCAACAAATTTTGGATTAAAGTACGACAATTATAAAGATTTTGATATTCACATTCACGTACCAGCTGGAGCTATTCCAAAAGATGGGCCGTCTGCTGGCTGTGCTTTGTTTACGACTATTGTTTCGTTGATGACTAAAATACCCGTACATCGTACTGTAGCAATGACCGGTGAAATTACTTTAAGAGGCAATGTTTTACCTATAGGTGGTCTTAAAGAGAAGTTACTGGCTGCAAGTAGGGGAGGTATTAAAACCGTGTTGATTCCTGAAGAAAATGTCAAAGATTTGCAAGATATACCGCCGAATATAAAAGAAAGCCTAGAAATTATATCTGTATCAAATATTGATCAAGTACTTAAGCATGCTTTGGTAGGAACACCGATAAATAAATAGAGATTTGTTAATAGTCAAAATATCATATGTTAAATTAATGCAAGCTATAGTACAGTAATTCTTTTTGACTTTTCAATCAAAATGCGATTTTTCTTGCTTAATTCCTGACTATCTTGAGCTCACCTACTTATTATAGACTCTCTTCCTTACGCCTGTCACTAAATTGGGCTGAATTGACTATATTGTTGCGTGGATCAATTTCACCTCTGTCATCCCGTGGCTTGACCATGGGATCCAGTTAAAACTACTAATAATTTTAGTATTTTGTATTGTTTTTATGGACCCCGTGGGGGTGTGACACAGTAATGCTGCTACTACTGCGGCAGCTACTCAAAGCGGTGTATCTGAGGTAGTAAAATCCATGCCTACAATAAAAGACAACACAGCTTAGTTTATCTTTCCAAAGTTCATTGAGAAATTCCTTTAACTTAATTCTAAATACATAATTAAATTTCTACACTACCAAGTAACAATATTTGTTTGGTACAGCATCGTTCAGAAAGCTTGATACAAGTGAATTTTCTGACATGTGCCTTTGCTCACGTACTTTTTGTACGTTCCGCAGGCTCAGTCGTCAATTCATCTTGTCTAAAGCTTTCTGAATCTAGCTCTATCTGCTTCTATTTTATTATTGTAAAAAAGTTGCTACAAATTATTAATTAAATGTATTAATATTAATGAAAGAATCAAAAATTTTAAGAAAATTTTTAGCAACGGCATCATTATGCGGAACATTATTCACTAGCTCTAATACTGCAGGAGCAACAATTCCTAATCTCGGGAGCGTAAGCTTGAGTCCCGGTGCCGGTCTTGTAGGAGGAGTATTTAATAACGGCAATATTTATTCAAAGGGCTTGGAATTAAAATATCGGCAGATAAAACAAATGCTGTTATTGGCGGGATAAATACATTAATTAATAGCACTACCTGCTTTTGGTGGGGTTGAGGTAAGTCAAAATGTATCAATAGGTGCTTTTAGTGCAACAGTAGGTCTTACTCCTAATTTCACTCCTCTTAAATTTATTAATAATGATGTTACGTCAATTGTTACCGGAGTCGGTAATCAAACATTTAGTAATATAGATTTCGCTGGTAAGAATTCTACTTGACAAATTAATAACGGTTTAAATATTACAACTCAGATAGATAATACGGTAGCTGGCAATAACGGTACAATAACATTTGTAGGTACGGGTACTATATCAAATCACATAGGTCTAACTAACTCTCTTGCTGGAATAAATCTAGGCAACGGGGAAGCACAGATTTATATGTCCGGCGCAGGTAATATTACAATTAATGCTGCAAATATAAATCTTACTAACAATAACTCTATACTTACTCTTTTTGACGGTAATATAACAACGTTAACGGGTAATATAAGTAATACTACCGGCGTTGACGGTCAAGGGATACTAAATCTAGCTCATGATCTTGGTAGTAGTAACATAATAACAGGCGATATAGGTAATATAGGCTCATTAGCCGCAGTATAATGTTTTACTTGGGTCGGCAACACTTAATTCTACAATATTAAAAGCTACTAATATTAATTTACAAAGTAATACGTCCGTACTTAATTTAGATGACGACATAACGGTTGCGGGTAATATAGACGGTGCTAAAGGAGTAAACGGAAATTTTATAGGGAATGCTATACTTAACGGAAAGATAAATAATTTCAATATACTTCAGTGTAATGGAGGTAACGGTAAGATTCTTGATTTACAAGGTAATACTACAGTAAATAGTATTGTTTTTGCAGATAGTGTTTTAGCTGCGGGCACTATAAGTGTTAACAGTCTATTAGATGTAGGAGGTATTACTTTTAATAATAGTAATGCTAGTGGCGGTACTTTAATAATAAATACCGAAAATACAATCAATGTTGCATTATTAAACGCTATAAAAGCAAAAATACAAATAAATGCTAATTTAACAATCAATGATCCAAGTGCCGGAGATATAGGTGATATTAGAATAGCGGATAATACGACATGCAAATGGGAATGTAAATTTGCTAAAATAATAATTTAAACAAATCTGGTAATGATGAATATGGAATAGTGAGAATAGGAGCAATCACAAAATACCTAACCATAGCAAATAACGGTGGACCTTATACTATAGAATACTCATCGCCTTAAGAATTTCATAGTAGACTGAGCAGGTGATGTCGTAGTCGATAATACGGTATTTACGCAGTTACTTAGTATGAATAGCAGGTAACATTTAACCAAGCTTTAGACCTAGGAGCGGGTGGTAACATATTATTTAGAGCAGATGGTGAGTTAATAGTAAATGGTGTGACCAGTTCAGTTACGACCTCTGCAAATAACCAAGGCAATAACCAATGCACACTGACAATACAAAGCGGTAATGTTAACGGTACGATTGGAACTAACGGCAGCAGCTTAAAACTCGTAAATATCGGAGCAACCCCCATTACGTTCTCAGCTAATGTATTTGTTCCCGTAGCTTTAAATAAGAATGGCTCTATCTTAGCTTTAGCAGATGGGGTTACGCTAACCGGTAGCGTAGGAGCAAATGGAGCAGTACTTAGCACCGGCGGTGTAGGCGGTACATTGAATTTTATAGGTGACGGTAATGTAACTCAAAATATAGGTACGGATGCTGCAAATAGCCCTGCTAATGCTAATATAAATATCCCTAACTTTACTTAATGCAGTAATCTCCATTGCGGCAATTAATTTTTGTGCTTCTGCGGTATTTTCTTTCTGTATAGTTCTTATTAATTCTTGATTTGAGGGTTGAAACCATCTAAACATAATTATTTTCGTATTAAATTCTATAAATTTTGTTAAAAATGAGCTTATAGATAGAATCATAATAAGAAGTTTTAAGAATACAATAGAAATTTAACTAAAAGTGCGAACAAATGAGTTGAGGTTACTTTAAGGCATATACAAAGTTAGTTTTTTATAATATTTAAAATTCGGAATTTAAAAGAGTTTAATATGAGAATTAAAACAAAAGGCGAATAAAAGGAGCATATGAATTTTTTAGAAAACGACAGGAAATCCCGAAACCTGAAAGGGGTTGGCGAGAGTGACGGGACTCGAACCCGCGACCTTCTGCGTGACAGGCAGATGCTCTAACCAACTGAGCTACACCCCCTTATATACTCTTCTGCTTTTAAGAATTGCTCTTTCATTTTATCAAGGATTGCATCTGCATCCATTAAGTATAGGCTGCGGGTGCTCACCTCTCAAAAGAAAATTCAATTCTTGAAATCATTTGAGTATAAGTAAAAGATAACAATGTATATAACAATTTTTCTATTTCTGCAAGAGTAAAATATCGTATTTTATCAAAAAATATACAGAACCTAACATCTAGCTTATTCCTAATATTATAATGACTAGATATCTCTATTAATCCAAATGAGTCACTACTAGTTGAAGCCTTGAAAATTATTATACTTTTTAAGGCCTTTGTTAAAAAAGAAAAACCTAGTAGTTACATTTATTTTAATAAAATCTTACTTTATTAATAATTATTAGAGGTTTTATATGACTAAACCATATGTCATTAAATTAACTACTCCTTTTGAGCGTATTAAACTTTATAATTCTATACCCGATATTGCGCTTAGAAGTGCTATTATTATGCAGGCAATAATAGATGCAACTAATACTTCTAACAAGAAAGAGGCAACAAAAGCAGAATATAACGCTAAAAAATGGCTTGTTGAAAATAATGAAAATTTTAATGCTACCTGCTTAGAAATTGGCATTGAGCCTCATTATGTAAGAAAGACTGCTAAAAAACTAATTAAATCGCAACAAAATAAGGATAAGCGTCCTAAACTCTACGGCTAAAGTTTAAATAAATTAATTTGTAATAAAACTTGAAATTACTCTAAATATAAATTAATTGTATAGGTGTTACTTAGTAACGCCTATATATTAATTATTTCAGATTATAAAGGTTATTTATGATTATTTCAGTTTCAGGTCAACATATTTCTATCGGTAATAATTTACAAGAATATTCAAAAGAGAGGGCTACGCAAGTCGTTAAAAAATATTTTACCGATATAATAAATATAGATATACATTTTTCAAAAGAAGGAATTCACTTTAAATGTGATATTATAGTAAAATATGGCTCCGGTAAACATAATATAGTCAAAAGTAATGATAGTTGTAGCGATATATATGTAGCTTTTGATAAAGCTATGTCAAAACTAGAAAAACAGCTTAGAAAATATAAATCAAAATTCAAAAATCATCATGCGGGTAAAGTAAAAATATCAGAAATTGCTTACGAAGGTACCAAATATATTATTAATCCGCAATCTGATAGTGAAACCTCTAACGCCGAAGATAATGATAATCCGGCAATTATCGCTGAAAAGCCTGTAGAAATATTAAAATTATCAGTAAAAGAAGCGGTAATGCAAATGGATTTAGAAGATTTACCTGCAGTAGTATTTAAAAATATAAATAATGATCGTATCAATATAGTTTATTATCGTAAAGACGGTAATATTTCTTGGGTAGATTATAATTAATGCTCATTATCCCTTACAAAGGAGTTACGCCAAGAATCGATAAAAGTGCATATATTGCCGAAAGCAGCTCTTTAATAGGAGAGGTTGAAATAGGTAGTAATTCAAGCATTTGGTTTAATACGGTTCTTAGAGGCGACGTTGAATAGATAAAAATAGGAAATAATACTAACAAGACGGTAGTGTAATTCATGCTTTAAGGTTTAACGGACCGGTAGAAATAGGCGATAATATAACTACCGGTAATCTCTCTCTTATTCATGCCTGTACAATACATCATAATGCTTTTATCGGTATGAGTGCTACGATAATGGATTATGCAGTAATAGAAGAATATGCCTTTATTGCTGCAGGCAGTCTTATCCTGCTAAAGAAGATAATTAAATCTCAAGAATTATGGATGGGATCCCCTGCAAAATTTGTTAGATATTTAACCGATCAAGATTTAGAATATATGCAAGATAATGTAAGACATTATGTAGAACTTGCAAATGTTTATAAGATACTCGTTGCATTTGAAAAATTGGCGTAGTCTATCTACTTTTTACGTATCAAGAGTATATAAGGAATCCTTAAATGCCTTAACCGTATTTTTAAGTAAAAACGCAATAGTCATCGGTCCGATGCCGCCTGGGACGGGAGTAATATATTGTACTTTAGACTGAACATTTTCAAAATCAACATCACCGATAATTTTATTGCTGCTAATTCTATTAATGCCTACATCAATTACTATAGATTCAGGATTAAAATATTCTGCAGTTAATTTTAAAGGTGAGCCTATTGCAGCAACAACAATATCGGCTTTAGAAGTAATAGAGCGTAAATTGTGTGTCTTAGAATGACAAATAGTAACGCTGCAATTTTCTTTTAACAGTAAAGCACTTAAAGGTTTGCCTACTATATTTGAGCGTCCAATAATTACAACGTTTTTACCGGTTAAATTAGGTTCGTATTTTTTTATAGCTGCAAGACAACCAAGAGCAGTGCAGGGAATAAAGCCTTGACTAATTCCGCTATGTAAGTAACCGACATTTAAAGGGTGGAAACCATCAATATCTTTAGAAGGTGATATTGCCGATAAAATTTTATTTTTATCTATGGAGCTTGGCAAAGGAAGCTGAACTATAATTCCTGAAATCTCGTTATCAAGGTTTAACTCATTGATTTTTGATATTAAATCATTAGTATGAATAGTAGCAGATAGATTTATTAATAAAGTATAAATTCCTACTTGATGTGCATTTTTTATTTTGTGTCTTACATAAATAATGCTTGCCGGATTATCGCCTACTAGGACTATAGCAAGCTTTGGTGAAGTGTTGGTTTGGCTTGTAAGTTCTTGAATTTCTAGCTTTAAGTCTGCTAGTATCTCATTGGCTAATGCTTTACCGTCAATTATATTATTCACTCTTATTTTTGTCTCCGTTCAGTTTTAACGTCATTACAAGGAAATTACGTAAGTAATTGACGAAGCAATCTCAGGAGTTTGTTATTGTTTCATGAGATTGTCACGTTCTCTAAGGTTGTTCGCAATGACGATCTCTTTATTTAGTCACGCTCTTACTTCTTTTCCCCGTATTTTTGGTAGTAGAATACTCAAAATGTAGAGCCTTGCCGTCAAATACTCTACTATAAGCATGATGAAGACTGCTTGCCGCTTCAGCAAAACCCGTAAGAATCAGCTTAAGCTTACCAACATAATGAGCAATATCGCCAATGGCGTAAATACCTTCTATATTAGTTTGATAATAGGAAGAGTCTACTTCAATATGGTGAAGCTTAACATTTAAACCCCAATTTGCTAAGCTACCTAAATCTTGCTTTAACCCAAAAAAAGGTAGTAATATATTGGCATCCAATTTGCGAGTATTATTTTGTAAATCTTTAACTATAACCGATTGAAGTTCACTATTATTACCATCTAAAGCATTTAATTGATAACCGGTTATTAACTCGATTTTATCGGTTTCTGCAATATGCCTTAATTGCCTTACGCTTTCAGGAGCTGCTGTAAATTTATCCCGCCTATGTACTAAATATATTTTATTTGCAATATCTGAAAGAGAAATAGCCCAGTCAACAGCCGAATCCCCGCCGCCTGCTATAACTATATTTTTACCCGCAAATTTGCTTTTATCATTGATGAAATAAAAAACTGACTTGCTTTCAAAATCTTCAATATTCGCAAGGGGCGGTTTGTTTGGACCGAATGAACCTGCTCCTGCTGCAATAATAATAACTTTGCTTTTAATAAGAGTGTTTTTTGAGGTTTTAATTTCAAAAAAATCATCTTGTTTATTTAGCTCTATAGCTTGCTGATTTAAATGATATATAGGGTTAAAAGGAGCTGCTTGAAGTGCTAACTGTTTTATTAGCTCTTCTGCTACAATTTTAGGATATGCCGGTATATCGTAAATAGGCTTTTCAGGATATAGGGTAATACACTGACCGCCGATAACTTCTTGTGCATCAATAACATGACACTTCATGCCAAGCATTCCTGCTTGAAAAACTGCAAATAATCCAACCGGACCGGCACCTATTATTACAACATCAGTATTATGCATACTTTTTATATTTAAATTTTAAAAAGGATTTTATTGGATATTGAGAAAATAATCAATGGTTATGTGAGTATATTTATAGAAATCCAACACTTTCTCAGAGGGATTTTTAAAAACTGTCGGATATTATACTAGACGAGATGCATTTAAAGGTTGTACTGCATTCCACTTTTCTTCTACGGGTTCTAATATATTCGCTTTTATCTCGGCTTTGTTTTGTAGCATACCGAATAATGAGATTTTTTTAGTATTTATAGGTAATATTTGTGCTACTTCCCTATCGCTTTTGGTAATTATAATAGATTCTTTATCTGTTTGTAATTTTTCTATATAAAGAATCTATTTATAGCTAATTTGGGTTATATTCATTATATTTTAATGTAAAAAATAAAATTTAAAGAAAAACCAAAACAAATTCTGTGGGGCACATATCATCAATTCATATTTAAATATAACCATTTCTTAAACTAGCCTTGTAAAATCATTAAACTTTGTAAAAGATTAATAATAGAAATTAATTATTTTTATTATTAATTATGAAAATTAAGATTCTACGAAATATTATCGGTTTTATTATCTGAACTATAAGTACGGGCAATAGTTTTGCCTCCTCCGCTAATGCTTTTTTTCCTTGTTAGTGCGATGGTTTTACCGTCTTGTATAGTTCGGCTACTCCTTTAGCTTTCGGTACGTATGTTCCAACTGTCGATGCTCTGCAAACAAATACAATTATAATAAAGTGTACTTTAGGTACTAATTATACTGTTTCATTAAATGCCGGTACTGCACCTGCTGCTACAACTAGTACCCGTAAAATGACTGGTCTTGTTAACACTAATAGTTATTTACCTTATAATCTTTACTCCCATGCAGGGAGAACACAGAATTGGGGAAATCAATCAAGTGACTGGGTAATGGGAACAGGACTAGATCAAACGCTCACAATATACGGCAAAATACCTCAAGGAGCAAATGTTCCTTCCGATACTTATAATGATACAATTACAATAATCGTGGCATATTGATATAAATCATTTTTTAAGATTTCTACCTATCCTATCTATATTCTTGATTTTTAATTCTTTTGCCAGTGCTACTATCGTACCTGTCAATATATAGTAATAGAATAGCAACTATGACGGTGCAAAATAATGATTATGCACCTAAAAAGTTTCAATTAATTCGTTTAAAGCGTACATATAAAGATGGTATAGAAGAATATAAAGCAACTAAAGATTTAGTGGCAACTCCGGTAACATTTACCTTACATGATGGTAAAATACAATTGATACGGGTAGCTTTAAAAAACACACAGACTTATTCTACTAAAGCAAAAGACTATAGAATTTTTATAAAAGAATTACCTCGTAGAGTGAAGTTAGAGAATAGTGTTACCTCCACCGTAGATCTTGTTGTTCAGCATAGTATAGCTATAACAATATCAGGTTAAAAATCTTTAAAACTAAATAAATTAAAGCAATGTGCTTTTTAAATACAATAATATCGGTTTTTATAGGTATTATTTTTTTATACCGGTGAGTTTTGCAGGTGGAGTTATCTCTGAATCTCTTGGTGATACTTCGCCTTGAATCGCAGCGGATACAAACGTACATGAGGATTAGGAGTTAGGGTTATTGTCCCAATTACCTCTAGCAGTAGAATTTGAGAATAGCGCTAATGAAATTGCGGGTGAGAGTGAATTGATGGTTTCGTTAGAAGTTAATTATACCGAAACCGATATATTGCCGACTATAGTGCAAAACGCTCAAGGTCATTATTTAATTCCTCTTGAAGATATAGAACATTTTGATGTTCAAGCAAATTATCTTAAGCAGGGTTTAGTGCATTATCATGATACTGCATATATTAATTTAGATTTGCTTGAGGGTACTAAATATGATTTAAACTTTGAGAATTTAGATTTAAATATTACTTTTCCAGCAGAAAAATTCAACCTCAATCATTTGATGCTTCAGGTGGTCCTATGAAGAACGTCGATACTAAACTTATTAGTGGGGTATATTTAAACTATGATGTGACTCTTAGTCCAAATGATGATATTAATTATTTAGCCGGAGTAGAGGAACTCAATTATTTCACTGAACACGGTGTATAGTTATAGTTTCTTATTTCAAACTGAAGCCGTTAAATCAAATTTTTCTAAAATCACAAATACCACAAAAAACCAAAATAAATTTACACGTTTAGACACAAATTGGACATATGAGAATGTGGATAAGATGACTAATTGGTGGGTAGGGGATAATAGCATAACTAAAGTGTCTTCTTGGTCTAATTCAACTAGATTTGCCGGTATTCAGTATACTACTAATTTTGCAGTTAGACCGAATTTAGTTACCTATCCGTTACTGGATTTTAGAGGGAAATCAGAACTTCCAAGCAGTATAGAGAGATTTTAGTATACCTATATATAATGCTAAAGCTCATATGGGGGATTTTGATATAACCAATATTCCGGTTATCACCGGTAGAGGTGATTTAATAGTTAAAACGCAAGATATAAACGGTAAAGTTTAGACAATTACTATTCTCCTTATTACGCATCACCGAGCTTATTACGTTCCGGGCTTTCACATTTCTCTTACGAAGCAGGTTTTCAAAGACAAGATTTTACGATATATAGCAGTGCTTATAAATATTTAGTTCTAAATACTGATTATATGCTTGGTATGAATGATTATAACAAGCTGCGGACATAAATTTTTAAAAAATAATGGAGTAGTAGGGGTAATAATTTAAAAATCGGAAATTTATTATAGGCATTTCAGCTGCAAGTAATATCAAAAATTTCGGTCGCTGTCAAAGAATTAATTGCGGCTATACTTATGAATCGGAATATTTTGATATTAATAGTAATTTAGATTGGAATAATAGTAATTATCAGGACGTATATAACGATCCCGATAAAATTTTCTCAAGTTTAAATTATCAGATTTCAGCTAGTTGCGGTAATACCGATTTTGGTAATATAAGTGTTAATTTTTTGTCTTTTGTCGTAAATAACACAATGCAAAAAGGTAAACGCTCAAATATATTATCATCAACTTATCAAAGAAATATTACTAAAAAAGGTTTCTTAAGTTTTACTATAGGTACCGATTTAAACAGTAAACGTAAAAATAATTTTGCCTATATACCATTTAACTTAAATTTAGATTCCAATAAAAGCATTTCATTGACCGATTTATATCAAAATAAATATCATACAAAGCAACTTGGTGTTTCCTGGCCGATTACTTCAAATATGGGATGGGGATATAATGCTAACCTGATCAAAGTTAAAGCTACAAATTACAATGTACAAGTTAACCGTAACGGTAAAAATAATGATATTGGAGTTTATCTGCAGAAAAATGATACCGAAATAATGAAACAGTTTAATATCAAAGGAGGAATTTTCTCTATTGATAAAAGCTATTATGAGACAAGACCGATTAACGGAGGTCTTGCTTTGATTAAAGTCAATAGTTTAAAGAATGTCGGGGTTTATAATAATAGCGGGTGATACCGATGATAAAGGTAAAATGCTTGTACCTAACTTAACACCGTATGTTCCTTCCGAAATAAGACTAGACGATGAAAATCTACCTCTTAATACAGAGTTTGAAGAAATTGCTTTGAAAGTTGCTCCAAGAACAAAATCAGCGGTATTATTAGACTTTAATATTAAAATAATTAAAAGCATTGAAATGACAGTATTTGATAATACGTGAGTATTGAAGGTTTAGATGAAGAAATATTTGTAGGCTATGATGGTAAGATATATATTAAAGATCTTGAAGTATTAAACGGTTCTATTTGTGACGAGAATGCGGAGAATAATAAATACTGTCATTTTAGCGTACCGGTTAATAGAGATTTCAATGACCCTGTAATTGATTTAGGCGAAGCAATATGCAGATGAAGACTTATTATTACTCCTGTGTGGACTAAAAACGCTCCGTTGTCATACCGTGGCTTGACCACCACGGTATGACAAATTCTTTTTAAGCAATGTCAAGAAATCAATAATAATATTATTAATCAACATGATTATGTCAGGAAATGCTATGGCGTTACTTGCAACATGTAATCCGTCAGTTCCAACCGTAAATTTCGGTAGTTTTAATGTCGGTGCCATTAGCACAACTTCCGTTACTGCTGCAGTTACTTGTAGTGCTTTATTATCACTACTTGTTAGCTATACCGTAACTTTCAGTACGGGAGCTGCTAATATTTATAACCCAAGAAATATGATTAATGGGGTACGTAAGCTGAATTATAATTTGTATAAAGATACCGGTTTTACTCAAATCATCGGTAACGGTACTAGTAGTACTGTAACATTTACCGATAGCTATACACTAGGTCTTGAACCGGTCACAAAAAACTATACCGTATATGCACGTCTGCCGTTACAACCTATTGCTGCTACCGGCACGTTTCAAGACACTATTATCGTAACCCAGCCATGGCTATATAATAAAAAATCTTTAAAATCAAAATTCTTCAGTCTAGGTTCTAACTTTGTTGCTTGCATGGATTGACTCCTAGGGTGCTAGACATTGCTGTCCAGTATTATGAAGCTGTATTTTTATTATAATATCAAAAACAATTTAAGTTTTATATTACTATAACTACATTGAGTATTTTGTAGTTACTTAATATTTTTAACTTAAATAAAGGTCGAATTTATGAAAAATGAAGAACAACACAATCCACCAACTCCAAAACATGGTCGAATAATATTCCCGCTTTACACAATGGGAAAAGTTTGTGTAGATAAGAAGCTAATAGATGAAGAGTGGAAACTTAACGAATTTGAAACAGGGAAAGGGAGTGATGAGCGTTTTGGAAATGATGTCGCAGGGGAACCGCTACCACTAGATGGACATATTCTTAATGGTGGGCGTACAGATGATACAGATTGGGTAAATGCTACTAATGAAGAAATAAGAGCGGAATTAAAAGATCCAATGTTTAACTGGATAAACTATACCATTAGAAGGTGAGAAAAAACTTACAATAGCATGGGATTATACTGTATCACATAAAACTTGCGGTTATATAGTGCAAATGACAAAAGCAGAGTTTACCTTTGCAAATAGACTGAAACACGATGATTTAGAAGAAATTTATAGTGAACTTTCTGATCAATTTCCTTACTGGGATAATACATTAGTTCCTTCTAAAATGATTTAAGTAACTTTTCCAGATAGAGAGCCAGGATATTATGTTGTAGAAGTTGATTGGATAGTAGCCGACACGCCACGTTTGTTGCATCGTTTATTGTTGAATATAAGGATGAGGTTACACCGATAGGTCTCTTAATACGAATGATAGAGAATGTATTTAACGTTATTCCCGTATAGATAAGGTCTTGTTGCATGGATCGGTTTTCTTTCTGTTACGCTGTGACTTGATCGTGAGATGACAGAGATGGAATCGATCCTTAAACTTATGTCTACGCGAAAATGCAACCGGGAACCACACAACATTGCCTTACTTCCGCAGGATAAGACTGTTTGTGCCTTAAGAAAGTATAATATTTGTACAAACAATTCTATATAGTAATCAAGAGTGATTTGTGTCAAGTCAAAAATCTAAAAAAAAATAAATATTTATATTGAATAAATTATTATTCTCGTGTCTACTTAAGTGAAGATTCTATACACTGAATATGGTGTCATTTTTTCAAAATAAGCATTATAAATCCTACAACCCCATTAGTACCTATAATGAACACGTTTAAAAAAAATAAATTTCAAATCACTATAAACAACAACCATAACAATTTACTTACTCCTTTCGGTAAAGCTATTCTGCGAGATCGATATCTTATGAAAGGTGAGGATTTTCAAGATTTATTTGCAAGAGTTTCTAGTTATTATGCCGAAAATAAACAGCATGCTCAGAAGTTATATGAATATATGAGTAAAATGTGGTTTATGCCAGCAACACCAATCTTAAGTAACGGCGGAACGGATAGGGGACTTCCTATTTCGTGCTTCTTGAATGAGACCGATGATAGCTTAGACGATATAGTAAATTTATGGACAGAAAATGTTTGGCTTGCTGCACGCGGTGGCGGGATTGGCAGTTATTGGGGTAATGTTCGTGCTATTAATGAAGGGATTCGTGATAAAGGTCATTCATCTGGTATTATACCGTTTATTAAAGTAATGGATTCTATGACTCTTGCTATTTCGCAAGGTTCTATTAGGCGAGGTTCATCGGCTGTATATTTGCCTATTAATCACCCTGAAATTGAAGAATTTATCGATATAAGACGTCCGACAGGCGGGGATGTGAACCGTAAAGCTCTTAATATTCATCACGGTATAGCTATAACCGATGAATTTATGAAAGCAGTTGAAAACAATACGGATTTTGACCTTGTTAGTCCTGCTACCAAAAAAGTCGTAAATAAAGTTAGAGCAAGAGATTTATGGGTTAAGTTATTAACTACTAGAATAGAAACAGGTGAGCCTTATTTGTTATTTATCGATAGTGTTAATAAATCTATCCCTAAGCATCATAAAAAATTAGGGCTTCAAGTTAAAATGTCTAATCTTTGTAGCGAAATTACATTGCCGACGGGAATTGACCATCTAGGCAAGTCAAGAACTGCTGTTTGCTGCCTTTCCTCTTTAAATTTAGAGTATTACGAAGAGTGGAAAGACGATAAAGAATTTATCCATTCTATTATGTTGTTCCTTGATAATGTTTTAGAAGACTTTATTAATAAAGCACCGGATACTATGGCAAGAGCTAAATATTCAGCTTTACGTGAGCGAAGTGTTGGACTTGGCGTAATGGGCTTCCACTCATTTTTGCAAATGAAAAAAGTACCGATAGAATCGGTTATGGCAAAAGTTTGGAATAAAAAAATATTTGAATATATATCTGCTGAAACTGATAAAGCCTCAATAGAAATCGGTAAAGAAAAAGGAGTATGTCCTGATGCTCTAGATGCAGGAAGTAATGAACGATTTAGCAATAAAACCGCAATAGCACCTACCGCCTCAATTTCGGTAATAGCAGGTAATGCCTCACCCGGAATAGAGCCGTTTGCCGCTAATAGCTTTGTACAAAAGACTTTAACCGGTTCTTTTAACGTGCGTAACAAACATTTAGAAAGGTTATTAGAGGAGAAAGGATTTAATAATGATCAAGTTTGGTCTTCGATTGCAACACATGAAGGATCAGTACAACATTTAACATTTTTATCCGAAGAAGAAAAACAGGTTTTCAAAACCGCTTACGAAATTGATCAGAATTGGCTAATTGAACTGGCAAGCGATCGTACTCCTTACATTACGCAAGCACAATCTTTAAACATCTTTTTACCGGGGAATGTTAGTAAGAAATATTTAAATAATATTCATTTTAAAGCCTGGACAAAAGGAGTAAAAAGTTTATATTACTGTCGATCGACATCAATACAGCGAGCCGATAAGGTCTCGCATGACGTATTAAAGGCCAATTTTAAAGATTTAGAGGAACAAAACGATAAGTTAGCAGAAGCCGGTAACTACGAAGAATGCTTAGCTTGTCAGTAAGTATAACTATGCAAAGATATTTAGACCCAACAAATGATGTAGCATTTAAAAAATTGTTTACGGATAAAACAAGGTGACTAGGCTTTCTCAATATATTATGAGGTTACCTGAAGAGTTAAGGATTATCAACCTTGAATATATTTCAAACGAACAAGCGCCGGATTTAGGATAGAATAAAAGGAGTATAGTAGACGTAAAAGTGCGAGATAACTCCGGCAATATTTATATTGTTGAGATGCAAAACGGCTATGCCGATGCTTCTTTATCAAGAGTACCATTTTACAGTTGTATAGCATTTTCTTCGCAATTAAAAAGAGGAAAAGAATATGTTGATCTAGCTCCTGTAGTAATGGTAGTAATTATTTCTGGATTGCAGGCATTGCCCGAGGAACAAGAATGTATTAGCTATCATCAAACTATTAATGTCGGCAACGGTAAGCATCAACTTAAATGCTTGCGTATTTGTTGAATTAGACAAATTTACCAAAGAAGCAGATGAGTGAGAAAGCTTAGAAAATGATTGGTTATATATGATGGCTAAATTCGATAGAGCAAAAGAACCCCCGCAACATACAAAAGATGAAAATAGCATTAGCAGTTTATAAAACTATTGAATAATTTAACTGGAGCGAAGCAGAATATGATCTTGCTACTCAAACGGAAGAGTTAAATCAAAAAAGTAAATATAATGAGGGGAAAGCTGAGGGTATTGAAATTGGAGAAACTAGAAGAAATACAGAAATAGCAAAAGAAATGTTAGCGGATAATGAGCCGATAGAGAAAATAATTAAATATACTAAGCTTTCAAAAGAAGAAATAGAAAAATTAAAAGAAGAAAAATTATGTCACTACTTGATGCAAGTCCAATTTATAAACCGTTTTCATATCCATGGGCATATGAAGCTTGGCACACTCAACAAAAAATTCATTGGCTACCGGAAGAAGTACCGCTTGCCGACGATGTTAAAGATTGGAAATATAACTTAACTCCAGGGGAAAAACATCTATTAACGCAAATATTTCGTTTTTTTACACAGGCAGATATTGAAGTGAATAATTGCTATATGAAGCATTATTCACGAGTATTTAAACCGACTGAAATATTAATGATGTTATCAGCATTTTCTAATATGGAAACGGTACATATCGCGGCATATTCACATTTACTTGATACGGTAGGTATGCCGGAAGTAGAATATTCAGCATTTCTTAAATATAAGGAAATGAAAGACAAGTATGATTATATGCAGCAATTCGGAGTGGATGCCAAAGAAGATATAGCAACTACACTCGCAGTATTTGGAGCTTTTACTGAAGGATTACAGCTATTTGCTTCTTTTGCGATCATGCTTAATTTCCCTCGTTTTAATAAAATGAAAGGTATGGGACAGATTATTGCTTGGTCAGTGCGTGATGAAACACTTCATACTAACTCAATTATTACTCTGTTTAAGACTTTTGTAAGAGAAAACCCTGAAGTTTGGACAGAAACTTTACGTAAACGTATTTATGAAGCTTGTACGACTATTGTGCATTTTGAAGATGCCTTTATTGAACTTGCTTTTGAAGTTGGCGGTATTGAGGGATTAACGGCATATGAAGTAAGACAATATATTCGTTATATTGCCGACCGTCGTTTAATGCAGCTAGGACTCAAAGATGTATATTTGGTAAATCATAACCCCCTTCCTTGGCTTGATGAAATGCTAAACGGAGTCGAACATACGAACTTTTTTGAAAATAGAACAACTGAATATTCAAAAGCAGCGACTACCGGTTCATGGGAAGAAGTATTCACTGAGATGGACGCCACAGCGGAGGCTAAATAATATACTCAGATAGCACTTATGCTAAACATGTTGTGTCGAAGTATACATATTAAGAACAACAATAACAAAAAATTAAAAATACCTGATCTTTATTTTTAAAAATTTTTTAAAATAGATTTAGAATATTTAAACATTGCAAGTGATTTTATGGCTGTTATAAATAATAAAAACTATCAAAAAGTTGTAGAAAAAGTTTTATCTTCTTCTAAAGCTAATAAAGTACTAAAGAGTGCAATTCAGGACTTATCATCTTCAAAGAGTATAAGCTTAAGAACGATATTACTCGGAGCAAGATTTATTTTAACTAATCCTGTAAATACTTATAATCTTGTTAAGCTTGCTAACTCTTCTAAGATATATCTTGATCCGGAATTTCAAAAATCACTTCTTAAAAAATCTCCAATATGGGAATTTTTAAAAAAACATTCGGATGATTTGCCTAAAATAGGTCAAATCTTAGCAAATGCAGGCTTTAGAGAATTTCAAGATAAGAGTGCTTTAGATGAAAAGGGACTCGAAATACTAAAAGAATGTTTTAAAAATGAACAAGTACTTAAAAAACTTCAAGAAATTGCAGTTGAAGTAAAGCAAGAGCTACCGGACTGGAATAAAGTGACTTCTAGAACTTTAGATATGCTGGTTACCGATAAAAACTTCCAAAAATTCTTTAACGAAAAGAGTGAAGATATTACGAAATACATACGTACAGGAGCAACTGAAATACTTCCAAGCGATTATATAAAAACTTTTGATTATATATTACAAAAACCCGAAAAGAAAAATTTATTAAAAATATTTAATGAACATCCTGATTTTAAGCAAGAACTGGCTAAAAATATAAACAATCCTAATACTCTAAAAAGATTTAATAAGTTATATCCTGAAAAACAAATAATTATTGAAAATTTCTTAGAAGAAGCAAAAGAACAAGCTAAACCTTTTTTAAAAGAACATTTTGAAACCTACAAAATTGATCTTAAAATTTTAGATATTATTCCTACTTTATTAAATAAAATGCCTGAGATAAAAGAGATTTGTGATACTCTTAATGCTCCAAATCAAGGTGTAATGATATCTCTTGAGAAATCCTTAGAAATGGTAGCTGGTGATGATAAATTAAAAAGTTTTTTTGCTAATAATAAAACAATCTTACCAAATATTGCTTTAGGTATTATTGAAAATACTCCTAGCGTACAAAACATAACAAAAGAATATAATTTTGATAAACAAATGCTTAGTATTGTAGGCGAAGTTATGTCAAAACCGGAAGTTGCTCATGAGATTATTGCAGACTTAAATAAAGGCGATTATATGAGTTTAACCGGTAATATAATCGCCGCCCTTAATGATCCTTCATTTAAATTAAAAGATATATTAGTAGAGCAAAGTAAAGGAGGTCTATTTGATAATTTAATTACAGGAGTTTTAGAACAAGATGCAAAAAATAGCCAAACTATAAAACAACAACTTATAAATTATAGTCTGGAAGCGAGTGATGTTACAAAGCTAACGAGCATAATGCCTATATTACTTGATCAATCTGAATCATTAAAAAAGATTTTTCGAGATTTTATTCAAGGTGATTATACGGGAATGGCAAAAGAGTTAATAGCTTTAACTAAAGACAATCCTGAAATTAAAAAATATTTAAACAATAATAGAGAAATATTTGCAAGTATTTTAGATAAAACTTTAGTAGAAATACCAGGTATAAATAACCTTGATAAGAAAGAATTATATAATGTACTTCCATCAATGTTAAACCATCCTAATGAATTAGTTAAAGTTATAGAAGAGGTTGAAAAAAGTAATTATCGTGAGGCTGCTAGTGCTATATATAATCTAGTTCAAAAAACAAATTATTTGGAAGGGCAATTGCCGAATATTATAAAAGCAGGTTTGAGCTATGCTACTGAAAAACTAAAAGACGTATTTAGTCCATCACAAGATTTTAAAGATAAAACTATAGATGCAATTACTCTTAGAAATAATTTACATAAAATACAAAATGGAAAATTCAGCTTAGAGGGAGCTATATTAGTAGGTGATTTATCTAATATCGACTTCTCAGGCGTATCATTAAAAAATGCAGATTTAACTAAAGTCACTTCTTTAAAAGATTGTAATTTTAAAAAAATTAATTTAGCAGAGGCTAAATTACCTGATAATTTAATGCTACTTACTGATACTTACAATCTTGATAAGGCTATCCCTCCTTTAGTACCTAAACTAATTAAAGAACAACAAGCAAAATTAATTGATAAGGCAATTGATAAATTATTTTTACAAATACAAGCTGAAGGAAAAAGAAATGTACTTAGTAAAAAACAATTTGCTCAACAAGTAAAAAGATTATATGAAGAAAATCAAACGATTAAAGACTATATTATAGAAAAACTAAATTCACTACCTATGAATATGGTTACTAACCTAGCTACTCCTAGAACAAATCAATATAAACATATTACAAATCATGTAAATTCTCCATTACAAGTATTGAACCCTTTATATGAAAATATTGCAAATAAACAAAATATTAAGAGTAATTTATTGGCAAATATTTTAAGCGAGAAAATATCACAAAAACTTTTTGATAAAGGTGATAATAGAGGTGAAGATTTTTACATGATAAATCAGATGCTAAAACCTATCGTTTCTGAATATTCTAAAGAAAATCCTGATAATATAAATAATTTTTTAGAGCCAAAAAATCTAGAAAAGTTAGCAAGTAATATTGCCTCTACTTTATATGCTAAATCTAAATATACTGGGGTAGGCACTATTACCGGTGGAATTTATTTACCAAAAGAAATCTTCAATGAACAGTTAAAAGATAACTTTAAAAATGAGTTCGAAAATATTAATAAATTAAATGTTTTAAAAGCAGCAAAAAATATAGTTTCAAATTTAGATAGTAAAGTGCATGTAGTAGATAATCACGATAAATCAAATACTTACGCATCATTACCTACAAAAAGTAAACAAATACACAGATAACTCCATAAATCTTAGATCAAATTGATTTAATTACCATATTATGTAATATAAATTAAAATATTTAAGTAGTGCTTAATTTATTTCTTTGAATCAATTTTAAGATAATGTAATGTTTATGTAATTAAATATATTTCATTATTTTTACGGCAGTTACAAATTCCATTAAAGATATTACATTAAAGAATTTTAATAAAACTGTTAAAAGGACATTATCTTCTACTGATGCAGAAAGGCATTGACAAGCTTTATTTATGACCTTGCATCTCCAAAGAAAAAATATTACCAGTTAGTATAGGAGCATTATTAAAAGGTGCGAAGTTTGCCTTCACTAATCCCGTAAATAGTTATAATCTTGTTAAACTTGCAAGCTCCTCTGATATATATCTTGATTCAAAGTTTCAAAAATCTGTTCTTGAAAAATCCGAAATATAGGATTTTCTAAAAAAGCATTCCGATGATTTACCAAAAATAGGACAAATCTTAGCAAAAGCAGGTTTTAGAGAATTTCAAGATAAGAGTGCTTTAGATGAAAAGAGACTCGAAATACTAAAAGAATGTTTTAAAAATGATGCTGTACTTAAAAGCCTTCAAGAAATTGCACTTGAGATAAAGCAAGAAGTACCGGACTATGAATAAAGTAACTTCTAAAACATTAGGAATGTTATCCACGGATAAAAATTGCTGAAAATTTTTTAATGAAAAAGGTAACGATATTGCGAATTACATAACTGAAATACTTCCAAGCGACTATATAAAAGCTTTTGATGATATATTACAAAAACCTCAAAGTAAATGACACATATGCAAAAGTTATAAAAATATTTAATGAACATCCTGAGTTTAAAAAAGAGCTGGCTGAAAATATAAACAATCCTAATGCTCTAAAAAGGTTTAATAAATTATCTCCTGAAAAATAAATAATTATAGAAGGTTTCTTAAATAGAAACTAAAGAACAAGCTAAACCTTTCTTAAAAGAATATTTTGAAAGCTATAAAGTTGATGTAGAGATTTATTAAATAAAATGCCTGAAACAACAGAGATTTTTGATACTCTGAATGCAAATCAAGGAGTAATGGTGGCTTGTGGAGATCTTTAGAAATGGTAGCGGGTGACGATAAATTAAAAAGTTTTTTTGCTGATAATAAAACAGTCTTACCAGATATTGACGCAGCTATTATTGAAAATACTCCGAATATACAAAGCATAACGCAAGAATATAATTTCGATAAACAAATGCTTAGTATAGTAGGTGAAGTTATGTCAAAACCGGAAGTTGCTCATGAGATTATTGCAGACTTAAATAAAGGCGATTATATGAGTTTAACCGGTAATATAATCTCCGCCTTAATAGATCCTTCATTTAAATTAAAAGATATATTAGTAGAGCAAAGTAAAGAGGGTTTATTCGATAATTTAATTAAAGGCATTTTAGAGCAAGATGAAAAAAATAGCCACACTATAAACAGCAGCTTGAAAATTATGGACTAGAAACAAAAGATACTACAAAACTTACGAATGTAATGCCTATATTACTTGATAATCCTGAATAATTAAAAAAGGTTTTTGATGGATTTGTTAAAGGTGATTATACGGGAATAGCTAAAGAATTGGTAATGTTAACTAACGATAATCCCGAGATCAAAAAATATTTAAACGATAATAAGGAAATATTTACAGGTATTTTAGATAAAACTTTAAAAGATGTACCCGGTATAAATAAGCTCGATAAGAAAGAATTATATAGTATACTAACACCTATGCTCAATCAACCGGATAAGCTGATTCCAATCTTAGAAAATATTGAAAATAAAAAATATATTAATGTTGCTACTAGTATAGGTAGTTTAGTTTGGAAAGAAGGACAAGCACTGAATATTATTAAACAAATACTAAATGTTGTTCAAGCAGGAGTTGGTTATTATCAAAAATCTGATAAGAAACCAGAATTAGAAAATAAAGTTCCGGCTGATGTATTAAAAGAAGCACAAAGTATCGTCTCAAATTTAAATAGTAAGATTAATATTGTAGGACCTAAGACAAATACACTTTCCATTACTCCTATTTCCAATAATAAAAAGAAAGAAGCAATACGTAGATAAGCTATATAGTTTTAAAAGAGTTTTTTAAAGTTTGAGTCAATTCTTCTTGGTTAGCATATTCCAATGTGATTTTATCTTGTATCTGATTTTTAAACCAAGTAACTTGTCTTTTAGCATACTGACGGGTTCGTATTTGAGCTGCATTTAAAGCCTCATCTAAAGTGAGATTGCCGTTTAAATAAGCTAAAATTTCTTTTATCCCTACAGCTTTCAAATTCGTATAATCTTTAGGAGCAAATTGCTTTTTTATTAAAGCTATTTCGTCAATTGCCCCTTCTTTAAATATCTTATCTAAACGCTCATCACATGTTTTATATAAAAACTTTCGCTCAGGATTTAAGAAAATAATTTTGCAATTAAAATCAGATAAGATTTGTTCTTTTGGCAAAGTTTGAAAAGAAAAAATAGATTTACCGGTTTGCATGAATACTTCATAAGCTCTAATTAAACGCTGAGTATCATTTTGGTTTATTTTAGAAGCAGCAAGCGGGTCAAACTTCTCTAATTTACCCCATAATTCTATATTGCCTATTTTAACATGTAAATTTCTTACCTGTGCTTGTAAATCTTCTGATATATCAGGAATATTATTATAGCCAAACACTAAAGAATTAATATATAAACCCGTTCCACCTATTAATATAGGTAGCTTACCCCTGTCGGTTATTTCTTTTATTTTTTCTGTCGCAAGTTTTAGATATTTTATTACCGAGAAATCTTCTGTCATTGATAAGAAGTTATATAAGTGATACAAGATTTCAGTTTTGTAGCTTTTCGGAGGGGAGGCGGTAATAATAGGAATTTCCTTATAAACCTGCATTGAGTCGATATTAATGATTTCGCCGTTATAAGCTTTAGCCAGTTCATGACCTAAATAAGACTTCCCGCTAGCAGTCGGCCCGCATAATATAATTATACTCTTCTGCTTTGAAGAATTGTTTCTGCAAAACTTCGGATCACCTATTAAATATAGGCTGTGCGTACTCGCTCCTCGTTTTACATTCCCATTCTCCAAATCATTTGAGTATATTTCTTTCTTTGTCACTTGTTTAACTAATAAATACAAACTTGTATCGTCATTGCAAGCCAGCATTTATGATGGCGTGGCAAGCTCAGGAGTTTTTTTATATTATCTTATGAGATTGCCGCGTCGTTGCTAACGTAACTCCTCGCAATGACAGAAAAACCTATCCATGTAACAACGCCTAGCAGGAATGACCTCATACCCTTAAACGGTTTCATTAGTATTTCCTAAAGTGTCAGTATTAGCATTACTATCTGCTGGTCCACTAAATGTTATTGTACCAAGTTTGTTGTCATAACTAATAGTTGGAGCACTAAATAAGCCCGCATCACTGTAGTCAATGGTCAGACTATTTAAACCATGAGATGCGGCTACGTCACTGTTAAGAGGATTATCAGTAGGCTCAAGGTCTTTATGTTTTATTACTAATGGTGCCTCAAAATGTTAATATTTAATGTATTTACACCTATTGGCGTTATTGTAACTAATCTAGTATCAACAAATGAGTGATTGATATTTGAGATTTTTAACATATTATTTTTCTTTATATTAATTTAATGTAAGAAAAATATATAAAATAATATTTTAGAAAGCAATAATGTGTTAATAATTAATTAATAACCCGTATTTTTCAAGATATTTATTAATTATAGTGATTATTTCCTCTAAACCATTCTTACTATCTGATTCAGCCCTTGCAACTATAATAGATTCGGTATTAGAGCTACGCAAGAGCCACCAACCATGTGCAGTATTTACCCGTACACCGTCTATATCATTAAACTCCATTTTCTCTTCTAATGATTTTTCTTTAATCTCTTTAATAATTTGTAATTTTAACTCTGAAGGAACAACAATTTTAATTTCCGGTGTACTATAGCTTTTCGGTACATCCTCTATTATCTCATCTAGAGTTTTACTTGATCTACTAAGTAAATCTAAAAATCTAAGAGCTGCATAAATTGCATCGTCAAAACCAAAATATTTATCGGCAAAGAATATATGCCCGCTCATTTCGCCAGCGAGTAAAGCCTTTGTCTCAAGCATTTTGCTTTTAATAAAAGGATGACCTGTTCGCCATATTATAGGATGTCCTCCATATGATTTTATTTTAGCGACTATAAATTGGCTGACTTTTACATCAACTATTATAGTTGCGTTTGGATTTTCCTTTAAAATATCCTCAGCAAAAATGCATAAAATTTGATCACCTAATAATATTTTACCGCTTGAGCTTATAATGCCGATTCTATCACCGTCACCGTCAAAAGCTATACCAAGGTCACAATTTTGTTCTTTAACCACTTTTATTAACTCCTGCAAATTAGCAGGATTTGTAGGATCAGGATGATGGCTTGGAAAATTCCCGTCAATTTTACTATGTATGATTATATTCTTGTTTGAGAGATGCTTTTTAAGTTCTTCAACAATATCGCCGGTTGCTCCATTGCCGCAATCCCAAGCCACTTTTAATTTTGGATTAATGTTGATTCCATCTAAAATACGTTTTAGGTATTTAGATTGTATATTATGGATTCCTGCTTTCGCAGGAATGACATAAGGGGATGCTGGTGTGGTATTGGGGTAGTTATCCAAAATCTTAGTCAATAACTCCTGTATCTGATCACCGAAAAAAGGTTTACCGTTTTGTAGTATTTTAAAGCCGTTATCGTCACGAGGATTGTGTGACCCCGTGACCATAATACTACCGGCGGGCGTAAAGTGTTTATCGGCAAAATATAAAACTGGTGTTGGAACTACGCCAATATTTATGATTTCAGCCCCTGCATTAGTTAATCCTAGTTCTAAAGCTTTACAAAGGGTAGGGGAGCTAAGCCGACCGTCTAAACCGACACAGATTTTATCGTTATCTTTCGTTATAGTCATCTCGGCAAAACCAAAGCCGATTTTATAAGCTACTTCTTCCGTTAAATCTTTAAGGCTATTGCCTCTTATATCATAAGCCCTAAAAATTTCTTTGTTAATTTGCATAGAAAACTGTTTTGAATATTATTACATGGCTCTTATGTCATTCCTACAAAAGAGCCTTGTTGCATGGCTCGGAAAACCTACTCGATGTTATCCCCGCGTAGGCGGGAATGACATAAAACAATCCATGCAACAACACCTGCAAGTCGCTCGCAATGACGAATTTGCATAGTCTAGAAACTAAAGCTCTCACCTAAATACACTTCCTTAACTTTCTTGCTATTTGCTATTTCCTTAGCACTTCCTTCTAATAATACTTTACCTTCAAAAATAACATAAGCACGGTCGACTATATCTAGAGTATCACGTACATTATGGTCGGTAATTAATATACCTATATTAAATTCACGTAAATAAGTAATTAGATTTTTAATATCGGAAATAGCAAGCGGGTCAATACCGGCAAGCGGTTCATCAAGCATGATAAATTTAGGCTCTATTGCAAGTGCACGTGCAATCTCAAGCCTACGCCTTTCACCGCCTGATAAGCTAGCAGCGGATAAATCTTTTAAATGAACTATCGAAAACTGCTCTAACAAATTATGGGTTTTTTGTTCAATTACTTCTTTATCATTGTTAGATATCTCAACTACAGCCTTAATATTATCTTCAACCGACAATTCCCGAAATATCGAAGGTTCTTGAAGAAGATAGCCGAGTCCAAGCCTTGCTCGTAAATAAATAGGCAAGTTGGTAATATTTATATCATTTAAAAGTAATTGCCCTGAGTCCAGTTTCATTAAACCGATAATAATGTTAAAGCAAGTTGTTTTACCGGCTCCATTCGGACCGAATAAACCAACTATCTCTCCTTGTTTTATATTCAGAGATATATCAGTTAATATATTCCTTTTTTTGTAGGATTTTGATATATTTTTAACGTGTAAGCTGTCCATCTTTTTTATTTGTTAAGATTTTGTTGCGTGGATTAATTTTCAACGTCATTGCGAGAAAATTACGTAAGTAATTGACGAAGCAATCCAGTTAAAAATATTAATCTTTAGCATTTTTTTAATTATTTTCTGGATTGTCACACTTCTTGCAATCGCTTGCCATGACGTACCAACGGTAAATAGCTCTATTTTTTAATAATATCTACATAGTAGATTAGTTTATTAGTTTTTAAAACATTATCGTCACGCTGTAATATTACATTACCAAGTAGAATAAGTTGTTTATTATCGCAAAAATATTTAGCACTATCTGCAAGTAATAATTCATTATTTATTTTTCTTTCTACAGTCAATTTAGTAGGGACAACTATATGATCAATAGTTTGCTTTTCATCTATTGTTTTATAAAAAATATATAATTCTTTCGTTCTAAGTATCACATTATCGAAGTAAACAATAACATTTCCAAGATATGCTGCTTTTTGTTTGGTTCTATCAATAATTAAACTATCAGATGTGATATGTAAATTTGAAATATTTTTATCATTAGCATATATTATATTACTAATTATAAGAAGTAAAACAAGTTTAATAATAGACATCTTTCCAAACTTCGCTTCTAGAGGTAATTTTTAGACGTCAAATCGGTACTCGTATCCTCAAGTACTTCTTTGTACGCTGCGGTGCTACATTCCATGTCTCCTTTAAATTCCTCTCTATAAGCTGGTTTGGCAAGATGTCTAATCCGATAAATCGATGATTGTAGAGACATTGCCTTTAAAAATTATAATATTATTTTCATCTTTTGTATTAAAACTATCCGAAGTAATTGAAGAGTTTTTGTAAAGTAACGTAGCAGGGGAATGACCGGTTATATTCTTATTTACTAAATCAATCCTTGCATCGTTAGTGTTAAATATGATCTCATCAAAAAAAAGTTTTACATCGTTTTTTAAATCTAATATGCTTGATTCTTCATCTAAAAAGCCTTCTTTCGCATTGATAATAAGAGTTTGGTCTTGATTTACGTTATAAATAGCATTTATTATATCTAGTTTATATTTGTTATTCGACTCTTTTATAGCTCGTTCAGTTTTAATCTTATACGCATTTAAATTTTTACTTACTCCTTCAAAAATTGAATCTTTCAATATAATATTATACTTTAAATCAAACTTTTTATTGTCTTTTAAACTTTTTTTTGTAACGTTAATATCGTTTTTTTCATTAATATAACCGCTTTTAATTAATATATACCCTATATATAAAATTCCAACTGTTATTAAAAGATATATAGATTTCCAAATTTTTTTTCGCCGTTTATAAGAAGAGGGCATAGATTTTAGCTAACCCCTATGCGTAGTAAATCATGAATATGAATAATGCCTATAATAATATTATCATCAACAATCGGTATATTAGTGATATTCTTGGCTTTCATTAAATTTAAAGCCTCTTTTGCAAATATTTCCGATGAGATATGAATAGGGTTTTTGGTCATAATGCTTGATGCTGTTTTTAAGTGGATTTGATCGTTAATATGACGACGTAAATCCCCATCGGTTATAATTCCCACCAAATTTTGGTTTTTATCTGTTACAAGCGTACAACCTAAACGTTTTTTATTCATAATAATTATAGTTTTGGCAAAGGAAGTATCTTCATATACTAAAGGTATTTCATCACCGCTACGCATTAGGTTTTTAATTTTTGTTAAATTAGCGCCGATTGTACCTCCCGGATGATAAATTTTAAAATCATCTTTAGTAAAGCCTCGTTTTTCATGTATAACAGTCATTAAAGCATCACCGAGTGATAGCATGATTAAAGATGATATAGTAGGAACTCCAATTACAGAAGCTTCCTGGTATTCAGGTACTATTAATAAAAAATCGCTTCTTTTAGCTAAAGTAGAATTTTTATTCATTGTCATTGCAGCAATTTTTATGGAAGAGTTCTTGCAATATTCAATTATATTAAATAGTTCTTTAGTTTCGCCGGAATTAGATAACATAATTACTAGATCATTTCTCGTCACCATACCTAAATCGCCGTGACTTGCTTCTGCCGGATGTAAATAAAAAGCAGGCATACCGGTTGAAGAAAAGCTAGCAGCGATTTTTCTTGCAATATAACCGCTTTTGCCTATGCCGGTTAGGATTATCCGTCCTTTGAAAGATAGTAAAAATTCTATAATTCTGTTAAAGTCTTCAGGGATATTTTCGGATAATTTTTCTAAAGCACTTGCTTCACTAGAAATAACCCTCTTTGCGATGATTCGGTAATTATTTGTGTTGGTCATTTATTTACTCATTGTCATACCGTGGCTTGTCCACGGTATCCAGCAAATTATTAGTATTATGAGCTATTTTTGTGGATACCCGAACCGTCATTGCGAGCAGCCGTAGGCTGCACGGCAATCTCATGAAATAATAACAAACCCCTGAGATTGCTTCGTCAATTACTTCGTAATTTCCTCGCAATGACGATTAAGCTTCATATCAATTAAAATACTTACGTTCTGTAATTACTTCAGCAATTTCAGCATTATTATCTTCATTCCAAGCGCGTTTTTTACTAGAATCATGTCGCTGCTCAGGTTCTGAATTGTCCTTAGTATTATTAACACTAGTTTTTGGCTTTGTATTATTTGAAAATTTATCTTTATCGGCATTTTTAATAGTTAATTTTGCTTTGCCTTTATTATCAAAGCCTATTAGCTTAACTTTTACTATATCGCCTTGTTTTAAAACACTGCTAACCGTTTCTATTCTTTCTCCTGATACTTCACTAATATGAACAAAGCCGTCTTTATTACCTACATAATTAATAAAAGCACCGGAATCTAAGACTTTCACTACCGTACCGTTAAATATTTCACCGATTTCAGGTTCAACGACAATAGCTTTAATTTTATCTAAGGCAACTTTTAGCTTATCTCTATCTGAAGCATAAACAGACACCGTACCGTCATCGCTTATATCTATTTTAGCACCGCTAGTTTCACAAATTTCCTTTATTACTTTACCTCCCGGTCCTATAATATCTCTAATTTTATCCTTATCTATTTTTATAGTAGTAGTAGAAGGAGCATTTTTACTTAGTTTGTTATTTGGTTTACTGATAACTTTATTCATTTGCTCCAGTATATGCAAACGACCGAGTCGTGCTTGCTCTAAAGCTACTTTCATTATTTTAAAATCTACTCCGGATATTTTGATATCCATTTGTAATGCAGTAATCCCTTCGCCAGTTCCTGCAACCTTAAAGTCCATATCACCGAAATAATCTTCATCGCCGAGAATATCCGATAATACGGCAAAATTTTTACCTTCCTTCACAAGTCCCATAGCAATACCCGCAACCGGTGCTTTTATCGGTACGCCGGCATACATTAAAGCAAGAGAACTACCGCAAACAGTTGCCATTGAAGAAGAACCGTTAGATTCCGTAGTTTCGGCAACTACTCTAATAGAATAAGGAAATTGTACTTTATTAGGTAATATTGGATTAATAGCACGCCATGCGAGTTTACCGTGTCCGACTTCACGACGACTAGGTGCTTTCATTGGCATTGCTTCATTTACAGAGTAGGGCGGAAAGATATAATTGAGCATAAAACGCTCTTTATACTCACCCTCTAAACTGTCAACTATCTGCTCATCTAAACTAGTACCGAATGTAGTACTAACTAAGCTTTGCGTTTCACCTCTAGTAAATAAAGCTGAACCATGTGCGGAAGGTAGTAAACCTATTTCACAAGCAATTTGTCTTATATCCGTGGTACTTCTTCCATCGATACGTCTATTTTTTTCTAAAATCTCGTTACGTAATATATCTGATTCAATAGCTTTTAAAGCTGATTCGATTTGATAATGACTATATTTTTTATTTTCTATGTCGCTTACAAAATGTGTAAAAACTTTTTCAGGTATTAAATCTAAATTAGTGCTACGTTCTTGTTTAGATTTCATTGCAAAAGCTTGTTCAATTTCTTTTACAAATAACTTCTCAATTTCTTTCTTTAATGAAGCAGGATATAAAGCTTGCATTTCAAGTTTTGGTTTTTTAGCTTCTTCTGCTAGTTCTTTAATTATCTTTATTACCGGCTGAAAGCTTTCAAATCCAAATTTTACAGCTTCTAACATTTGTTCTTCAGAAAGTAAATGAGCTTCCGATTCAACCATCATTACTGAATCTGATGTTCCTGCAACTACTAAATCAAGCTGACTTGTTTTTAATAATGCAAGTGTCGGATTTAAAACAAATTCACCATTGATTAAACCTACTTTACTTGCCGCAACTATTTCTAGATAAGGAGCAGGGGATAGGCTAAGTGCAGCCGATGCACCGATAATTGCAAGTATATCTACCGGAGTTTCAGGATCATATGAAAGAACACTGCAAGTTACATGCGTTTCATTCACAAAAGCCGGATGAAATAATGGTCTAATCGGTCTATCTATTAAACGAGATACTAAAACTTCTCTATCTGATGGTTTTCCCTCATGTTTAAAAAATCCCCCTGGTATCTTACCGGCAGCATATGCCATTTCTCTATAATTAATTGTTAAAGGAAGAAAACCTATGCCCTCTTTTGCTTTGTTAGCTACTACTGCCGTACATAATAAAACGGAATTACCCATTTTTACCGTAACTGCCCCGTCAGCTTGCCTTGCTATTTTACCTGTACTAAGCTCAAGAACTTGCCCGTTCCATGTAACACTCTTAGTTATTTCGTTAAACATCTATTTATCTCATCTCATAATTTATATTTTATTGTATTCTACCACGTCATTGCGAGGAAAATTACGCAGTAATTCGACGAAGCAATCTCAGGATATTTGACGAGATTGCCACGCATCCTACGGCTGCTCGCAATGACGATTATCCAACTACTTAATCTTTCTAATTCCTAGCTTACTTATTAAATCTAAATATTTGCTAACATTATTCTTTTTAATATAGTTAAGTAATCTGCGGCGGCGCCCGACTAAAATTAATAATCCGCGTCTTGAAGTATGATCTTTATGGTTAGATTTAAAATGCTCGGTTAAATTATTGATTCTTTCAGTTAAGATAGCACATTGCACTGCACTTGAACCGGTATCATTTTCTGTTATAGCATATTCTTTAATTAATTGTTGTTTACGTTCTGTAGTAATCGACATCGATAATTTCTCCTTAAATATATAGACTTCCAGTTTTAAAAGAAGTCTTGTGTTAAATTAAATACTCGTAAAGAATTAAAGCAACTTTTGTTTAAGCTACCTATTGCAAGCAAAGTGCCTTTATAGCGAACCCACAAAAGATCAACAGACATCTTACCAAACTCTACTTCTAGAGGTAATTTGTACGTCAATCCGGTACTCGCATCCTCACGTACTAAAGTGTACGCTGTGGTGCTGCGTTCCGTGTTTCCTTTAAATTCCTCTCTATAAGCAAATTTGGCAAGATGTCTAAAGTCTTTTTCATAATTAAATAAACATTTCTGTCCATATTTAATTTGCTGTGCTTGGCTGTCAGTTGCATCAAGAACCAGGATGTCGTCCAGTATTGCTTCTATCTTTATACTTTTTGCCTCTAGGGCATTTTTGGTAATTTCGTCAGGCGATTTAATTCGGATAGCATTTTCTTCTTTAAATATTCCAACCTGAGTACGGCGTAATTCTATCACAAATCCTAAACTTTGCAAGGACAATGCCAAATCTTCTGCTAAAGTCCTTATATAAGTACCTTTTGAGCATTCCGTATAGTATGTAGCGGTAGCATTTTTCTCATCAAAATTTAAACATTTTAGATCATAAATAGTTATATTTCGTGGCTTTAATTCTACTTTTTTTTCCTCTCTAGCCAATTTATAAGCTCTTACACCGTTAACTTTAAGAGCTGAAAAAGCCGGCGGTATTTGTGTTATGCTACCGATAAATTTAGAACATACGGCATAAGCTTCTTCTTGAGAAGGGACACAATCTTTCGTTGCTATTACTTTACCGGCACAATCGCCGCTATTGGTTTGCATTCCGAATTTTACGGTAAAAATATAGGTTTTTCTAGCATCAATGAGCAGATGTATCAGTTTTGTAGCTTCACCTACGGCAAACGGTAATATTCCTTCCGCTTCTACGTCTAAAGTACCGGCATGTCCTATCTTGGTTTTACCGAGTATTTTTTTTACTATGCTAACAAGTTGAGCAGAACTTATACCTCTTGGTTTATAAATATTTAACCAATAATTACTCATTTTAATGTGATTTTAACTTGACTTAAATTTAGACAATCTTTAATATATAACTCTAGCCAATAGCAAGATAGGTTAGACCAAATAATGACGATTAACCCCAGTAATATAGAAAATTCTTCCTCTAAAATCAATAGCTATTTTTCTAAACTTACCGATTATATCTGGCCTATAAAACGCCATGAAGTTTCTAAATTTTTATTCATCACTTTATTAATGTTCTGTATTTTATTTATCCAAAATCTAATCAGAGCTTTAAAAGATAGTATTGTTACTACTATGATCGGTGCCGAGATTATCTCGTTTTTGAAGTTTTGGGGAGTGATGCCGTCAGCTTTTTTAATAACTGCTATATATGTAAAGCTTGTTAATAAGATGAAAGCAGAAAATATATTTTATCTTATTATATCAATATTTTTAACATTCTTTGCTCTTTTTGCTTACGTTATTTTTCCAAATCATGAAATGCTGCATTTCAGTCCTGTAACCGTTCAAAATTTAACGGCAAGTTTACCTAATTTAAAATGGTTTATATTGCTTTTATCAAAATGGAGTTTTTCGTTATTTTATATAATAGCCGAATTATGGCCAAACGTAGTTTTCGCATTACTTTTTTGGCAGTTTGTTAATAATATTACTACAGTAGAAGAATCTAAAAGATTTTATCCGTTATTCGGTTTACTTAGTCAAACAGGTATTTATTTAGCAGGGCAGTTTTTAGAAAATCTAAGTAATATTAATGATTACGTAACTAATAAATTTGCATTGCAATCGTCTTTTCATACACTTTCTATACAAATTATACTAACTATAGTATTAATTTTAGGAATAATAGCTATTAAAACTTTTTGGTTGCTTAATCATAAAGTACTAGACAAAGAGCATATGGCGTTACTCAGGTTTAAAGCAAAGAAAAAATCTATGACTATTGCCGAAAGTTTTCAGATGCTTCTATCGTCAAGACATATTAGATTAATTGCAACTTTGCTTATCTGCTATGGCATTGCCATTAATTTAGTAGAAGGTCCTTGGAAAGCAGCAGCTACTAAAATTTATAAAACTCCAACCGAATATGCAGCTTTTATAGGAAGTTATTTGAGCTATACCGGAGTATTTACTATTTTATTTGTCGTACTTGGTTCAAATATAGTTAGAAGACTTGGCTGGTTTACGGCGGCTGTTATCACCCCTTTAATAGTTTTTATTACCGGTATATTATTTTTTGCCGTTAATAATTTTGAAAGATTTGCCGGCTTAATAATAGTAAATTTTATTCTAACCGATCCTGCTTTAATTGCTATAACAATAGGTGCTATTCAAAATGTGCTTAGTAAATCAAGCAAATATACCTTATTTGATTCAACAAAAGAAATGGCCTATGTTCCTTTAGATCCGGAAATAAAAATAAAAGGCAAAGCTGCTGCCGACGTGATAGGTACAAAACTCGGTAAATCTGGTAGTGCATTTTTACAATCATTGGTATTTATAATATTACCTTCCGCTAGTTATCAATCTATTTCCATCTGTTTAATGATTATATTTATAATTACTTGCTTAACCTGGCTTTGGGCAACTAAAGCACTCAATAAAGAATATAAAAATTCTATTAAATTTTCTCAATAATATTAGTTTTGTCTTGATATTACTAAAATCTCTATATACTATCTTTGACAGTATAACTCAAACTGTGAAAAAAGGATATGTTATGTCATTCCCGCAGAGGCGGGAATCCAGAAAAAAACGAAATAAATCGAGCTTTTAATTTAAAAATCTAGTGTGCTTAGACTTTTTAGTGACTGGATACCCGCCTACGCGGGAATGACATAAGAGGGTAAAGATCAATATAACAATCGGTTTGACTACGCATCACTTACAGTTTATGCTAATTAATTTTTGGTTAAATGAGAGGTTTTATGAGTAAAGACGGTAACCTAGATACAAGTGAATTTGATCCTTTAGCAAATAAGGAATATACAGAAGAACAAAAGCAAACATTAGAACAAGAGCAAAAAGAATTTTTATCTCAAACTACAACCCCAGAACTAGAAGCTGACGATGGTTTTATCGTTACTTCTGAATCTTCTGCTCAATCTACCCCTTCAATGAGTGCTTTATCGGGCAATATCTCTCCTGACAGTCAGACATCAGACCCAATAACCAAGGCTGTAAGAGAAACAATTATACAACCGCAAAAAGATAATTTAATAGAACAAATATTAAAAGACCTGGCAGCCCTTACAGACCGTGATTTAGCTGAACAAAAAAGAAAAGAAATAGAAGAAGAAAAAGAAAAAGATAAAACACTAAGTACTTTTTTCGGTAATCCGGCTAATAGAGAATTTATTGATAAGGCTTTAGAAAAGCCTGAGCTTAAAAAGAAATTAGAATCAATAGAAATAGCCGGCTATAAAAATGTGCATAATACATTTAGCGCCGCTAGTGGATACCCTGGTGGATTTAAACCGGTACAGTGGGAAAATCACGTAAGTGCAAGCGATCTTAGAGCAACAGTAGTTAAAAATGATGCAGGTGATGAACTCTGTACCTTAAATGAAACAACTGTTAAAACTAAGCCTTTTACTTTAGCTAAACAAGACGGTACTCAGGTTCAGATCAGCTCATATAGGGAAATAGATTTTCCTATAAAACTTGATAAAGCCGATGGGTCAATGCATTTATCGATGGTAGCATTAAAAGCTGATGGCACAAAGCCCTCCAAAGATAAAGCCGTATATTTCACTGCCCACTACGAAGAAGGACCAAACGGTAAACCTCAACTTAAAGAAATAAGCTCACCAAAACCTTTAAAATTTGCCGGAACCGGAGATGACGCAATAGCTTATATAGAGCATGGTGGAGAAATTTATACACTTGCGGTAACACGCGGTAAATATAAAGAAATGATGAAGGAGGTGGAACTGAACCAAGGGCAGAGCGTTGATTTATCGCAAGCTGAAGATATTATAATAGGACAAGGACAAAGTAAGGAACAACCGCTAATAACTCCACAGCAAACAACAAGTTCATCGGTTGAACCACCTCAGTATAAACAACAAGTACCGCCAATTACTCCTACTAACCAACCACTGCAACCTGAGACTTCACAAATGCCACAGTCGCAACACGTGAATCCAAATCTTCTTAATGCAGCTACGGCTTTATCAGGCAGCATGCAAGATTTATTAAATAATGTAAATGCAGGTTTAACAAAAGAAATTGATAGCAACAAACAAATTGATTTAATTAAAGAAGCAGCCACGGTAATTCTTAATAATGAGAAAAGTGATATTGCTGAAAAGCAGGCTAATATCATTGCTTTCGCTGAAAATACGGTCAATAATAAAAACCTCAAACCGGATGCAAAAGTAGCTGGAGTCAATGCAGTATTAGAAACCATAAAAAATGATCAGAATACCCCAGACCTAGAAAAATCAAAAATGCTTGAAGCTACAGTAGCTATCGTTTTAAATTCAGAGCATCTTGAGCCGAAGCAAAAACAGCAGGTGTTAGACAAGGCAGTAGATGTCGGTTTAAGTCTTCAAGATGATGCAAGTAGAGCTGCAGCAATTGACGGTATTAAGGATGTTGTAATAAAAAGTAACCTTTCTACTGCAATGCTTATAGCAGTAGGTGATAAGGTTAATGTCTCTGAATTAAGCAATGCGGAAAAACAAAAATTATTAGGTTCTGTATTAAAGAAAGGTGTAGAAGCCCAAGTTCTCAGTCCGGCACAACAACAATTGATGCAGCAGCATTTAGATAAGATTATGGCAGAACAAACTAAAAAAGATACAATAAAAAAAGTAAATGATATTTTGCTTGATCCTCTAAGTAATACTGAATTAAAAACAACAAACATACAAGCCATTATATCTAATGTTTTAGATGGTCCGGCTACAGCAGTAGTCAAAGGCGAAATAATTCAAGAAATTACTAACACAGTGGCAGGAAGCTCGCTTGAAGCTCAAGACAAAGCAACGATTGTTAAAGGGGTAGGCGAGACTATAGCTACTCATAGTGATACCTCTTTATCCTTACCTAATAAAGCACTTATTATGGCATCAGCGGAAAAAGGTATTGCAGAAAGTCAGACCAATTTACCTGATAGAGAGCTAATGACTAAAGGGTTAGTAGACGGTATTTATGAAGGCAAAGGAGGTCCTGAAATAACTAAGGCAGTTTCTAGCGGGATCGATAATAGTAATATTAATGACTCTGAGAAAGAGGCACTTAAAAAAGCTAAAGATGCAGCGAGTGAGACAGCTTTAGATAGAGACACTCAAAATTTAACTGAAGGGTTAAAAGGACAGAATATAGAAGAACACAAGCCTCACGATGATATATATAACAAAGCTCGAGAAGTAATTAACGCTGTTAATCCTGTTATAGAAGCATTAGAAAAATCTAAAGAACCGGTAGTGTCGGCAGAAGCAAGAATTGTACAAGAAACTTCTAGTATATTAAATAATATCTCTAAACTTGCAGTTGAGAAAGTCAATAATTTTCGTGCTATGCTTTCTCCCAATGGTAACCTTAAAACTCTTGAAGAAAAAAAAGAGGAATCAATAAAAAAAGTAGATGAGCTGGTAAAGGCATTTGGTACTAAATCTTCTACTGCAGAACAGCAAAGTTTCATTAAAACTAATTTAATTGATGATAAAACTTTATCTAAAGAGGTACGTTTACAAACTATAGATAAGTTATTACAAGAACAAAAACGAGCAGAAGCAATTGAAAACCCTAGTGTTAAAACGGAAGATGTAAGGGTAGTATCAGGAAAGTCTCAATTAAAACCTATAAGTAAAGATAATCCAGATATTGAAAAAGCTAAAATGGTAGTAGGAAGAGATAGAGTTAATATCAAAGGGAATATAAAAATTATGGGAGCATTAATGAATGCAAGAGATATCATTCAGTCGGAAAATTTGAATAAATCAACACCTATTAAAAGAGAGTCTTCCCCTCCACAACGCTGATCAAGATTTGTATTCTGTATATTATTAAGGCAAGCAATGTTATTCCCGCTTCTGCTAGGATGACATAAATTATATCACAACGTAATAAGGATGGCAGCTTGCCGTTATGCATTAGTTTTTAGTTTTTCTTTCCAGCTAAACATTTTACTAAATTATTAACGGCTTGTTGTACTTCTGTGCTATTAATTTTCATAAAATTTCTTGAAACTTCAATACACATACGTTGATGTTGAGTATGTACGGGCTGCGGTTTATTAGCTTCTTCTAAACCTTCAAAGAAATAATCAATATTCCTATCTAAAGCTTCTGCAATTAGTACTAGCCTTCCTACAGAAATTCTATTAATTGCTTTTTCATATTTTTGTAATTGTTGATGCGTAACATCAATTACTTCAGCCAGTTGTTGACGAGACAACCCCTTAGCGAGTCTTAAAGAATAAATTTTCTTGCCGATAAAACTATCGATTTTTTGTATAATATCGTTTTTTCTACCCATTATCCTCTCCTTGGTTACTAATTATATCTATATTTAAAAATTTTCTTTGAACAAAAATGATATTATCCTATATTATTATAAAACATGTGGTTATTAATAATTTAATACCGTTAAACTTATCCAAGTGTAAGTAGAAATGATACCATAAATTAATATTATAAGCAACTATAAAATAACATTTTTTAAGTTTTTTGTAATCATTTGGTAAATAATTATTAATAGAATAAAATTATTTCTTATCAAATAAAAATATCATCAGAACTTTAAAATTATTTGTAAAATATGAATACCTTATGTTTTAAAAACTTATTTACTGAAGCATAAATTAACAATTTATAAAAAATTTTTGGTGCATTATAGAAAAATATAAAATTAATGCAAGGAAAAAATTTCATTTCTATATTAATATTTCAAATCAAGAATAAAGTATAGTTTCATTTTAATTATAAATTAATTATTTACAGCGAACTTATTTAAGATTAAATATAAAATTAATAATAACAACTTAGCTTTTATAATGAGAAAAATTTGTAATTGTCTTTACGTAGCCTTATTTAGAACAATAGAAGATGATGGCGTTGAACATTCGGGATATATGTCATTCATGATACTTTTATCTATTTTCCCTTTCCTAGTATTCTTATTAGCTTTAACAAGCTTTTTAGGAGCTTCAGAACTTGGTCAAAATTTTATACAAATTTTTCTAGAGAGTCTTCCAGAACAAGCAATGGAATCAATAGAAAAAAGAATACGCGAATTACTAAGTGCTCCTCCTCAAAGTTTAATGAATCTTGCCATAGTAGGCAGTATTTGGACTGCTTCTTCTTTTGTAGAATGTTTAAGGACTATTTTAAATCGTGTATATCAAATAAAATCTCCACCCCCTTATATAAGAAGAAGATTACTTAGTATTATACAGTTTCTTATAATTAGTGCCTTGATTACCTTTACTATGTTTCTTTTAGTGGTGATTCCAATATTATTTACAAAAATTCCGATAATATTAGAGACCATTGAAAAATATAAGATCATTTTAAATTTTATAAGATATTTTTTAATTTTAATTTTATTATTTTTAGGTGCCTCATCTTTGTATTATATATTACCTAATGTAAAACTAAATTTTATTGATGTATTTCCAGGGGCTTTATTAACTGTGATATTATGGATAATAAGCGGCTATTTGCTTTCAACTTATATAGTCTACTATAATCAATTAAATCTAATGTATGGTTCACTTGGTAGTATAATAGTTACATTAATATTCTTTTATATTATAAATATGATATTTATCTATGGTGCGGAATTTAATTATCTAATGAAAAATTATGAAAATATAGAGTGAAGTGCAGCTTAAAGCACTTCATCAGAAAAATAAAATACTGAATTGAAACAATTTCGGCAGTTTTATATTTAATATTTTATATCAACCTTTATTTTAGTTGTAAAAAACAATTATTGTTTAGTTTTTAGGTTTTGTAAACAAAATACAAATTATTTAAAAAAATCCGGTTTAAATAACATAAAGCTCGCCTGAGATGATGTCGGTAATGGAGTTAAATTATATTGTGGATCGAAAGCATTTCCGTAAATTTTTTCTATTGTTTGGAGCGAACTTGGAGATTTCAAAGCCAACAATATTGACTTTAAAATAGTAAAAATTGCTATATATGGATCGGTTTCGGGGGAAGATAAGCGATGTTCTAAACGTTTGGGAAAAGCATTTGGAGTTCGTACGGCTACGCTTCTATTATTTCCACCGTACGATATATGCGTAGGAGCCATAAATTTTTTATTTATCCGTGAATAATCTAGAGTAGTAGGCATAAAAGCGAGTAGGGTGTCTAACATATAGTGACATAGCCCTTGTGCTGCTAAAATTATATAATAATCATTGAACTCGGAATGAAAATTAATATGAAAATGCATACTATTACCATAATCATCCAAAAACGGCTTAGGCGAAAAATCTATATAACCGTTTAACTGCTGTGCCATTTTTTTTAAAATAGTTTTAACCTCTAATATATTTTTTATATATTGTATTAAGTTTACAGAAGGGGGGAGATCTATTTCAAATTGGTTATTGCCTTTTTCTTTTTTTATTTTAGCAATTTTAAATCTAGCTAAGTATTTTCTTGAAAGTATTTCAAATTTAGCTATATCAATATTGTGGCTTAAATAAAACTCTATTTCTACGCCAATAATAGGGATTAGGTTATAGTCTTGATGAAATTGTGCTATTATTTTTTCTAGCTGTTTATTTTTTTGTAAACGACCGGATAAAGTATTAATAAAACTATTATAATTAATATGGGATATTTTCATGGAAGGATTAATAAACGGATCAGTTTATTATAAAATTTTTGATAAAACATTCAATAATTCTAGTCATAGATATATAAAAAAAAATAACTCTATAAATGAAACAGAAATAGTTGAAAACAAAAAATCTATTACTACTTATTTTAAAGCACAAGATATTTTAATTTTAAACCAAGTACATGGCAATCAAATTGTTAATGCTGACGAGTCCATAATTGCCGTACCTGAAGCAGATGGCAGCATTACAACTAAGAAAAATTTAGTATTAGCGGTACAATCAGCAGATTGTGTACCGGTATTACTTGCAAGCGGCGACGGTAAAATAATCGGAGCGGCACATGCAGGTTGGAAAGGAAGTATAAATAATATTATTAGTAATATAGTTACTAAAATAACAGAAAAAGGAGCAAAGAATTTAATAGCAGTGATAGGTCCTGCTATAGCTCAAAGTTCATATGAAGTTGATGATGAATATTATAAAGCTTTCTTAAGTAAGGATATTAACAATAAACAGTTTTTTATAAACTCTATAAAAGAAAATCATTATATGTTTGATTTACCGGCTTTTGTAGAGTTAAAACTTAAAGAAGCAGGCGTCAAAGATATAAAAAATATTGCTGAAGATACTTACACAAATCCGTTAAAATATCCAAGTAAAAGACGCTCATATCATTTGCAAGAACCTTATAATCAGAATATATTATCAGCTATCGTAATGAAATAATGGCATTGCTAAATAAATATTGATGGTTTGAAAAAGCTACACCATTGCAAGGAGGCGTTGTTGCATGGACACTGAGTCATCATTGTGAGCAGCCGTAGGCTGCGTGGCAATCTAGAAAATAATTAAAAAATTCTGTAAATTAGAATTTTTTACTGGATTGCTTAGTCAATTACTTTGTAATTTCCTTGTAATGACGGGAAAACCGGTCTACGCAACAATGCTCGCTCGCAATAACGATATCTATCTTTATTTAGCAATGCAAAAATCACTCTTCATTTATCGGAGTATATTAATGAATCAAGATAAACCTTACTATCAAATAGTTTATGCACCAAACGATATTTTTAAAAAACAAGCAGAATATATAGACATTGTTGATGATAATATTCGTACTATTGTCGATACAATGCTTCAGAATTTACATATAGAAAGGGCAGTGGGCTTGGGTGCTAATATGGTAGGAATATTAAAGCGTATAGCGGTAGTTGACCTACATGAAAATAATAAATCATCGCCTATAGTTTTTATTAATCCGGACATAACTTATTTTTCAGAAGAAACACAAACTTTTATTGAGGATTCTTTATCGTTTCCAGGCATTGAAGCATCTATTACACGATCAAAAGCAATCAAGGTAAAATATCTTGATTATAACGGTAATAAGCAAGAACTAGCAGCAGAAGGCTTTTTAGCAACTGTAATTCAGCATGAAATAGATTATTTAAACGGCAAATCTTAGATTATTCATCAAAACTTAAGCGTGATACACTACTTAAAAAGATGCTAAAGCATATAAAACTCTATCCTCCACATATTCACGGTAGCGGTTGTAGGCATTAGACATTGTCTCAAACTGCGCTTCTAGAGGTAATTTATACATCAAGCCTAGACTCGTATCCTCACATACTACATGAGGGTAAGAAGTAAAAAATGGTCTCTTTTGTTTTAGATTCTTCAATTGCTTTATCATGGCTTATGCCTGATGAAGTAGCAAGCTTGGATATACTAGATAAAACCATAACAGAAGGAGCAATTGTCCCTGCTATTTGGGGGCTTGAGATTGGAAATGTATTATTATGTGCAGAGCGTGCAAAACGTCTTACTGCAAATCAACGTCACCAAGCAATTTATACTTTAAAGGATCTTTACATCAAAATTGATCAAATAACATTGGAACATATATGGTTTGAGACAATGGATTTAGCCGTACAATATGGATTAACACTTTATGATGCTAGCTATTTAGAGCTAGTATTACGCTGTGGGTTACCAATAGCAACACTTGATAAATCCTTAAAACAAGCAAGTAAAGCCGCTGGGGTCGTAGTATTATGATCACATCTTCACAAGTCGTAGCCAAGCTGCCCAGTCACGTTTGCCTAAATCTTCTTCAAACGATAATAAGTCTTTTACCGTCTGCTTACATATTTCTACGGAAGGGATTATAAGCTCTTGTTCTTTTGTAGAATTTAGTAGGCATTGCGTTTTACAAGCTTGTTCTAAATGGTAAGTATAAAACATAGCTTCATGAATAGTTTTTCCGCAGGTAATAGCACCGTGATTACGAAGTAACATAACATAATTCTGTTTAAGGTCAGTAACAAGTCTACTACTCTGTTTGTCGGCATCTAGTACTAGAGAATTATAATTATGATATGATATTCTGTCGTAAAAATGTAATGCCCATTGACTGATCGGTAAAAGCCCGCATTTTAAAGCAGAAACGGCAATAGCTGCAGGAGTATGATAATGAAAAATAGCAGAAATATCAGGGCGTGTTTTATAAATACTACCATGAATAAAGTAACCGGTTTTATTATATTGATATTCTTCTCCTTCTAAAATTTGTCCGTCTAAACTAACTTTTAAAAGATTCTCTGTAGTTACTTCTTCAAATCTTAGTCCAAAAGGATAAATATAGTAAAAAACGGCATTTTTAGGTCTTGCGGATAGATGCGTATAAGTATGATCATCCAGTGATAAATACGCCATTATTCGGTAAGCGGCAGCTAAATTATATTTTATATCCATAATTGTTAAAATCTATATTGGTTTTATGTTATTCTCGCGTGATGTTGTTGCGTGAATCAGCTGTCCAATCTGAGCTACGGAAATTGCATAGCAATTGATGAAGCAATCTCAGAAGTCTGTTATTATTTTATGAGATTGCCACGCAAGTACTACAACTGCTGGCAATGATTGGGTAATATCTACACAACAAGGCCACACAGGAATGACATAGGAGCTGTGCAACAAATCCTCAACTCTATTTAAAAGGAGCGTATACCGCTTCTTCCTTTGTTTCTATAATCGCTTCTTTAGGAGCTTTTATGCATTCTTGTAAGGATTTCTTACCTAAATACGGTACTAGATTATAATTTAATATATAACATTGTAAATTATCTTTCTTACCGCTAAAGTTAAATTCAATTTTATTGCCTTGCTCCAATAGCTTTTTCACTTCTATTGTTTGCTGGATAAAATTCTTTTGTTCTAAGTTTAAGTGTTTGATTCTTAGTATATTTTTTACTACGGAAAACGTAGAAACAGCAAGAAGCAGAAAGAATATAAATAACTCTTTATTACTTTGCTTGTGTAAGAAAATACTATTTTTAACATACGAAGCTGCAATCATTCCGATAGCTATAACATAACAGCCAAGATATCTAAGTAACGATGCCCCTCTAATTGCCTCTTCATAACTAAAGTTAAAGAAATATAAATATAACCGCCACAAAGCAAAAATTATAAAACACGCAAACGTACTTATCAGGAAAAATTTATATTCTTTCAGCAAATCCGGTTTATATTTATGAATTCCGTACCATGCAGCTATACAAATAGTATATACAACTAAACTTCCTTCTTTTAATAAGAATAACAAGAGAAATTTACCGTAATTTAGTAATAATGATCTATGCTGTTCATTAAAATTTTCAGCAATATATACTAAATTGCTAAAACTATGTTCGCATCTGTCAAAAAAATCATGGGTGTTTTTAAAATAACTCATCCAAATAAAATTACACAAAATAGGTAAAGTAAGTAAAATCAGATACGTAATATAATCACTTGATTTCTTAGGCTTTTTATAAAAAATTGTATAATGAGCTATAAGAATTATCGAAGCAAAACTAGCAAGCCATGTTCCAATTTCTCGGAAAGAGGCAAGTAATATCGTAATAGGTAAAATAAGCAATAATGCTTTTTTCTTGTCTTCCGCAAGGATATAAATTGCAAAAATAGCTCCGAACATTAAGCCAATAGTACTATCGTTATATATTGAACGAATTCCGGTCGTATATAATACTACGCCGCAAAGTAAAAGTGAAAACAACATTCCGGTTTGCCACAATTTCTTATTTGCAGCTAAAGGAGCTAGAAATGCTAAATGTAATAAGAAATGAGCAAATAATACGTTACCGTCCGAATAACCTGAAAGTAGCAGCATAAAATAATGATAAACGGCAGCTCCTCTTGGATAATGGGCATGAGTAGTAATAATGGAAGTTAACGAAGACTGATTTTCAAAAACACCGAAATATAATAATTCTTTAGTAAATATTCCCCAATGTGAGAAATCATCATAAGAATGCAGCGATGCATCTCTGGTATAAAGAAAAAACAAAAGAATCAATAAAGTAAATACAATGATTTCAATTATATTTTTTCTAGATTCCTGCTTCCACAGAAATGACATGAAGGAGGTATTATTGCGTAGATCAAGAAATGCGTGCGGTGTCATACCGTGGCTTGACCACGGTATCCAAAAATATAACTTAAAAATACTAAACATTTTTAACTGGATCCCGCGATCAAGTCGCGGGATGACAGGAGCGGAGCCACCCCCCACAACAACGCCTATAAAATGCAGGAATGACATGAAAGCTAAAAATATACCGATGAAATAATATATATATGTTGTAGCCGGTAATAGCTTTAACATAGCAAAACAATATAAAATCGGTACTAATATGCTGATTGTTATGGGAATAGCGAAAGTCAATTTTGTTTTGAAATATTTGGCAAAAAAAGATGAAAACCCAAAAATGCTTAATATTGGTATTATGATCATATTAATTTGTAAATATTGTAAATAATTTTTTGGTCATTGCGTGAACCGGTAAAACCCACTGTGTCACCCCGTGGCTTAACCACGGGGTCTAAAAAACAATAAAAAATACTAATAATTTTAGTATTTTTAACTGGATCCCGTGGTCAAGCCACGGGGTGACAGAGGTGAAATTGATTCACGCAACAAGGCCACGCGGAAATGATATAGAACGAAAATGTCCGGTACTATGGGTATCCAATACCCGCTCGCAACAACGCCTTTATCACCCGTGTTTAATTTTAGCTTGTGCTGCGGCGATTCTTGCTATAGGGATACGATATGGAGAACAAGAAACATAGTTTAAATTCATTCTATGAAAAAATTCTATAGAGGCAGGGTTCCCTGCATGTTCTCCGCAAGCTCCGAGTTTCAAATTAGCATTACTGCTTTTTCCGCGTTTTATAGCAATTTCAATTAATTCTCCTACTCCTTCTTCATCGAGAGTAGTAAATGGATCGGATTCAAAAATCTTTTCTTCTAAATAATATGGAAGAAAAGAGGCAATATCATCTCTAGAAATTCCATATGTAGTCTGAGTTAAATCATTAGTACCAAAACTAAAATAGTCAACTTCCTTAGCTATTTTCTTACTGCCGAGTGCTGCCCTGGGTAGTTCTATCATAGTACCGAGCGTAAAGGAAAACTTATAGCTATAACGTTGCTCTAATTCCTCTATTACCGCATAAATATCCATTTTAAGCTTTTGTATTTCACCTACATTGCTAATTAAAGGAATCATTAATTCTAAGTTGCATTCTATATGTTCTTTTTTATGTAGCTCAAAAATAGCTGTAAAAATTGCTTCAATTTGCATTTGGTAAATTTCTGGCGAACATATACCAAGTCTACATCCACGGTGACCGAGCATAGGATTTACTTCATGCATAGCATGAAGACGTTGATTAATCATGGATAAAGGTAGATTTAAGCTATTGGCTAAATTCTTTTTATCTTCTTCGGTGGTAGGTAAAAACTCATGTAACGGCGGATCAAGTAATCTAATATTTACCGGTTTATCTTTCATTACTCTGAATAAAGCTTTAAAATCCTCAGTTTGCAGAGGTAATAATTTCTGCACGGCAAGCTTTCTCCGTTCTATATCAGGAGCAATAATCATGTCTCTTACTAAAGGAATTTTATTTTTATCAAAAAACATATGTTCGCTACGACATAAACCTATACCTTGAGCTCCAAACTTTACAGATACTAAAGCATCGTTAACTGTTTCAGCATTTGCACGAACTTTTAAGCTACTAATCTCGTCTGCCCAATCTAAAATTAATTTTGATTCCTCACTGAAAGTAGGTTGAATTAACGGCATTTCACCTAAGAAGATTTTACCGCTACCTCCATCAATCGTTATAATATCACCTTGTTTAATAACTATGTCGCCTGCTGTTAATATTTGTTTTTTCTCATCTATAGATAAATTACTTGTACCGCAAACACAAGGCTTCCCCATACCTCTTGCCACAACTGCAGCATGTGAAGTCATTCCCCCTCTAATAGTTAAAATACCTGAAGAAACATGCATTCCGTTAATATCCTCAGGACTAGTATCATGGCGTACTAAAATTACTTTATGATGATGAGATAATTTTTCGGCATCATAAGGTGAGAATACTGCAATACCTGTTGCAGCCCCAGGAGAAGCAGGCAGCCCCTCAGCAATAGAAGTAAGCCCCTTACTGTAATCAATTCTTGTATGTAATAATTGATTTAATGATTCCGGATCGATTCGCATTAAGGCTTGTTCTTTAGAAATAAGCTTTTCTTCTACCATTTGTACGGCAATATTAATAGCAGCGATGGCTGTTCTTTTTGCAGTACGTGTTTGCAAAATATATAGCTTATTATTTTCTATAGTGAATTCTATATCCTGCATATCTAAGTAATGTTCTTCAAGCTTTTGTGCAATTTGTGATAACTCCTTAAACACTTCCGGCATCATTGCTTGCATAGAATTTGAATCATTTGCAATAATAGGCATAGGTGTTCTAGTTCCCGATACTATGTCTTCACCTTGAGCATTTATTAAAAACTCTCCAAAGAGCTTTTTTTCTCCTGTAGAAGGTGATCTAGTAAAAGCAACTCCCGTAGCTGAAGTTTTACCTAAATTACCGAAAACCATTGCTTGGATATTAATAGCCGTACCGCAATCCTCCGCAATATTATTGATTTTTCTATATATAACCGCTCTATTACTCATCCAAGAATGTAGCACCGCTTTAATTGCCGATTCTAACTGTTCATAAGGATCATTAATTAGTTGCTTAGTATACTTAATATGCAACCGTTTGAAATCATCAATAATTTTTTCTAATAATTCTACGGTAATATCGCTATCTTTATGAATATCGGCTTGCATCTTGTGCTTTTCGTAAATTTGTTCAAATAGATCACTAGGTATAGATAATACCGTTGAACCGTACATTTCTAAAAATCTTTTGTAACTATCAAGAGCAAATCGTTTATCACCGCAGGAATCCGCAAGAGCATTACACACTTCGTTATTCATTCCAAGATTAAGGATAGTATCCATCATTCCAGGCATTGAAACCGTAGAGCCCGAACGCACCGATAACAATAAAGGATTGCTTGTACTGCCGAAAATTTTACCGGTAATTATTTCAAGTTCAGTGATAGCTTTTTTTAAGTCGCTTTGAAAGTTTTTAGGAAAGTTATTATTGTGGGTATAAAAATAATTACATAGCTCTGTAGTTATTGTAAAACCATCAGGAATAGGTAGTTTTAGGTTGGACATTTCGGCAAGACCAGCACCTTTGTTACCAAGTATATTTTTCATTCTAGCGTTTCCATCACTACCATTACTGCCAAAATAATAAATTAATTTTTTCATATCATATATCAAAATTTGCTAACAATTTATGTGTTTAGGAGCATTAAATACATATTTATACAGTATGAAAAAAATAGTAGCAACGTTAAATTAAGAATATCTTTAATAAAATAGTTGAAATTTTAATTTGTTATTATACTTATTAATTTAATTATATTCTGTGTACAAAAGTCAAATTTTCAAAAAAAATCTTATTAATTTTCGCTAAAAAATATCTCAAAATAGCAAATCAATTAGAAACCTTCACAGAACCTAATAAGTTAATTGAACTTATTCTAAATGTTATTGACTAATTTAAGAAAATTGACCATAATTCTAAATGGTCGTGCAGTTGCGTGATAATATAGCAAAGCTATAGATCACGAGGAAAGTCCGGACTCTATAGAGGTATGGTGCCGGTTAACCTCCGGCAGAGTATTATTACTTTAGGGACAGTACCACAGAAAATACACCGCCAAGTATGAATACGAAGATCAACTTCAAAAAGAGCTAGGAGTTCACCAGACGAGGAACGGAGCGTATACTTAATACGTGAGTACCGTAGTACTTGTGAAATGACGCAGCCAATTTTTGCAGTTGATCGAGTATTTTTGGTAAGGGTGAAAAGGTACGGTAAGAGCGTACCGGTAAGTTGGTAACAAATTACGCATGGTAAACCCCACCAAGAGCAAGATCAAATAGGCGTTACAGAACTTATCAAGTTCCCGGGTTATCTCTAGCCGGCTTGTAATGCGGGTAGATCGCTTGAGGTAAACGGTAACGTTTATCCTAGATAAATAACTGCAATGAATTAATATTCATACAGAATCCGGCTTATAGACCTTATTGTCATCCCGCGACTTGATCGCGGGAGCTTAGAAAATAGCTTAACAAATATTGATAGATCCTGCGATCAAGTCGCGGAATGACTAGGACTGTAACACAATTTAATGAAAAAGTTATATCATAATCCTATTTGTCCTCTTTCAAGACAAGCCCGTGTCTTCTTAAAAGCATTAGATATAGAATTTACTACGATTAAAGAAGATTATTGGCAATTCAATAAAGATTTCTTAAAAATAAATCCTGCCGGAACTTTACCTATTTTAGCAGAATCATACGGCTTATTTGTGGTAGGTATTTATCCTTTTGTTGAATATCTTAATAGCAAATATCCGAATTTTAATTTTTTAGATGAAGATATTGATATTTGTTGCGAAATTAGACGATTATTCTTTTGGTTTAACGATAAATTTTATCGTGAAGTTACTAAGATTATTATCGATGAAAAAGTTATACGATCAATTGCTAAAATGAGCAGCCCACGAACCGAGTTTTTACGTGTTGCAAAAAATAATTTAAATTATCACTTAGAATATATAACTTCTTTACTAGAAAAAAGAAGTTATCTTGTATCGGATTCACTAACTATTGCTGATATTGCCGCAAGTTGTCACTTATCGGTACTCGATTATTTCGGTGAGATTTATTGGGATAAATGGACGCTTATCAAACATTGGTATTCACTAATTAAATCAAGACCGGCTTTTAGGTTATTACTACAAGATAGAATCCCTGGCTTTACCCCTCCAAACTATTATACAGATTTAGATTTTTGAATAGACTTCTTCGGAAACTCTACTTCTAGAGGTAATTTGTGCGTCAATTCGCTGCTCGCATCCTCTCACGTACTTCTACGTACGCTGTGGTTCTGTTGTGCTGCGTGTTTCCTACAAATTCCTCTCTATAAGCACGTTTCCGAAGAAGTCTAATATATAATTTAATAATTTGATTCTTTCCGTATCATGAGCTTTTAGTATTTTATGAATATTATTAAGAGATTGATTTTTTATGAGTGCAGGATCATATTCAAGATGAACTCCACTTAAAATAGCTGTCCCGTCGCCGTAAGTACATTTTATTATTGCAGCCTGAGAATCCTCATAACTTGCTATTATTTTAGTATCTTTGGTATTTTCTGCATCAATAAAATATCCACCGCCATTATAAAAAGCATAACAATCCTTAATATTTAAATTAAGTGTTGGATTTATTTTTAGATAAGCGGCTCTTGCTCCTTTATGTGAGTTGTAATAATAAGGAGCAAGCAATGGTCCTCTAACCGTTCCATTGAAAATCTTTAATTCTCTTTTACTTATAACCTCTATATTTGTTCCTTTAGCAAATTCTACATAGTTACCGCTGTAGTAACTGCCTGCACATATCCCAAGAAAATTACCACCGTTTTTAATATAATTCTTTATATTAGCATTTCCTTTGCCTTGCAATTTTTGTACATAGTATAAATCTCTTCCACCGAGTAAAATAAGTAATAAGGTGTTTTGAACCGACTTTTCGTCTATAATTTCTTGTGCAGTAATATAATCTACGTTATACTTTGGAGCATAAAGTCTTAAGGTATGCACGCAATGCTTAATACTTTCTTTTGAAACTCCTAGATCATTATAAATTTTTATTTTCATTTTTATATTCTTGACAAGGACATTATATAATTCTATTTAGTGTAATTACTTAAAAATAAATCATGCGGTAATTTTATGCAACTTAATTCAATCTCACTACCGTTAACCACAAGGCAAGCAATAGAAATAGTTTTAGGAGTGACATTACTTACTATTTGTTCACAAATAGTAATACCTATAAAGCCTATATTTATTTCATTGCAAACCGTTGCAGTAATATTCATCGGACTTACATATAATAAGACTACCGCACCTTTAACAATATTATCTTTCATAACTCTTGGAGCAATGGGAATCCCTGTGTTTGGAGAATTTTCAAGCGGTTTACGAATATTATTCGGCCCTACCGGAGGATATCTAGCAGGTTTTGTAATTGCCGTATATGTTATGGCTAGCTTAAAAGATAAAATTTTTACTTCTAATCAATGGTTAAATCAGATATCTTTATGTTTGATCGGTAATATAATTATTATGAGTTTAGGCTGGATGTGGCTCTCTACACTCTTAGGAGCAAGCGGTGCCTTTTACGGCGGCGTATTACCTTTTATAATACCGGGAATAATTAAATCAGTATTATTAATTGGACTTATCAATGCAGTAAAACCAAAAACTCGATGAACTTCAGTATTGCCTAAAAACAGTTGATCTAAAGTTTCGATGTCATTCCCGCGCAAGCGAGAATCCGCTACTTTTAAGCTTTCTAAAAGCTTGATTTATCTCGCTTTACCCTGTTTCGAGCCATGCAAAAACACCACCTTTGCAGGAATGGCATCGATCTTTAAGTTGACAACAAATATGGTATAACTCTATCATTCATGAAAAAAATCAATAACAATGCTAATGCCTCATTTTCCCGTGCCGACCTGGAAAAATAACATTAAATATGATCTTGAAAATATAGCAAGACTTTTAAAAGCCTTAGGTAATGCTCATTTAAGGCTTCCTCCCGTCATACATATAGCAGGTACAAACGGTAAAGGTTCAAGTAGTGCTATGCTTAAAAGCATCTTTACGCTTGCCGGTTATAAGGTACATTGCTATACATCTCCTCATTTATTAGAATTTAATGAACGAATCGTAGTAGCAGGTGAGAAAATCTCGGATAATGAATTATGGCAGGTTTGTGAGCAGGTGAGGGTAGCAAGCGAAAAATTTAATATTGAACCTAGCTTCTTTGAAGGTACTACGGCAGCAGCGTTTCTAGCATTTGAGAAAACAAAAGCCGATATATTAATTTTAGAGACGGGACTAGGCGGTCGGTTAGACGCAACAAATATAGTAGAACAACCATTAATTACTTTAATTACACCTATTTCATATGATCATATGCATATGCTGGGTAATACATTACCCCTAATAGCAGTTGAGAAAGCTGGTATTATGAAGTCTTGCGTTCCTTGCGTTATAAGTATGCAAGTTTTGGAAGTTTATGAAACATTATTTGCCAAGGCTGAAGAGTTAGAAGTACCGAGTTTCTGTTATGAATATGATTTCGGTATTAAAAAGACGGACAACGGATTTATTTATTCATCACGAAATTTTACCTATGAGTTTCCGACTCCTTCGCTACTTGGTGATCATCAATTAATAAATGCTGCAAGCGTTATTGCCTTAATAAGCATTATTAACAAACAATTTAATATTAATAATGAGGTTATTGCTAAAGGATTACAAAATACTATTTGGCCTGCTAGAATCGAAAAAATAGAACCGAAGAAATATTCTAAATTAATAGGTGATAATGTGCAAATTTGGATAGACGTAGCTCACAATAATGGCGGAGCTCAAGTTTTGGCAAATTGGATGCGTGATAATTTAAAATCATCGATATATTTAATACTCGGTATGACTAAAAATAGGAATATTGAGCAATTTTGCTCTTACTTTAAGGATTTGACAATTAAAGGTTACGGCGTTAAAGTGTTATCCGAACCGCTAAGCCATAGTGCAGAAACAATAAATTTGGAAGGCAGAAAGAGTGGTATTGATTTTAGCGAAAGCAACTCACTCGAAGAAGCGATGAGTGATATAAAGAAGATAAACGGCGATAATAAAGCAAATATTATAATAACCGGATCGCTTTATTTAGCTTCCGATTTTTATAAGTTACTATGATGTCATGCCTGCGTGGATACTAAATCGTCATTGCAAGCAACTGCAAGGAGCGTGGCAATCTCATAAAGTAGGACTCCTGAGATTGTGCTTCGTCAAAATTTTCAATTTTTCCTCGCAATGACGTATTGATTCTCGCTATAAATATATAAAAACCAACATAGGAGAAAATAACATGACCTATTGCAACAAATCTAATCAAACCTCATATCCTTTTATCTTACCTGATTTACCTTATGAGAAAGAAAGTTTTAAACCACATTTTACTCTCGAGACTTTTGATTATCATCATGGTAAGCATCATAATACTTATGTACAAAATCTAAACAATTTACTCAAAGATAAAGAAGAATTACAAAAAAAAGATTTAGAAGAAATAATAGAATGGTCATCACAAAACTCAAATGCGGCTATTTTTAATAACGCAGCCCAAATATGGAATCATACCTTTTTTTGGCATTCAATAAAGCCGCAGGGCGGAGGTAAGCCAAGCGGTAAAATATTAGAACAAATTAATAAAGATTTCGGTAGTTTTGAAGAGTTTTGTAAACATTTTAAGCAAGAGGCAGTAGGGCAATTCGGTAGCGGCTGGGCATGGCTTGTATATCACGATAATAGGTTACAAATTATAAAAACCGCTAATGCCGGTACACCTATAGCACACGGTATGAAGCCACTTCTTGCATGTGATGTATGGGAACATGCTTATTATATTGATTATCGTAACAAACGACCTGATTATGTTGACATATTTATTAAGCATATGATCAACTGGAAGTTTGTAGAAGATAACTTAATAAAATAAAACTATGGCTGATATAAAGGTAAGAAAACATCCTATTATTAATAATCTGAAGCAAGAGTCACAAACTCCTGTAGTTAATGAGCAATCTGATATATTAGAGGAGTTAAAAGACCTAAAAAAATTCAACAATCTTCTAGCAATCAAACAAAAACATTGCAGGAGTTAGAGCAAGCACAGAAAGCTCCTATCGAATATATAGCTTTTAGTGGAGGAGGAGCTAAGGGAGCAATATATTCCGGAGCTTATGAGACAGCAAAAAAGCTGGTATTTTAGATAATGTCAAGGCGGTAGCAGGTTCTTCCGCTTGTGCTATAACTGCCACAGTGGTAGCTCTTGGGACACCCGCCTGAGCGATTTGAAGAAATTTCTAAAAATACAAATCTGCAAACTTTACTTGGAAAAAAAGGATTTTCTGTGGATATAGTACAGTTAAATAAAGACGGTAAACCTTTATATGCTCTATTAGAACTTGTTATTAAAGAAAATATAGGAAATTTTTTACAGAGATCAGATATAGTAAATGTTAAAGATGATAAAGCTCTTGATGAATTAAGAGAAAGATACAACCAAAAAGACGGTAAAATATATTTTAAGGATATAGCGTTACTGCGAAAATACAATCCAGTGCAGTATAAAGATTTAGTAATTATGGCAACTCAGCAAGAGACAAGTGAACTAACTATTTTCAATAGCTTGGATACGCCAAATGTTAAAATTACTTTAGCTTGCTGTGCTTCTGCTTCTATACCGCTTGTTTTTAAGTCGGTAGAAATTGACAGTAAAAAATATATAAACGGCAGATATAGAGATAATATACCGACAAAATATTTTAAAGGCAATGAACTGGAATTTGATACAAAAACAATAACTGATAATATGGAGGAGATTACCTTAGCTAAAAAACAAGGTAGAACTCTAGCTATGGCTTTTGGTACGTGTATGGAAGCTGATGCAAATATTGCTATATATAGTGCAAAAAAATTTGAAAGCCCAAGTGATATCGTAAAGTTTTTAGCTGATATATTATTTAAGACACTTGCAAAAGTAGGAGGAAAATTTAAATATACTGAAACTCTAAGAGCAACTAATGAACAGTTACGTGAAAATGCTTTAAACACTGCTGTTTTTTAGATACTACCGGAATAGATACTTTGGATTTCAAAGATACACAAAAATATTCTAATTATTTGTATATTAAAGGATATTGTCACACTAGAGAACATTTGCATAATCATGACCTTGGCAAAGAAGCAGATAAAATATTTGACCATCAAAAATTTCTACTATAATGTTTATGAAGTTTATGATAATAAAAATCTACATAAAACATTTGGCACTAAATTGTTAGAAATGTTTATTCAGTCAAAAGAAAATAATACTTCTAAATGGCAAGAAGGAGTTATTGAAAATCATGATGATAAAGCAAAGATGTTATTATCATTTTGTAAAACCGGAGCATTAAACGAAAAAGAATTAAATGAAAAGCTTAAAGAATATGTAATTATTGCTGCAACTAGTCGTAATAATACACTAAAAGCCGATACAAACTCATTGAACGCTTTATTGTATACCTTAAATGATACTGCTGCTTCAAGTAAAATAAAAGATAGTTTCATTGAGGTACTTGGAATAGATAAAAATAAAGATGTAAGATTTGATAAAACTAAAACCTTTGATGAAAATATTGCTAAGTTTAAATTTACTAAACAAGATTTAGAAAGCTTTATAACTAAGAGTAAAAGCGAAGCACCAAAAATTCAAAGCAAACATAGTGTAGCTACAAGTCATGTCAGTAGGGGGCGAGTTAGGTGTTTTGATGTCATTCCTGCGAAAGTGGGAATGACATCAAGCGGGTTTTTCAAGCCATGCAACACAGCTCGCCTTTCCTCGCAATGACGGCTACTCAAAAAAATGAATATCGGTACATTTAAACTAATTGTTTTTGACAAGCTAGACAGTACAAACTCTGAGGCTATGAAAATGGCTCAGAATGCTAAAGTTGATTCAAACTATGCAGTACTTGCCAAATCTCAAACTAATGGACGTGGTAGAAGCGGCAAAAACTGGCAGTCTAGGTCAGGTAACTTACATGTAAGTTTACTAATAAAGCCTGATAAAGAGCTAGAATTAGTGCCGCAATTATCTTTTGTTACGGCACTTAGCGTTTATGATAGTATAACCTCTTTATGTCACTCCTATAGTTCTCTATGTCATTCCCGCGAAAGCGGGAATGACATAAGGAACGAAAATAACATTATACAACTAAAATGGCCCAATGATGTATTAATTAACAGTCGGAAAATTGCCGGTATACTTCTTGAATCTGTTAAAGTAGAAAATAATTATTACCTTATTATCGGTATCGGCATTAATATTAGCTATCACCCTGATAATATCGACCAGCCTACTACTAGCTTAATAAGCGAAAATCTACCACCTATAGAACCGCACGCTTTACTTGAGATATTAATAGAAAATTTTGAAGAATATTATCAAATTTGGCATAATAACGGTTTTCCTTTTATTAGAAAAAAATGGTTAGAACATGCTTATAAGTTATATGAAAATATTAGCGTTAAATATCAAAATGATATAGTAACCGGTCTTTTTAAAGATATCGATAATACCGGCAGAATAATATTGCAACTACCGTCCAAAAAAATAATCTCTTTTTCCAATGCCGAACTTTTTTTTAGCAAAAAATATTACTAAATTTAAATTGTAGATTTAATTTTTGTTAACTTCTACTTAAGCTCCAATTTAACAAGGTAATAAATATATGTCCCAAGAGAATAACAACCCAAGTTATCTGTCTCAAGCGTTTTTAACAAATGCATATGAGCCATTAAACGAATTTAAAAAACTTTCTTCTAATAACATTCGTACATTAATGGAAGATTTTATAAAATTGAAAAAGCTTTTAAATGTACACTATTTACGGGTAATAATAACGCATGTGAAGGTTTAGTAGAATTATATGACGAAGTAATAAAAAATGCCTAATTAGGAACTTCAAAATATAAATATAACACAATTTAGAGATATTATGGTCTTAGTCGGAAGAGAACTTAAGCATGAACAATGTATAAATACCTCCTTATTGTCAGTCAATATTAATGAAAAATTTCTCAAACCAAGTGTTGTTACTCACGTAAAAACTATTGAAATATGTCAACAGCAAAATAGTGAAGATCCTTTCGCAATTAACGAGTCAGAAATATTTAATCAAAAATGCAAGGTTAAGCAGTACGGAATTTGAGCAATTTAATAGCTTTTTTAAAGCAAGATGTGGAAGTAATTTTGCTTTGAGATTTAGGAATTATGCAGATTATAAAGGAATTAACGAAGTTATTGCTAAAGGGGACGGTAATTTAAATAAATTTCAGCTAAGGAAGATATATGGCGATCCTATTGCTCCTTACGAACGAGTTATCACTAAACCGGTTAATAATAGTGTCATTCTATACATTAATAATGTAAGAACTATGGGCATTGTAGATTACAACGATGGTATAGTGACCTTACCAAGTCCCTTAGGTCAAGATGTAATTTTAACTGCTGATTTTACTTTTGACGTAGCAGTTAGATTTAGTATAGATAGTTTTGAATATTCTTATTGTAATGACGGTTCTATAGCGTTATACAACATAGAGTTAGTGGAGGTGATTATATGAGTATTGCGATTGAAGAGGTAATTACAAAGCTTACGAATTTTGTTTATTGTTTTCAAATTAAGCGAGCTAGCGGTGAGGAATTAAACTTAACAAATAGCGATCATGCTATAAACAGTGAAGAGAGAGTTTTTTTACCGAAGTCCAGTTTAGATTTAAAAGAAGCAGAATTTAACGATTCCGCACAAAACCATATAATCATTGAAGGTATTTTTGAGGAAAACGGCTATTATACGGCGGTCAAATTATATTCAGCAAAATCGTTTTAACAGTAAAGTTCTAAGCAATTTCGGTGATTTGATTATATTAGAGGATATTATACCGGATTATTTTAAAGATGCCGAGGAAGTAAAAATTACTGCCGGATGTGATAAAAATTTTATAACCTGTTGCAATAAATTTAATAATGCTATAAATTTTAGGGACGAACCGCTAATACCAAAAACAGATTTTATAAATTTAGTATAATCAATGAAACAAAGTTTTATAAAACTAGTATATGCAGAGCTACAGAATATAATAAATATGAAAAGCTCCAAACAACAGCAAAAAAAAGAAACGCAATTAATTGATTATTTTAAAATAGTTGAAAGTAATATATTATATACATTTCAAAAAATAAAACAGGGATATGAAAGAGACTAAACGTTTTTTTAACAAAAATAATAGATTAAATAAAGGTTATGCTAAGACTTTTAGTGTAAACGAACCTGATAATAATTTTTACCGTAAAAAATTTGAACATATATTACCGCCAATTGATTTAATCAGTGAGTATGAGAGTATTTATCCCGGTACTTTACAGGAATTAATGCATATGGCACAACAAGAGCAAGCTCATAAGCATGCTATAGACCTAAAAAACTTGAAAATACAGGCAAGAGTAGCTAAATTAACACGAATCTGTTTATTAATATTTGGAATTTGCCTTGTAGTTTCAATTTTTTTTAAAACTTTCTAAATAAAATTAAAGATAAAATATTTTATTTACTTGTAATTTTAAATAAAATAAGTTAAATCCAATATATATTTATTTATAAACATAATACGGAGACATTTTATTTCTAAAAATAATTTTCCTAAGGCTAATAGAGAAATCAGAGCTAGAGAAGTGCGTTTAGTAGGCGAAAACGGCGAAATGCACGGCGTCGTAAATATTAGAGAAGCATTAGATATGGCGGAAAGAGCCGGTCTTGACTTAGTCGAGATATCACCGAATGCTGTACCCCCTGTCTGTAAAATTCTAGATTTTGGTAAGTTTAAGTACGAAAGCAAAAAACGTTTGCATGAAGCACGCAAAAAACAAAAAATCATCGTACTTAAAGAAATGAAATTTAAACCTAATATTAGTATAGGTGATTTTGAAACTAAGTTAAGAAAAATAAAAGAATTTTTAAAAGACGGAGATAAAGTAAAAATTTCTTTATGGTTTAAGGGACGAGAGATTCTTCATAAAGAGGTCGGTCAAGAACTATTTAAACGTATAGAAGTAGGGCTCGAAGGACTCGTTAAAATCGATCAGCATGCTAAAATGGAAGGTAAACAGATGATAATGATCGTTAGCCCTGATATTAAGGTGCAATAGCTACTCAAATCGTCATTGCGCGTGAACGTAGAGAGTGTGGCAATCTCAGGAATTTTACTGTTTCATGAGGTTGCCGCGTCGAGGCTTGGCCTCTCCTCGCAATGACGTGTAATAACAACAATAAAAAGTCAAATCTAAATAAGTTATGCCGATTAAAATTTTAATGCCTGCTTTATCTCCAACTATGACGGAAGGAAATCTAGCTAGGTGGTTAAAAAAAGAAGGGGACAAAGTTAATCCTGGAGAAGTAATTGCTGAAATTGAAACCGATAAAGCAACGATGGAAGTAGAAGCAGTAGACGAAGGTATACTTGCCAAAATAGTTATCCCACAAAATAGTCAAAATGTACCTGTTAACTCTTTAATTGCCGTGTTAAGTGAAGAGGGAGAAGAAAAAACAGACATTGATGCGTTTATTGCAAAAAATAATAGTGTATCACCGTCACCGAAAACAGATGCTAATCTTCTGAAACCCCACGAGAATATAACTAATGTAGAAGAACAGGTAACAGTTATAAAACATGATGCTAGTAAAATATTCGCCTCACCGCTTGCAAAAAGACTTGCAAAAATGAGAAATATTAGATTTGAGAGCGTGAAAGGTAGCGGTCCGCACGGTAGAATAGTCAAACAAGATATCTTATCATATACTCCTAGCACTGCTCATAATAAAATAGTTAGCAGAAATCCTGAAGAATATCGTTTAGTACCAAATAATAATATCCGCAAGATTATAGCCAAGCGTCTGCTTGAATCTAAACAAACAGTTCCACATTTTTATTTATCTATAGAATGTAATGTCGATAAATTGTTAGATATAAGAGAAGACATTAATAAATCTTTTTCTGAAGATAAATCAACAAGGATATCGGTTAATGATTTTATTATTTTAGCAGTAGCCAAAGCTTTACAAGAAGTGCCAAATGCCAATGCTAGCTGGGGAGAAGATGCAATTAGATATTACAATAATGTCGATATTTCAGTAGCGGTAGCGATTGAGAACGGGCTTGTTACACCGATAGTTAAAAATGCCAATCAAAAAAACATTCTAGAACTATCTCGTGAAATGAAAGCATTAATAAAGAAAGCAAAAGATAATAAATTAACCCCTGAAGAATTTCAGGGCGGAGGGTTTACCATTTCTAACCTCGGTATGTACGGTATTAAGAATTTCAATGCTATAATTAACCCACCGCAAAGTTGTATAATGGGCGTCGGAGCTATTGCAAAACGTACTATAGTCAAGAATGATCAAATAACTATAGCAACAATTATGGACGTAACTCTTTCTGCCGATCACCGAGTAGTAGACGGAGCAGTCGGTGCTGAGTTCTTGGCAGCATTTAAAAAGTTTATAGAGAGTCCCGTTTTGATGTTGATATAAGTCGTCATTACGAGCAGCCATAGGCTGGCTGCGTGACCATCTCGTCAAATATCCTGAGATTGCTTCGTTGCAACTTTCAGTTGCTTCTCGCAATAAAGTTGAAATCTCACCCATAAACAAATCACAATAAAATAACATGCGTTTTTCAGATAATTTAGCAAAAATTTTAGACAAATACGAAAATTTAGGCAACAAACTATCTTCCGGCATTATGGGAGACGAGTTTGTTAAGGCATCTAAAGAATATGCAGAACTTGAAGATGTTGTAGCAAAAATTAAAGAATATAATAAGGCTAAATCTGAGCTTGAAGAAGCAAATAATTTTAAGCTAGAAGTGGGACTTGATAATGCCACTTTAGAAATGATTGAAGACGAAATATACACTCTTGAAAATTCGTTACCAAAACTTGAAAGAGCCGTAAAAATTGCTTTATTACCAAAAGATGATGCGGATAGTAAAAGTGCTATTATTGAAGTTAGAGCAGGAAGCGGCGGAGAAGAAGCGGCACTTTTTGCTGCCGTACTTTTTAATATGTATCAAAGATATGCTGAGTTAAAAGGATGGCGTTTTGAGATATTAGCAATTTCCGATACGGGAATAGGCGGTTATAAAGAAGCATCGGCGTCAATAAAAGGCAAAGATGTATTTTCTAAGCTCAAATTTGAGTCAGGCGTTCATAGGGTACAGAGAGTACCGGAAACGGAATCACAAGGACGTATTCATACTTCGGCAGCAACGGTTGCAGTACTTCCTGAGGCTGAAGAGGTTGATATTAAAATTGAAGATAAAGACTTAAGAATCGATACTTATAGAGCTTCAGGGGCTGGTGGACAGCACGTTAATACTACCGATTCTGCAGTACGTATAACTCATATCCCTACCGGTATTACCGTAGCCTTGCAAGATGAGAAGTCACAGCATAAAAATAAAGCAAAGGCGTTAAAAATTCTACGTGCTAGAATTTATGAAGAAGAACGACGTAAAAAGGAACAAGCAAGAGCCGATAGCAGAAGAGGGCAGGTAGGTTCAGGAGATCGTTCGGAGCGGATACGTACTTATAATTTCCCACAGGGAAGAGTATCCGACCATAGAATACACTTAACACTTTATAAGATAGACGAAGTAGTTAAAAACGGACAATTAGATGAGTTTGTTGAAGCTTTAATTGCAGATGATGAAGCTAAAAAACTTTTGGAGATATAAGTGTATATCGTCATTGTGAGTAGGCATTGTTGCGTGGATCAATTTCACCTCTGTTCACCCCGTGGCTTGACCACAGGATCCAGTTAAAAATACTAACATTATTAGTATTTTTTATTATTTTTATGGACCCCGTGGTCAAGCCACGGGGTGAACAGAGGTGAAATTGATCCACGCAACAATGCCTACTCACAATGACGATATACAGCAAAAATACAGCCTAATAAACAAATGAAACCACAAGTATCTATAAACGGTAAAATCTGGCAGCAGAAACTGATTAACGAAGATATAGTCACCGAGTTATGTCGTAGTTTCAAAATTAGTGATTTACTTGCTAGGATAGTATCATTAAGAGTAAATAATCTAGAGGAAGTAGAAAATTTCTTGAGACCGAAAATCAAAAATTTATTACCTGATCCTTTCCATCTACTTGATATGGAAAAGGCTGTAGATAGAACTGTTACAGCTATTTTAAATAACCAAAAAATATGTATCTTTGCCGATTATGATGTAGACGGTGCTACTTCAGCCGCTTTACTTAAAAATATTTTTAGAGATTTAAATATACTATGTGATATTTATGTTCCTGATCGTATAGCTGAAGGATACGGTCCAACTCCTTTTGCTATGCAAAAAATTAAAGATCACGGCACAGAATTATTAATTACGGTTGATTGCGGTGCTATGGCACATGAAGCCCTAAAATACGCAAAAGACGTTAACCTTGATGTTATAGTAATCGATCATCATATAACTACGGAAATATTACCGGATGCAGTAGCTATAGTAAATCCAAATCGTATTGATGAAAAAAGCGAATATAAACATTTGGCAGCCGTAGGAGTTGCTTTCTTATTTGCAACTGCAATATTATCGAATTTAAAGAAGCAAAATTATTTCACGCAAACAATGCTTCAGCCTAATCTAATGCAGTATCTAGATTTAGTGGCTCTTGGTACTGTTTGCGATATGATGAAATTAACAGGCTTAAATCGTGCATTTGTTGCAAGCGGATTGAAAGTAATGCAACAAAGGCAAAATATAGGGATTAAAACATTATATGATATGGCAGGGCTTCATGAAATACCAAAATGTTATCATTTAGGGTTTATTCTAGGTCCGCGTATCAATGCAGGCGGTAGAGTAGGAAAGTCAAGTTTAGGGGCTCATCTCCTATCTACTAGTTGTTCTAATGAAGCAAATAAATTAGCTAAAGAACTTGAAAAACACAATAATGAGCGTAAAGTAATTGAGTTATTAATGATAGAAGAAGCGATGGAAATTGCTTTGACACAACAAGATAGTAGTGTATTATTTATCGTAAAAGAAGGATGGCATCCAGGCGTTATAGGAATCGTTGCCGGCAAATTAAAAGAAAAATTTGATAAGCCGGTGGCAGTTATAGCTTTAAATGACGGGATTGGTAAAGCTTCATGCCGTTCTATTTTAGGTATTGATTTTGGTGCTGAAATTATCAATGCTAAAAGCAAAGATTTGCTAATAGCAGGCGGAGGTCATGCTATGGCGGCAGGTTTTACCGTAACGGCTGAAAAATTACAAGAATTGCAGAATTTTTTTAATAATGCTTTTAGAATTAGTATAACTAAACTAGAAAATTATAAGCATGCGGAATATGATATTGATTTAACGGTTAATAGTGTGAATTTCCCTTTAATGGAGGAATTAAACACTTTAGAGCCTTTCGGTCAAGGAAATCATGAGCCTATATTTAAATTTGATGATTTATTTGTATTAAAAGCGGATATCGTTGGAAGTAAGCATATTAAATGTATGCTTGTTCCAAATAAGCGAGGCTTTGGTAATAAAGCCTTATCTGCTATTGCTTTTAATTCGGTAGGCACTGCATTTGAAGATGTTTTATTAAGCCCTAAAGCAAAAAATATTGCTGCAATAGGAACGTTAAAAACTAATAATTGGCAAGATAATTATACTATTCAATTAATTATAAAAGATATACTTCTAAAAGAGTAGATAGACTAAGTATATATAATAACAACGTAAAAAATAATAATTTATGAGAAATTTAAAGAAAACAAAAAATACTACAATTTCTAAAGACTTAGCAGAAGTACAAGAGCATTATCAAGATTATCCTTATCCTTTCAGAGACCCAAATCAAGAACAAGAATATTTACTTGCAACATGCGGTGAGTTCTTAGGAGAATTAAACCATTTTCTATATCAAGGAAAAGAAAATTTTAATAATAATTTTAGATGCTTAATAGCAGGCGGCGGCACCGGTGATTCGACTATTTATCTTGCCGAGCAGTTAAAAGATAAAAATGCCGAAATAATATATCTAGATTTCAGCAAGCCTAGCATGGAAGTAGCACAAAAACGTGCAGAAGTACGAGGTCTTAGAAATATTAAATGGATTAATGATTCAATATTAAATATACCTAATCTAAAACTTGGAAAATTCGATTATATAAATTGTACCGGCGTGCTTCATCATTTAGCAAATCCTGATGAAGGTTTAAAAAATCTAAAAGATTCTTTAAAGCCGACCGGCGGTATGGGTTTAATGGTATATGCTAAATACGGACGTACCGGTGTTTATCAAATTCAGGATGTAATGAAAATGATAAATAAAGATACTAAAAGCCGTATCGAAGAAGTAATGAACGGGAAGCTAATTCTAGATCATTTGCCTGCTACTAACTGGTATAAAAGAGGTTGGGAGTTATTTTCAGATTACCAAAATTTCGGTGACGTCGGAGTTTATGATATGTTCCTGCACAAACAGGATAGAGCCTATTCCGTTCCTGAGTTATATGAATTCGTAGAAAAAGCAAGCTTAAATTTTGTTGATTATCTTGATCCTTTAGAGAAAATTTTATTAAGACCGGAAAATTATATAAAAGATTTTTCACTTCTACAAAAAATTAAAAAGATGGATAAAGTAACTAGAGAAGCAATTTCTGAAATACTTACCGGTAATATTATTAAACATTCATTTTACGTATCAAATCAAAAAGATAGTGTAGCCTCTCTTGATGACCTTGATAATATACCGTACTTCCATAATATTGCCAATTTTGCTAAACAAATTTATGAGCATTTGGAATCTAATCCTTCAGCAGTAAATAATGCTATTAATTTTACTATTAATAATGGGATATTAAATAATGTTAATATCTCAATGTCGATATTTAGAAGCACTAAATATATTTTTAAATATATGGTAGAAGAGAAAAGTTTAAGAGAAATATTTGATGCGGTACGCAACGAATTAAACCAAGCAATAAGCAATGAGGCCTTATTAAATGAAGTTAAAAATGTATGCATGCCATTACTTAATACAAATGTGTTATTGTTAAGATCAAAGGATTGCTAGAGTTACGTGGATTGATTCATCCGTCATTGCGAAAAGAGGTTACCAGGGTCGTCATGAGCTACGCAGCCGTAAGCTGTGCAGCAATCTCATGCAATAATAATAAACTCCCAAGATTGCTTCGTAATTTTCTCGCAATGACCATTTACCGATTACCTGCTCGCAATGACGATTTGGGTTGACAATGTGCTATTAACGTTGTTAGTATGCTTTTACATACATAGCCAGCTCTTATAAGCTAACAAGATAAATAATTCTTTAAACCGCAAGAATAAATAAAACTTTCTAAAAATCTAATTTGATTCCTAACTTAAATAAGTATATTACTTACCTTTAAACTTGATTGCTAACTCAACTTTTCAATTATAATCTATTAATAATAAAATAATGAACACAACTAATAAAGAATCCACAGCAGAACTTAACAATACCGAATCCAATAACAATTATAATAATTTTGCAGAGAACGGTAATATTATTAATTTAAAACAATTAAAACGTAAATTACCGGAGGAACTACAAGCTCAAGCAGAAGAATTAAAAATTGAAAATATTAATTCATTACTTAAACAAGAATTAGTTTTTGCAATTTTGAAAAAATCCGTAGAGCAGGGAGTTTTAATCGTGGGAGAGGGGGTACTTGAAGTACTACCTGACGGATTTGGTTTTTTACGTTCTCCGGAAGTAAACTACTTAGCAGGCCCTGATGATATTTATATTTCTCCTAGTCAGATTCGTCGCTTTGGTCTGCGTACCGGTGATACTGTAGAAGGTCAGATCAGAGCTCCAAAAGCCGGGGAACGTTATTTTGCTTTACTGAAAGTCAATAGAGTAAATTTTGAAGACCCTTCTAAAGCTTATCATCGTGTTCATTTTGATAATTTAACCCCCTTATACCCTGATGAAAAATTAGGATTAGAACTTGAAAATAATAGTAAAGATAGTAAGGATTTTAGTACACGGGTTATTGAACTTGTTGCCCCTATGGGTAAAGGACAACGTGCATTAATAGTAGCACCGCCTCGTACAGGTAAAACCGTACTATTACAAAATATAGCACATGCAATTACAACCAATAATCCGGAAGTATTTTTAATAGTACTATTAATAGACGAAAGACCTGAAGAAGTAACCGATATGCAACGTTCCGTACGTGGGGAGGTTGTTAGCTCTACTTTCGATGAACCGGCAAGTAGGCACGTGCAGCTTGCAGAAATGGTTATCAAAAAAGCAAAGCGTTTAGTAGAACATAAAAAAGATGTGGTAATTTTAGTAGATGCGATAACACGTTTAGCTCGTGCTTATAATACTGTAGTGCCGTCATCAGGTAAAGTATTAACGGGCGGTGTTGATGCTAATGCTCTTCAGAGACCTAAAAGATTTTTCGGAGCAGCAAGAAATATTGAAAACGGCGGTTCGCTTACTATAATCGGTACGGCTTTAATTGAAACCGGTTCTCGTATGGATGAGGTAATTTTTGAGGAGTTTAAAGGTACAGGTAATTCCGAGATAGTTCTAGATCGTAAGATTGCCGATAAGCGTATTTATCCGGCTATTGATATAACTAGATCAGGAACTAGAAAAGAAGATTTATTAGTAGATAAAATAATATTAAATAAAATGTGGGTCCTTCGTCGTATTATCGATCCAATGGGTAGCAGTGAAGCAATAGAATTTTTACTCAAAAAACTTGAAAATACTAAAACTAACGGTGAGTTTTTTGAGATGATGAAGAGTCCTGAACGTCCTAAGAACGGTCTATAGTCAATTGATACCTATATTGTGCTTCGTTGTGCGTCGGCCTCACCTTATTATATTATAGGCTTCGCTCCTCACGCCTGTCACAGTATAGGTCTGCATTTAGTATTCTAAAAAAGTATATAAGATCATGAGTATAACACCTGATTATTTAATTGAAAGAAGACAAATAAAATCTCGTTTGTTAATTTGGAAGCTAGCAGCTATTATTTTAATTGCGATCGTATTCTTACTAGTCGGTAAAGATTTTGCTCCAAAAGAGGTGTTACCTATTAATAGTAATGAAGACTATATAGCTTCCGTATTAATAGACGAAATAATTCTTGAAGACGAAAAGCGTGACAAAAAACTCAAAAAAATAATCGATGATTCTCATATTAAAGCGTTAATAGTTAACGTAAATTCTCCCGGCGGTACGGTAGTCGGCGCTGAAAAAATTTATAATATTCTGCGTAAAATATCCGCAAAAAAGCCGGTAGTGATAGTTATGGGAACAATGGCTGCAAGCGGCGGTTATTTAATCTCTCTTGGAGGTGATTATATTATCAGCCATAACGGAACTATTACGGGTTCAATCGGTGTAATACTACAAACAGCCGAGGTAACGGAGCTTGCTCAAAAATTGGGGATTAAGTTTAATAATTTCAAATCGGGTGAATTAAAAGCTGTCCCAAATCCTACCGAAAAACTGACGGAAGCAGTGCGGGTAGCCATTATGGACAATATAGAAGATACTTATAATTTCTTCCTTGAACTTGTTTCAGAGAGGCGTAATCTTCCTATAGAAGAAGTAAAAAAGCTCGCAGACGGACGAGTATATTCAGGTCGTCAGGCTTTAAAGTTAAAGCTTGTGGATGCTATAGGCTCGGAAGATACTGCATTAAAATGGTTACAGGAAGTTCAGAAAATTAATGTTAATCTACTAGTTAAAGATTATCAATTAAAACCAAAACCAACATTAATGGACATAATACTTGAAGATTTTGATAGTATAGCACCTAGTTTTTTTAAAAATAGTTTTAACGGAATCAAAGCGATTTTTTAATAATGATTACTAAGAATTATTTAATAGATAAAATACATGATAAGCTGAATTATCTTTCTAAAGAAGATGTTAAAGATTCAGTAGATTTAATTTTAGATTATTTAAACGAATCTCTTAAACAACAAAAGCGTATCGAAATCAGAAATTTCGGTAATTTCTCTATCCGCAAACGCAAATTTCCTGAAAGCGAAAAATTCTATAATACGGTTTATTACAGAATGCCTAAAAATTTATTTAAGGAATAAATTTCCATGGCTCTTCATACTGAAGATTTAGAACTCTTCAAAAAAATATTATCGATAGATGGGAAGCTGATTATTCAAGCACTTAATATAGACTCTTTTATATATCACGATATTATAGGTAATAGGCAATATGATTCTTTTTTTGAAGCATTATATAATTACTTAAATGATAGTACACCAACAATCATGCCTTTAGTATCTGAATAAGAAAGAATATTATCCTATTGTTGAAGAATTATGTAATGAATCTTTAAAGGAAAAAACATCATCAATAATGATATATTTAGAAAAAGAATCTGATAATCACCCTCTACCTAGATGGGAATATGAAGAAACTTTAGAATATTATTTAAAAACTAGAAAAATTATGATCAGCTTAAACCTGAACCCGAAATAGAAAGCAGCAAAGATGAACCTAATTTAAATTATGCAGAATTAGATTTAAAATATTATGAAGAATCTTTAGACTATTACTGAAAGGTTATAGGGTAGGGTAATAAAGTTTTCCTCTCACTTGACATTATAATAATAGGCAGCTATCTTAAGTGTAAAATTAAAACAGGGTATTTATGATAAGGTATTTAATAATTTTATTTGCTTCTATAGCTTTAATTGGCTGTACCGGTCCAAAAACTACGAAACCCAAAGAAGTAGTAGAGCTTGACGGTGATCCAAGCTATGCAATTATGCAAACAATCGATAGTACTAACAGAAATATCGCTAGCACTACTTCATCTCTTCCGAGTACTCCGGCTAGATAGAAATGCTTGCTATTATTTCTTCTGCTAAAACTCTAAATTTCGAGAAGTTAGCTCCCAAGATGGAGCTGACGATTCCAGTGTTCCTTACGTTAACTAATAAACTACTTTCTACACTCCAAAGCTATTCTGAGAATCAATTATCGAAAATAATGAATATAAGTGCAAAACTTGCACATATAAATAAAGAAAGATTTAAGGATTTTGATAATCAAGAGAGTAAAGCGGCTATTTTTGCTTATGCAGGAGATGTTTTTAATAATATACATATAGAAAAATTAACTAATCATGCATTAAATTTCTTGCAATCACATTTGCTTATTATATCAGGACTTTACGGAGTCTTAAAACCGCTAGATACTATTAAGCCGTATAGATTAGAAATGGCAACAAAATTAAATGAAATAAATTTAACAAACTTTTGGCAAGATGAAGTCACTAATTATATTAATAAAATTCTTGCTAAACAGGAAAATAAATATTTACTCAACCTAGCATCACAAGAATATTCATCTGTAATAAACCCAAATAAACTTAAATATCAATTAGTTAACGTTCATTTTAAAGAAAATAGGAACGGTAAATTATCAACAATCGGTATAAATGCTAAAAAAGCTCGAGGGGCGATGGTCAAGGTTATTGCTAACAACCTAATTGACTCACCTGAGCTACTTAAGAATTTCTCATATTTAGGTTATGCATTTAGTACTAAACACTCATCTGATAACGAATTGGTGTTTATTAAGAGTTAAAATAGTGGGGGTGAAATACCAATAGAAATACTTCAAGTTATTAACTTTAATTAAAAAACTTTATAATACATGCCTATTTATTAATAAGTATTTATTATGATAAAAAATCCTAAATCTTCAGCAGTCTCAAAATTTAATCCTATAGCATTGTCATACAATAAAATAATAGAGTTTAAATCACAAAAGGCTTTAATTGTAGCGGGGGAATGAATAGAACCATTAAAAAATGTAAAAAGTTCTATAGATGCTAGTGCAGAAATAGCAACAACTCTTTTAAACTCTTGAGATAGCATGGTGAGCTGGAGCATAGCCGTATACTTGACCTTCTCCTTTAATCCACAGCGTAACAAAAAACGGAAAATATGAATATCCTGATTGACTGATAATTTTTTGTTCAGATAAGTAGATATATTCTGAGCTATAGGCAAGTGTTGTCATTAACCCTTTTCCTTTTCCACCTTTACCTCTCTGATTCTCACTTTGTGGGCTAACTATGTGCAATATCTTTACTGTTTCATCAGGATTCTTAGCTAGTCTTTCCTTGAAATCGGCAAAGTCTGGCCATTTAGCTGATGCAGCTTTAATTGGCATGCTAAATAGTCGGTACATGGTATTAACAAAACCAAATTTATCTTCTTCAAAGTAACATTCCTATAAATTAATATTACGAAAAAATAGAGTTTGGGGCAATAATAGGTCTTCTTCAACATAGAATATCGCTGTACTATTATGCAGCAGGAGGGTTATCTATTAGAACTAATAAAACATCTTTTAATCCGATTTCTATTACCCCTCCCTCGTTAAACATGAGCTGTAGTGGTATAGATTCTTATCTTGGTAGTTTTTCGATTATTTCAGGTGAAGAGCTAGTTCAGCTAATGAAAAATATTGGTACGCAAGCAAAAGCTTATGCATTTTCATTGGGTCTTAAAACTTTTGCTCCACAAATAGAAAATGCCTTAAAAGATTTAAGAAATCTTGCTATGGAAATGAATCAATTTGCTAAGGGCGATTGTGAAATGACTAAAGCTATTTTCGCTTCCATTTTGCCTAAAGATTCAGCCATGAGAGAATCAGTTTGCAGAGATTTACAATCCAGCTCTGGCTTTGATTATTTTGCTGCCGGCAAAAAATGTCGTAGTGATTTAGAGCAGAAACAAGCTTTAGCGAATATCCAAAATCAAGATCCAGAATTAATGCTGACAAATTATAATATTTTTATCAAGGCAGCAGAAAAAGCAGGAATCCCTGAAAATATGAGAAGTGCCATCATGTCCATGACTGGAACTATAATAGTTCGAGATAATAATGTATATTTCCTTGAGTCACTTGCTCAAGATGAAAAGAGCTGGATTGCTCATTTAAAAGGCGGAGAATCTGCCTCAATTTATACTTGTGATAATAGTAATTGTTTAAACCCAGATCTAAGACGTAATATTACTATTGTTCTAGATCAATCATATCAAGGCAAGGCTAAAACAAAACTAGATGAATTAAAGAGCAAACTTACAAGTAATAACGAGTTTAGTAATGCAGACATATCTTTCCTATCTTCAATAGGGGAAGCATTTCCAATATATGATTATATTACTTTAGAAGCAATATCAGGAGTTACTATTTTAGATAGTTCTTCAGAATTAGTTGCTAGTTACAGTTTACTGCAGCATTTAAAGGAAGTAACCTCAGAGGTAAGAAAAGCAGTTACTATGCTCAAATCAAAGCAAGTAGCAGATCATCATTTAACCGCTTACTTAAAAGCTTTAGATAGAGTGCAACTTTTTGCTCAAGAAAAATGGAGTAATATGCTAACAAGTAGTGATCAGATTGATAGAAGAGCAAGATTAATAGAACAACATTTAATCGCTAAAGAGAGGGCTTAAGTATAAATTAAAATTAGATGAGCAAGCAGATAAGCAGGTACAAAAATAAGCAAAGAAGATAAAAATATAAAAAGAACATGACAGATTACGTAATACATACATTTGGTGGAGGAGATATATTATGGCAAGTTTTTAATGGCATAGGAAGAGTCTTTGCCTCAAATAGTGAGTATTTTACACCAGTAGGTAAATTTGCTTTGACAATTGGTGGAATTTGGGCAGCAACTCGTGCTATTTTTAGAGGTAATATTGGTATTTTTGCTATGGAATGGTTTTTTCCATCCTTATTTATTTTTATCTTTTTATTTGCTCCAAAAGCAAATGTGTGGCTTAAAGATGAAATATCAATGCAGGCTCCTGTAAAAATTGATAATATCCCAGTAGGTATTGCTTTTTTTGCTTCTATATCATCAAAAATAAGTTACTCTTTATCAGAGACGCTCGAAAAGCATTTACTTCCACCTGATGAAGGGTTATCAAGCAGGAAGAATGGGATTATGTTTGGAGCAAAAGCTATTGGTAAAATCAAGGACATTCAAATAGAGGATCCGGTAACTTTGACCAATACAAAAGAATTTTTAAGACAATGTTTTATGAAACCTTATATAATTGGTAATATTTTAGGTAAAAAAGCAGAAGCACAAAGAGCAAGTGACATCATTGCTTTTATCGAACAAAATATGCCCAATAATTTTGGTATTTATTATAAGGATCCAAGTAATTCTGCTATTTCTTTTAAAACCTGCAGGCAAGTAACTCCCTTGATTAAGGCAGCTATTAATAAAGAATTAAATGATAGGTTATTAACTAAATTTGCAAATGGTATAGGCATTAGCTCTGATAGGCAAGAGATATTATCTAGCAGATTAAAAACTATGACCTCTGATACTCTAAAATATCTTAAAAAAGAACAAACAGATATTCATCAGTGGATGAGACAAGCAATGCTACTTAATGCTAATCGTGAAGCTTATGATGATTTAAGAGAAAAATTCTCACTTTCTAGAATATATCCTCAATTAGTTAGTATGAATGCGACCCGCGGGTTATTTCAGCAATCCTTTTCTTACCTGATTGCAGGAGAGATGGCAGCAAATATCATGCCTATCTTACAATCAGTATTTTTTGCTTTGGTAATTTGTCTCATTTTCGTAGTATTTCCAATGTCAATGTTGCCCGGTGGTTATACTATCTTTAAAACTTGGATAACATTAATCATTTGGGTAACCAGCTGGCCAGTATTTTTTACTGTGATTCATTGTTTAGGGATGATTAGCCTAGCTGGTAAAGGCACAAGTCACTTTACTGGTTTAAATATCTTATCGCAAGGGAGTTTTTCAGAAATGCTGTTGCATGAGTTTGCAACATTTCAGATGTTAGCAGCTTCAGTTCCGATGTTATCCTGGGCAGTATTAAAGGCTTGTGCTCATGCAACTACTACTTTGGCCAATCAATTTTCTCCAGTACCGGTTGCAAGTAATATTGGTGCTAATATTGCTGATAATAACCTTGCTATGGATAATTATAGCATCGGTAATCGAACAATTGCCCAGCAAAATCTTACCCCAACTTTACAATTGGCAGGAGGAATTATTGATGATGGAGGAATGAGAGTAACCAGTACTGATAGTGGTAGACAAGTACTGACTCAAGCAGTAGACTCACTTGTTAATAACTACCGCTCTTCTAAATTATTACAGGATAGTTATCAATCTCAGTTTATGAGCTCACAAAGTTATCTTGACTCATTAAATGATAGATATAGTAATTTAACTACTACAGGTAATTCTATGGCAACTGAGATAGGAAAAAGATTAAGCTATGAAGAAGCAAAATCTATAGGTATTACTGATAGCCAGTATCTAGCCTTGCAGCAGATGAATTCAGATAGCATCGCTGCTACTGATCATACTGGTAGCAGTAATAGAAAGGGAACTAGTACTAGTGCAAATATAGGTTTAAATGTACCTAGCATAGGAGGAGTAACAGTTCGAGCAGATAATGATCAAGGAAAAGAACGAGGAAAATCAGTAAATCAACAGCAATCATATAATGAAGCATTATCTAAGATTAAAAGTGCTACTAAAGATGGCAGATTAGGTCATACAAATAGTGATCTGCAATCACTTAGTAATAATCTTAATAGTAACTTCTCTGAGCAACAATCTGTAGGGCAAGAAATAACTAGAACTAAACAAAATATCGAGCAATTAAGCTATAACATGAACTATATAGCACAAAATTCTGCCTCTATTGATCGTAATTTAAATGAATCAGTATTAAATAGCATAATTGCCAAAAATATTCCTGGAGTAAGTAGCAAAGAGCAGGCTGCTATGTGGGCAAGTACTCACCAACAAGAAGCCGAACAAATCGCTTTAGATATAGCTAAAATCAATAATATTATACCGCAAGACTTAAGTTCTGTAAGTAGCATCAATATTCCATCTAAAGAAAACTTGCGATCAAGTTTTGATAAAAATACTAAACAGTTGAATGACCAAGCTGCTATTAGTAATATTGATGATAGAAGAAATGATGTTTATGATAAAAATGTAGAACAAATGCTAATTCAGAGTATAGATAATAATGAAATAGAAAAAGTAAAGATTCTTGAGCAGTTATCTGATAAAGTAAAAGATAAGAAGGCACAAATTGAAGATGAATTTAATAAAACTCCTGAATCAACGATTGTCAGAACTGGCCAGCAAATAGCAGATAATCTTGAAATAAGTAGCAAAGCGATCAAGAAAAGAAATATTAAATTACCAGGCCATAAAAATGAAAATAATTGAGAAAAAATTTATGCAAAACATCGAAAAATTAGCATTCATATTTATCTTATCATTAATATTTTTCAGTAGTGCTTTTGCAGAAAACTTGATCAATCCTACTAATGCAAAACAACAACAAATCGAGCAACAAAGCAAAATTCAGGATTCAAATATTTTAGCTGAAGAATATTTAAATATTGGTAAATCTTTTTATAAATTAGGAAAATATCAAGAAGCAATAAAAAATTTTGATTTAGCTATTAAATATAAACCTGACTACGAAGATGCTTATAACTATAAAGGAATGGTCTTAGCTAAGTTAGGAAAATATCAAGAAGCAATACAATATTATAATTTAGCAATCAAATATGGTTCTAGTTTTACAGAAGCCTATAATAATAAAGGTAATTCTTTAAATAAATTAGGTAGATATCAAGAAGCAATAAAAAATTTTGATTTAGCTATTAAATATAAATCAGATTATGCAGATGCTTATAACAACAAGGGTGCAGCTTTAATAAACTTAGGAAAATATCAAGAAGCAATTGAAACCTGTGATATAGCTATAAAATATCAGCCCCATTGTGTAGAAGCATACTATAACAAGGCTATCTCTTTAAACATATTAAAAAAATATCATGAAGCAATAGAGAATTGTGATTTAGCAATCAAATATGATCCTACTTATACAGCATCATACTTAGAAAAAGGAATAGCTCTTAGAAAATTAGGTAAATATCAAGAAGCAATTAATAGCTATGATCTAGCTATTAAGTATAAATCTGATTATGCTGAAAGTTACTTAGAAAAAGGAATTACATTGATTAGCATGGGAAAAGAAAAAGAAGCTAAAGTAAATTTTCACTTAGCTCTTAAATATAAACCTAATCTTATGACAGAATATACAGAAATAATTAAAGCTTTAAGAAAACTAGGTAATGATCTTATGGCTGACGAGTTTGAAGAAAAATTAAAGATAATGCAAGATAATTTGTAATTTGATGCAACAAAATCAAAATAATTTTACTCGTGGTTCACAGATTTTTGCTCATCAGATGAGAATGCTTGGGCAAGGCAGTATTAATGCTTTAACTATTGGATTAATATTTACTGTAGTTTGGCTAATGTGGCGTACATATCAGAAATTGTCCTTAGTAAGCTTATATTATTTTATCATAGAGCGATACGCACAATTAAAACTTGCCATAGGAGAGTATTTTTACCCTATAAGCCAAATAGGTATTAAATTCTATTATTTAGAACAAAAAGCTTGGGTTTATCGTAATGCTGAAGAATTTGTGCATAAATTTTGGCATGTTACACCGCATTCGCATAATATCAATCAATTTGGGCAATTCTTATTGCATTCAGCTTGGCCAGAAGGTATTATTGTTTTTACTATTAGCATGTTTACTGCCATCATCTTTTTTATGTATCGAGGTAAAAAAGCTGTTATACAAGATAAGATCAGGGGAGCAGATTTGGTGGAAGCAAAAACTTTAGCGAGAATGCTTCATAAAAACAAACAAGCTGCTAATATTTGTTTTTCTGGATTGCCATTAGTTAAAAATAGCGAAAGGAGGCATATTCTTATTACCGGTACTACTGGTAGTGGTAAAACTAATATGTTAAATGAGCTATTACCTCAGATTAGAAAAGAGCAAGGTAGAGCAATTATTGTTGATTTAACAGGTAGCTTTACTGATCGATTTTTTGATCCCAAATGTGATAAGCTACTTAATCCTTTGCAAGAGAATACAGAGCATTGGTTGCCTTGGAATGATTGTCATGAAATTTGGGATTATAATGATATGGCAAGTAACTTTAGTAACTATAATCCCAAATTAGATGATTTTTTTGCTAAAAGTGCTGAGTTGGTACTCGCTGAAGGATTAAGATTATATCAGGATAGTAAAGACATCAAAAAGCTAATAAATACTATTCTTTATGCAAATAATAAAGAATTTGCAAAAAGTTTTAAAAATAGTGCAGTATCTGGTATAATTAGCAGTAGTGCCCCTGAGACTTCTTCAGGTATTCAAGCAACTGTTAGTAAAAATATTGAAGTGTTGCAACATTTAAAGCCTAAAGGTGAGTTTAGTATTAGAAAGTGGTTTACTGCGGACAAAGGTTGGTTATTTATAACTAGTACTCCTAATCAAAGAGTAATGCTTAGACCACTTATTGCTGCATGGATTAGCATAGCGATAAAAGCATTAATGAATAGGAACATCAATAATACTCATAGTAATATGTGGTTTGTGATTGATGAGCTGCCAGCTTTACAAAAGATATCTTCACTCCCTATAGCTTTGGCTGAAAGCAGGAAATATGGTGGCTGCGTTGTTGCAGGTATGCAAAACATTCATCAATTAGAGGAGATATATGGTTCTGCTGGAACAGCTTCAATGCTTGATTTATTTGGTAGCAAATTTATTTTTCGGGTAAGTGATCAACAAACAGCACATAAATCAGCTTTAATGCTTGGTGAGCAAGAAATTATTGAAACTCAAGAGAATCTCTCTTATGGTGCTAACTCCATGCGTGATGGAGTAAATATGCATAGCTTAGAGAAAAGAAAATTATTAGTAATGCCATCTGAAATTATGAATCTAGAAGATCTTACCTGTTATGTAAAACTTGCGGGTAACATCCCAATTACTAAATTACAAATGAATTTACAAACTTGATTTAAATGCAAAAATATAGAAACCATTTTAATGGTATTTTTAAAAGATTTCAATTGTTTGATAGGGGATTACCTTATAAAGAAAAATCCTACTATAATGCCCCTTTAAATCGCTAATTTAGTCCGTCCGCCAAAACTCTACAGACCTTATAGATACTAGGTTTTAAGGCAAAAAGTAATAGTAAAATCCATAAGAAAATGAAAGGTTTTATATCAAAAGCTTATGGAAATACAAAAAAATGGCAACGAGAAAATTGAGTACGTTTTGGGACATAGTGTGTTTTTTGATACAAAAATTTAAAATTAGCCCTCAAAATCATAGTAATTTGCTCTAAAATTGCCCTGTTTTTGGAAATTAGTGCCACAAGTGATATTTTTTTGAGTTTTGGCGGACGGACTAATTTAGTATACGAGTTTTAGAGGTAAGCTGTGTATAAAAAACTTTTTTGTCATTTCAGAATTTTTTATAAATGATTTTTCAAACAGCAGAGTAAATTTTACAAGAAATATGTTTACTCTAAAGAACTAATAAAAGCTTCATCAAGACCGGTTACACTAGAAATTAAAGAAACATTACAACCTTGAGTTAACATTTTCTTTGCTACCTCTACTGCTTTATTATATTCCCCTTCAGCTTTACCTTCAGCTTTACCTTCAGCTTTTCCAATTTGGATACCTTCAGCTTTTCCAATTTGGATACCTTTAGCTTCACCAATTTGGATACCTTTAGCCTCACCAACTTGTAAGCCTTCAAGAATACCTATTTCTTTCCCTTCTTGTTGCCAATGCTCTGCTAAACTTCTCATAAGCCTTGTTCCTATTTCTGGATTCAACTTTGTTGATAATAAATTCTCTAGCTTTATTTTATCAGCTTGCTCTATCTTTGTCAAAGTATAATATAATATCATTTCTAGATAATCATAACCTATCGTTATTTTGGTTAATTCCGGCAATATATCTGATATTTCTTGCCATCTTTTTAATAATTCCCTCTCATGTATATGCTTGAGAAAAAATTCTAATATTCCCGACCATATTCTTTGTTTAAACTCTTCATCTGGTATTTCATGGACATTCACTAATTGGTAATCATTAATCCATAATTCTCTTGCTAATTTGTTATTGGCAAATAAATCCCACAAATTCCTTGCAACATTATATTTCTCCTGACCATTGAAAAATATCATCGGGTATACCAACGGTAAAGTCTTAGCTTTAGGATTTTGTATTAAATATCGCTCACAAATATTAATCATATATTTAAAAAGCCTAAAAGCCATAAAATGATCTGCTTTTGATTGATGTTCGACAAGCAAAAATAAGTAGCCGTCTTGTTTATCAAATTTGCATGAGAATAAAACATCAGAGATAGAATCTTTTAAAGAACTTTCTACAAATGTGGTGTTCTCCATTGCTAAACTAGGAAAATCTATTAAACTTTTAATATTTGGGGGCAAATGTGCATTAAAGAACTCATGGGCAACTAGAGGATTCTCAAGTGCCTTACGAAATATCTTATCATGCTTAGCTTTCTTCTTATCCTTATCTGGATCACCAAGCAGGTTTCCTTGTTCACTCATATATTTACATTTTTTGAATTGGTAAAATATTATTACACTACACTCTAAACTCTTATTCCTTGATTTAGCTTGATCTCAGATACTTGCTTTACCGCACTTCTTATTTCTTTACCTATTTCTGAGCTTGGACTTACATATTGCATTACTTGTTTATCTCTTCCTATGGCATTTAAGTAATCTTCAGGGACTAGATGGCTTTTGCCTTGAAAATCATATACTACTATATCAGAAAATTTCTTATCACCAAGATTATAATTAGGATTAAATTTATTCTTCATAATTTGTAAATCTTTCTGTATCTTCTGCTCTATTGCTGCTATGCAAATCTTGTTACTGTAGAGCAGACAAGAATCTATACCTTTTTCTCTGTAGATTTGTATTGCGGTATTGATATTCTCTGCTGTGCCAAACTTTGCTAAAGCTTGTATTTGCTGTTGCTGCAAATTATTTAGTCCGTTATTATCGTTATTTACCATTTTTGAAAATAGTAATTCTATAGACTGAAATTGTGATTTTCTATCATCACTTGCTTTTAAGGATGATTTAAGTTCAGCTACATTGCTAGCTACTGTTAATTTTGCTATTTCAGGCTCTAGAAGATTTCTAATAGATTCTGCTCCTTGAGATTTTAGCACATCATTAAAATCTCCTGTCTCGAGTGGTCGTATTATTGCTACTGCTGCTCCTTTGCTAATTAATTCGTCCTGAGCCTTAATTATGGTACGAACTGATACTGCGTCTTTGCCGTCATTATCGGCAACAATTATTATTCTCTCTCCTTTGATAGGCTCATAGTTCCTGATGTTATTTACACCTAAACTACAAAGAATTTTGCCTTTAATACCAGCTTCCCCAATGCTTAAAGCCGTCTCTACCCCTTCTGCTATAATCGTTATATTACTAACTGAATTATTGCCATCTTTACTGCTTTGTACATTCCTGCTTTGTACGTTCTGCTGTTCGTTATTTTTATTAATTTCAACAAAAGAACCTCTGATTCTACCAAATGAACGTTTATTAACTTCTATACTCGCTTTTGCCCCTGTTTCTTTATTTAAATAAATAGCTTGACCTCCGGTAATATTGCCATCTTTATTTCTTACAAAAGCAATTAATGCAGGATAATATTGTTTGCTATTACTGTCCCACATCATATTGGTTCTAAGATCATTACTTAGTTGGTATCTTGTTAATACTTCTTTAATTCCACGATGTTCTGATAAATATCTTTTTGCTACATTATTTGGCATAACATATTTTATAGAATCTGATTTTTCATATAATCCTATAGCTCTCTTAATTTTTGCTATTTCAGCATATTGCTCTGTTTGAGTTTTAATTTGTTGATTTTTGTCTGCTGCTAAATTTGCTGCTAGATCTTTACCTCCGTTGGTTGACATACCAACCATATCTTGTAAATATTTCTTAGCTTCTACAAAATCACAATTTTTTTCTCTTTGTACTAAGGTAAATAGATCTCCTCCCTCGCCTTTACTAAAATCATACCATCTGCCGGCTTTACTGCCATGTATCTTCATCACTATTTTGCCATCTTTCTCCCAGCGGAGTAACTGGCTATTTGATAAATGCTTATTTGGACTACCTAGTAAATTTCTTCCTATTTCTTCTGCTTTAAATGATAATCTTTGCTTTAATTCTACAGCTTCTTGTTTATTAACAGAATTATAATCTATTTTTTTCTTGACCATAATATCCTCTTGTAACTTAACACTTATTGTTGTATCTTGTTTATTACAATTCGTAAGGTTATAAGAAGAGCTTTTTTGCTCTTCTTGGGCTTTATGGCTTGTGGCAAAATTTGAGCTAGTGCTTCTTAGGATTTCTAGTACTTTAGCCGGTGGCTCTGACTTTACTTTTGGTTGGTAATAGTTATCATTACTATGTAATCGATAGTCCACTTTTCGCTTTTCGCATGTTCCGTTACGGCAATCCAAATGATGACAAAGATTCTCAAGTATCTGCTCATATGCAAGGAGTTGTGACATAGTCCAATTAAATCGACTCAAAATATTATAGGCATTATTGATGTTAATATTAATATAAGCTGTATTAAACCTATCATTAGAGAGTAACTTTCTTAATCTTGTTTCCTGTGTCTTTTTATATTCATCGTGGTTTGCTGTACCAAATTCTGCTATATTATGCATCTCTCTGCTACGTATTTGTATTTCTATATTACGTTTATAGATATTAATTATGACATGTAAGGAACGGTAGCCATTATCCTTAGGATTAGTAATATAGTCTTTAAACTTCTTTACATCAACAGAATAAATATTGTAAATAATATCTAATACTTTATAACAGTCTTCTTTTTTATTAACTATAATCCTAAAAGCAATTAGGTCCTTCAATTCTTTCACAGTGGTAGCTTTTTTAAATATCTTCTTTAAAACAGAACAAGGAGATTTTAATCTGTAATGTATTTCAGCAGCTATATTAGCTTTATATAGTTTAGTGCTAATAGCAGCTATGATATTATGTAAATCATTAGTATTTATACCTTGCATAATTAACATTTATAATAAATTATAATACGTTTGTTATAAAATAATCAGCTTTTGATCCCTGTAATTAACTATTAACTCCACATTAGTACACTAAACTCCATAAAGAGATATAACTCTTGGAACTTTACTTTTAAATTTATGGAGGGAAAAAGCTGATTATTTTACAGTAACTTAAGTACAATATTTAACTCCCTGACCTTACTAATTTGGTAGAATGTATTAAAACTTAAATTAGAATTATTACAACTCTTAAAAAAACAGTAAGTATTATACATAAGTAAAAAACACGTAGATATTAATGTAAAAATTTATCTATTAAAGACCTCTGAAAATAACTGAATTAAGTAGTCAATAATAAGAAAGAGATATTAATGAAGAGATTATAATCATTAAGAATTATTAGAATGGATATATTTACAGTTGTTGGAAGAGACAGATTAAGTAAAGATAATGTACTTAAGTTAGAACAAATAATTAACTGGAATCAAGTAAGTAATTATTTAAAGAACAGTAAACTGAGATCTGACTTAGAACCTGTCTTGAAAGACTAATTATCTAATTACATAGTACTTCAACATGTTACTTTTTTAGTACTATTTTATGTCTAAAAAATTTACATGTTTTAGCAAAATTACTGTTTTTTATATAGATTTTAAACTGTTTGTTATGAATTAGTGTATTATTGTTGTTATCAATCCACTTTCAAGACAGCCTCTTAGGCAGGATTGGTTATAGCGAGTGATTGTTATTTAAATGTATCCTATTAGGACAATTATATAATTTAACGTGAATAGCGAATTAAAATAAGTCAAGAATTAAGGAAAGAGTCGATAGACGGTTTGTTAGGTAGTAACTGGTAATTGATAAGAGAAGCGATCATGTGAGAGAAGGCATTTTTGACTGATCCATATATGACGATGTCTTTTAACCTTATAGAATAATAATAGTTTAAATAAATTAGATTTTATGGAAGATAAAGACTATGTGTCCGCAAGAAATATATGAAAAACATTTACGTGTAATTAACAATATTAGATTTACATCAAGAGAAATAGATGTAATAGCATGCATTATGCATGGGAAGAACATAAAAGGAGTAGCTAATTTTTTATCAAATGAGGATAAACAGGTTGAGACAAGAACTATTGAAAGTCATATTTCTAACATCAAACGGAAAATAGGAACAAATGTTCGAGAGGGCATTATAAACTTTATGGAAAAGTCCGATAAATATAAACTAATACAAAGTTACTATTTAAGTTTATTAATTCAACAAGAATTTAAAAAAAACTTAAAGGAAATTTTAATATTAACAAAGCCTTATAATATATCTTTTTTTATTGTTTTGCAGATGCTAGGAAACAATGATTTAAACTGGATGATTTATAAGATACGTAGGGATTTACAACTTGTAGGCATAACAGTTTTTATAGAACTGCGAGAATATTCTGATAATGTTCCTATAGTTCTCATGCATAAGGGGACACATGGCGAAGATAAAAAGCAATGTACTATCTATGTTTTATCTGTAAATAAAACTAATATACCTAAACGACAATCTATTGTTATGTCTAATGATCAGGATATATCTAAAGTATTTTTCCTTACAACACAGGAAAAACAAGGTTTAGAATTTTTACCTAAGCGAACTAATTTTGAATATATTAATCTTTCTCTATCCAAACAATATCATTTTATTTTTTTAGAAATTATCACAAAAGTTTTTTCTAATACAAATGTAGAGAATATTATTGTTAAGTTCAGGGAAAGATATAATAATATTATGTCAAATCAGACTAGTTTAGTTGCCCCTCACTCCTATTTGACAGACAAAAATATTCAAGCTAAAGTTAGGAATATTTATTTACCAATAGTTGGTGTATTGGTTTTGATTATTTGTGGTACTTATCTTTTAATATTTGACCCAGCTGTTAGAACAACGGTTAAAAGTCAAAAAGCAGAAATGCCTTACCTTAAACCACAAGAATCAATAATATTTCCTAAGAATGTGACTACTTGGAATATACCTAGACAAGATAACGTTTTTGTTGGTAGAGAAAAATTATTGAATAATTTACACAATAAATTACGTCAGAATCATACACCAGAAGGAATAAGTAATGTGGCAATTAGTGCATGTGCTGGACTTGGAGGAATTGGAAAAACACAATTAACTTTGCAATATGTCACGCACACAAAACATCCGTATACATTTAAAGCTTGGTTTCCTGCAGAGAACATTGATGATTTGTATAATAAATATATTGAATTCGCTAAGCTATTAGGATATACAGAAAACATCTATACAAAAGAAAACATTATCGCTTATGTTAAACAATGGCTAGTTGATAATCCAGGATGGCTTTTAATTTATGATAACGTAAATAACTATCGTGAAATTGCACCATTTTTACCAGAAACTGGGGGACATGTAATTTTTACAACTCGTCAACGTCATTGGCCAACAAAATTTTCAATATTGCCCATTGACGTCATGACAGAAGAAGAATCTATTAAAACAATAAAGACTTTAATACAGCGAAATGTGGCATTAGAAGAAGAAAATGCTATAAGGGAATTAGTAGAAATTTTAGGATATTTACCCTTAGCACTAGTACAAGCTAGTGCTTATATTAAGCAAAAACATATTGCTATTCCAGAATATTTAGACCTTTACAAGAAGTATGAATCAGAATTATTATCAGATAATTCTTTTTTAGAAGAGACAAATAATTATAGTTACCCAGTGGCAGTAACCTGGAACATTACCTTAGATGAAATTGTTAGAGATACTAGAATTAACAATGAACCACCAATAGCTATTGAACTTTTAATAGTATGTGCTTACTTAGCACCAGACAAAATCTCTCGAAAACTATTGCTTACATGGCTGCAAACTGCTCATCCTGATTTATCATCGCCAGAATTAACATTAAATAAACATATTGCTCTATTATGGCAATATTCCATGATCAATTATGATAACGATAATAATATTTCCCTCCATCGTCTAGTACAAACAGTTTTACGTCATCAGTTCGATAAGATACTAAATAAAAACAATAATATGTATCCTACCTTAAATTTAAGGTGGTTTGAATCCCTATTACAATTTTTTATAGATAATGAGCAAGAATTTAAACTAACTAATTCTTTTCAACAAATTATTGAAACTAGTCAGCACTTTAAAACTCAATTTCAGGATAAATATAATGAAAATCTTATAAAAATGGATTTGATGGTTGCTACAATCTACTATTATCAAGAAAAGTATACAGATTTTCTAAAGATACTTGATCAGGTTAATGCATATTTGCAGAAAATTGACGGCTTAGAAATGTTAAAATGTGAAATGCTAGCCTTATATTCAGCATATTTTTATAAAATCGGTAATTATCATGAGGCTGAAGAAAAACTAAATAAAGCATTTGATGAGTACAATAATATAAAAATAAATAATTCAGAAAAAGACAATGATATGAAAATATTGAAGGCAAGATTAGTGTATCATAAAGCCAATCTTGTCTTAGAGAAAAGTAAAAAAACAGATAAAACTAATATAAATACACTAGAAATAGAGAATGCTATTAAATCAATTCAAGAATCAATGATTTTATTTAAGGCAGCTAATAGAACTAAAGGTTTTTTATTATCAATTAGATTGTATGGACAACTACTTATTTTAACTAACCAAGTGGATAAAGTAATAATAGAGTTTAATAAATACAATAACTTAATTGAGCAAACATCTGATTACATGATAAAAATGCTTTTTTATATAACTTATTCAGATGCTTATTTTAGCAAAGGCGATTTCAACAAAGCTTTGGAATATTGTGGTAAAGCTAAACAACAAGCAGAGAAATTACAGCTTAACAATAAATTAAATTATCTTAACAATCAAGAGAAAACTATTAAAGCATCACTGCAATAAAATTGAATAGCATTCTATAGTTAAGTAAATTCAATTAGGTATAATAAAGAGTATTAAGTCCGTCCGCTAAAACTTAAGAAAATATCGCTTTAGGCACTAATTCCCAAAAATAGTGCGATTTTAGAGCAAATTACTATGATTTTGATGGCTGATTTCAAATTTTTGTATCAAAAAAACACCATATTTTCCAAAACGCACTCAATTTTCCCATTGCGATTTTTTCTTATTTCCATAAGCTTTTGATATAAAACCCTTCATTTTTTTATGGATTTTACTATTACTTTTTGCCTTACAACCCTATTGCCTACAAGGCTTGTAGAGTTTTGGCGGACGGACTATTAAAGATATTTATTGCATAATAACAATTTACCGTTATTGTGGAGTAAGAGGAGAGAATGGGACTGTGTTATTATATAAATTTAATTTTTTGTAATTTGTAGTTATATTTAAACAATGTGTGTGTAATTGTCTTGCAACTTTTGGTATTTTGAGATAAGTAGCAAGAGCTAAGAAGACCTGTAAAGTTTCTAAAATTGTTTTCTGTTCTTTTTTATGGGTTTTAGCTCCTATTGTTTGTACATTATGTAGCCGATCAAATAACTTAATTAATAGCAACTCTTTTTTCTTCTGCTGATATAATATTTTAACCACTTCTGCTGCACTAATTTTTTTATCCTTTTTAACTCGTGTTAAATCTTCAACTTGACCTGCGATTTTATAGCCAAACTCTTTTACTATCATTTCTTTAGTAAGTAATGTATCTTCAATACAATCGTGCAATATGCTAGTTACTATGATATCTGTTCTAAATAAATAATCAGAAACCATGTATGCTACTTCTAAAGGATGTGAGTAATAGAATTCTCCTGTTTCTCTCTTTTGCCTGCCATGATACTTTTTAGCAAAATAAATTGCTTTTTTAATTTTATTAAGATCAACCATGTTCTTAGACATCTTATTAATAAGCATGATCTTCGTTAATAGCCTTTTACTATATCGGCAATTTGATAGATCTGTAATTTTTATTTTGTCTAGCTCAAGATCTATACCTTTAGGTAAATTTAACTTTCCTGTAATAGGATCTATAGTTTTTTGATGATTTTCTTGACTTCTTGCCATATATCCTTCCTTACTATAATTTACTTAAGTGTAGCAAGTGAAGTACAATAATCAAGAAAATCATCATTATTAGTTAATACATAATCATCAAAACCTTATCAATATCAACATTATGTATCATAAATCAGATCATCAAGAAGAGGTAACTTAATTGGTATATTACAGACAATAGTAGTACTTTTACCTTTTTCACTTGTTACTTCAATCTCTCCATTTAGCTCACTAATTAGACGCTTTACAAAACTTAATCCTGATCCAAGTCCATTATATTGCATAGCAACATCAAATTTATCAATCTTTTCATGAAGATGTTGCCTGATTTCTTTAGACAAACCAACACCACTATCATGCACCATAAATTGGAATACCATTTCTCTGTTTTGTTGTTCTGATTCTGAAACGGCTGGACTAATAGCAAACATGTTCACTGTTACCACAACTTTACCTTCTTTAGTAAAGTTAATAGAATTATCTATTAACTGCTCTAATATTGCCCCTATTCGATAAGTATCACTAATTATAGCATTTGTTAAATCATACTGAAAATTACAAGATAAATTTAATCCCTTACGTTGAGCTATTGGCATCGCTTTATCAATAATCTTATTTACCAACTGTTTTGGATCAAACTTATTAAAAACTATAGGAGGTAATCCTGAATTATTCTGTAAATAACTAAGTATATTGTTATAATAATCCAGTAATTCTTCAGCACAATTTACCACACTAGCTAAATAATCCTTTTTTTCAGGATGATCCTCTATTTCATAAAGGGCTGTTACTAATGAAAAAATCCCATTACATGGAATCTTTAATCCATGTACCATATTTTGCACCACATCTCTTTTAAATAACTCAGATTCTTTCAATTTATTATTTGCTTCTTGTAACTCTAATTTATATTTAATTATATCAGTATAATTTGTGATCGTCGAGTTAATGATATTCTCTTCTTGCTGATATGGTATTAATGTGACAGATATGGGAGATAATTGAAGATTCCAATTTGTTTTAGTAATATTATGATTATCTTTTGGTTGATTTTGATTATTAATTGTCATAGCATCTCCTTGCTGTTAAAGTTCAGAAAACAGCTCAGAGGTTAAAGTGCTAAAATTTTGTAGTTTTTAATTTAACCTCTGAACTAGAACTGCACCACGGCTGCTCTTAACAAGGACAGATATCCTAACTATTCCATGAAGTACAGAGGATTTAAGAGCTTTTTTGACAGATTTCTACACAATTTAATAAAGAGCTGCATAAATGAGACACAGCTAAATTACTATTATTTGTTAGCTCAGATCTTTGTCTATTACATACAAATCAAAACTAGTATTAATGATGTTACAGAAAACATCAAGAATTCCTTGAAAATCCCTTGTAATACAGTATTTTGCTGGCATTTAAACCTATTTTATACTATAATTTAGTATAAATATTTTAATAATAATTTCATGTCAGTAAAGAACTCAGATAAATCACAACCATTCCTACAATGGGTTGGTGGTAAAAGAAAAATTGCCGATCAATTAATTAAGTTTCTTCCATCAACACTGAATAACTACTATGAACCATTCCTTGGTGGTGGGGCTTTATTTTTTCAAATTAGAGATAAATTTAAACAATGCTATTTATCTGATATTAATCTAGAGCTAGTAACTAGCTATAACGCAATAAAGAAGAATCCAGATAAGGTCAGTAAACTATTAGACTCTCATAAAGAAAAACATTCCAAAGAGCATTATTACCAAGTTAGAAGTAATAATGATAGTAATGACCCAGCAAAAATTACTGCAAGATTTATCTATCTTAATAGATATTCATTTAAAGGCATTTACCGGATTAATATTGATGGGAAGCCAGCTCAAACTTTCTCTGGTAGAAACTATAGTAAATCTGATATTGCTTCTCGATTAAAACAGTGTAGTCAGCTTTTAGCTGACACATCTATTTGTGCTATGGATTTTTCTTTCATTGAACCACAACAAGATGATTTTGTTTATTTTGATCCTCCTTATCATAAATCAGGTGAGAAGTTTTATACCAGATTACCCTTTGATGAAAATGAGCAAACGAGACTTAAAGATTTTGCTACAGAACTCAATGATAAAAATGTTAAAATAATGGTTTCTAATAGTAATACTCCCTTTATTAGAAACTTATACAAAAATTTTAATATTAGTACTATTAAGGTTAAATATTCTATGCCTGAGCACAATAAAATATCTGACGAAGTAGTTATTACAAATTATCAATTACCACAATAGCTTAGTTATATTCAAACTTGATTAATTCAAAGCAATAATCTTGAGTCTTAAAAGCTTCTTCTAGATCTTGCATATGACGATTTCTAACATAGTAATCATTAAAAGCCGTTGTTGATTTAAGGATTACCTTGTTGTTGACTATATCTTCCTCTACCACTACTAATTTACTTAATACCCCAAAATCAATATATTGGTTATAACGTTCAATAAGAAATTTCCGTGCCCTGTACCATATTGAATTAGGATTTAATTGCTTGCTAAGCTGCAATAGGTAATTTTGTTTTTCATCTTCAGTATTATTATGCTTAGCTTCAAGCTCAGCAAATGGTATGATTTGTAATTGCCCAATATTACTGCCATAGATCATTCGTACTTGCTGTAGTATTTTATCTTGGCTATGTTCTGAAAGCGTAATGTTTTTAAGCAATTTTATTTGATAGCTATTACCTACTACCCCAATAAAGTAGCAAGAACTTAGTAATTCATAAGCTGTATCAGGATCAAAACTACCAACAATTTTACGTTTTAGCTGAGCTTGCTTGCTAGTATCAAGGCTACTTTCTATCTTATCTAGATGTCGGTCTTTGGCTTTGTTTACATCGCTAGATTTAAACTGAAATGTAGTGCTGTTGGCTTTAGTAGTTTCTCTGAGCTCATGAGCTAAAGCTTTAGCCATATAGTTCAGTAGGACTTTCTTATGACCAAAATGATATTCTGGATATTGTTCTGCTAGCTTCAATAAGAGCTTATTGATGAAATTAAGATTAAATTCTCGATTTGATTTTACCTGTAATAAATCGGCCTCTTCTTGAGTTAAGGGATGGAAATCTATTAATTTTTTTCTTTTGAACCAGCCTTTATTCTTTACAGATTCTACTGCTGAATCATTATTAGCTGGTGATGCTATTTGCTTACATCTTGCCTTATCCACCTTATCAAGCACTGCTTGCAATGCCTTATTAATCTGTAATGGACCAACGATAAAATCACTTTTGGCTGTTTTGGTATTTTCACTCTCTTGCTGATTATTAGCCGATCTTGTTGTTGCGAATTTTAACTCTTGTGCAAGCTTTTGTTGTTGTGAATATTGTAGTAATTGTTGATTTTGAACAGTTTCATTTTGTTCATTTTGAAAAATTATAGATTTGCTATATCTAGATTTATTAGATATATTTTTATTATTATCTATATATATGTACTGGTCCAAACTTTTTTGGGGTTGAGGCAAAATTTCTTTGGGTTTCACCCCAAATTTATTTTGAGTTAAGCCCAAATTTTTTTCATTTTCATTGAGAATTTTTTGAGAAAATGGCTGGAAATTTCTAGCCAGCTTAATACAAGGAGTATTGCGGCATTTAATACCATATTTAATAATAGTTGCTTTATAAAACTTAATGAAACCACTCTTTTCTAATTCAATTAGGCACTGTCTGACACGTTCTTGACAAACTCCTAAGTGTTCTTCAAAGAAATGATAGGTTTCCTGAAGTTCGTCGATACTATTGTTATAGTAGATTTGCAAGCGGAAGACTGTTAGAGATAGGAGTTGTCTTGAGGTTTTACTTAAAATTTTACCATTACTAGAGGATAGGTTACTCCATTCAGGAGGAATAAAATTACCAACAAAATTGTAGAAAATGATTGAATTTTGATTACCATGATCATGTGTTACACAATCATTAGTAAAATGTGATGAGCATATAGTGTGCATAAGACCTCAACTTAAACATCAGGTTTAGTCAAGGTAGTAAGAGAATTAGAGTACCATTTTTAAAAACGCGATGAGCATATAGTGAGCATATGGAGTAGGGAGGTAAAATTAGTAGATTACAAAAAGCTTGACTGTATGCTGGTGGGCGATAGAGGGGTTGAACCTCTGACCTTTACGATGTCAACGTAATGCTCTAACCAACTGAGCTAATCACCCTTATAATTTTTTTAATCTTTATATAGTTTTGGGTTTATTGAATTATGGACCTTATAATATTTACAATTAAGATAAGTGTCAATTGATTAGTTCAAGTTATATGTTAAAAAGATTATATTGATAAAAAATAGTTATATTGCATACATTTATTAAAAAAACAGAAAAAAACTCCTAAAACAGCTATTTCAATAACTAAAACTTAAGATTAAAGGAAGGTTTTAATGAAAAACTTTGATAAATTTAAAAAAGAGTTATTATCAAACCCCGAAGTAAAAAAAGCTTATGAAGAACGAAAAATGGAATTTGAGATAGCAAGCACTTTAATAAAGGTTCGTCTTGCATCTAATATGACTCAGGCGGATGTTGCTAAAAAAATGTCTAATTCTCAAGCGCAAATAGCAAGAATGGAAAGCGGACATCATATTCCTAATTTCTTAAGCCTTCAAAAATACACTAAAGCTGTAAATCAAAAAATTAATTTGTTGATTACCCCATCATAGGGTGTACTACTAAATCTATATGTAGTTTTTAACCCTTGTTTTTTTAAAAAATTCATTAATGTACTAGATTTCAAGCTTTATTTCCATTATTTATAATATTTTATTATTTAGTCTATAATTTTATGGTGGATTTAAAAACTAAAGCCTTTGATATTTCTCAAAATTTCACTATTGCTCTTGACGGTCCTGCTGCTTCAGGTAAAGGGACTATCGGTTTAATACTGGCCAAGAAATTTTCTCTTAAATATTTTCAGTCAAGTATTGTTTATAGGCAGCTTGCGTTTGACTGTATTAGTCAAAAAATAGATGTCACTGATATAGATGCGGTAATTGCTTTATCTAAAGAATTAAAACTCGACAATAATTTTGACTTAGAGAATGAGAATATAGGAAATATAGCATCGCAAATTGCCGTAATAAGTGAAATTAGAAATAATCTAAACAAATACCTGATTAATCTAGTAAAAACAACACCTAGAATGATTATGGAGGGTAGGGATATAGGCACCGTTGTTGCACCGGACGCCGATTTAAAGATTTTTATAACCGCAAATCCTCAAATTAGGGCTGAAAGACGATATAAGCAGTTGCAAGCAAAAGGAAAAACATGTATACTCGATGAGATTTTACAGCAAATAATTTTGCGAGATAAAAGAGATAAAGAGCGAAAAGCTGCACCGTTATTACCGGCTTCAGATGCTTTAATTATCGATACTTCAAAGCTTGCGGCTATGGAAGTCGTAGAAGAAGTAACAAATTATATAAAGAATAAAATAACTTGAAAAAGTGCTAGGTTATTTTATTCGATTTTATGGCGTTATTGCATGGCTAGTATGTCATTCCCGCGTAGGCGGGAATTCAGCAACTAAAAGGTAAAAACACACTGAATTTTTAATATTAAAAGCTCAATTTCGCTTTTTCTGGATTCCCGCCTACGCGGGAATGACATAGAACGCTTTTTTTAGCAATGCAAGAGCATCCAATTTTATTAACCTTTCAAAAAAATTTTATTAGCCTAGGCACTTGAGCTAATATTACGAGAAGAATATGTCAATAAAACTAAAACAACGATTTGTTCCACAACTTGCAGCAATGAATCACAAATTTGCAGAAGATTTCTCTAAAATGCTTGAAACCGTTGATACAAGTCATATAAAAGAAAAAACGGTAGTTAAAGGTCAAGTAATCGAAATAAAAAACGATATAATTATTGTGGACGTTGGATTAAAAAATGAAGGTAGAATACCTAAGTCTGAATTTTTAGCTTTACCTGAAGTTGGGGACGTAGTTGAAGTTTTCATCGAGACAATTGAAGGACGTAACGGCAGAACAATATTGAGCCGTGAAAAAGCAGTTAAAGAGGAATTATGGGGACAACTAGAAATCATGTGTTCCAAGGGCGAATTTGTCGACGGTACGATTTTCGGTCGTGTAAAAGGAGGCTTTACCGTGGATTTATCTGGTGTAGTAGCATTCTTACCGGGAAGCCAAGTTGACGTTAGACCTATTAAAGATCCTACTTCTATAATGCATATCAAGCAACCGTTTAAAATTTTAAGTATGGATAAAAAGCTTGGTAATATAGTAGTTTCAAGAAGAGCCATTTTAGAAGAATCACGTTCCGAAGCTAGAGATGAGATGCTATCTAAAATTAAAGAAGGCATGGTATTAGAAGGAACCGTAAAAAATATTACTGATTACGGTGCGTTTATCGATCTTGGAAGTGTTGATGGTTTATTACATTTAACCGATATTTCTTGGGGAAGAGTTAACCATCCTTCAGAAGTGTTAGACTTTAACCAAAAGGTTAAAGTAATGGTTATTAAGTTTGATGAAAAAACCAAAAGAATATCACTCGGTATAAAACAACTTGATTCTAACCCATGGGAAGCAATTAAAGAAGAATTCCCCATCGGTAAACAAATGACCGGTAAAGTTACAAATTTTGCTGATTACGGCGTATTTATAGAATTAAAAGACGGGCTTGAGGGACTTGTTCATTCAAGCGAAATTAGTTGGTTAAAATCTAATCAAAATCCTAGAAAAACGCTAACTATAGGGCAAGAAGTAGAATTCGTAGTTTTAGAGGTCGATACTGAAAAGCATCGTGTTTCTTTAAGTATTAAACAATGCCAAGAAAATCCTTTAACAAAGTTCGCTGAAAATAATCCTGTCGGTACTATAATTAAAGCACCGATTAGAAATATTACGGATTTCGGTATTTTTGTTGCACTCGGTAATAATATGGACGGCATGATTCATGAAGGTGATATTAGCTGGGAAGATAAAGGAACGGATCTATTAAAATCATACAAAAAAGGTGACGAAATAGAATGCAAAGTTCTAGCCATTAATATTGAAAAAGAACAAGTTAGTTTAGGTATAAAACAATTGTCGCCGAATCCATATCAAGAAATCAGTGATGAATATAAAAAAGGCACCATAGTTAAAGCCCTTATAACAGAAGTTAAAGATGAGGGACTCGAAGTATTATTAAACGATAAAGTAGCAGGTTTTATTAAAAGCACTGAACTATCGGATGAAAAAGACGAACAGAAGCCTGAAATGTTTCAAATAGACAAAGAAATAGAAGCAAAAGTTGTTTCTATCGAGAAATCAACCGGTAGAATTTTATTATCGGTAAAAGCTCATAAAATAGCAGAACGTCAAAAAGCTCTCAAAGCATATGGTTCTAGTGATAATACTACCAATATGGGAGATATACTTGCTAATGCTTTAGAAGATAAGAAGTAATAATCTAGTATAAGTCATTGCGAGGAGAAACTGTAAGTTTCAACGAAGCAATCTCAGGAGTTCTATGCTACTTCATAAGATTGCCACGTCGGTTATTAAAATAACCTCCTCGTAATGACGAAAAACTATTTAATTAATCAATTTCAGGAGAAAATATTAATGTCGTATGTACCGATAGTAATTGAACCAACATCACGCGGTGAACGTGCTTATGATATATATTCAAGATTGCTAAAAGAACGTATAATCTTTGTATGTAGTACTGTTGAAGATCATATGGCAAACTTAATTGTTGCACAATTATTGTTTCTTGAAGCAGAAAATCCTAAAAAAGATATATATATGTATATCAATTCCCCCGGAGGAGTTGTAACCGCAGGTCTTGCAATTTATGACACAATGCAATATATAAAACCTAAAGTGGCTACATTATGCATAGGTCAAGCTTGTTCTATGGGTTCACTTTTACTGTGCGGGGGCGAGAAGGGGATGCGTTATAGTTTACCTCACAGTCGTATTATGATCCATCAACCATCAGGAGGTTATAAAGGGCAAGCTACCGATATAGAAATCCATGCTCAAGAAACCCTAAAAATCAAAAGGTTACTTAACGAATTGTATAGTAAACATACTGAACAAGAGTTACAACATATCGAAAAAAGTATGGAACGTGATAATTTCATGTCACCGGAAGAAGCAAAAAAATTTGGATTAGTAGATAATATAATATCGTCCAGAGATGCTATGGCATTGTTAGCAAAATAAAGATTAAATTCTATAGATTTAGTTTTATTATTATAGTATAAGAGAATTAATTTGTTATAGTCAAGTCAGTGGGATTTGCACACCAGAAGCGAGGAGTTAAACCTAACTAATAGGAGAACAACGAATGACGATGCAGGCGAGTCCAAATCAATTGACTATATTGGGGTCATAGCTCAGTTGGTAGAGTGTTTGAATGGCATTCAAAAGGTCGGGGGTTCGACTCCCCCTGGCTCCACCATGTCTTATTGCTATTTCAATTTATAAATACTTCACACAGTAAACATATCATAAACTAAGGACTTTTTGCTTTCCAAAAAAAGTTAGATAATATTCAAATCTTATCATAATTCCTTTTTAGATTAGTTTTAACTTACTTAGTGAATTAATAAGAGGCTATAAAATGCATAAAGTAATTACACAATTATCAGAAATTAAATTAATTGGTATTACAACAGGCCGGAGAATATAAAGCTCAAAGCGGGGCATTTTAAAGGTAATACAAGTTATTTAATGATAAACAATATATTAACATAAGCTTTACCCCACTTTCTACTTCTCATTTTTTGCTTTTTTTTTAAAATGGCTAGAAATGCCACATATAAAACTATGGTGAGATAAGGATATAGAATGGAGCTTAGAATTGATCGAACAAAAATACTCAAGCTATGTTATAGGATATAAGCTAGAAAATAATGAGCCTAAAAATATACACGCTTACATTATAGAAGCAGACTGTACTCCTTTACAATGCTTATGATTTTGCGCGTTCAGACCCATTAATAAACTTACCTTCAAAACTTGCAGCACTTGATTATTTCTTTAATGCTTAGGTGCTGTGGACATTTAATAGAATAATCATAATTATGACTCTTTTTTGCTGCAAATTATAAGTTTTTTTTGAAATATGAATAACTATTCCTTCAAAAATCTTATTAATTTTCGCTAAAAAATACTTCAAAATAAAAAATCAATTAGAAATCTTCACAGAACCTAGATATATTAATATAGATTAAGTGTAAAAAGAATTAGTGAGAAAATGCTAAAAGATCAGAATTTAGATATAGAAAGAAAGCAAGACCATATTGAAATTAATCTTACGCAAAACGTTGAATCTACACTTAAAAGCGGTTTTGAATCTATTCACTTTATTCACAATGCATTACCGGAACTTAACTACGATAGCATCAATACAACTACTACTTTCCTCGGAAAATCTTTACAAGCACCTATCCTAATTTCTAGTATGACCGGAGGCACGACTAGAGCTAGAGATATTAACTATAGACTTGCACAGGTCGCTCAAAAAGCCGGTATTGCTATGGGGCTTGGCTCTATGCGGGTTTTGTTAACGGAACCGGATACAATCAAGACATTTGCAGTAAGGCATATAGCTCCCGATATCCCTTTACTAGCCAATATCGGTGCAGTACAGCTTAATTACGGAGTGACACCTAAAGAATGTCAGTATTTAGTGGATGCTATTAAAGCCGATGCCTTAATTTTACACTTAAACGTGTTACAGGAACTGACTCAGCCGGAAGGTAATAGAAACTGGGAAAAGCTGTTACCTAAGATAAGAGAAGTGGTTCATTACCTCTCTATTCCGGTAATTGTTAAGGAAGTAGGATACGGTTTATCTAAAAAAGTTGCTGAGAGTCTTATTGACGCAGGGGTTAAGGTTCTTGATATTGCAGGGAGCGGTGGGACATCTTGGAGTCAAGTAGAGGCTTATCGTGCTACAAATGCGTTACAAAACCGTATAGCTAGTAGCTTTATTAACTGGGGAATCCCGACTTTAGATTCTCTAAAAATGGTGCGGGAAGTTTCAAAAGATATTCCGATTATTACCAGTGGTGGGTTAAAATCCGGCATTGACGGTGCAAAAGCAATTCGTATAGGAGCTAATATTTTTGGACTTGCCGGTCAATTTTTAAAAGCGGCAGATACTTCTGAAAGCTTGCTTTTCGAAGAGATAAAATTGATAATCGAGCAACTTAAAATTACCATGCTATGCACCGGATCACGCACTTTAAAAGATTTAGCAAAAGCAGAGATTAGGTTGTAGTAAAATTTATATTCATAATATATTGGCACCAAATTCAAAAATAACTCTTTCGGCCTTATAATCACTCATTTGAACAAGTTTAATTTCCTCAAGATAAATTACCTTTGGTAAATTCGTTAATGACTTTCCGCCAAAATATTAATGCCAGCTTATTTTCAGAAATAACCACAACTTCCCATAATCTTTTATACATTTGCCAAATTTGCTTAGCTACTTGCCTACCAACTCCTTTATTTTGAAATCTTGCTATAATAAAAAATTCCCCCATATTCCAATCGATTTTATAATGCGTTCCAACCTTATTAAGCAATATAAAACCTGCTATTTCGTCATTTAATTTAATTCAATAGGCTTTCCTATCCGTTTCTATAAAATATTTTTTGTAATTATCAGCGTCATATAAACCATCTCGTGACAATGTCCAATCATATTTATCTGATTCAAACCCACAATAACCCGATATATCATATATATAAAACCGTACCATATTTTGGATTAGAGGATAATCAGCAACGGTTGCAGTGGTTAAACGTATATTCTTTACAGATTCATTCTTCATAACTCTTGTCTTAAATATAATTTAGCCATTTCTCCGGAATTATGATAACCTAGCACTTCATAAAATATATGCGTACTGTCTTTAGCACATCGATAACCAGAAGTAAGATCAACGATTACGAGGCTATATTTTTTTACTATTTCTTCTAAATATTCCATAAGCTTTTTACCTATTTGTTTTCCCCGATAATTCTCATCAATAACTAAAGCTTCAATATGAATTCTAGTTTTATCTGAGGCGAAAAGCAGCGATTTAGACCAAGCAATAAATCCAACTATTTTATTATCTAAACTAGCTAAAGCAACACCATACCCCTCACGATTTATAAAATTCTTAAAACGTGCTATTAATTCTTCTGAACTAGAAGGATAGCCAAGTTGAGCCATCAAAGGTAAAATATTTGTAATATTATCAGGAGTTGCTAAACTAATATTTACACTACTCATAATTATCCTTTTTCTCTTCGTTTCTTTAACCTAGCTAAATCTTTTGGACTAGGTAAATAGCTTTTTCATTTCGTAGGTAAATTCTTCGGTTAATTTAAGTTTAAATTTACCCGTTTTTAATTCAATAACAACATAGCATTTAAGTTTAACATGATAAAAAACTAAATCTAAGTAATAATCCTCTCCTTCTAATTCTATAGGTATGGAGTACCTATAAATGCAAAATCTTGACTGAGTTCTAATAAAAAATCCTTAATATTATCTATTAGCTTATTTTCTAGTTCTCGTTCTAAAATATTTTCTTTAATATCTAGAAATTCTAAATTATAAGGATTTTTTATAATTGATTTTGCTAAATCAGACTGCATTGCCGGTAAAGTATGTCCAAAATTATTTATACTTTTTCCTGATCTTGCGTATAAATTGCTTTTAATTTGCAAGGTTAGTACGTTACGTGACCAACCGTTTTCTATAGTTTGTGCATACATACCAAAGCCTTTCAGTATGATTTTTAACTTTTGAGACAATGACTATATGATATCCCCAGGGAATTTCTCCAACAGGCTGTTGGGGGATTTGTTCATCGTTATATTCTTCAGCAAATTGCCTCATATAAGAAATATTTTATTTTGATAAGATCATCCTTTCATTTCAGGAAATTCTTTTAATAAGTCTTTAGAAAAATTTTCTATAACTTTTGCTCCCCACTTCTCAAGCTTTTGACGTTTAATTATTTGAAAACCAATATTTCAATATAGTTTTATCAATTCTTTATTTACGCTTAAATGTGCACGAATTCGTATTTGCTTGATTTCTAGCTTCAGATTCTCAATTAAATCGTAGTATGATTTGTAATCTAAAATATTATTCATTTACTCAATATTATTTGTATGCTCTAAAATCTTCTCTGCTAAAGCACTTGCCGTTAGATCACTAACATCTATTTCTAACAAATGAGAATGCGTTATATTAATTAACTCTGCGTTTCCTTCAATACTCAAAGATTTATAACACAAAACTCTATCGGGCCTTTGTATTCGTTTATTATTTTCCTCTACTGAAATAAGTAGTTTTACCGGTACAACAAGAGAGTCACGCTGCAAAGCCATATTTTCTACTTGCTTAAAAAGCTTATGATCACCTTAATTATCTTCTAAGACATTGGTTAATAATTATTATATGGCTTTTTGGTTATTTAGGTATATGTTAAATATTGCTGAATATCATAGAAAGTACTAAAAAACACAAAATTTCCTTTCATATATCCTTTAGTGTTTTATAATGGCATACAAAAATAATACTGCTCCTTTAAATTTATGGGAATTATTTGAAAATAGTGAATTAGTAAAAGCTACTTGTATTAATGATTATCAGCTAATTAATGTTCATGAAATTCCTGATGAAAAATTGACAGAAAATACTTGGTCAGGAATTTTATAATTTTTTATGAAGCACATTCATACACGAGATTTGTTAAAGAGATGGTAAGAAATAGCAGACCTTTTACCTATATTTGCTGAGGTTAATATAGGGATTGATTATATAGAGTTAATTTTATTCTACATTTTGACCAAACTCGGTCAAAATGATATAATAGAAATAGCAAAAATACTTAAAGCACAATATAATATAGCCAAAAATTTAATCACAGCTGGTGTAAAAACTGATTTAATAGCTACCTCAACCGGATTAAAGAAGGAAGAGGTTGAAAAACTTAAATAAATTACTTATACATGTATTTATTATCATTTATATTAGGAGGATTAAATGCATTACTCCGTCAATTACATTTATCAATTCGCTCTATAGAGTTTTATAAAGATGTATATAAAAACTATCAAGGATACGGAATAAGATATGTATTTACCTTATCTTTTATTCCATCAATAATTTATTGTATTTTTATATTAAATTACCTAATAACTTTAAAAGATTATTTTAACGGAATACAATCATCAAAAGTTACAGCCAACATTGAATATATTATCAATCAATTACCGGAAATTAAATATAATAATTCAAACATTTCAGTTGAAGAAGTAGAGCCTATATATTTATATAGCAAGAATAACAAGAAAATAGTCGTCATTGATACAAAAAATCAAGTTTCTAACAAAGAAAAAAGCAAAATACCGTTTGTACTTGAAGAGAATAAGCTGAAGATAAATTTAATTGTAGCCAATACTAAGAAAACTTTCCCAAGTACTATTAACTATTCTGAGATATTCAAGCAAAATGAAGTAATTTTAACTCCTGAAATAATAAAAAAATATTTTGCCGATCATTTATTATATGCCCCCAATTTATTTATTTATTTCGGTATGCCGGCTATTATATTATTTTGGTTTGTAACATTCTTATTAGAGAGAAGTATTATAGTTTTGTTAGTATATAGCTTAGCTAATTTACTTACTACTAAAACTTCAATACAAACTTCTATAAGGTTAGTAATGTTTTCAAGCGGAGTCCCGATAATATTACAACCGGTTATTATTATATTAATACCGGAATTAAGCATATTATTACAGCTACTACAAATGTTTACAACTTATTTAGTATTTGTCGCTATTTGGCAAATTAACAAGAACCTATCGCACTATATGTAAGAAAAATCAGTTATCATATAATATGTGATTTTAAATCCTCAATTTACTAAAAAAATAGCCTATTATTAAAAAAATAAAAGTTTTTATTGTTAAAATGAAACCTAAAGTTATTTTTTTATAAATTTATTTAAATGGGTAAGAACAAAAAAGAAAGTAAGGTTTGCAGAAGAGCTGCAAGTTAAGGAATTTTCACAAGATAAAGAAGCAACAGAAGTAGACCTTATAAGAGGAAGAATAATTAATATTTATGATAAAGGTAGCTACTTAAAGCCGGATCAATTGGTAATTCATGAACGAGAAGCTATTGGAGTAAAAAATGTTGAAGTAAAGAGCAATCTAAATTTCTTTCAACAAATTTTCGCTGCAGTAGGTCTTATAAAGGACACAAAAACAATCAAAGAAGAATTTACTTATACTATCGGCGATATACAAGGAATATTAAAGGATAACGGTCAATTTATTAATAATTCTGAAGAAATTAGAAAATTTGTTGATAAAAATAGAGATATTCAAATTGCAGATATTGACGGTATCGGTATTGGTAATTTAAATCATCAGGGTAAAATACAAATTAATTCATAAGTAATGAAAAAATTATTCTTTATAAGGATGGTCAATTAGCTGCTATTGCAAAAAAAGGTCCACTTATAAATCAAGAAGGAGAGCCTTTATACAAAGATAACTTAGTCCAAAAAGATAATAAAGTTTATCTAGTTGGAGATGTCAGAAGAAATATTGATACACCTTTTAGAGATCCCAAAACTAGAGCTAGAGATAATTGGAATAGATTAATAAAGAAATTTAAGCATGCTTTAATACCGGAACATGAGTTAGGAAAATGAAACGATGCAATAGTAGATTCTGTAAGATTTAAAGTAGTTCATCCCAATCCAAAACTTGCAGAACATCATCTTCAAGAAATAGCTCAAGGTAAACAAATATGGGATGGGCATAAATTTAAAATATTACGTATGGGACCAGAAGAAAAAAATCACCAATTATTCTATGATACCTCCTCTCAAAGATTACTTGATGCTAACGGTAAAGTAGCTTCTACTATCGGTAAAGAAAGTAAAAGCATGAATAATGTTCAAGCATTTGTAATGGGAGAGGATGGAACAATTTATATGGGTACTCATAAAAATCAATATTTGCCAAATACTAAAAATCTTGTTCAAGGTTCATTTTTAAGTGGAAAGCCTGCGGAAGCAGCAGGAGTTATAGGTATAAATGATAGGGGAAAAATTGATTACCTTCGTAATAATAGCGGTCATTATCAACCTGAAGCTTTAGATATGTACTGATTGTCAAATCGATATTCAAGGGCATCTCGAATACTTGTTACTGATTTTGTAAAACATATGGAAACCAAAGTAGGTTTCAGCAAAAATGCTAAAACTCATTATGAAAAACTAAGAGAGGCAAGAATAGAGAAAATTAAAAATTATCAAACTAATTTAAAAAATATTGCTGCTTCTTCAAAACCTAAAGCTAGAAATAGAACAACAAACAGAGAGCGTGGATAATAAATTAACTATTTATAATTAAATGTCATTCCTGCGAAAGCAGGCATCCAGCTAAATGTCATACTCCAGCATTGTTGCATGGATTGGTAAAACCCATTATGTCACCTAGTTCGCTTGACCACTGGGACCATAAAAATAATTTAAAGTACTAACATTTAATTGGGTCCCGCTACAAGCTTGCGGGATGATGACAAAACAATTTTGGATTCCCGCTTCTAGCTAGGAATGATATCGAAGGTGTTTTTTGCACCATGCAACAACGTCCCTAGGTAATGTTGGATTAACACTTATTTATAATATTCTCTCCTTCTTTTCTACTGCTACTAGTTTTTACACAATTAAATTTTAGTTTATATTAACAAGCTAATTTTTTATTAAATAATATAATTATATACTTGACTAAATTACTTGGGTATTGTAGATATTAAACAATTTTAAGTTTTAATAGGTTGGTTATATGATGCTGACGACTAAAGGAAGATATGCCGTAATGGCAATACTTGAAATGGCTTCAAAATCAAGTGCCGAACCGGTCACTTTGAATGAAATGTCCGTAAAACAAAATATATCACTTAACTATTTAGAGCAGATATTTTCTAAACTTAAAAAAGCTGATCTAGTTAAGGCTATTAGAGGATCGAAAGGTGGGTATATTTTAATCGGTAACCTAGAAGAAATAAAAATTTCCGATATTATGGACGCCGTTAACGAAAATTTTATAATGACTACCTGCTATAAGAAGTCAGTTAAAACTTGCGTGCCTGATACAATAAAATGTAATTCGCATAAATTATGGCAAGGTCTTGGTAAGCATATTAGAGATTATTTTGAAAATATCTCAATTAAAGATGCTTTAAACTCAAATTTAAATATATGATATATTTAGACCATAATGCTACTACTTGTATCGACCCTAGAGTTAAGGAATTCATAATAAGTTTAATGGACAAGGAGCTTAACCCTTCATCAGCACATAGCTCAGGTAGATTTGCTAAGAATCTCATAGAAACGGTACGCGCACAAATAGCGACGGCTCTTGGTATAACCTTATCATCTAGAGAATATGATATTACTTTTACTTCATCAGGAACTGAAGGTAATAATTTAATAATGAAAAATTTTTATGACGGCGATATTTTTATTTCAGCTATTGAACATTTATCGATCTATAACCATATAAACTACGCTCCAAATATTAAAGTTATAAGTGTTAATACGCAAGGGCTAGTTGATTTAGAACATTTAGAAGAGTTGTTAGCTCAAAGTAATACTAGTAAAAAACTAGTTTCCATAATAATGGCTAATAATGAAAGCGGAGTTTTACAAGATATAGCTGAGATAGGTAAAATAACTAAAAAATATGAGGCAAAATTTCATAGCGATTTAGTGCAAAGTTTTGGCAGAATACCAATAAATATCAAAGCATTAGGATTAGATTTTGCTACAATTTCAGGGCATAAAATAGGAGGGGGGCAGGGTGGTGCTGCTTTAATTTCTAGCTCTAATTTTCAAGTTACTCCAATGATTATAGGAGGAGGGCAGGAAAAATCAGTACGCTCAGGCACTGAAAATGTTTTAGCAATTGCAGGATTTGGTTTAGCTTCTGCATTGAGGACAGACAATATCTCAGAAAATTATATAAAAATCAAAAAGTTACAAGAAAATTTAGAGCAAAAATTAAAAAAATATCCTAATGTAAATATTGTTAGTAATAACGTAGCTAGGTTGCCTAATACTACCTTAATTACTATACCAAATACGGATGCACAAGCGAAATTAATCGGGTTTGATTTACATAATATTTGCGTAAGTTCCGGTTCTGCTTGTTCATCGGGAAAAATATCTAAATCACATGTATTAACCAATATGGGTGTAGGGGAAGAAGAAGCAAAATCTTCGATTAGGATATCTTTAAGCCATACTAATACGGTAAGTGATATAGAGGCTTTTATAGAGGCTTTTGAGGAGATTTACGATGTCATTCCTAGCTAAAAGCTACGTTGTTGCACGGCTCGGTTTATGTCATTCCCGCTTCCGCAGGAATGACATCGATGACTGTTTAAACTATACCAAAACATGAATTAATTTAACCATATGACCCCACAATTAAACAATTTAACCTTACCGATATATATGGATTATCAGGCGACGACTCCAATAGATCCAAGAGTAATGGAGGCAATGTTGCCTTATTTTACTACCAAGTTCGGCAATCCTCATTCACGCAGCCATTCTTTCGGTTGGGAGGCAGAAAACGCCGTTGAAGAGGCCAGGAGTATGGTAGCAAAGTTAATAGGAGCGGATACTAAAGAAATTATTTTCACTTCCGGTGCAACTGAGTCTAACAATCTTGCAATAAAGGGAATAGCAAAATTTTACAGCAATAAAAAGAATCATATTATTACCGTAGTCAGTGAACATAAATGCGTACTTGATGCTTGCAGGCATTTAGAGCAAGAAGGTATAAAAATCACATACTTACCGATTAAGCCAAATGGAATAATCGATTTAGAAACTCTAAAAAATGCCATTACCGATCAGACTATGTTAGTTTCAGTTATGGTGGTTAATAATGAAATAGGTGTTGTTCAGCCTTTAAAGGAAATCGGGAAAATTTGCCGTGAAAAGGGCGTTTTTTTTCATTCCGATATTGCTCAAGGTTTTGGTAAAATTCCAATTGATGTTAACGCATTTAATATTGATCTTGCCAGTATCTCAGGGCATAAAATTTACGGTCCGAAAGGAATAGGTGCATTATATGTAAGGAAAAAACCTCGTGTGCGTATTACACCGCTCATAAACGGTGGCGGGCAGGAGAGAGGTATGCGTTCAGGTACGCTACCGACTCCTTTAATCGTAGGGCTTGGCATGGCTGCTGAAATAGCGTATAGTGAGATGGAAAAAGATACTAAGCACGTAAATTACTTATTCGACAGATTTTTAAATAATATACATAAGCGAATTTCAGAAGTTTATTTAAACGGCGATAAAAATCAAAGATATAAAGGTAATTTAAATTTAAGCTTTGCCGGAGTTGAAGGAGAATCAATGATCCTTGCCATTAAAGATTTAGCGGTTTCCTCCGGTTCTGCTTGTACTTCTGCCTCTTTAGAGCCGTCATATGTTTTACGTTCTATTGGAATCGGTGAAGAGCTTGCCCATACTGCAATTCGGTTCGGCATAGGTAGATTTACTACCGAGCAGGAAGTTGACTACGCAGTAAATTTAATATGCTCAAAAATCGATAAACTAAGGGCATTAAGCCCTCTTTGGGAAATGATGCAAGAGGGAATTGATTTGAAAAAGATTAAATGGGCTGTACATTGAGAATATCGGCATTGCGAGCAGCCGTAGGCTGCGTGGCAATCTTGTCAAATATCCTGAGATTGCTTCGTCAAAACTTACAGTTTTTCCTCGCAATGACGGCTCAGGTATTCACACAAGTATAACATACAAAACCAAATTTTAGAGAATAACAATGGCTTATAGCAAAAAAGTGATAGATCATTATGAAAATCCTCGTAATGTTGGATCGCTTGATAAAGAAAATAAAAATGTTGGTACAGGACTAGTTGGAGCTCCTGCTTGCGGTGACGTTATGAAGTTACAAATCGCAGTTGATGATGACGGGATTATTACAGATGCTAAATTTAAAACATTCGGCTGCGGTTCAGCTATTGCTTCAAGTTCTTTAGTAACGGAGTGGGTTAAAGGAAGATCGGTAGAAGATGCCGAGACTATTAAAAATACCGAAATAGCACAAGAATTGTCACTTCCACCGGTCAAATTACATTGCTCACTACTTGCTGAAGATGCAATAAAAGCAGCTATAGCCGATTACAAACAGAAAAAAGAAAGCAAAAAAGACTCTTAAAATATGAAAAATGTTATTTCATTAACCGATTCTGCTGCAAAGCAAGTAAAATTGCTAATAGAAAAACGCGCCAAGCCTACCTTTGGTATTAGGGTAGGGGTTAAGTCAGGCGGTTGTGCCGGTCAGACTTATTACGTGGAATATGCCGATAGTAAAAATCAATTCGATGAAGTAGTTGAAGAACAGGGCGTACGGATACTAATCGACCCAAAGGCATTAATGTATATTCTAGGTTCTGAAATGGACTATGTAGAGACTAAATTCAAATCCCAATTCACTTTCACCAATCCTAACGAAAAAGCTAATTGCGGCTGCGGCAAATCTTTTAGCGTGTAACACTTTAGAATCAATAAAGGTTTTAAAATATGTTTAACTGGGTTTATAATAAGATATTCTCTTAAAAGCACTAGAGGAAAGAATTGATTTCTTTTCTCCGCTTAATACAGAAGAAAAGGAAAAAAGAAGGGCTGAAATTAGACTTATGAGGGATGCTGATATCAAATTAGATGATGACTTTGAAAATTCTTTTTACTATTCAAGCTAGTAAAGATTTGGAAGAACTCGAAAATAATAAAGGATTAGAAAAACGTTTAAAAGCAGTAAAAAAACACTGGCATATCTACAGGCAAACCCTCGTCATCCTAGTTTAAATACCCATAAACATAAAAATCTGTTAAAGGACATAAGACATAACGGAGAAGAAATATTTAAAGCTTATGCTGAAAATAATATTCCTGCTGCTTATAGAATTTTTTGGTATTATGGACCAAACAAAGATAATATCACACTATTCTAGCAATTACAGCACATCCATAAAAAGTCAATTGCAGTTGACTATTACACCAATAGCTTGATTTTAAGAAAAATCATGCACATCACCGGAAAATGAAATCCCCCAGCCTACTGCGATATGATTAGGATCGCGTATATTAGTATATTTAACTAAATCCTGAACAGGAGTATCATAATTTGTGAAATTTTTGATAAAGCATCTCCTGATTTCACTGTATAAACTTTAGCGGTGCGATTTGGCATATTAACTCCTAAGATTATTTTTGATAGCTTAAAAAGCTATCAATCTTTTGTTTAGAAATCAAGAGTAAAATAATTATAGTAGTTTTAACTATTGCTAAAAATCATTATTTCAGCTATGTTAAAGCTGTTTCTTTAAATTAGATTAATATGTCACAGAAATTAGGTTTCTGGGCGGTTTTTGCCTTAGTAACCGGCAGTCAAATCGGTACTAGCGTTTTTATCTTGCCGTTAAGTTTAGCACCGTTCGGTATATACAGCATTTGGGGCTGGGTACTTTCATTATTCGGTGCTATGAGTATAGCACTTGTATTTTCTACCCTTTGTGCAAAATTTCCTAAAACAGGAGGTCCGCACGTTTATGTACGGGAAAATTTTGGGGATAAAATAGCTTTTTTCACCGGTTGGACTTACTGGATTATATCCTTTGTCAGTACAAGTATAGTAGTCATTTCGGCAATAGGTTATCTAACGCCTTTTTTTAAATCACAAGCGATTTCAGACTTAATATTACAGATCATATTATTAGGTGCTATTATGGTTTTAAATTTAAAAGGTCCTGAAGTAGCAGGAAAAGCAGAGTTTTATTTAACTCTCTTAAAATTTGTTCCATTGCTTATAGTAGGTTTATGTGCTTTATCACATTTTAATATAGATAATATAACTATTGCCGAGGAAGTAGAGAATTTAAGCATTCCGAGCATTATGGGAAGAGTTGTACTTCTTACTTTTTGGGGATTTATTGGCATAGAATGTGCAACTACCACGGCAGGTGCAGTAAAAGATCCGGCAAAAACCATTCCACGAGCCATAATAGTTGGAACTTTTTGCGTAGCAGTGTTATATATTATTAATAGCATAGGTATAATGGGATTAATCCCTGCTTCTGAACTTGTCAGTGCTAAAGCTCCTTATGCCGATGCCGCTTCATTATTATTCGGGGGTAAATGGTCAAGCGTAATTACGGTTATAGCCTCGATTATATGTATAGGTACGCTCAATGCTTGGGTGCTAACTAGCGGACAGATAGCTCTTGGGCTTGCAGAAGACGGTTTATTACCGAAATTTTTTGCTAAGAAAAATAGCAATAACGCTCCAACTCACGGAATTATTGTAAGCTGCCTTGGCATTGTGCCGTTATTAGTCTTTACGGCAAATGATAATTTGGCCAAACAGATTACACAAATAATAGATTTCTCGGCCATCACATTCTTATTCGTCTATTTAATTTGTAGCTTAGCTTTTTTAAAGGTGATTTTTAGCTCAAAAGAAAATTTTTCTTATTATTATTTACTTATAGCTATAATATCGATTATCTTTTGTGCATGGGTTATCTATGAAACACCTGTTAAAACTCTGATTATAGCTAGTTCTTTTACTATCTTTGGTATTCCTTTGTATTATGGATGGTATAAATGTCATTCCCGTCTATGAGCGTTACCTAGCTGGATTCTGAGCCGTCATTGCAAGCGACTGCAAGGAGCGTGGCAATCCAGAAAAAATAATAAAAAAATTCTGTAAATCAGAATTTTTTAACTGGATTGCTTCGTCAATGCAATGACGGCTCAGCCTCCAAGCGGGCAAGAGACATAAGAGATATAAACATGACAAAAATCCGCATTAATCTGCTTAGAAATTTATTCACAGAATATGATATAGACGGTTATATAATTCCGTCTAACGATAAATATATGAGTGAATATGTTCCAAGCTATGCAAAGAGACTTGAATATATAACAGGTTTTACTGGTTCAAACGGTATAGCTATTATATATAAAGATACAGCATTATTCTTTACCGATGGACGTTATTTAGAGCAAGCAAATAAAGAGCTGGATTTAGAGCTTTTTAAGCTTTTTGACTTAAAAGATATATCTAAGTTTGGTAAAGATGCAAAAATAGGATACGATTCTGAATTATTTACTTATCCCACTATATCAAATTTAAAGTTCAATTTTCAGAAGATTAATGGAAATTTAGTTGATAAGATTTGGCCAAATCAGCCGCTAGAGCCAAACTCTAAAGTGTATTTGTATGATATTAAGTTGGCGGGCGTTAGTCATACTGATAAAATAAGTAAATGTCGTGAAATTTTTTTGGATTCCCGCTTTTGCAGGAATGACACCGAGCAATCTGCCTTAGTCATTCTCGATAGCTCCTCCATATGTTGGTTACTAAATTTGCGTGCCAGTGACGTTGCTTATACGCCTTTAATGTTTGCAAAAGTTATACTCACTTCTACACAATTATATTTGTTTATAAATCCTACAAGAATCGATGCCGAAATTATTAATGCTCGTCCTGAAATAACGATTTTACCGGAAGAAGAATTTGAAAATATTTTAAGAGATAGCAAGAATAAACATCTTTCCAAACCAGCTTATAGAATTTTTATTGATGATACTATAGCATCTGTTCATATAATGGACTTAGTAGCTGATAAAAAAGTACAAAAAATTACCGATCCATGCTTAATGCTTAAAGCTTGTAAGAACGATGTAGAAATTCAGCATGCAATCGATTTGCATATTAAAGATGCAGTAGCTTTATGTGAATTTTTTGCTGATTTTTCTCAATGTCATCCACGTGAAAACGGGGATCCAGAAAAACATAATAACGAATTGACCGAGTATTCCCTCGGTTTAAAGCTTACAGAGCAACGAGCTAAACAAGAGGGATATGTTTCGGATAGTTTTCCTGCTATTTGCGGATTTCAGGAAAATAGTGCTATTATTCATTATAGAGCTGACCAAAAAACTGCTAAAAAAATTGAAGGGCAGGGGATATTACTGATAGATTCCGGCGGTCAGTATCAAGGTGCTACTACCGATATAACTAGAACAATAGTAATAGGTACACCGACAGATGAGCAGAAAAAGCGTTATACGCAAGTACTTAAAGGACATATTGCTTTAGCTAAAGCAAAATTCCCAAAAAATATCATCGCAGGAGCTAATCTTGATATACTCGCTCGGCAATATTTATGGCAAGAAATGCTAGATTATCCACACGGTACAGGGCATGGGGTAGGGAGCTTCTTAAGTGTTCACGAAGGACCGCAAAGCATAAATCTTCTTAATAAAACAATACTTAAAGCAGGTATGATCTTATCTAATGAACCGGGGTTTTATGTTCCTGGAAAATATGGTATTAGGATTGAGAATTTGATGTATGTAAAAGAAAATAATGGATGGCTTGAGTTTGAGACCTTAAGCCTAGTGCCTTATGCTAGTAAATTGACTAATATGAAACTACTTAATATTGATGAAATAAACTATATCAAGGAATATTATAACAAAATTAGAGCTAAAATTTATGATTTATTATCCACGCAAGCGAGGAATTGGCTTAATAATGAAATAAATTTATATTGTAATTGACGTTTCTGCTATTTATTGGTATAAAGTCTACTTCTACTTTTCTACATTGGGACGTCGCCAAGTGGTAAGGCAACGGTTTTTGGTATCGTCATCCGGAGGTTCGAATCCTCCCGTCCCAGCCATTCGTCATTCGTCAAAATTAATTAAGTAATTGTTGTTCTATAATCTATATTATGGAAAATAAAATTTTATATGGTGCATTCGATTGGATTTGAACCAACGACCTTTGCCTTCGGAGGGCAACGCTCTATCCAGCTGAGCTACGAATGCAAATAACTAATAAGAGCGATCCAAAATAAATTTAATAATCGAAAACAAATAGTCTTTATAAATATTCTGAACCGGAATTTTATTTAATAACTTACTTGCTGCATTTTCTAAGTTACTCAAATAATTAACTGTTTCATTGTAAATTTCATGCTTTACCATTAAGTCATGTATTTTTACAAAGTCATCTTTAGTACGCTTATCACATTTAATTATATTTTCAAGCCAAAGCTGCTTATCTTGCGCTAACTTATTATATAAAAAAATCAGCGGTAACGTAACTTTTCCTTCTAAGAAATCATCGCCAATATTTTTGCCTACCTGTTTATCATTACCCAAATAATCAAGCAAGTCATCTATAACCTGAAATATCGTACCGAGTAATTTCCCAAAGTCCTGCATATCTTTAGAAATATGGTCTACCTGCTCTGCTATAATAGTTCCAACTGCACAAGCAGTTCCAAATAGTTCGGCGGTTTTAGATTTAACTATTTGCTGATATTCGTCTATAGTTATAATACGTCGTTCATTTAACTTCACTAGCTGTACTACCTCCCCTTCGGAAATAATTGCTGAAGCTTTAGCTAGAACATTCATAGCTTTAATAGAGCCGGAAGCTACCATTAACTTAAAAGACTGACTAAAGAGGAAATCACCCACTAAAATACTTGTTTTACTGCCCCAAATAACGTTAGCCGTAGGTTTGAATCTTCTTAAAGTACTGTCGTCTACCACATCATCATGAAGCAATGTGGCGGTGTGAATGAATTCAACGGCACTTGCGAGCTTTATATGATTATCGCCTTTATAATCAAACATTTTAGCAGTTATTATAGTTAAAAGCGGACGAATTCTTTTACCTCCTGCTTCTAGTAAATATTTACCGACCTTTTCTATTAACTCTTCATCACTTTTTAAACAGCTAATGATTAAATTGTTTAACTTAGTTACTTCATCTTTTAAATCTTGCTGTATTTTTACTATAATATTCATGGTTGGTATTTTTATACTCGTGCCAAAATCCTGAGATTGCCACGCTCCTTTCAGTTGCTTGCAATGATGATTAACGCAGTTCATCGAGTATACATTCCTCTAATATTTTTTGATTAACATTAGGAATTAACTCCATAATTTTTTCTTTTACATTTTCACCGGGTTGCACTTTTTTTACTGCTGCTTGATATAAAGATAAATAATATAAAGGTATAAGTTTATTTATATCATCTATATTACCTATTTTAGCTTTGTTTAAATCGGACAAATCAAACACATACTCAATGCTAGCATCAATTAAATTAGATGAATTCGGGTGATCAGAAATAGTTTTTAAAAATGATTTCAAAGCATTCCCGTATACTTCCTTACTCTCTTCCGAAAAATCTTTAAAATCCCCTACTCCGTATATATATGCACTTAAAACATCTATTATTCTAGAGTAATCATTAATTATTATCGTACCTTTACTGTAAGAATCTTTAAGAGCATTTACTATAGTTTCATTTGTTATATTAAATCCCGATGCGTTTGAATAGAGACTTAAAGCATTTATCTGTGCTCTAGTTAATTTGTTTAATTCAGTTACTAAATTAATATTTAAATTAAAATTATATTCCCTATCTTCAAAAATACTAAAATTATATTGTTTATTATTATTTAAAATATAGCTTAGTTCATTATTAAAATCTTTATATAGCTTATTATCAGAAAGTTTAAATAAATAGGTTTGCTTATCGTAATATTTCTTTATAAATTCTAATGAACCTATTATAAAACCAGGTTTTAGCTTAAATTGCGAATCTACCAAAAGATCAATATTATTATTGCCGAAATCGTTTAACTTACCTTTATATAATAAATTAATATTATTTTCAAAGTTATTACTATTGATTTTTGCATTAGTAACTTCAATTGTTAAATCTTTAGCAATATCTTTAAAATTCACACTACTAGTACTAATCAAGAAATTACCGGAAAATTTGAAATTATTATTCCAAGCGGGTCTATATAATAATAAGCCGGCAGGTATTATTCTATCTTCAAGGTTACTTTGTACTATTTCGGTTTCATAATAAATTGCTAATTTTTGCGGTATGTTATCAAGGAAATCCTGTTTACTTGTATAATACTTACTTTTGTCAAATAACATAGTAAGTATAGTATGATCTTCTTCATATAATTTTTGATTATCGACTAAGTCAAAAATTTCTGTTTTACCGGAAGTAAATTTAATATTTTCTATTAAATTTATAACTTCAAATAAATCTTTTTTAAATCGTACTATTTCAAATAATTTAAAATTTAACGGTATTTTTGTTGATAATATACAGTTCTCATTATAAAATCTTACTCCAAAGCCTCTTTGAACCGGCTTAAATTTTCCGAATGCTTCTCCGGAAAAATGTATAAATAATTTCTGCTTAAGTAAATCATAACCGATATTTATCGGTGTGGTAAATTCAGTTACTCTATTAATACTCTCTTCTTGCCAATTAATTACTGAAATACCTAATTTGAAAGGGAAACCATATGGCTGAACTTTAGAAAACTTAATAAGATATTGCTGATTAGGATTATTATCAGCCTCTTCTATATTAAGGTTGGTACCGGCATATTTTTGATTTATAGAGTGTGATAAAGAGAACATAATAGTAAACCACAACCCACTATATGCGAGTATAATAAAGATAGTTATAAATAATATTATTTTAAGAATTTTTTTCATCTTTAAATCGGTATTATAGTGTGATTTTCTTTTGTTGTATGGATAAGTTTTTTCGTCATTGCAAGGAAAAATTGAAAATTTTGACGAAACAATCTCAGGAGTTTGTTATTATTTCATGAGATTGCCATGCAGTCTACGACTGCACGCAACAATGCCCGCTTGCAATGACGTTTACTTACACAGCTCTATATATTCCTTATTCAATTTTATAACGTTCCAAATCCATAAACTCATCATAACTATAAAAGTTACTAATAAATATATTATAATAGAATCAAAGGTAGCAGTCGGAATAATAATAAATATCAAAGACTGTATAAATGCTCCAAGCGATTTACCGAATTTAGTACCTATTACCTCTACGGCAGCTTTTCCCTTAGTTCTAAGCTCTAAAGATAAAGGAATATACGCCATTTCTTTTGTTGAATCGAATAATGAATATTTGGACGATTTACTCAGTATGTTCTGAATTGCTCCAACAATAATCGCTGCATATAGAAGATTAAAATCACCGAAACATTCTCCTATTTCTTCAATAAAAATTATAAAGATAAAAAACATCAAGCCAGTAATAGACAACATAATAGGAGTTAATAATGCCGAAATGAGCCAACCGAGTCTTCTCAGAATATTACTGCCTATTATCATGAAAGTAACGCATGATATCCCCATCCAAATATTAAACCTGCCCATAAAGTTAACATAGTCTATAGTGTTGGGATGTAATTCTTTTATTTTTGCTTTCCAAGGTCCTTCAACTATATTTATTAATAATCCATAACAGACTATTAATAAGGCAATACGACCTATATATTTTGAGTGAATTACTAATTTGATACTTTCAATTACCGAAAGTTTTGTTTTCATTTTAGCTGTAACTTTTTTTGCATCTAAAACATTTATGGAATCTGTTAAAATAAATCTATTTATTATTCTAAATAGAAGCATAGCAATTATTCCTGCAGTAACAATAATTGACATGATTGGCTTAAGCATTATAGCATTTCCAACAGATAAATTAAAAGCATCCGGTAATAATTCTGAATCAATGACGTCCTGCCCGCTTGAGAAAAAGACAAGTACGCTACCTGCTATTATAAGACCGATATTACCGACCATTCCAAGAACGGGATAGAATCTTTTAGCTTGAGAAGTATCAAAAATGTGATTGGCAAACTGCCAAAACATTAAGTTTATGACTACTGCACTCCATAATTCCGCGAAAATATACATCAGTGCATAACTCCATTGACTACCTATTTTAATAAACCATTTAAAATGAGGGTATGAAGCAATTAATTTATTTATCATTTCATCATTAGGATGATAAATATCTTGATTTGGATAAATAATATAGGCAAATAATAAGAAAAATAGTAAAAAACTGCCGACTATAATGTAGAAAATATATTCAAAATTTAAGTTATTACTAAGTTTAACATAAAGTACGGTAAAAATTACGCACGAGGGTAATACTAACCATAATTTTAAGAAGCTAATAATTTCAGCCCCCATAGAGGGTACTACTAAACTATCTTTGATAGATCTTAAAGCCCCAAAATTAAAAAGGATACATAACATCATTAAAGCCATAGGTATAAATAGCTTTAATTCTTTCCTTTCTATAGGCCAAATTATTTCTTTAACTTTTTCAAAGAAAATTTTAGGCGGTAACATTTTTATTGTAACCTTACATATTAAAGTTAACTTTTAAATCTCTTAAGTGCTAAAGTCAATTAAAATAATTAATTTATACTACTCCAAGGTGTTATTTCTTGATATCGCCAGTAATATTTTGTGATCTTATCTAATTTGTCCTGATTTGTCTTCCATAATTCCTGCTTATCGGTAGTCCATGGCTTAGGTCCTGCATAGTGTAAAATGAAATAAGAAAAATAAGGGCTTTGAGTCTAAAAATATGTAAAACAGTTCCATCTCATCGATAAGATTTAATAAATCTTAGTTAGGAAAAGAAAAATCACATTTTGACTTTTGTAAAGTTTTTAAAAGCATATTTTTATCTTGCGTTTTTTGCATATTTTTTAAGTTTAAAAATACTACCCCGCTATTTTTATAAGAATTAGCTATATTTCTCTTACATTCTTTTGTCACTTTATGACTAATCTATGGGAGTTATTTGAAAACAGTGAACTTGTAAAAAATACATATGGATTAATGATTATCAGTTAATTAATGTTCAAAATATTTCTGATGAAAAATTAAAAGAAAAAGCTTGGTCTGGAATCTTGCAGTTTTTTTTAAAACAGATCCACAAACGAGATTTATTAAAGAGATGGCAAGAAGTAGCTGATCTTTGACCAGAATTTATTAAAGTTAATATCGGTATAGATTATATAGAGCTAATTTTGTCCTCTACACCTTGAATCAGATTAGGGAAAATGATAAAATAGAAATAGAAAAAATACTTAAATCGCATTTAAACCCTGCATTAGGAGGAAACCTTATGAATAGCTTAGCTCATAGCTGGAAACAAGCAGGTATTGAAGAAGGTAGAAACAAAGAGAAAATTACTATGACTAAAGAAATGAAAAAAGAAGGGCTTTCTTTAGAAACTATTATGAAAATAACAAAATTAGATAAGAAAGATATTGAGACATTAAAATAACATGATTACATTACATGCTGCAAATCAACAGAAGACTCACATTTTTGCATATTAAGCCTATAGGCACTTAGAGCTAAAGGCATATATACTCGATCAACTTCAAAAATTGGCTATGTTGTTTCATAAGCTCTGCGGTGCTCACGTATTAAGTATACGCTCCGCTCTTTGCCTTATAGACTCCTTGCTCTTGTTGAAGTTGATCTTCGTCTATCAATTCTTCATTTACTCGAAGTATATAAATTCATGTTAAATAACTCTCGTTTATGTATTATTTGGTTGTTTGGGCTTATTAGCGGTTTTAATCTAATGATGACCGGTAATACTTTAAATTATTGGCTTGCTAAAGAAGATATAGCACTGCAAACAATCGGTATATTATCATTCATAACGCTTCCCTACTCTATTAATTTCTTGTTAGCACCGATTTTTGATGCAGTGCAAATTAAATATTTAAACAAAATATTCGGTCATAGATTATCTTGGATTTGCTTAACTAGTAGTGCATTGATATTTCTTATATATATTTTCAGCTTTCTAGATCCTAGTACTAATCTATTATTATTTGCTTTCACAGCTTTAATTATTTCTTTTTTTAGTGCTGCACAAGATACTATATTAAGTGCTTTAAGAACGGAAATAGTACCTAAAGAATCGCTTGGGTTTACTTCAGGAATATATATATTTGGTTATCGGGTCGGTATGCTTTTAGCCGGTTCTGGAGCTATTTATTTATCTATTTATTTAACATTTAATGAAATATATAAAATCTTTGCCGGTTTAGTATTTATTTATTTAATTTTATTGATTGTAGGAATTAAGTATTGTTATTTAAACGAGAACATACATATACAGATAATCAAGAATGATATAAAAAATAATCAAAATAAAAAAAACATAATAAATTTTATATATAATGCGTTAAAACCTATAGGTTCTGTTTATTTCATTATTCTTATATTAATTTTCCTAGTATTATATAGGTTACCGGATAACTTAATTAATGTTATGATTAATCCGTTTTTGCTTCATCTTGAGTATGATGCTTTTGAAATAGCAAGCGTTGGAAAGTTTTGTGGAGTTGTAGGAGCTATAATCGGTGGACTTGTCGGCGGGGTTATTATGAAACATAAAAATATATTAAATAGTATATTTTTATTTGGTATTATTCATGCTTTAGGACATATTTTATTTATTTTTCTTGAAATAAACGGTAAAAATTCTTTATTATTATTTATTACGATAGGAATAGCAAGTATTACCGGCGGTATGACAATGACTGCTTATATCGCTTTTATTTCTGCACTCTGTCAAGGTCAATTTCGAGCTACTCAATATTCTTTTCTTTCATCGATGATGGGGATTTCGCGCTCAATTTTTCCTATAATTTCAGGCTATATGGTAGTAAATTTCGGTTGGCAAAATTTCTTTTTATTTACTACTATTATAACTATTCCGTCTCTATTAATATTATTAAAAATAAAAACTAAATTACAATAATGCATGAATATATTAAGTATAATATTTTTAATACCGTATTTTGCTATTTCTTCCATTATACCAAGTATTTTTATATTAAATCACAGTGCAAAATATCGTAGCTTCAAAAAAGCTCTACCTAGTGTAATTGTTGCTTATGTTATAATATACTTATACATATAATCGTTTTCAATCATGATTTCTTCTTTATTTTTATGATTTGATATAACAATACCTCTTTTCATAATTGGATTTATTTTTCTAATCTGTATGGAATATAATACTTGGCATCAATCATATTTTAATTTAACAATAGAACCTTAGCCTATTTCTATGTAGAAACAAAGTTTAGTTTCTATATTGTGATATCAATATTATCTATATTAAACCCATATATAATGAGTATATTAAATATTGGTTTTTACAAATATCAAGGAAATGACATTAAAATTAATGTTTATTTGTATATAATTTTTATCATTGGCAATAATTGGTTATAATATTAGAAAATTAAATAAAAATGCTATAATATTAAAAATAATTAATAAAATGGGAGCAGTAACAATTTGGAGCATAGCTCTAGTATATAATGGCTATTTAAATGAATAATGATATATTAAGTGCTTTTTTACATGGCATCGTTTTAGCTCTCGGTTTAATAGTGCCGCTCGGAGTACAGAATATTTTTATATTCAATCAAGGAGCAACACAGCCAAAGTTTAGCAAGGCTTTACCTAGCATAATTGCAGCCTCAATATGTGATACTATGCTTATATGTATTGCAGTTCTTGGGATATCTTTGTTAATTCTTGAAATTTCTTGGTTAAAATTATCTATATTTATTGTTGGATTTATTTTCTTAATTTATATGGGATATAATACTTGGAATCAGCCGCCTATTGATCTTACAATGAATTACGGGGCTTTTTCAGCTCAAAAACAAATTTTATTTGCTATATCGGTGTCAATATTAAATCCGCATGCAATTATGGATACGATTATAGTAATAGGTATTAGTGCTTTAAAGTATAGCGGTATTGCAAAAATTATATTTACCTTAACTTGCATACTTATATCTTGGATATGGTTTTTTTCTTTAGCAGTTGCAGGTTATAATATTAGAAAGCTAAATAAAAGTAGTACGATTTTCACTATAATTAATAAAATAGCTGCTATTATTATTTGGGCAGTTGCTTTTTATATTGGAGTACAAATATTGTATGAAATCGGTTTTATTAACTAGACATATTGAAGAAAATAATGAAACTATAAAGGAAATAAGTAAATATAATTTAGATTTACGTGATATTCATTGTCCTTTAATTAAATATAAAACTCTAGATTTTAATATCGCTATTTTAGATAATTACTCAAATATAATAATAACTAGTAAATATGCAGCAAGTATCTTAACCGGTCATAACTTAAAACAAGATATTTGGGTAGTAGGTAGTAAGTCAAAACGATTATTAGGCAAGAAAGTAATGTATACTGCTAAAAACGTGGAAGATTTGATTAAGCATTTTCCTCCTGATTTATATGAGCAGACTATATATTTATCTTCAAATGAAATTACTAAAGATTTACCTAGCAAAATAGCTAGACATATCATTTATAATGTAGAATATTTGAATGAGCTGCCCGTATCTATTATAAAAGCATTTAAAAATAATATTGATTTTATATTACTTTATTCTCAAAATAGTGCTAGGACTTTAGTAAAATTATTACTGCAAAATAATTTACTAGAGTACTTACAAGATAGTTTAGTTGTAGCCATAAGTTTGAAAGTTGCAAATATAGTTAGACCTTTTATAAAAAATGTGGTTTATTGTGATGATCAAAACCTTAACGATATAATCAAGTTATTATCTGAAAATGCACAAATTCGATAGTTTATTTAAAAGCAAAAACATCTTTTTTATAGCAATAGTAATATTTGTCTTATCTTCTTTTACTCTTTATCATAATAGATCCGATATTTTAAAACTTTTTAAAAGTGAAAATAAGGATTTAAGCCACATTCCTGATCAAGCAGTAGAAAATAAAGAAAATACTACCCTGGAAGAAAAGGAAGCAGCTCCTCTATTATCTACCAAGTCGCTTTTAAATTACGTAAGTTCTTTAAAGTTTCCTGAAGCACCGACTAATTTAGTAGAACCAAAATTAGAAACTGTAGTCAATTCAGCTTCATTCGGATACAAGGAACAAGAAGCGAAGAAGCCTATAACTAATAGGAGAGCGACGAGTGATGAGGTAGGCGTATGGGTATCACTTGACTATATTAATTACTTATTAAATGTAAATCTATTAGTATATAATTTCATGCAAGATAAGGATTATAGTAAAGAACTAAGAATAGTAAAGTCCCGTCTGCTGCCTCAAGATATAAGGAATATTTTAAATAACTTAGAAGCATATAATAATTATCTTTTTTCTAAATCAAGTAGTACGGAAGTAATTTTTCCTACCAACCATAAGTGGCTGGCGAAGTTTATCAAAATTGAAAAAAAACCTTCTGCTATGATGATAAAAGAACAAGATAAACCTCTAATTTTAGAGAACTTAAACTATCTAATCGATTGTCTTTATTCAGAAAAATTTATGCAGGAGTTTGTAAATAAAGATGTTTAGGTTATTATTAATATGTGCTACTTTTTTACTGCTTTATTTCGGGTTTACTTTTATAGAGAGCTTTGATTCAAAAGTTTTTATTAGTTTATATGATTATAATATAGAGACTAACTTGTTCTTTAGTCTTATTTTAGGTCTTTTATTACTAATTTCTTGTTTTATTGTCATTAGATTCCTAATATTAATTATCGATTTACCATCTAAAATACATAATATTTTTAGTAAACGAAAAATTAATCATGGTAGATATGCTTTAATTTTAGCTTTTGCCGAATATATTATGAATAATAAAGCTAAATCTGCTTCTATTGCTCGCAAAAATTTATCTTCTGAGGATCTAAAAGATTCACAAGAATTCCATAATTTAATCTTAGCCGTAACTGAAGAGGATGTAGATAGAAAAATTTCCTATTTTCAAAAACTTATTACATCTAAAGAATTTGTTTTTTACGGTAGCAAAAATCTAGCAAAACTTTATTATGATAAATCTTTTTATGAGAAAGCAGAAAATTACGCAACCAAGGCTTATAATTTCAATGAACTTGATATTGACAATTTAATTACTTTAATGCGTTGTTATGCTAGACTTTCTCTATGGACAAAATTTATTTTTATAACGAATAAGCTCGCAAAATTTCATAAACATGAGTCTATGCAGGAAATTGCTGAGTATTATTTATTAGCAGTGAAGCAAGAAGTAGAAAGTAATAATACGACTAATGCTATAGATTATTTGGCAACGGCTGTAGATTTAAATTTTTATAACGACGAATTACTAGAATTTTACTTTAATTTAAATAATAAGCTTAATGTTAATAAAAAGATCAAAATATTAAAAGATGCTTTTCGTATTATCCCTTCTTTAAAATTAGTGCAGCTATTTAAAAAATTCACTTCTCTATCAGATAGGCAAATTTATGAAGAATTAACTCAAGAGTTAGATGCTAAAAAAGATGAAATATTAATTTTAGCAATAGAAGCTTATTTAGAATTGTAGACGTTGTGATATGGATTCTTTTATGTTATTCCCACGAGATATTGTTGCGTGGATACCGAGTCGTCATTGCAAGCAGCCGTAGGCTACATGGTGATAAAAAAATTCTGTAAATCAGAATTTTTACTGGATTGCTTCGTCAATTGCTACGCAATTTCCTCGCCATGACGACTTGGGTACCTGCAACAACGCCTGCTTGCAATGACGGATAAGCCGAACCACACAACAAAAACTAATATAAAAATAATTTCTTTGGGTGCTTACTAATTTCTTCATTTACATTATTACTATGGTGATGATAATTAGATTGAATTGTTATTAAATAAGCATTTATTGCTTTAGAAAATTCTTCAGTTTTATAACGAAAGAAATGGTCAGCTCCATTGATAATTTTATAATCAACTTTAATATGGGATTGTTGCTTAGATAATCTATTTGCTAGGTCTTTTACATCATCTGCCGATACTATACTATCATTATCTCCCTGTAATATAAATCCTGGAATAGGACAAGGTGAGAGGAATGAGAAGTCATATTTATGAATTGTATTAACCGGCGGTGAAATAGCAATAAAATGATTTATTTCCGGACGTCGCATTACAAGTTGCATAGCTATCCATGCTCCGAAAGAAAATCCTAATATCAGATTAGACTGAGCATTTGGGTTATTCTGCTGTAACCAGTCGAGAGCTGCCCCCGCATCAACCACTTCACCGACTCCGTTATCAAATTTACCTTGTGATCCCCCTACTCCTCTAAAATTAATACGTAAGACTGTATAACCGTTATCTGCTAAAATCTTATAGGCATTATAAACTACTTTATTATTCATATTACCCTCATATAAAGGATGAGGATGAAGAACTAATGCAATAGGGGCGTTAGGCGCGGTAGCTTTTACATATCTTCCTTCAATTCGTCCTTCCGGACCGTTAAAATAAATTTGTGGCATAATTATTCATAATATTTAATTTGTTCGATATGATATTTTACCACTTTTTCTTATTAGTGCAACTATTCTGAATTAAAATATGAGTGTATTGACGCATGCCGCCATATATACTAAAATGTGGTCAAATCAGTTGGATGTAATTACAAAGAGCGAGAAGCGCAGCCTATAATAATCGGAGAGCGACGAGAGACTATGTAAGTGAATTCAAATCATTTGACTATAGCGGATAATAATAACTGAATGGAGCTATATTCAGTAGATATTAGATTACGCGTTTCAGCAGATATAAAACTTGAAGCAACAGAAATATTTAAGCAAATGGGGATGACTATGTCAGAAGCCATGAGGATATTTTGCTAACTCAATGTATAAATGGTTTGCCTTTCAAACCACATATTAAGATTCCTAATGAAAAGACTATAAAAACTTTTGAGAATACAGATAAGCAAATTGGTTTAACTATCGCAAATAATACAAAAGAAATATTTAATAAGTTAGGCACCTAATTTGTATCATCATTACAAACGACTAAAAAGCTTGTTGTACGACTTCTATGTCATTCCTGCGAAAGTGGGAGTCTAGAAAGGATCACCTTAATACTAGTATAAAAATTACAGATTATTGACAAAATAAACCTAAAAAAACAAGTTTTTTATAGGTTTTACTGGATTCCCGGTTTCGCGGGAATGACATATAAAGATTATCTAAGAAAATACTGCTCGCTCCACTGCATCTACGCTATGTTGCACTAAATCCTTAGCAATTTCTTTAGTAATCATCTTTTTTAGACCGTTTTTAAGTTCTTGTCTAACACATCCAAGCATTTGCGGTTCTGCTACAATAATCAATTCCTTATATTTAGCTTGATCAGCAGTAGTTACTTTCTCTAAATGTTTAATAACGCTCCGTGCTGCTTCTTTATGTGCTATATCTTTTAGCGAAGTATGCGGCTCAAACAACGAAGCCGGTGTAGATTTATTTTGGTAAAGGCTTTGTCTTTTTTCTCTATGGTGGTGATGCTCCTCTAAATCCAAAGATAATTTTAAAGGTGTATTAGTAGTAATTTTAACTCCTTGAGCGTCGTAAAGCATCATTTGCTTACTATCGATAACCGCAATTAATTTTAACGCTGTTGTCCTGACCATAAATACCTCCACAAGAACTAAGTTGTAATTTTATGATAATACTAATTATTGTTAAAACCTAATATTAATTTAATAATTTTTGCTTTTCACTGTTAATAATTTGCTCAACCTTGTCATTAAGTATACGTACGTCTGTTTGCTCTATTTCTTCTTTTTCTATTACACCTATAATCTTTATCTTTATAGTTCCAGGTTGCTTAAACCAAAAACCTCTAGGCCAAAATAAACCGGCATTATGAGCTATCATCACAATTGGAACTTTAGTAATTGAAGCAAGCTTTACGGCACTTGGTTTAAATTTTACCGTTCTATCAGGCGGAACTTTAGTTGATTCCGGAAATATTATTAACCATAATCCTTCTTTTATTTTTTCCTGACCTTCTCTTAAAATCTGAGCAACCGAGCTATTAGTACCACGGTCAACTGCAATAGGTTTAACCATCCGAAGTCCCCAACCAAGCAGGGGTATATTAAATAATTCACGCTTTAATACCCAAGAATGTTTAGGAATAATCAGTTGCATAAACATTTGATCCCAAAAGGATTGGTGATTAGACACGACGATTGCAATAGTCTTCGGTAATTTCTCAAGCCCCTCTACTTCATATTTTAAACCGCAACAAATTTTTGCAAGCCACACAAAAGCATAAGAAAAGATAATGGCAATTCTATATCTTATTTGATAGTTGACATTGAAAAATGTTACTGGTATGTAACATATAAGAAAAAAAATAAATGTAAATAACGATAATAATCCGTAAAATGATAAAATTCTTAAACGCCACAGCATAATTAAGATAATTATATTAATAAAAATGGTATTTATAACATAATTTTACAATGAGTAAAATAAAAAGGTATTAAATGAAAAAAACTGTTCTTTCCGGTGTGCAAGCAACCGGTTCTTTACATCTCGGTAACTATCTTGGTGCAATTAAAAACTGGGTTAAAATGCAGGAAGAATATAATTGTTTTTTCTTCTTAGCAGATTTGCATGCTATCACGGTTGATATTAAGCCATCAGAACTTAACAATTCAATTATGGAGGTGCTTGCTGTTTATTTAGCAGCAGGGCTTAACCCCGACAAAGTAACGATTTTTGCCCAAAGTATGGTGAAAGAGCATACTGAACTTGCTTGGCTACTAAATTGCGTTACACCGCTTGGATGGTTAAAGCGCATGACGCAATTTAAAGATAAAGCAGGTAGCGATCAAGAAAAGGCGTGTCTTGGGTTATTTTCCTATCCGGTACTTATGGCAGCGGATATCTTAATATATAAAGCCGATATAGTGCCTGTAGGTGAGGATCAGAAGCAGCATTTAGAGCTAACAAGAGATATTGCAGGGGTAATAAATAGAAAATTTAACAAAGAAATTCTAAAAGTTCCTGAGGTTTTAATTAGTGAAACAGGCACAAGAATTATGAGCTTACGGGATGGATCAAAGAAAATGAGTAAATCTGATATTTCGGATTTTGCCCGTATCAATTTAAAAGACGATAACGATCTTATTCATCAAAAAATAAAAAAAGCCAAAACCGATCATTTAAGTTTTGTTAGCTATGATCAAGAAACAAGACCGGAAATTAGTAATTTATTAGATATTTATAGCAGTTTATCCGAAGAAAGCTTGGAAAAAATAATCGGTAATTATCAAAACCAAGGTTTCGCAAAATTTAAAGAAGATTTGGCAGAAATTATTATTACAAATCTACAACCGATACGTGATAAGTATTTAGAATTAATGAATGATAAAGGATATTTATTAAAAATACTGCACAAAGGAGCAGAAAAAGCAAGAATTAGAGCTTCTGAAACGGTTAATGAAGTGAAAGAACAATTCGGATTTGTAATTTAGATTCATATATTGCAATATTTCCCTTGAAATATATAAGATTATTTGGTATGAATCTTCTTGGATAGGTGGCCGAGTGGTTTAAGGCACTAGTCTTGAAAACTGGCGTACGGGCAACCGTACCGTGGGTTCGAATCCCACCCTATCCGCCAGCTCAGTTTATAGTAGTATTATACCCTTTTATTTGCTTTATAGTGCTTAGTATATTTTCTAGTAAAATCCTAATCATTTTTTGATAAGGCACATGTGCAGTTGCTGCTTCTGATTTAAAAAATTCTACGCTCTCTTTACTTAAAGACATGGTTACTTTTACTGAATCACCTTTTAATAAAAGTTCTCTAGGATGTGGTAAGAAATCTTTTACTATTTTTACTTCCCCTATTTCCCCATCAGTGTATTTTATCTCTTGCTCATAAATTCTCTTGCCTTTACGCCAGTATCCTGCTCCAAAAATTCTTATATGATTACCTCGGAACATAAAACGGACTGTTAAATATTACCATCAACTTTACCTAAACAAAAATATCTTTTTTCTGTAACACTATGGTCTACATCTTGAAGGATTATCCTTTTGATATCTAGAAAAGCTTTCATAAAAGCTTACGTTATGCTACCAATATTAATTTTATTTTTTTCTTCATCCCATTCAAAAGAAGAATGCATTTTTAGCCTTTAATCGATTAATTTAATAATACTTAGCTCTATACTAAATGTCCATATATGTAATTTAAAATCACTATCTTTACTAAATTCTAATAGACCTTCTAAATGATTTTTTTGTATAGAAGAAGCAATTTTAACTTCAAATGCATCATTATTTTGAAATATAAAATCAACCTCATATCCTTCTTTAGTACACCAATAAAATAATTCATCTCTTTTGTTGTTTAAATATTTATAAGCTATTAATTCTAAGAATACATAATGCTCAAAAGATTTACCAGCATCAAACCCTGTCATTTCCTGATATTCATATTTCCTTAGGTAATTTGCTAAGTGCGGTATCGAAAAGGTAAAATTTAGGCATTTCCGTAATAATTCGCCTTTTGCTAAGTGATCTATACGGATAAAGATGATATCCTAAATATATATCTTCTAATATTTCAAGATATGTTCTAACGGTTTTTGCATCAACACCGCAATCTCTTGCTATATTACTATAATTTATCATCTCATCGTTTGAAATGCCTATAATCTCTAGAAACCTTGCAAGTGCTTTGCGTTTTCTTAAATTTGCTTCACAAACTGTACTTCAGGTAAAATATAGTCATATAAATAGGACGCAAGATATTTATGAAGCTTTTTTGATGCAATATAATGATCAGGTATTAGTCCATGATTAAAAATTTTATGCCAATCAAGCTCTTTTATCTCAGAATAGCATAGAGCAGCAAAAACATATATCTCCAAGCTCTTCTGCCAAGTAAATTGCTACCTGTTGATTTTAAGAGTCTAGTACTGGAGCAGCAAAGGATAAATTGTAAAGCTTTATTAGATTCTATTAAATAATGAACCTTATCTAACAGTAAGGGAATTTTTTGCACCTCATCAATAATAATAGTTGAGATGCCGTCTTTTGACTTCAATTCTTCTCTTAAACGTTCAGGATTTTGAAAGTAAACTTTATAGGATATCAGCTTGTAATAAATCTATATATATCCGGAAAACGTTGTTTCAGATATGTTGACTTACCAGTTTTACGTGCTCCCCACAAACAACAGGACTGTCCTTTTGATAATTCTAAGTCTAAAAATCTTTGTATTGTCATGATAATATCTTGCAAATTTAGATATTTTATGGGTTATCTGTAAATAAATTGTAATTAGCAAGTAAAGAGCTTTTTTAGCAAAAATTGATAAGATTTTTGATAGGGTGTTATTCATATTTCAAAAAAATCTTATAATGTGCAGCAAAAAAGAATTAAATTATCGATTAAAATTTATTTACAGATAGCTTCTAACATCATTTTAGCGGCTTTTATGCCTGCTTCTGTTGAAGTTTTTATATTGGTAGTTTCGGTATGGAAAGTTATTTTACTGCCATCAAGGTTACCGAGCATAAAATTGGTTTGTATATTAGACATCTTCCCAAACTCTACTTCTAGGGGTAATTTGTACGTCAATCCGGTACTCGCATCTGTGCGATTGCTTTTGTACGCTGCGGTGGCAAGTGCTTCTGTGTTTCCTTCAAATACCTCCCTATAAGCGAGTTTGGAAAGATGTCTAGGATTTGCATCTAGATATTGTGAATAAGCAGCAATCGGGGTGCGGCAATTAGCATCTAGATACTCTAAAAATGCTCTTTCGGGTTTTATGAGCTCAAAAGTGGGAAGATGATTAATTTGGTTGCATATCTCAAGCATAGCATTATCATCTTTTCTAATCTCAACTGCAATGACTCCCTGCCCTATACACGGTAACATCTGTGAATACTCTATCAAATGGCAATACTCCGGATTAAACACCTCTAACCTTTTAAGACCTGTATATGCTAAAATTGTTGCGTCAACTTCGCCGGTCATTAGCTTTTTTATTCTTGAATCAACATTCCCTCTAAAAACCGTTACCTTTAAATCCGGTCTTATTTTTTGGATAAATGCTTTTCTTCGTACTGCCGAGCTACCTATTACGGCATTTTGTGGCAGCTCTTCTATAGATTTATATTTTAGACAAACAAAAACATCTCTGGGGTCTTCACGCTCTAAAACAGCAGCTATTACTAGCGGTTCAGGTATTCTACCCGGTACATCTTTTAAAGAATGAACAGCTAAGTCAATTTTTTTATCAAGCAAGGCTTGCTCTATTTCCTTTAAAAATAAAGCTTTACCGCCTATATCGTATAATGGTTTATTTTGGATTAAATCCCCGCTAGTAATAATCGGCACTATTTCACAATTGACATCAGGAAAAAATTGTTTGATTTGCTGAATAACTAAATTAGTGTGTATTAAAGCAAGTGGACTTTTTCTTGTACCTATTCTGATAGAATTTGTCATTTGTTTTCTACTATTTCAAAAGGGCTAGTAAAACTTAAAACATTACTGTTTATAATTACTTCATGATTCATAATAACTGGATGATTTACTTCTCCATGCGCTATTCCTACTGCTTTATAAGTTCCAATATTTTGAATATGATTTAAACAAAAACTTTTTATAGCTTGTTCTACAAACTCATCCCCTTTAGTAAAATCACCAAAGATTATTGCCTTTATGCGTTCAAATATACCGGTATTTTTTAATTGAACTAGATTACGATGTACGGCATAGGCTTTTTCATTAACGTCTTCAAGCAATAGAATTTTATTGTCATCCCCGTGGAAACGGGGATCCAGTATTATTTTTTCTGGATTCCCGCTTCCGCGGGAATGACATAAAGAAGCATAGGAATGAGAATGAATTTGCAAACCAGTACTAATCAATTGAGTTAAAACCGTTAAATTCCCGCCTGTTATTGTACCTGTTATATTTTCCTCACTAATTTTCTTTATAGGTATAAGTTGTATTTCACTCTTTTCTCCTTTAAGAACATTTATTATAGGCATAATATCCTGATTAGTAGGCGGTAGTAACGAAGTTAACACTGAACCGTGAATAGTTGGGATATTATAATGGTTATTTAGTAATAAATGCAAAACGGTAATATCGCTATAGCCTATCAGGACTTTATCCCCTTTTTGTTCTATATTAAAACAATCTTCTACAAATTCACTGCATCCACATCCGCCACGAAAAGCCCAAATTATTTTAACCTGTTCATTTTCCATAGCTTCAAACATTCTTAACCTTTCCTCTTTAGAAGCAGCGAAAAAAGGCAATGCATCACCTGAAAAAATCTTATCATCTACTAAAGTTTTAAAACCATGCAACGCTAGTATTTTAATAGCTTCCTTTAATTTATCTTGTGCATCTAGACAGCTTGACGCCGGTTCTATAATTGATATAAAATCTTGTTGTTTATTAAAAATAATTTTTTTCATAATAATGTCATACCGTGGCCCTGCCACGGTATCCGGTAAAAATGTTAAAAAATGCGTGTTATAAGTTGTTTTTTGGATACCGTGGCGGGCACGGTATGACAGCAAACAGTACTGTATTCCTGTGCTCAACGGAATGACATTTTCAATTACAAAGGCATCGTAAAAATAAAAGTAGTCTTTCCCTGTTTATCGTTTTCTGCCCAAATTTTTCCGGCGTGCAGTTCTATTACTTTCTTACATAATGCAAGTCCTACTCATCTACCTCCTGCCGTACGTGTTTTAGAGCTTACGACAAATACACCGAATATACTCTGCAATTCCTCTTTCAGTACTCCTATTCATCGTCTTTTATACTATAAAACAAGATATCATTTTCTTGCATGTGTAGATCAATTTTTATTATTCCCTCACTACAATAGCTGATAGCATTTATTATTAGATTATCGAATGTGTGTTTAATATAATGAGGATCACAGTTAAAATTGAAAAGAATATAATTATTATATTCTTTTCAATATCAGATACAAAATTTAAGATTTTGCCGTTTAGATATAATTTCTTACATATTTTAATCCTTTCATGTAGCAATTCGCTTAAGTTTATATCTTTTTTATTGAGTGCATCATTAAGACTGGATAATTTTGAAAAATCTAGAATATTATTTATCAAGCTATTTAATTTAATAGAGCTTTTAGCTATAACCTCTACTGCATTGCGACGCTGATCTTCATTAAATTTATCATAATTAGCCCATAAGGTTTCACCAAGGCTAATAATACCGGTTAGCGGCGTATTGATTTCATGGTTTATATTACGTAAGAACTCATGTTTCAAATCAAGTAACTTCTCTAATTCCTACTCTCTATAATTAACTCTATTACCTAAAGGAGTATTTTTTAGGTTAACTAATTTTTCTTGCTCCTGCCTTGGTTTTAAGCATACTATTAAAAGGCTACTAAATAAGGTTAGGAATATACTACTTTGAATTGAAAACTACCTATGCTAATTAATAACTTCTCATCCATAAAATATTTATAAAGCTCTATACTAGCAAACGTAACGGTCATAAGTAGTAAAGTAGCTTGCCACCTGAATATCGTTGCAATTATAAGTAGGTTAATTATCAAACACATTAATTGCAGTTGATCAAAACTAACTTGATATAACAAGTAAACTACCGAAAAATATTAATATAACGAAAGTAGCCACAAACCAAGATAAAGATATAATATAATTCTTTTGAAACTTTAAAGACCATAAAGGATAAGTAATTAATATTGCAGCAGTTATAAGTGTGGTATGGTAAATAATATTATATATCTCCAAATGGTTCATTATTCTGCTACCTGATGTGATATATAAAGATGAGAACATCGATATTAAAATAAATATACCGACATAACTATAAGTAATTTCTTGATTTGGTAGGGTACTTTCCCAATATTTAAAGATGTTAAAATTCTTAAGATCACGAAATAAAGTCAAACCTTTTCTTTCTCTCTCTTGCCTGATTATTTTAACGGTTAGCGGCTCTTTTAAAGAACTAAACCCTCCGGGTTGCTTTAAAATATAATGGCTTCCAAGAAAAAAGAATAAATTTACAATAGTTGCGGATAGTATCGGATAAATACCTAGAACTGCTCTTAAAGAAAATATTTGCCACAATATAATAGTTAATATTGCAGTAATCATAACGATAAAAAAACTTTTAGCACTTGATTTAAAACCGTATATTAACAAAATTAACGGCAAAGTGATTAGCGGTAAATAGATACTAGTCAATAATAAAAATAGATTTATTAAATCTTTAGTGTAGAGCGATATAATAAAACCTATTAATCCTATAGTAGCGGTTATATAATTATAATTTAATGAAGCTTTTTTAATTATGTCATTAGTAAAAGTTACCACTGCAACGTTAATATAAGAGTTTGTACTTGCGATTATCATTGCCATAATAACGCCGACTATTAACCCCTTAAATCCTATATAACTTTTAATGATTCGTAAAAACAATTCATTGGTGTTAACTACCGGATCTTGAGACAATAATAATATAACGCTACCGAATATACTAGGTAATAAGTACAATAATCCGTCCGTATATATTCTTGAATTATCGATTAAAAAAGTACTAGTACTGATCCAAGTAGCAATAAGAGTTGCGACTATTGTACCTGTAGAAAAATTCCTTGTTCCTATCGCATATTCGCAAATATTTTTTATATTTGTGATATTTAGAAGTCCAACTAGCAAATTAATCGCTAAAAAGCTAGTAAAAATAAGGAGATCTATATTTGGCATAGATTTAAGTTATAGGGATTTTCTATGCAAATAATAATAAAGATAAAAAAAGAAACAAACAATATTTTTGTGGAGTTAAAAAAGTATGTCATTCCTACGAATACACATGGGTGTCATAAGACTCGATGTCATTCCCGCGTAGGCGGGAATCCAGTACTGCAAAACTTTTTAAAAGATTTTTTTTAAAGCTCGCTTTATGCTGAAATTCCTGCTTCTGCGGACATGACATAAACGAGCCATGCAATAAGGCCGCTTTTAGCTAGGAATGACATACAATACTCATTTTTATTCATAAAGATTAAACTGCTACTGCCCTGACCTAATGATTCTACAGTATAATCGTTATTATACCAAGTTGTGTACTCATCAAGTGCATTATGACAATCATTGTCATCAACTATAGCTGTTTTTTTCTCTTCTCATACATCTGCTGCCGTTTTTATTACCTACCATCTTGATACTTGGATCAAACGGTGGCTTGTTTCCTTTATTTAATAATGCTTTTAGAGTTGGCAGTTTTGGGTTGCTAGCATTATACTTTTGAATTGTTTAAAAATAATCTATGGCTAGGAGCAGCTGCATCTTGAGTACACTGAAGATTTACATTACCGCCATTTTTTATTAAAGTTTCTACGATTTTAGTAGCGTTATAATCGCTATACCAATCAAGTGGTGTTTTACCACTCTTATCATAGAAATTTACATCAGGTTTTGTATGCGTATTTTTATGCATTTTTCTAAGAAGTTTTACTATTTTTTCTATTATAGGCTCAGCTAAAGATTTCAGTTCTTTAAAATTGTTGATTAACAATGTTTTTGCTTGACCGGATGCTTTTGAAATATCTTGTTTAATAGACCATATTATATTACCAAGCGTAGCAATCATATTATTACCGCCGGTAGAATTTTCAAGATTACACTTTCCTAATGTTTTTTCTACTAATTCCTTTACATTCATTATTAAAGTTTTAAAACCTGCTTGAGCTAAATATTTATGACCGTTATCAGACATTTTAGATATTGTATTTTGTATTTGTAAAGTACCGGTAGCTAATAAATTTAATATATTATTTGCTTCAAGCGAAGGATTAACACCAAATTTAACTAGATTCTCAATTATTTTATAATATTTATCCATTTGAGTTTGAAATAAACTTATATTTTGATTACTCGGATTATTAGTAATAAGCGGATATTTATTGTAGAATATAAAGCAATATGATTATCTTGACCAAGATCATTAATATCTAAACCTAATTGTGTAAATTTTTCAATTTGTGTCTTACGGAAATCATCAGAAATATGCGACTCCATAGCAACACGGAAAAAATTATGAATTTGTGCTTTCTCAGTTGAAACAAATTTTGCCATAAGTGCAGGGTTATGATGAAATACATCAATAACATTGGAGCTATTACTCCAAATACCCCATTCAAGTATAGTATTACCGTTTGTATCTTTCTTATCCCAATTAGTGTCAGGGATGAGGATCATTTTGTTTAATATCTGTACAGCAATATTTTCTAAAACATTTTTAACATTCTGATCTTATTGTTGAGGTATTAAACTACAAAGAGCTTCAAAAATATTAAGCTTGTTGTTAACATTAGTTCTGTTTAATATAGCCGGTATTAATTGTATGTTTCCTGAAGTGAATAATTGAAAAGGTGTATACATAAAAGTCTCCAATTTATATTTTTTTTATAAAAAATACCATGAAATATGGTTTGTATCTTTTGTGTCTATTTATAATAATAATACATGAAAACTTGATAAATGTCAAGTAATTATTAAAAAATTAACTATTATTTAATACCAAGGTGCGAGAGATAAGTTGATTTTAATCCCTTTAACTGTAACATCAGCTTCTTTATCGGCAAGATATTTTTCTTCTCTGATTAAGGCAATTGCTTTATTGTGATAACTTGAGCATATTACGCCGATTTTATTGTTATCTGCGAGTATTTCTTCATCTTTAACTAATGAAGATAAATCTTCATCTGCTGTAATTTTATATATCTTTCTTCTTATAACTCCTTGATATTTAGCCCTTGAAATCACTTCCTGCCCGACATAACAACCTTTATCAAAACTAATTGCATTTAACTCCTCAGCACCATACATATTTGGAATAGATTTATCTGTGATTAAATCTTCCACACCATCTATTATTGCAAAATTATATTTATCTTCTAGGTATATTGGATTCCCGTTTTCACGGGGAGATGTTGTTGAGGGGGGCGGTTCCCCCTCTATCACCCTGTGGCTTGACCACGGGATCCAGTCTTTTGTAATTATTGTCTGGATACCGCACAGCGGTATGACATCGAGCTTATTTATTGAGCGGAAACCAAGCTTAGCATAACGAGGATCACGAACCGTAATTAGCGAGTCTATATCTAATTTTTGAAGTGAGTAGATAACTTTATATTCGTTACTACAATCTATTACTTGTATTTTTGAGCGAAATTTATAGAAGTTTAAATACTCTATCAAAGCAGCTTTATTACTTTTATCAATATCAAGGTAAATTTCTTCAGGGTTATGAACATACACGAAAAAATCAAATAAATATCTTCCTTGATTATTAAGCAAATAAGTATAGCAATAATTATAGTCAATTGATTTGGACTCGCCTACTGCATTACTCGTCGTCTCGCCTATTATTATAGGCTTCGCTCCTCGCTCCTTGTATCCGAATTCAACTGAATTGACTATACTCTTACAAATATCGTTAGTAATGAGATTTTGTAGGAACTTTACGGAATCGAAACCTATTATTTTGATAACTTCTCTATTACTTAATATTTCATACATAATTATAATATTATTGACTTTATAGGTTCCTAACTACTATACTCTAAATTTATATAAATTAAACTTAATAATCATGAGATGTTCATCTTACTGTACTGCTTCCGAATATAAGATGAGTGATCTAGTGACTAATTTAAAAAAGATTGGTCTTGAACCTCAACATTTTGATGATGTTTTATATATTCGGAAAGAGATAAATAAAGATTCTGATTTTATAGAGATATTTTTCTTTCCGTTTGGTTGTGTAACTATTTGGGGCGGCGATGAAATTCAAGAAAAAATAGTTTTAAGCGATACTGATTTAGTACCAGTAAATAAGCTTAAAGAGCCGGTATCCGATTATATTTATTTTGAATATAATACGGAAGTCAAGAAAACATTTATTGATGAAGAAAAAAATAAAATAATCTTAGCAGATAAATCAGTTTTTGTTAAACTTTCTATTTCCCATGCTCTTGCACAATCGGTTAAACTTAGCGTTCTTGAGCAATCTGTTAGTAACTTGATTGTTCAGACAACCCCTATACAACAGGAACTAGCTAGAACCGGTAGCGTATCGCTTTCTAAAAAGGAGATATTACAGCAAATAGGTATATTATTTAACGAGCGTTATTCAATCAGTTTGCATAGCGATATATTCGATACTCCAGAATTTTTTTGGCGTCGTCCGAGTTATGAGCCTCTATATCTCATGACAGCAGAGTTTCAAGACATAGAAATACGGCAAAATATAATGAATCATCGTCTTAATATGATTCACGAGCTTTTAGACATTCTTTCAAACGATCTTAATTATAAACATTCCACCAAACTTGAGTGGATTATTATTATTTTAATCGGTCTTGAAGTGGTGCTGTCGTTATCTCATACTAATCTTTTCTTAAAAATTATCGGAGCTTTATAAATAGCTTCTATGCAAATTATCGATAATCAAAAAATATTAGAAGAATTTTGTAACCGGTTAGCAAATAAGGCATGCTTAAGCATAGATACGGAATTTGAGCGTCGCTATACTTATTATGCTCAGCTTAGTATAATTCAAGTTAAAGCAGAAGAATATTGCGGAATAATTGATGCATTAAGCAATTTAGATCTGAATATTTTTAATAAGCTGCTTGCAGATAATAATATTACTAAAATATTTCATGCTCCTCGTGAAGATTTAGAGATTTTCTATAATTTATTTAAAACACTACCTGCTAATGTTTTTGATATACAAATTGCAGCAAATATTTGCGGATTCGGTAAACAGCTAAGCTATGATGACCTTTGCTATAAGCTAATCGGTATTACTATCGATAAAACCCACCAAAAATCTCACTGGCTAAAACGCCCTATTACTAGTGATATGTTAAATTATGCAATGTTAGACGTGGAGTATTTGTATAAGATATATAAAGAGTTAAATAATATAATTGTTAGAAATAATTTAACTAATAAATATCAAACTACTCTTAGTGCTTTATTAGATGTTAGAAATTATAAGGTTGAGCCGAAAGATGCTTGGAAAAAAATAAAATATGGAAGTGATGATAAGAGTTTTAATCACAAAATTCAAATGCTTGCAGCTTATCGTGAAGAGAATGCACAAACTATAAATATTCCTCGTAAGCATTTTATTTTAGATGAAGATTTAATAAAGCTTAGTAAATACCCGCCATTGAATCATAAGGATTTTAAAAATCTAAATTTAAAAAGCAAATATTTACACAAACAAAAATATAAAGATGAAATAATAAGTTTGTGTAATAACTTATAAGAAAAAAGCTATAAATCGAATAACTTGTAGCCTATTATGAATAGAAAAAAATTAGCCAACTAATGTAACTTATATCTCACTATCTTATACTACTTTGACATATTCGTTGTATACATAATCAGGCAAGTTACTAAAGGCCTGGGCTAAGTGTCCCTACTAATGCTAATTGAAAGCAAATATCTCCAGTCTGAGTATCGCCGGATATTTGTCCTGTTTCTAGCCACTCTCCAACTGCTTGTGCAAAAAAAGCAAAAGGTACACCGATCAATACGACAATTTTTTTATTATATCAACCATTTTACCCTAAGTTGATTTTTATAATTAAATATAAATTAATATTTTATACAATAAAAAGTTAAGGTTATTATACCGAAATCATAAATTTAAGCTTACGATCATGAGATTCAATCAGAAAATTATCTATTAATTGTTCTTTTAAACAAACTCCGGCGGTTAATATATTTCGGTTATTATTAAGATATCGGTCAAAATGTCCTTGGCCGTATCCAAGTCTATAACCCTCCTTACTAAACGCAAGTCCTGGGATAATCACTAACTCAGGAATAAAAAAATCATTATTTATAGGTTCATAGGTTTTAAAAGCCCCTAAAGCCAATTGATCGTTATAATGATAAGAACAATATTTTATCTCATTTTTTATGATTTTCGGTAGGAAGAATCTTATTTCAGGATGTAAGTTTGTTATTTCAAGTAAGTTAATTTCGTATTTTAGAGGAAAGTAAAGTCCTACTGTCTTTACTTTTAACTCCTGTAATAATCGGCTAATTTTATTGATTAGAGAGTTTTTGACTAAATCGGAATTAATCTTATCTTGGTTTTTTATTAAAAATTCTTTGAAATAAAGACGCAGCTCTTGTTTGGTCATAAATATCCTTAAATTCGTCATTGCGAGCGACTGAAGGCCTTGTGGTATGGCGCGCTTCATCTCTGTCATCCCACGACTTGTTCGTGGGATCTAGTTAAAAATACTAATATTATTAGTATTGTGAGTGGTTTTACTGGATACCGTGGTCAAGCCATGGTATGACACCGAACTGGTTTTTCAAGCCATGCAACAACGCCGCGACTGCAAGGAGCGTGGCAATCTCATAAAGCAGGACGCTTGAGATTGCTTCGTCAAAACTTACAGTTTTTCCTTGCAATGACGTAGAAATATATCAAATATTAATAGTCCTCTTATCTACACTAAGTGCTGCCTCTTTTATAGCCTCGCTTAAAGTTGGGTGAGCGTGGCAGGTTCTTGCTATATCTTCTGAAGCTGCTCCGAATTCCATATAAGCCGTAAGCGCGGCAATTAATGTACCTGCATCAGCTCCTATAATATGAGCTCCTAAAACCCTATCGGTTTTACTATCGGCAAGGATCTTAACCATACCTTCCGTACTACCGATTGCTCTTGCTCTACTATTTGCTAAAAACGGAAACTTACCGACTTTATAATTAATGCCTTTTTCTTTTAGCTGTTCTTCCGTTTCACCGACGCTTGCTACTTCAGGATAAGTATATATTACACTTGGAATTAAGTTATAGTTAACATGTCCTGCCTGCCCTGCCATAATTTCTACGGCAGCTACAGCCTCTTCCTCGGCTTTATGAGCAAGCATAGCTCCTTTTACCACATCACCGACTGCATAAATATTGGAAACTGCTGTTTGGAACCGGTCATTAATCTCAATGCTACCTTGCTTATCCGTAATAATACCGACAGACTCAAGCCCTAGATTTTGCGTATAGGCTTTTCTGCCTACCGCCATCAACACAACATCGCTTGTTACTACTGAACTCTTACCGTCCTCCTCTATTGTTAGATTTACTTTTCCTGACTTTACTTCAGCAGATAGCACTTTAGTATTCAGTTTAAACTCTATACCTTGTTTTTGCTGTAGTTTCATAAATTGTGTAGCAATTTCTTTATCAAGCATAGGTACAATGCTCGGTGCATACTCAATAACCGTTACTTTAGCTCCCAAACGACGCCAAACTGAACCAAGTTCTAAGCCTATATACCCTCCGCCTACTACTATTAAGTTCTCAGGTACTTTAGAAAGTTTCAAAGCACCGGTAGATGAAACAATAAATTCTTCGTCTATTTTGATATTCGGTATTTCTATGACGCTGGAACCTGTAGTAATTAGGATATTTTTGGCTTTAATTTGCTCTTTATTTACTTCAACGATATTACTAGAACTAATTTTAGCTTCACCTTTTATCCTAGTAACTTTGTTTTTGGCAAAGAGACTTTCTATACCTTTTGTGAGATCAAGAACTACTTTATCTTTATTAGCTAGCATTTTTTGTAAGTCTAGTTTTACATCCGCAGTAATACCTATATTCTCAAAATGTTTTAGAGCTGCTTCATATTTTTCGGAAGAATTAAGTAAAGCTTTCGATGGTATGCATCCTATATTTAAACAAGTGCCGCCAAGAGTATCGCTTTTCTCAATACACGCTACTTTCATACCAAGTTGAGCAGCCCTAATACTGCCTGTATAACCGGCTGGACCGCTACCTATTACCACTAAATCAAATTCTTGCATATTTGTTTGACCTTAATAAATTGTTGGATCGTCATTGCAAGCAGCCATAGGCTGCGTGGCAATCTTGTCAAATATCCTGAGATTGCTTTGTCAATTACTTACATAATTTCCTCGCAATGATGTAATACTGCTAAAATACACCACTATCACCTTTATAACAACTTTAATCTTATACTATTCTTATTTGGTGAAGCAATAAAACTAATTAAATGAATATTATCTTCAAAGCCGTTTTTATAATTTTGTAGTAAAGAAAACATCTTTTTAGAAATAGCATAATTATGACTAGCATTTAGTGAATTTGCCTCACCTATATTTTTTATTTCTCTCATTAAAGCTAAAGGATTATCAAATTTTAGCTCTATATTTTCATAGTCAACAATTACTTCGGCAAATCTTGCTTGCGAAAATAAAATCGGAACATGAGCAAAATGAATAAAAGGAGCAATATGAGGAGAGTGCTTAAAATCACTTGCTATTTCGGCATCTATTAAGGATTTACGTAAATTCTTTAAGCTATTTCCTCCGACAAAATTACCGATAAAAATACCGTCAGACTTTAAAAATATTCTTATATTAGATAAAAAGCGTTGTACATCATTTATCCAGTGTAACCCTAATGAATAAATAATTAAATCAAAAGAGTCTTTTGGCAATGCTAAATCTTCATCATCGATTAATAATTTATGATTATGCTCAAAAGAATCAAGCAATAAAGGCGACATATCTGTTACGGTAATATCGGCACTTCGATAAGCATTTTTTAGTAAGCTCGTAAGATAACCGCATTTAGCCGATATTTCTAGAATATCCGAAAAATCCTTATCAATCATCCCTAATCGACTTATTATATCATTAGCTGCATGCTTGATAAATAAGCTGTTACTTATCGCCTCTACTGAATTATTTCGGTGATTTTTTAGCTTTAGTCTGTTGAATATATAATCTTCTCCTATCTTGAATTTTCTCTCCTAAAATTGTTGGTGGCGGTCGAGAAATAAAACCCCCTAAAAAATCTCCTAGCAAACTATTGTGAACAAGTTCTCTCTGTCTTGCAGTGCGAATATCATCCCCTTTAACTCTATCTAGCCCTTCAAAATTCTCCTGAATATCTACAATTATAGGTTTCGTATTGTTATTATTAGGTGATAAAGATTCTAAACTCAACAGGCTTTTTTATGTAGGATTTAAATCCGAAGTTAGATCAAAATGCTCTAAGTAGATAGGTTTTAGTTGTTTATCATTACTAGAAACTTTTTTTCTTTCTATCGCTGAAACATTGTTCTCGGTCTTATTAGATTCTCCTAGAGATACTTATACACAACAATACTAATATAAAATTCTTTAACATAAATAACCCTGTATATTAACAGTGAGTATACATTAATCAAGTACTGAAATAAATTAAGGGAATTATATACTTGTATAACCTATATTTTCTTTTTATTTACCTAAGATGTAAATTCAGACATACTAAACACTTCTATTAAATTACTGCCAACTTGATCCTTGAAACATTTCAAGGCTTCTTTTTTATATCCATCACCATCAATTATTATTATAGTATCATAAATTCCTTGTTTTTTTATGTTTAGCACAAGATAAGTATATTTTTCATCAACCGATCCTCCTGATTGTTGCCACTTAGATTCTATAACTAGGCAATTAGGGTGACGTTCTGGATGATATAATATAAAATCGCTATCTGAATTTGAAATAAAATATACACCTTTCTTATGTAATGCTCTGCATTTTTCATAAAGCTTAACCTGATCTGCCTCTGTAAAGCCAAGCTTTGTATATTTTGTAAATGAAGTATTATTAATAGGTTGATATGACGGGTCTATATAAACGAAATCTTTAGGCTTAGGCGCAATATTGCTGAAATCCTGATATATTATTTCAACATTTTGTAAAGCTTTACTACACGCAAGCAAGTATGTTATCCTTATCAAGAATATTAGGATTCATATAAGCTCCCATCGGGACTTTGCACTCTCCTTTGCTATTTACTCTATAAAGACCATTATAACAAAAGTCTTGTTAAGGTATATGAAACGTGTTGCTATCTCAATAGGGTTATCGCTATTTGCGTTCTTTCTAACAGCATAGTAATAATCTTGAGAGTGATTAGCTTTATGCTTAGCTAACAGCTCAACTAATGCTCGAGCTTCATCCTTAACTGCCTTGTATGAAATCTAAGTTTATATCTGATATAATAGCTTTGTCTGGAACGAGTGCAAAAAAAAGTGCTCCTCCTAAAGGCTCATAATGATTATTGTAACTAGCAGATAAGCGTAAGCACAACTCTTTGATAAGGCTTCTTTTTCCCCTGTCCATTTTATAAATTTTATAAATGGTTTAGGGATTTTGTCTTCTGCAATCTCTGGAGAATTAATTTTTAACGGAGCTTGACCTATCATTGCTAAAACCTCGTTAAAAGATAATTCTCCGTTTTTAACTACCTTGAGTTTCATACCGACCTACCAAGGCTTTATAAAATAAATAATTACCTGTATTTAAAAGTATAGCATTAAACATATTTCTTACATTATAGTTTTTATGGTTGTACCTAAATACAAACTCGTTTAAATATCTCTCTATGTGTTTTTTTCTAATAGAATTAAGAGTCCGATTATACCACGCTTAAACAACGCCCAAAAGCTTTCTATCGTGTTTGTGGACACAGACTCTCTTATATATTTACCTAAGTCGTGATTTATATATTCATGATTATATAACTTTTCTAATACCTTGTAAGCTCCCCATTCATCAGATAAAATAGTTGACCCTATTAGAATATTATTTATTGCAATTTTTTCTATGGTCTTTGAATTAACTTTTGTTATAACTTGAGCCTTAGCGTTACCGTTTCTCTCTATCATGCCGATTACAACGGTTGTTGTCTTTGTGCTGCCACCTTGTGTACTTTTAGTTTTTTTATTTTGATGTTTGTTCTTTTCTTTACCACCAATATACGTCTCATCTATTTCTACAGTGCTTTTTAAAGGAATACTAAAACTTTCTAGTTTAGTCACTTCTCTAATCCTATGAAGCATAAACCATGCAGTTGTTTGGGTAACATTAATATCTCTTGAAAGCTGTAACGATGATAAACTTTTTTTTGCGTAGTAACTTGTAAAACTGCTGTAAACCATGTCTTTAAAGAAATCTTACTATTTTCAAAAATTGTGCCAACTTTGATACTAAAACGCTTTTTACATGCCTAACATTTGTGATTCGTTCCATCTGCATAATGAAAAATCTTTTGGTTGCCGCAATACGGACAATAAGCTACGTTAGCCCAACGTATATCAGTAAAATAATTATGCACTTTTGTTCAGTAGGTAATTTTTCGAATAAATCAACAACACTTTTAAAATCTAACACTTAACTATACTAACACAATTTTATATAAAATTATCGAAACAATTTAGGTTATACAAGATATATAGTTGCCTTAATTAATTATTTCTAAAGATATTATCTTCGTATTTTTTTCTATAATATATTTTGTAATTCTCATTTCTTATATCATTAAACCATTGGTCTTGTTGTTTTTTAATATAATAATTTAGGGAATTAGATTTACTTTTACTAGTTTGAAAATTATCTTCACAAAATTTTAAAAAACCTGATATTAAAGTTTCTACTCCATTAGTCTCAGATTTTTTCTCAAGAAATTGCATAGAAAAATTAGTAGGATTATTATGTTTTAAATAAAATTGTTTATATTTCTCACGAATTTTATTTTCTTTTTTTATTTGTTGTTCTGAAAAAGATAATTTTTCCTCTAATAATTTATGAATTTCGGTACAATCGCTCCAAGGTAATTCTATTATTAATTGCTCTTCCTGATATTCAAAATTATCTTGAATATTGTTAAAATCGGCATTTACTTTTACCGCACTTACTAATATTAAAAAACATGTAATTAATTTAATATTCATAGAATTAATTAATTTTAGCAGGAACCGGTATCATAATACTACTTCTGTATCTTTTATTGCCACTAAAAAGTGATTTTTTTTGAACTTTGTTATTATTTACTGGAATTGTATCTTCTAAAGCCCCTTCATTATTATTTAGATAACTATGTAAGGATGCTTTATAAAGAGCCATATTACTTGCTATTTTAACTACATCTTGTTTATATTTAAACCCTAAAGAATGTGTAGCCGAATGATAATGAGCTATCGCCTTGTGCCAACTCCCTAGCTGATCATATTTTGAACGCAAAAATTCTGCACCGTAACGAATGTTATTATTTGGATCAAATGCCTGTTCAAGGGAATTAAAAGCCCCTAAATGATGCCTTAAGTTAATCTGCATGCATCCGATATCAATACTCTCTCGCCCTTTTATAAGCTCTACTCTAACAAAACTTACGGCTTCTCTTTTTGTGTTAAAATAATAGCCTTTTCCTTCAACATTTACTGTCCAAGGCCATACTACTGTAATTTTACGGGTTGTATGTTTTTTCCCCGATTCTTTTAAAGCTATTGAATGTAACGTATTAGATGGGATATTAAATTTTTTTTCAAAGTAAGGAAAAAGTTTTGAACATTTAAAGGATTCAGCTATTTCAGGATCGGCAATAGCCGGCTTAGAGAAGAGGATAAAGGATAATAATAGGAGTAGTATGGTTTTAACGTCATTGAGAGGAAAATTACAGAGTAATTGACGAAGCAGTCCAGTAAACAATTCTGATTTACAGAATTTTTTTATCGTTTTGCTGGATTGCCACGCTCCTTGTAGTCGCTCGCAATAACAATTTTGGCATAATTCCCAAACCATACCGGCAACGCTAAAATAACTTGAGTTACAATAAGATAAACTAGCCTACCATAACTTATCTTACGAAGCAAGGGAAGTTATAGCATGTAAGAGGTAAGGATTTAAGCTAAATCCCAAGCAGCATCATTAGTGTTTTGAGGATTACCTAATATATCGGGTACCATATCCAACAAATTATTAATATCGCCTCCTGTCGCTTGCAAAAGATTACTTACTTCGACATTAATTAATGTTACTAAATCCTTAGCTTGCATACCTAAAATAGTATCTTCTGTACCGCTCTCTCCTCTATTAGAACTAGTAGAAGGTTGTATATGTGGTATTTCCTCTCTGTTAGCGTGAGCAGTTGCTTGATGAACCAAAGCTGCAAGTTGTTGATCGTTAAGATTATTTTGTTCCTTTGACATTTCTGGAGATATAGTAGAATCATCCTCAGATAGATCAATTAGATCTTTTTCTTGCAATATAGAGCTTGTATCCACACTATAGCTTAAAGCTTAACATTGAAAATCATCATCTTTAATTACGCTTTCATACCATTTTTTATGTTCGTTAGCTGCATGTTTTGCATTTTCATTATTTTTATAATTATTTGGAATAGCGTATAAGCCGTATCCTCCTTTATTTGCTTCGTCTATTATGATTTTAGCTATCTTCAGTTCATCTATACTTAAGTCAATATTTTGTTTCACTTTGTTTAAAAGAAGTTTCAGTATCTGATTGCCTTGTACTGCCCCTTTATTATTTTCCCAGCCTCTTATTAAACTACAATAATCTATACCTGATGTTTTAGCATGCTCTAATACTGCTTTTATAGCTTTCCTTGATTATTAGCTTTTTCATTTTCACCTTGCTGCTCATCTTTAATAGCATTCTCAGCCCATTTAGCAAGTTGAGCATATGATGCTAGCTCCCCTACTGCATTAAATATGGATACATGTTTACCTGGATAATCTATAATCTACTTTTGTAATTATTTCAGATAGATCAAATTTTTGAACTAATTTCGGTAATTCAACAAGCAATTCATCATAATATGGTTTGTTTAAACTCCATTCTCTTCCATTTTGCTTGATTTCATTTATGGTTTCCTGAGTAAAGTTATATAATGAATATTTATTCATAATTTGATCCCTTGGTAATTATTGGTTAAATTTATAGTTAAAAACCACGAAACATGGTATTTTTTAAAAATGCTTTAAATTGTTAGGTCCTGTACACTTGATTAATGATTATAATTTTGAGATGTTTTTTAGCAAAAATTAATAAGATTTTTGCAGAAATAGTTATTCATATTTCAAAAAAATCTTATAATTTGCAACTAAAAATGGCCATAATTATGATTATTCTATTACAAGAGTACAGAACCTAATTGACTGATTAAATAAACATGTTTATTATCAATCCAAATTAAATGTAAAAGTATATTTTATGAAAGTTGTTAGCTCATTAAAATCGTTAAAAAAACGTGATAAAGATTGTCAGATCGTTAAAAGAAGAGGCAAAATTTTTGTAATAAATAAAAAGAATAAAAGATTTAAAGCAAAACAAGGTTAATTAATCATTTGTGGAGAAAAAAAATATACTCGATGAACTTGAAAAATTAGCTACGTCGTCTTTGTAAGTCCTCGGATGCTGAGTGTTTATTATATGCTCCGCTCCTCGGTTTGCAGACTCCTTGCTCTTTTTCCAGTTGATCTTCGTATATTACTTTTCATTTTACTTCAGAGTATATAATACTACTTTTGAAAGAAAAGAAATAAATATGGCCGGTCATTCAAAGTTCAAAAATATTCAGCATCGTAAAGGGGCTCAAGATAAAAAAAGAGCAAAAGTTTTCACTAAATTAATTCGTGAAATAGTTACTGCAGCTAAAACCGGTTCTTCTAATAACCCTGAAAATAATCCACGTCTTAGAAATGCTTTAACCGCTGCACGTAGTCAAAATCTCCCTAAAGAAAGAATAGATAAAGCTCTTAATAGTGCTAATGAGTCTTCTAATAACGAAAATTATACGGAAATTAGATATGAAGGTTATGCACCGAATGGTATTGCTATAATAGTTGAAGCTTTAACCGATAATAAAAACCGCACTGCTGCAGAAGTACGCTCTAGTTTTACTAAATATGGTGGGAGTTTAGGCGAAACCGGTAGTGTCAATTATTTATTCAACCATTGCGGAGTTATTCAGTATCCAATAAATATAGCATCTAATGAAGATGTTTTAGAGGCAGTCATAGAGGCCGGGGGGCATGATATTATATCCGATGATACCACCCATACAATCTATACGGATGTTGAAAATTTCTCTAAAGTGCTAGACTTTTTCACTGGCAAATACGGCATACCTGAAGATTCGTATATAGGCTGGATCCCATTAAATACAATAATTATAGATGATAAGGAAAAAGCCGCAAAATTACTAAAGCTTGTGGAAGTTTTAGAAGAAAGCGATGATGTGCAAAGAGTTTTTGGGAATTATGAGTTATCTGATGATGTTTACGAAATAATACAAGGAGAACCATGACTTATAACGATGCAAATTATCAAATAATTATTTTAGCAGCAGGTAAAGGTACTAGAATGGAGTCCGATTTACCGAAAGTAATGCATCAAGTCGGTGGAGTTCCAATGCTTGAAACGGTATTAAAAAATTCGCTTAACGTTACAAATGATGTAATTATAGTGTATTCAGAAGAACTTAAAAAACATTTAATGCCCTATGAAAATATGTGTCGCTTTGTACTGCAAGCAGAACCTAAAGGCACAGCTCATGCTACTTATGCAGCAATAGATTTAATTAATAAAAATAAAACAATATTAGTTTTGTACGCTGATCATCCTCTTATTACTCCAAAACTTATGCATGAATTAATAGCTTATTTAAGCCTTACTAATTCTGCATTAGTGACTTTAAGCTTTGAGAGAGCAAATCCGGGTCAATATGGGAGAATATCTACTGATAAAAATGGTGAATTTTTAGAGATAATCGAACATAAAAATGCAAGCGCAGAAGAGAAAAACATAAAGCTTTGTAATTCAGGTATTATGGCTTTCAGTAGCGAAATTTTAAATAAATACTTACCTTTATTTGCTACTAATACTAACGGTCATAAGGAAGTTTATTTAACTGAAATAGTAAAAATATGTAAAAATCACGGTGAAAAAGTTTCATATTTATTATCTACTGATCATGATTTAATTGTTGGTGTTAACACTAAAAATGAGCTAGAAGAAGCTAATAATATTTTTTCTCAGAATAAGTCTTAGCTTTGTCGTATGGATACCCGAGTAGTCATTGCAAGCGACTAAAGGCTTTGTGGCATAGATTGTTTTATGTCATTCCCGCGAGAAACCGGGAATCCAGTAAAACCTATAAAAAACTTGTTGTTATAGGTTTATTTTTTGGGATCCTCGCTTCCGCTGGGATGATATCGAGTAGGCTTTTTACTCTATGCAACAACATCAATACCTTGTGAGAATGACATAGGAAGCCATACAGGCAATGCTAAACATTTGGGAGAGATGGCCGAGTGGTTTAAGGCGCACGCCTGGAAAGCGTGTTCACGGCAACGTGTCGGGGGTTCGAATCCCCCTCTCTCCGCCAGTTCAGTTTATTGTATACTCGCATGATTTCAAGAATTGAATTTGTTATCAAATGGTGAGTGTGTACAGTTTATACTTAATAAGTGAGTACGTGAATTCATGCAGATAACAAAGAGCAATTCTTAAAAGCAGAAGAGTATGTTATGCTCGTTTATTTTCTTTATAATACTTAGTATATTTATCTAGTAAAGGAACATGTGCAGTTGCTGCTTCTGATTTAAAAAATTCTACGCTCTCTTTACTTCAAGACATGGTTACTTTTACTGAATCATCTTTTAATAAAAGTTCTCTAGGGTGCGGCAAGAAATCTTTTACTATTTTTACTTCCCCTATTTCCCCATCAGTGTATTTTATTCTCTTGCTCATAAATTCTCTTACCTTTGCGCCAGTATCCTGCTCTAAAAATTCTTATATGATTATCTCGGAATGTAAAACGGACTGTTAAAATATTACCATCAACTTTACCTAAACAAAAATATCTTTTTTCTGTAATACTAACTTACCATGCTCTAGTCTGGACAGTTAGCCAATTTTTGTAGTTTATCGAACCGGAAAGCCCAATAGTAATCAAGGTTTCCACTGTCGAGTATTTAAAAGTTTCATATGCATTTGTTATTACATTTATAAAGTCTAAAAGCTTTTTACAAAGCTTATCGTTTACTAATTACCTCATATTGATAGTCTTTTAATTTCTATTTTTACTTTTATAATAAAAATAGTTGTATATTTATATTGTTTTTTTATTACAGCTGTAATTTTATAAGTTACAATTATATACCTAAGAATCAATTAATTTATATTAAGTTATGACTCATAAAGATTTATCACATTTAACAGAAGAACAAATCAAAGATTTAATAAAACGTTATTATAACTATGAGAAAATAGCTAAATTAGAAGAATTTAATGTTAATGTATCTCCCAATAGTTTAGTTAGTTGATTTCCGCTTGTTACGCATCATAAATTATTCTGTAAATACTACCGAGATACAAATTTAGTTATTAAGCTAAAGAGTAGAAATTATTATAGCTATGTTTATGGAGAAACGAGTTTTGCTCTATTGGGTCCTATATGTAATCATAACAATAACTCTAGTTGTTCATGTGATAATTGTAAGAAATCTATAAAACAGCAAAAACAAACTGAAGAAGAAGCAAAAAGACATATTTTAATATATACATTTTTGTATAAAAATATTAAAGCTCCGCCAATTGAAGAATTAACTCTAAAAGATGCTTTATATTTATTAAGTGTAGTAGAACATTCTGCTGCTGAAGACCTTGAATTTGTAAAGCCATATTTAAAAGGATATTCTGTACCGAGTTTAACACCGGACGAAGATTTAAATGATCATATTGTAGGGACATCTAGGTCGTAGAGATTTTGTATTAATTAATCCTTTAACAAACAGTCTTGACGCCTTCAAATTCAATCAAGAAAACGCATTAACAGACTATTATCCAAACAAAGTGTTATGGGATCTTTTGCCTAAATATGGATATTGAAGAAAAAAAAGAATATTTAAATTCTGTGCGAAATATAGTTAAAGGCGAATGGTCTTCATCATGGAAAAAAGAAGTCAGTGATATATGGCATCAAATTGCTAAATATGAATATATTATATCTCATTGAAAGACGATGAATATGATGCAGATAACATCGTTAGTATAATTATAAATAATATACATAAAAAAGTAAGTAAAGCACTTGGGGAGAAGTGGACAATAAAAAATTCTAAAATAGAGTGTTGCCGTTTACAAAGTGCAGTTAGCTCTACTTTTTTTGATTTGTTTTTAGGAATAAGGGATAAATATTTTGAGCGTATTATGCCACTTGAGTAAATAATAAATTTCTCAAAAATCTTAAAGAGATCATATTTGAGTGATAGTTTAATGTGTTGTATATCCTTTTAATTCTTCTGTAAAAATATTCCAATCCTCTTGCTAGTCTTCTAAACTAAGCGGCGATGGTAAAATCATTCTCGGCTTAATGGGAAAATACGAGAGCTTAAACCCCCATTTGATACCGTCTATAACTGTTATTGTTTTACGCTCATGATCAATTTTAATGGCATAAACGTGACCGATCCAGTAAGATAAAGGTTTAGAGAAAAGTGTGTAGTACCATAAAGGAGAATCATAAAAATCTTGTTCTAAAGTGTAAAATGGGTAATTGAGTTTTATATCACCGTCTATAAACTCTTGTAATTCCTTATCCGAGCAAATCAGTGCGAACTATGTGAAGCCAAGTATTATGTTTTGCATCTGTTTTAGTATGAATAATAGGGAAAGATGTATTAAAACAGTCTTTTTCAGCATTTGGGGTATAGGAAATATTAAATGCTATTCCCATAGAATTAACCTGTAGGCTTTGATGAGCATTTTTATATAAACAAATTCCTATATCATCAGCTACTTCATTATTTACGTCGGGATTATTGCCAATGCAAAGCAAAATTTACTCCGTATAAAGTAAGTAAAAATATACTAAGAAAGATTATTAATTTAAGAATACTTTTAGGGTTTAACATTTTTAGTTATCTCTTTTGCTTCTTTCCAAAGCTTCAGCATAAATTCTACGGATTGTCCTTGCAGATTTGGCAGGTTATGCTTTTTGGTAAGCATTTTTATTGCTCTCATACGTGTCTCAAATTTTTCATTTGTCTTGCTAAGCGTTGTCTCAACATCCAACCCTGAAAAAATACACAACGAAATCGCCGTATGGAGCAAATCCCCTATTTCTTCTTGTACTCTTTCCGGTGGTTCGGCATCGTCCATAGCTTCTTTTATCTCTCTACATTCATCTATTGCCTGCTCTAAAATCATCTCATGATCCGGCCAATCAAAACCATAGCCCCGTGCGTCTTGCTCAAGCAGAATTAAATTTTGTAGAGGATTTGTTAGATTCTAGATTCTTAACCATATACACCATATTAAATTCATAGTTTTGTGGCTTTAAATTAAATAATGGTTTAAAACCGCAAGCTTCATTGTATATTTACCGAATCCTTGATTTTGATAAGGCCTATCTACTACAAGTGACCTTAGTGCCAATTCATTTTCATTGAAAAATTCTATATGAGCAGTTGCAACGATTTTAACTCTTTTATATAACACAAAATGATAATGATTCTCTGCCGTTATAGTTGTATGGTTAGAATCATATTTTACGTTTATAGTATCAAAGATTTGTTCAGCTCGTATGCGATGGTATTCTTTCCACTCGCTATAATGTGTGCAACGCATAAGCCTAATGGAGTTATTACTTAAGTGCATAATTATATAGTGAAGTTAAAATTTTAAATGATTTTATGAAAATATTTAATAGTTATCGTGATTCAATTTTCATCAAAGATCATGTTAAATCGAAGCATATTATAGATAAAGAAAAAGAACAATTACGTTATGAAATACTTGAAAAAGAACATATTTGGCTTTTAGATAAGGCACTTGAAGCAAGATTTAAAAGTAAATAAACTACTTTGATAAGTTTATACATAAATATATTTTTTCTAAAAATTACTTGTGGGACGATTTATTATATCATAATTGAGATTAGTTAAATATGAATCAAGTTATAATAATCAACGGTCCTTCTTGTGCAGGTAAAACAACAATAGCCAAAGAAATTTGTAGGCAATCTAATAATAAATTTATTCATTTACAAATTGATCAAGTCGGAGCGTTTTATAGTACGATTTTTCCTATAGAATTTAAGTTTGCAGAAAATGAGGCCGGCACTGAAAACAATGATGATAGACTAAAAGGTCGTTTTAATAATAATAGGTTAGCAAGAAGAAAAATTGTTGCGTTGATATTGCTTACAACCGCAAAAGCATGATTAGATAAAAATTTTAATATTGTAATCGATACGGCACTAGATGGTCTGGATGCTCAAGAACTTGCTAAATTTTATCTTAAATATCTAAATGGTTACAAAATAACCTTTTTCAGGAATCTTTTGTCCGGTTGAAGAACGATTAAAAAGATTAAACACTAGAACTGACAACCTCTTCTTAACGGAAGATTTTGTAAGATTACAGAGTGGACAATATGATGTTTTTGAATCTTGTAGAAACTTCTATAATACTTGGTTCGATAACTCAAAGTGAAGGGCTATAGAAATTGCCTCTAAAATATTATCTATTTAATAGGAAAGCCCAGGACGGGTAAATATACTATAGCGAAAGAGCTTATGTTATATATGATAATAAGTTAATTAATAATACTATTTTTGCTTTGCTTGGATATGACGGTTTTAAGCAGATTCCAGAATTTGTATGGGATACAATCGGACGTATTAGAGATCATGTTTTTGAGTTTATCGTGCAAGAACCTTTTAATAGAATAGTTTGTGACAACGAGGTTGTATCAAAGAGTTGTTTCCGCTAGGCAACCATCTATGTCACTAGATGAACCTAAGAGTCTGAATAAAGAGACTCAAAATGAAATATTTACCGATTGTAAGACATGTGAAAGTTAAAATGGATACTACAATATATGATCCAGCATATAAGAAATATTTTGAAAAGCGTGAGCCGATTCAAAAGAAACTCATCACAATGTGCATTAAGGTTTGAGCTGTGTGCGGGAAAACCAGCATACACGATTCTTAGGAGAGTGGCAATTGCTGCTTATCTGATTTTACATTTATTAGGTGTCAGAAGAGATTAACATTAGACAATATTACTATTTTCACCCTTTTCATCCTGCACGTAAAAATCGTTTTTTTCATTCAATATATCATCACGGTTTGTATATAAAGATTCAATAAATAGAGTCCTTTAAAGCTAGTTGCACAGCTATATTATCCTGATCATGTCTTTCTATAGTTTTAGAAAAGCCCAAATTCTTTAACTACATTACCTAATTCTTTTATATTAGCTCGAAATCTAGTAGAATCAGAATGTGACATAGGTGTTTTTGAGAGCTTTATTATTTCGTTTCTACGTTCTTGTGTTTTAATAATAACTATTTTCTTTAAGTTATCGTCTAAATCTTCCATTCCAATTTTATTGCGAATAATATCGTTTATACTAATTACTTTATTTCCATGCTTTCTCTCATGCGTTGCTGCTACTATACTGCAAGCCAAATCTGTTAATATATCTATTAAGAAACTTTGCGTTATTAAACCTATACCTTTTACTAAAATTTTTATTATACCCTCTTGCTCATTAATATTATTTTTATAGTTTCAGCAATACAGCAAGCATTTATGATATTTTTATATTCCAATAAAATGCATTACAGTAATCGTATAATAATGGGCTTTCTTGTGCTAAACTTTCAATGTCTCAAAGATTTCTGCTTTTTGTATTGTTCCACTATAGTATTTTATTGTGGCTATCTATCTTAATTGCATAGGCATCTAATCTTTTATTTGCCCCGGCATCTAGTAATTTAAAATTACTGGTTTTCAACCTTATTTTTGCATCTTATTATCTGTTAACTGATTTTTTAAATAACATGCGGCTAAAAATTCTTGAATAGTTAAGTGAATAAATTGATCATTACTTCCTTTGCTTTTTAATCATCCTTGTTCTATAACTTCATCTATATCATTAGCTTCAGTTTTATTTTTATATTTTGTTTTTTTCTATATGCCTATTATTAAGCCAGTTTATTACTTCACTATATAAACGACTTATAAAATCTTGATTACTGTTTTTTTTTGAAATTTATCCCTTATGGCTTGATCACTCCAAACCAAACATATTAATGCAGTATTGATAGGAACTTCACATATTTCTTTTATTTGGCTATGAGTATCCAAAAAGCTTTTTAATTGCACTCCTAGCTCTTTATCATACTCAAAATTTTTATGTACATATTGCTCTATTCCCTCACTATCCCAGCCTGTCCTGTATTGTCTACTTTCCGCGCAAACCTGTTTTACGCATTTCTTCTACAACCACATTAAGTCTAGAACTCATTATTACGTTTTGATATTCTAATATTTTATCTATTAACTTTTTACATCTCGAGTATTTAGATGTGCTACTTCATCATACCCATCAAGTAATAACAACATCTTATCTTTATTTTGGATATCCATTATTTCCTTAACACTTAAGGTACTTTCACTACTGCCTAAACAATAATGGATAAAACAATTAAGCTTACTTTGAGATAAATTATTAATATCAAAATACCCACTATAACCGTCTTTCTAACTTTCATTTAATAATTCTTTTAACTCTCTAAAAACATAATCAAACTTATCGCTCCATAACTCCCCTTTTCCCCATTTATACGATAGATAATGCATTAACGTGGTTTTACCTATTCCTGCACTACCGAGCCACAGTACTTTACCGACATCTGCTTTTATTCTGTTTACTTGCTCAATTATATTTTTTATTTCTGATTCACTTGTATTAGGTAGATTTCTGCGAAGTATCTCAAACTTATGTTCTTCATTTAGTGACTTAACTATATTATCAATTTTTTCTTCTTGAACTTGATAATTTTTATTAAACAGCTCTCTTATCTTTCCGTATCTATGGCTTTAAAAATATTCTCTATTTCTATCGCTCTCTTTTCTCCGACAACTTTATCGCGTAATGCTGCTTTAGCTGCTTCATCGTCTTCACTAAATAATATCTGTAATTTTACTTAATATTCATCTAAAGACTGAGCTTTTTTCGTATCTTCTATTAGCTTTGGTAAAGTATCGTGAGAACTATATAAGGTTCTTAACTTGTCAGTTAATGATTGTACAGAAGGCTTCATATTTTTATTAGAAAACCTAATTAGATTAAAACAATTATAGGTGTGAGTTTAAGAATTTAATTTTATTTAAGCAATTTAACATTGATTAACCACAATAATTTATTTTTTTATTTATTGCAACTATTAATTATTAATGTATAAGATATTATACACTCAACAAAATTAGCACTTATAGTTATGAAATATTAGCCATAGGAATTTTAATAGCCGGTAATAATATATTTGTACAGGATACGAAGCCTGCTAAAGAATAAGAACAAAGAAGGATTATTAGAACTAAGCTGTAGAGGGCTTTAGCAACTATAGGGTTTTCAAATGCACTACGTACAATCTCATCATGTTTAGGCTTTTTTTGTATAATATAATTTTACGAAGAAAATAATTTTAATTAGAGGTAGTATTAAAGTGCAATATTATATATAAGTTTGTTGATAAAAAATGATTTATTTACTAATATTTATATTTCCATAAATAATATTAGTTTTATATGCTACTGCTACTTCCTGAAATAACTTTGACTTTAATAGCACTTTTAGGGCAGTTTTTTGCCATAATGATCCCAAATAAAAATAGAATTATTTCTAATATCATTATTTTACTATGCATATTATCAATTTTTCTTACCTTTAAGTACTCAAGTTATGAAGGAGTATGGTACTCATTTGCTACCGGAATAAATATCGGTATTAGTAAAAGCATAGTGCTACTATTCACTATTATCTCCATGATTATATACCGTGATTACTCTATTCTTGTTGCTGATGAATTAAAGTTTGAATTTATTACTTTAATGTTATTATCGGTTGTAGGTATTTTTGTTGCAATTTCATCACGGAATTTTCTATTATTATTCTGCGGTATGGAGCTTACTGCTTTAACTTCATATGCACTTGCAGGATTCAAATTAAATGATATGAAATCATCGGAAGGTGCTTTAAAATATTTTATCTTAGGTAGTTTAGTTAGTTGTTTATCATTATTCGGTATTTCTTTTATATACGGATTCGGCGGAAGCCTACAATTTGAGGATATCTTATATAAACTAAATGATAATTCCGGAATGAATCTTAGTTTAATAATCGGTATTGTACTATTTTTAAGTAGTATTTTCTTTAAACTCTCAAGTGTTCCACTCCATTTTTGGGTCCCTGACGTATATGAAGGATCACCGATTACTTCGGTTACTTATTTCAACGCTGCCTCAAAAATAGGTATGGTTATTGTTTTATTAAATATCAGCAAATTAATTATAGGTAATTACTATCCTATTAATTATAATTTAATAAAGATAATTGCTATATTATCTATGCTGTTTGGCGCTTTTGGAGCCATTCGTCAAACTTCTCTAAAAAGATTAATGGCTTATAGTACTATTTTAAATATCGGTTATGTATTAATCGGCGTTCTTCTGCATAATCAAGAAGGATATAAAGCAGCTCTACTATATATTCTAATATATGCTGTAGGGAGTATAGGATTTTTTACTTGCTTAATTATACTGCTCGGTAAAGACGTCGATAAAGCTAGTTTTAAAACTATACAAGGAATTGCAGAGTATCATAAAACTATAGCTGCCGTAATTAGCATAGTTATGTTTTCAATGATTGGAATCCCTCCTCTTACAGGATTTTTCGGTAAATATTACCTTTTTTACCAAGCAATTAATCAAGAAGAATTCGCATTAGCTTATTGTGGTATTTTTACCAGCGTAGTTGCTGCGTTTTATTATCTTAAAGTAGTAAAAGGCATGTATTTTGCTAAAAAGATTGAGATAATTAAGCTGCCGATGCAATATGGGCTTTTACTGATTAATTACTTAGTTGTAGGCTTCTTGTTGCTTGGTTCATTTATTATCTCGTTTTAGCCGGTGTAGACTTTTTATTAACAACACTAGCTGCAGTAGTTTGAGTAGGCTTCATAACCTTTCCTTTTAGATTCTTTATATGTTTTAGATTTTCTTCATCTAATTTTAATAAATCTTGGTCTTTTTGTTTAGCTTTTTTAGCTAGACCTAATTGACTTGGAGTAACACTAACAATATCATCCGTTCCAACTTCTTTCTTAAATTTTTCTAGAGCATCTACATATTCTCTGTTTGCATATATATTTGTCTTTACCAATTTTTGTTTTGGTTCTTTCTTTATTTTATCAGAAGAACCAGCTAAATTTCTTTCATCTTTAATATCTTCATTTAAACTTTTTATTGTCTTTATTAAATGTTTTTTCGCACTATCTCTAATACCAAGTATTTCTAAAATTCTTGCAAAATTAGTAGTAATGTTATTTCTTAATTTAAGTTTTTGTCCTCCTTTTTTTCTTTCTTCATAATTAAGAATTTTCGCAAAATAATCAGGATACTCTTTCATTAATGTTTTTAATCCTTGCTCTTTCACTTCGTAATAAGGAAAACTATATTTTTTAGAAATTAAACTATTTACTTTAATTTCTAAGCCGTATTCCTTTAAGGATTCTTGCCTTTTTTTCATTGTATCTATTAAACTAGCCTTAATTTCTTCAGGCGTTATGTCTTTAGATTGTGTATTATTAAATTGCTTTGGCATCGCTTGTTTTGCAAATTCTGCAATTGCTTCATTACTATAATATTTAGTTAATGCATCAAAACTTTTATCAATAGTTTTGCTTAAATCAATTTTAGAAACTGCAAGTAAGCTATCGGCAAAATTAGGATTTTTTGTTCTTAAATTAGAAGGAAATTCTCTAAAATGGTTAGTGGGACCGAATCCAGGCAAATGTTTGGCTCTGGAATGCGGATATATATTATTTGTTAAATTATCAAAACTACCAGCAAAATCAATTCTTACTAATTTAGGTAAAGTTTTTGGATTTTTTTGATCTCTGATAACTCCTATATTTCCAACATGTATATCAAAATCGCCGATCAATAAACTTGCCGGCATAATGTTTTCAAAGTTCTGATACTTAATTTCCTTAAAAGCATTTTCTAAGGTTCTAAATAATTTATTTCTAGTCCCCATAAAAAGTGGTCTACCGCCGTCCTTTCTAAACCAAGAACTCGGTTTAGTTTTAGCAGACATATGTTTATCCATGTCCACATACATATCACTACTATAATTCTCAAAAAATTCAGATTTGACATATATTTGCAAATCAACGGCTTTAGATTTATTAAAATCATCAGGAGCAATTAAATTAACCTTTGCTCCATTTCCAGGACTTATAGCTTCAAAAATTTGAGATCCTAAAAACTCGGCTATATTTTTTGAGCTTGAAGCCTCTTTTTTTATCATCGCCGTAATTTTACCGTCTAAGCTTTGATATACTCCGCCATGCTCTCCTACCTCATTAGCTCCGCCTCCTTTAGGCTTTAAAAAATTCCAACCTTTAAATACTGATTTCTTATTTTGCGTCATCTTCGCCTCTTTATAACGATTTACACTACATTGATAATTTTGATATAATTATAAAACATATTATTTATTTTATATCAGAAGCCGTTTTGTACCTAATTTTATTGTTCTTTAATATTTCAGCTACTTCAAGAGCTGCATAGGTAAATATACCTGTGGCACCGGCACGTTTAAAACTAATTAATGACTCCATCAAAGCTCTCTCCCAATCCATTGCCCCTGCTTCTGCTGCAAATTTTAACATTGCATATTCTCCACTAACCTGATATGCAAAAATTTTAGCATTTAAATTATTTGCCGCTTCACGAATAACATCCAAAAACGGCATACCAGGCTTCACCATTACCATATCGGCTCCCTCTGCTATATCATGCTCAATCTCAAGCATTGCTTCCTTAATATTACGTACATCCATTTGATAGCTTGATTTATCTAAATAATTCTTTTTATTACTCTTAACAGCATCGCGAAACGGACCGTAAAAACTTGAAGCATATTTAGCGGCATAAGCAAGAATTCCAACATTTATAAATCCCTCTTTGTCAAGATATTCCCTTATAGCCCTGATTCTTCCATCCATCATATCGGAAGGTGCAACAATATCTACTCCAGCTTTTGCTAGCACTAATGCCTGATTACACAAAGCGCTTACTGATCTATCATTATCAACTGCCCCATGATGCACAATACCATCATGACCATGTGTAGTATAAGGATCAAGGGCTACATCGCATATTATACCAATATCGATATTAGCGTTTTTGATGCTTCTAATAGTTCTACATATTAAATTATCTAAATTATAAGCCTCATCGGCATTGTCGCTTTTTAGACTTTGATCAATACTCGGAAATAATGCAATAACATTAATACCCAGCTCTGCTGCTTCTTTTGCCGTTTCTACTATTTGATCAATCGATAAACGATATATACCAGGCATAGTTTTAATTTCTTGCCTTTCATTATGTCCTTCAACAACAAATAAAGGCAACACTAAATCACTAACCGATAAATTACTTTCGGATATTAACTCTCTAAGCCAAAAAGCTTTTCTATTTCTTCTAAGTCTAATATGGGGGTACATAAAATTCATATCTCATTTTAGTTAATAACTTGGATTCTAATATATAAAATATATAATCTAACTATCTTATAGTAAAAATATTGCATTACAAAAAGAAATTTTGCTTGCAATTTATAAAAAATTTAAGCAAGCTGTTTAATTATATAAATAAACATAGGAGCTTAATATGGCACAAGATAATATTCCAAAATCAATACAAGATAGAATACAAGAGTGGGAAAAAAATCAAAAAATATGTCAAATAACCCACTAAAAAATACAAAACCGGCTGTTCCTCTAAAACCCACTTCTGAGCAAATAAAGGCATGGAACGAGGCACATAAAAAACAGACTGACTTAACTACACATTCCCAAGCACTTGATATATTTGTTGACACCCCATCTCCGCAAGTTGAAACCCAAAAGCCTATTGTTTTTTCAAAACCGGCTCCGGAACAAACAAAAGTACCGGAAACAACACCTAAAAAACAATCCAATTTAACCGTAAAAGAGAAAATAGAGCAATTTTTTAAAGATCATAATATTGATACTAAAGATGCTTTGATCCCGGAATTTAGCCACTATATAGCATTAAGCGGTTCTATGGCAGGGAAGCGTCTTGATGTTACTATTAAAGCTTATGAACAATCATTAGGACGGCTAATAAAACAAGTAGGAGTACCTCAAAAAGAGTTTGTTTCTTTTATAGAAGATGATCTAATCAAGAATCATCCACACAAAGATAAATTTGACAAAATCAATCAACATTATAAATTACCTGACCCACCTACACTATCTGATATAATTGATAATCTGAGAGAATTAGTAAACAATGATGATATAATAGCTCATTTGAAACAAAGTAGAAAACACATTGAATTTAAAGAAAAAGTAAATAATATTATTCAGATTTATGATGATAATAAACATAATCCAGCTGCTATAGCTCAAGTTGAAGCAAAACTGCAAGAGGTAGGTAAATGGTGTGAAGAAACTACAAAAATGGATAATAATCCTATTTGGAAAAATATTGGTAATTTTATACAATATTCTTTTACCAAAGATAAAGCTAAAGCTGCTTTTTATAAAGATGCTATAAAAATTCTACTCAAAATACTAAAAAAGCTATAGAAGAAATACAAAAATCTCTCACCAACCCTTCTCCTCATTCATCTAATGTTCCACCGTCGAAGCATCAAGGAGAAAGATATAGAAGCTAATAAAAACTTTTAGGATCGATATCTATTTTTAGATGGCAAAAAGAAGGAATTTTTATAAGGCTTAGCCAAAATTTTAAATATTTCTGCAAATTAAATTTCTTATCGGCTATAATAAGTATTCGGTAACGATATTTACCAGCGAGCTTTGACATTAATGAGCTTGCCGGTCCTAAAATTTTCACGTTTGCTTTTGGTGCAATTCGGACCATATCCCTAGCAATTTCTAGAATTTTAGCTTCACTGGAACCTGACAAAATTACCGATGCTGTTTTGGAAAATGGCGGCATATCTGCTGATTTTCTTATTTCAAGTTCATTTGCAAAAAAACTATCTTCATCACCGGCTTTAACATAACTAAAAATTGTATTATCAGGATAATAGCTTTGTAAATATACTACACCTTTACTATCTCCTCTACCCGCTCTACCACCTACCTGATGTAGTAGCTGAAAAGTTCGCTCAGATGCTCTAAGATCGGCATTATTGCTTCCAAGATCGGCATCTATTACTCCAACTAAAGTAAGATTCGGAAAGTGATAACCTTTTGTTATTATTTGTGTGCCTATTAAAATATCAATTTCTAAATTTTCCATTTGATGTAGAAGCTGTGCTATTTTTTCCGGGCTTTTAGCATGATCTTTACTTATCACTGCAATTTTACTCTCAGGAAAAAGTGCTTTTGCTTCTTCCTCTATTCTCTCTATACCTGGACCACAGATAGTTAATGTTTCATCCTCTAGACATTCAGGACAAGAACTAAAAATTTTACTTTGATAACCGCAATGGTGACATTCAAGTTTTTTAGTCGCTTTATGTACTACCATCCAAGAAGAGCAGAATTTACAGGTCAATCTGTGACCGCAAGCTTTGCATAGCATGAGCGGAGCATAACCACGCCTATTAAGAAATAATAAGACTTGCTTTTTATTATCTAAATTACCTTTGATAGCTTCTATAAGAAGCTTGGATAAATAGGAATTCTTAGATAGCTTTTCTTTAGTCATGTCGATTATTTCTATATTTGGCAAATCGACATTTTTGTATCTATTAACCAATGTAACCAATTGATATTTACCAATTTCTATATTATGTATCGTTTCAATAGACGGTGTTGCCGAACACAAAACAATTTGTGCTTTATCAAATGTACCTCTTACGATAGCCGTATCCCTAGCATTATATAATATACCGTCATCTTGTTTATAGGAATCGTCATGTTCCTCATCTATAACTATTAAACCGAGATTTTTAAAAGGTAAAAACAAACTACTTCTAGCCCCAATTACTACTTTAACTTTATCGCTTAATATACCTCTTAAAATCATTTTCTTGTGAGCTTTGGTAACGCTTGAGTTCCATATGATAGGCTCAAAACCGAATCGCTCTATAAAACGATTAATAATTTGTGTACTTAAAGCAATTTCAGGCAACATAACAAGCACTTGTTTGCCTTTTGCTAAGTAATCTGCTATTAGATGAAAATATATTTCTGTTTTACCTGATCCCGTAACACCTTTAACAAGTGTTGGCTTATTACTTTCATTTAAAATTGTTACTGCTTGTTTCTGCTCTTCTGACAAATCAGGTAGCACAAAGTTATTATTGACTTTCTGCTCCTTAACTTTAATCGGTTTTTCAGCAATATCCATAGGTAATACTAACTTGGCTATGCTCCCAAGCTCTGACATATAGTAGCTACTCATCCATTTAATTAATTCTAAAACTTCTGAAGTAATATTTAAGTTTAACGGTACTTTCGCTCTAATAGTTTTTATTTTTTTTGCCTCGGAATTTGAAACAAGCTCCCATACTATGCCGGTTAATTCCTTATTTCTAAAAGGCACTACAACAAGATCACCTATGTTTAGCTCTAAATCTTCAGGTATTAAATAATCTAGCGGAAATAATTTTGCTACCGGTAATAATATTTTTGCTATTCGCATATATAATGTATTTTATAATTTTTTTTTTATTATATACTAAACTGATAAATTATAGAAACCTAGATGAATAAAGAAACAAAAATTGTTATAGCAATTTCTGGAGCTTCAGGCACAATATACGGTATTCGTTTGCTTGAAGTACTAAAACAACAAAATATCGAAACTCATTTGGTTATTTCAGAGGGAGCAGCTCTTACTATAAAGCTCGAAACTAAATATTCTATAGATAAAGTTAAGCTACTGGCTAATTATTATTATGACGATAAAGATTTAGGTGCTACCATTTCAAGCGGCTCTTTTAAAACTTCAGGCATGATAATAGCCCCTTGTAGTATGAAGACCTTAGCAAGTATTGCTCACTCAATGGAAGATAATTTAATTAGTAGAGCGGCAGGTGTTGTACTTAAAGACAGAAGGAAACTTATTTTAATGACCCGTGAAACTCCTTTGCATATCGGACATTTAGAAAATATGTTAAAAGTAGCGAGTTACGGCGGCATTATATCGCCGCCCGTGCCGGCTTTTTATAATAACCCTGTAAATATAGATGATATAGTGAATCATTCTATTACTAGAGTTTTAGATTTTTTCGATATCGAAACTAATTTAATTAAACGCTGGGATAGTTATGAGCAATAAAGTATCAACTTTACTATTAAAACTTGCATTTAAAAAAGCCTGTAATATTATTAATAAATATTTTTCACCGGAAGAAAGTTTAGTAGATAAATTAATCGCTGAACATAGAAATGAAGCAAAGAATGAATAATGTACAATGTTCTGTTTTGGGCTTTGTTGTGTGGATCGGTTTTAACGTCATTGCGAGGAAATTACATAAGTAATTGACGAAGCAATCCAGTAAAAATGCTGATTTACAGAATTTTTTTATCACCACGCAGCCTACGGCTGCTTGCAATGACGACTCGGTATCCACGCAACAATACCTCGTGGGAATGACATAAAGGGCTTCTTTTTTCAAACCATATAATAATTTAACAAACAACAATGGCACGTAATAAAATAAATAACGAAACAAATATATTAGCTGATAACGAAGATAATTTACCTATACCAAGGGTTTTACCTTCAAATGTTCAAGCAGAGCAAATGCTACTTGGGGCGATTTTAACCAATAACGAATTACTAAATTACGTATCGGAATTTTTACGTGATGAACATTTTTTTGAACCTATTCATAAAAAAATCTATAAGGCAATTGAGAAAATTACTGAAAAAGGGCTGACAGCTACACCTATTACTTTACGTAGTATGTTAACTCAAGATGCACTATTTCAAGAAGTAGAAGGAGCGGAGTATTTAGCAAAATTGATAACTATGTCAATGATGGTAATAAATCCGGTTGATTATGGTAAAATAATATATGATTTAGCAATAAAGCGTAATTTAATAAATATCGGTGAAGAAGTAGTAAATAATGCCTATAATTCTTCATTAGAAGTTGAAGCAAAGGAACAGATTGAACATGCCGAAGCTAAACTTTACGATTTAGCTAGCGAAGGTTTGAATGAAAAAAGTTTTACCAAAATCGGTATATCTATTTCAGAATCACTAGCTAGTATTAATAGGGCTATGAAAAATAATGATCATATAATTGGTATATCTACCGGTTTGATTGATCTAGATAATAAATTATGCGGCTTTCATAATTCCGATCTTATAATTCTTGCAGGACGTCCGTCTATGGGTAAAACGGCATTTGCTATAAATCTTGCACTTAATGCCTGTAATAATATGCGTCTTAAAAATATTAGAGAGAATAAAGAAATTCAGTCAGTAGGTTTTTTCTCTTTAGAAATGTCCTCAGAACAGCTAACCACACGTCTACTTTCAATGTGTGCAGAAATTGATTCTACTTCTCTTCGTACGGGGATTCTAGGTGAAGAAAAATATAACCGTCTTCGCAAGGAAGCAAATACTTTATCGGAATTACAATTTTTTATCGATGATACCCCTGCTCTATCTATTTCCGCTATAAGAACAAGAGCTAGAAGAATGAAACGCAAGCATAATCTCGGTATATTATTTATTGATTATTTACAATTAATTAGAGGAGTAAGTAAATCCGAAAATAGAGTTAGCGAGATTTCAGAAATAACCCAAGGTTTAAAAGCAATAGCAAAAGAGTTAAATATTCCGGTTATTGCGTTATCTCAGCTTTCAAGAGCGGTAGAACTACGTGAGGACAAAAAACCTATGCTATCCGATCTTCGAGAATCGGGAACTATAGAACAGGATGCTGATATAGTAATGTTTATTTATCGTGAAGAATATTATTTAACTAGAAAAGAACCGGCAGCAGGCGATGCTAAACATGCCGCATGGTTAGATAAGCTCAACAAAGTATATAATATTGCCGATATAATTGTTGCAAAACATCGTAACGGACCAGTTGGAAATGTTCCGCTTTATTATGATAGTCAATTTTCTAAATTTGGTAATTTGGAGACAAGAACTTTTAACTCTAATTAAATCAGAATTGTTTTACGTCATTATTGCGTGGATACCAAATCGTCATTGCGAGCGAACGTTAGTGAGCGTGGCAATCTCAGGAATTTTTCCTGAGATTGCTTAGTTAGTTACTTCGTACCTTCCTCGCAATGATGATGTTTATCTTTTATTTTTTTCTGTCTATCCTATTGCTTTATCAAACACCTCATTATTATTGTTCCTATAAAGCCACATCTCATTATAAGGAATGAACTTACCGGGCTTTATTATTATAGTACCGTCACTTGATGTTAAAACTTGTATCTGTTTTCCTGCATATTTCTTCCCCACGGATATTTGCCCGTTATTTCTTACATGTTTTATTGTTGCTATATTATTTCCTATTATCATAATATTTATATTTACAAAATTCTTTCAATATTACTATTATATTTAATAATAAATAACCTTATTATTTAGTTACTATATTAACAAGTTCATAGCCCATTATAAGCATTTCAACAATTACACATATAATAATTAGATATTGTTTTTGTAATTCAAGATAATAAATTATTTATCTTTGCTTTATATAACAGATAAACCGGTAATAAAATTGCAATAATTACGAGAATCATACCAGCAAATCCTAAAATTATAATAAAAGCATTAGGTACTACTACTGCTACAATACAAGCTGGTAATATAGCAACGATAGAAGCGGTCATATTACGCATTACTACATTCGGTATCGAATTCATAAACATAGTTTTAAGGGAATCACATAGCCCTACTCCTACTCCGAGTATTGATCTAACGATAGCAAGAGTTGAAATTATCTAAACTAATAATTGTACGAACGGCCATTTTGCTATATTACTTAATTCCTTAAATCTCCGACTTCTACATTACTGGTAATCATTTGTTGATAAAATGTTGGATTATTATGATGTACTACAATAAGAATACTACAAGTCCAAATTATATATACTATTGCAGGAATTAAGCTTCCAAATAAAAACGCCGTCTTTAGCATTTTTGTTACAATAATTAGTTAAGGTATGGAAGATTACTTGAAAACTAAATGAAGTAAAAACTACCGGAGTGACTATACCCCATATAGATATTTCTTTTAGAGGTAATAATAATACACCATGCTCCTATATAAGTTATACTTGTATTTAAAGCTAATAACTTCTGTAATATTGAAGAGCCTCCGTATATAAATACTGCAAGTAAAGCATATGAAAGAAGCTTAAGGCTTACAGTACCGATGATTTGAGCAGTATGTCCTGAAAAATATTTTCCCAATGCCCAAGTGTTAAGCCTTTACCCGCTTGAAGATTAAGCTCTAGGTTAATTAAAGAAGTATAATACATTATAAACCAAATTACAAACATCAATATTATACTAGGTATTATAACCTAATTTTGCTAATACCATGGGTAGTGCTATCATACCGCTACCTATACAAGTACCTGAAATTAACAGGATTGAACCAATAAGTTTTTGCATAATTTAATGAAGTTTAAATTAAAGCAAAGGACTTAATTTTTGTTAAAAAGAAAATCAGCTAAAAAAAGACGATAAGAATTTTAAAGAATAAAAAGTTTTGATAAGTAACATTAACATTAGTATAATTTTGTTAAAACATATGTAGCGGTATAGTATAATTATATTAATAATTTATGTAAAATTATTAATATTGCTTTTTAAGGGTATTTTTATATATTCTTATTAGACCTCTTCCCAAACCAACTTATAGAGAGGAATTTAACGGAGACACGGGACACAGCACCACAGCATATATAGAAATACGTGAAGATGCGAGTACCGAATCGACGTATAAATTATCTCTAGACTACGCTTGGGAAGAGGTCTATTGAAAATTACTATATTTAAAAATGCATAGATTAGCTAAAATAATTAGTAATGCAGGAGTTTGTTCTAGGCGTGATGCTGAAAAGCTGATAGTTGAAGGACAGGTAAAAGTAGACGGCATTACAATTTTATCACCGACTACAAATGTTGATATTAGTAATCAAATTGAAGTATCAGGCACATTAATCAATAATATACACAAACCAAGGCTTTGGATTTATTACAAACCTGTTGGTTTAATTACCACTCATAAAGATCCTTTATCTCGTAAAACAGTGTTTGAACAGCTAACCGGTTTACCTCGTGTTATTTCAATAGGTAGGCTGGATTTAAATAGCGAAGGTTTATTATTACTAACTAATAGCGGTGATTTAGCTCGTCAGTTTGAGCTCCCCTCAAGTAGGTTAAAGCGAGTATATCATGTTAGGGCGTATGGGAAGTCTGATGTTCTACTAAAAAGCAATTATAAAAATTTAGAAATTGACGGGATATTTTATAACCCTCATTCGATAAAATTACTTAAGCAAAATAAGACTAATTGTTGGTTTGAAGTAGTTTTATTTGAAGGAAAAAATCGTGAAATTAGAAGAATATTCGAGTATTGTGGACTAAAAGTTAACAAATTAATTAGGATTCAATATGGTAGTTTTACAATAGATAATCTAAAACCCGGAGATTATAAAGAAATAAATAATAAAATACTGGAAAATAATTAGTAATGTGTTATTATTAATACATTTTAACTAATCATATAGAATACATATGACAAATCTTAATATATATACATGTGCAGAAAAAGACCTAAACGATTACCTTGGTTATATAAAAGATAACCCTAGTGTCTCGCTAAATGATTTTATCAAAAATAAATATTTCGCTGAAGATAATGATAACATTATCATTACTAGTTTAGAAAATATGGAAATTAACGCAGATTTAGCCAATGCTAATTTCCAAGGTACAATACTAACAGATGCCGTATTTAATAATTGTGACTTAACAAATACCATATTATGTGATTCAGATTTAACAAATGTACAATTTAATGATTGTACATTTATCGGTACCGACTTTAGAGGAGCAAATCTTCATTATACAGATTTTAATTATAAAGATTATGATTATGATAACTATAAAATCCCCAATCTCAAAGATAAAATACGAGATATAAAACTATCTTTTTCAGATCTTGAAAGATTAAATCAATATATAGATAAAGATTTAGAAAAAGAACATATCAAAGAAATAGTTATAGATGAAGCTACGAAGACAAAGAAATATATTTTGGCTGGAGAAGACGAACAAACTTTATGGAACATCAAATCAAAAGAACTAAAGACTAAGCAAGAAGAGTTAGAAACTCTAAAGCAAAATTTAGATAATCCTGGGATTGCTACCAATTTTTTAAATGCTTTTTGGAATAGTGCAGAAACTATTGCTAGAAACCGACAAAACGCACTAGAAAAAATCAACAAGTTACAGCATGAAGTAAACAAATTAGAAACTGAAGTATATGCTTTAGATAATCTTAGAATGTTCTGCGGTAAGGGTTTAGAGGGTATTTTTGAGCAGTTAAAAGACGAAGAAATACAAATAACACTAGACCCATCATATATTATAGGCTCGACTGCCAAAGAACGAGATATACCGAAAGAATATATAAAATTAACTTCTGCCGAATTTGATCTATATTTAGCTGAAGCAGCAAAACAATCCAATACAAAATTATCTCTTACCGAATTTGTTAGAAAGCAAAAAAATCTTTCAGAAGATTTAAATATAGTTCCTGATCTTTCAGCGATTAATTTATCAGGTAAAACTCTTACTAATCTTAACCTGAAGAATACATTATTTGCTTCAGCCAACTTAGAGAGTGTCAAAATCTCAAATTGTAATTTAGATTTTACTAATTTTGAAGGAGCTAATTTACAAAATGCCGTTGTTCAAAATGTTACGGCTCGTAACGCAGGATTTCTTTTTGCTGATCTTAAAAAGAGCAAAATTGAAAATAGTGATATGTCGAGAGCTTACATGCCTAAAGTAGATTTATCTGAAGTAGAGGTAACAAATAGCAAATTTAATGCGGTTATGATGGTTAATGCCGATGCCGAAAAGTTCATTATTAAAGATTCAGAATGGAAAAATTCTAATCTGACCGGTATATCGCTTGCCTATGCAGATATGCAAAGAGTGCAAATGCAGGGGGTAGTTTTAAATAATGCACTTCTAGATCAAGCAAATATCGTTTCTACTAATCTTGAAAATGTTTTTATGAATAAAACACATGCATTAGAAGCAAAATTTAAAGAGCAATGTAACATGCAAGGCATAACTGCAAGAAATGCCTATTTTAGCGATGCTGAATTTGAAAATATACTATCTTTAAAAGAAGCTGACTTAAGAGAAGCTATAATGCAACGTGTTAAACTTAAGAACGCTGATTTAACAAAAGCACAGCTTGATAAAGCAAATCTTGAATATGCCGATCTTACAAACGCTACACTTACTAATGCAACTGCACAATTTGCTAAGTTAAGTAATGCTACTTTAGAAAAAGCAGAAGCCGAGGGATTAAATATTTCGGATGCTATTGCTAAAAATATTAATGCTAAGGAAGCTAACTTTAAAAATGCAATTATGCAGCGTGCCGATCTTACTAAAGCCAATTTCACTAAAGCAGTGTTGGAAAATGCCGATATGCAAGCAGTGGAAGCAGCCGAGGCTATATTTAAAGAAGCAAATCTAAAACAAGCGAATCTAAAAGCAGCAAATCTCGCTGGAATTAATAAAGAAGGAGCAGATTTTGATAAAGCAAAAATCAACGATGCTACAAAGATGCATGATACTAAAGGTGAGGCTAAAGGGAATTTAGATCATCAAGATAAAGACGGTAAAAAAACATCTGTCAATATTAACGAACATGCTAAATTACAAGATAAAATTCATGCAAGAGAGAAAAGCGGTTGGTTTCTGAAAACCGGAGTAGGACAGCTTTGTACAAAACTTGCTAAAAGTATTACATCAGGAATTAGCCGCGTAACAAATTTTTTAGCAAGTAAAAAATTTTTAGTAGGACTTGCCGTAGTAGCCGGTCTTGCAGTAGCAGCTGCACCTTTCGTAGCAATGCCTGTGTTATTGGTCACCGGCACGGCCCTTACTACTAAAGCTGTCATTCTAGGCGCAGGTATTTTGGCCGGAGGACTAGTCGCTACCGGAACTTATAAACTCACTCAAAAACCTTTACGCAATCTTCAGAAGTCATTTGAAAACTTAACTAGTAGTATAGATAAATATATCTCACCACCTCCTAAAAATATTGATGAATTAGTAACAGCAAAACAACAAGCAAGACAAAAAGCTGAGACAGAAAAATCTAAAGAAAGGGAAGAAAATTTAAATAATGTAAATAATAATATTGATAAAGCTAAAGAACAAGATCTTTTAAAACAAGCACAAAATAATTTAAACCAAGCAACGCCAAAAGTAGAAATCAAAGAAAAGAAAGATAAAACTGTAGAAAAACAACAAGCAAAATCTAATACATTCGCAGCAAAATTTAAGCCTAACACTCAAGGCAAAGGGTTTGCCACAAAAATAAAAGACGAAAAAAAATCACGCTCAATAAAAGAAGCATATAACTAAATAAGTGTTAAAAATAATATCCGGTAAATATAGAAACCAAATTATACCTACCGCTAAAAATATCAAATATCGACCTTCCACCGGTAAACTCAAAGAGGCAATATTTAGTATATTAACCTCCGGTGAGTTTACCGATAATAAATTATTTAACGAAAATACTCACATTCTCGATTTATTTGCCGGTAGTGGTAGCCTTGCTTTTGAGAGCCTATCAAGAGGAGCAGGCTTTGCTACCTTAATTGATATTGATACATCCTCATTAAAAATAGCAGAAGGATTTGCTAAATCTCTAAACATTGAAAATAATGTTAATTTTGTTAATATTAATGCTTTAAATCTAACGAAAGCTACTAAACATCTTTTTAAACCAGCTTATAGAGAGGGATCTCAAGGAGACACGGAACACAGCACCGCAGCGTACACACTAGTACGTGAGGATGCGAGTACCGGATCAACGTCTAAATTACCTCTAGAAGCGAAGTTTGGGAAGATGTCTAATAAATCATTTGATCTTGTCTTTATAGACCCCCCTTATCATAAAAATATAGTGCCTAAAGTAATGAAACTGCTGATAAAAAATAATTGGCTCAAAGACGGTGCTATTATAGTTATTGAGATGGCTAAAACAGATGATTATATTTTAGATGAAAATATTGAAATTATACGTGAAAAACTATATGGTAAGAGTAAGCTGTTGGTTTTGAGCTTTACCGTCATTCCCGCGCAGGCGGGAATCCAGTAAAACATATAAAATATAAAAACTTGTTTTTATATTTTTATTTTATTAATAGTATGTAATTTTGTACCTGTATTAAGGTTATTTTTTCTGGATGCCCGCTTTCGTGGGAATGACATAGAACCGCGTAACAAGACATTAAAAAACAAACATGACCAAAAAACATTACATATGTTCTAACTGTGGAAATATTAGTCCTAAATGGTCAGGGCAGTGCTTTGATTGCGGTGTATGGGGTAGTATTGTCGAAGAGATAATAAGTACAAATCAAGCAATTGTTAAAGTCGGTAGCAAGCAAGACTTCGATAAACTTTCAGGGCATGTAACCGAGCAGTTACGCATCCCTACCCCTATCGGTGAATTCAATAGAGTACTAGGCGGCGGTTTAGTGCTTGGTTCTGCTATATTAATAGGAGGAGACCCTGGTATAGGCAAATCTACTTTGTTACTACAGCTAGCAGCAAGTAACTTTGCATCAAAGATGAATTGCTTATATATAACGGGCGAAGAATCGTTAGACCAAATAAAATTAAGGGCCATAAGGCTAAACCTAACTAACTATAATACCGATATTTTAGCAGCTACTAATTTGGAAGATATTATTGCGAGTATAGAAGCTAATAAAAATAATATTGATTTAATAGTGATTGATTCTATTCAAACAATTACCACAAAAGAATTATCATCGCCTCCAGGCACTGTTTCGCAAATTCGTACATGTGCAAATGAGCTTGTTAATTATGCTAAGCAAAACAATATAATTATTTTATTAAGCTGTCACGTCACTAAAGACGGACAACTAGCAGGTCCTAAGATACTTGAACATTTAGTGGATACCGTGCTATATTTTGAGGGAGATCATAATAATCATTTCCGTATTTTACGCTCATATAAAAATCGTTTTGGCGGTGTGGGTGAAATAGGAGTATTTGAGATGAACGGCAGCGGGCTTATTGAAGTAACAAATCCGTCTGAACTATTTTTAATGCAGCGAGAACAGAACGTTATAGGTACGTCTATTTTTGCAGGAATCGAAGGTTCAAGACCGTTACTGATGGAAGTACAAGCCCTTATAGTACCCTCAAATATGGTAACTCCTAGACGCTCTGCGGTGGGCTGGGATGCTAATAGGTTATCAATGATACTTGCCGTGCTTAGTAGTAGGATAGGACTGAATCTTGCTAATTATGAGGTATATTTAAGCATTGCGGGGGGACTTAAAATTGCCGATCCTGCTTCTGATTTAGCAGTAACAGCGAGCTTAATATCTGCTGCAACCGGCAACCCTGTACCCGAACATAGCGTCTTTTTCGGCGAAATAAGCTTATCGGGTGAAATAAGAAAAACCGCAAAAGCAGAAACAAGAATAAAAGAAGCCGTAAAACTTGGATTTAATAAGATTATCTGCTCTAAATTTGAAAATTTAACGTATGACTTTATATCTTCCGTCTCACATTTAAAGGACCTAAAAGAGATAATTAAATGAGTATAGTTTATGAAATAAGAAATTTGGAAGAAGCACGTAATTTTTTATCTAGTGTAGAAGAACAGCTGATATTAACAAATCATGCCTCTAGCGTAAAATATTACGGTATGCTAGCAATTGATTACATGTTTAAAACTCTAAGTAAAGAATTTCCAGAAAAAGTTTTAGATCTTACCGTAAATGTAGGAGAGGATCACGCCGCTTTATTTACTGCAATCAAACTAGGGTATAAGAATATATCATATACAGGGAATTCTGAGGAAGCTAGGGGGTTGTTGTACGGATATCAAACCGTCATTGCGAGCGACTGAAAGGAGCACGACAATCCAGAAAATAATTAAAAAAATGCTAAAAATTAGCATTTTTAACTGGATTGCTTCGTCAATTACTCCGTAATTTTCCTTGCAATGACAAAAATTTAATAAAAAAAACCATGAATATCAAAGATATAGGAGTAATAATTGCTAAAAAACCTTTGAAAGAAAATACATTTATTATTACGGTTTTTACTAAAAATCATGGTTTATATTCGGGAGTTGTAAAAGAATTTTCTAAAAAAAGTAAATTTATATATCAAGAAGGGAATATTATAGATTTTCTTTGGCAGGCAAGATTACATGAACATATTGGCATGGCTAAATGTGAACTCATTAAATCTTACACCGGTTATTTTATCACAAATAAAACTAAATTATATGCTTTTAATTCCGTTATATCTTTAATCAAAGAGTTATTTCATGAAAGAGAAGAACATTCTAAATTTTTTTCATTTCTAATTAACTATTTAGATAATTTATCAAAGCATTTTTGTTTTCGTGATTATATTAATTTTGAGCTAGCTTTACTTGCCGAGACGGGTTATAAGCTTGATCTTACCAAGTGCGGCGTGAGCCATGTTACAACTGATTTAATCTATGTATCACCTAAATCAGCTAGAGCATTATCATATGAAGTAGGCAAACCTTATAAAGATAAATTATTGATGTTACCAAGATTTTTACTTTCAGATAATAGTGAGATTACATTAGAAGAAAAACGGCAAGCTTTAGCTCTAACAAACTATTTTTTTAATAGATATTTATTTCATAATAATAGACAGGTTGAAGCACGCCAAACTTTTATTGAATATACTTTAAATAATTTTTAGAGACTATATTTTTACTTTTATTTTTCTTATTTTATGATATACTTACTTAAGTAATTACTTAAATAAGTATGTAATATGACTAGACTAAGCATAGATATACCAAACGAATTACATCATTTTCTTAAAGTTCACACTGCAAAATGATACTATTATGAATTTTGTAAGAGAAGCGATATATCATAAAATAGCACAGGAAAAAGCATTAAATGCAGAATCAATAAAAATATTAGAAGAATCAGCAAAAGGTTTAAATATTAATAAATATTCTGCGTATAAAGAAATGTATAAAAACCTTAATTTAATATGATTCTGCAAACCTCTACTATTTTATTCCATGTCATTCCTGCGAAAGCGAGAATCCAGTTGAGTAAAGCTTCTTAAAAGCTTTACTCAAGAAGAAAGTAACATAATAAAAAAAATCTTTAAAATCAAGATTTAATGACATAAGGGCTTTTCAAAAATTTCCTGGTACACTATCTATATACATACCGGTACACATAGTGACTTATTCAAATAATAATCTATGAAAATACTAGCATTTGACACAGCCAATAATACTGCATCGGTAGCAATATCCGAAAATGAGAATATCCTTGCATGTATAGAAGAATTACGTCCTTCTATGCAAGCAGAAAATCTAATGCCGATGATAGAAGACGTGATGAAATCAGCTAAATGTTCATATGATGATTTAGATTATTTAGCTGTAACTAACGGACCCGGTAGCTTTACCGGCATTAGAATAGGACTTGCTAGTGCTAAAGGTATATTATTTTCCAAGGAGAATATTAAAGCAGTAGCGGTTAGCAATTTTGAATATGCTTATTTTAGAGCCATAACTCAAGTTAAAGATTATGATAAAATATATGTCTTTTTAAACGCTTATCGCTCACAGCTTTATATGCAAGTTTTTCATAAATCAGGACAAATAGAAGAGCCGTTATTGATAGATTTCGAGTATGCTATAAAACTGCTTACAAATGAGAAAGAAAATATAGTTTGTTGCGGTAGCGGACTTGAATTTATATATCACCAAATTATGCATTTGCCGAATATAATAACCTTGCCACGTTTTGCACGAGTTAAAGCTTGGGTTACCTGTAGATATATTGCTAGTAGATTGTCGAGCGATGTAAAATTAAATAGCTCTATCGAGCCACTATACATACGCCCTCCTGATGCTAAAATCGCAATCAATTATGCCATTCCTAGTTAAAAGTAGGAATCCATTTACTGGATTTCTATAATCAACGAAATGACATAAGAGCTTTATTATAAGTATACTACATCATCTTCATAATTAAAGACTCCAAAATGATAAGATAATTTCATAGTAAAATCACTATTAGAGTGTTCTACTTGATTGCCTGATACTTTTATTTCATCTTCATAATCAAAGAATCCGGAATCACTATCAGAGACTGCACCTGATTCTTGTTTTACACACTTCTTGTCGTGTATTAAGGCTATTATTTGCCCAACTAATGATTTCGATAAATCATGATTATCCGAGTTAATAATATCAATGATTCTTACTAGACTTTCATCTGAGGCGTGCCAAATTATTGGTGCTAGCTTATCATTTGAAATATGACTCATGATTCTTACTAAATTTTTATTTGGAATAATATCAAAATTTTCTGCAAGCTTTTCTTCTCCTGCTAAAATAATTATATTTTCAAGCTGTTCATCAGAAATATCCTCATCTGATAATTTTTTTAGTTCCTGCTCGGTAAGCTTTTCTAAAGAAAGGGTAGTATCGATATATGTATTTAATTTATCTAATGGAATAAATTGCATTAATTTTTCAAAATGCTCCGGCAAAATATAATGAACTAATTTTTGTGCTTGTTCATCGGAAATATTATTAATTAATTCTACCAATTTTTTATATGTTATCTTTTCAAAAACTTCATCTAATGCATTTTCAGACGTGTTTAAAATTGCTTCTACTAACTCATTATCAGGAAGAGTTTCTAGTTGATCTAAGAGATTAAATGTTTCTTCAGCGTTATTATTTAAATAAGAAAAAACTTTATTACTCACAAAATTAAAAGTTTCAGCAACTTTAGAAGAAAGAATACTAGATGTATTTTTTATAATATTAAAACTCTTTACTCCGGAATCATAAACTGTTTTTAATGATGAACTAAATGTACTGAAAAAACCTTTACTTTTAGGTGTGTTAGTTACTTTTTCACTACCATCAAGCTTATTTACAAGATCTGTAAATCTGATTTGAGAGATGCCTAGAGTATCTGGCTGACCTTTTACTGCTTCTTGGAAGATTATTTTAGAATTTAAAAAAGGATCTTTAGCTTGAGCTTCTACTATTTTTTTATTACATCTTGCACTTTTTTCGTCATACTGCTTAATTGAATTATCTAACGCTGCTAAAAAATCAGTATTTTCTTCTTGCTTAGTAGGAGAAGTTATAAACTCAAATTCATCGTTAGCAAGATAGGAGGCCGACTTTGGAGAGGTATTATTTGGGATTAAATTTTGTAACTTATTAAAAATTGATGTTATGGCCATAATTTTTCCTCATTTCTGATTACAATAATCAACATTGCATTATAATAGAAATTATGAGGAGGTCAAGATAAAGGCTAATAATTATTAACTTTTTATTATATTTTACTTAAAATTGATTAATCAAAAAGGGATATTCTACTAAATGTCATGCCTGCGAAAGCAGGACGTTGTTGCGTGGTTCTAACTTTTCGTCATTGCGAGGAAATTACGAAGTAATTGACGAAGCAATCTCAGGAGTTTGTTATTATTGCATGAGATTGCCATACAGTCTACAACTACTCGCAATGACGATTTAGTAGTACCCATGCAACAACGCCGCAGTACTTGTATGATAATGTAGGCAATTTTTGAAGTTCAACGAGTATATTATAATTGTCTTTGTTCTTGCATTAGCTCAAAAACTTCAACTGTGTCTCCTTCTCTAATATCTTCGTAATTTTCAAATGCTATACCACACTCATATCCTTCTCTAACTTCTTTAACTTCATCTTTAAAGCGTTTTAAAGTTTTGAGTTTTCCTTCATGAATGACTACATTATCACGTAATAAGCGTACGCCTGCTCCTTTCTTAATAATCCCTTTAGTTACATAGCTACCGGCGATTTTGCCAACTTTGGTAATATTAAATATTTGTCTAATGTCTGCGCTTCCGATATACTGCTCTCTAACGATCGGATCAAGCATACCGCTCATAATGGCTTTTATATCATCAATTAAATGATATATTATACTATAATATCGAATATCGACTTTTTCTTTTTCTGCGGCAGTTAAGGCATTTGCCCCTGCTCTAACGTTAAAGCTGACAATAATAGCCGAAGAAGCATGTGCAAGAGATACATCGGATTCCGTTATCGGACCTACGCCACTATGAAGTATACGAAGCTTTATCTCATCACTCGGTAATTTTAATAAGCTACCTGAAATAGCTTCAACCGACCCTTGAACATCACCTTTAATAATTAAAGGTAATTCCTTAATTTTACTATTACCGGAAGCTTTTAAAAACAAATCTTCTAAACTTGAACGCGGTGCAATAGATATTTTTTTTTCTTTAGCAAGACGCATTCTATATTCGGCTATATCTTTTGCTTGTTTCTCATTTTGTACTATGTTAAATTTATCGCCGGCAAAAGGCACTTCATTTAACCCCTGAATTTCTACAGGAACAGACGGAGTTGCTTCTACTATTTCTAGTCCCTTATCATTAGTCATCTTTTTAACTTTACCGTAAGCAGTACCAGCTATTATAATATCACTGTTTCTTAAAGTACCTCGCTGCACTAATATAGTGGTTAGCGTTCCTCTTCCTTGTTCAATTTTTGACTCGATTACAACACCGGCAGCTGAACCGAAAGGATTTGCCTTTAAATCCTGCATTTCTGCAATTAATAAAATTGCTTCTTCAAGTTTATCTAAGTTAATTTTCTTTAGTGCCGAGATAGGAATAATCATAACGTCACCACCTGCCTCTTCGCCGATAATTTCATGGACATATAATTCGTTCTTTACACGTTCAATATCAATATCAGGCTTATCAATCTTATTAATAGCTACAATTATAGGAACGCCCGCTGCTTTCGCATGATTAATTGCCTCAACCGTTTGCGTTTTGATTCCATCATCTGCTGCGACCACTATAATAACTATATCCGTTACTTTAGCACCTCTTGACCGCATTTCCGAAAAAGCTTCATGCCCCGGAGTATCAATAAAAGTAATTGCTCTACCATCTGCAAGAGTTACTCTATAAGCCCCAATATGTTGTGTAATTCCGCCTAGCTCACCTGCAGCAATATCTGTAGACTTAAGAGCGTCAAGCAATGAGGTTTTACCATGATCGACATGACCCATTACCGTCACAACCGGAGCACGCGTTCTTAAATCCTCAACCTTATCATCACTAATTAAAACATTTTCAACATCTGACTCTTGGACTCTTTTTACCGTATGCCCTAAATTTGTTGCAACTAGTTCTGCCGTATCGGCATCTATTGTTTGGCTAGCATTTGCAAGAATACCGAGTTTCATTAATTCTTTAATTACATCAGCCACTCTTTCAGACATAGCATTTGCAAGATCGCCGACTCCGATAACTTCCGGGATCGTCACTTCTCTATATACTTTCTCAGGTGCTTGTGATGCTAATTTACGCTTTTCTTTTTCTCTAGCTCTTTTTATAGAAGCAAGACTTCTAGTTCTACAGCTGCCGCTTTCGTCGTCGCTAAGCATATTGAAAAGATCGGCTTTTTTGATTTTTTTTGGCTCTTCTAGCTTAATTTTTGGTGCTATTATTTTACTATCTGCTGTTTTATCTAATTCTTTCTCTGATTCTATACCGTAACGTGTTCGCATGCCTACTAAAGGAGACTTTACAAAAGTTTCTTCTTTCTTTTTAGGTATTTGTGACGGTATATCTTTATCATCTTGAACGATTTTAGCACTAACTTCTACTTTATTTTCTTCGGTATTTTGCTGTTTTTGTTCAACTTCTTTATCAGTTTCTAGCGGTTCTATTTTGGAATTAGCAGACTGGTTAATACTTGCAAGTTTGCTTAAAGTGCTTATTTTTGAAGGGTCATTTAATTGAGATTGCTCAGCAGCTTTTTTAAGAATAGATAAACGTCTGTTAAATTCTTCCTTATTAGCATCAATAACAGTTTGATCTAAGCTATTCCTCTCTTTATTTAATGAGAGGGTAGTAGCACTACCGGTAGAGCTTTTTCTAACTTCTACTAGCGTTTTAGATTTAGCATTAACAAAGCTTTGAGCTCCTGTAAGAGAGTCAAAAGACTTATTAAGCGATAATTTTGAATTGCCAAGTGTCAACTTTTTGGGTTTGATTTCCTGGTTATCCGTCATATTTAAAACCTTTGTGTTTCTGTTTTTTCCATCTACTACTTGATTATGTCATTCCTAGCTAAAAGCGGCGTTGCTCGCATGGCTCGTTTATGTCATTCCCGAGCAAGCGGGAATCCACTAAAATTTATAAAAAAAACTTATTTTTATAGGTTTATTTTTCAAGGATGCCGTAATTACTAAGCTATTTATTCTGGATGACTGCTTTCGCAGGAATGACATACACCCTACATTCAACCCACTAACTATCCTTCAATGCACCATGCTGTCTAGCAGTTTTAATCAGCAATTTAATATTTTCGTCCGTTATATTAGAATTTGGAGCTAAATTTTTAAATTCATTTACACTCATCTCTCCTAAATCTTCTATGGTCTTTATACCATATTCGGCAAATTGTAATATTAATTCAAGCGATAATTCTAATATATCTATTAATTCTTGCTCAACTCCTAGATCCTCTAGCTTTTTGATAATCTTTGCATTCTTAAGGTCGACGTAATTAATAGCTCGATTTTTAATCTCTACGGCAAGTTCTTCCTCAAAGCCTTCAATTCTTGTTAAAGTACTAATCTCACTACTAGCAATTTGTTCTACTGAATTAAATCCCGTTACCGATAAAAGCTGACCTATAACTTCTTCAACATCTAAAGCTTCCATAAATAATGCCGTAGAAGTTAAGAACTCTTCATTTCTTCTTTTTGATTCTTGCTCTTCAGTCATTATATCGATATTCCACCCTGTAAGCTGAGAAGCTAAACGAACATTTTGCCCTCTTCTACCTATTGCAATACTTTGATTTTCTTGCGAAACTACTACTTCTACCTTATGCCTATCCTCATCAATCAAAATTTTTGTGATTTCCCCAGGTGCAAGCGGTGCAAGAGCATTAACTATAAACTGTGCAAGATCATTACTCCATAATACTATATCAATTTTCTCTCCGTTTAATTCATTTGTTACGGCTTTTACTCTATTACCTCTAATACCTACGCATGAGCCTACGGGATCTATACTACTATCCGAAGCAAATACCGCTATTTTTGCTTTTGAACCGGGATCACGTGCTACTGATTTTATTTGAATAATAGATTCAAGAATTTCAGGTACTTCTAGCTTAAATAGTTTAACTAGCATCTGGTTATCTACTCTAGACAAGAAAATCTGCGGTCCTTTTGTTTCTTGCCTTACATCCTGTACATATGCTTTTATACGATCATTAGGTTTAAAATTCTCCCCCTTAATTAATTGATCTTTTTTTATTATTGCTTCAGCACGACTCAGGTCAACTATGATATCACCGTATTCTATTCTCTTAACTATCCCATTTATAATTTCGCCTTTTCTATCTTTAAAGTCATGATATTGTTTTTCACGTTCAGCTTCTATAACACGTTGCGTTATAACTTGTTTTGCAGCTTGAGCCGATACTCTAGCATGATCAATCGGCGGTAAATATTCATATATCTCATCACCGATTTTAGCTTCCGGATTCTTTATTAAAGCTTCTTCAAGTGAGATTTGCGTTAAGTAATCTTCTACATCTTCTACTATTTTTAAGATCCTTAAAAGATTTATCTCACCGGTTTTCCTATTTATCTGAGCTTTAATATTATATTCATTACCGTATTTTTTTCGTCCTGCTGCTTGTACCGCTTGTTCAACCGTTGAAATCAAAATTTCTTTTGATATTCCTTTCTCACGAGCTACAGAATCTATAATTTGTAAAATTTCTACATTACCTACATTAGACATACATTATCTCTTATTGCTTTAGCAATTTTTTAAATACTTCTTCAGTTAACACTAGATTAGCATTTTTAATTAAATCATAATCAATTAGTACTTCTTGTTCCTCACATTTTAAATATATTTTATTATTTTCGGCTTTAATTATTTTACCCTGATAACGAGTTTTGCCGTTCAATAATTCTTTAAGTTTGATTTTAACTTCTCTTGCTAAAAATCTATTATAATTTTCAAACTTTACTAACGGACGTTCAAGACCGCTTGATGCTACCTCTAAAGAATATGCAGCTTCTATTAAATCTTCAACATCTAGAATAGCGGAGATAGTCCTACTTGCTTTAGTACAATCTTCTACAGATACTTTTTCGCTGTTTAAGCTATCAATCAATATCTCGACTACTTTAGGGTTAACACCTTTAAACTTCACAAGAACTAACTCAAACCCCATATCTGTCAAGGATTCTTCTATTACGTTTGTTATTTGTTGTTCAATAGTTTGCATATTTGATATTTATAACAAAAAAGGTGGGATAAACCCACCTATCTATAATTTTTATAATGCTTATCCGTAACCAAAATACACTAATTAGAATATATAAGCAATATTTAACTTTATATTTTTGTAAAACTACATATTCATAAAGGGGCAAATACTCGATAATCCCTCTGGTCTGCTTAGAGATGAATCATAGTCTCCTCCTGATGAACAAAATGCTTATACATGAATCTGAGTATACACATCACCCCCATTTTCGCTTCTAATATATGCTGCACATGATCGTTAAAAGAATGAGGCCCACAAATTTCATCAGTTTCACCTTTTAAAAGGCCTAATAAAAATTCTTCAGCTATTCTACCGGTATGATAATGTATATTATCGTTCTCATTAATATTATTATAACTATCTTGAGTATAAAATTTATAGTGAATTTCAGTATAGCATATTGCGGCCATATCAGTTAATTTTTTTACAACTGCATCTAATTGAAATGTATCACTGTTTTTATTTCTAGTAGAGTGAATAATGTGCATAACGGCGGAAAGCTTAACATTTTCTTCATTTGTTATACTATTAATTCTAGAAATAGAATGGCTTGCTCCCGACCCGCCGCTGATAAGAACGAGATCTTTATTGTTTTCTATATCCGATTCAATATATGAAGGGTGTACTTTTACCAGATGATTTTCAGAATCAAATAGATAATTTGTTACAGTTCCATTAGGATTTTTCTTTATTAAGTATTCATAACAATGACCTTCTTCATCATGACCGGTTTTTATAACTGTAAATTCACTGTATCTTTCTCCTACTTTAAAAGTAATAATTTGCCTATGTTTGTGCGGTATTACTTTTTGTTCAGCACTTTCTATTTCGATTTTTATTTTATGACTTTCAAACTCGCTATATTATACTTTGCTTTTAATTCATCATATTGCTTCTTTTCAGCACTTACAAAATGCTTTCCTACTATATTTACGTTACCACAGCTTGTTACCCTCATCTACATTTGATATAAGCTCTTCAGCAACAGGTTGATATCACTCTGAAGGAATATTACGCCCTACATGTATCAACAATTTTTGATACCGCCCTCTTTTACATTTATGATCATTCTCTAATGCTTGGATTGGATCACTTCTAAAAGATCTACTTCATCTGTTTCGCTATATGCACTTAAAACCTTTAGAATACTACTGCCGGTAAGATTTAAAAAATTTTTCATTGCATTTGGCTGTATTCCTTTCTCAGGTTTTTCAGTATTAAAACCCTTACTATTAAAAAATTCATTTACCACTGCTTCATATTTAGTTGCTAAATTTCCATAAAAATTTAAAGATTTAGTAATATCAAAATTCTTAAATAGCGCAGCAGTTTTTCTTATTTCTCTCACTATAGTTGTTCTAGACATAATTACTCCTTTTTGAATAATATAACCTTTACTACAAATATGCATTTAAAATACATATTATAGTAACTAGACTTATATAGACGTTTTTTTAAGGTAAAAATAAATAAAATTTTTGCAGTTAACAAGTTTTACCGACTACGGATTACGTAGCCTTATATATCTTGCTTCAACACCGGAAAGAATTTGTAGTGTAAAAGAGATATCAGAGTACCATAATATTTCCCTTAATCATTTGATAAAAGTGATTCATAGATTAGCACAATTAGGATATATTAATAGTAGTAAAGGAAAAGGAGGAGGAATTAAGCTAGCATTTAGCCCTTCTTCCATGAAGTTGGGAGATATAATAGAAAAATTAGAACCTAATATGGATATAGTAGAATGTTTCAATAAAAATACTAATAGCTGCAGAATTACAAATTCATGCCAATTTAAACATTTTATTAAAGAAGCAAGTGAAGCATTTATAAAAACATTGAATAATTATACATTAGAAGATGCAATGATTACTAAAACAATTCAAATTAAGGATAAACTATAGAAAAATAAGCGTTTTTCTTTTTCCGCATATTAAAAACTCTTGATTCCCCTTAGCTCCTAGTATTGGACTTGCTATTATACCGAATATTTTAAAATTATGCTCTTTCTCAAGCCAATCTTTGATTTTATCGCATACTTTTTGATGTAAGAGAGGATTTTTAATAACTCCTCCCTGCTCTACTTCATGCTTTTCGACCTCAAACTGCGGTTTTATTAAAGCAATAAGCATGCAATCTTCTTTAACTAAATTTAGTGCAGTCGGTAATATAGTAGTTAAACTAATAAAGCTGGCATCGCAAACAATTAAATCAGGCTTCGTTATTATTTGTTTATCGGTTAAATATCGTGCATTAGTCTTCTCAAGCACCTTAATGTGTGGATTATCGCGTAATTTAGGATGAAGTCCGCCATAACCGACATCTACGGCAAAAATTAATTTTGCTTTACGCTCAAGTAACACTTCTGTAAAACCGCCGGTGCTACTACCGATATCAATACAAACTAAATTTTCGGGATCAATTTTAAAATAATCCAAAGCGGCAATTAATTTTAATGCCCCTCTTGAAACATAATTATGCTGCGGTAGCTTTACCTTAATGTCGGTGTCATTTATATTAACCTGTATCCCAGGCTTAATTAACTGCTCATGCTTATTATGTACTTTACCTTGGATAATCAAACTTCGTGCTATGGTAATATCTGTTACAAAACCTTTTTGCAGCAAATATTCATCAAGCCTTATTTTAGTCATTACTGTTTAAATTTGAATTTAACTTATGTTATAAGGGCCCATTAGATAGAAAATATACAATTTATCTAATTGAAAGTTACAGTTTCAATTAGACATAATATATTTGAGCCATACAATAATGCTACAACTGAAGGGAACATGGTACTCTAGAAAAATATTCAAACCCTAACCAATATATGTCTTTTCTTACCGGCAGAGAGCTTTATAACTTTTTTATCGAGTAAGAAATGAGTGTTAATTATCATATTTTCATCTGCGACTAATCTATCATTTATCTTAGCACCATTCCCTCTTATAAGCTTGCGTGCTTCCGATTTAGAAGTAGCAAGCCCTGCTTCATGAAATAATTCATATGCACTAATACCTGCTTGTAATACTTCCTGCTCTAAAACAACGGTAGGTAAATTCTCATCGATTTGTCCTTCTTCAAATATCTTTACTGCAGTTTCTAGAGCTGATTTTGCTGCCTGCTCCGAGTGACAAAGTTTAGTTAGCTCATAAGCAAGCTGTTTTTTAGCTGCATTAATATCTTCTGCCGCTAAACTCTCAAACCTATTAAGCTCTTCTTGAGTGAACTCGCTATATAATTTGGCAAATCTAACTATGTCGGCATCTTCGCAGTTACGCCAATATTGGTAATAATCATACGGGCTTAGCAAATCTTCATTAAGCCATACCGCTCCCGCAGCAGTCTTGCCCATCTTAGCACCGGAGCTAGTCGTAAGTAGCGGTGTCGTCATACCGAATACTTCTTTGCCGCTTATTTTACGAATTAAATCGGCTCCCATTACGATATTGCCCCACTGATCACTACCGCCAAGCTGCAAGCTGCAATTGTAATGCTTGCTTAAATAGTAAAAATCATAGGCCTGCAATAACATATAGTTAAATTCTAAGAAGCTTAAATGCTGCTCACGCTCAAGCCTTAGTTTTACCGAATCCATAGTCAGCATACGGTTTACCGAGAAATAGCTACCAAAATCCCGTAGAAAATCTAGATAATTGAACGAATCTAACCACTCTGCGTTATCCAGCATAATAGCATCACTTTTACCGTCACCGAATTTGATAAACTGCGACAAAGATTTTTTAATACCTTCGGCATTTTTAGCTATATCTTCTTTGCTTAAAATTTTGCGCACTTCGTCTTTCCAAGTAGGATCACCGATTTTACTCGTACCGCCGCCGATAATTACAATAGGCTTATGCCCGTGCTGCTGAAGCAATCGCAGAATCATTATCTGCATTAAACTACCGATGTGGAGTGATGTAGCAGTACAGTCAAAGCCTATATACGCAGCTATTTTTGTTTCTTTCGTTATAGCAGTTAACCGATCCAAATCGGTACATTGATGGAAATATCCTTTATTTATAAATTCTTCTATAAAACGCATATATTATTTCTTATCTTTTAAAAATTCCTTTTTTGCTTTTCTGCTAGGAAATAAAGTGTTCAGGAAAATAGCATCTTTATCACCTTTTATATAAAGTACTGCATATACTTGCGCAATCATTTGAACATTTTTTGACCTTTATATTGCTCTTGATTATGATGTAATTTAATATCTAATAAATTACCGTCAGCAATCGACTGTATTATTTCTTCAAAGCCTATACCACCACGCTCATTCAATAACTTAACGTTCTTTGCATGATTATCTCTATACTTGGTCATATATTTAGAGTTTAGTAGTGTCTGAATGAATTAGCATATTAAGATAGGTCTGATAAGGCAAACCATGCTTAGAAGCTTTAATTTTTATTGCTTCTATGTCATGTTCTGCAATCCTAATAGTAACAGATCTTTTTTTACTAAGATGTGCTTTTGCAAATTTTTGAAGCAAAACTATTGCACTTCTATCATCAATTTTTTGCTGCTTTTCAAAATTATCTTCAATATCTTGTTCGTAAGAATCTAGTTTGATACTCATAATACAAACATTTTCAATGTTATAAAGAATGTAAGTACTTTGTCAATACTTGATATATTAGATTATCATGCGAATATTTGTAAAAGCAGCAATATCAACGGCTGCATGGAGATTTTATGCTCATCCTACAGTTGCTATGGGGATTTGTGTTGGAACAGCTCTTGCATATTCACCGGAGAACACATTTGAGTTATTAAAAAATACGACTTATACAGGAATAGAAGCAGCAAAATTTGCTTATGAAAATACAGCAGGGATAGTAAACGGAATAGCCGGCTTAGCTCATCTTGTGTATGATAACTTACCAAGCTACAGCGAAACTCCTAAAGTGGATCTAGTCGGTAGCATAGAAATTTCATGGGTAGATGCTGTTGCATAAATCTCTAAAATAGCCAATAACTAAAAAAGCTGATTATGTCATTCCTGCAAACCAGGGACGTTGTTGCATAAATCGGCGTCATTCCTGCAAGACATTGTTGCATGAATCAGTAAAATCCACTGTGTCATACCGTGGTTTGACCACGGTATCCAAAAAAATAACTTAAAACACTGGGGATGCCCGCTGCTGCAGGAGGACATTGCCTGCGTAGATCGATTCCACCATTGTCACCCCGTAGCCTGTACCTGCTGGGTCCAGTTAAACATACTAGTATTTTTTTTATCATATTTATGGATCCCGTGGTCAAGCCACGGTATGACAACAGGAAATCGATCCATACAGGCAATGCCCCACGGGAATGACATAGAATAAAAACTGTCCGGTTACCTTACTGATATCTGTTATATTTTATAATAATAAAATTTTATTTCGTTGTTTTTAAATGCATCTTTTTTATTCCTAAAACCCTTTTTCAAAGAGCTACAGGAAAAATTAATATTACCGGCTTGAGCCGTGTCCGGTCCTTCATTTTTTATTTTCTCTATATCCTTACTACTTGGTACTACAACGGCAATATGCCCTGCTCTTTTTGGATTAGCATTGTTATATACGGATAGAACAAAATATCCTTGATTAGCAAATTTTTGTGCTTGAATAAAACTATCATCACGATTTCCTGCTTTAACAAAATGCCATCCGTTCTTTATTAGATCTGTTTCAAGCCACTCAGCTTTCTTATTTGATAAAGTAAGGTATAAAAATTTTATCGCTTTCAGGATGGTAGAGACTGATTTGGAAACCCCAAGGCTGCACTAGCAGCATACGCAAAACAACTACAATGAGTCAAACGCTTTAACTTAGGAGAATTATATTTTTCTGTTTCTTCTAATAAAGTTGCTCCCAACTTACAATTTATTACATTACCTTTCTACCACTTTTCCTCAACATTTCAAGAGTTAATTACTGCTAAATTTTTTTTAGCACTTTCTGATATATTGTCTGCTTGTGCAGTCATATTAATCCAAAGTAAGTAAATTATGATTAATTTTATTCATTTTTTTCTCATATCAATTTATGAAGCTCTATATACAATATATAATATGATAATGCAATTATTAATTGTAATTTTTTATATTTTATTATTCAGAGAAACATAAGAACACTTTATGTTTCTTGACAAATACTATGCTTTTATATATGCTTCTTCGTATGTTAGCAACAAGAAATAAGTACTTAAAACTTAGGCACCCGTAGCTCAATTGGATAGAGTATATGACTACGGATCATAAGGTTAGGGGTTCGACTCCTCTCGGGTGCGCCATTCTTCAATTTCTTTCACTTTTATGAATGAATCAAACGGTGGACGCATCATAAAATCAAGCTTTTCAGGTTTAAGTGTTAGGTTAGCAAAAACTAAAGGTGGTAGAAAAACGATGCGGGCAGCATTATATATGGCCACTGTTACGTCTGTAAGATATAATTCGGCAGTTAAACCTTTTTATAAAAGACTTGTAAAACAAGGAAAAGCCAAAAAGTTAGCTCTTATCTTGACTTCTTAAACACAATTACCTATGTAAAGGATAAAGAACTTAAAGGCTTAGTTAAATGCCGTAAGCTGGAACGGACTATATTTTGAGCGAGGTGGATTTAGCTTTACCAAGTGAGATTTAAGCAAGAAAGAAACACATTTATTCTCGCGAAATAAAGATTTTTCTTCTATATAGAGTTATCTCCCAGTTGAGATATTGCTTTTTGACTGATCGTTTAAAGCTTTCCGTTGTACTTAGCAGCAATTATCTTTTGCCTAGGTTCATTTTTTGCTTCAGCTTCAATAGAAGAAGTGTCAGCAGTCAATTGCTTTTGTCTCTGTTTTTTCAAAGGTTCATGTTCTTTATCTTTGCTCTGTTCTTTCTCCGGGTTTATTTTAAGCAGGGTGTCCTTAATCTTTAATTCCCCTTTGCCTATATATCTTACTATACCGTTAATTGCTATTTTCTTCTCCTGTTCTGATAAAGCGTTATATTTTTCATATGCTGTTTTACCTAGCAAATCCTCTAACCAGTCAGGATTTTTTCTTATAACATCTATTAAATCCCATTCATATCCTACTCCATTTCCTCCGCTAGTAGTAATATTAAGCGGTATTAAGTGTTTTTGTTTACTCTTATCAGTAAAATGCAAATCTACATTTTTCGTTGCTTTATTTATAATTAAATCACAACTAATACAACAAAATTTAGACAATCCTATGTATTATATTTCTGCACTTAATTGATTATCACGATCTGGAAGTTGTGCTTTTATATACTGTATTATTCTCATTTCAGCATGAGCTTTATCGCTAAGTGGACCATCTAATACAATTTTATATGGTTGTTTTATAGCTTCAATAATTGAATGGACAAATTTTTTACTTGCATCAATAGTATCAGGGTTTAATGCATCTTCTCATTTCATCAAATCTCTGCTAGCTCTAGCTACTGCCTTCACTACTTTTGGACTTACACTGGTTACATTACAGACTTTTTGTTGAACCTCTTGATTATTATTCGGATATTTTTCTAGCTCTTGCAAAATACGTGGTAATATATCCTTATGGTCACTATTATTTTTATAATAATATTGTGCAACATCTAGAAGTAGCGCTTTTCGTTGAGTAGATAGATTTTGTTGTTGTAGAAAATTTTTTTGCTCTTCTGTAGGTAAAGCTGTGTAAGTAGCATAATCTTGTAAATATTTAAAAACTTTTGTGGTATGTGTCTCAATTTGTTCAACTTTATTTGTGTTCACACTAGAATTATGTAATTCGTTGAACGCTACTAAAATTTGTTTGCCGTCAAAACATACGGCACTACATTGGCTATTATATTGAATTAACCTACCTAAGGCATCAAAGCGTCTATTTTGTAAAGGAGTATCATTTTCTTTTATAATCTTTGAGTTAAGTCGAGTACGGAAAGCATATGCAAAATTCTGCAGATTTGAGTTGTTGTTGTCATTGAATAGCCCGTGGGTAGGATTCTCGTCAGCAAATCCAACATGAAATACCATATAAGGAACAAGTTGTTTTGGAATCATCTTTTCTGTTTTACTTGCTAAAACCGCTAGAACTGCTAATTTTTCAAAACTTTCATCCAGGGCTTCACTATTATTTTTGTGTATTTTCTTATAGTGTTCAGTAAGGATTTTTAAGGCAGATATAGATTCGTTTAATATAATACTTTTTAATAAAGCCTCTCTCGATTTTTTATCTCTTATGATTCCTCTACTGTCTGGCTATCTACATATTTAACACACTCTACTGTTAACCTTTCTTTCTGTGCATTTGTTAGATTTGCCATATAAATATTATTTTATAATTTTAATTCTTTTCTCCTAAAGCCTCAACGCTTTTCTCAAATATTGAATTATCAATATCATTACCGTCTACTAAAATCGTCATGTTACCTGGAATGCTTTTTAAGCTTTCCGCACCCAAATTGGTTATGTTATTATCTCTTAGATCTCCTAATTTAATGTTCATAAGCGCTAATTTTTTTAGAGAATTGTTTTTTTGTAGCATGTTCGCTATTGCTTCAAAACCTAGATCTCCTATTTCAATATTATTGCTTATGAGTAAAGTTTCTAACGCTTTATTTTCGGTTAATGCAGTAGTAAGTTCTTTTATATTATTATGGGTTAAATTCTTGTTATTAAGATTTAGAGTTTTTAACCATGGATTTAATTTTAAAGCAGATGCTATATATTTTCATCTCCTAAGTTATTTGTTTTAAATCTAAAGTATCAATAGATGTGAGGTTAAAAAATTTTCAATTACTTCTGCACTTTTTTCGGAGATTCTTGTTTCATTTAATATTAATTCTTTAATATATTGATTAACCATTAAAGCATGCAGTAATTTTATGACTCCCTCGTTTCTAAGGTTATTATACCCTAAATTTAACGACATTAATTTTGCACTGCTAATATTATTTGCGATAACGTCTATCCCTTCGGCAGTAATATTCATTTGTCCTATATCTAAGGATTTTAACGGTAGTTTTGAATGAAACAACTCACTAATAATTGCTGCTCCTTTATTTCCTACTTCACTACTACCTAATGCTAAAGAACTTAAATTAGGGTGGTTTTTAATAGCATCTATTAATATTCTTAAATATTCTATTTTCAGCGCAATAGAATTTAAAGATAAATATTCAAGAGAGGTATTATCGGCTAAAGCATCAATAAGAATGTTTATTTTTTCACTATCTAAAGAAGTAGAATTCAGGTTTAAATGTGATATTTGATTTAACTTTACAATTTTACTTAGATTTTTTATATCATCGTTACTAAGGTTGCTGCCATATAAATCAATTTCTTTTACTACAGTATTTTTCTCTAAAGTTTTAATTACAATTGACAAAAAACTACTATCTTCTTCATAAGGTAGTTCTACACGAACAATTTCAGGATCATTATTCTTAATTTTCTGCAACAATAAATCATTTCGACTGAGGTCAATTTGTTGTCTTTTGGGAGACTCATCTTTCTTCACATCATCTATGCTAAACAAGATATAGACATTGAAAAAGGTGGTAGTAATAATTGTTGTTTTACGTCCTATAGCGTCTCCTATCCAACCAAATATTAAAAAGCTCCAAAAGGTCTTAATAAATATGTTGAACAAAAAGCAGATACAGAATAAATAAAAACTACTTTTGGATAAGCCTTTGGCAAAAACAATTCATTGAATACTACTACCATATGTACATAAAGCATAAGGTCAAAATATTCAAGAAATGTACCAACAGATAATAAACCTATTGCTTCTTTTTGATTACGATTTAAGCTGCTTTGTTCTTTCTCATAGCCGAGCATAATGTCTTTATAAAAAATTAAATTGTAAAGAAACTTATACTGTTTTATATAAAAGTCAATAGGAAATTTCGCTTTATACGATAAATAAGGAAACGAAGTGCAACTTAACTCACTTCATATACTAATGCGTTGATCTTATATGAATATGGCATAACCTCACCGATAGTGGAAAACTAAAACCTATTAAGAACCAAGTTAAATAAAACTTATATCCCAAATATTGTTTGAATAGATAATTAATATATGCAATCAAAGCTACTGAAGCAACAATGATAGCTAAATTAATAAAACGATTTAATTTTGATTGAGGAAAATCAAAATATTGATAAAACAGTCCTCCAGAAATAGTAAAACCGAGTAATCCCCAAAATACCGTCCATACCCAAGCAAGACAATGCACGTCAATAATTTTAAGATAAGCTACCATCTGTACGGTTAATAGCCATAAAAACGCTCCAAACATATAAGGGTATTTTTGAATAATCTCTTCTTTGGTTACACTATATATAACAGCAATAACCATTATTCCAATTGTTATAGATGCAATAATATCAACCGGATAATGATAGCCCTTATAAATCAGCGCAAATCCCATACCGGTTAAAGTCACTACTATTATTATTCTTAATAAGGAATATATAATATTTGCAAACAACCAACCGTAAAATACTACGCCGCTGCTCATATGACCGCTAGGGAAAGCAAAACCTTTAATATTTAGAGCAGGATTCAAAGTTATTTCAAATATATATTTTAACAATATATTTAAAATTGTAGTGAAAAGTAATACACAAATAGCTTGTGCAAATAGTTGCCTCCTAATATAGTAAATCCGAATATTATGATAATCTCATAACACTCTTCTTGTCCAAATAACAAAAAAATTTTTGCTGAATATTGAAAAAAATATCCTTATTCATTACTTTACTTAATTTTATTTATATATAATTGAAGTGATCATAAATAATAAGCTATAGATATGAAAAATATTTTCCGCAAATTTGTATTTACTATTTTCGTATGTGTAATAAATTTACAACTAATTGCTGCAAGCTTTAACGAAAAAATACCTTTATATTTTAAATTAACTAACGAAAATCTGTTAGCAGGACAAAATGCGTTAAATATTGACCTTTGCGACTCTAGAATTAAAGAATGGTGTACAAAGCCACAAAGAGAGCTAGGGCTTAACGGAAAAAAAATAAATGATTACATATCTATTTCATCTGATATTAAAGGAGAATGGTGATTTGGCTGGTGGTATAACATAAATTTTACTCCAGAAAGCAATTTTGTAGCTCATCAAACTTATAAGGATTACTATCGAAGATTATATATTCCCTAATTTTGTCGGTTTAAAAAGTAATAATATAAGTTTCACGACTTTACCACTACTTCCTATTATTAAAGAAATGAATTATCTACAGGATAATATCGATATTTCCAAAAAATGCGTTCAAACTAAAATAGCTTTTAACTATCCTATCGCTCCTAACACTCTAGAGGAAAATAGAGTTTATAAAATCTTCAACTAAAGAAAAATTACCGTTTTCTATCAAATTCAATACCAATAATACGGAAGCAATGTAAAAGATCAAAATAATAAGACGCCAAATAACATAAGATATTCTTATAAAGAAAATGTATTAATTCCAAGTCTATCCTCATATTTAAAAATCACTAATAGTACTGCTACAATTGTTAAAGATGATAAACTAAAACCGGAACAGATAATTATAATTACCACAAATACACCGGTGTCGGGTGAGGAAATAAAAAAACATTTAGAGTTATTTTTCCGCAGGATAAGCCGGCTTTCTTAGGAGTTGCAGGCAAAAAAAACTATAAATGGCAAAATCCGAAAGAAATAACCGATGATATTCTTAAATCGAGTGAAAAAATAAATTTTGAGCTTTTATCTTCCGTCCCAAGCATTACTACTATGCATAGTTTTAAAGTAGATACGTTTGCCTCAAGAGCTTTGCTTGTTAAAGTAAATCAAGGTGTTAAAACATCGGATAATTTAACACTCGGCTCAGATTATTTTCAAATCGTACAAATACCGGGTAACCCTAAAGAAGTTAAGCTAATGTACGACGGTTCTATTCTTTCATTAGCTGGCGAAAGAAAGCTGCCCGTATATTCACTTGGCATAGATAAATTATATTTAGAAATCGATAAGAGTAATCAGCAAGAAGTTAATCATTTAATCAGCCAAACAAATAGATATAATATTTTCCAAAACCCAACTTTTATAAATGAATATACCTTTAATGCGTATAATATTTCCGAGGTATTTCAAGAGGAAGTAATAGTGAACTCTCAAAATTTAAATTTACCTCATTATACCGATTTAGATTTCAGTAAATATTTTAATGTAGAAGAAGCAGGCAGCTATTCCAAGGGGTTATTTCTAGCAAAAGTTTATGCTAAAGACAATAATAACATTATATCTCAAGATAAAAGATTAATTTTTTACCGATCTTGGTTGTATAGTAAAAACCGATCAAACCGGGATGCATCATATCTTTGTTTCTTATATCAATAACGGTAAACCGGCTGGAGGCGTAAAAGCAGATATTATAGGACTTAACGGTGAGGTGTTAGTAAGCAGCAAAACCGATAGTAAAGGACATGCCGTTTTATCAAATATAAATGATTTTTCAAAAGAAAAAACTCCCGTGGCTTATATATTAACTACTAAGGATGATTTTTCATTTATGCCGTATAGTAGAATTGATAGACAAGTTAATTATTCGCGGTTTGATGTAGCAGGAGCCGTTAGTTCTGATCAATGGTTAAAAGCTTATTTATTTTCCGATCGTGGCATCTATAGACCAAGCGAGCAAGGTCACATAGGCATTATGCTCAAACAAACCGACTGGCAAGGAAAATTTGACGGCTTACCTTTAGAAATACAAGTCACTAACCCTAGAGGAAAAGTAATAGATAAAAGTAAAATAGTTCTAGATGCAGAAGGATTCGGCGAATATTTATTCTCAACGCTTGATGATGCCTTAACCGGCTTATACAATATAAGCTTATATTTAGTAGGAGATAAAGGCAGCAATAACTATCTTAATAGCGTGTCTGTCAGGGTTGGTGATTTTCAGCCTGACTGCATGAAAATAAACATAAACTTCAATAACTCACAAGATGAGCTATGGACGAATCCAAAAGATCTTAAAGCAACCGTTAATCTCATAAATCTTTACGGCACTCCTGCAGAAAATAGAAAAGTCAGCGGCTTTATTGATATTAGACCTACCGAGTTTTTCGTACCTAGATTTAAAGAATATAAATTTTATAGTAGCAAAGGAAATAAAGAGTTTTTTTACGAACGTTTAGGAGATATTACTACCGACTCTAAAGGTACGGCAAACTTTGACCTTAACCTTGAGAAATATTATAACGCTACTTTTAATCTAACATTTTCAGCAGAAGGATTTGAGCCTGATTCAGGAAGAAGCGTAAACGCAAGCAAATCGCTTATAGTGTCACCTCTGCCTTATATTATAGGATTTAGAACAATAGCGATCTAAAATATATTAAGACAAAAACAAGCGCGGCAATAGAATTCATAGCCATATCAAATAAAGCAGAAAAAGTAGCTGCACCTAATTTAACTCTTAACTTAAAAAAGATTAATTATGTAAATAACTTAGTAGCAGATAGTAACGGTAATTATTCTTACAGTTCAGTACCTATTGAGACTAATATATCTTCTGACAAAATTAATATCACGACAAACGAAAGTTATATTTATAAAGTGCCTACTAAAGAAGCAGGCGATTACGTTATTTACTTAACCGATAAAGAAGATACAATCTTTGCCTAAGCTGAATTTTCGGTAATAGGTGAAGGAAATGTTACGGCTAATTTAACAGACAAAGCAAATTTAAAAGTTAAACTTGATAAAGATGATTATAAAGCCGGCGATACTATTCTTTTAAATATTATAACTCCTTATACAGGTTATGGGTTAATTACTATCGAGACCGATAAAGTACATAATTTTGAATGGTTTAAAGCTGATGCAAATAATAGCATTCAAGAAATAAAAATTCCTGACGGCTTTGAGGGTAAAGGATATGTAAATGTACAATTTATAAGAGACATAGAAGCTACGGAAATCTTTATATCACCGTTTAGCTATGCAGTAGTACCGTTTACTGCGGGCATTTATAAACATAAACAAGATATTGGATTAACACTTCCTGCAAAAATCAAATCGGGAGAAAAGCTAGCAATTCGTTACCGTACTACAAATCCCGGTAAAATAATAATATTTGCTGTTGATGCAGGGATATTATCATTTGCTGGTTATCAGACTCCCGACCCGCTTAATTACTTTATTAACGATAAAGCCTTGGAAGTCCGAACATCACAAATCATGGATTTAATATTACCGTAGCGTCCTTTATTAATGAAAGCTTATATGGCGGCTCCTGCCGGAGACGGTTGTATAAATGTCGCTAGAAACCTTAATCCGTTTAAAAGAAAAAGCCAACCTCCCGTAGCATTTTGGTCAGGAATTTTAGAAGCAACTCTTGATGAGAGAGAAGTCACATTTGATATACCAAGCTATTTTAACGGCACTTTAAGAGTTATAGGGGTAGCCCTCAAGCCTTGACTCTATAGGCACTGCCAAAAAGCTGCTTTATTAGTCCAATCTGATCTTATTATCAATCCAAATTTACCTTGATTTGTAGCTCCAAATGATGAATTTACAGTACCGGTAACAATCTTTAATAACATAAAAGATTCAGGAAATGCTCAGGTTTTTCTAAATATTGAAACAAGTGAAGGACTTAAAATATTAGATTATCCTAAAGAGATCCCGATAGACGAAAATAAGGAAGCTACTATTAATGTTAAATTAAAAGCGACTGATCAACTCGGTTCGGCAGATTTAAAGGTTGTGGCTTCTATAAATCACCTAAAGCCGGATATAATATCTATGGCAGTAGTACATAGCTCCGAATTAACTAGTACTACGAGCGTTCGCCCTGCTAGTCCGCGCGTTACAACAGTTAATACAGGCTTTATTACAGACAACAAGGCGAATTTAAAAATCTTACGGGATGTATATCCTGAATTTGCTAAACTACAAATTTCCGCTTCTAAATCACCGCTAGCTATTATTTCTGGCTTTAAAGATTTCCTAGATAATTATCCCTATGGTTGCACTGAACAATTAATAAGCCAAAATTTTGCCAATATTTTATTATATAATGCACAAGAGCTAGTTCAGATTCTTAAAACTGATCGTAAAAAAATGGATGAATCATTATCAAAAATATTCCAAACTTTATCAGAACGTCAAAATTATGACGGTGGATTTAGATATTGGAACAATTTTAATAACGATTCCGATCCATTTATTTCCGTTTATGCTATGCATTTCTTAAGCGAGGGAGCAACTAGATATTTAGCCGTTCCAAGTGATACATTTAATCAAGGTATTTACTATTTAGAGAATATGGCTAACAGATCAATAAACTCCTTAGATAAAGCAAGAGAAAAGGCATATGCGGTTTATATCCTGACACAAAACAGCGTTATTACTACAAGCTATATTGCAAATATTTTAAAATATTTAGACGAGTACCATAAAAATACATGGCAAGATGATTTGACTAGCGTTTATTGAGCAGCTAGCTATAAAATGCTGCAAATGAATGAAGAAGCGGAGAAATTATTAGACAGATTTACTCTAAATAAACCTATATCAAAACAGACTATCAGTATTACAATCCTCTAATAAAATATAGTCAGTATTTATACTTAATTTCTATGCATTTTCCAGAACGGTTAAAAGACTTTGACCCAAACATTGTACAGGATATCGCTCTTTTTGCTAAAGATAACTATAATAGCCTATCCGCAAGCTATGCTATTATGGCAATTCTTGCCTATGCCGATAAAATACATCATGTAGATGAGGCTACTATTAAAGTAACCTCTACAGATAAAGAAGTTACTTTAACAGGCAATAAAGTGATGATTGCTGAGCTGTCGGTAGAAAATAAGAATATCGACTTAACATCCTCAAGTAACGGCTTTTTCTATCAGCTTTTAACTTCAGGCTATGATAAGCAATTAACAGAACATAAAGAGATATTTAAAGGCATAGAAATAACAAAAAAATATCTCGATGAAAATAATAAAGAGGTTAGCAAAGTAAAATTAGGTGATAATATTACGGTGGAAATCACCATGCGTTCAGGTAGTAATAAAACCTTGAGCAATATGGTTCTACTTGATTTATTACCGGCAGGCTTCGAGCTTTTACCGGATAACAACCACATAAATATATTAGAACGCAAGCAGGAAATAATTATATGGAAACCGATACATATAAATAATCGTGATGATAGAGTTATGATTTTCGGTACTATTTCTGATCAAAAATGACGTATCAGTATAAAATCAAAGCAGTTAATAAGGGCATATTCTCTACTCCTGCTATTTACAGTGAAGCTATGTACGACCCTCAAACTTACTATCGTGGTGTTATAGGCAATATTATTGTGGAGTAGCATTACCCGCACGGTTTTTATGTCATTTCTGCGAAAGCGGGAATCCAGTAAAACCTACAAAAAACTTGTTTTTTTAGGTTTATTTTGTCAATATTAAGACTACTTTTTCTGGATTCCTGCTTTCGCAGAAATGACATAGTAGGAGTTTATCCCACAATTACTTTCAGCTTCTCTATAGTTTTTGGATCTTTTACAAGTTCTAACAATATTTCCTACTCATAGGCAAGTAGCTCTTCTTCATTTGTTTCATTATGTGTATCAATAATATCTTGAAATTTGCTAAGCACCTTATTTTGTAGATCGTTATATTTTGATGTATCTATTGCTGTTGCTAAATTTATTTTAGGCAAAGTAATTTTATGCGGAATCGGTAATATCTTTTTAGGTAGGTTTAATTTTTAAAGCTTCCTCTAAAATATAATACTTGTTCATATTTACGTGCATATTCTCTACATCATAATCTGCTTTCAAGTAATCCGGCTGAACTTGTTTTATTCTGCTCTATAATATTGCTGATATTTCTAATTAGTGCAGTTTTATTACCATTACTTCCAGCAAACATTTCGGTAACACCGCCCCACCCGGGTATTAAACCAACACCAAGTTCTACAAGCCCTGCGTTAAGTTCTTGATTTCCTATAATAAAGCTTGAGTGCAATAACAGCTCATATCCACCTCCAAGTGCCACACCAAGACCACAAGCTAATAACATGTACAGAGGAATATTTTAAGTGGAGCATGGTTCACTGTCCCAGCTTTAGTAAATTCTCTAGATCGTGAAAATTCCTTCAATATAAGACAGAAGAAGTTTTAAATCAGCACCGGCAGACAAATTATTTCCTTGCGGATAAATACAAAGATTTTTACTGTCATTTTCGGCTTTACTTGCTGCTTCTTGTAGTAAATAAAACACCTCATGATTTAAACAATTCATTTTTATAGTAATAACAAAAATCAAAACATCTTGATAAAGTATTAATTTTGCCGAGCTATTCTCTAATACTATCTGACTTTCTTGTAAAAGATCTTTGTGAGAATTAAATTTTTGTTTATCGATTTTTTGATATTCTTTATTGGCTAAATATTGCGGAAGTGGGATATGCATTAAATCGGCATTTTTAATTACCGAATTCCAACCGTTTTTAGCCGCTATAGTCAATAATTCAAATGGACCATATTTCCAGCTGTAACCAAGCTTCATAGCAGCATCGATATCATAAATATTATCCGTAACCGACGAAACTAGACCTACTAAATAAACATAAAATTCCGTGATAATTTCAGTAAAAAATTTACCGTAAACCGAATCACTTACAAGAAGCGCATCAAGATTAAAATATCTACTTTTTGAACAGGACTATATGATAAGTCGTTTATATTGATAACTTCTTTAATCTTTTTGCCATTTGATACCGATAAACGATAAAATCCACCGTCACTTTTACGTCCAATTAACTGCTTCTCTATCATCTTATCAAGACAGGGGTCTTTACATATTGTTTTATGATAAGCATCATTTGCAGGAAGAGAGGCAAGTAATGAACTTGAAATGAACTTCATTACGTCATACCCGATTAGATCATATAAACCGAAAATTCCGGTACTCGGCAGCCCCAAAAATGTAGTAAATATTTTATCTATAGTAGCAACATCAAGATTCTGACTTATCGCTTTACGGGCTACTAATTCAAGTAAAAAATACCCTACTCTATTAGCAATAAAACCAGGCGTATCATTACATGTTACTATAATTTTACCAAGCGTTTTCGTTAAGAACTCTGATACTCTTTCTATTACTTCAGCCTTTATCATAGGGTCTATAATTAACTCAAGCAGTTCCATATTATCTTGGCGGATTGAAGAAATGCGTAATAACGAACCTAGATTTAATATTATCTGGTAAATTCTCTTTGAGTCTTTCAAGCGGTAATGTAGAGATATTAGAAGCAATAATTGCATCTTCTTTAAGATAAGGAATAATTTTATTATATAATTGGTGTTTGATTTCTAACTTCTCACCAATAACTTCAATCACTAAATCACATTCTTTAATTAAATCTAAATCATATTCTAAATTACCGATGGTAATGAAATTTGCTTTATCAGGAAAAGATAAAGGTGGAGGTGGAGGTTTTTGTTTATGCAAATTGTCTTTAGCGGTGTTAACTATTTTATTAGGATCATCGGAATCTTTAGCGATAATATCAAGCAGCACTACTTTATAAGAGGAATTAGCAATTAACGCTGTAATCCCTGAACCCATTACTCCCGCACTGATAACACAAACTTTTTTTATTTCATTTTGCATAAGTTACCTTCTGTGTTACCCCGTGCCTTGACCATGAGGTCCAGTTAAAAATACTAAAAATTTTTATTATTTTTTGGATCCCATGTTCAAGCCAAAGGATAACATCGAGTGTGTTTTTCGATACACACAACCATGTCCCCTTGCAATAACGTTATGTCATAGCAACACTTAAGACTTTTACCGACGCCACCCCCGGCTTGTCGTAAAATTTTAGCACATTCATTTATAGTAACAGCAGTGGTAACGACATCATCGACTAATAAGATTTTTTTACTTACAATATTATACTTTGTGTTAAATTTGATACTACCCTTTATATTATTTTTGTGTTGTTTTCGTGAGAGAAAAGTCTGAGACTTAGTCCATTTTGCTTTAGTTAAAATCTCAGCTTTTAACATTTTATCGGTAACTTTTGCAATTTCCATAGCTAAAATACGAGCAGGATTATACATTCGTAGGTACAGGTATGATTAAATCAATATCTTTTATATCCTCGCTGCTATATCTATTATATAAAAGCTTAGCAAAGGTCTTAGCAAATATCGTCTTATCTTGATATTTAAACTGATGAACTATTTTTTTGCTATGCTCATTACACTTAAATAAGCTGCGAGCAAACTCATAATTAGGTTTGTTGCTATAACAATTTCCACAAATGCAGTTATCTAAGATTTTTATACTAAATCTTTGTCCACATATACTACAATAGAGTCTTGCTATAAACTCTAGCTTCTTCCAACAATCGCTACAAAATTCACCGCTCCCCCTAGTATTTCCGCACCGCTTAAAAACATCTCTGCGGCAAGATATAATCTATAAGATAATTATAAGTCTTTATTAACAATTAAAATCCTCTTGAAGATTCATGGTGTTTAGAAGCATTCGGTGTTGATTGTGATGATGGTGCGCTAGCACCATAACGAACCCCCTTGCCACGTGACAAATTCTCTTGCATATGTTGGCTTGCTCATGAGCTTTATTTTGCTCAGGTTTTACTTTATTGCTAACATTTGGAGTTATAAAAGATTGAAATATTTCTTCTTTTTTACCGTATATTTCTTTTAAATCACCAAATTGCGATTTAACAAAATAACCGACTCCTACTTTTACTGCCGATTTAACTTTTTCAAAATTAGTTTTTTCAGCAGGAGGAGCAAATTCAGGTCTCGCTGCAACCTTTGCTCTAGTTACATTAAAATGCTCTCTTAGCTGCCCTTCACTTAATTGATCAATTTTAGGGGGTATAGTTAAAAATTCTTCTAATGCTTTGGTATCTATTTTTGCTTGCCTTTCTTTTTCAAGCAAGTCTTTCTTATCTTCATAATTTCCTATTGATGTTTTAAACTATTTATTTGATTTATTTTATCTTTTTTTCGCTCCATACGCACTAAATTAGCATCTCCTTCACCTATTACATTAGGACTCCGCTCCTCCTCCAGTAGCACCTGCTACCAAACCGCCTATAATACCGCCTACAGAGCTTGCTTGTGCTACTAAAGATACCGTCTCTAAGGTAGTATCTCGTATTGCTTTTAAAATCTCTTTAGTTCTAGTTGTATTTAATTTTTCAGATTCAACTTTTTCTTGGTAAATTTTAGCTCATTAAGTATCCAAGACATTTTTAAGTTCAGGGCTATCTTTTGCTTTATCTATTCGAGTAGTAACTACTAACTCTGCTTGCTTCACATAATTAGCTTTAATATTTTCTAAAGTTTTTTCTTTCTATCTAAACGCTTATCTTCTTTTACTGCTAAAGTTTCTTTTCCAACATTGTAAGCAACGGTTGATAAAGAAAGTGCAGCAAGCCCAACCCCAACGGGAGTGGGATTAAGGACTAACGATACTGCAACGCCACCAATTCTAGCCGCACGTCTTACTGCTTTACTACCTAATGTTTTATATGTTTTCTCTAGAACATTTGCTGCAGTTTCACCACCGGGTAGTGTCATGATTTTATTTAATGCCTTATCGGCTAAACCGGGACTTGGGGGACCTTTTTCTTTAATTTTTGCACCTTGCTGAAGTGTATCAACCGGATCATAAGCTTTTGCTACTTTTTCTCCAACGTTAATTACTCCTTCTACTAATATGAGTAGGACTAGCGATAACTTTACTGCCCTCCTGTACCACTTCGATTGCTACTCCACTTGCAGCGATTCCGGCACGAGCAACTCTAGCACCGTAAAGTGCTGTATCCTCTTGCAGCGTTCTTTTGCCTGCTGGCTTATTTTACGATTGCCGTTCTCCTGTGAAGGCTCAGAAGCTTTTGTTTGTGCTGCTTCTAAAAGCTCTACTCTTTCAGGAGTATTTATTGAAGATTTAAGCTGATTATCTTCTGCTGCATTTTTTATTCCTTCTTTAGGAGTATTAATAGATGATTTACTGCTTAAATTTTCTTTACTCATGCATATCTTATAAAATTATGTTCTATGTTATTTCACATTCTATGTCATTCCCGTGAAAGCGGGAATCCATCTTTTAAACAGTAAAACAATGCTTTTATCGATTCTTGATTACTGGATGCCACTTTCGCGGGAATGACATCAGAACTAGCTAGAAATGCTACAAAAGAACACTCACCTCTTCCCCATCGCATAGCTAGTAATCAAGTTTTTTACAGGTTTAAAATTATTGATCACCTTAAATCCTATTTGTCTTAAACATCTTAAATTTTTGGAATAATTTGAAAAAATATTATTTAACTCATCAGTCAGCTTATACATAATACAATTATCCTCTTGCCTTAGCTTTTGATATTCTTGTAATGTGCCATTATTACTAACTATCATACTCAAAATCTCTATATCCTTTATGCCCTGATTAAGCCCTTGTCCGGCTAGCGGATGTACTGTGTGGGCAGTGTCGGCAATAAGCACTATACGGTTATGAAAATATCTATTTGCTATACGGGCTTTTAGTGGAAAGCTACTAATCTCACTATCAATAGTAATTTTACCTAGGGAATTACCGGCATTTCTTTGAGTTAAAAATCTAACTTCTTCTACAGGCAAATTAACAATTAAAGCAGCCTGATCAGAAGAAGTTGACCATATTACGGATGAAGCATATTGATCTTTTAAAGGCAGCAAAGCAAAAGGACCAAGCGGCAGGAAATGCTCCATAGCACAATTTTCATGCGGCTTTTCATGCTTAATATTAAATGTAAGAGCAGTTTGATAAGGTTTCTCAATTTCATTAGCAAAGTAATGAGACCTCACTTTGGAATTTGCTCCGTCACATATAATTAATAAATTACACTTAATTTGGTTATCATCAAATTTTATAATCGAGTAGTCATTATGGCTTATAACCTCTTGATATTGATTATTATCAATTAATGTTATCAACGGATTATTAGTTATTTTTGACAATAGCATTTTTTTAAAGTCGCTATTCTTAACCACATATCCAAGTACAGCGTCAGCGTCATTTCGTAAGTCTAATATCTCTGAAGCCTTATTATCTACTACATATATGTCTTGCATTTCTGCTACAAACTTCTCAAGCTCTTCCCATATATCAATAGAGAATAAGAAATTTTTAGAATGCGGCGTTAAAGCAGTAGTTCTTATATCTTTAAAAAACTCTGGGCTTTTTACCGATTTACTCTCGAATATAGTAGTTTTTATACCCTTTTGTGCAAAAGAAAGCGCCGTTAACATGCCGCTAAGACCGCATCCTAAAATTACCGTATTAGACATCTTCCCAAACTCTTCTACTTCTAGAGGTAATTTGTGCGTCGATCCGATACTCGCATCCTCACGTAAGCTTGTGTACGCTGCGGTGCTGCGTTTCGTGTCTCCTACAAATTCCTCTCTATAAGCGAATTTGGCAAGATGTCTATCAATCTGTTTTGTTTTCATTCGATTCATTTATGAAATATTTTAAATATCCGTTTGTTGCTATAAAGCTTAGAAGAAAATAAATAATTGCTATATCCAAATATGAACTATTGCCTGAGTATAAACCTAAACAACAAATCAATAAACTCGCTAAAGTCGTGAAGCTATTTAAAATCAACAAATTTGTCAAAATATCCGTTTTGCTGATAAATAGGTAGGTTATTAAGCAAATAAATAATGAAATAATAATTAAAAAGATGTTAAGCATAATTTTTAAAATCGGTTTTACTGTTGGATACACAATCGTCATCGTCATTGCGAGGAAATTACGAAGTAATTGACGAAGCAATCTCAGGAGTTTGTTATTATTTCATGAGATTGCCACGCTCCCTACGGTCGCTCGCAATGACGACTTGGATATCCTACCCCTCTCATTATATATAATCATTTATAACACTACAAACTGCAAATAAAATTAATTAAAATTCCTTAAATAATTTTAATATTATGTAATCTGAGCCAACCTTTACATTATAAATAGCTATTGTGACAAAAATGTTATAAAAAAATGTTGCTTTCTTTTACATTCGGCATTAACGTATACATTTAGGTTCTTGCGTACGATTTCTAAAAAGATTTAATTTTGACTATTTTTTGCTGCAAATTATAAGATTTTTTTTGAAATATGAATAACTAATTCTTTCAAAATCTTATTAATTTTCGCTAAAAAATATCGTAAAATATTAAATCTTTTTAGAAATCGTACGCAAGAACCTAGTATTAATATTTTTAAGGTAAATTGTAATGTCACAACTAGATGTTTTAATAGTAGACGATGAAGAGAGTATACGAAATCTCATTGCTGCAAATTTGAAAGATGAAGGTTTTAACCCTAAGGTTGCCGCTAATAGTACTCAAGCCCTTAAAATACTTTCCGAAAAACCGGTCTCTGCAGTTATACTTGATATTTGGCTTCAAGGAAGCGAAATTGACGGACTTGGGATTTTAGAGATAATCAAAAAACGCTATCCTTTAATGCCGGTAATAATTATTAGCGGTCACGGTACTATAGAAACAGCAGTAAATGCTATAAAAATGGGTGCTTACGATTATATAGAAAAACCGTTTAATAATGATAAATTAGTTATTTTACTTACAAGAGCTTGTGAAGTAACAAAGTTAAAACGCGAAAATATAGATTTAAAATCAAAGGTTATAGATAAAACTGAATTAGTAGGCGAATGTTCGGTAACTTTAAAATATAAAATGGCAATAGCAAAGGCAGCTACCTCTAGCAGTCGTATAATGATTCACGGTCAAGTCGGTAGCGGTAAAGCACTTGCAGCAAGATTAATTCATAAACAATCTAAAAGGGTTAATAATCCGTTCATTATTTTTAGCCCTACCTGTATGACTACGGAAAAAATCAATCAAGAATTATTCGGCGAATCGGAAAAGCAGGCCAATAATAAACGCCCTACTATCTTAGAATTTGCCAATAACGGTACTTTATATATAGATGAGGTCAGTAATATTCCTATTCCTATCCAAGTAAAATTATTAAAATTCCTTAAAGATCAAACTATTACAAAACCTTGCGGAAAAAATATTAAAATTGATATAAAAATTATCACCGGTACTTCTAAAAATATCCAAGATGAAGTTAATAACGGCAAATTCCTAGAAGCTCTATATTATCGCCTTAATGTATCCTCTCTAAAAGTACCTTCATTATATGAAAGAAAAGAAGATATACCGCTACTCGTTAAGTATTTTGTTAAGCAACTCTCAAAATTTTCAGGTTTAAAAGAACGTAGCTTTGCCGATGAAACTATCGCTGCTCTTCAATCCTATGAATGGCCGGGCAATATTAGACAATTACGTAACGTTGTTGAATGGACTTTAATTATGAATCCGTTAACTACAGGTAATAATGAAATTATAAAACCTTATATGATACCTTCTGAAATATTAGCAAATAGTGCTAATCTTACAAAACTTGAAGATAGCTTTGATATGTTATCTATGCCGCTTAGAGAAGCTAGAGAAGTTTTTGAGCGTCAATATCTATCGGCACAAATGAGTCGTTTTAATAATAATATTTCAAAAACATCCGCATTTGTCGGTATGGAAAGATCGGCTTTGCATCGTAAATTAAAATTATTAAGCTTACATATACCTCCTACCAATAGAATAAATGACGAAGAATATGAGGAAGCAAATGCTTAAAGTCATATCAATAATTACGATTTATTTGTTATTAAGCAGCTGCTCCGAATCTACTCGTGATGCGAACGGATTACTTACGGATAGCCAAAGCACGGTAATTCGGAATTATATAATATCGCAAAATTCTAAAAACCTTAAAGTGAACCTTAAAGAGAAGTTCGGTTCAAATTTAAAAGGAGTAAAATTAATAGGAGTACAGCTAATCAATGAAGATTTATCAGGAATAGATTTGACTTCCTGCGAAATATTACGTGCTGATTTTACAGGTAGCAATTTAGAAAAAGCAATACTTACAAATGCTATAATTCAAGAAAGTAATTTTGCAGATTCGGTAATAAAAAATATTTCCGGATATAATTCTGACTTTCAAGGTTCAATTTTTCACAATATAACATTACAAAATACAAATTTTGTTCAATCAAATTTTAGCGATACTGCTTTTAATAAAACTACTATAATAAATGTCAACTTTGAAAATTCTAAATTTAGTAATGTATTATGGAGCAATAATACTATCGACGGTGTTAATTTTCAAAAAGCTACCCTACAGAATAATAGCTTTAAAAATACTAATATAACAAATTCAATATTTTACGGTACGGATTTAGAAAAAAGTATAATAAATAATACCAATTTTACTAATAATTATTTTGAATCTAGCAACCTAAGTCAAACTACATTAACAGCAGTAATAATTAAGGATTCTAACTTCACACAAAGTATTTTTAATGAAGTAAATTTTAATAACGTACAAAGTAATAACTCTTGCTTTTCATACGCTTCCTTTCAAGATTCAACACTACAAAATATTAGCCTTACTAAATGTGATTTACAAAATAGTACAATTAGTAGTTCAGTTTTAAAGCATTTTAAAATCAATAATGCGATATTAAATAATATGAGTCTAAACGATAATAAATTTAATAATTTATCAATAAAAAATAGTAATGCTAATTTTGTAAGGATTAATAAAACTAAAGGCTCAAATATTACTTTAGATAATATTAGCTATACTAATAATATTTTTAGCAATAATGATTTTAAACAATTTATAGTGATTAATACTGACTTAAACAGCAGTGAAATAATAAACTCAAATATAACTAACGGACAATTTAATAATATAAATTTTTCTAAATCTTTAATACAAAACGTAAATTTTTCAGATGTTAAAATTACTTTAGGCAATTTAAACCAAGTAGCTCTAATAAATTCCACTCTAACAAATACTGCGGTTATTAACTCCGTCCTTTCTAATTCGCAAATAAATAATATTAACTACCAAGCGTATTCCGGTTTTATTAATACTAATGTTTCTAATAATATTATTTTAAATAGTGATAATTCGAGCAAAATTCTACCAAATAATATAGTAATAAATTCGGTAAAAGATTTGCAAAAAATAACTCACTTAGCAAATATGAATTTAACAAATTTTGACTTGAGCAACTTAATATTTGATAGAGTAGATTTTTCAAATAGTATCTTTAAAAATACTAACCTAACAAATACGGTAATAAAAAATTCTATTTTAAAAGAGGCTAATTTTTCTGCAGCAATACTTACTAAAACAGATTTTTCAAACTCAATATTAACAGATAGTATATTTAAATCAGCTAAAATTGATCAGGCGGGCTTTAATAACTCCGACCTAACAAATGCCGATTTTACCGAAGCAGCAATTAAAGATACTTCGTTTGATAAAGCTAAGACAAGCGGAATGAAAGGAGTAGAATAATCTTTAAATACCTTGGTCCTTATACGAACATTCAGTATGTCATCCCCGCGTGGCATTGTTGCGTGGATCAGTAAATGCTCTTTATGTCATTCCCACGAAAGCGGGAATCCAGTAAAACATATAAAAAATTTTTTATATGCTTATTTTGTTAAAGGTATAATTTTATCCAATATTAAGGGTTATTTTTCTAGATGCCTGCTTTCACAGGAATAACATAGCATTTACCTTTGGTTGCTCTTGGAAGACTTTGCTTTATTAGTAGGAGTATTAGACGGTGTAAATGAATTATTATTTATAAAAGCAGTAGGACTTTTCTGCTTCATTCTATTAATAATTTGTTGTTGTTTAAGAGTATTTATCTTTTGTTTTCCGGCTATCCTTATAGATTGAGTAATTTTGGCAGTTTCTACAAATATTTCCTTAGGAGTTTGTAGCTGATCAATTCGCTCATAATGTTTTTTAAGAAACTGTTCTTTTATCTTTGGATTTATTCCTTTCAAATCAACATATGTTCTATATAACTTCTTTAATTTTATTTGTTGCTTGGAAGATTTGTGAGGAAGTGATTTAATCGCATTAACAAGACTACTACCTATTTCTTTTATAATATTAACTGCAGGCGAAGCTATTTTCTTTATTCCTTCATAAATTTTACCTAACCCACTAGCAATAACATCTAATAGTTTAGGCGCATATTCTTTAGATATAGGGGGTATATCCCTAATAATATCTCTAGCTTCAGTTAGATTATGAGCTAAATGGAGTAATGCTTTTTTCTCCTCTAACTCGGTAGAGCGATTAGCATATGAACTAGCTATATCTGCCTGAGCATCTATAGTATCGGTAATTATTGATTTAGTATCATTAAAAGAAAGATCTATAGGTGTCTTTTTTTGTGTTATAGGACTGTCTTCTCTTAATTTATCTAGTCTATCACGTATTGCTTGGTCTTTTTGATCATTAAGGCTTTTACTTTTTTGTTCTAGTTTAAGCTCAGATTGCAACTGCTCAATTAGATCGTCTACTTCATTACCGGATTTTTTTGTGGGGATATAAGGTCTATCTTGGAGCTTTGCAAACCTTTCTTCTAATTCTTCAAGTGATGGAGGAGTGCCTTTAAGTTTTGCTAGTCTTTCTTCTAATTCTTTTATTATTTGATCATCCTGCTTTTTCTTAGACATATATATACCTCTATAATAATTCCTAGGTTTTGTAAAAGAAAATTAATAAGATTTTTGCAATAATAGTTATTCCTATTTCAAAAAAATCTTATGATTTACAACAAAAAATAGATTAATTCAATTTTCCGCATGCAAAGCCTAGTTATTAATAACACAAACTACTAACTAAAATAAAGTATTTTTTGATATGAGTTAAGATATAATTATATAAAGCTAGCATTATACGTGTGGATCAGTTTTGCCATTGTCACCTAGTTCCTTGATCACGGGGTCTAATTAAAAATACTAATATTATTAGTATTTTAAGTGGTTTTCTGGATACCACACAATTCAGCTAATTCTGCACGTGCCTTATTTTCTCATATAACTTTAAACATTTTTCTTTTTTAACCATTCCCTCACTTCGTCAGTAGTGTAAGTTTTAAAATCAGGGGCATTAATTCTTTGCAAAGCAATTTTGCATCTTCTGAATCTTCTTGTATTTCCTGTAGATAATATTCAATTGCTTTACGTACTATATATACCCTTTTGATCTGTCTAAGTTTTTTGCTGACTATGCTAAACTATTATTTAGTTCGTCCGGAATAGTTAAATTCAGTCTTGCCATCTTGTGACCTATCGTTAATTAATAACACATTACGACACATAATAGCACAAACTACAAACTAAAAAAAGCTATAAATACTTATCCAACACGTCCGACATAATTTTACGAGCTACAGGGGCAGCGGCTTTACTACCGCCTCCACCATGATCAATAAAGACGGTAACGGAATAACTAGGATCGTGATAAGGAGCGAAGCCTAAGAACAAGGCATGATTACGCCTCTCCCAAGCAATAGATTTACGGCTTAAATCATCTTTAGCATTTAGTTTGCCTTGCACCTGCGAAGTACCGGTTTTACCAGCGAGCTGCCTATTTTTGCCTAAAATTCTATTATAATACGCCGTACCTCCCGCAACATTAACGGTATTATACAAACTTTCTTGGATTATTGTGATATTTTCGGGCTTAATATTGACATTATAAAATTCCGGATCATTTTTTAATATTCTAGGCGTATACAGTTTACCGCTACTTGCAATAGCTGTAATAAACCTTGCAAGCTGCATCGGCGTTACCCCTAGAAACCCCTGTCCGATTGCTAAATTAAAACTATCTCCTATTGACCAAGGACGCTTTAATTTTTTCTTTTTCCACTCTTTTGACGGTACAAACCCGCTACTTTCAGGAGCTAAATCAATACCGGTTTTTGAACCGAGGCCAAATTCTCTTGCAACTTCAAGAATTTTATCCGGACCTACTATTCTTGCTAATTCATACATATAAATATTACAAGAATGCTTTAAAGCAGACATCATATCTAACGTTCCGTGTCCGCTATGATTCCAACATCTAAAGCTATTAGTACCAAGAGCAGAGCTACCGTCGCAAAAAACGGTTTTATTAGGATTAATGCCTACTTCAAGGGCTGCAAGTACGGTAATTATTTTAAAAACCGAGCCTGGAGGATAAGAATTTTGTATTACCTTATTAATTAAAGGCTTATAAGGATCACTAGTTAAACTTTGCCAATAATTTTCCGATAATTTACTGAAATGATTTGATTCAAAACCCGGAGTGGAAGCACAAATTAGTACATTTCCGGTTTTAGTATCCATAACTATTGCCGAAGAACCTTTAGGATTTAAATATTGCTGGATATTTTTCTGAAGAAACACATCGATATTTAAATGCATATCTTCACCCGATTTAGTAGGGGTTCCTGCTATTTCTCTTACCTGCTTACCGTAAGCGTTTACTTCAACTTTTTTATAACCAAATGCTCCTCTTAGTTTGTTATCGTAATATTTTTCAATACCGGATTTACCGATATTAAAATCGCTTAAACTATGTATATTTAATTCCTGCTTCTCGTGCTCATTTATTTGACCAAGATAACCGATTAAATGAGAAGTAACGCTTGAAAAAGGATAAAACCTTAAATAACCTATATCAATAAATATTGAAGCGAGTTTATGCTTTTGTTCTTCAATCATTGATACTTGCTGCCAATCAAGCTGATCAAATATTATTAAAGGAGTGTGGCGACTAGATTTTTTAATTTTTTGCTTAATATAATTATATTTTTCCGGAGATAAATTTAGAATATTACTAATTATTTCTAATTCATCCCTATAATTATTATTAATGCTTCTATCTATTACTAGCTGATAACATGGTTTATTAGTAGCTAAAATATTGCCGTCTAAATCGTAAATTCTTCCTCTAGTCGGTGGAAGTACAACGAAATTAATACGATTCTTATCCGATAAAGTCTTATATTCTTCGCTTTTAATAAGCTGTAAATAAAACATTCTTATTCCAAGCAACGATAAAAATCCGAGTTTACCTAATCCGATTATAAAGGCTCTTCGTGAAATTAACTCACCATGTAGTATTTTCTTATTTAGCATACTTTTTAAAGTAATTCATAGGAGAGTCAAGTATAAGACGAATTATATTATAAGAAAATATAGTTGTTAAAAATTGAAAGAAAATTATTAAATATCCGTCTGCTTCTAGCTTCTTGATTGTTATTAGTAAATATTTAAAATTCAATATAAATAAAGAATAAACGCAAAAAATAATGAAATTTATTAAATAGTTTTTAGCTACAAAATATTGTGAAGATAATTTATAAATCGTATATGCCGATAAAAAAACTAGCGAATTTGTACCGATAGGCATACCACTTATTTGATCTATAAATAGACCGAGAAAAAATATGCCAAAAATATTTAAGGAATATAACGACATAAAATAATAAATAAATATAATTTCTATCGCCGGAAAGATTCTGCTTTGAATATTTATTTTATAACTCACTAACGGAAATAATATTATAAAAAAACATAGCAAAGCAAACAGCAATTTTAATATTATTTGTAAGCTATTTTTATATATTTCCTGTTTTATCTTTAACATAAATAGTTTTTTGTTATATAGTTTTGTACTGTGTCATACCGTGACTTGATCGGCAATTAGGTTGTCATCCCACGACTTGATCGCGGGATCTATATAAACAACATTTTGTGTGGTCATTTTTACTGAACCCCGTGGTCAAACCACGGGGTGACAATAGAAAAATTGCAACCACCCAACGACCATATCAACCATATACAAAATATAAATTAATTTTCTATTTTGTACAGTTTTAAAAAATGAATATGGATTCTACAATAACTCACAACAACTAGGGTTAGGTCTTTTAGCATTATCGCTAAGCTCTAATTCTGCTTGTGCCTCGGAACTTGTGGATATAAATAGTTGTTTTGATATAATATTATTTATTGTTGTCGTAAGATCCAAAAACTTAAGCCGTGGGATAGGTATACTAGGTTTATCTGTTATATTTTTATTTTTTGACATAAAAACCTCCTTTTTAGCTTATAAATGCGTCATTACCAGAAAATTTAGGCTTTTTGTTGCACAGATCGTTTTATGTCATTCCCGCATAGGCGGGGATGACATCAAGTAGGTTTTACCGATCTACGCAACAATGCCTGCTCGCAATGACAAAATCTATAATTATTAGGTAATATTTTAACTTTCTTCCTCACTTTGTTCTATCGGTTCTAAACCATATAAAGATATCATACGTTCAAATACTCTACCGGCAGTAGGGGCAGCCGTCCAACTTGCGGTTGCAAAGCCAAAGCTTTCTTTAGTCGGTTTCGGCTCATCAAATCTAATAAAAATAATATATTGCGGGTTAGATGCAGGCAGCATACCTAAAAACGATGACGCTCTACTATTTTTGAGATATTTCTTTTTTCCCCCTGCCCCTTGTGAAAGTTTTTCTGCCGTACCGGTCTTACCGCCGATAAGATAGCCTTTGACCTCTGCTCTTTTACCGTTACCTTCTTTTACTACCGCTCTAAATAATTTCTTCATTTGGGTAGAGGTATTTTCACTAAAAACTTTTGTACCTATTACTTTTTCATCCTTTCTTTTTAATAAAGTAAGATCATATAAAGTACCGCCGTTAACAACCGGTAACATTGCTCTAACAAAATGCAAAGGGCTAATTGAAATGCCGTAGCCATACGACATAGTAACACTCGTTAACTCATTCCATCTTTTCTCGGAAGGAAATAACGGAGTACCTCGTTCAGGTAATTCTATTTGCAACTGATCTAATAGGCCTAATTTCTTTAGGTATTTTTTAAAATTGCTTTTACCGATTTCAAGCATAATTTGACTTGTGCCAATATTTGAAGAATATAGAAAAATCTCAGGTACACTATGCCATCCTTGCCTTGGCGTATAATCCTTAAGCTGGAATCCTCCTACTTTCATATAACTTATATCATAAGCATCATTCATATTTATTGCACCGGTATCAAAGCCGACTGCCATAGTTAATGCCTTAAACACCGAACCCATTTCGTAAATCCCGAGACTTGCTATATTAAACAGCTCTTCTGGTTTGGCTAAACTCGGATAATGCGGATCGAAATCAGGCTTATTTACTAATGCTAAAATCTCGCCATTATTTGGATCAGCAATAATACCCACTGCTCCTATGGCCTTAAATTGCTTTAAAGTTTTATCAATCTCCTCACTTAAAATACTTTGTAATCTGATATCAATAGATAATTGAAGCGGTTCTTTCCGATTCTTTGGTTCGTTTAATTCATAATCAGAATTAGTTAAATACTTATCATAAGCGAGCTCTAAGCCACTCAGCCCTACCGAGTCTCTACCTACATAACCGATAACATGCGACAATAAATTAGAAAAGGTATAAATTCGTTTCTGCTCTTCTTCAAATTCAAAACCAAGTAACCCAAGGCTAGTTATCTTTTCTTGCTGACTAGGTAGTACATCCCTTTTTACCCATATAAAGCTTTTATTTGACTTAAGTTCTGCAAGTAATTTAGCTTTATTAATATCAGGTAGAATTTCTGCTAGCTTTTTTACGGAAGTTTCAGGATCAAGTACTATTTGTGGATTAGCAAATAAGGAGGCAGAAGGTAGGTTCACTGCTAATAAATTACCGTTTCGATCAACTATTTCTTTTCTAAATTGATGCTTTTTTTTAAAGGAATTAATATTTTTATCGTAAACATTCGTAGCAACGATTATCAATCTGTAAGATAAAGTACAAAAAAGAAAAGAAAAGACACAAATAACCATTAATAATCGGATTTTTGTATTTTTACTACAAACATTCCAAATTGTGAGACTTTTAATTGTAGGTTTCCATTTTTCCCAAATTTGTTTCATATGTTATTTATGGTGTTTCAAACACTAATATTTCTGCAATCCTTATGTCATTCCCGCGAAAGCGGGAATCCAGTACTTTAAAACCTTTTCAAAACTTGATGTGAAAAATAAAAAATCTTTAAAATCAAGATGTTTTGAAAAGCTCGATTTATCTCGCTTTACACTAGATTCCCGCCTACGCGGGAATGACATCGAACGCTTTGTCCAAGCCATGCAACAATCCTACCAAGATACGAAGATCAACTTCAAAAAGAGCAAGGAATCCACAAGACGAGGAACGGAGCGTATACTTAATACGTGAGTACCACAGTACTTGTAGGATGACGTAGCCAATTTTTGAAGTTCATCGAGTACCCTTCACTCTACTCGAAACAGTCTGTATATACTTATTATTTGTAATTCTTTTGTAACGCCATTTACTACTCTTGGAAATACTAATATTATGATTAAATTTAATATTGTGATCTATATTTGGCCCTAACGGATCTTTTATCATTTGATAAGATTTAACTGTTTCTAATTTTAAATAAGCCGCCGCAAGTTTTTCCAATCTAGCCGGCAAAAGTAGATAAGCTTGCTCTGCTTTTAAAATATGAATATTATTATTCTCACTATTTATCTGTTTTACAACGCTACTTAATTGATAATCAAGAGTTGAGACTCGCTCCTTTATGCTAAACAAACTACATATTGCTATAATTGTTATCAATAATGTTAAATAGTGAAGCTTTCTTATACTCATAATTAATTACTCATATATCGCTTTTGCTGCTCGAAGTTTTGCCGATCTCGCTCTAATATTTAGCCCTACTTCTTTATCTGACGGTGCTAGAGCTTTGTTAGTAATAATCTTAAGCCATTTATTTGGATCAATTGTCATGTCGTCTTTAGCATATTTTGATCTTACTACCGGCTTTTCCGAATTTTCTTTAAAGAAATTCTTAACTATCCTATCTTCTAAAGAGTGAAAAGACACCACAACTAAACGTCCGTCTTTCTTTAATATATTTTTTACATTCACTAAAAACTGCTCTAACTCCCCAAGCTCATCGTTTACATAAATCCTAATGGCTTGAAAGGTTTTAGTTGCAGGATCAATTTTGCCTTTTCTAAATCCTATACTACTTCTAACAATCTCGGCTAACTTGCCTGTACTATCAATTCTCGCCGTTTTTCTATATTCTACAATTCTCTTAGCAATTCTTCGTGAAAAGCTCTCATCTCCGTATTTGTAAATTACGTCAGCTAGCTCTTTTTCCTCTGCCGCATTTACAAACTCCTCGGCACTAAGCCCTTGCCCGCTCATACGCATATCGAGTGGTCCGTCATGCAAAAACGAAAATCCTCTATCTGCTATATCTAACTGCATTGATGAAACGCCTAAATCCAGCACTATCCCATCAAATTTTTTTTCCTTAAGCTTTGCAAAACTATCCGCAAAATTTGTTTCTACAAAATCAAATCTCTCACCGTAATTTTGCTGAATTTCTTCGGCTCTTTTAATTACGTTTGGATCACGATCCAAGGCTGTGACATAACAGTTACAGCTTTCTAATATTGCTTTGCTATATCCTCCTGCTCCAAACGTACAATCTAAATAAGACTCACCGGCTTTTGGGCTTAAGGCCTCTAACATTTCATTTAGCATTACAGACACGTGAGATTGTATCACTAATGAGCATTCCTTAGAGTTAAGCGCTTTTCATGAGCAATTTTTTGAGCGGCATTTAAATATTTCTCAAAATTCTGCGGCTGCCAAATCTCAAAAATCACCCCTTTACCTACAAAACATGCTTGCTCTTCGATTCCTGCATGCTTCATTAAAGATTGCGGCAATATAATTCTTCCCTCCCCATCAAAGGAAAGTTGTACAGCTTCCCCGAATATCATAGTCTCAAACGCATCACGCTCCTCGGAATAAGGATCAAGCGTCTCTATCATCTGCCTTAATTTCTCGATATGCGAAATGCCGCACACCTCTATACAATTATTCCTAATCGACGGATAAGCAATTACACCGTTAAATAATTCTTTCCCTAGTACCGCACGGTAATTCGCCGGCACCGACACCCTACTCTTTTTATCAACACCATTTACATACTTAGATAAAAATACATTCATTGGTATAATTTGGGTTAATTTGGGATTTAATGGGAAATTATAGAATATTATAGGAATATCAAGGAGTCAAGGGTTTTTAACAAGGATGAATTAAATTATTAAGATGTCATACCGTGGCTTGACCACGGTATCCAAAAAAATAATTTAAAATACTAATATTAGTATTTTAGAATGGATTCCGCGATCAAGTCGTGGGATGACAGAGGGGGAATTGATCCACACAACAAGGCCATACAGGAATAACATCGAACCACACAACAAAGTTTAATCCAATGATTTTATGGATTTTTTAAAGTGATTTTCACCTTGAAAATTCATATTATTTAATATATTAATTTCAGATAAATGATTATAGTAATTTTATAGATAATTCTCTTGTTACCACTAAAGATATAGAAAAATTAAATGATACTACAAATTTCTATACCGGTTCAAGAATATCTAAAATTGTTGTGGTTGCTAATGAAAATCCTGAAGAGTTGGGACTTGAATTAGCTGGTGAAGTACATGAATAGGTTTCTTAAACATACTCAATAATGACCTATAAAACTATTTTAATATAGGTTAATTTAAAAAATATTGAATTATATTATGTTTTATTTGAAATAATTATTGATTAATGTTAATAATGATTTTATTTTTTACATAAATAAAGGTTAATTATGCCGCAACTTAAAATAGGTATTTTTAAAATACATAAATATTGTAAAAATATAAAAACTACAACTCAATCAAACTCTAACTATCCCCTAAAGAAAAAAACTACTGAAAAAAAAATTAAACCCCACTGTAAAATATAGAAATATGCTCCCAACCAAGATATTTGGACACCGGATACTGAACTTCTTGGAACAGATTATGACACATAATTATAAATCTAGCATTCTTGATATATATTGTGAACAAATGCTAAGTTTGAGCTTTAAAATCTAATTTATGTTTAATTTACCTATTGATAATATTATCGTATTCATATACCTAATATCTATTCTACTTATTGGTATATATTACCGAACTAAAAATAGTAGTTTTAAGAACTATGCAAATGTTGAAAGTAAAGCGCAAAATAGTAAGCTGTTATTAATAGCTACGATATTTGTAAGTTCTGTCGGAGGAGCCACCACTTTCGGCATTATGGAAAAGGCTTTTTTGGGGCATGAATATTATGCTTACGCTCTTATACTTACAATACCTATAGATATATTAATTGCAATCTATATAGTGCCTTTAATTGCCAAACATTACGGAGCTGAAAGCATCGGCGATATCCTAAGTACATATTACGGTAATATAGGTCGTTTTATCGGAGGGGTTAGTTCGGTTATCGTTTCAGTTGGGTTTTTGGCTGCTCAAATAAGCGTCAGCGGCTATATTTTTCAATATATCTTAGAAATAAATGATGTAAATGGGGTAATTTTAAGTTATAGTATAGTACTTATATATACTACAATAGGCGGTTTACAATCTATTGTTTTTACTAATTTACTACAATTTTTGGCGATGATAATCGCTATACCAACCATAACTTTTATCAGTTTAAATAAAATCGGTTTTGTAGATTTTATTAATAACCTACCTACGGAAAATGCAAATTTTGATCGGAGCAACCTACTTTCTTATACAATCGCAGCAGCTTTAAGTTTTAGCGTCATGAATCTATATCCTACATTTATTCAAAGAGCTTTAATTAATAAAAATCCTACGCAAACAACTAAAGCAATATATGCAAAATCCGCTATATATTTTTTCTTCTTGATTTGCATTACTTTAAATGGTTTAATTGCTTATAAGCTTTATCCAAACCAACCGTCAAATTTAGTATTACCTTATTTAATCAACCAAATCATCCCAACTTTAATTCAAGGGATAGTAATGAGTGGACTCTTAGCTGCCGTTATGTCTACTGCTGATTCTGATTTAAACGTTACTTCTATAGCTATTGTTAAAGATATAATCAATCCTATTTTTAAGGTTAAAAATCAGCAAAAATTATTATTAATTGCTCGAATTATTAACGTTATAATAGGAAGTGTTGCAATAATTGTAGCTTTAAAATTTAGTAATGTAATTGACTTAGTAGTATTCTTCACTGGTTTCTGGGGACCGGTAACATTAGTACCGTTAATAACAACGCTTTTTGGTATCAGAACATCTAAAACTATAATGGTCTTATCATCACTTGGCGGAGCAGCTATCTTCTTAATATGGGAATATTATTCTTTATCGTTGCAATATTTCAACCTTAGAGGAGTGTTTATAGGGACAATGGTGAGTCTTGTGATATTTATTCTAGGATGGTGGTATTCTAATGTCATTACGAAGAAAGTCATATAAAATATATTATCTATTTACTTGAAGTTTTAAATAATTTAATATGTTAACTCAAGATTAATAATTGAATTATGAGGATTTTATGTCTAAGCAAAATAGTATTGAAGGAAAATATAGCATAATAATTCCTATTGAAGACAAGAATGGGAGAATAAAATTTAAGCTTAAATTCACGTGATGACGTTAATGGCAGCACTTTAGCTGATATAGCTACGTATTCAGAAAATATGCGTAATATGTATTACTCTACTAAGCAAAAAAATTATGCTGTTAACTCTTTAATGACAGGAACTTTAAATTATTCTATTCATAGTACAATGACTCCATATTATCCTGACTTAACTAAATTTAATATTAATGATTTATCTCAGAATGATGAACCTAAATTAATAGGCAAAGCATACCAAGAACTTAAAGATCCTATTGAGGATATAAAAAGCTAGCCTTATTGCATGAATCCAGAAACCTGCTCGATGTCATTCCTGCGGAAGCGGGAATTCAGTGACAAGTAGGAAAATCGAGCTTTTAATTTTTTAAATTGAGTTATAATATTAGTTTTTTCTGTGCAAAACATTAAAAATCATCTCAGCAAGTAACTTGTTAATACCATTTACTTTAGCAAGCTCATATATGGTTGCGTCGCATACTGCTTTATACGAACCGAAATAATGCAGTAATGCTTTTTTTCGAGTTTCACCTACGCCCTCTATATCGTCAAGGCGTGATATTTTTATAGCACGTGATCTACCTAGTCTATGATTCTTTATGGCAAAATTATGTGCCTCATCTCGCAAGATTTGTAAATATTTCATAACCGGCAAATTCTTATCTAGAGTAAATACTTCCTTACCTATCACATGGAACTGTTCAAAACCGGCATTTCTATCTACTCCTTTTGACATACAAACAAAAGGAATATTCATTTCAAATTTATCCATCACCTCTTTAACGACGCCTAAATGCCCTTTGCCGCCGTCTATAATCATTAAGCTTGGCAATTTATGCGGCTCTTGCCTTAACCTTGTAAGCCGCCTTGTTAGGACTTGCCGGAGCATCTCATAATCGTCACCTTTTATGTCACCCCCGCAGTTCTTGATGCCATTCCCGCGAAAGCAGGAATCCATTAACCTTTTTGGATCCCCGCTTTCACGGGAATGACATACGAGAGAGGGAGCATAGACATTAAAAACCCGATATTCTTTTTTATCAAAACCGACTTTACCAGCAACTACCATCACTCCAACCGCAAACTTACCTTGAATATGGCTATTATCATAAATCTCAATTCTTTCAGGAATTTCAGAAAGACCAAATAGCTCTTTAATTTCAAATATAATCTCTTGATTTTTTGCAAATTTCTTCAAATACTGCTCTAGAGAAAATAAAGCATTTGTCTCAGCATTTTGAACTAATTTAGCCTTACCGCCTTTATTAGGTACTGTAATATTAAGCTGAAGTATATTGTTGATTTTCTTAATCGCCTCTATCACATTCTCTTTATCATTAATTTCATGATTAATTATAATTGCCGCAGGCACGTGTTGTTTTTGGTAAAATTGTAATAAAAAATATTCTAATACTTCTTCTTTGGTACTATTTTCGGTAGAAGTAGGAAAATAAGGAATATTACCGCATGCTTGCCCTGCCCTATATAAAAACACTTCCACGCAATAATGCCCGTTCTTTTCCACAATAGCGATTATATCTGCATCTTTAACGACATCTGAAACCCCTGCCTTAAGCTGCACATAACTAAGTGCTTTAATGCGATCTCTAATTTCTGCCGCCTCTTCAAAACGCATCTGACTACTTAGCTCTTCCATCTTTCTAGATAGGTTCTCTTGGAGTTCTTTAGTGCGACCTTGTAAGAAATCTTTAACCTGAGTTACTAAGTCTCTATAGTCTTCCTTGTTTATTTTCCCGACGCAAGGAGCATAACAACGTTTTATTTCATATTGTAAGCAAGGACGAGTACGTGAATTAAAGTAATTATCCGTGCAGGAACGTAATTTAAAAATTTTTTGTAGTTCGGTCAAAGTAGTATTAACTTCCACACTCGAGGCAAAAGGACCAAAAAACTTCCCGTCACTTAGAGTTTTACCTCGATATTTTAGTAATTGTGGGAAATCATGCTCTAAACGTAACTTAATGAAAGGAAAAGACTTGCAGTCCTTAAGAAGAATATTAAATTTCGGCTGAAATTTCTTGATTAACTGTGCTTCTAAAAGTAGTGCTTCAACTTCGGAATTAGTGATGCTATACTCTAAAAAACAAGTATTTGCAATCATCCGAAGCGTCTTATTATCTAAATTGCTTTTAATGTAATTAGTAAGGCGTTTCTTTAAATTTTTAGCTTTACCGACATAGAGAACTTGCTTGTTAACGTCAAACATTCGATAAACCCCTGAACGTTCAGGAGCATCTATAAGTTTAGATTTAATTAACTCACTTCCGGTAATTTCTAGGGTCATGTGTATAGTGGTCCTTAGCTAAAAGCCGAAATCCAGAAAAAATAACCTTAATATTGATATAAAAATTACACATTAAACCTAAAAAAACAAGTTTTTTATAGGTTTTACTGGATTCCTGCCTTTGTGGGCATGACATGGAAGAGTGCACCATGCAACAATAACCTTCAATTCCCCGTTTTATTATACGGATTGTCATTTGCGACTTTAACATTCACTATTTTTCGTGTATTGTCATCAAAGAAAAAGGTTATTTTAAACTCATCTCCTACATTTAAATCTACTTTTGGGTCATAAAGCATAATATGCATGTCACCGGGCTTAAAATCAACATTAATATTACCGGCAATTAAAAATGGATAATCCACTTTTACCATTTTACTAACCCCTTGATCATTAATTGTTTGATGAATTTCTATTCCACTTATCTTATCTGAAGATATATTCACTAAATTATAACTCTTACTTCTACTATTTATTAATGTAAAATACATAGCAGAATTGCTAACTTTACCTTGCACATTTGTTGTAGGTCTTGCCCAAGGCTGTGCAAAGTAAACGGCTGCCTCTGCAGGTAAATCATCGGGCTGATCAGAAGAAGAATTTGTAGAATTAGGATTTTGAGCTGTTTGGTTATCAGCATAGTTTACTGCACAAATTAAAGTTATAAAACTAATTAGTAATGTTTTTAGCATAATAATACCCTTAATAAATTAAAATGAAATATTAACATAGATTAAATATAAATCTAGTTTTTTAAAAGATATTTTTTGTACACTTCTTTTCATCACTAATTGCCAGCATAGAAACAAGAGGCGTATCTAGCCAAGCCGCTTTTAAAATATTTGCCGGTTAAATTTTCGGTCCTCCCATTATTTTAGAGACAGCATCTCGCAAACCGCTACTTGACTCATAACCCATATCAATTTGTGTATTCATGACCGATTCACCCATGCGCATTTGCTTCATCGCAATACCCATACGCCTTGCTCTCGCATATTCTACAAACGTCATACCAAAACGTTTTTTAAATTGGCAACGTGCTGTAGAAGCATCTACTGATAGCTCATCACAATCACTATCTTTCCATCTTTTAGCAGGATTAAACTCAATAGCATTAACAAGAGTACAAACTAAACCTGAAGCTTCGCCAAGTATGTGAAAGAGCTTGCAACGCTGACCAGGTCTATATGAAGTATGCCAAGCTTCTTTAGCAGTTTTATAAAATTCACAATTTCAAATTTAGGTTTCCGTGCAGGACAAGTCAGTCTACAAAATACTCTTGTTATTTTAACCGCTACAAAAAAGATATTTTCATATCTGTCATCTTTATTAATTAATGCCTGATAATATTCTTGTCTTTGAAGCTTATTAAACATATTAATTTATCCTATAATATAAATTTATAATTATATTATATGAACTTTTTAAAACTCCTGTAACCGAAATTCAGGCATTGATTTTTTATTTAATACTTCTGTCTCTCATGCTCGATAAGCCATTTTTTGCGATCTAGCCCTGAACCATAACCGCCAAGCTTACCGTTATTATTGATGATGCGGTGACACGGAATAATTATAACAAAGTTATTTGCTCCATTAGCATTTGCAACGGCTCTATAAGATCTTTCCATACCTATTAATTTAGCTTGGGTAAAGTAACTTCTTGTTTCACCATAAGGTACATTCATTAGTTCTTGCCATACTAATTTTTGAAATTCGCTTCCTAAAAGATATATCTGAGTATTAAATTTTTGCAAAGTACCGCTAAAGTAAGATTTAAGCTCCTCTTCAATTGATATAATCGGTCTAGTGCGATCTTCAGTAATAGCCGATTTTGTGTTAATCTTAAGTCTTTTAATTTTATACTCTAATCCTTTACTTTCAACAAAATCGAGCAAATAAAGCCTCTCTGTATCACTAATTGCCAGCATAGAACCAAGAGGCGTATCTAACCAAGCGGATTTTAAACTCATTATTTTACCCTAAATATGATTTCTTAATATTATAATATTGATTTTTTATTTAACAATTTTATATTTTTAAAACTAACAATTTATAGGTAATCACTATGATAAAAGCTCATGTTTTTAAATATTCGCAGGTAATTTTAACCAAGAGGGAACTCGCTATAATAACATTTAGCAAATACAGCGGACTAAGTATACCGGATATTGCTACTATGGCAAAAGAAGAAGAAAAACTAACGGAATAATAGATCAGTATAAAACCGGTAAAATAACTACCGCAAAATTTCGTAAGAAAATGAATGAGCTTATACAAGAAAAAAACGGTAATCCTATACGAGATAATGAGGTATTTGATAAAGGCTGGAATGCTATGTGCAAAATAGAACCTGAAAAGCTAACAGAGATATATAACTTACAACACAGACACATAAATATCCACATTATAGGCAATACAAACGAATTACAGTATAATTATATTCAATAAAAAATAGAAAAGGCCCCAAATCAACCCACCATTTCTTATACACTTTCATACAAACTTGGTAACTCAGGTGAGAGAGAATTAAAACATTATACAAAACATTTTTTAGCAGCTCGCGATTATGAACCGGTATGGCATATGGAAGCTCAAAATGACTATGACCAAAACACTTTAGACATATTAGGAAAATATTACAATAATACGACTAAAGATATTATAAATATTGATAGCTTAAAAATTCTATAATAGCGCATTATGCAATAATTCGCTATTTGCGTTATTTAAGCCAAATCATTTAGCTTCATGATCTTTAGCAAAATCAATTAGGCTTTCCACAACATCACTTAAATCTTCATTATTAAAGTCAATCCTCATTTCTTTTTTAACAACATCAACAAAATAATCATCAAGTGAATTTTGCATTTAAAATGGAAGTGTTTTTTGTCCAATGAACAATTATTTCCTGCTTAATGATGTCATAGGTATCAAGAGCAATTTGCATGGCATTTTCACACTGATTTTGATCTTTTCGATTCTGTAAAAAGCTATTATTGTTTTGTTAGTGCCGAGTTCACTTGGCACATCATTTTTAAATTCAGCTCTTATTTTTTAACTCTATTTAAAAGATCACTCTACGATAAACGTTTATTATGATGCTGTATTATTGTGTTATTTATTAAGGGTAGAAAATTTTTGATAAAAGGCAGGATCGATATTGATATAATCCTTAATAGTATCTTGTATTTGATTAGCCATATCCATGACCGAATGTTAACCGCTTCAGTTTTAGTAATATGACCGGCAATAACATACTCATCAAGCAACTTCATGACTTGAGCGGTATATATTTTTTATCCGGTTTTTCTTTATAACGCTTTTCCACTCTCTCTTTGAGCTTATTAAATTTTATTCATATTGTAAATTAACTTGTTCTTTTTCTTCATAAAATTCATAAGAATTAGAAGCTATAGACATCAGATTTTTCAATTTATTCAACAAGAAATAAAACTTATTGCGTATAACTTTATCGGCTAAATGCTGTTCGAGCTGTTCAGAATCCAAATCGTTAGGCACTTTATAAAAATATTTTTAATTTCTTGTAGTAACGGAAAAAATGCTTTCAATGTATCATATACAAAAAATATAGCATCTTCTAAATCTTCTCTATCAAAATTGTTTAAACCATAATTTTCATAAAATTGATGTGCTTGTTTTAATTGATTCGATAACCCTACATAGTCAATTATGTAACCATATTCTTTAGTTTTCCCTTTTTCTTCAAATAGACGATTCGCACGAGCAATTGCTTGTAAAAGATTATGCTCTTTTCATTCTTTGCATATGTAAATAACGACATTACGCGGTGCATCAAAACCGGTTAGTAATTTTGAAACTACAATTAAAATTTCAGGATCATCGGAACTTTTAAATTTTTTAATAATTCTATTATTGAATTTTGCTCCATATTGTTCCCTCATGTTTTTTATAAATTTATCTACTTCATTTTCGCTTTCAATATCTTTATAACCGTCCCGGTCATCAGTAGCAGATATAACAACTTCAGAACTTACTTGTCCTATATCATCTAAAAATTTTTTAAAACGAACGACAATTAATCTAGAAGAAGCTATTAACATACCTTTTAAACCTGTGCCTTTAAACGTTTTTAAATAGTGCGTTGAAATATCAAATGCTTTGGCATAAATAGCTTCCTTTGTTTGAGCAAGCATCTTTGAGCAACTGCATCTTGTTTTCAAAGCTGCTTTTTTTTCTTTATTTAATCCATTAGTAATCATATCAAAATCTTGTATTACGTCCTGCAAACTCTCAACTACTAAACTATTTGTAGTACTTACTCCCCTTGATACCTACATACCAAATCTTACAGAGTCAAGATTTGGTAAATTTTTCTTTAAGTCTACCAGCGATGTGCCTGCTACTAGCTTTCTTATATCGTCTGCTATCTGCATAGTCTGAGTACCTAGCTGGTATAAATTTAATGCCTGCTCTAGAACATCAAGCCATTACGTACCATTTTTATGTATTAAGTGATTGGCAAGCTTTGCAGTGTAGCTTAAATCTTCTTGCATGCCAATATGTATTGTATGCCAGCTTGCATTGTAGTAGATAGAGGATTTAGCTGTCATTGCCTATTATATCGACTTCGTCCTCTAAATAAGAAGCTATATGATATTTTAAGGTCAACAGACATTAGATTCAGGATTGGACTTTCTGCTAAAGACTTGTCTACTAATTTAAAAATGGAGTATGATCTTTAAAAGGATTTTCAGTTTGATCAGAGCTATAAAAAAGCTTATAATTTTGTCCTATAAATAAATTTAATGCCTCTTTATCTATTGCTTTATATTTATCTGCAATCTCCTTTATTGCTTCTAGCGTATAATTATTAGATAAAATTTTAACAAATTCTTTATGAGATAGACTAGTTATTTTTGCTAACGTATTTATATCTTGGAAACTCATTTTATCTTGATAATGATTTGTAAAAGTATATTGCTCATTTTCATAGGTGTTAAACTTTGCAATTTTTATAGAAAAATCCTCATCTACAATCAATTTAAAAGGGCTGTTATTAGCATTTATTTCTAAAGCTCTATTAGTTATATTAAAATTAACACGTGCATTATTTATGTCTATACTACCTAAGCCATTATAGTAATTCATAGTATCGGTGATACCTAAAAAATATTACTATTAGTATCTAAACTAAAAGAATGAGTAATATTATCACCTACAGTAACGCCAAGCCAACTATCAAGACCCATGCTTGCTGCTCCCTTTGCATTTATATTTTTTGTTGTGCCACTCATATTATGTCCTTATTTTTTTATTAATTTATAAAAAAATAAGTCGTACTTAATAATTTATTATTCTCTTCACTGCTATAATTACTGAGTTCTAGCAAAGCTTCATATATTTCTTTCTCAAGTAAATAGTCACCTCAACTTTTGAGTATGTAGATTATTATTTTTGCCTAGATTCTGCTGTTGTAAATACTTCCCATAACCAATAATAGTAGGTACAGAATATTTTTTTAGCAAGACATGGAGCGAAAATTAAAACAAAAGGAACATTCAAAGTTTTTACTAAATTTCAAAAAGCCTTGAAACCCTTATCGGAAGTGGTGGAGGCAAAGGGAATCGAACCCTTGACCCTCTGCGTGCAAAGCAGATGCTCTACCCCTGAGCTATGCCCCCGATTATTTATTAGCGAGGTTTTTGGAAGTGAAAATATTAAGATAAGCTTTTAACTAATCCCCAAGGTAATGGCTGACCATTGCTCCCTACGACTAAATCTCCGGAAGATTCATATTCGGCAGCTAGAAAAGACTTTTGAGCAGCAATAAGCTTGACCGGTTTGATTTTCTGACCGTTATGAAAATATTCTTTAGCCTGTTCCCTAGAAGTCGGGTTATTTTTGGAAGCTGTTTTTGCTTTAGACATATACTATTAACTTTTTCTTAAACTTGTGAAGAATATAAAACTTTTTCCTAAACTTGTCAATAACTACCGTGTCGATAAATAGACATTACCTAGAAAAAGTTGATAATTTGAAAAGTTGACGTCATTACGAGGAAAATTACAAAATAATTGACGAAGTAATCTAGTAAAATGCGTAGCATTTTTATTATTTTTCTGGATTGCCACGCTCCTTACAGTCGCTCGCAATGACGATTTGGTATCCATGCAACAGGAGCCTACAGCCGCTTACAATGACGGGGTATCAACGATTTCTAGGCAATGCCTATAAATATGTTAAGATATCTCAAAATATCATTATTCTTCCGTTATTACTTCACTTTCACCGACAAATGCTATTGTACATTCTACTTTTGCGTTGATATCAGCACCATATGATACTAACAGCTTATATATTTCATCATCCTTAATATCTTTAGAAGTACATCGAACATTTTTAGCAACCGCATGCAAAGGTATTCCTCCGGATTTTCTTTGATCCACCTCAGCTCCGTTCTTAAGTAATAGTTTTGCTACATTAAAGTGCTTACTGCTGCATATAAAGGTGATCCTAGCCAAGCTCCTCGTTCCCGTTTACTGCAGCGCCTTTTGATATTAGATATTCTGCTACAATTTCCGTGACGTGCAGCTGAATTTCAAGGAGTATTCTTCAAAATATCACTACACATATTAACATTTGCTTTTTTTTCTTCAACTAACCATTTAGCCAACTTTTAGTGCATTATTTGTAGATACCGCAAATAGTTCAGTAGTAGATACTGCACGTAATTCATTTAAACTCCTTACTAGGCCCACTTTATCAAGAGAAAAATAGACTCTTTTAAAACATTTTCAAAGCTACATTGTTTTACATAATGTTCTATATCTTGCACTACTACTCTATTTGACTTTAGCAACAGAGTTAAATTACTATTTAATAGTTCTTTTATCATATTCTACTCATTTATACTTTGTATTTCTTAAAGGTGATAAAGATCTCATTGTCATTCCTGCAAAAGGCTTGCTTGGATACCCAAATCGTCATTGCGAGCAGCCGTAGGCTGCGTGGCAATCTTATGAAATAATAACAAACTCCTGAGATTGCTTAGTCAATTGCTATGCAATTTCCTCGCAATGACGATTAGGAAGTCACGCAGACAATACTGAGAACTCCTACTTATTAATCCTTGCCGTATGGTAACCGTTAGGTAGATAACGCACCCAATCACCTCTTGCAAAAGAGCCAAAGATAATCATAGCGATTTTATCTTGTGCACTATCTAGAATTTGCTACACTATAAAATTAAGCCTAGCTTGGATTTTTAGAGAACGCTGATGTAAAGTGGTATTCATTATAATACCCTACAATTTTTAAAAAGGTTTTATTGTCTTAAGAATTAATGGCTTGTTTTATGTCATTCCCGCGAAGGCGGGAATCCAGAAAGTATAAAAATCTCGAAGAATTTTTACTTTTTCTAAAAATGTAAAGAAATTGTAAGAAATAGCTATAACCTTTTGATTTTTTCGAGTTTTGCTGGATTCCCGCCTTCGCGGGAATGACATAGAGTAAAAATCGTAGGGTATTATAGGTGTTCATCTATTCATTTGCACCATGACAATATTTATATTTCTTGCCTGAACCGCACGGACATAGCTCATTACGAGATACCCTACCCCAACTAGTAGGATCGTCAGGGTTTCTATCTTTTGGATCAATGCGTGATACGACTGGTTTAAGGTCAGTCTCAAGGCTACTTCCTGCGTTATATTTACTAAATGCCGGATCTGCCCGACTCTCACACATATTTTTCTGAAGTTTTTTATACTCAAGCGAAACATCTTCTTTTTGAACATTTTTTAAGTCAATATGGAAATGGTATACGGTTTGAATAAATAATTCTTTTAAATTATTAAGCATCTGCTCGAATAAGTTAAATGCTTCTCTTTTATACTCACTAAGAGGATCTTTTTGGCCATAAGCTCGAAGAGATATGCCTTGTCTTAAATGATCTAAGCTATATAAATGATCTTTCCAAACTTGATCAAGGGTAGTTAATAAAATATATTTCACGGCATTATGCATTAACTCGCTACTATAGGCTTCTTCTTTTGACTTATATATATCATGAGCCATTTGTATAACGGTCTTCGTGATTTCTTCTTCCGTTACATCATTTTTACTTACTACATTATGATCAAATTTTATAGAAAAAACACGATGTAATTCTACGCTTAAATTCTCTATATCCCAATCTTCTCTATAAGAGCCTACCGGCATGAAAGTTAATACTATCTTTTTGGCGAGTTCCTCAGTAGTACTATTTAAGAAACCGTGACTATCTTTAGATTTAATAATTTCAGTACGTTGCTCGTATATTATCTTACGTTGGTCATTCATTACATCATCAAAACGTAATAAATTTTTACGCATTTCGTAGTTATGTCCTTCCACTTTTTGCTGCGCTTTCTCAAGTGAACGACTAATCATTGGATGGTGGATAGCCTCTCCGTCTTTCAATCCAAGTGTTCTAAGGACTCCTGATATACGATCTGATGCAAAAATACGCATTAAATCGTCATCAAGCGATAGGAAAAACTTAGTTTTACCAGGATCACCTTGTCTACCTGATCTTCCTCTTAGCTGATTATCTATCCTACGGCTTTCATGCCTTTCCGTACCTATCACAAATAAGCCGCCTGCTTCAATAACCTGCTTCTTTTCTTCGGCAATTTGAGCTTTTATTTCAGCTATTTTAGCTTCATAATTATGTTCTTTATCCAGCTGTTCTATTAACATTTCAGGATTACCGCCAAGCATAATATCAGTACCCCGCCCTGCCATATTAGTTGCAATCGTTACTGCCTTAAACCTACCTGCTTGAGCAATAATAAAAGCTTCCTGCTCATGAAATTTGGCGTTTAATACTTTATGAGGGATGTTTTCTTTATTTAAAACGCTTGAAAGTTCTTCTGACTTTTCTATGCTTATCGTACCGACAAGTATAGGCTGTCCACGATCGTAACAATCCCTAATTAGCTTTAAGATAGCATCATATTTTTCTTTTTTACTACCGTAAATTTCGTCATCAAGGTCAAGCCTTGTAACTTTATTATGGGTTGGGACTGCGACCACATCGAGATTATATATATCTTTTAGTTCCGGTGCTTCGGTCATAGCCGTACCGGTCATACCCGATAATTTAGGATAATTACGAAAATAATTTTGGAAAGTAATAGATGCTAAAGTTTGGTTCTCATTTTGAATTTTCACATTTTCTTTTGCTTCTAATGCTTGATGTAACCCTTCCGAATATCTACGCCCTTCCATTACACGACCGGTAAACTCATCAATAATCATTACTTTACCTTCACGCACCAAATAATCTACATTAACAGTAAACATATTATGAGCTCTTAAGGCTTGGTTAATATAATGTACTAAAGTTAAATTCTCAAAATCATATAAACTGGTATCTGGTTTTATAATATTTTCTTTACTTAAAAGCGATTCTATATGTGTAATGCCGGTTTCCGTTAAATTGATAGTTTTTAATTTTTCGTCTTTTTCAAAATCACTTGCATTAAGCAGACGTACTATTTTATCAATTTTACCGTATAATTCTGCATTATCATTAACCGGACCCGAGATAACGAGCGGAGTTCTTGCTTCATCTATCAAAATCGAATCAACCTCATCGATGATAGCAAAATTAAAAGGACGCAGTACCCGCTCCTGCAAGCTATACTTCATATTATCCCTTAAATAATCGAAACCGAGTTCATTATTTGTTGCATGAGTAATATCGGCGTTATAGGCGGCTCGTTTTACCTCATCAGGCATACCACCAACAATACATCCAACCGATAAACCTAAAAAATTGTAAATTTTACCCATGGCAGCAGAATCACGGCGTGCTAGATAATCATTTACGGTTACAACATGTACACCTTTTCCAGTTAAAGCATTTAAGTAAGCAGGAAGCGTTGCAACTAAGGTCTTACCCTCACCGGTACGCATTTCGGTAATCATGCCTCGATGTAATATCAGGCCACCTATAAGCTGAACGTCAAAATGACGCATACCGCAAACTCTTTTAGCTGCTTCCCTAACTACCGCAAACGCCTCATATACTATATCGTCTAAAGTAGCTCCGTTTTTAAGCTTTTCTTTAAACTCCACAGTTTTATTCTTCAACTCCTCATCTGATAATTTTTGTATAGCAGGTTCAAGCGAGTTAATTTTTGTAATTTCAGAAAATAGTTTTTTTACAGTACGATCATTTGCAGTACCGAAAAGTTTTTTTAAAATAGAAAGCATTAAAGTCCTTATGATATTTTTAGTATTTTAGTACTTAAATATAGGTATTTTTTATAAAATTATCAAATGTTATAATTTTATTTAAATGAATAATTTTTTACTACAAATATTTGTAAATTATTATTAATAAATAAAATATTCTCAAATAGCTGTTGACGGTTATATATTATTTTTATAAAATTTAAGCTTATATTTAACACAATTATGAGTCATAAATGAAAAAATTATCTGTTATATTTTTATCAGTGAGCATGCTTTCCGGTATTGCTTTTGCTGATAAAGACAAGGTAGTTGCTACCTATAAAGGCGGTGAAGTAAAAGCATCGCAAATTATGAAAGAATTTAAGCCTCAGCTTAATCTTCAATCAGGTGAAACAATCAAAAATTTTGATGATTTTCCACCACAAGATCAGGAAAAATTAATAAAAATTTATGTTAATAATCTTTTGTTAAAAGAAGAAGTTGCTAAGTCAAATATTACTTCTTCTAAAGAATTCCAAGAAAAACTTGAAAATGCAAAAAATCAATTAGCTCAACAAGAATTACTAGCAAACTACATAAAATCTAACATTACAGATAAGATGTTTGATGACGAATATAATAAATATGTCGGTAATCTTAAAGGTAAAGAACAAATAAAAGTTGCTCATATTTTAGTTAAATCTCAAAAAGAAGCTAATGATATAAAAACCAAATTAAGCAAAGGCGGAAACTTTACTAAGCTTGCAGAAGAGTTATCTCTTGATAAAGCTTCAGCTGCAAACGGCGGCGTTATCGGTTACATTCTACTAAATCAACCTGGGCAGTTAGTACCGGAATTTGAAAAGAAAGCTTTTGCTTTAAAAGTAAATGAAGTTTCAACTCCTGTAAAAACCGATTTCGGTTGGCATATTATCAAAGTGCTTGAGAAAAAACCTGTGCCTATTCCAACAAAAGAAGAAGCAAAAGTAACTATTGATAATATATTAGCTGCAGAAGTACTAAAGAAATATATTGCTGATTTAGAAGCTAAAGCTAATGTAAAAATCATGTTACCTAAAGCAGACAGCAAAGCCGGATCGTAATTTATATTTTGTCATTGCGAGAGCGGGCATTCCCCGTATACCAAGTCGTCATTACGAGGAAAAACTGTAAGTTTTGACGAAGCAATCTCAGGAGTTTGTTATTACTGCATGAGATTGCCAAGTCGCTTCGCGCCTCGCAATGACGGTTTGGGTATCCATACAACAATGCCTCCGCGGGAATGAAATAGGGTTCACACAGTAACACGCCTCTACCCACGAATAACATTATAACTACTCTCAATCACAGCAAATGCTACACACACAGGATAATCATCAGCAAGAGAAAGGTGAATATTAAAAGGAGAGAGTTTGTTTGTATAGTTTGAGCTAACTTCTACTATAGGCTTACCTAAATCATTATTTAGTATAGTAATATCTTTAAAATTTATACCTTGACCTATACCGACTCCAAAGGCTTTACTAACAGCCTCTTTAGCAGCAAAACGCTTGGCTAAAAAAGCAGCATGGTTTATTTTTCCCAACAAAGCAAACTGTTTTAATTCCTTTGAAGTTAGAATTTTTTTAGCAAAAAGTTCTGGATATAAATGTAATATTTTTTCGATTCTAGGAATTTGTACTATATCAGTACCAACACCGATAAGCATTTACTTATCGGTTTCATAATCTTCGCCATTCTCATCAATAAAGATTTGATCATCTAAATCAGAATAATCTTCCCCGATATAAACTTCAGGTAAATACTCAAATTTTTCTTCTACAGCTTCTGATTCATCTTGATTAACAAGCGGCTCTATCATAGTTCTTGTACGCAGACTATTTATTAAATCTTGTTCTAACTGAGCTACCGATACTTTTCCGGCAGCAATTCTACGTAATGCGATAACAGGAGGCTTATCAAGCTTTTCTTTTTTGATGTGATTAGTTTCTACTTTATAATTTAATAATTTAGCATATCTTGTTGCTAGGACAACAAGCCGAAACCTATCCGGTATAATTTTATTACAATCTTCTGCTGTAATTCTTGCCATAATTTTTCTCCGTTAAAAATAGTATACTATAAATAAATAGGAAACGAATATACGCAGATCAACTTCAAAAAGAGCAAGGAGTTGACAAGGCGAGGAACACAGCGTATACTTAATACGTGCGTACTGCAGCTCTTGTAGAACGAACGACTTAGCCCATTTTTGAAGTTGATCGAATATATTATACCCTTTTTATATCTGCACCACAATTACTTAATTTTTTTTCTAAATCTTGGAAGCCACGATCTAAATGATATATTCGGTGTAATACGGTTTTGCTATTAGTACTAAGACCGGCGAGTATTAGCGATACCGAAGCTCTAAGATCACTTGCCATAACTTCTGCGCCTTTTAACATTTCTACACCTCGAACAACCGCCTTATTACCTCGTACTACTATATCTGCTCCCATTCTACATAATTCAGGAACATGCATGAAACGATTTTCAAAAATATTCTCGGTGATCATTGAAACACCGCTACTAAGCGTCATAAGGCTCATAAATTGTGCTTGCAAATCAGTAGCAAAGCCAGGATAGGGATTAGTTTCTAAATCCACTGAATTTAACTTCCCTTCATAAGTTACTTGAACTCCGTTATTGATCGGCACGACTTTTATACCCGTTTCGATAAGTTTTAAAGCTATATTTTCTACAATATGGTAATCAATCCCACAAATTTTTACATCACCTTTAGTAATAGCTGCCGCAAACATATAAGTACCGGCTTCAATACGATCAGAAAGTACTTTATAGCTCGCTTTATTTAAAGAATCCTTGCCTTTAATTGTTATTTCGCTAGTGCCGATACCTGCAATATCGGCTCCCATTGTGATAAGACAATTACATAAATCAACTATTTCCGGCTCTCGACCACAATTAAAAAGCACAGTTTCCCCCTCTGCTAAAACAGCTGCAAGTATTGCATTAATCGTAGCACCTACGGAAACTTTATCAAAAACAAAATGAGTACCTTTTAAGCGTCCTTTACTTGAAGCGTTAATATAACCGTCTTCTATTTCAATCTCAGCTCCCATAGCTTTTAATACAGCAATATGCAAATCTACTTGCCTTGCTCCAATAGCACAACCACCCGGAAGCGATACTTTTGCTTTACCGTATTTGGTAAGCAAAGGACCAAGCACCCAAATCGATGCTCTCATTTTACGGACTATTTCATAATCTGCAGTAAAGTTATTTATATTTTTGGTATCAATTATAAGCTCAAATTCATCTTGATGTTTTATTATTTCAATATCTGCCCCGTGACTTCGGAGCAAATCTTTCATAGTACTAACATCCGTTAACTTTGGAACATTAGTAATATGCAGTTTATCGGTAAGAATAGACGCTGCCATAATAGGTAGCACGGCATTTTTAGCACCGCTAATATTAATACTACCTTTCAGAGGTGTACCACCGTGAATAATCAATTTGTGCATAAATTATTTTGATAAAATTGTAACGTCATTGCGAGGAAAAACTGATTAAATTGTCATACCGTGGTCAAGCCACGGTATGACACCGATTATACTACACATCCAAATTCACGACATTCAACGCATTTGCTTGGATAAATAACCTGCGAGGTTCAACAACATCACCCATTAAAGTAGAGAAAATGCCTTCTGCTTCATCAATTTCTGCAACTCTTACCTGAAGCAAAGTTCTTTTTGTAGGGTCAAGAGTAGTGTCCCATAGCTGGTCGGAATTCATCTCACCAAGACCCTTAAAACGCTGAATATTTATACCTCTTTTTCCGCATTCTATAATGGTATTTAACAACTGACTCGGTGTTAAAATATCGAATTCCTGACTTTTCACTATAAGCTTTAATTGCTTACTAAATATATCAAAAATCGTTAAAGCAAGCTTTGATATTTGTACAAACTCAAATGATTCTAACTGCTCTTTCAATAATATTTTACTTTCTTTTAAACCCCTACTAAAGCGGAAGAACTCTATTTTATTTTCATGTTTTAAAACTTCCCAATTAGTCTTATCAGGCGAATCTTCTAAGCTATTTAAAACATCTAAAGCTTTTTTAAGTCTTAAATCACTTTCAGGATCAAATATTTTGTTATTAAGTAAGTCATTAATAGCAAGAATTTCGGTAATTGAGCGATTAAATTTTTTGCTAGCATGGTCAAGTAAGCCGTTAAACTTAACCACTTTATTAATTAGCTCTTCTAAATTATCACCCACTAACTGCTCTTTATCGTCTAGAATTAAGGTTGCATCATTAATAGTTGATTTGATCAAATAATCTTGCAGCGCTTGCTCATTCTTTAAATAAAACTCGGCTGCTCCTTTCTTTACTTTATAAAGCGGTGGCTGAGCTATATATAGATAGCCTTTATTTATTAGCGCAGGCATATGACGATAGAAAAACGTGAGTAATAAAGTTCTAATGTGCGAGCCATCAACATCAGCATCGGTCATAATAATAACTTTATGGTATCTAAGCTTTTCTAAGGAAAATTCTCGTTCAACACTAATTCCAAGCGCTGTAATTAACGTACCGATTTGGTCCGAACCGAGCATTTTATCAAATCTTGCACGTTCAACGTTCAAAATTTTACCACGCAAAGGCAATATAGCCTGAATTTTGCTATCCCTACCCTGCTTTGCAGTACCGCCCGCAGAGTCCCCCTCAACAATAAACAATTCTGAAATAGCAGGATCTTTTGCATGGCAATCTGCAAGTTTACCTGGTAAATTCGAAACTTCTAAAGCTGATTTTCTTCGAGTGAGTTCCCTTGCTTTTCTAGCAGCTTCACGAGCATTCGCAGCTTCCATAATCTTAGCTATAATTGCCTTAGCTTCTGCTGGATGCTCTTCAAACCACTCAAGAACCTTTGTATAAACGGCATTCTCAACAACCGGTCGTACTTCGGAGCTTACTAGCTTATCTTTTGTTTGAGAAGAGAATTTAGGATCAGGGACTTTAACGGCAAGCACACAACATAGCCCTTCCCTAGTATCTTCACCGCTAAAGTAATTTTTAGCTTTTTTATTAAGACCCGTAGTATCAAGATACGAGGTAATAACACGTGTTATCGCTGATTTGAAAGCACTAAGATGAGTTCCGCCATCACGCTGCCTAATATTATTAGTAAAGCATAAAATATTTTCATGATAAGAATCGTTCCAATGCATCGCAAGCTCAAGGCTTATACCGGACTCAGCATTCTCCGTATTAACTACTATACATGGATGGATAGCGTGCTTCGCTCTGTCTATATATTTTACATAAGCTTCTATACCGCCTGTATAATAAAACTCTACTTCTTTCACTTCTTCAAAGCGATTATCGACGAGTAAAATCTTTACGCCTGAATTTAAAAAAGCAAGCTCACGAAGACGATGCTCTATAGTGCCAAAATCAAATTCTATATTAGTAAACGTTTCTACAGACGGAAAAAAAGTAACTTCCGTACCTTTTTTATCAATATTTTCTTTGACAACCGCAAGCGGAGCTTCCGTTATACCATTATTAAATCTCATCAAATATTCCTTATTATTACGCCAAATACGCAGCTCAAGCCATTCAGAAAGAGCATTTACAACCGATACACCAACACCGTGTAGACCGCCTGCAACCTTATAAGCGTTCTGGTCAAACTTACCGCCTGCGTGAAGTTGAGTCATAATAACTTCAGCTGCCGATATTCCTTCTTCTTCATGAATTTCAACGGGTATACCTCGCCCGTTATCGGATACGGTTACTGAACCGTTTTTATTTAATGTTACTCGTACTAGATCGCAATAACCAGCAAGCGACTCATCGATAGCGTTGTCGACTACTTCATAAATCATATGATGTAGACCCGACCCGTCTCCAACATCCCCGATATACATTCCCGGTCTTTTTCTTACGGCTTCAAGACCTTTTAAAACCTTTATGGAATCAGCACCGTATGATGATTCGTTAAATTTTTTTTCAATTTCCGACATATTATATATTTGGCTCTATTACTTGTTGCTAGAAACAATAAAAATGACTATAACGTAACTTATTAAAATAGTAAAGTTTCTTGATTTAAAATTAGCGAGATAACAATGAATATATTAAAGTTCAAACATATTTTCGATGTAATGAATGATTATGACGTGTTTTTATTCGATCTTTGGGGGGTAATAATTGAAGGGGGGCTTACCTATCCGGGCGTCGTACAAAATATCAATAAGATTATTGAACGAAAAAAAGTATATTTTGTCACTAATGCTCCACGCAATATTGTTTCACTGCATCAAACAATTAAATCGTGGGGATTAAATGCAGAACCGGAAATGATCATTAGCTCAGGCGAAATAGCAGTAGAAATGATACTAGAAAGTAAAGAGCGGTTCGGTATAGAAAAACCAGCAATATATCATTTAGGACATTTAGAAAATGATATAATAAACAGAATTCAATGTCCTATCACTGACGATATTAACAAAGCTAATATTTTCTTAATGACTATTTACAGAGACGAAAACGAAAATTTAGATTTAAACGAATTCAATGAATTATTTAAAATTGTTGTACAACGTAAAATGGTCAATATTTGTGCTAATCCTGACCTTGGAATAAATCAGCACGGTGTTTATAGATATTGTAGCGGCTATTATGCCGAAAAAATAAAGCAGCTTGGCGGAAAAGTAATTTATAGTGGTAAGCCATATGAAGAAATATATAGCAAAATTTTAAAAGAATGTCATAATACCCCTAAGAATCGCATGTTAATGATTGGGGACACTGTTTACACCGATATACTTGCAGCAAATCGCCTTGGTATAGACTCTGCCCTAGTGTTAACCGGAAATTCTAGAGAATATCATATTGATTTTGATAATATTGATGAAAAACTAGATAGTTTAATGAAAGCTGCTGTTAAGCAATCGATTACACCTAGTTTTGTTGTTGATTTATCTTGAATAGCTTTCCGTCATTGCGAACGACTAAAGGTGTTGTCGCATGGCTAGTTTATGTCATTCCCGTGGAAGTGGGAATGACATAGAAAGGTGGAAATAACATCAAAAGAATTCTATTGATATTTTACTCATAATCTGCTATAGAGTAAAACTTAAGCGGTCGTGGCGAAATTGGTAGACGCGCAGCATTGAGGGTGCTGTTCTGTAAAAAGATTGGAAGTTCAAGTCTTCTCGACCGCACCATTCGCCGGTTTTGCACAAAGTCAAATTTTTGTTTGTTTCGACACTTCAGATTTTATATTTACTCCTAAGTTCGTCTTGTTAGCAAATGTTTGTGCTAATTGTATACTCCTGATAAATGAAAAGGAGTTAAAATAAAAACTATTGCTTATTTGTACTCTGTGATTTATATTGATTAGCAAATTGTACACAATTCTGTGCCAAGCCTAGCTACCCAGCTTTAAATAATTATAATAAGTCTATAATAAACTATTAGGTCAATAGGCTATGCCTAATTTCAATATATTTAAAAGCATCTTACCAGATCATCACGATCAATTTGCTGAAATTTTTGATCAAATTAACGATCTGATCGAAAATCACAATTATGATGCTGCTGCAAGCAGGCTGGCCAAGCTTCATTATGCTGATTTAGCAGATTTCTTAGATAATCTTAACAATAAAACATATAAAATAATTATTCCTTTATTACAGGATGAAATTAAGCCTGAAACGTTAGTATCATTAAATGCTTATAGTAAACCTTTAATAATAGAAACTTTAGGCATAAAAAAATCTGCAGAATTAATCAATAAGCTAGTTATAGAAGATGCTATTGAAGTAGTAATCGATCTAGACGATGATATAAAAGACCTGATCCTAAGTAATCTCACTAAAGAAAAAAAACACCAAATTACCGTAGGTTGTACATATCCCGAAAATACGGTAGGTAGGGTAATTGAACGAGATTTTATTAATCTTCAAGAAGGATGGACGGTCGAGGAATCATTAAATTTTATCAAGAACGTAAAGAATGACTTTTATGCGGCAATCGTTACGGATAATAAATTACGCCCTATCGGTATTATTTCTCTTAGCACGCTAATTAAAGGCAAACAAAATGAATTGATAAAAGATTTGATGAACAAAGATTTTAAACTTGCAGATGCTTTTACCGACTTAAATGAACTAAGCTTCATTTTTAGACAATATGCTTTAACTATTGTACCGGTAGTAAATAAAAGCGGTAAGTTAGTAGGTAGCGTATCAATCGATAATATAATTTATATTATCGAAGAACAAGCCGGCAAAGATATATTATCATTAAGCGGGGTACACACTCAAGATACCTTCTTCAATGTATTTTATACCGTTAGACATCGTTTTCCTTGGCTCTTTGTTAATCTAATCACTGCCTGCATGACCTCACTTATCATTAACCATTTTAACGATACTATTGCAAAACTTGTAACGCTTGCAGCCATTATGCCTATTGTAGCTTCAATGGGCGGAAATGCCGGAACACAAGCCATGACCGTTACGGTTAGAGCCCTTGCTAATAAAGATATTCATTATAATAATGTCAATAAAGTTATATTAAAAGAAATAGCCGTATCGGCTTTTAACGGTTTTGTACTTGCAATTATCGGAGCAGGACTTAGCTTTGTGATGTTGCTTGACTTAAACCTTAGCGTTATTTTTGCTATTGCAGTTATTTTAAATTTTTTAGTAGCCGGATTATTCGGCTCTGCTATTCCTATAATACTGCATTATTTTGATATAGACCCCGCTACAGGCTCCGGTGTATTTCTAACAACCATAACCGATGCTCTAGGTTTCCTAACTTTCTTAAGCCTTGCTCATATTTTTTTAGTGTAAAATTTGGTGTTTATTCAAATAAAAATACATACACATTGCAGCAAACAGTAGCTATCGCTCCAAGACATTTACATATACCACAACTTGTATCCTGATTTTCAAAGTCGGTAATATTATTCTCATAAGATATATTATTATCTCTTTGTATATTCTGATGATTATTAATATTTGACTCTTTGAACAATAAATTTGCAACAGTTAGTATTAACTCACCCTGTGATGCAGTTAGATTAGTATTATTTAAGGAGCTAGCTTGTGCGTACTCTTGTACTTCTAAACTATTACGGTTTGACATAGTTATATTTTTGACTTTAGGATTAATTTTCCTTCATAGAACCTAATCTGCAGCTATTTATTACTGCAATTTTTGACATTTCCTCGCAACGGTTGATATCGTCATGAGCTAAGCGACTGCAAAGAGCGTGGCAATGACGTAAACTTTTCAAATTATCAACTTTTTCTAGGCAATGCCTAATTTTTTAATTAATAGCCCACAAATTATAATGAAATAAGAAATAACTTTTATAGAAGATATAAGCTCTTGGAAAGAAAAGTTTGCAATTTGTGTTTATAGTCAAAAATTACTTGATAAACTCGAATATTTAAATACTAAAGTAGCAAATCCTATAGATATACTCGAAATCACAAAAGGTATCCACTATGCACGTAACACGGTTCTCAAATACGTCAATCAGGCGATCCTTATTATTCGCACCCGATTGAGGTAAAAATTATGCTTGCTGAATTTGTAGCTAAAGAAGCACCTAAGCTTTATAACATTATTATGCTGCAAGCCGCTTTACTTCATGATACTATTGAAGACACTGAATTAACTGAAGAAGCAATTACCGAAATTTTTGGACCGGAAGTAGCAAAACACGTAGAAGGTCTAACTAGCATTAAATCTTACGGGAAGATAAGTAGCAGAGAAAGCCTACACTTATTAATTAAAGAAAAAAGATACAATACGGCATTAATAAAATTATTTGACCGAATTCATAATGTGCAAACTTTGGGAGTTAAATCACCTGAGAAAGCTAGAAAAATTATTGAAGCGACTTTAATAAATTTTCTTCTGGTCGCTGCTAATATAAATTATAAACTAGAACAAGAATTTGCTAAGTTATGCCTAAAAGTTTTTAATATTGAACTTGAAAGACACAAAGCTTTTTCTAATAATAACTCTCTGCTTCCTCCTCTAACTTTATAAAATGATTTACTCCAAATGTATAACCAATTAGAATTGGAATAATCAAGAATAATAATCCCCAGTGATTAAAAGAATCTATCAAGTAAATTGTTCTAAAAGAAGAAACTGCAAACATTAAAGCTCGTGATAAAGCAAATATAAAACTGCCGCATGTAAAACGTTTTAATACTGGAAATCTTGCATAAAACACTGCACCTGCCGGAAAAGTAGTAGGGGCAAATACTACAATAAATAATTGGAATAAAAGTAATTCTATAGTATTTGAAATATTATTTAGTAAGATAGAAGATATAAGGGCTACCATAGAAAATATTATTAATCTTACTTTAAGGACTTTTAAAGGATGTATTTTACAAACCAAATAAGTAACAATTATTGTACTTATTAATTCTGTACCACAAACAATAAAATTTTGATGAATTACTTGATTAGCACTGTAATTATAATGAGTTTTTAGCATATTACCGCAATAAATATCAACAATAATAAAACCATAACGGGGCTCCACAATGTACCAAAAAGAAAGTTATTGCTGTTGGTTTATTAATTTTTTCACTCCAAATAGGGCTTGATTTTAGCCGATTACTATCTATCCCTGCTTGCGCTACAGTTTTCTTTATGCGTCTTTTTGCATCAATGAAATCTCGAGTCTCCCTAAGATTTGTCCTTACAACAGCACCAACTATAGCAATAGCTGCTCCAAACCAAAATGCAATACGCCAATCAAGTCCAAAAGAAGTAACAAGTGTTCCTACCGCCAATGCTACACGGTTGCACCTAAAATTACAAAAACAACAAGCGAAGCCACCACCCAATAACGTTGAGGAATTTTTGTCATTTCGGTTAGATAAAGCTCGGCACCTACTACCTCCCCTATAAAGGACATCCCCTGAGCGATACGACACGCAGTTACTACAAAAGTCCCCGTAATACCAATTTCGGCATAAGTTTTTATAATTAGCCATTATAAGATAACAAAGCGACATTAAAAAAGTTGTAATAATGACCGTTGCCTTACGACCTATAGTATCTCCTATCCAACCGAATATTAAAGCACCGATAGGTCTAAATACATATGTTGCACAATATGCAATGGCAGAATATAGAGAAGCTGCTCGTGCATCGGTTTCAGGAAAAAATAGCTCGTTAAGTATTACCGCCATGTGTACGAGCGTGAGATCAAAATATGCAAGAAACGTACCTATCGATAGTAGTCCTATTGTTTCTTTTTGATTACGGGCTAAACTTTTTTGCTCTTTTGCGTAACTTCACATACTTTTCTACAGATTAGTTAAAATTAATAAAGAACTATACTGTTTTATATCAAAATAAAAGTCAAGTTAACAAAATTAGATTTTTTATAGCATTGCTAACTCAAGACAGGTGTCGTAATGAGCTGAGCGACTGAACGGAGCGTATCAATCTAAAAAAATAATAATAAATTCTAGTTTACAGAGTTTTTAACTAGATTGCTTAGTCAATATACTTTGTAATTGCCTTGCGCGTTAATTTATTAAATAATATATCTTTATTTAGCAATGCCAATAAATTTCTAATTTAATACTTGCAATTTATCTTATAATTACTTATATTCAGATTCGCTTAGGTTAAAAAGCACTAAGGCGTTTTTATGTAATTAATTTTGATCCCCTTAAACTTTTTACATTAAAACGCCGTTATTTTATTTAAGCGGGTGTAGCTCAGGGGTAGAGCACTACCTTGCCAAGGTTGAAGTCGAGGGTTCGAATCCCTTCACCCGCTCCAGTAATTTTGTCCATTTTATGTCATTCCCGCGTAGGCGGGAATGACATAGAGCATGTGTTTCGAGCCAAGCAACAACGCCCTTTTGCAAATGACATCAGTAAGTTTATTATAAATTCAATCTTCCAAACCATATTTTTTCTTAATATCTTCTAATGAAATTACTTCTTCTCTTTTTTCTACACAAGACACAGCAATTAATAAATCTGCTTTTTCTTCTATATAACTTTCTATTGCTTTACGTATAATATATCCTTTTGGTCTAGCGATTTCCTTAACAACATTAGAAAGTATAATATCTAGTGCATTAGAAATTCTATTAGTTATAACTGTCATAAAAATAGCCATTTATCGGTTTTGTGATAACTTATATTAGTATAAAATACATTTAAATATATTTTATATTATTATTTTACCCTTGCATTAAAGCTATTAGGTAGCTATTTTTATTTTATTAGACTTAGTGCATAACCTATCTTATAAAGAGAAATTTTAAGGAAACACGGCACGCAGCACCGCAGCGTACAAAAAGGGACGTGAGATGCGAGTACCCGATTGATGTATACCGCAGATACTTCAAAAGTTGGAAGCCAAGTAAGTGGTGAGCCTGCGGAGCGTAGAAAACTACATGAGCAAAGGCGAAGCCTAAAATTTGACGTACCAAAGCTTGAAGTATCAAAGGTATACAAATTACTTTTAGAAAGAGGTTATACAGGAAGACTATTGCAACAATTAGGAAATTACATATGTCAGCAAATACGCAAGATAATCAGGCAAATAATAACGACACTATAGAAATACAGGAAACTGAGGTAGTGCCTGCAGAAACAAATTCTTTACAATCGGGGTTAACAAGCTTAATACCGATGGTTTTAATTTTTGCTGTATTTTACTTCTTATTATTACGTCCACAAGAAACACGACGCAAAGAAAGAGAGAAATTAGTAAGTGAAGTTAAAAAAGGCGAAGAAGTTCTAACAAATAGCGGCATTTATGGTATTGTGACTAAAGTAAGTGAAAATGACAATAATATTGAAATCGAAATAGCTAAAGATGTACGTATTAAAGTTTTAAAAAGTGCTATTATCGATATAACTAGTCGTACAAAAGAAGTAGCAGTAAAAAAAGAAAACAAAAAAAATAAGAAGGTAAGCGGTGCAAAATCTTCCTAAGTGGAAAATTTTTCTTTCAATTATATGTACGGTTTTTGCGGTTATTTGTGCCTTACCTAATTTCATGCAGGTACACTCTAAGTTTCTACCTCATGATTCAGTAAATCTAGGACTTGATCTTAGAGGAGGAGCCCATTTATTACTCGATGTTGATTTTGACACCTACTTAAATGATTCAATGGAAAATCTTGCCGACACTTTACGCAAAAATTTTCGTGAGGATAAAATCGGCTATAAAAATCTGTTAGTTAGACAAAATAGCATTCAATTAGAAGTAAGATCGCCTGAGAAATTAAAGCCGTTAAAGAAAATAATTAATAAAATCGATCCAGAAATTATCGCTGAAGTAAATGAAAATAAAATAAAGCTTAGCTACAGCGCATCTAGATTAAATGACTTACTTAATAAGGTAGTAGACCAATCTATTGAGATCGTTCGCATGAGAGTTGATAGTACCGGCACTAAAGAGCCGACCCTACAGAAACAAGGCGATAAGCATATATTACTGCAAGTTCCCGGTGAAGCAAATCCCTCTTACCTGAAGAATATATTAGGGAAAACTGCAAAGCTAACTTTTCATTTAGTTGATGAAAATGCCAATATCGAAGAAGCGGTAAAAGGACATGTTCCAGTAGGTTCAATGCTAGTTAAGGGAGATAACGAAAGTCATGGGGAGTATTATGTCGTTATAAAGAAAAAAGTTGTTTTGGGTGGGGATAAGCTTACAACCGCTTCAGCTTCTTTTGACCAAAATTCGCAAGCGGTAGTTGCTTTTTCTTTCAACAATTTAGGTAGTAAAATATTTGGTGCAATAACTAAAAATAATACCGGTAAACGCCTTGCTATAGTTTTAGACAATAAATTACTAAGTGCTCCAATGATAAACGGAGCGATTATGGGCGGAAGCGGTATAATAACAGGAAATTTTACCGTTGAGTCGGCAAATGAGCTTGCACTATTATTGCGAGCCGGTTCGCTTCCTGCCCCACTGAAAATTATTGAAGAGAGAAGTATAGGTCCAAATTTGGGTGCTGATTCTATAGAGTCGGGCAAAAAGGCAGGACTTATAGGATTTATAGCAGTGTGTGTATTTATGGTTTGGTCTTACGGTGTGCTTGGTTTATTTGCCAATATAGCCTTAAGCCTTGCATTGTTATATATTTTAGCTTTACTTTCACTTTTCCAAGCTACTTTAACTCTGCCGGGAATTGCAGGAATAATACTCACTATGGGTATGGCTGTTGATGCTAATGTATTGATTTACGAAAGAATTAAAGAGGAACTGCATAAAGGAGTGTCTAATCTTTATGCTATTAGAACCGGTTTTGAATCTGCGTTTGCCACTATCCTTGATGCTAACCTAACTACTTTAATCGTTGCTTTTTTACTTTATATATTTGGAGTAGGTGCAATCAAAGGTTTTGCCGTTGCATTAACGATCGGGATTATATCTTCAATGTTTTCGGCGATTATCATTACTAAATTGTTAATAGATATTTGGGTACAATATTTTAAACCTAAAAAATTAGGGCTTGTGTAAAAGAGTAGACTTTGTTGTATGGTCTTTTTATGTCATTCCCACGAAAGCGGGAATCTAGTAACCTTTAATGTCATCCCGCAACTTGATTGCGGGATCTCAGAACACGGCCTGTGATATAAGATACCGTAGTCAAGCCACGGTATGACATTTTCACTTTTCTCTGGATTCCTGCTTTCGCAGGAATAACATAAGAGCCATACAGCAGGACCAGCTAGGATGACAACACAAAAATGGATAATATCTTATGAACATACAGTCAAATGTTATAAAAATAATTATCGTAATTAGCTTATTAATAGGAGTAGGAGCATTATATTTGTTGTTATCTTTAAGAACGCCTGAAAAGCCACTTGCCGGTCAAGTTAATATCTATGAAGATAACGTAAAAATCGGCGGTGATTTTGAACTCATAGACCAAAATGGAGAGCTATTTAATAGTGATAAGTTGAAAGGCCACTTAAGCCTCATTTACTTTGGATTTACTAGTTGTCCTGATATATGCCCAACCTCTCTAAATAAAATGACGGAGATTGTAGAAATTTTAAATAAACATAAAATAGATATTCTACCTGTTTTTATCACTATTGACCCAAAACGTGATACTCCTATAGCACTTAAAGAATATCTAAAACATTTTCATCCGAAATTTATAGGTCTTACCGGTAACGAGCAGCAAATAAAAGATGTAACTGATAAATTCAAGGTCTTCTATGCTCGTGTGCATGGTGATGATGACGACCCGAACTATATGCTTGATCATTCATCTTTTACATATTTAATCGATGCAAACGGAAAATATCTGAAACATTTCTATTTAGATTCTTCACCTAAGGAAATTATGGAATTTTTAAGAAATGAATAATTATATATCGGTAGCGTATTTATTTACCTTTTTAACCTTAGCGGCATTGTTAATTGTAAGTTTTTTAAATTACAAGTCATTGAAAAATAAACAGAACTTTAATGCAAAAGAGAGTAAGAAATAGATTAATAACAATAATTATTTGTTTCTGCTCAGCATTTTTAGGAATTAGTATAATACTTTACAATTTAGAGAAAAATATAGTATTTTTTTTGCCGCCGTCAAAAATTAATGCAATAGAACAAGGCAAAGAGTTAAGAGTCGGTGGGCTTGTTAAAACAGACTCAATAAATAAAATTGCTGATGATAAGATAAGTTTTGTTATTACCGATAATATTAAGGATTTCGAGATATTATATCAAGGAGCCCTTCCGGCTCTATTTCGTAAAGGACAAGGAATTATTGCCATCGGGCAATTATCGAACGGGAAATTTATAGCAAGACAATTACTTGCAAAGCATGATGAGAATTACAGACCTCCGCAATAACAACGTCATTGCGAAGAGCGAAGCGACGTGGCAATCTAGTAAAATAGGCCTGAGATTGCTTCGTCGAATTACGTTGTAATTCTCCTTGCAATGACGAAAAACAACTAAACCAAATAAATAAAAACATGTTTATAGATAAAATCAAAGCAAAAGCAAATAATTACGAAATAAACGTAATTATCGAAATTCCGATGAATAGCGGTCCAATCAAATACGAATTTGACAAAGAATCAGGAGCAATTTTTGTTGATCGCTTTATGCAAACTACCATGAGCTATCCATGCAATTACGGTTTTATTCCTCATACTCTTTCAAATGACGGTGATCCAGTAGACGTACTTGTCGTAGCTCATCATCCGGTAGTGCCTGGGTCGGTTATACAATGCCGAGCAGTCGGTGTATTGATGATGGAAGACGAATCAGGGCTTGATGAGAAAATAATCGCAGTACCGACTTCTAAGCTCGATATTACTTTCGATCATATTAAAGAGCTAGATGATTTATGTGACATGCTCAAGAAACGTATCGTGCATTTCTTTGAGCATTATAAAGATTTAGAAAAAGGTAAATGGGTTAAAGTTACTGGATGGGAAAATAAATCAAAAGCAGACGCTTTAATCAATGAAGGAATAGATAGGGTCAGCTAGGGATAAGAATTCATGACGTTGCTTGCATGGTGCTTGATGTCATTCCCGCAGAGGCGGGAATCCAGAAAAAGTAGCCTTAATCCCGATCTCAACAATTACACATTAATTAACAAAATAAACCTATAAAAAGAAGTTTTTATTTTTTATAGGTTTTACTGGATTTCCGCCTCCGCGGGAATGACATCAGAAAAATAAGATAAAAAACAAACAGTGACCGACTTCTTGCATAACGTAGCTAATAAAGAGGAATTTAAAGGAAACACGGAACACAGCACCGCAGCGTACACTTTAGTACGTGAGAATGCGAGTACCGGATTGACGCACAAATTACCTTTAGAGGCAAGTTATGCAAGAAGTCGATTATTTCGTTCAGGAGTCGTAGTAGCTTTTTGCACATTAATTTCTCGCATATTTGGCTTAGTGCGTGAACAGTTTATCGCATCATTATTCGGCTCTACGCCTATGGGTGATAGCATTAATGTTGCTTTTAAACTACCGAATCTATTTAGAAGAATTTTTGCAGAAGGAGCATTATCAAGCGTATTCATTCCTATTTATAATGAAAAAATGCTTATTTCTAAGAAAGCTGCTAATAATTTTTCAGGTGAGATTTTTACCCTTTTACTTCTGACATTAATAGTAATAATAGCATTAATGCAAATCTTCATGCCACAATTAATGCTGTTTATTGTTCCTGGATTTCACGGTAAAAAAGAAAAGTTTGAGCTTACGGTATTTTTATGCCGAATTACAATACCTTATTTAATATTTGTTTCATTAACGGCTCTACTTGGCGGAATATTAAACTCTATAAAAAAATTTGCTGCATTTGCTTTTTCACCGGTTATTTTAAGTATATGCGTAATAATTTTTACTGTAACATTTGATCATTATATAGAATCTACTATCTCAATTAGCTTATCTTTAATAATGGCCGGAATATTACAAGTTTCGTTTATGTTTGTCTGTGTGAAAAGAGCGGATTTAAACTTTCCGATAATTTTTAACCTAAGCGATCCCGATGTAAAAAAGCTTTTGATTAATATGGGACCGGCAACCATTAGCTCTGGCATACAGCAATTAAACCTTTTCATATCCCAATCTATTGCTAGCTTTATTGAAGGTGCTATTTCTATATTATCTTATGCCGACCGGATATATCAATTTCCTCTATCAATAATAGGTACTAGCTTCTCTACTATATTGCTACCTGAGCTGTCAAAAATCTATAAATCAAATGATATAGTAGCTGCAACAAAAATACAGAATAATGCTATTAGAATGGGATTATTATTATCGTTGCCTGCTACATTTGGTATTATAATTCTATCTCATCCGATTATTAATATAATTTATGAAAGAGGAGTATTCACGAGCCAAGATACTACAAATACAGCTGAGGCTATTTCTGCGTTTGCACTTGGGCTCCCTGCTTTTATTTTGGCAAAAATTTTAACTCCTATTTTTTATGCTAACGGAGATACTAAAACACCGCTCAAAATAACCTTATTTTCAATAATAATTAATACCGGCATGAACCTATTATTAATGGATTCTTTGAAACATATCGGTATTGCAGTCGGTACATCTATTGCAGCTTGGTATAATCTAGGTTTATTATATAGCTATACTACAAAACAAAATAAGCTTCATATAGAAGCCGGTATAAAACTTTTCTGCGGTAAAATTTTGTTATGCTGTATATTAATGTCTATTATAATTGCTTTAATAAAGCATTATTATTTAGAATATTTTTATTCGGAATATTTACTGATTAAAGTCTGTATGCTAGGTAGTACAATTGCAGTTGGAATGGGAGCATTTTTCGGCACGGCATATTTATTAAAAGCGGTTAATTATGATAATAACAAAAAATAAGCACCAATCAAATTATCAGGATTGGCTAAAAGCCTTAGCTATTATAGCCATGATCATTGATCATGTAGGTTTATATCTATATCCTGAATTAACAATTATGCGGATCATAGGTCGTACAACTATGCCAGTATTTTGCTTTTTTGCCGGTTATAATTTTCATGATAAACCAAAAACCCATATAATAATATTCGGTGTTTTATTACAAATATATACCACTGTACTATTTAAACAGTTTCTTACTACAAATATTCTAATCTCTATCTATTTAGGGCAATGGTATATTTATTATTTTCGTAATTCTTTAACTCGCTTTTTCTATAGCGGTTATTGTCATGCAATTATAATGGTACTATTGTGGTATATTAGCTGGGCTTTGATTGATTACGGGACTCTTGTAATTGCTACAATGATACTTGGATTTATTTCAAAACATGAGCAGGCAAACTTAAAACTTTGCTGTTTTATAGCAATTTTTGCTTCTTTCGTGCATTCAACTCTTTTTACTCTTGCGATTTCCTTTAATGAGTTTAATTTTTCAAATACTGACTTAATTTTAAACCTCACTTTCTTAACAATTACCTATATATTAATGATCCTAAGCGATTATCCACAAAAAATAGCTATAAATATAAAATGGATAAGTCGCAATGTTTTATATATTTACTGCATACACATTATGATCTTACAATTCATATTCATCTATAAATACACATATGGTTTTAAAAATTGGTAAATAAACATTAATAATAAGTGACAGCGTAATTTAGTTAATATTAATATATTTAAATATATGAATATAATAGATCGTTTAATGTTGGATAATGAACAATATAAAGAGCAATTTAAAAAAAACAAATTATTTAAAATTAAGTTAGATAGTACGCTACGAAAAAATAAATTTCTTAAACATTTTCGGCTTTGGTCAGACGCATTTCAAAAAATGGTATTAGCAAGAGTAGTGTTTTCTGAAACAAAAGAATTTCAACAACTTGCATGGGAGCATCTTACCGATGAATTTGGACATAATATAGAATTATTCCACAATCTAGAAAATAATGAAGAAACTACAGATTCTATTTTTGAGGCCTTAGGTTCTTGGTTTACGCTAAAAATGATGACTCTTGGAGATAGTGCAAGAGCCGTCCTTGTCCATTTAGTAATAGAGTCTTGTGCTACTATATTTTATGCAAAACTAGGATCAATATTTTTTAATCATAAAGCAGCACAACATTTCAAAACACATATGTATCTTGATCCTGAACATGAACAAATGGGAATAGCTTTATTAAAACAAATAAACATTAATGATGCTTCTTTACTCACTATTCAAAAAAAAGGCTGGGATATGATTGACGCTCTGTTTACTAGACTTGCTGAAATCACACAGGATTAACTTTAACTTATAGTATTCTAGATTTTATAAAAAAGCTTGCTTGCACGGTACGGTTTTTCATCATTGCGAGCGACTGAAAGGAGCACGGCAATCTCAGGATTTTGGCACAAGATTGCTTTATCGAATTACTGCGTAATTCTTCTCGCAATGACAGAAAAATCGATCCACGCAACAACGCCAATGTCAAGCGGAAATAGCATATTCAAACTAAACCAGCTCGCTTACTTGAGATTTGGCAAAGAGCTTGATCTGAAAGTTAACAAAATTTACATTACCTTTTGAGCCTATTGCCGCAAATTTATGCGCTTTAAGAAGTAGGTCATAATCGTCCACTAAATCGGCGAAGAAAAATGCGATTTCGCCACTTTGTTTTACTCCTAAAATCTCACCGCTACCTCGAAGTTTTAAATCCTGCTCAGCTATATAAAATCCATCATTAGTTTGTTTCATTATCTCAAACCTACCTCGTGCAACTTTTCTAAGCCTTTTAGGATTGTATAACAATATACAATATGACTGCAAACTACCCCGCCCTACTCTACCTCTAAGCTGATGAAGTTGAGCGAGACCAAATTGCTCAGCATTTTCAATAATTATCAAAGTGGCTTCAGGTATGTCTATTCCGACTTCAATAACGGTTGTTGCAACTAATATCTTAATTTCACCTTCCTTAAATTGCTTCATTATTTGGTCTTTCTGCTCGTTCTTCATCTTACCGTGAATAATACCGGTATAACCTGGATAGATATTGTCGATAGAGTTAAAACGATTCATCACATCCATCAATAAACTATCCTCTTCCGGCGTTTCTTTCCCTCCCTGCTCTATCAATGGACAAATCCAATATACCCGCTCACCTGCAATAAGCTTCTTATTTATCGCTACTATAATATGCTCTATCTTATTAACGGACATGGTATTTGTAGCGATAGGTAAACGACTTTTCGGCTTACCCATTAGCTTTGAGATAGTCATATCACCAAACATAGTCAGTGCAAGACTTCGAGGAATCGGCGTTGCAGTCATAACTAACACATCGGGATTTACTCCTTTATTTATTAAATTCAAACGCTGTTGTACCCCAAATCTATGCTGCTCATCAATAACTATATAACCTAATTTCTTAAAACTTACTTTTTCTTGAAATAAAGCATGAGTGCCGACTAATATATCAATCTCACCGTTGTCAAGTTGTATCATAATATTTTTACGAGCGGCCCCCAGTATCTTACCTGTAAGTAATCCGACTCTTATATTAGTATTTTTTAAAGCTTTAACAAAAAACTCATAATGCTGATTGGCAAGCAAATCAGTTGGAGCCATAAGCGTTGCTTGAAATCCAGTGGCTACCACATTTACCATCGTCAGCAGAGCTACCAAAGTTTTACCGGAACCAACATCGCCTTGCAACAATCTCATCATTTCTATTTTATCGCTTTGATCACACTCTATTTCTTCTATGACTTGCTTTTGATAAGAGGTTAACTCAAATCCTAGCTCATTTAATATATTTGCTTGAATAGATACAGCTTTAGGGTAAATATTACCTTGTCTTCTACTTATTTGCGTACGTACATTTAAAAGAGATATTTGATTAGCGATAAGCTCCTTAGCTGCTAATTGTTTTTTGGCGTTAGTATATAAATCGTCATTGCGAAGCCCCTTTAGGGGCTGTGGCAATCTAGCATTTATTAATTTTACATTACTGGATTGCTTCGTCGGCATGCATGCCTCCTCGCAATGATGGAAAACATGCAACATTTGCAAATTCTGCAATATAATATCTAAATAATCTTTTACTTCTTTATCTTCTATACTCTTACACTTCTCTTCAAATATCTCTATTGCTTTTATGATATATGAATATAACTTCTTGTTACTAAGTAAATATGTCAGGGAATAAATCGGCTCTATTTCTTTTGCGAGTTTAGGATTTACAATAAATTCAGGATGCGCAATTTGTAAGTAATGATCAAAAAATTGTACCTTTCCGCTGATAATATGAGAAGTACCAACTTGCAGCTTATTAAAAATAAACGGTGGGGGTTTATGAAAAAACACTAATAACAAAGAACCAGTATCATTGCTAGCTGTAATTTTTAAAGGCTGACTACTTTTCTTGGGTAAATTAATGCTCTCAACTACAATTTCTGTTTGGATTATGTCACCGTCTCTAACTTCAGTTAAATTAGGAGATAATATTTTATTTTGATATGAAACAGGTAGATAAAATAATAAATCACGAATATTGTTAATACCAAGCCTTTTAAGAGCAGATACGGTATCTTCACGTATATTGATGAACGTTTTTACAGAAGAGAATAAGAATTTTTCTAAAATAGTTAGCATATATAGTCATAATTATCTTATATACAAATATATATACTTTATAATAAAAGAAGAATAATAAAATATACAAATTATGATTAATATGTCATTCTTGCAAAAGCGGGAATCCAGTAATTAAACGGTGCATACACAGTAAGTTTTGAAAATTAAAAGCTTGATGTATCGCGCTTTTTTCTGGATTGCTGCTTTCACAGGAATGACATATTAATCATGCAACAAAGCCTTCTCTTATAAAGCTAATTTTAACCCTGCTCTAACTATAGCTGAGGATTTTAAAGGCATACCTTCTATAAATCCCGCTGTTTTGTAACCGTCTGAGCCGACTATCTTAAATGTTTCATTTAAGCTAAGCTCAAAATTAACGGCTCCAAGTCCACCTTGCTTACAATTTTCTTTTAAAGGGGTAGCGGTTAACATTTTAGGCTGATTCCAAAATGTCGCTTCTAAACCTAAACCGATAAATTCAACTTTGACTAAGTTATTAGCTTTAACTCCAACACCGTAAGACTTAAATTTTTGATTTTTGCCGTAATTAATATTAACTTGAATATATTTGTTATCAACAACAAAATGGTTAACTAAACCACGCTCTAAACCGTATGGAGCAAGTATCGCTCTAGTAGCCGGTAAATCCTAATTCAATCATCGGAATATTATTTAAGTTAATAAATGAATATCCTGAATAGAATAAAAACGGATCAAATAAATCTAAATAAGCATATGAAAAAATTTTACAGTAATATAATTTTTACCGTATATGGAGTTAATCGCTTTTACATATGTATTTATATCATTACCGCTTTTATCTTTGCCATCAAACTTAGTACTAAAAATATAACTTGCTTGCTCTAGTCTTGTCCATAAATAACCTATACCGTAAGTAGGATTAATTTTGTTACTTGCCATGTATCTATCTTTAATATTTTCAGATAACAAATAACTTGCTTGCATTCCCCCTGTATCTATAGCAATGTGCTTATGAACTTGCAAAGAATTAAAATCTTTAGTTTTAAAATATGTTGTACCCTCAAAAGGATCTACTTCATATTTTGTTACTTTTAAATCAAATTCTTTGCTCTTGCTCCATAACCTCCTATTTCATGATTACCTACCATAATCCAATATGTAGCAGTAAATCTTGTAATATAACTTAAGATCTTCATAGCTATATTATCTGAATCGGCAAACATAGCATCATCTAATTGACGGTAACCTTCAATTAATGACATAGCAACATTACTACTCACTCTTGAGGACATATCTTTATCATAAGTCACTACATAACTATAATTTTTTTTAGAATTTTCTTGAATTGTTATATTGTCATCAATATTTGATGCAGTTACTAATACTGTTGATGCATACAAAAAACAAGCAGCAATGGTTAAATTTAATTTCTTGTACAGTATTTTTGTAATATACCACACTTGTGTATGTTCCTTGACTTCTTTTGCAAATCTTCCTAATGTCTTAAATAATAGATATTAAATAATTTAAAATTTATCCTTCGGCTGAAGCTGCTCTTGAAGGACTTCTTTATGACGGCATAACTATAATGTCGGGCGGATTCGGTCTATGCGGTATTCCTGAAAATTTAATAAATGCACTTCTTAAAAGCAATGTTCAAAATTTAACAGTTATAAGCAATAATTGCGGTGTTGACAACTTCGGACTTGGGCTTCTTCTTCAAACTAAACAAATAAAAAAAATGATTTCTTCGTATGTCGGAGAAAATAAGATTTTTGAGCAACAATATCTTGATAAGGTTTTAGAGCTTGAGCTAAACCCACAAGGCACTTTAGCTGAACAAATTAGGGCTACTTGTATGGGAATTCCAGCTTTTTATACTAAAACAGGTATAGGTACAATTGTAGAGGAAGGTAAAGAAACAAAGGAGTTTAACGGCAAAAAATATATAATGGAAACTGCCCTTCAAGCTGACCTTGCTATTATTAAAGGCTTTAAAGCTGATAAAAGCGGCAACGTGATTTATAATAAAACTGCACGCAATTTTAATGCAGTCATGGCAGGTGCCGCTAAAGTTACAGTTTGTGAAGTAGAGGAAATAGTTGAGGTGGGAGAGCTTGACCCTAACAATATTCACACACCTAATATTTTCATACAGCGATTAATAGTAGGTGAAAAATATGAGAAACGTATTGAGCAATTAACTGTCAGGGAAAAATAAAATATGCCTTGGAGCAAAGAAGAAATTTATCAAATAACCGCAGAGGAACTTAAAGACGGATTATATGTCAATCTTGGTATAGGTATGCCTACGCATGTAGCAAATTATATACCTCAAGGAGTGAATGTAATATTTCAAAGCGAGAACTGTATGATTGGTATGGGACCATTTCCTTACGCAGGAGAGGAAGATCCTGATTTAATTAACGCCGGTAAGCAAACTATTACTGCTATTCCTGAAAGCAGCTATTTCGACAGTAGCTTTTCATTTGGGATGATTAGAGGTTCGCAGTCGATTTAACTATTTTAGGTGCTATGCAAGTCTCACAAACAGGCGATCTTGCCAACTGGACTATTCCGGGTAAAATGGTTAAAGGTATGGGAGGAGCTATGGATTTGGTCGCTAACACCAAAAGAGTAGTTATTATAATGGAACATAACGCAAAAGATGGCGGTGCTAAATTATTAAAAGAATGCAACTTTCCGTTAACAGGTAAAAAAGTAGTTAACAGAGTAATTACCGATCTTGGAATTTTTGATATTGATAAAGATGAAATGATATTAGTTAGACAAGCTGACGATGTTACTATTGAAGAAATAAAGTCTAAAACTGAAGCCGAGTTTATAGTTAATTTATAGGAGAATAAAATGGTTAAAGTAGCTATCGTAATATTATAGTAGATACGGTCATACTGCAAAAGTAGCTGAAAAACTAAATAAGAGCATAAAAGAAGCAGGAGCAAATGTTTCTTATACAAATAAATAAAGATAAACCTAATAATCTCGATTGGGATTTATTAGACAATGCAGGTGCTATCATTTTTGGAGTCCCAACCTATATGGGTAGTTTAGCCAGATCGTTTAAAATATTTATGGAAGCTACCTCAACTAGATGGGCACAACAAAAATGGAAAGATAAAATAGCTGCAGCTTTTACTAATTCTGCTTTTTATTCAGGTGATAAGTTTCAGTATTCAGCAGCTATTTCACTTCCCTATGCAGCATTGTATGATTTGGGTCGGGCAAGCTGAAGCTGCTCCGAATTTTTCTGATCATGAGATGCCTGATCTCAATAAAATTAACCGCTTAGGTAGCTGGTCAGGACGTATGACTCAATCTAACCACAAATCTTCTCCTGATATTACTCCTACTCAAGGCGATTTAAAAACTGCTAATTTCTTTGGTAAAAGAATAGTTGAAATAACTAAGAAGTTTAAAGGGTAGATTTATATTGTGTTTTATGTCATTCCCACTTCCGTGGGAATGACATTTATTATCTAACAAATGATGGTTTTTGTGAGTTCCTATTATTAATTTTTTGAGCATGCGTAGTCATTTTAGCATCTCGTTCTCCTTTAGTTTTAAGCATTTTTGATTTATTCCTATTAACACTAACATCACTCCAGTTACCACTATCGCTTTCACTGCTACTACTATCACTCATCTCTATAGCAACTCTTCGTGCGAAAATTGATTCAAGTCCACTAGGTTTGTTAACATTCTGAGCAGGCTTACTATGAGAATGTGCAACCGGTTTTCCTGTATTAGGGTCAAATTCAACTTTTTTTAGTTTTTTTGGCCCTGCTATTTCTCTCATTAAATCAGAAGTATCTATAGAAGGACGTGGTTGATTTTCCAGTTTTTTAACCGTAGTAGCTTCTACAGCCTTAGATAATGTCTCAGCCGGAGCCATAGGCGGTGGTGGAGGTGGAGGTGGAGGTGGAGGTGGAATGTTATTGTCCGGTAAAGGAGGTGGAGGTGGAGGTGGAGGTGGAATGTTATTTTCCGGTAAAGGAGGTGGAGGTGGAGGTGGTGATGGAATGTTATTTTCCGGTAAAGGAGACGGTGGTGTTATATTATTTTCCAAAGGTTTAGCTAGGGACACATTTGCTAATATTGGTTCTTTTTTTGAAGCCATGTGATTTGTAAGGTTACTTACTATCTTTTGTAACTCCTCATTGTCAGGTAATTTTGCAATTATATCCTTAATATTTCTTTCTTTATTTTCAATTAATTCCTCAAATTTATGCTGCGTTTTATATAATTGTTCATCAATCTTTCTAATTGTTCTAGTATTACGCTCTTTGTTTTTTGCTAAAACCTGCTCACTATTATTTACAAAAACATTTTTAACATTTTGCCAAATATTATTTAATTTTTCAAAAAATGTATGAGGTACTTCTGCCCTAATTTCAGCAACCTGTTTTTGTATTTCTTTCAGTTCTTTGATATTAGAATTTTCGGATATTAAATTTTGGATGTTTTGTTTTGTAGCATTTAAAGAATTATATTGTTTCTCTAGTGCTTCAGCATTAATGAATTGTAAGGGATTTGTCATATGTAGAGCTGAGAATCTTTCAGGTTTACTCTTATAACTAAAAAATACTTCCGATAATCTTGCTCTTTGATCTTTAGATAAATCTTTCTTTGTTAAATCCTTAAAATTTTTTTCGATTTCTTCTTGTAATGCTTGCTTTAAAGGTGCAGATTTTTCCGCTATATTATATATCTTATTATCAATATCTTTTAATATTTTATTATTATACTTTATTGCTTCATTTGTTAACTGTTCTTCACTTTTTATTAAAATATACTTTACATTAGAAACTGTTTTTACAAATCTTTTAAACCAAGGCAACGATCTATTATGTTCTTTTTCTAGTTCTTTAGTTTCATTTTGTATTTCGATTAAACCTTGCAACTGCTTATTTTGCTTGCATAATTCATTTACGTGTCTTAATATAGCATTTAAAGCATTATTTTCTTGTGCTAATAATTTATTTATATCTATTTCTTTAACCATGCCATACACCTACTATAAATTAATATCAGTATTATAGCAAATTTCTTGTACAAAAGCAAAGAGAAAGTTAATTTATGTAATGTATTTTGATAAATAAAAGATAGATAAACGAATATAGTTAACGTAATTTTAAGGATGATAAGCCTATAAGAGCAAATATAACTGAAATAATCCAAAATCTTATTACGACTTTTGATTCTGCCCAGCCGTGTTTTTCAAAATGATGATGGAGCGGTGCCATTTTAAATATTCTTTTTCCTTTAGTAGCTTTGAAGTAATATACCTGTAAAATTACGGATGTCGTTTCAATAACAAACAAGCCGCCGACTATAGCTAAAACTATTTCATGTTTAGTAATAACGCTAATAATACCAAGCACACCGCCAAGACTTAGACTACCGGTATCGCCCATAAAAACTTCTGCCGGTTGTGCATTAAACCATAAAAATCCAAGGCAGCTACCGACTAATCCTGCACATAACACCGTTAACTCTCCGGTATTCGGTATATAGGTTAGCTGTAAGTAGTTCGAGTAAATTAGATTTCCTACTAAATAACTTATTAAAGCAAAAGAACCGGCAGTAAAGGCAATAGGAACGGTAGCAAGACCATCAAGCCCATCCGTTAGATTCACGGCATTAGAAGAGCCGACTATAACAAATATAGCAAAAACTATATAACAATAACCAAGATCCAAACTTAAATTTTTAAAAAACGGTACGTTAAGTAAATGACTTGGACTTTTATCTAGATATTCTAGTAAAACACATATAATGACGCTAATAATTCCTTGAAGTAAAAGCTTACTTTTTCCTCTTACTCCGTAATGATTATTTTTAGTTACCTTAGCATAATCATCCATAAATCCTATAATACCGAAACTAATAAAACCAAATAACGTAATCCAAATATATTTATTCGTTAAATCAGCAAGTAATAAAGTAGCAAGACAACTAGACAAAATAATCATAATGCCCCCCATTGTCGGAGTACCTACTTTTGTTTGATGCGATTCAGGTCCGTCTGAGCGTATAGGCTGACCGTTTTTTTGAATAGATCGCAGAAATTCTATTAATATCGGACCCGTGATAAAGCTAAGGCTTAGAGTTATAATAATAGCAAGACCGCTACGAAAAGTAATATAGTGAAATAAATTAGCTATATGTGAATTATGGATATGAGGGAGTAAAAGATTGTATAACATTTGTAGATTTAAATTTAAAAGTATATTTTGATGTTATTGGATACCAAATCGTCATTGCGCGCAGTCTACGACTGCGCGGCAGCAATCTCGTCAAACATCCTGAGATTGCTTCGTCAATTACTACGTAATTTCCGCGCAATGACGGGCAACCAAACCACACAATATTAAGAATATCCTAGTGTATTTATTTATAATAATCAACAATCTTATCAAGTTTTACACCTCTTGACCCTTTTATTAGAACCAGCTCATTACCTTCAAATAAATCCGTAATATGCGTAATTAATTCATCAACATTTTTAAAGTATTTTTTAGCTATTTTGGAAGGTAGTAAATCATCAATATATTTAGTATTTACTCCTACTAAATAGACCTTAGAACAAGCGGCATCTAATATGTACTGCACTAGTTTCTCATGTAATCGTTTAGAATTTTCCCCTAGCTCTAGCATATCGCCTATTATAGCAGTTTTATTCTCGGCAGGTACTTGTTTTAAATATTCTAATGCAGCTTTCATTGACTGCGGACTTGCGTTATAGTAATCACAAATTACACGACAATTTTGTATATTGATAATTTCCCCTCTTCCTTTAGTAGGAGAAATATTTGCTAAGTGATTTGCAGCTATCTCTATATCTTTACCTAATATATCGATAATTAAAAGTACACCGGTATAATTTTCGGTAAAATGCCGAGGAATAAACGGTATCGTTACATCTAAGACTTTATTATTTATCTTATACTTTAAGTAGACTTGCTCTCCTAGGTTCTCATATAACATTAATTCTGCTGAAGTTTTAGCTGATCTACCGAAGCTATGTATATCGGTGATAGAAAGGTTTTTTAATATCGATAATATTTTGTTATAGCAATTAGTATCGGCATTAATAACGGCAATATCATTTTTGCTAAAATTTGCAAAAATCTCACATTTAGCTTCAGCTATCTCTTCAAGCGAGTTAAAAAATTCTAAATGAGCCTCTGAAATATTAGTAATCATGGCAATATTCGGCTTTAATATTTGAACCAGCTCTCTTATTTCACCTTGATGGTTCATGCCAAGCTCAAAAATAGCATATTCCGTATCATCAGCCATTGAAGCAAGATTAATAAGCATACCGAGTTTGTTATTGAAGTTACCTCGGCTAGCAAAAACTAGAAAATCATGTTGTAATAATACTTTCAGTGCTTCTTTTGTAGAAGTTTTACCAACGCTGCCTGTTATAGCTATAAATTTAGCTTTTGAATTCTCTCGTTTATATAAAGCCATTTTTTGTAGAGCTTCAAAACAATCATCTACTAAGATAATTTTATCTTTATCATTGATCTCTACTCGCTTACTAATAATTACGGCTGCTGCTCCTTTATCTATTGCATCTAGAACATAATCGTGACCATCTCTATTACCTTGAAGTGCTATAAATAAATTACCTTTTTTAACATCTTTGGAATTAAATTGCACTTCATTACAATTTATAGAATTAGAGATTGGTATACCGAGAACAGCACTTAAAGTTTTAGAATTCCAGATCATATGTTTTTATTATTTATGTGTTGTTGTATGGCGTGTTTATGTCATTCCCGCGTAGGCAGGAAGCCAGTAAACATATAAAAAGCAAGCTTTTTATATGTTTATTTTATCAAATATGTCACTTCTGTATTAATATTGAAGTTATTTTTCTGGATCCCCGCTTCCGCGTGGATGACATCAAGTTTTTTTTTAAACTGTCCGGTACTATGGGTCAAGCCACGGGATGACAAACTTTTATACACTTCCTCACAACCTCAGCATCATCAAAAGGTAATTTCTTATCGCCTATAATTTGGTAATTTTCATGACCTTTGCCTGCAACTAATAAGATATCATCTTGTTTTAAATTATTTATACCGTATTTAATAGCCTCTTCTCTATTTGCTATTTCTGTATAATCTGCTTTCTCTATACCGCTTATGATTTCAGCTCTAATAAGCTTTGGGTCTTCATGGCGTGGATTATCATCTGTAATTATGATGGTATCGGCACGTTTTGCGGCTATTTGCCCCATAAGACTTCTCTTTGCCTTATCACGATTACCGCCGCAGCCAAAAACTACGCTTAGCTTACTATCACGTAATTTAATATTTTTCAGTTCCGTTAAAGCTTTTTCAAGAGCGTCCGGAGTGTGGGCATAATCAACGAAGATATTAGTGTTATCTATTCTCTCCATTCTGCCTTTTACTGCTTTAACTTCTACTAAAGAATCTATAACATCATCAAAAGCAAAACCAATATAATGAATGCTAAGAACAGCAATTAATAAATTACTAGCCTGAAAGCTACCAATTATCGGGGTATTAAAATTATATTCTCTATTATTAAATGTAAAATTAATATTTTGTCCTTTTAAAGAACAGTTAAGTCTAGTTATTTCTAAATCACCTTTTGTCCCAACGGTTATAAATTTAACATTATGATTATGTAGATAATCTTTAACAAACTCTATTTCTTCTATATCAGAATTTAATATTGCGATACCGTTCGGTAATAAATGATTTATAAATAATTTCAGTTTGGCTAATAAATAATTTTCTTTTGTATGGTGGTAATCTAGATGATCCTGACTAAAGCTAGTAAAACATGCGATATTTACTTTTATTTCCCTAAGTCTTGCTTGATCAAGACCATGACTAGAAGCTTCAAAAACTAAATATTCTATACCATTTTCAGCTAAATTATGAGCAATTTTTCTAAAGCTTAAATAGTCTAAAGTTGTTAATTCCGGTACATCATTTATAAGATTAACGCAGCCAAATATTTCTACTCCTATCGTACCTATAGATGCTGCTTTTTTCCCAAGTAACGAATATGTTTGAGCTATATAGGATACTACCGAGCTTTTACCGTTAGTACCGGTTACGGCTATTAGATCCTTTGGTTTTTTAGGATAGAATATTTCTATGGCTTCATATAAAGCTGCCTGCACATCTTTTACGTAAATTACTTTATCTATAACAATATTTTTTTTATTGTCCGTAATTACTAATACTGCACCTTTGCTTAAAGCATCCTTAATAAAATCATTTCCATCAGTATTCCGGCCTTTAATCGCAAAAAAGATATCTTTATCCTTAACGGTTTTAGAATTAATCGACAAACCTTTTACGTTATGTTGTTGAAATAATTGCTTTAGGTTATGGGACATATTTATTATGTTAAAAACGTGTTACCGTCATTGCGAGGAAATTGCATAGCAATTGACGAAGCAAAATCTCAGGAGTTTGTTATTATTTCATGAGATTGCCACGCAGCCTACGGCTGCTTGCAATGACAGAGCAGGAATGACATCGAGTCTACATCTCCGATAAATTCCAAAGTAGTTGATTTGCCTCAACAATTATATTTTTATCTACTAATTTCTTGATATATACTAATTTATTATCTGGTTTGATTTTTGCCTGATTAGAGTAAGTACTAACGAATTTTAAAATTTTATCAGTCATATCGGCATTTTTATAAAATTTAATCACAAATCCGTTATCTCCTGAATCTAGATTTTCAATATTTAACTTAAAGCATAATAGTTTTATTTTTACAATATCAAGTAAATTATTAAATTCAATCGGTAGTAAACCGAATCTATCAATCATCTCATCTTTAAATGTCTCTACTTCTATCTCATTACTTAAATTACCTATTCTTCTATATAGTCCAAGTTTAAGAGCTGCATCGGCTACATAATTATCTGGAATAAAGACGGATAATCCCAAATTAATAGTCGGGATAAAGGGTTGTTCTGAAACAATCGGTTCATCTTTAAAAATAGCTATTTGTTCTTCCAGCATTTCTTGATATAGTTCTGTACCTACTTCTTTAATTTGTCCTGATTGTTCTTCACCTATCAAATTACCGAAACCTCGTAAATCCATATCACGGCTTGCAATAGTAAAACCTGAGCCCAAAGCACAACTATTTTGTATTATCTCTAAGCATCTTAAGGAGTGCGATGTCATCTTTTTATGACTTGCTACCGTTAGATAGGCATAACCCCGCATTTTACCTCGACCTATTCGACCACGCAATTGATATAGCTGACTAAGACCCAGCATATCAGCATTATGTATGATCATGGTATTTGCCTCGGCTATATCAATTCCTGATTCTATAATAGTAGTTGAGACTAGTATATCGAATTTGCCGGCATAAAACTCGCTCATAACCTCATCAATTTTACTCGGAGTCATTTTTCCGTAAGCTATTTTATAGCTTAATTCCGGCACGATTTGTTTTAATTGTTTTGCGATATCCTCTATATCTTTAATTCTTGGAACTACATAAAAACTTCTTCCGCCTCTAAAATGTTCGCGTAATAATGCATCTCTGATAATAACGGGATCAAACGGCATAACCGAGGTATGAACTTCCAGCCTGTTTAGAGGCGGCGTTGCAATAATGCTAAGTTCTTTTAAACCGGTCATTGACATTTGCAGCGTTCGAGGAATCGGTGTTGCCGACATTGCAAGTACATGGGAAGAGGATTTTAGCGATTTAAGAAATTCTTTTTGACCGACACCGAAATGTTGTTCTTCATCGATTATTAACAATTTCAAATTAAAGAATTTTATATTTTTATGTAATAAAGAATGAGTGCCTATTATTATATTTATTTTACCGCTTTCAAGCTCCGATCTTATAATTTTTGCTTCTTTAGAACTAATAACGCTAGATAATTGCTTGATATTTAAACCAAAACCTTTGAACCTTTCTATGAACCTTGAAAAATGTTGACTACATAAAATAGTTGTCGGTACAACTACGGCTACTTGAGGTAAATGTTCATTTAGAGATTTTGCTACCATAAAGACGGCACGCATTGCTACCTCTGTTTTACCAAACCCGACATCACCGCATATTAACCTATCCATTAACATACCGTTTCTTAGATCTTCTTTAATATCGTTTATAGCGATTAATTGGTCTTCCGTTTCGCTGAAAGGAAAATTAGCACAAAATTTATCATATTCTTCAAGGTCAAATTCAACGGAAGCACTACTATTAAGTTTCCTTTTAGCTGCTATTTGTATTAAATGCAGTGCTATCTCTTTTATACGCTTTTTAAGCTTTGCCTTACTTCTTTGCCATGCAACGCTACCAAGCTTATCAAGCTCCGCATTATCATTGCCGTATTTTTTTATTACCTCTATACTTTCAACTGGTATATATAATTTATCATTGCCGGCATATAAAATCTTTAAAAAATCATGTGGTTTGCCTTTGATTTCTAAAGCTTCTAGCTTTAAAAACTGCCCTATTCCATGATCTTTGTGAACAACAAATTCGCCTTCAGCTAAATTATCAAGCTCCAGCAAGATATTTTTAAGTTTTTTGTTAGTGTTTGTAGAGCTAGGTTTTTCTTCTAATAATTCGCTAGCGGTAATAAATAAATATTCTTTCGTATAAAAGCTTTGATTTAAAGGAATTATCGCGACATTTATTATTGAAGCCTTAGCCTCATCTAATTTATTTATCTCATTATATTTATATTCATAATTTTGAATTATGCTTTTGATTCGCTCAAAACTACTTAAAACGCTTGAGCCTATAATAATTTTCTTATGAGAATTTGCTTTAATAACCTCAAATAATTTATCGAAAACCGTTTTCTTTTCTATAAAACTTGTAGCAGCGATATTTTCAATTAAGCTAGCTTGCTCTGAGTTTTCAAAAGTAAGTAGTATATTATTTTTTTGTTCTAGTAATTCCGTTATTTCAGAAGCGGTAAAATATAAGCTAGTCGGTGAAAGGGTGGGATAGAAACTATTAAATTTAAGTTTATTTGCCTCTGACCTTGCCGAATAAAAATCGTTATAACTATGTTCAAATTCTAAAATGGCTTGTTTTGACAAATTATCGAATATGAAAATAGGATCGTTTAAATAATCTATTAAGTTAGAGCAGGAATCGTAAAATAATGGGAGTAATTGTTCATATCCTGTGAATTTTCTTCCAGATATTACCGCCTCATATAAAGCATTATCAGTATGATTAACTCCAAAATTTCGTAAGTAATTATTCTTAAAATTACCTATAGTTTCACTATTTAAAACTATCTCATTTGCAGGACTAATAATAAGCTCCCTGCAGGATTTAGTCGAAATTTGCGTATCAATATCAAATTCTTTTATTGATTCAATATAACCCCAGCTAAAATGAATTCTATAAGCTTTAGGACCGGACAATATTATATCAATGATTTCGCCTCTAACCGCAAATTCCCCAGCATCGATGCTACTCGCATGTCTTGTAAAACTATTTTCTACTAGAAACATAGCAAGCTCATCCGTAGTAAATTTCATTTTAGGGGATAATTTCAAAAAATATTTAGAAAAAAAATCTTTCGGCGGTAATTTGTTTAATAAGTTCGCTGTATGAGTGATGAGTAATTTGTTGCTATTACTATTATTTGTTGTTAGCTTGATTAATGTTTCTGCACGTCTAGATAAGATATTTGCATTTGGTGACGTATGGTCATAAGGGATGGTATTATAGCTTGGAAAGTAATAAATATTTTCATTAGAAGAAAAAAATAAAGCTTGCTTGTATAATTGCAACGCCTCCTCTTCATTACTCGCACTCAAGATGAAATCTTGCTTAAGATTCTTAGTAAAATTATCAATTGCAAAGAAAGATTTGGCAGCCGCCGGAAATTTTTGTTGTAACATTCTACAGGAGTTTATATTTTTGCTATTTTGTGTAATTTATCAATTATTTCGGCATCTAGATAAGAAGGAGCAGAAGATTTATTATTAATCCAATTATAAAGATCATTATCATTTTGATCAAGTATTAAAGAATAGCTTCCAAGTTTTTTTTCATCCATTAAGGAGAGGTACTTTTCGGCAAAGCTACCGAGTATATAATCCATTTCTCTGCAACCGCGATTTTTACTACGGTAAACAAGTTTCTTTTGTAAAGAGTTTTTATTTAATTTATTCATCTATAACATCTTGCAAAAATTTTTTATAATAATATTATTAAAATAATCAGATACCAAGATCATTTTAAAATGCTTTAATAATTCAGCACTCTAATAAATCCATTCTACATGGGTAAAATTCTATTAACTTTTATTATCAATAACAGCAAAAAAATAAATATGTCGGTTCAAAATATCTGTTCTACAAAAGCTTATGATATGCTAATTTCAAATGATAATGCTTTTCTTGTAGATGTTAGAACTAGAGAAGAGTGGCAGCAAGTGGGGATACCTCATTTAGATAATAAAAATAAGATGCTCTTTCTAAGTTGGCAATTGAATAAAGATTTTGAAGATAATTTTTTATCTATCGTTAACGATAAAATTCATGCAATAATATTTTTTCTGTGCCGTTCAGGATATAGGTCATTTATCGCAGCAAATTTTATAACTAATATAGGTTATAAAAATTGTTATAATATTAGTGACGGCTTTGAAGGAAATAATCAAGATAAAGGCTGGAAACAAAATAACTTACCGTGGCAGTTTTAAGTGAGTACTAACCAAATAATTTTAACGGATCAAGGTGATAATTATGTAAATGTCTGGAGTCACGTGGCTCAAGATCTTTACAATCATTACGGTGAAACTCTATATAATAGCTGGTTTAGTAAAGTTAATTTTATAGAGTCTTCATTAAATACCGTTATTCTTTGTGCCCCTACTAACTTTGTTAGAGATTGGATAAAATCCAAGTACTCTATGGTCATATTGCAACTATTTCAACATTATAATAATACCATTAAGTCAATTGAAATAATTACTAAAGAGTTACCTGGAACAACCCAAACAGTTACAGAATTACCTACTAAGACTTTTGCCGATATCGGCAGCAGTGAGCTTAATTCGGAAAATATCTTTTCAACCCTTGATGTACGTTTTACTTTCGATAATTTTGTGGTTGGAGCCCCAAATGAGCTAGCTTATGCAGCCGCAAGAGCGGTTGCAGAATCATCAGGTGCGGTTTCTGAGTCTAATCCGCTTTTTCTATATGGCGGCGTAGGGCTTGGTAAAACTCATTTAATGCATGCAATCGGTTGGTACATCAAGCAGCATAATCCAAGCCGCAAAGTGATATATATGTCGGCAGAAAAATTTATGTATCAATTTGTTAAAGCTCTGCGTAACAAAGAAGTAATCTCGTTTAAAGAGAAATTTCGTTCGGTTGACGTGTTAATGATTGATGATATTCAATTTATTTGCGGTAAAGATAGTACGCAGGAAGAATTTTTCCATACTTTTAATACATTGATTGATAATAACCGTCAAATGGTTATTTCTTGTGATAGATCGCCTTCAGATTTAGATAATATTGAAGATCGGATAAAATCTCGTCTTGGATGGGGCTTAGTTGCCGACGTTCATAGTACTACTTATGAGCTACGACTCGGTATTCTAGAATCTAAGATTGAGCAGATGAACGTTAAAATACCAAAAGACGTAATTGATTTTTTAGCATCTAAAATTGTTTCAAACGTTAGAGAACTTGAAGGAGCTTTAAATAAGGTGATCGCTCATTCTAATTTTACTTTAAAAGAAATTACACTCGAAAACACACAAAATATTTTGCGGGATTTACTGCGTTCTAATGAAAGAATAATTACCGTTGAAGATATTCAGAAAAAGGTAGCTAGCCGTTATAATATTAAGTTATCCGATATGTCTTCATCACGGAGATTACGAGAAGTTGCAAGACCGCGTCAAATAGCCATGTATCTTAGTAAAGCATTAACGCCGAAAAGTCTTGCAGATATCGGTAAAAAATTCGGTAAAAAAGACCACACGACGGTTATGCATGCTATTAAGAAAGTAGAAGAATTACTGGAAAACGATATAGAATTACGCGAAGAGATTAATTTGCTAATGAAAATATTGCAGAACTAAACGTCATACCGTAGTCAAGCTGACTTTGTTGCATGGTCTGAAAAACCGACTCGATGTCATTCCCGCGCAAGCGGGAATCCCAGGTAAAGTAAAATAAATCGAGCTTTTAATTGTACAAACTTATTGTGTATAACCTTTAAATTACTGGATTCTCGCTTTCGTGGGCATGACATAAACAGCCATACAATAAAGCCCAAACTTCGCAGGAATGATATAGATATATATCAAATGCTCTCAAAAAACGATTCAGTAAAAGAAATTTTTTTCAAGATTCTCCAGAAAATACCAAATTAACAGAATTATAGATAATTATGGTTACGGTGAGGGGGTAGCATATTTCTTACTTAAAAGTTTAAATGAATTAATAAAGAGAAATTATAAATTCACTATCTCGACTACGATTATCAAATCCACGCTAATCAAGAATATAGATATATTTTTAAGAATAGTAATATTACAAAATATTTTATTGCTCCTGAAAAGCGCTTATTTTATCAATTAAAATTTGTTGATGCAGACAGGGTATACTCAAATGATTTGGAGAATTGGAATGTAAAACGAGGAGCAAGTAAGCACAGCCCTTAATAGGTGAGCATGCGAGTCCTCCGAAGTTTTGCAGAAACAATTCTTCAAATCATTTGAGTATACAAGCTACAGGCAGTCATCTATGTGGTAAAGATCAATATAATACTACCTATGTATTTTTAAATCCTGATTCATTTACTCTTAGCTACCAAGTTCTAGGACCTCAAAAAGACCATAATATTAATACTGTTTTTAATCGTATATAGTATTAGTATGTTCTCCAATTAGTTTAAAATATTCTTTCATACTATTGTCTATATCAGTTGTTTCCAAAGTTTGATTATTATCATCATCATTTGCATCATATATATCTTTTCTTTTAGACAAGGAAAGTTTTCATCTCTTTTGAAACGGGGTAGGGGAAATAGTTTGATTAAATTTGGGGGGTAATATCTTGTAATACATTCTTAGCATATTCAGGTGCATCAATATCATACCATTCTTTTATTTTAGCACATAAAATTTGTAGAATTTCAGGTAGGATTTTTTTTCTGTCTTGAGAGATGCTTGTTTTTGAGCTAAAAACCCTTCAATATTTTTTAAGCTTTCAGTAAATTCCAAGTAAGTTATTTCAATTAAATCCTTTAAATCTTGAGAACAATCCTTTTTTTCAAGCAATTTAGTTTTTGTAAGCTTTAAATTACGTTCTCCTATATTGTTTACTTTAAGAATTCAAGCAGTTAAATTTTGGTCTAATGAATTTAACAACTTTATAGGACAATGCTCTAATTTATGAACTTTTGCTAAAAAAGATTTTATATCATTGCTTTTTACATTATCCATATTTTTGTAAAATTACATTGAAGCTAAGATATCAAATATTCGTGCTATATTTGCTAGTTTATGATTATTTAATTTTTTACTAAGCCATTCTATTAATATATTACCTGCTTTAATAAGTAATAGATTACCATTTTGTACATTTGTAGTGTCATAATCTATTGTACAGGAATTTGGTAACATATATTTATAGTTTTTCAGTATACCTCTTGTTTGAGCAACGGCATGCTCAGCAAACATAGGAAAAAACTCCTTATATGATAAAAATATAGGAGCCGTAAATAAGGTTGCATTATTTCTATGCGTTGCAAGCATAAATAACAAATGTGTTAACTTTTCTGCAAAGTAATTTAGTTTTCGCGGTAATTTTCTATATTTTGTGTCGATGCTTTAGCATGCACAACTTCAAATATACGTTTTATAATAGCATGTTTATATTCATGTTCTTGCTCAAATTTAGATAAAATTTCATCATACTGTCCTAAGCCAGATACATCTGTTTGTACATTACCGGTTTTATAATGTACTATATGATTAATTGTAAAAGTTTCTTCTTTAGTATTTGAGATCTTACATATAGTAGATAAATCACTATTTATTTCTTCTAAAATCCGGTGCTTTAGCTGATTTTATTATTCCTACAAATCATTTCAGCAAAAGCTAAAAGTCCTTTAGAATTATGTATGGGTTATTACTTATACTTTTTTAAGTTGATATTACTGTTTTGCAATGTTTGTAATAATACTTTCTTTGCATGCTGAGCAGTAATACCGTCTGCTAAAGCAAATATCTTAGGCATAGAGTGATTTGGATTAAATACACAATGCAATAGCTTTTGATAATCCTTATCACTTATATTTTCTTTGTTATAATTTTTAAATAATTATGTTTATTAAAAGCAGTTTTGATAATATTAAATATTTTCTTCGTAATCATTATTATCTACAACTAATATTTCAGATTTAATTTTTTTATAAATATTTCTAATAGTAGAATATTTATAAAATCTATCAGCTAAATTATGTAATACTAAACCTAGTTTAAGTTTAAAATCTTCAGAGTTATATATATAATTAATATCTAATATATTTTTAAGTAAAAAATTAAGATACTTAGGTAAAGTATAATTTTCTTTTAACTCTTCATCAGAGGAGCTATCAAAGTTTTCGTATTTTAGCATTATTATTTATAGTAGAATGAGTGTTAAATTATTTAGAAACAAATATCCCTATAAGGGGGATTAAAGTATCTAGTGTCTCCGTAAGGGCACTAAAATCATCTCTATATAATAAATCATTTGTAGTACATAATTCTTTAATATCTAAAGTTTGTCCAGTATTTCCCTCAAAACAATACATAAATGCCAAAGCTTCCATAATTTTCTTATCTTTAACAAATTTAAATAATCGTTCTTTTCCATAAGTTATTGTATCTTCAACTATTGTATCTTCAACATCAGCTAAATCTTTCTCTACTAAGGGCATCATTGTATTTACTTCTTGAGCTAATAACTGAGGATCTATATTACTAGGATGACTTAGCATATCTCATACCATCATAGTTATGATATTAGCTATATACTAAAATATTCATTATTAATTAAGTTTTCTTTACTAATAGTTACAATTTATTTTATAAGTTAATTTTGTTCAGTTTAGACTTTAGACAAATAAGTTATTGACAAAAGTTAATTTTTATTGTATTTTGCCCTCTTAGTATTTTTTTGAAAGGTAGTTATGGTAGATATAAACAATAATAAGATTAGCTTAGCACTATTTGAAGGCGGTGGAGTAAAAGGAAATATCCATTTAGAAAAATTAAAAATAATGGAGCAAATAACCGGTAAGCCTACTTGTGAGATATTCGATTTTACTGGAGGGACCAGTGTTGGAGGACTTATTTCTATTTTGCTTAATTTACCGAATCCTAATAATCCCGGAAAACCTTTATTCAGTGCAGCGCAAGCTCAAGAACTGTTTGAAGAAATGGCACACAATATTTTTCCGGTAGGATTAACTTTTAGAAAATTGTGGAGTTTTAATGGATTATTCAGCCATAAATTTTCTCCTGAACCATTAGTAAAATTATTGAAAGAACATTGTAAGGATTATACCCTCAAGGATTTAATCGGTGATGTTGTAGTTACAGGTTATGATCTAAATAATAAACAAAATCCTCTTATGACCTTCTCTACTATAGATGCTAGACAAAGTGCAGAGAATAATTATTACCTTTCAGATATAATACAAGGCATCACTGCAGCACCTGGATATTTCCCCAGCCACAATTTCCGTAATATAACCAATACTAAATCACATAAAATTATTGATGGTGGAGTATATGCTAATGACCCAACCTTACAAACATGGCAATTATTAAAAGAAAATAACTATCACATAGACAACGCTTTGTATTTATCATTAAAAGAAGAAAATAATGATGATTACCAAACTGTTTGTTGCGGCGGAGGCATGCTAGAACTAGTGAAAAATAATATGCCCGCTAAAATATTAGCAGCAACACAACAAGCTGATGAACAAACCGCTCAAAGCATTTTTGGTAATAAATTAATAGAAATAGCTACTTATATTCCAGCAGAACATGCTGAGATGAGTAATTCTAGTACTGAAAATCTGCAAGCACTAAAAGAATTTGCTAAAAAATCTATATATGGAAGCTCCACCTTTAGAGATATACCTTATAATGAAAAGTTTAAAGAAGCTATTGATAAAATAATCACTAATTATAATGCAAATAACCCTAACGACCCAATTGTTATGAATGATTTTTATAAAGCGTTATTCCATATTAATACTTCTAATAACGCACTTGATAAAAGTTTTGAACAGGAAGAGGATATAGCAAACAACGAGGATGCAGTGAATACACCGATAGCTCAAGCTCTAGATTCTAAAGATATAGAACCTCGGAAAAAAGAATTATTAGCAGGTATCAAGGAGTTTTTTAATCCATTCATCGAAAAAAATCCAGAAGCAAAAGTAGAGATAGAGAATTGTTTACACGAAATAAAAAATTTGACATTAGCAGAAATTGAAAACGGTATTGTTACTTTTAAAGCAGCTAGATTAAAATGGCAAGCAGAGCAGAATAACCTTGATGTATTTAGTAGCTGTAGTATGGAAGCCTTAAAAGAGGATATGACTCTTGAGGGTGAAGAGCATACAGATGATGTACAAGGTTATCTCTAACTTTCTTAATGTCATTCCGGCGTAGGCGGGAATCCAGTCAAAAAAGTATAAATATGCTAGACTTTTAAAACTAAACGCTCGATTTATCTCGCTTTACCTTGGATTCCTGTTTTCGTAGGAATGAAATCGAACACTTGCTTCGAGCCATACAACAACGCTACAGCTGCTCACAATGACGACACCTGTGTTTAGTGAGGAATATTTGACTTTTTCTTCTTATATAAAATCCAAATACAGTAAAACGAAATAGCAGACTTAAAACTAAGCATAATAAAGCAAAATTGCTTATCGTTGCGCAGTGTATTTTAGAAACCAAATAAGTTACAGCAGCGATAACTACATAGTATATTGCACCAAATATAGATCCTGCTGTACCTGGTTACTTTAGCATAATCCTTCAGTGCATAACGAAGCGTCATAGGGATAAGTAGATTATGCCCAATCATATGAATTATCATCGGTACAAATATCATAGCGATTGCAAGATTATGACGCGTTGAAATAATTTCTAATATAAAAGCATTTACCGCAAATAATATACAACCACACAAAACTAAAAATAAATCCTAAACCCATAACTTTTTTATCGTGTACATGGCGTTTTTTTTATTAAATACCCTCCTAAAAAGCCTCCAAAGATAGCGGCAAAAGATAACAAAAACGCTAATTTACCGTAAAAAGATGGCGACACTTTCATTGTATCAATCAAAATACAAGGAGCTTCTATGAAAAAACCGTAATATATGCCGTTAAATGCACCGATGATAAAAGCATATAACCAAAGAATTTTATCTTTAATAATTCCCTGCAACACCTCAAAATATTTACTGCTTTGGGAAAAATCTATATAAGAATTTATTGCAGGTAAAACTTTATAATATAGTACCGGTAAGGCTAAAAAATACAAAAACATAATGCCAGCTTGAATATTCTATAATATAGTCCCCTATAGATGAACCTAGAGAAGGGATAAATAACAAGCCACGGAGATAAGCTAGCATAGACATATGATAACTCTAAGCCTTGATAGCAGTCTCCCAGCCATACCTGCCCAATAACAGAACCTACACTTACACCGAAAGCTTGTACAAAACGAGCTTATCATCAGCATTTCTATATTAACTGTAAAAATGCTAATAATTGAAGATACAACATATAATAAAGCATAATGTATAATTTGAGTGAGACCGCCGTCAATGCCGAAATATTTGGTTAAACTCGGTAATCCTGAAGTATAAATTGTTTCCGTAGTCGGTGATAAAATAAATAAGCATAGAAGCATCCATGCCGGAATCTTCGCAATAATTTTCATAAATGATTTTATTTCGGTTCATCGAGTTTTATCTATTAATCCGCTCCAAACAAAATTTTTCCATTATCATTTTTAATCTGTCTATTCTCTCAATCAAGTAAAGTAACTGCTCTCTGCTAATTCTATAATTTTTATCATATCTTGCATCAACGTAAGCTTTTTCTAGTAATTCAAAATATTCTTTTTGTTCAGGAGACGATTGCAGAAATACTTTAAGTAGTTCAACATTATAAATTTGCACAATATCCACCTAGCTTTCTTACATAGTGTAACTTTGGTTTGTAACGGGCAAAAACTAATAAAATGTTACTGTAAATACTTTCTAGTGGCTTGATGCAGCTCAAAAGCACTTTTACTAAAATCACCTCTTTCTAATGGGTATTTACAATCAATAAAAAAACTCTTGCCTCTACCACACCAGTATTCATAATCTTCTTTAGCCATTTCTTTTACTTCACTCCAAGGCAAATTTTTAGCTCGAGCAAGCTGCTCGCCACTATCATATAAAAGAATACCTTCATTCTTAATGTCGGTATAAAAATAACGCCCTTTTTCAAGCTTGTCATTTACCTCACTTATAGATTCGCATGTTATAGATATCCAAGGTTCTAGCGAAAAAACCTCGGCTTTTCTTAAGCCTGTTTGTTCTAACCTTTTTTCTATCTTAGATTCTACCCTTAAAGTAGCATGCTCCTTAAATTTACTTTTTTTTCTACTAAAAAGTCAAAATCACTTGTATAACTATAAGTAGTATGATCTTCCGTATACATATCTTTAACCCAATCACCTCTAGCATACGAGCCATACAAGATAATCAGGACAATTTGATCCTTGGCAACAGCCAAAATTTGCTGCACTATATAATCAAGCCTATTTGCACTTCAAGAGACCATTTTGGTCAAATTGTTTTCATAGCTGATCGTTATTTAAACGTTAAATCTAAAATGTACTATATCCCCATCCTGCATTTTATATTCTTTACCCTCTAAACGCATTTTACCTACTTCCTTGGCTTTTGCTTCACTACCGAGATTTATGTAATCTTTATAGCTGATAACTTCTGCTCTGATAAAACCTTTTTCAAAATCGGTATGAATAATACCGGCAGCAGCCGGTGCAAGTGTGCCATCTTTAAAAGTCCAGCTATGGGCTTCCTTTGGTCCTATAGTAAAAAAGCTTTTAAGGTTTAAAAGATTATACCCCTCTTTAATGACTTTACTAAGCCCTGTTTCGTCTAAACCTATAAATTTTAAAAACTCTTCCTTTTCTTCCATGCTTTCAAGTAAAGCAATTTCAGCTTCTATTTTTGAAGAAATTACGACACTTTTAGCATTTTCTTTCTTTGCTCTTTCCGCTACTAATTTTGTACATTCATTACCTATAGCTGCATCTTTTTCAAGTACGTTACATATATATAAAACAGGCTTAGAGGTAATTAACTGCAATTGTTTTAAATTATCAACTCTTAAAGTTTCATTTAGCACTCTTGCAGGTTTATCCGCACCTAATACCTTATAAACCTCTTTTAACAGCTCTATCTGCTCTACCATTGCTTTATCGCCTGACTTCAAGCGTTTTTCACTTGTAGCTAAACGCTTTTCAACCGATTCTATATCGGCAAGTATTAATTCCGTTTCAATAATCTCGAGGTCATGCAGCGGATCGACTTTGTTATGTACGTGCGTTATATCCTCATCTTCAAAACAACGCAGTACGTGCAGTATTGCATCGACTTCCCTGATATGAGATAAGAACTTATTACCTAGCCCCTCCCCTTTGCTTGCTCCTTTAACAAGCCCTGCAATATCGACAAGCTCAATATAAGACGGAATAATTTTACCGCTTCCGGCTAAGCTTGCTAGTGTATGCAAACGCGCATCAGGCACTAAAACTTTGCTGCTATTAGGCTCAATAGTACAAAACGGATAATTAGCAGCATCTGCAGCCTGACTTGCCGTTAAGGCATTAAATAACGTCGACTTACCGACATTCGGCAACCCAACAATTCCGAGTTTTAGTGTCATAAATTTTTCCGTAAATAATACATTATAGAATCTTTTTCGTAACCGTGCATAGCAAATTCAATTTTATACCCCAGTTTCTCATAAAACGATTTTGCTTGGCAGTCCATAGTAACAAGATGAATAAAATTACAGCCTCGTTCACGTGCTAAATCCTCAACCTTTTGCATTAGTACAGTACCATAATTTTAGTTTCTTATATTTTCATTAACAAAGAGTGAATCAATGTAAAATCCCCCCAAGAACTCATACCGCTAATTCCTACAACAAAATTTTTATCCTGATCTAAACAGGAAAATGAAAAAGCTTCAATATCTCCTACTAACCCCTTTTGTTCTCTAGCATCTTTGTTCAAAGCCTCAATAATTATAGTTCTATGAGTTCTATCCATTGCATCAGCATAAACAATTTCAAAATTTTGTGTCATAAATCTTTGCTTCTTTGCTGTTTAGTTTTAATATCGTTTTCCCGTCATTGCGAGGAGATGCATAGCATAAACGTGGCAATCTCATGAAGTAGTATAGAATTCCTGAGATTGCTTCGTCAAAACTTACAGTTTTTCCTCGCAATGACGAATTGGTATCATCCATACAGCAACGTCGATCAAGTCGTAGGAATAACATTGAATATATCAAGCTATCTTATTCTTAAATTCTTCTAACTTATTCTCTAATATTAAACCAAAGTTACTAGTGATTCTATCTATAGCTTGCATTACTGTTTTATACTCCGGTTTAGAGAAATGATTAAGTACGTAATCTGCTAAATCCTGATTATTTTGCGGTCTACCGACTCCAATCCTAATCCGGTTATAATTATTACCTATAACCCCATCAATCGACTTTAAACCATTATGCCCGCCATTACCGCCACCGGTTTTAAATTTTACTCTACCTGTTTCTAAATCAATATCATCATGAATAACAAAGCTTTTTGCGGGGTAGATATTATAATATGTTTTCACCGATATCACTGACTTACCGGACAAGTTCATATAGGTGGTAGGCTTTATAAAAATTATCTTTTGTCCATCACTAATAGTTTCAGCAATTTCACAATTGAATTTTTTCTTTGTACTAAATGATGAATTATATTGGTTTGCTATTTTCTCTATAGCAATAAAACCGACATTATGCCTCGTATATTGATACTCTTTTCCTGGATTACCAAGACCAATAACAAGAAGCATAATAATTTACCTAATAATATAGTAATGGAAAATTTTTGAAGAAGTATTGATTTGCAAGAAGTACAGAATAATGTCATTCTTAGCTCAGCATTATTGCGTGGATCGAAAAACCTACTCGATGTCATACCGTGGCTTGACCACGGTATCCAGAAAAAAAATTAACAAAGACTGGATACCGCTACAAGCTCGCAGTATCACAATTAAAGATTACCGGATTCCCGCTTCTAGCTAGGAATGGCATAAAACGAGCCAAACAACAACGCCTACGAATCCTCGCAATAACGATTTAAGTATCTCAGCAAGTCCTTATAGTGAGAATTATCTTACTTCCCTGCTTCAGCGGCTTGTTGTTCCCCTTCAGCTTCAGTTTTTGCTCCTCTACGTCCTATAATAGTTGCAAGGACAAATTCTTTTTTTGTAACAAAACTACATCCTTTCGGTAATTCTATTTTTGACGATTTTAGCGAAGTAGCCATAGGCATATTAGTAACATCTATAGTTATGTTTCTTGGGATATTATTAACATCACATAATAAAGTAACTCTTCTTTTTACTATATTAAAGTATCCACCTCTTTTAACGCCTAAAGCTCTTTCTTTCCCTTCATATACTACAGGTACTTCCATTTTTTGGGTTTTCTCTTCTAAAAAGACAAAATCAACATGGCGTACTATATCCGTAACAGGATGTAATTCTACAGCCTTCGGCAATACTTTATATTTTTTCTTATCAATTGTTAAATTAATTAACTGAGAGATAAAAGCAGGCTTTCTATAATATTTAGTTATTTCCTTTTCTTCCAAAGAAATACTAACAGGTGTTTTACCCGCTCCATAAATAATAGCCGGAACACGCCCTGCTCTTCTTAATGCTCTTGCTGCTCCCGTACCGAATTCCGTTCGGGATTCCGCTTCAAGTTCTAATATTTCACTCATTATTACTCCATATTAACTTATAATAAATCTTCATTATCATAATTAAGTACAATTAAAAATTCAAGTAAATTAATTTTTGACTAGAATATAGAAGTAATATATTCCTTAGTTAAAATTCTTTAATTGATTGGATATTGAAAAGAAATTTAGTTCTAACCGAAATTATTTTGTAAGGAAATTATGAAACAGATACAACCTAAGCGTATTGCAAATCCCTCAAACTGTGGAGAAGAAATTGCTGCCAGGGATATAATAAGGATTTTCTCCTTGAATCTATTATGTACTCTTCTGACTATGACTATATTGGGCGTGACAGCGAGAGTGAAGATAGTGAAGATGACAATTCTTATGCATCAATACTCTTGTTAAAAATCAAGAACCGGAATGCAAAATTCACTTAGATTTAGTTTAGTATATTATATTATGTGCTACCAAACAAATGTTAGAGAACAAGCAGAAAATGCGAAGGTTTCTAATTTAGACAATGAAAAGCAGGTAATTAAATGTAGTACAACTCCAACAATTCTGTACCGCAAGTTCAATTGAATCTATGATAACATCAACATCAAAAAGCAACATAGATGCTGACAAAATTATCTTACCTTTCCCTTCTGTAGCACAACAAAGACAATTAGGGAAATTATATCGTTATAATTAAAATTTTTAAAGAGTTTTACCCTGCTAATTCTGACAATGGTAACGTTGGAATAGTAATATTATTAGGTGATGACAAGGGGTCTACGGCGACCTAAATCTATGGGATATTTAAAAATTTATGAGTTTGCAGAGATAATCTAGCACCGCTTTCTAATGCTAATTTTACTGCTAACTCATTATTTTCGCCATTAAGTCTTTGGTTGTTTTGATCCATAGGTTGAATAAAAACCGGTATATTATAAGAGGTTTGCCCTACTTCCGGTATGAGACTATATTCTAAAATATTTTTAGCAACGATAAATTTCACCGCACTAATTTTAGGCAATAAATCTTCTCTTATTTTACTATAACCGGTTTTACCTACCTTCGGCGAACAAATTATAGACACTTCTTTCGGCAAAGAACGATATAACGTACCGTTAGTCTCTATTTGAACTTTAACATCTCGGTCTAATAACTTCTGACATAATAACTCTATAGGTTGACGCATCGGCTCACCGCCGGTTATTACTACTAAATTAATCGATTTTTCATTTTTAGAATTTAATGCCAGGCTTTCTACTTTATTCAAAATCTTATCTATATCTACTAAATCAAAATCTTCAAACTCCGTATCACAAAAATTACAAGCAAGATTACATCCTCCAAGCCTAATAAAGATCGCAGGACAACCTACAAAAATGCCCTCCCCTTGTATAGTCTTAAAAATAGACTGTACCTCTAACTGAGTACCGTCACCGTTTAATATGCTTCTTTTAGGATTTTGTCCAAACATTTTTAAATTATTATCGATTGATTAAAAATATTATAGTACATTTTTATAAAAAAATCTTGCAATAACTAATACAAAAAACTATTATCTAGGTTTCATCGGTAATATGGCTTTGGTATGCCTAATGTTTTACCGTTTAAACCTAGAAATACCAATTATAAGGAACAATATGCCTAAATTAAAAACAAAATCTGCCGTAAAAAAACGTTTTAAACTTACTGCTAGCGGCAAGGTTATTGCATCTCAAGCAGGTAAAAAACATTTTATGCGTCGTCGTACTAAAGCTCAAATTCGTAACCTTAGAGGAACTACAATACTTTGTCCTCAAGACGGATATAATATTAAAAAATATTTTTTACCGTACGGTATAAATTAATTAACTAGGAACTAAAGCAATGACACGTGCAAAATCAGGAAAAATTTCCAAAAATCGACATAAAAAAATCCTTAAATTAGCCAAAGGCTATAGAGGTAGAGCAAATAGCTGTTTTAGAGTAGCTATTGAGAAAGTAGAAAAAGCCCTACAATATGCTTATAGGGATCGTAGAAACCGTAAACGTGATTTTAGAGGCTTATGGATTCAAAGAATAAATGCAGCAGTAAGAGAACATGGGCTTGTTTACTCTCAATTTATGGGAGCTCTTAAAAAAACAGAAATCGATATAGATCGTAAAGTACTTGCAGAACTTGCCGTCAATAACAGTGATGGATTCGTAAGTATCGTAGAAAAAGCAAAAGCACATATTTAAGTATTTAATGTCATCTCGTGGTCAAGCCACGGGATGACATATTTATAATAATTAATTTTTATTTTCGTTCGGTATAAATATTATGAAACGTACATTTCAACCTAGTAATTTAGTTAGAAAAAGAAGACATGGTTTTAGATCTAGAATGGCTACTCCAACCGGAAGAGCAATCTTAAGAAAACGTCGTGCTAAAGGTAGAAATAAATTATCTGCTTAAAATAATCTGATTTATCAAATTGTCTATTACCTCTTTAAAAAATCAAAAAGAATTTGAGCTTATAAATAAGCTTGGAAAGAAGCTCCATGAGAGATATTTTATTTTGGTAATCGCCACAAAACTTCCAAAAATCTTCCTTGAATCAAAATATAACACCTTTTTAGGAATCAAAGTTAGCAGAAAGCTAAATAAAAAAGCTGTAGTTCGCAACAAAATTAAAAGGCGTATACGACATCTAATTAGAATTATTGTTAGTGATTCTAGCTTTAAGGCTATAAAATTTGCAATGATTATTATTCCGAGAAAAGGATTTGAAGAGATAAACTTCTCACACTTGAATTATGAATTAAGTAAACTAATTCTAAGAAATATTTAGATTTTATTAGACCTCTTCGGAAACTCGCTTATAGAGAGGAATTTGCAGGAAACACGGAACGTAGAACCGCAGCATACAAAAGAGTACGTGAGGATTCGAGTACCGGATCGACATACAAATTACCTCTAGAAGTAGAGTTTCCGAAGAGGTCTATTGAAATGACTTGGCATTACTCGCATGGCTCGGTTTTACCGTCATTTTTACAGATTTTTTACTATTTTTTATAGATTGCCACGCTTCTTGCAGTCGCTGCGTTGTGGCATGGCTCGTTTTATGTCATTCCCGCTGTCGCGGGAATGACATCGAGTAGGTTGTTCAAGCCATGCAAGCAAGCCTTCCACGGGAATAATATCGAATTTTATTACTTATACTCCCTCTGTCCCCTCTCCTAATGCCGGTACTTCTTCTACCACAGTAAGTGTTGTATCTATAGTATTTTCTTCAGACGTAATAGTATTTATAGTAGAATATTTTTTTACTAATTCGATAACGTCTAAATTATGCGTCTCTTCTGCCGTATAAATATTAGAGCTACCTACCTCTATAGTACTATGCTCAAGTACAGCTTTTAGAATAGCTAAATCACCTTCCTCTATAGCCTTACCAAGAGTATATAATTCTATTTTTGTAGTACTATGCTCAAGTATAGCTTTTAGAATAGCTAAATCACCTTTCTCTATAGCCTCACCAAGATTATATAATTCTATTTTTGTAGTACTATGCTCAAGTACAGCTTTTAGAATAGCTAAATTACCTTTCTCTATAGCCTTACCAAGATTATATAATTCTATTTTTGTAGTACTATGCTCAAGTACAGCTTTTAGAATAGCTAAATTACCTTTCTCTATAGCCTTACCAAGATTATATGGTTCTATTTTTGTAGTACTATGCTCAAGTACAGCTTTTAGAATAGCTAAATCACCTTTCTCTATAGCCTCACCAAGATTATATAATTCTATTTTTGTAGTACTATGCTCAAGTACAGCTTTTAGAATAGCTAAATTACCTTTCTCTATAGCCTTACCAAGATTATATGGTTCTATTTTTGTAGTACTATGCTCAAGTACAGCTTTTAGAATAGCTAAATCACCTTTCTCTATAGCCTTATCAAGAGTATATGATTCTATTTTTGTAGTACTATGCTCAAGTACAGCTTTTAGAATAGCTAAATCACCTTTCTCTATAGCCTTATCAAGAGTATATGATTCTATTTTTGTAGTACTATGCTCAAGTACAGCTTTTAGAATAGCTAAATCACCTTTCTCTATAGCCTTATCAAGAGTATAGGTATTGACTTTAGTATTACCATAATTAAGTAAACAAATTAATAGTTCAGAATTCCCGTGCTCTATAGCGTGCCTTATACTAGTATCAGTGCATAATCCTTTCTGATTTAACATAGTCTCTATCTTGCTTAGAGAAAATTTATTAAAATTATATGTTTCTAAGGTTAAAGCTCTACTAAATACCTTGATTAAGTCATCGTATGTTAATTCTTTCGGCTTTGTTTCTATATTTAAGTTAAATATTTCAGGATATGATTCATGATATTTCGCATGAATATTTTCATAAAATTTTACAAAAGCTTTATATTCTTTATGTAGAAAAGCCGGCAACTCCTCTATGCTTTTCATCTGTTTAATTTTATTAGCACTTAAAGAAAAACTATAAATTTGATTGTCTAATTTATAGCTTATACTAAAATCTGATGCTACTAATAGATGAAAATGATCTCTTATATATTCAATCAATAAGGAGTTATTTTTTGTTCTAGCATCGTAATTATTTTGAGCTAATCGCATAATATTTGCATCGCTGGCCTTATTATAAGTGCATAACACCATGTTGCCCTGTATCCAACCTAAATGATGTTGAGCGGCTCCTGAATGACAAGAAAATATATGAACAATATTACATTGATTTGCAGTGGTATTATTTTGTATTTTATTAAGTAGTGTAATATCTAATACAGGAGTTGTACCTTCATCAGAAAATATATTCATTAATAAGTAAGAAGACTCAGGCATAAAATATGATTTAATTTTTCCCCATAAACCTAAATCAGTAGGTTTACAGAAAAACTCTGATCCATGTGCATTTATAAAATATTCACTACCTGTACCTGAAGGTAAGTCAGCTAAGGTTTTTATTTCCTTGATATCAGGATTTTCATTTTTCATACTTATATTCGGGCCTTTAAACAATATTTTTTGCATATTTATATCCTTATATAATTAACTTAATTACCATATTCTATGGGATTACCACATAATATGGCAATTTTTATAAAAGTCAAGATTGTGGTATTTTATTCATAGCTGTTAAGTTTTTAATAAGAAAAAATCATATAAAGCTATATAGTATTTATAAAAATTTAGAGTTGATAATTATAGATAATAGCATTGAAAATAAGGCTATAACGTAACCGGCAAAAAAGGGATAAGATTTAAAACAATCTTATCCCTAGTTGCGAATAAAAATAGAGTTTAGAAAGAACTTGCAATATTATTTATTAAATCTCCGGATCAGTATTGCCCAATATTGTTGTATCTGAATTACTATCCGTATTTTCTTCCATAAAATTTAAATTGAGTGCAATAGTATTATTTAAAAGAATTTCAGAAGTGATGCCTTAATTACTGATTGACCATTATTTATATTTTCTATTATACCTTTTGAAACAATATTTGACCCTAATGTACCCTCACTAGATATATTTAAAGTACTGCCTGATACTAGATTTAGTGTACCAACGATATTCAAAGACCTTCCTGCTTCTATAATTACGGTAGTATCAGAATTGAATGAGATATTACTAAGAATCACATTTGATGCTATAATAAGTTTAAGAGTATTCATATGCATAGAGTCTAAATGAATATCTAAACAATCTTCAACCTTTATTTCTTTTAAATAATTTTCTTATGCCTCTTTTGACATCTCAAGTAACTCATTTTTAGAAATAGTCATTTTTTCTGTTAATTTATATAAATTTCTATCTTTTAAGAGATCTAATAAAATTTTTACTAGGTAACAACTGCAATAGTTCCTTATAAGTTATGGTATCGGAACACCATTTGATTAACTTCCAATTGCAAAAAAGAATTTTTTATTATTTTCTTCTGTTAGTGTTCTATAGAATTTTATCCGCTCATCATTTACCGTAAAATCATCAGCTCACTTTTTGAGCGTTTCTTCTAACCTATCTAATATTGCTAAATCAAAAAATCATTACTGTTATGTATTTGATCATTATTAAAAGTAAGGATTGTGCTATTTCCTGCTATTAACTCACATCACTTATCTAACTCATGACCAACTACGTAATCAATATCTTTAAAACTAAGTTGCTTTTGTTTCAATAATTTTTAAATATTTTCATTAAGAAGATAAGTTGTTTGTGTTTGTATCGTTTATTGCTCCAAGTTCATTGATGCCTTTGTGCTTATCATCTGCATAATAATTACGAGCAATTTCAAATAATTTTGTTACTGCATTTGTACTAGCTATATCATTATAACTAACTAGCTAATGTATTTAATAATTCATGATTTGAAATAATAACTGTCATTTCTTCTGCACTTAATATTTTCTCTTTCACTAAAAAATGATCTTCCATCTTTTCTATTGATGATTAGCTCTTACCGCTTGTACCCTTGCCCCTAATTGTTTATAACTATCTATACTTTCCTTATCTTGTTTTTTCTTATACACCTCTTCTATTGCTTTTCGCTCTAATTCATTACTCTTATTCTACTCCCAAGCCTTTTTTTCTTCATTTTCAGGTTGATCGTTTTTAATACGCTCTATTTTGTATCTATTTCTACAATTTTCTCTTCTATAGATATACTTGATTTTTTATATATTTCTGCAAAAAATTCATAATTTTTATCTTTAATATATTTCCTAAATTCTGATTTTAATCTAAAGAATTCTTGCATGACTGCAGAATTTTTAATAATCTCAGGCAATTCCAAATTATTTAAATCACCTTGGATATATTGAAAATTTTCTTTTTGCTTTTCATAGTCAAATAAAAATTCTGCTTTTATATACTCTTCAATAACATCAATAACACTTACTACAAAACTTGTCTTTTCTACTTCAAAATCTAATTCGCTCATATTTAAATCCTAATTATTATTAAATTGAAATTTAAGAAATTTTAACTGTTGGTAATATAGTCAATTCAATGAGATTTGCATAAAAGGCGCAAGGCACGAAACCTATAACTAATAGGAAAGCAACGAGTAATGATGTAGGTGAGTCCAAATCAATTGACTATAAAATACTGTCATTGATTTTTATGCAAAATTCTATTGAACTATTCTCAATAAAAACTTACAACCACTTCCGTTTCTTAAAATATTTATAGGTAATAATTGTAGATAATAGCATTAGGAATAAGGCTATAGGATAACCATACGGTGATTTAAGCTCAGGCATTACGGTAAAATTCATGCCGTAAATACTAGCTATTAAAGTGGGTGGGAGAAAAAATATAGTAACCAACGAAAAAATTTTAATAATATTATTTTGTTCAATTGCAATCATACCGAGTGCTGCGTCTAGGGTTCTTGCAATCTCGCTAGATATAAATTGTGAAAAATTAATTATTGAGTCTACGTCTCGAAGCAATGTATCTAATAGATCCTTAGATGCTTTATTGTGAGTTATTTGTGGAGATTTTAAAATATATTGAATAGCCATAGTTAAAGAAAATAAACACTCACGGCTTTTAGAAAGTAAATCACCTTTTCGACCTATTTTCTTTAATACATTGGTATGATCTATACGCAAATCATTAATATTATTATCAAGTATTAAACGTCCATAATCATCAATATCCATACTAATCGACTGTACAATATTCGATAATCTTGTTACCATATTACGAAGTAACATAAATAAAATATTTTCTGCATTATGTTTGTTATTAAGCTGCTTAGCAAATTTATTTATACAGTCATTAAAGGGTATTAATTCTACGTAACGAACTGTTATAAGACAACATTTATGCAAAATAAATACTATAGAATGTGTTTCAGGAAATTCTTGCTCTTTATTAACGAGTTCCGTAATAGTTAGATATAACGCCTCATTTTCAACATATAACCTCTCAGAAATCTCAATTTGCGATATATCCTTTAAAGTCGGTATTTCTATATTTAATGTATTTTTTACTATTACTTTTTCTTCATCTGTTATATTGAATAAATCAATCCATAATGTGGATTCATTAATAATATATTCTGCATTTCTTACTATAGAACTATTTTCCTTTAAATATGTAGTTATCATATATCTCAAATATGTTTTTATAGAGATTAACAAACTTCACTCTTTAAAGCAACTGAAAGCTTTTATTCTCGTAGATGATTCCTATTATTAGACTTCTTGCATAACCTATCTCAGAAAGAGGGACTTTGAAAGAAAGACGGAAGCACTTGCCACCGCAGCGTACACGCAAGTAACGTGAGGATGCAAGTACCGGATTGACGTACAAATCGCCTTTAGAAGGAGGTTATGCAAGAAGTCTATTTTCTAAATAACAAATAATATACAATATAAACATCCAAAAAATCCATGAATAATAGCCCATAATATTGCTTTATTCACATTAAATGATATTACTATTGCAAGTATTGTTCCAAGAGCAATACCACCATATCCTAAGTAATGCATATATTTTATCCTTAATATTTTTGAGAGGATATATCCTATTTCAAAAAAACCTTATAATTTATAGCTAACAAGAGCAGAGAAGCCACAGACAAGAAACAACAGCAGTTATGAAATATTCGGCATTCGAGGGCTTACAAAGACATTGCTGCCAATTTTTTAAGTTCTATCTGAATATATACGTTCCTTACAAAAGCAGAACTTTATATATTAATTATTTTTTTGCAGTAAGATTCCAAATTTTCTCTGCTTTACTTCCAAGCTACCAAAAACTTATTCCTAGAATTGTAAAAATACTGCTTTATGAGTTGTATTCAAAAAATCTTGTATATAAATTAATAAATAAAAAAGTAACCCCGAATCCTTTAGTTACAGAATTATCTTGTTTTGAACCGTGATAAATAGCTGCTCCAGAATTAAAGCAAATAATAAAGACCAATGAAATAATTCTATCGGCTTTACCGGCTTTAAGTAATAATCTTCAGGATCATAATTTCCAAATATTGATAATAACCACATTGCAATAAATGAGTATAATAAACCAACTACAAGAGTTACTTAAGTAATATGCTCCCATCCTGACATATACCCGGTTTCTGCTCCTATCCAACTTACCTAGTGCAATTAAAGCAACGCACCAAATTAAATTTGATTTAGAGAAATATTCTAATATGGCATAAACAATAAAAGATAAAAGCAATAAAATGGCAAAATGTCCACTCCCTGAATCAAATGCTTTTCCTAGTTGATAAATAGCACAAACAGTGGTTAAGACCCCTCAAAATAATACTGACCCATTGCTAAAAATTTTCTCTGGTTTTTGTGACTGTCTTTTAAAACCAACAAAATAAATTATTACCGATAAAGTTGATAAGATAATAAATTTCAGCAGATACGGGGCATTAAAAATATATTCTCATAATTCGCGTAGATAATGATAAGACAAAATAGCATTAACGTCTTCCAATCAAAATTTAATATTTCTATATCGTATTTAAGTAATATAGTTGTATTATCCAAGTAAACCGGCGTTATTCCATTTATTTAATGCTGAAAAAAGTATCTTTGCCTTTAATTTAGCAATTTTCATAAGTTAATCTAAATATCTCCAAAATTTTAATAAAAAGATATTGTTAATATATATTGTCAAGCATTACTAGATTCTGTGGACAAACTACCTTTAAAAGGAGTATATGCAATAAGTCTAATGAGTACATAAGCAAATAAGTGTGGTTACTCATTACTTTAATGCTTTCTTTAGACAAAACAGTATTTGTTTTTGAGAAGAGATATAGGAAATTGAAAAAAGAAAAGAAATTATAGTCTTAAAAGCAAACAATTAGTTAAAGATAGTGACAGTAAATATTTGGACTGAGTAATTACTTATATTTGTATAAGTAATATACTAATTTAGTCTTTAAGGAGGTAATCCAGCCGCAGGTTCCCCTACGGCTACCTTGTTACGACTTCACCCCAGTCGCTAATTTTACCGTGGTTGGCTGCCTCTTGCGTTAGCTCACCACCTTCAGGTAAAACTAACTCCCATGGCGTGACGGGCAGTGTGTACAAGGCCCGAGAACGTATTCACCGCGGCATGCTGATCCGCGATTACTAGCGATTCCAACTTCATGCTCTCGAGTTGCAGAGAACAATCCGAACTGAGATGTCTTTTAGGGATTTGCTCCACGTCGCCGTCTTGCTTCCCTCTGTAAACACCATTGTAGCACGCGTGTAGCCCAACCCGTAAGGGCCATGATGACTTGACGTCGTCCCCACCTTCCTCCGGCTTATCACCGGCAGTTTTCTTATAGTTCCCGGCATTACCCGCTGGCAAATAAGAATGAGGGTTGCGCTCGTTGCGGGACTTAACCCAACATCTCACGACACGAGCTGACGACAGCCATGCAACACCTGTGTGTGGTCCAGCCGAGCTGAAGAAAAGCATCTCTGCGATCCGCAACCACCATGTCAAGGGTTGGTAAGGTTTTTCGCGTAACATCGAATTAAACCGCATGCTCCACCGCTTGTGCGAGCCCCCGTCAATTCCTTTGAGTTTTAATCTTGCGACCGTACTCCCCAGGCGGAGTGCTTAATGCGTTAGCTGCGAAACCGAAAGAGAATCTCCCGATATCTAGCACTCATCGTTTACGGCGTGGACTACCAGGGTATCTAATCCTGTTTGCTCCCCACGCTTTCGTGCATCAGCGTCAGTGGTAGCCCAGATGACCGCCTTCGCCACCGGTGTTCCTCCTAATATCTAAGAATTTCACCTCTACACTAGGAATTCCATCATCCCCTACTACACTCTAGATTAGTAGTTTTGAAAGCAATTCCGAGGTTAAGCCCCGGGCTTTCACTTCCAACTTACTAAACCGCCTACGCACTCTTTACGCCCAGTAATTCCGAACAACGCTAGCCCCCTCCGTCTTACCGCGGCTGCTGGCACGGAGTTAGCCGGGGCTTTTTCTGCAAGTAACGTCATTATCTTCCTTGCTAAAAGAGCTTTACAACCCTAAGGCCTTCATCACTCACTCGGTATTGCTGGATCAGGCTTTCGCCCATTGTCCAATATTCCCCACTGCTGCCTCCCGTAGGAGTCTGGGCCGTGTCTCAGTCCCAGTGTGGCTGATCATCCTCTCAGACCAGCTACAGATCGTCGGCTTGGTGAGCCATTACCTCACCAACTACCTAATCTGACGCGGGCTCATCCATCAGCGATAAATCTTTCCTCCGCAGAGAATATACGGTATTAGCTTTTATTTCTAAAAGTTATTCCGTACTGATGGGTAGATTCCCACGTGTTACTCACCCGTCTGCCACTAACTAATTGGAGCAAGCCCCAATTAGTCCGTTCGACTTGCATGTGTTAAGCATACCGATAGCGTTCGTTCTGAGCCAGGATCAAACTCTCAAGTTTGATTCTGTCAGTTTTACTTTAAAAATTGACAGGTTTAATTATCACTTTTGTGATATGTACATGTTTACTGTCACTATCTATATCTAATTATTTACTTTTAAAAACAGCTGCGACTTTTTTTCATTTATCGCTTTGGATAGATGTAGTTATATGCAATATAATCAGCTATGTCAACTACAATTTTGAAATTATTTTATTTTTGTTCTATATATCTAGATTTAGATCCTTCTTTAAACGGTTTATAATAATTACAAAACTTTAGTTAAAATCTAGTCTATATACTTCGCAGATGTCTATTACTCATTGATATAGTATTTATAAATAGCTATCTCAATCATAATTTTTCATGCTCATATAAAATATCATGAATAATTTATAAATTCTTAACAGCATCCAAACCATCTAGTGGAGCAATTAAAGCTTTCCACAAAGCCCAACCTCGTGCTCTTGCCCAAGTATCATCATCTAATGCTAGCTGTTCTTTAAAAATTTCTCTTACTTCATTTTGTAGAAAAGTCCAAATTATTACCAAATCACAAGCAGAATCACCAATACCCATACCTCTAAAATCGCTTACTGCATTAAGCTTACCATTTTTTATAATAATATTACCACTTGCAAAATCACCATGAATCCATACAGGTTTTTTATTCCACTGAGACTTTAATGCTTTTTCCCAAACAGATAGAACTTTATCTGCATCAACCAAATCGTTTAAATTTTTAATTGCTATTTTTGTCTCAAGATCATAAACTGCAAGATCACCTCCACACCAAAAGTTATGAGTACCTGGAACAGGTCCATCAATTATATCAATCTTATGCAATTCATTTAGAAATTTTGCTAGATCAGAAGCAATTAGAGATAAATTTAAGCTACTAGTATCAAAGCTATTTGCACTTTTTCCTTCAATCCATTGATATATTGACCAATTCCAAGGATAATTTTTTGAAGGTTTACCTCAAGCTCAAGGCTTAGGGATATGAAATGACAAGTTAGGTGCTAATATTGGTAACCATTTGTGTTCTTTTGAAACCGCACCTACATATTTTGCTGCACTTGGTCATCTAATTAACATTTCATCGCCTAAATGAAAGGTTCTATTATCATGACCACTAAATTCAACCGGTTTGATAGGTAAATGAAACCATTTAGGGGATTGTTCTGCAATAAGCTCTTTTGCTAAAAACTCTGTAATTTCTACATTCATAACTTTGCTTTTTGTTTATGATTTGTGTTCATATTAGGTGATAAATAATTGATTCTAAATTTTCTTTAAGAACTGCATCCTCTAGTAAAATACTACATTTCCAAACGCTTAGCCTTTAAATCCAATTCTTTTAAATCAAATTTTATATCGATTATTGCTCCCTCTGCTGTTCTGTTTGCTATATCTAGAATGCCGCAATGTTCTTCGACTATTCTTTTAACTATAGCAAGCCCTACTCCCATACCTTTACTGCTGGTCGTAACATAGCTTTCGGTAGCTTTGCCTATTAGCTCAGGCGGGAATCCTTTACCGTTATCCATTACAATAACGCTAATAAAATCGTCTTTAACATCTATAGTAACTTCTATTTTCCCGGATTCTCGTCCTTCTATTGACTCTTCTGCGTTTTTCAATAAATTGATCATAACTTGATTTATTTGGGTAGCATCACACATAAAATCAAATTGTTCTACGTTAGACTCAAATTTATACAAAATATTATCATTAAGTAATTTACGTGCTTCAACAATATGTTTAACTAAATAAACTAATTCACTCTTCGTAAATTTAGGAGCAGGAAGACGTGCAAAAAGAACAAATTCGGATACTATATTTTTAATATCGTTAGTATGGCGAATAATCATTTTTAAATAATTTTCAAATTCTACCCTTTCCTTAATTTCAGGGCTAAATTTCTTCAGCAATCTTTCAGAAGCAAGTAAAATAGGAGTTAACGGATTCTTGATTTCATGGGCTACTTTTTTTGCAACATCCGACCAAGCCATAGCCCTCTGTGCTATAACTAAATCACGCTGCTGGCGAGAAAGCTGCTTAATCATTCTATTAAATGCCACATAAAGCGTGCCTATTTCGTCTTTATCTACTTCATTTTCAGGCACTTGTACTGTTAAATCGCCGTCTTTAACGTTATCGGTTGCAGTAACTAATTTTTTAATAGGTTTTACTATTTTAGCAGTAAATATAACCCCGAAACTTATAGCTACAAAAAGAAGTAATAAGGCAATAAAGATAAACATTATAGAGAACTTAATCTGTATATTATCTATTTCATTTTTAAGGCTATTATACTCGGCAGCTGCTCCGTTAGTTGCATCTACATGGTCGATAATTTTATTATCTACTAATCTACCAACTAATAAATACACATCATTATACTCTTTTAATTTAATCAGCATTCTTATTTTGGTTGGATCGGATTTTACTTCCACCAGTTCACCTAAATCCGCTTTTTTTATTAAATGTGCAGGGATAGTTGCAAATGATAATGAAAAACTTAAATAACTATTAGCTACTATAGTATTAGTAGATTTGTTTAAAACTATAGCCTCATCAAGCGAACGCATCTCTGCTTCAGTATTAAGTGTTTTAGTAAATAAAGCGGGATTGTGAATTAAATCGTAATACATATCGCTTAAATCTTCAGCAACGGCTAAAGCCGTTTCTTTTAGCTGTAATTTATGCTCGGCAATATAAGATTCTGCAACTATCACGGATTGATCAAGAACCGTAGAAATCTTCTTATCAAACCAAGCTTGAACACTAAGATTAAAAAAATAAACAGAAAATACCGAAACAATTATAGTTGGAATAGCTGCAACTAAACTAAAGGCAATTACAATACGATTTTGTAATTTAGAACTATCGTTATTATTATTTTTAGTAAAAAATTTTTGAGTTAGTAAAACACCTAAAATTAAAAAAATTGCTAAATCAACTAATAAAAATCCAATAATCGTACTAAAATTCTTTGATTCTAAAGATATCACATAAAAAGTAGCACAAGCAAAAATAATAGCTGCTGTTGCTAAAGTAAAAATTAGTACTCTACTAGAAAAATAAGAATGTAAATTTTGTTTAAGATAACTAAGCATAGATACTGTTTATATGACTATAACAGTTCTTTATAACATAAAAAAAAGCTAATTGAAAATATTTCAAGTTTTAAGTGCCTTATTGTCATTTCGGCAAAAGCGGGGTGTTGTTGCATTGATTGTTTTTATGTCATTCCCGCGGAAGCGGGAATCCAGTCAAACATATAAAAACTTGTTTTTTTATTATATTTATTTCATCAAATACATAAAATTTTGTATGGCTATTTTTTGGATTCCTGCTTTCGCAGGAATGACATCTTGAACGTTCACACATGGTCAAGCAACTAGATGACAATAAAAAAAGCTAGAAATATTAATATTTCTAGCTTTATATTTAGTATGAAAATTGTTTGCAATTTTATTCATCAAACATTTTTTTACGAGCAAATTTTCTCTGTCTTCTTGCTGCTTCTTGTGCTTTACGAACACGCTTCGCTGAAGGTGTTTCATAATAACGCTGTTCTTTCATCTTACGAAAATAAAGCTCTCTTTGTAGCTTTTTCTTAAAATTCTTAAGCGTATTATCACAATTACCGGCGTGAACATTTACTAGTATCACTAAAATTACTCTCCTTAAAAGATATTGTGGTTTATTGAACTATACCCTATAATTCAGTTATATGTCAAGGTTAAAAATATGAGCATTCAAGAAGAACACCATATCAAAAAAATAAGCTTCGTGCAATCTTTATTAGAATTATTACCGTTTAATGAATGGAATAATAAACTACTCGAAGAAGCAGAAGAAAAATGCGGTTTTGCAAAAGGCTATAGCTTAATAGTTTTTCCAGAAGGTTTATCCGAAATAGTAGGATTCGTGGAAGAGTATTTAGATAATATTATGCTAGCAAGCTTAAAGATAATAGCAGAACCATCAAAAATAAGAGAAAAAATATCTTTGGCCGTAAAGACTAGAGTCAAAACCGTACTTCCTATTATTCATAGTAAGAATGCCGCTTATTTTGCATTAAACCCAATACAAGGAACTGAAGTTGCATTCCATAGTTGTGATGCTATTTGGCGTTATGCCGGTGATAAATCTTTTGATTTTAACTATTATACCAAAAGAAGCTTATTGCTCTCGGTTTATGTTTCATCTATTCTTTTTTATATCCAAGACGAATCGGAAAATTATATTGAAACCGATAAATTGATTGAGACTGCCGTAGAAAATATAGTAAAAACTTTCTTACAGATGAAAAAATTACTCGCCCCTTCAAAGATCCCCATAGTTAGAATGTTTACGTAGATATGCTTAATGGGTAATATTAACTCCATATCAAATATAAAAATGCTATTGAAACTTATAAATAAAGTTAATAATGAATTACATTTAATCACTTGTCATAAGACTGTAAAAGAAGCTCAAGCATTGTTTAAACAACATGGTTCTAAATCAGAATCATTGGTTGATGAATTTTTAAAACAGAAATATCAAGAAGCGAATAAAGAAAATTCTAAATTTTAACTTGTAACCCAATAATGTCTTCTCATAACAATAATTCTTGATTCTTCTTCCTTGATGGCTTTACTTGCGGAAGAAAAAGGACAAGAAAAAATTATCCGATATATACAGCAGACAAAGCTTGGGCTAGCTTACAATTAAGTTGCAATATTGTTTTGATTCGCTAATTCACATAATATGAAAACTCAATTTAAAAAAGAATGTTCTAATAAAGAACATGATAGAACATTAGTTAATAATCAAGTTATCCCTATAAGTTATTTCGGTGAAAATTCAAAAACACTAAAGATACTGTTCTCTGAATAATTTAGAGATTCAAGAGAAGATAAATGATGACAAATATTATTCTTATAAAACAGAAAAGAAATATGTAGGTTTAAAAGAAATCGCCTATACCAAAGAACAACAATATTTAGAAAAAGAGCTTATGGAAGAAACTAAACAAATCGAGCCGAAGCCAATACAATATATACTTATCCACCTAGGAAAAAATTAAAAACTTATGATGATATTTCTTTAGCAAAACCAATTTACATATCCAACTATAAATTATAACGTATGTATAAGGCAAATTAAGGGCTATGAGCCAATTTATAAAAAAGCACTGATAGAGGAAGAGATTCAAGTGAAAAAATTTAACGAAGTGAAATATAATGAAGATATAATAGTATAAAGATAACAATAAAGAATTTAATATTTAAAATCTGTGATTTGCTAGCTCTTATGAAAACTATTAATTTAGAGCAAAAACAAAAGCTCCTACTAAATTTAAGTAATAAAGTAGAAAAGTGATGCTAAAGCACAGTGCCTTAGCAATTTAACAAAATATACTAGAGTTGAAGTAATGTTTAAATATTTAAATGAAGAGTGGCAGTATTTAGGATACGAAGCACAAATATTATCCGGCTTATGAAGCTGAAACGATAGGTAGTAACTAATAGTGAAATGAATTGAGTTAGACAAAATTTCTATATCATCTTTCTGTAATACACCTTATTACTTTCTTAAATACCTTAAAAATTCTTGTATTATGACCTCTCTTGCATATAATGAAGATATTTTTAAAAATAATTTCTAAAATAATGACAAATACTAAATATTATCCTGAAGTTAGCTCGAATGCTGATTTTGCAGGCTTAGAGCGAGAGATACTAAAATTTTGGCAAGACAATAATATATTCCAAAAATCTATTGATGATAGGAACGGAGAGTCAGAATTTATTTTTTATGACGGCCCGCCTTTTGCAAACGGTTTGCCGCATTACGGTCATTTGCTTACCGGCTTTATGAAAGACGTATATGCTAGATACCAAACCGTAAAAGGTAAGAAAGTCGAGCGTCGCTTTGGTTGGGACTGTCACGGTCTTCCTGCTGAAATGCAATCAGAGAAAGAACTTGGCATTTCAGGACGTCTTGCAATAGCTAATTTTGGTATAGAGAAGTTTAATGCACATTGCAGAGCTTCGGTAATGAAATATGCTAATGATTGGGAAGAATATGTAACTCGTCAAGCAAGATGGGTGGATTTTAAAAATTCTTATAAAACGATGGATAAGAATTTTATGGAATCCGTACTTTGGGCATTTAAGGAGTTATATAATAAGGGGTTATTGTATGAATCTATGCGGGTAATGCCTTATTCTTGGGCATGCGAAACACCGCTTTCTAATTTTGAAACAAGACTTGATAATTCTTATCGTGAGCGAGCCGATAAAGCTGTAACGGTGAGTTTTGTACTATCTCATCCCGTGGCTACGACCACAGGATCTTTTAAAGAATACCGTATACTCGCTTGGACGACAACACCTTGGACATTGCCGTCAAATTTAGCCTTAGCAGTCGGTAGTGATATAGATTATGCATTAGTCCCTAAAAATGATGTTTGTTATATAATAGCTGCCTATTCCGTCTCTAAATATGCTAAAGAATTAGGACTTAGCGGTGAAGAAAATTTTGAGATAATTAAAGGCTCAGAACTTCAAGGATTGAACTATAAATCTTTATTCGACTATTTCGAGAATCATCCAAACAGCTTCAAGATATTTGCAGGCGATTTCGTGGTTGAGGGTGACGGCACAGGAGTCGTACATATGGCTCCAGGCTTTGGTGAAGATGACCAAATACTTTGTGAATCGAAAGGTATTGAGCTTGTTTGTCCTGTTGATAATAGCGGTAAATTCACTAAAGAAATTCCTGATTTAGAGGGCTTACAAGTATTTGATGCAAATGACAAAATAATAATCAAACTGAAAGAGCAAGGAAATTGGCTAAAAACCGAGCAGTATATTCATAATTATCCTCATTGCTGGCGAACAGATACGCCTCTTATATATAAGGCTGTTCCGTCATGGTACGTAAAGGTTACGCAATTTAAAGATAGAATGGTAGAGTTAAATCAGCAAATTAACTGGATACCTTTCCATGTTAAAGATAATTTATTTGGTAAGTGGCTTGAAAATGCCCGTGATTGGTCGATAAGCCGTAATAGATTCTGGGGAACGCCGCTGCCTGTATGGAAGTCCGATGATCCAAACTATCCACGCATAGACGTTTACGGCTCTATAGAGGAATTAGAGAAAGATTTTGGTGTTAAAGTTACTGATTTACATCGTCCGTTTATCGATGAACTGACAAGACCAAATCCCGACGATCCAACCGGTAAATCAACAATGCGTAGAATAGAAGACGTGTTTGATTGCTGGTTTGAAAGCGGTTCAATGCCATATGGGCAAGCCCATTACCCTTTTAAAAATAAAGAGTGGTTTGAGGATCATTTTCCGGCTGATTTTATAGTTGAGTATTCAGCTCAAACACGCGGATGGTTTTATACTTTAATGGTGCTATCTACCGCTTTATTTGATCGCCCACCGTTTTTAAATTGTATATGCCACGGCGTAATTTTAGACTCTACAGGTCAAAAACTTTCAAAGCGTCTTAATAACTACGCCGATCCGCTGGAGCTATTTGATAAATACGGCTCTGACGCTTTAAGAGTTACGATGTTATCTTCAAACGTTGTTAAAGGTCAGGAACTATTAATTGATAAAGACGGCAAAATGGTATTTGATACGCTTCGTCTATTTATCAAACCTATATGGAATGCTTACCATTTCTTTACGATGTATGCTAATGCCGATTCGCTTAAAGGCAAGCTTAATTTTAGCTCTAAAAACGTACTTGATGTTTATATATTATCTAAGCTTAAAATAGCCGTACAAAAAATTGAAGAGAGCTTAGATAATTTCGATACGCAAACAGCTTATCATGCAGTTTCAGAATTTTTTGAAGTTTTGAATAACTGGTATATAAGACGAAGCCGAGCTAGATTTTGGAAAAGCGAAAAAGATACAGATAAGCAAAATGCTTATAATACTCTATATTCATGTTTAGACACCATGGCTATTGCGATGTCGGCACTAGTGCCTATTATTTCGGAAGCGATATATAAGGGATTACGTCATTGTGAGGAGCATAACGACACGGCACTCTCAGGAAAATCAAACGTCATTGCGAGGAAAGACACAAGTCTTGACAAAGCAATTTCAGGAGTATCTCATAAGATTGCCATGGCACTTTCAGTGCCTCGCAATGACGCGATTAGCGTACATCTCTGCAACTACCCTACTCTCTCAGACTTTGAAATAAATCACGAGCTGGTGGCTACTATGGATAACGTGCTTGATATTTGCAGTAATAGCCTATTTATCCGAAGCACTGAAAATATCAGGGTAAGGCAGCCACTTGCTAGCATAGCTATTATCAGTAAACATAATAACAACCTCAAAGATTTTGAAGATTTAATTAAAGATGAAATTAATGTTAAGGCGGTAATTTATCGTGACGATCTAGAGAATTACGCAAGCAAAAAACTATCGATTAATTTCCCAATGCTTGGTAAACGTTTGCCGCATAAAATGAAGGAGATTATAGCCGCTTCTAAAAAAGGTGAGTGGGAAGCTATCACAGGCGGTTTAGCTATATGCGGTGCAACCTTAAATAGTGACGAATATAAGCTAGTTTTAGAGCCGTATTCACATATCAAAGGAGCAGCAAGTTTTGAGAATAATAGTAGCTTGTTAATACTTGATTTAGAGCTAACACCTGAGTTAATAGAAGAAGGATACGCAAGGGACATTGTACGCTTTATACAACAGGCTCGAAAAGATGCCGATTTCTCTATCACTGACAGGATTTTAATTGAGATAATAAGCGAGTTTAATTTATCTAAGATAATTGATAATTATGGAGACTTTATTAAAGAACAAACTTTAGGCGAGTTTGCTAAAAATTTCACGCCTGATTATATAAGTAAAGTAGAATTAGAGAACCATCAAATACAACTTAAAGTTAAGAAATCGTAAATTATTTTACTATCAATTAAGATGTTGATAATTTACTTAGATTAATCTATAGCACGCACGCTATAAATTAATTTAAGGTAAATTATCATGCACAACTCCTCCACAGCTCCAGGAGGTTCTCAAATTAAAAGAACTACTAAGCCGGAACTACTAAAACAGAAAATGTAATAACTCTAGGGTATTTAAAACAATATTTTGATGCGTTTCATCCTCAAGACGGGACAGCATTAAATATTATAGCTAGCTTAGGTGATCCGAATTTAAATAAAATAAATCTCATGGAAGACCTTATATCGCAAGGTGTAAAATAAATACAAAGCATTAGAATTTGCACTTAAAAACAATAATGCACAAGCTGAATATTTACTTAATCATCTTAAGTTTGAACCTAATCCCAGCCTAATACAAGCAATACACAATAAAAGTTTAATTTTAGTAAAGTATTTTGTAGAAGAAAAAGGAGTGAATGTAAATTTTAGTCATTATGGTTCTAATACACTAAATGTTACTGCCGGTTTGGACGAACCTTACAAAATAGACATTAAATGTGATCTTTTAATAAAAGGAGCAACTTATTTAAATACAACCTTAGAAGAAGCAGCACAAGGTGGTCAAAATGTAAACGATCTTCATAAGCAAAGCTTTTTTAAAGCAATAAACGAAAATAAGCTTGAAGTAATTAAAAAATTTGTTGAAATATACGGTTTTGATATTAATACTGAATATCGTTTAACACACCATTAAGTACCGCAAATTTAACAAATAGAAAAGAAATTGCAAAGTATCTTTTATCTAAAAATGCTAATCTAGATGTAGCTCTAGAAGTAGCAATAATATACGGTAATTTAAATGCGGTAAAAACATTATTAGATGCAGGGGTAACGATTAACAGCAATACAGATGTATCACCTTTAATGCTTGCATCAGAGTATGGGCAGGTCACAATAGTAAAATATTTACTTAAACACGGTAACTATAATGTTAAAGGATGGGAAAAAGATAACTTACATAGCGATGTATCGTGTCAACTCACTCAAATCACTGAGATTTCTACATTGTGTGAAAAAGCTAATAATCCTAACCACCAATACATATTAGAGACGATATGAAAAACACGTATATCATCACATTATGACGGATATAAGAATTTATCATCAGAACAAATAAAGCAACAATTTTCTAAATTCAAAAAACAACTATCTAAAGATTTACAAAATTTCGCAGAAATTAAAGCACTGTTAGAAGATTATTCTAGCGGGAAGAAAATTCCAACAAATACAAATACTGTAGTAGAAGACTAGGGCTATGTTTCTGATTTTAAGGTTGAAACTGAAAAACCTAACACAGGCTCTAGGTTAGCACATACTCCTTCTAAATCAGGTATATTTCGCACTTTTGCCCTTGAGGGACTTGATGAAGAAACGTCTTTAGGCGGTGATATAAAAATATTTGATTCTGAGCTTTAATAATGTCATTCCTACGATAAGATTGCTTCATTGCCTGCTCTTATGTCATTCCTGCATAGACGTTGTTGCGTGGACCAGTTGCCTAATTGTTACCCTGTGGCTTGTCCATGGGGTCTAGTTAAAAATACTAATAATATTAGTATTTTTCAACTAGATTGCTTAATCAAAACTTATAATTTTTCTCACAATGACGACAAAACCTCTTACACATTTATTAGATACATATATATTACCACGAAACATGAGAATCATATTTCATGGTAATATATACTTTTTTATAAAAAAATCTAATTAAAATACGGAGGAACCATGGCTCATCCAAATCTTACGGAAGGAAATAATTATTTTAGGAATGAGAAATTATAAAGAAGCTATAGACATGTATAGTAAAATACACAAAAGCTCTAATTATTATCAAGAAACACAATATTATTTAGGAGAGCGTTACTTTAATCAAGAAGAATTTACAGAAGCTGTAGAGGCATATAATAAGGTCAACAAAAATCATTATCTATTTGCTAGCTCAAATATTTCAGTTATTGAGAAAAATTTTGACTTAATTAATTCTAAATAAATGAATATAGCCTCCATTTTGTACTTCGTTGTTCGTTGTCTTGCCTATTAATATATAGGCTCTACCCTTACGCTTGTCATAAAATGGAGCTGAGTTTACTATAGTAGCGAATTATAGCGAAAGACAATATATTAGGTTCTGTGAAGGAAAATTAAATTAATCTATTTTTGCTCTTCTTTGCTGCAAATTATAAGATTGTTTTGAAATAGGAACAACTATTACTGCAAACATCTTATTAATTTTCGCTAAAAAATATCTGAAAATATAAATAATGGCATTATCCTTTACAGAATCTAATATATCAAGCAAATTCTAATAATACCTGCCCTCTTATAACATTATCCTTTTCATTAACAAAAATTTTAGCTATTTTTCCATCTCTTTCGGCAAGAATCAGGTTTTCCATTTTCATAGCAGTTAAAATCATAATTTCTTGTCCTGCCGTCACTTCCTGCCCTGCTTTCACCTTTATTGCAGCAATCTGACCGCTTAGAGGAGCTTGTAGTTCGGAGCTTTCTTCCACCACTACTTTTGAAACCATCAACGCTTCAAGTTCTGAGATACGAGGAGAGCGTACAAAGGCTTTTACGCTAATACCGGCATGCGATAATAAATAACCGGTTCTGATATTCTCAATTTTCACATTTGTCTTTTTACCGTTAATTATAGCCGTAAAAAGTTCATTACCTAAATTCCAGTTACTACGAATATATATTCTATCGCTTTCGTGACGTATATTATAGCCGTTTTCAACAGGTGTAATTAATACGGGAAATAGTTTATCATCGATAGTTACTACCCACCTTGTACCTATTTTGTTAGCCTGATTGTTAATATTGCCGGAAATTAAAGAAGCACGTCTTTGCTCCGATATATAAATAAAAATAGCCGTTGCTAAAAATACGGTAGTTACTTCTGAAGTTAGACTAGCTCCGGAAAAACCGTCAGGATATTCTTCTTGAATAAAGGCAGTAGAAATATCGCCGCTCACAAAGCGTGGATGTAGCATTACCGCTTCTAAGAAACTGATATTATGAGCAATACCGTTAATTATATAAGAACTCAAAGCAGAATGCATTAGCTCAATTGCCTGCTCTCTTGTTTCACCGTAAGTACATAATTTTGCAATCATTGAGTCATAAAACATACTTACTTCGCCGCCAAGCCCAATCCCTGTATCTATACGGATATTAGGACTCTTTGCAGGTTCGGAATAAGCTATAATTCTACCGCTAGAAGGTAAGAAACCTCGGCTTGGGTTTTCGGCACAAATTCGTGATTCAAATGCCCAACCTTTTAATTTTACGTCATCTTGTGTAAATGATAATTTCTCGCCGGCTGCGATTTGTATCATCTCTTCAACGATATCTATACCGGTAATTAGCTCAGTAACAGGATGCTCGACTTGCAACCTAGTATTCATCTCTAAAAAATAGAAATTTTTATTGCTATCTACTATAAACTCAACGGTACCGGCCGAATAATATCCCACTTTTTGAGATAAGGATATTACCTGCCGATACATTTCTTGCCTTATATCTTCAGTAATAAAAGAACTTGGTGCTTCTTCGATTACTTTTTGATGGTGACGCTGTATTGAACATTCCCGCTCTCCGAGACATACACTATTGCCGTATTGATCGGCAATCAGCTGAACTTCGATATGACGGGGAGTTTGAATTAACTTCTCAATAAATAATCTATCGTCACTAAAACTATTGGCTGCTTCAAGCTTTGCCGACTCAAAAGCATTGGCCATTTCAGCGGGATTATTCACTACTCTCATACCACGCCCACCGCCGCCGGCAGCCGCTTTTACTATTACCGGAAAACCAATCTCTTTAGCAATATCTATAGCTTGTTTAACATCGTTTATAGTGCCCATATAACCTGGCACGGTGCTAACTCCGGCTTCTATCGCTATCTTTTTTGCTTCGATTTTATCGCCCATTTTTTTAATAGTTCCAGCACTCGGTCCTATTAAAACAACACCTTCTCTTTTAAGAATATTGGCAAAATTTGGATTTTCTGATAAAAAACCGTAACCTGGATGTACTGCACTTGCGCCACTTTCACGAATCGCCGAAATAATATTTTTAATAGATAAATAACTTTCCGTTGCAGGGGAATCACCTATATAATAAGCCTCATCTGCATGCTGCACATACATTGAGTTTGTATCTGCTTCAGAATATACTGCAACCGACTTTATCCCCATCTTTTTTAAGGTACGTATTATCCTAACGGCGATCTCGCTACGATTAGCAATTAAAATTTTATCAAATAACGGTTTATTCATAGTTTTTTATATCCTAATGTCACCCCGTGGCTTGACCACGGGGTCTTGTGTCACAGACTGTATTCTGAGATCCCATGGTCACGCCACGGGATGACAGCTAAAGCGGCAAATTATCATGCTTCTTCCAAGGCAGTTCTACTTTTTTAGTACGCAGGAAATTTAACGCCTTACATATTCGCCATCTGGTATTTTGCGGTCTTATAATATCATCCAAATATCCCCTAGATGCCGCAACAAAAGGCGAAGTTACTACTTTCCTATATTCATCGATTTTTTGTTTTTTAGCTTCAGGATTTTTACATTCTTCCTTAAATATTATCTCAGCTGCTCCCTCTGCCCCCATAACAGCGATTTCCGAATTAAACCAAGCATAGTTTATATCGCCTCTAAGATGCTTGGAGTTCATAACTATATAAGCACCTCCATAAGCCTTACGGGTAATTACAGTAATCTTCGGCACTGTAGCTTCCGCATAAGCGTATAACAGTTTAGCCCCGTGTTTAATAATACCGTCATGCTCTTGGGATGTACCAGGCAGAAATCCAGGCACATCAACAAGACTGACTATAGGAATATTGAAAGCATCACAAAATCTAACAAATCTTGCTGCTTTTCTTGAGGCGTTTATATCTAAACATCCTGCTAAATGCAAAGGCTGATTAGCCACAAATCCTACCGGATAACCTTCCATATAACCAAAGCCAATAATGATATTCTTAGCAAAATCAGGTTGTAGTTCAAAAAATTCTCCCTCATCAACGATACGCTCAACAAGCTCTTTCATATCATAAGGCTTATTAGGAGTGTTAGGTATTAACGTGCTAAGAGACATATCAACTCTATCGGCAGGATCAACAGTCGAACGAACAGGAAGAGGACTACGATTGGATGACGGAAGGAAATTAAAGAATTTACGAATTTCAAGCAATGCTTCTATATCATTGTTAAATGCAAGATCGGCAACGCCGCTTTTAGTGGTATGCATCCTAGCACCGCCGAGTTTTTCTTGGCTTACTTCTTCACCCGTAACGGTTTTTACTACATCGGGACCAGTTACGAACATATAAGAACTATTCTTAACCATAAATATAAAATCGGTTAAGGCAGGAGAATATACCGCACCACCTGCACAAGGGCCCATAATTAGGGTAATTTGAGGGATGACACCCGACGCTAAAACATTACGCTGAAATAATTCACCGTATCCGGCCAGAGCATCAACCCCTTCTTGAATTCTTGCTCCCCCTGAGTCGTTAATACCGATTACGGGAGCACCGGTTTCTATAGCTTGATCGATAATATCACAGATTTTCTTAGCATGATATTCGCCGAGAGAACCGCCGAGTACGGTAAAATCTTGGCTATAAATAAATACCAACCTACCGTTTATCGTACCGTGTCCCGTTACAACGCCGTCACCTAAAAACTTTTTATCCTGCATCCCAAAATTATCGCATCTATGGGATACAAACATACCTGTTTCGGTAAAGCTATTCGGATCTAATAATACTTCTATGCGCTCTCGTGCAGTTAACTTACCTTTTTGATGTTGTGCGTTGATCCTAGCTTCACCGCCCCCTTGCCTTGCAATATTTCTTCTCTCATCCAGTAACTCAGGAGAGATTATATTACTTTGATTCATAGATTATTTATAGTTTTATTTTCCAAAATATCTATAATATAATATAATAATGCTAATGTGAAAAGATAATTATTTATGTCATCTACCAACTATATCAAAGAAGTACCGAAAAAAGCCAAATCACCGGCTAAATTTGATAATTTATCAACTGCCTTAAAAAAGAATTTACAAAGAAGAAAGAAAGTTAAAACGAAAGATACTACAAGCCAAGCTTTATCTGCATTACAAACAATAGTCAAAAATTACACTGATTCTACGGACGAAAACATTTCTCTTGTAGATGAATTAATAAAATCAAGATGCTTAGAAACAGAAAGTAAATAAGCACCACATTTGACATATTAATATAAATTGCTAATATTTGGGGCGTTTAGGTTTTGTTGCATAGCTCGCTTATGTCATTCCCGCATAGGCGGGAATCCAGGGTAAAGCGAGATAAATCGAGTTTTTAGTTTTAAAAACTTACTGTATTTATATTTTTTACTGGATGCCTGTTTTCATGGGAATGACATAAGAGTCCCCCAATAAAATTGGCATTTAAAATATTTTATATCATGGACACAAACAAATTATATCTTTTCAAAGATAGACGATTTTTACCGAATTTTATAGTGCAGTTATGCGGTTGTCTTAATGATAATATATTAAAAAATGCTCTGGTAATCCTTATCACTTATGGTATTTCAGGAGCTTTAAGTCAATATAATAATCTACTTGTTTTAATTGCTAATGCTACTTTTGTATTACCTTTTATAATATTCGCAAGCATAGCAGGACAAATTGCTGATAAATACGAGCGTGCAAATCTTATTAAAATTATTAAGATTTGTGAAATCGGTATAATTGCCTTTGCAATTTACGGATTTCATCATAATAATCTGTTAATCCTGTTTTGTTCTATTTGCTTAATGGGTATGCATTCTACTTTTTTCGGTCCAATCAAATATAGCGTATTACCTGATCACCTAAATAAAGACGAACTACTTGGAGCTAACGGCTTTGTTGAAGCCGGAACTTTTATCGGTATTTTTATCGGTACTATAATCGGCAGCTATTATACAATCAGCAATAATTTTATAATTTATTCCTTAATTACCATAGCTTTTCTTGGCTTTATTACAAGCCTTTTTTCCCCAAAATCGAAAAACGTAAATCGTGATATTAAAATAAATTTTAATATTATAGATGAAAGCATAAATATGATTAAATATGCCAAAGCAAAAAAACAGATATATTTAGCTATACTTGGCATTTCATGGTTTTGGTTTATCGGAGCTGCTATAATTTCTCAAATACCTTTACTTGCTAAGATAACTTTTAAAGCTGATGAGAATGTTGCTAATTTATTTTTAGCGGTTTTCTCGCTTGGTGTTGGGGTCGGTTCGTTTTTATGTAGCAAAATATTTGAAGATGAGATTACCGTTAAATATCTATTTATTTCAGCCCTAGGCATTAGTATTTTCGGTATTGATTTATTCTTTGCAAGTAGAATTAGCTCAGTTAACTACGAACCTACTCAGCTAAAAAGTATTTTAGTATTTTTATCGAAAAGACATAATTGGCGCATAGTTATAGATTTATTGTTCTTAGCGGCAATAGGCGGATTATATATCGTTCCGCTTTTTGCGATATTACAGCATTACGCAAACCCTGCTCATCGTAGTCGAATTATTGCCGTTAACAATCTTATCAATTCCATTTTCATGGTGGGATCCACAATAATTCTATCTTTATTATTTTACCTAAATTTCACTATACCCTGGATTATATTATTTATTAGCCTAGCTAATATAATCGTTACTATACATATTTACCGTTTAATACCTGAAGTTAAAATTATTCCATTTAAGCTATTGCGAAGAATATTCCAAATCTGTTTTGATCTTATGTATAAGGTTGAAGTTAAAGGATTTGAAAATTTTCAAAAAGCAGGTAAAAAAGTAGTAGTGGTCGCTAACCATATTTCATATCTAGATCCGCCGCTAATTGCTACTTACTTACGAGAAGAAATGACTTTTGCAATTAGTCCCGATATACAAAAAATATGGTGGATTAAACCGTTTTTACGTATGGCAAGAACTTTGCCGGTTGATCCAAGTAACCCAATGGCAATAAAGACTTTAGTAAAAGAAGTACAAAAGGATCAGAAAGTAGCAATTTTCCCTGAAGGTAGAATAAGCGTTACCGGCTCTTTAATGAAAATATACGAAGGACCGGGAATGATTGCCGATAAAGCCGGTGCTACCGTCTTACCGGTTAGAATAGACGGTACTCAATTTACTCATTTATCAAAATTAAAAAACATATTAAAAAGAAAAATATTTCCTAAAATTACTATAACCATTTTACCGCCGGTAAAATTCGCTAATATGGATGCTACAAGCAATCAAGAACGACGCAGTTATATATCTAGGACTCTTTATGATATCATGGCTGACATGATGTTTGAAAGTTCAGACTATCAAAATACTGTATTCTCATCTCTTATAGAAGCTGCTAAAATTCATGGATTTAAGAAAAAAATAGTTGATGATTTTGAAAATAATGCGGTTACTTATCGAGATTTAATATTAAAATCTTTTATCCTAGGTGATTTAATCAAAAAGAATAATATCTTTGGCAGAAATTTAGGCTTAATGTTGCCTAATACCACGGATACGTTAATTACTTTTTACGCTATGCAATCTAGCGGTTATGTGCCTGCTATAATTAACTGGAGCAGCGGCATAAGTACTGTTATTAACTCCTGTAAACTTGCACAAATTAAAGTAGTTTACACTTCAAAACAATTTATTGAGAAAGCAAATTTATATGAATTAATAACTAACTTATTAGATTTCGGTATTAAAATAATATATTTAGAAGATTTTAAAAATCAGATTGGTACAGCCCTAAAACTAAAAGCAAAAATAGGCAGTTATTGTGCCCAAACTTATTACAATTATTTTTGTCGTAATCGTGATGACGAAAAACCGGCAGTGATAATTTTTACTTCGGGTACTGAAGGTAAACCTAAAGCCGTATTATTATCTCACAGAAATTTACAAACTAATAGATATCAAATAACTGCTAAAGTACCTTTTAGCCCTGAAGATATAGTATTTAATGCGTTACCGCTATTTCATTGTTTTGGTCTTAGTGGTGCAATTATTACAACTTTAAACGGTATTAAGCTGTTTCTATATCCTTCTCCACTAAATTATCGTAGCATTCCTGAAGTTATATACGATATTGGAGCAACTATATTAATTTCTACCGATACTTTTTTAAACGGTTATGCTAATTACGCTCACCCATATGATTTTTACTCATTACGCTATATATTTGCCGGTAGCGAGAAATTAAAAGAATCTACACGACAATTGTGGCTTAATAAGTATGGCATACGTATTTTTGAAGGATATGGGATTACAGAAGCCTCACCTATTATAGCTTGCAATACCCCTATGCATAATAAAGCAGGCACGGTAGGAAGATTATTACCGAAAATTGATTATAAGCTTGAGAAAGTAGAGGGAATAAATGAAGGGGGACGTTTATTCATTAAGGGTCCTAACATAATGCTTGGTTACTTGGACTTAGAAGGTCACCGTACTTATAAAGAATGGTACGACACAGGCGATATAGTCAAAATTGATTCTGAAGGATATATAACAACTCTAGGACGTTTAAAACACTTTGCTAAAATAGCAGGGGAAATGATATCTCTTACAAAAATTGAAGAACTTGCAAGCGAAATTGATCCTGATTCCTTGCACGCTGCTATTTCTATTCCCGATAAAACGCACGAAGACAAGATTATTTTACTTACTACCGGTTCCAATATAAATAGAGAGAACTTTGCAGATGCTGTATCTAAAGCTCAAATTCCTTTACTACATTTACCGAAAGTAATTATTACCGATTCAGAAATACCTCTACTTACAAACGGCAAAATTGATTATCTTGAGATTATGAAAAACGTGGATAGATTTTAACGTCATTGCGCGCGACTGCAAGGAGCGTGGCAATCTCAGGAATCGTGCATGAGATTTCTTTGTCGACGCCTATGGCGTCTTCTCGCAATGACGGAAAAAAATGCCACACACAACAACGCTGGTCAAACCACAGGACGACATTTATTTTTTCTTTTGACTATTTAATAGCAACATTCAAAACTAATTTAAACCACTTACCTAATAACTCTTGATCCTCCATAATTTCAGGTAACACTTTCCAATATTATAGAGTTACAAGTTTACCTTTACTTTGATATACAAATGACTCAGAACCGAAAGATTGAAAATATTCATAAGTGTTTAGGTCTAACTTAAAATATAATTCATTGCTCTTAATAATTCCTATCATAACACCACCCTTATATATACCATACCCACCAAACATTACACGAACGACTACTGAACCATATTGGTTCTAACAATTCTTTGACATATTCAGTAAATGCATTTTGGTTCATAATAATCGCTTTAAATACAACAAACCATAAATAAACGTACCTAATATAATAAACAATGGAGTTAAAGGTAAATCAAAGTAGAAAGAGCTAAATGCAGCACAAAAATTAATAAATAAAGATATAAGAATTGATATTATAATCATCTGGGAGGGGCTATATGCTACAAACCGTGCAATCATTGCAGGAATAAGTAAAATAGCAGTTACCATAAGTACTCCGACAATCTTTATAGCAGAAAATACCGATAATGAGAGAAGAAGTAAAAATATTAGCTCAATAATATTAACCTTTAAGCCTTTTATGACGGCAATATCTCTATTGATAATGATAAGAAGAATTTGATTATAAAAATATACTATAAAGCCTATAATAGTTATGAGCACTATTGCAAGTATCATCAAATCATTAAAAGATACGGATAAAATATCCCCAAACAACAAATTCACTATATTATTCTGCAAAGAAGTAAAATAATTAATAACTAAAGCAACAGCTAGCATAAAGCTAGAAATCAAATTAATAACTGCGTTTTTTTCAGAATTATTTTTAAAAATAAACACAAAAAACGAAAAAAGAATTGCAACTATTATGCCTGAATATATTAATGGAACATGTGCTATAATACTTATACTAGCCACTAAAAAACTACTATGAGCAAGCCCGTCACCGAAATAAATATATCTCTTCCATAGGGCAATGCAGCCAAGCGGGGCAAATATGCAGCTAATTAAAATTAAGGCTAGTATTATTAAAGTCATCTGAGTATATTATATATGTTTGTTGTATGGCCTCTTGTTATCCCGTGGCTTGACCACGGGATCCACTAAAGTTCTTAGGCTGTACTTATGGAGCCCGTGGTCAAGCCACGGGATAACATTGGAAAGAATCATAGACTATGTCTTCAATCGATAAAAAAGAATTAGAAAAATTTGAGAAAATTTCTCATAATTGGTGGAATAAGGACGGAGAATTCGGCATCTTACACCGAATAAACCCTATTCGCCTTGAATATATAATAGAGAAAATAACTACGCATTACAATAGACACCTTTCCAAACTCGCTTATAGAGAGGAATTTGTAGGAAACATGCAGCACAGCACTGCAGCGTACGCTTTGGTACGTGAGGATGCAAGCAGCAGATTGATACACAAATTACCTCTAGAAGTAGAGTTTGAAAAGATGTCTAACGATATTTCTAAATTAGAAATATTAGACGTCGGTTGCGGTGGAGGGTTAATTGCAACGCCTTTAGCGGCTCAAGGTTTTAACGTTACAGCCATTGATGCACTGCAAAGTAATATTGAAACGGCAACTGCTTATGCTAAGGCAAACGGCGTAAAGATAAATTATTTACAATCTACTATAGAAGAATTAGAAAGTGACAAGCTATATGATGTGGTAATTTGTCTTGAGGTTATTGAACACGTAGCAAACGTACAGCAATTTATACTAAATTTGGTGAAGCATATTAAGCCAAACGGTATGGCAATAATTTCTACGATTAACCGTACTAAAAAAGCTTATATACTTGGAATAATAGTTGCCGAATATATTTTAGGTTGGGTACCAAAAAACACTCATGATTATAGCAAATTCCTAAAACCGTTGGAAATTTACGAAATGCTTACGGATACCAAAATTGAAATTCAAGAGCTGAAAGGCTTGGTATATGATCTGGCTAAAAATGAGTGGAAATTAAGCGATGATATAGATGTAAATTATTTTATGTGTTTGGGGAGAAAGAGTATGTGTTATCCTAGCTAACTTGATCAGCCTTGTGACATGAATACCGAATCGTCATTGCGAGCGACTGTAAGGAGCGTGACAATCCAGAAAAATAATAAAAAAATGCTAACTTTGAGCATTTTTTACTGGATTGCTTCGTCAATTGCTATGCACTTTCCTCGCAATGACGCAAAAACTGATCCATACAACACAGCCAACTTGATCGCGGGATCCAGTTAAACATACTAATAATATTAGTATGTTTAGTTGTTTTCTGGATACCGTGGCAAGCCACGGTATGACACAGTTCTTAGTATATATTTAAAAAAGATAATAAATGAATAATAACGTAATTACTAGATTTGCTCCGTCACCGACAGGGTTTTTACATATAGGTTCGGCAAGAACCGCCCTTTTTAATTATTTGTTCGCAAGGCATCATAACGGTAAGTTCTTGCTTCGCATTGAAGACACTGATAAAGAAAGGTCAACTAAAGAAGCGGTAGAAGCTATATTCTCAGGTCTAAAATGGCTAGGGCTTGATTGGAACGGTGAGGTTATATTCCAGTCTAAACGTAATAATCTTTACAAAGAAGCTGCACTAAAATTACTGCAAAACGGTAAAGCATATTATTGTTTTACTCGCCAAGAAGAAATAGAAAGACAGCGACAACAAGCTTTAGAAAATAAACAGCATTTTATTTTTAATAGCGAGTGGCGTGACAAAGATCCATCTATCTATCCTACTGATATTAAGCCGGTAATACGTCTAAAAACTCCAAGAGAGGGTAGCATAACAATTCATGACACTTTACAAGGTGAGGTAGTAATTGAAAACTCTCATATAGACGATATGGTACTATTAAGAGCAGACGGCACTGCTACTTACATGCTAGCCGTTGTAGTGGACGATCATGATATGGGTATAACTCATATTATTAGAGGTAACGATCATTTAACCAATGCAGCAAGGCAACTCGCTATTTATCAGGCTTTCGGATATGCAGTACCGAGCATGACTCATATACCGTTAATTCATGGAGCAGACGGAGCAAAATTATCCAAAAGGCATGGAGCATTAGGCATTGAAGCTTATAAGGATATGGGGTATTTACCGGAAAGTTTGTGCAATTATTTACTGCGTCTTGGATGGAGTCACGGCGATGATGAAATTATCTCAATGACTCAGGCTATAGACTGGTTTAATCTTGATTCACTCGGTAAATCACCTGCTAAGCTTGATTTTGCTAAGATGAATAGCCTTAACTCTCATTACTTAAGAATGCTTGACAATGATAGCTTAACTTCAAAGATTGTAGAGATATTGGAACAAAATTATAATAAACTTCTTCAGAAGCTCGCTTATAGGGAGGAATTTGGAGGAAACACGGAACGCAGCACCACAGCGTATATAGACATACGTGAGGATGCGAGTACCGGATTGACGTACAAATTACCCCTAGCAGTAGAGTTGCCGAAAAAGTTTAAGGTTAGTGAGCAGGAAATAGGCTATATCAAACAAGCAATGCCAAGCTTGTTAGTTAGAAGTGAAACATTACTAGAACTAACACGCCTTGCTCAAATTTATCTAGTAGATTCGCCTATCATCTACAGCCAAGATTCAAAAGAAATTATAGAAAATTGCGATAAGAATTTAATCAAACAAATTATAGAAAACTTAAGCGAACTTGAGCAGTTTGATAAGGAATCCGTACAGAATAAATTTAAAGAAATAGCAGCAGCAAACGACTTAAAGCTGAATGACATTATGAAACCGGTAAGAGCTTTAATAACAGGTATGACTGCATCACCTAGCGTATTTGAGATTGCAGAAATTTTAGGAAAAGAAAATATTTTAAAAAGGTTAAAAATTATATGAAAGATTGTATAAAAAAAATTGCTTTTATTTTTAGTGGATTATTTATAATAACCGGCACTTTTGTTTTGTATAGCATAGAAAACGTCAACGCATCAACAGCACCAAAAAAGTACGGAGCTTGGACTTTAAGTTGTACTCTTAATAATGAGAAAAAACAACTTTGCTTCTTATCACAACAAATTAATAATCTAGAGAAAGATAAAGAAAAGGAAATATTAGCCATTTATCACATAGGTTATTTCAATGGGGAACAAGAAAAACAGGAATTAAAAATAATAGAAATAGTCCCGTCAAATGTTCAAATTCCGGCAGGTACAGTTATTAATAGCGGTGACAAACGAATAGCAGCCGGAAAATACGTAAATTGTACAGTAAACGGCTGTCAGGCTTTAGCTATTATTACAAAAGACGATCTAGACATGATTTTATCAAACGATAATTATATAGAACTAATTACCGCAGACGGCAAACAAGCTAAAATTTCATTTATAAAAGACGGCTTAAAGGAAGGCCTAAAAGCTTTAAGTAGATAGTAACGCAAGAATTTAAGCATTGTTGCTGCGAGCAACTGAAAGGAGCGTGGCAATCTCAAGATTTTGGTCCGAGATTGCTTTGTCAAAATTTTTAATTTTTCCTTGCAATGACGACTTGGGTATCCGCACAACAAAGCTTTGAGTCGCTTAGCGCATAACCACGCGCTACTAAGTTGCTTTAAAGCTTAATTAAGCATCGTGATGATGGTGTCCATGTCCAGCCCTTCACCGCCTAAACTTGCTTCATATTCAAGAACCCATTATTGATGAAATGCCATGCCGGTCAGCGACTATCCATCTCTCTAAAAGAACGCGAAACCGCTCTTCTCTTTCCAGAAGAATTATTGAGTGATCAGTATAAGCAGGTAATGGATGGCTCCAAAATGGCTTTTCTTGGCTTATATTTTCAAAAAATGTCTTAAGCTCATTAAAAGTTAGTCTTTGAGAAAAATCATTAGGATAATCAGTGATCGCATATGTATAATAACCACGTGTTTTATGTGCCATGGTATAACCCCAATGTATATCAAACTTGTCACCGACTTTTACTTTATGAACATGATGGTGCTTGCTTCTATCTCTCCAATCAAATGTTTTGTCAGATGAAAATTGTCACATTTCTGCATTAGTATAATTAACAGAATCTCTCTTATCTTCTTTTCCAACGCTAAGAAGATGTCCCTCTTTAATTTATACTAATTCAGCTAATAGTTATACTTACGAATAACTAAACACCAATTAAAGCAATAAACTTAATGAAGTTCTATTAATATTTCTAATTAATTTGCTATTTTTAGTAAATATTAATAAAACCCAGCTTTAGTTGATATTAATAGGAAAAATTAAGCTTGTGGCGAGCTTCGCACTACCCCCTACCCTATTATTTTATCTTTTATCCTTTAGATTGCTTTTAGAACCTAATTTTTTAAGTTTTATATATAAAATTTAAATTATCTTATTTTAGTCTTTCTTAACTGTATAAATTATAAGATTTTTTTAAAATAAGAATAGTAATTTTCTAAAACCTTACTAATTTTAGTTAGCATAGTTTAACCAACCAAAAGCTAGAAACTGTTATTACTAATTTTTTAAATTAAACGAATATAGATTAACCTTGCCTATAACTACAACAAGAAATCTATTCTTAATAATTAAAGCGTAAAACCGCTTAAAACCTTTTGATCATCCTATATAAGGCTGTTAACAAAATAACTTTAATTGATAATTAAAGAGATTTTTACAGTAATAAATATCCCTATTTCAAAAAAATCTTATAATTTGTAGTTAAAAAGAATTTAATGAGCTTTAAAATTATTTTGTTAACAGTCTCATAGGATAAATACCAAAGGTTGAGCTATTATAATGAATTAAAAAATATTTGCAGTCATTTATTGAAATAATTACAAGAAATTCTATATTTTATTTTTTTAGGAAGAGTTTTATTAAAGAGTTTATTTTCACATTAAGCAAAGAATCGCTTTAAAACCCATTTGTTGCATAAATCAGTTGTGTCCTACTGCGACTTTTAATAATGTGTTGTACAGCACGTTGTTAAAATCGTCATTGCGGAGCAGGGCATTGCCTGCGTGGACTAGTTTCTCAATTGTCATCCTGCGAGCTTGTAGCAGAATCCAGTTTAAAATGCTAATATTATTAGTATTTTTTCTGGATACCATGGTTAAGCCATGATATGACATTGAACAGGTTTTGCGGTCCACGCAACAATGCCTCCTTACAATGAGGGGAACAAGCAATACAACACAACGGGTTTATTAGATCTATTGCATAACCTATCTTATAGAGATATAGACTTAGAAATCCATACCGCCCATGCCTCCCATACCGCCACGCATTGGCATTGGCTCTGCCTTATCAGAAGGTTCGTCAACAATTAAAGTTTCCGTGGTAATAATTAACGAAGCAACGGAAGCAGCATCTTGAAGTGCAGTACGCACTACTTTAGCCGGATCAATAATTCCTGCTTTAATCATATCGACATATTGCATATCTTGAGCATTAAAGCCATAATTTTTATCCTTATGTTCTAGTAATTTACCAACTACTACGCCACCGTTTTCACCGGCATTTTCAACAATCTGTTTTAACGGATCCTTTAAAGCTTCTATTACTATTTCAATACCAGCTTGTTGATCCTTATTCTCTACTTTAAGCTTTGTTAAAGGTTGTGATGCATGAAGTAATGTTACACCGCCACCGGCAACAACACCTTCCTCAACTGCCGCTCTTGTAGCAGCAAGTGCATCTTCAACACGATCTTTACGCTCTTTCACTTCAACTTCCGTAGCACCGCCAACCTTTAATACGGCAACACCGCCGGAAAGTTTAGCTAAACGCTCTTGCAGTTTTTCTTTATCATAATCAGAAGTAGTTTCAGCTATTTGAGATTTAATTTGTAATACTCTATCTTCAATATTTTTCTTATCACCGTTACCGTCAACAATTACGGTATTTTCTTTAGAAATTGTTACTCTTTTTGCTGTCCCTAGACTCTTAATACTCACATTTTCAAGCTTCATACCTAAATCTTCAGTAATAAGCTCACCTTTAGTTAGGATAGCAATATCTTCCATCATTGCTTTTCTTCTATCGCCAAAACCGGGAGCTTTTACTGCCGCAACTTTTAAACCACCACGTAATCTATTGACTACAAGCGTTGCAAGAGCTTCGCCCTCAACATCCTCAGCAATAATTAATAGCGGACGTTGTGATTGTACTACAGCCTCAAGTATAGGTAACATCGGTTGTAAATTTGATAATTTTTTCTCAAATAGTAAAATGAAAGGATTTTCAAGCTCAGCAACCATTTTCTCGGAATTCGTTACAAAATACGGTGATAGATAACCTCTATCAAACATCATACCTTTAACTACTTCAACATCGAAGCTAAAATTCTTTGCTTCTTCAACGGTTATCACGCCTTCTTTACCGACTTCCTCCATTGCCTTAGCAATTTTCTCACCGATTTCCTTATCACCGTTTGAAGAGATAGTACCGACTTGTGCGATTTCCTCTTGGCTATTGATTTTTTTACTGGATTTTTTAATTTCTTCTACTACTGCGTTTACCGCTAAATCCATACCACGCTTTAAATCCATAGGATTATAACCGGCAGCTACTAGCTTATTACCCTCACGAGCCAAAGCTCTAGCAAGTACCGTAGCTGTAGTAGTACCATCACCGGCTACTTCTGCAGCTTTTGTAGCAGCTGATTTTAATAGCTGAGCTCCCGCATTTCTAATTTTATCTTTTAACTCGATCGATTTTGCAACCGTCACACCATCTTTTGTAATTTTCGGTGAACCGAATGATTGCTCTATAAGTACATTTCTGCCTTTTGGACCTAAAGTAACTTTTACTGCATCTGCAAGTATATCAATGCCTTCTAACATTTGCTCACGAGCTTTTGAGCCGTGTTTAATAAGTTTTGTTGCCATATTTAATTTCTCCTTAAAAACAAATAATTAATTAATAATACCAAATACGTCGCTTTCTTTCATAACGATCAGTTTTGTGCCTTTAATTTCAATTTCGGTACCTGCCCATTTACCGTATAAAACTTTATCGCCTACTTTTAGCTCTAAAGGATGAATTTCGCCTTTTTGATTACGAATACCATTACCTACGGCTACTACTTCACCTTGCATCGGCTTTTCTTTTACAGTATCCGGAATAATAATTCCACCTTTAGTTTTTTCTTCTTGTTCGATAGGCTTTATTGCAATTCTATCATGTAATGGTTTAAAAGACATTTTAACCTCCAATTATTAAATCTTTAAATGTACATACTATATATATTTTATTTTTGTTAGTTCAAGGGGCAAGAATAAATTTTTTTTATTAGAGGTCTATTCTTTCTCAAAATCCTCTAAACTAGTGCCGTGTTTAGTTTTACTCCATTTCAAATTCACAGGACAGAAAATTATTTCAAATACTGCTTTATATGAAGCTACAGTATGTAATATAAAATAACTAGCCCATAAGCTCAAAGCTACTATATCCTGAAATTTTACTTTTCCGCTTTTTAAAGAATTTTTTAATATATACAGAGCTGTACCATATAGATATAAAAGCGAAAAAATACTATTAATAAGCCATAAATAATTAATTATAGAATTTTTATTTATAACAATAGAAAATATTATAAAGGGTAAACTCCAAAATTATAAGTAGATAAGGAACACATACATTGTTATTACTTGCAATAAAGTAAACTTTTGGCATTTATCTTTTTGTGCTTTAAATACCAAAAATGTTTCAAAAAGCCTTGAATCCAATGTGATCTTTGATTTAGCCAATTACCTAAACTATTCGGAACCTCTTCTAGAGTATAGGAATCACGAATAGCTACTTTATAGTTCTGTGAGTAAATTCTTATACCAAGCTCGGCATCTTCTGTTACATTATAAGAATCCCATCCGCCAAGCTTATTTAATATATCCGTTTTAAAATGATTACTAGTACCCCCAAGAGGTGTAGGAAGTTTTAGTAAACTTAATCCTTTCAAGATATATTCAAACCATAAACTATATTCTATATTAAACATTTTTGAGAATAGGTTAAAATATTCTCATTTTTATTATAAAAATTAAGCTTAACTTGAAGACAAGAATATTCTAGAGGTAAGTTTTTAAACATTGCTAGAGCTTTAAGTAGCTGTTCAGGTTTATCTTCAGCATCATATACTACTAGATACTCACCACGTGAATATTCTAGAGCATAATTAAGGGCTTGCGGCTTTTAGTTCTTGGTAGACTTTTCAGAACAGATATAACATGAAAATAAGACGGTAAATTATATATTTCTTTAATCATTAGATAATCGTCATCTTCGATAATCATTTTAACGCCTAGCTTATCTTTTGGATAATTAATTAATGAAATATTTTTAATTATTGACCTTAACTTACTTAATTCTATAACGGTACTAAAACTGTATAAACCGGTAAAGCTTTCTCCTCATTTTGAAAAATTTGTGATTCCACCGAATGATTTTTAGTACTACTTGTTTTGTGAAGCGATTCCACCTCTATCATCCCGCGACTTGATCGCGGGATCCAGTTAAAAATACTAATATTAGTATTTTTAATTATTTTCTGGATACCGTGGTCAAACCACGGTATGACACCGAATACGCTTTTCAATCCATGCAACCCTTACCGAAGGCGATGCTCTTACTACCCTTATACATAACAGAGATTTTAAAATATTTTGCAAACAATAGCTTATATTATTAACAACATGAAATAAAACCGGCAGATAAATCAATGTGGCTATAAACACGACGAAAAATATTATTATTTTATTGGTATAATTAATATTCTTAGCAATAATCGGCCCGACTTTAAATTCAAGAGCATATTTTGCTTTGATACTAGTTAAATAGGCGAAATTTTTTTCTAATAATTTATAAAAATAATATTTCTTGATCAGCATTATAGAGCTAAAAATATTATTATTACTAAACAATATTTTTAGATCTATTTATAGCAGTTATTGTATTACTATGAACATCGTCATATATACAATAACCATTCACTACATAGGCTTGTATATAAGAATAATTATAAATTTTAATATAAGAAATATTGCTTATTAGCAGCAATATTCCATTTTCATATAATATATCAATCATTATCTCATTATCGATAATTGCTTCTTCGATCATAGCTTTTAAACTATTAGCTTGTTTTTTACCTAATAAATTTTTATCTCTGATTATCTGTAATATTATACCTTCATTTATACATCTAACCATGCTGAAAATTTATACCTGATATTTTATATTTCTTAATTTGAAAGACTGTGATCCCAAAAATGACCGATTTGAGCAGTTAACAAGTTTCTATTCTCTTTACCAAAATTAATTATCTTTACAATTCCTAACTGCTCATAAACTGAACTATCATATACATAACCGTAATTTTGCCGAGTATGGTATTTTGTAAAACTTGTAAGCATTATGCCGTTTTTAAATTTAATCCCTTCACAAATAGAAAAATTACATCTTCTTAGAACCAATATTAATTGAATGTCCAAAGCTAAATATATTGTGATTAAAAATAATAACAGGGCGGATATTTTTAGACATTCCCATTAGTAAAGATATCTCGCCTAAAAAATCTTCTTTAAGTTTTTTACGCTTACTCATTAAAATTTTAGGCTGAGCCGCAATAACAAAATCTTTATCTTCAAATAGCTTCAATTTATAGTAAATAGAAGCATCCGTGCTTATGTTTTTTTCATTCAAAAATTTATCTTCTTTGTACAAAAAATGTACTCCAATATTTTGATTATCGGTAATACCGTATTCTACAGTACTACTTACAAAGTGCTCATATTGATCAGAGGATAATTCTACTAATAAGGCATAATAGACAATAATATAATCTTAATACCATAGCCGCTTAAATTTAAAAAATACACTATAATAGCAATTATAAATTGAGTAAAGAGCTAGGTTAAAAAATTTTTAATTGAAGTAGTATATGGCATATTGTAGTAATGATTTTATAACTTAAAATTCATTCAAAGAGGAAAATATGAAAGATCCAAAATATAGAACTATTACTTTTACCGAAGAAAGTAGAACAGCAAATATTAACATATCCCCTCAATAAAATAACAATTGGCGCTAATCAGCGTGTTACGTTTGAAAGCCTAGGCAATGTTGCGGAATTAATCTTAGGACTACATAGTAGTGTTAAAGTAACAGATCTTAATCATAAGGTATTTATAAATAATACCCGAGATAAGATAATTATATTATCAGGTGAACATATTGCTTTTCATGATAATCCATACGCTTAATAAATACGTTCTTCTCGTGGAAGATTGGTTGCGTGGATACATGCACCGTCATTGCGAGGAGCAAAGCGATGCGGCAATCCAGAGCAATAATAAAAAAATACTATAAATTAGCATTTTTTGCAATGACGGGAACACTGATCCACTTAGCAACTTTCTAAGACCCAAGCAGTACCTGATTTTGTAGTTTAAATAATTCCGCAGCTCCGCCTTTAGCAAGTTTTAACATTGCTAAAAACTGCTCTTCGGAAAAAGGATTTTTCTCTGCCGTGCCTTGTACTTCGATTAAATTACCGTTACCTGCAAACACAAAATTACTATCCACGTCCGCATCACTATCTTCTAAATAATCCAAATCTAGTATCACCTCACCTTTATATATACCGCAAGAAATAGCTGCAATTTGACTAATTAACGGGTTCACCTTTAAAACTCTCTTTTTCATCAAGGACCTAATAGCTAGGTGCAATGCTACGTAGCTCCCTGTTATTGCTGCAGTTCTAGTACCGCCGTCAGCATTAATAACATCACAATCTATGATAATTTGCCTCTCGCCTAGTTTCCTCACATCAATTACACATCGCATCGCCCTACCTATTAAACGCTGTATCTCTTGCGTTCTTCCGCCTTGTTGCCCAAGTGCCGCTTCTCTTTTAATACGCTGTGATGTAGAACCGGGAAGCATACCGTACTCGGCAGTAATCCAGCCTTGATTTTGTCCCCTCAAGAATGGCGGTACGGTAGTTTCACAAGTAGCACTACACATGACATGTGTATTACCGATTTTAATAAGACATGAACCTTCCGCATTAATAAGCGGGGATAATTCTAATGAAATAGGACGTAATTGGTTACTTTTTCTTCCTGACTGTCTCATAATACAATTTGTACTCCATAAGTAAAAATAAATAGTAAAGTTTAATGTGGAAAAGAGTAAGGAGTTTCATATTTTTTGACCGCAGCATACATACTAGTACGTGAGGATAAAAAAATACGAAACAACGACACCAATTTTTCAAATTAAACGAGTATACCATTGAAAAAATTTTTATTATATCTATATATACCTCAAAAAAGAAATAAATATAAAGTAAATAATATGATAGACGATAATATAGAAAATAATGAACAAACAATAAATGATATTGCTGAAGAGATAGTTGAAACAGCAAATCCGGAGGTAACAGCGTTAAAAGCCGAGATTGAAGAGCTAAAAGATAAGCTAATAAGAACTACTGCTGAAATAGACAATACAAGAAAGCGTTTAGAAAAAGCACGTGACGAAGCAAAAGATTATGCAATTGCTACATTTGCTAAAGAACTACTAAATGTTAGTGATAATCTTTCAAGAGCATTAGCACATAAACCGGCAAATTCTGATGTAGAAGTCACAAATATTATTGCAGGCGTTCAGATGACTAAAGACGAGCTAGACAAAGTCTTTCATAAACATCATATTGAAGAAATAAAGCCGGAAATAGGATCAATGTTCGACTATAATTTACATAATGCAATTGCACAGATAGAACATCCTGATCATGCACCGAATAGTATTATTACTTTAATGCAATCAGGATATAAAATTAGAGATAGACTACTGCGTCCTGCTACCGTACAAGTAGTTAAAAAACCTTAATGCTCGATCAACTTCAAAAATTGGCGTCGTCGTTTTACAAGACACGTATTAAGTATACGCTGTGACCTTCGCCTTGTGAACTCCTAGCTCTTTTTGCAGTTGATCTTCGTATAGAAAATGAGGAAAGTAATAATGAATAGAACCGTTATATTTTGGCTAGTTTTTTTAGGGCTTTTTATCAGCGGTTTTATGCTAATTTCAGACGCAATAAAACCATTTTTTATCGCATTTATAATATCTTACTTACTACAGCCTGCTATAGGTTTTATCGCATCAAAATTTAAAATATCAAATAAATTTGCATCAAGCATAATTTATCTGATATTTTTGAGCATATTTTTCTTAAGCTTAACTATTTTAGTGCCGATAATTTATGGACAAATTTTTACTTTTATAAATAATATTCCAAAATATAACAATTATTTACAGGCAGAAATATTACCGCCTATAATGGTAAAAATTTATTCGATAGAACCTGATATTGCCGATAAAATCAAGAATTCTTTAAGCAATTTTATAAATAGTATATTTACTATACTTGGCAGTATTGCTAATAATTTTTGGCGTTATACTATTATAACTATTAACATATTTGTTTTATTTTTACTTATACCTATAATATTATTCTATTTCCTACGTGATTGGGCTAAAATTATTGCAAACATGAAATCATTATTACCTATAAAAACCCGACCGAAAATCCTTGAAATATTATCGGCAATTAATAATCTGTTATCTGCTTACATAAGAGGACAGCTAAATATTTGCTTATTATTATCTACTTATTATAGTATTGCATTTACCGTAATAGGTATTGATCTCGCTCTTTTACTTGGCATTTTAACAGGATTTTTAGTTATTATTCCTTTCCTTGGTACTTTTATATCATTTCTTTTAACTCTAATTATCGGCTATTTAACTTTTGGTGTAACTACTAAATTACTATATATAATGATAATTTATCTAGTTGGAAATATTTGCGAGTCTTATATTTTCACCCCTAAAATTATCGGTGATAAAATAGGGTTGCATCCTCTTTGGATTATATTCTCAATTTTTGCCTGCGGCAGTTTATTTGGAATTATTGGAATATTTTTTGCTATACCGATTGCAGGGATTACAAAAATTTTACTTTTGAATCTAATTAAATTTTATCAATCTAGCCAATTCTATCGAATAGACGACTAAAAAATTTTTATAACAGTGCAGCAATATATATTTCGTTTTACTACTTCTAGTAAATATCATCCTGATGAATTTATTGTTTCTAGTTCTAACGATCAAGCTTATAATATTATAAAAAATTGGCAGTGCGGCTTTGGCGTTAACCCTTATAAATTTACTTTATTAATTAAAGGCCCTTCTTCATCAGGCAAAACTTATTTAACCAAAATATGGCAAAATTTAAGCAATGCCTATATTATTAAAGATATTTTTTTTAATGAAGAAATTTCAGAAAAATATAATGCTTTCATCATTGACGATATTGAAAACTGGCAAGAGCCGACATTACTTCATATATTTAATATTATTAACGAAAAACAAAAATATCTTTTACTTACCGCATCTGATAAAAGCAGAAATTTTACTTTACCCGATTTATCTTCACGTATTAAATCAGTACTTAGTATTCTATTAAACTCACCTGACGATGAATTAATCAAAATTCTAATATTTAAGCATTTTGCTATTGCTTCGGTAACAATATCCCGACAAATAATAGATTTTCTTTTAGTAAATTTGCCTAGGGAATATTCGAAAATTATAGAAATATTAGACAATATTAACTATTTTGCTTTAATTTCCAAAAGAAAAATCACAACTTCATTAGTCAAAGAAGTTTTAAATAAGTATAATCATAAAACATTGTAACTTTTGCCTTGAATTTATAGACTTGAAATCGTCTCAATATAACCTTTCTATAAATTAACTTTTTAGAAAAAATTGTGTTGGGATACGAAAAAAAACAAAAAAGTTTAAACAGAGAACAAAAACGGGCTATAGGCATAGGCTTACTATCTATAGGTACTTTTTGAGAATATTTTGATCTTATGCTATATGTTCATATGGCAGTACTAATTGATGAGCTTTTCTTTCCGCAATATGATACTCACGTTAATCGACTTCTTGCAGTTTTTTCTTTTTGTTCTACTTTTATTTTTAGACCCTCTTAGGAGCTTTATTATTTGGCTGATAATATAGGTCGGAAATCCACAGTCATTATTACCACTATTTTAATGTCATTTTCTTGAATCGTTATGGTTAATCTTCCTACTTATGCCTAAGTAGGTGCTAGTGCCGCCTGCATAGTAACAATATGCCGTATAGTGCAAGGTATGTCATCCATGGGAGCAAGAGTAGGAGCAGAATTATATTTAACGGAATCTGTTGGAGTTCTTAAACGCTTTCCTGCCTTAGCATAGGGGTGTGTGCTAGCTTAGGATTAACTGTGGGCCCTTGGCGTAGAAACCTGAGTTACATCCTATGACTTTAATTAGCGTATCGCATTTTGGGTAGGTACAGGAATTGCATTAATAGGTAGTGCTGCTAGGACTACTTTGCGAGAAACACCGGATTTTGTTGATGCTAAGTGTAGAATACAAGAAACGATAAAAGATAGTAATATAATTGATGTAGCAAAGATAACAAATAATCCTGTATGGCAGGAAAAAGTTAATAAGCAGGCTGCAATTTATTATTTTTTAATACAAATTTCTATAGTAGAATTTTTTGTAGCACTAGCACTTACGTGTTTATGCTATAAATGCAATTAGTAATATTTTTAACTTTTCTTCTATCTAGTCCATTAATATTAGATAATATAACGCAAGGTTAGCAAAGTCTCTTAATTCCACTAATTGTAGTGACTTTTTCTCCAAGTGAATCCCCGGCAATGCCAATATTTTACAAAAGTTTTCCGGTTGTAAAACGATTTACCTATGCTAGCTTTATATATGCTTATTCAAGAGCTATGTATGTAATTAGTTCTTTTGGGCTTGTTTATTTAACAGAACGTTTTAATAATTTAGGATTGTTGATGATAGTAATTCCTATTATTATAGGGTATAGCCTCGGTATATCACCTTTTAAAAAGCTAGAAGTTGAAGCAGGAAATTATTATTGAATATAAAAGGCGAAATGCGGCTTGCACGCTTGCAGCTTTTATATAAATTAAATTAGTTATATACTGTATCTTCTTCAGCTAATTCAGTTTTAATTCTTTCAAGCAGAGCAAAAACCTTACAATATTCTTCAAGCTTTGCGTTTATTGTTTGCAGCTCATCTAAAGTACTACTCAAATCTTCTTGTATTAAATAGGTTTCTACAATTTGATTCTGCTCTAATGTTTTAAGCATAATATCTTGTAACAATTTATTATAGTGATTTTCTAACTTAGGTGTATTTGACATAATGATTAATAAATAACTTTGTATTTTAATTAATATATGAATTTTTTAATAATACAATCACTTTTAGTTAGTGTATGTTATTATTTATCTCTCTTTGCTCTATTAACACTAATTCATGATAAAGATTTACCTTAAATTTGCATTTTAAGTAATTTAATTATAGATAATTATTAAAATTTGTTAATAATTATCTATAATGCACCCTAAAACAGATTAAAGGCATACAAATGGAGCGAATAGAATGGCAAGACCTATAAAAAAGAAAAGAAATATGCCACACTCACTAGAAAAGGATTTAGAGATTGTAAAGGCATCATCCAATAATATAGACACAGTAACTAAAAAGCAGCCTCCAATATTTAGAAGTATGGATGATATAGAAGTTATACAAAGGCGTAACTTGGAGCGTATAATTTCTCAAGAAACAGTAAAAAGTAAAGATGATTTATATATAATAGAGCAAGAACGAATACAGCAATTAATGAGTAGAGGCACACACGCCTTAACAACCCATGAACAACACCGCAATACTAATTTATAAAAGTGAGTATAAAGCACAAAATAACTCAAGAACATCCAGTATTATAAATAGTATTAAGACCTCAAAATGGGGTAATATAAAGAAAATAAGCAACGTAACAGGAAAGATTCTTTTTAATAAAACCACAGCTAGCGTACTTGGATTAATAGCAAGTAGTATTATGCTGGCAACTATAGCATGCCACAGCTCCATTTATGTTTGTATCAGCTGCTGCCATGGCAACATCTATAGTAGGTAAAGCCATAATAGATGTAGTACATACTCGCAAGATACGTCTTCTTACACAAGAAAATAAATTATTAGAAAAACATCGTGATGATTTGAGTAAACAACAAGCTCTTCTAAAAATTGATCCAAAGTTAAAAGATATTTTAAAAGATGATTTATATATACATAATGAGCAGCAACAAACGAAAGACAAAAGTAATAAAGGTACTAAATCATTATTTATAGCATCGGTTATAACAAATGTAATAAATAATATAGTAAACGTGGCGGGGATATAAGCATCTATAGTCGGTAATAATGTAGCACAAATAATTTCATCAATAAATATAGGATTACAATCATTAAACGGTTCTAAAGATTCGGTCAATCAGATCCAAGATAGGATAAAGTTAATTAAGGAGCTAAACCATAATATTAATCAAGAAACACAAAAAGCAGATATAGGTAATTATAAAAATATACAAGCATTAGCAGAGATAGGATATAAACACACTATTCAAACTGTAGCATTAAACTCATTACTACAAGATAAGAATTACTTTAGATTTACCGATCAAGAAAAACAACAGCGATTTAATCAGCTTAGTGCAGAAATAACATCACAAAATATAATAGTAGATATACTAAAAGATATAGATAGGGCACATAGTCCTTTTTATAAACAACCGAAACAAATAACTACTCATAAAAGCGTGTTAACAAAAACAGTTGAAAATACAAATACTAACGATCATAAGGAATACAAAACGATACAGTAAAAAAAGAAATTAGAACTAAGCGGCACAGAAAATATAGTAAATAGAATTGGGAAACAATTAATTAATAATACTATTTCTAATAAAAATACAGGTACGCCAAATAATTATATAAAAAGAATTGAAAAAAAAGATTTAGGGTTAATAAGGTAAAATAGGAAATCATCAATAGACTTCTTAGCAAAATTTCCTATTGACTTTTATATAAAACAGTATAATTTCTTTACAATTTAACTTTTGTAAAGAAATTATACTCGGCTATGAGAAAGAACAAAGAAGCTTAACACATAAGCAAAAAGAAGCAATAGGACTATTTATCTATTGGTATATTTCTTGAGTATTGTGACCTAATGCTTTACGTGCATATGGTAATACTTTTAAATGATTTATTTTTGCCTAAGTATGATCCTTTTGTTAATTCACTTCTTAATGCTTTTGCGTTTTGTTCTACTTTCGTTTTTAGACCGGTAGGGGCTATATAATATTTGGTTGGATTAGTGACAATATAGGCAGAAAAGTAACTGTTATTATCACCCAAGCTATTATGGCAATTACTATTACAGCGACTCTTGCTCCTTACTCAGAAATAGGTATAGCTGCTACCTATAGTTATAACATTATGTAGAGTTGCTCAAGGGATCTAATCAATGGGCGAGATTATGGGGGCTCAAATTTACTTAACCGAAATCACAAAACCTCCTACTCAATATTCAAGCGTGGCTATGATTTCACAGCATCTACTGTAGGAGGCGTTGCAGCACTCGGTATAGTATCTATAGTTACCAGCTATAGTTTTAGTTGGCGTATAGCCTTTTGGATGTGAGCAGTTATTGCCGTGATTGGACTAACTGCACGAACTACTTTATAGGAAACTCCTGTATTTGCAGATGCAAAACACCAACTTCAAGAAAGCTTAGCTGATGCTATTGAAAAAAAGGAGATATAAATATTAAAAAATTAAAAAACCATTTTCTGCTACAAGAAAAGGTCAATAAAAAAACCTGTTTAGCTTATTTTTTAATTGAATGTTGCATGGCCTGGTATCATTTTATTTTACCTACTCACATTGTAGTAATATATTAAAAAATACCTTTGGTTACACCAGTGAACAGATCATACATAATAATTTTATTGTCTCAATAGTAAATTTAGGTTCATATATAATATTAACTTATCTATGCTATAAAATATATCCATTAATTCTTATAAAATTTAAGTTATTAATATTTTGGTTATTTGCTTTATCACAATCCTTAATGCATATTTTCTTTTCTCAGGTGATTTAGCTCCTAAAGTCTGTATATTATGGACTCTATCAAAAAATTTTATAAGTGCCGTATTATATCTTTGCTGTTTAATTAATAGATTTAAGCTTTCTTCAGCAGTAATTTTCCCGTAAGGTTTTAATGCGAGTTAGGTCTTCTACATGTTTTGCTACCTCCTGCTCCAAAAATGCCGTTAATCATTTCTTCAGTTAATTCTGTATCCTCAATAGTATCATGAAGTAACGCAGCTTGTAGCATTATTGTATTTAAACAACTATCATTTTACTTTATTAGCTGCTTTAACTTCCACTTCCTCGTACAATTTATACTTTGCTATTTTTTTTTGAAAATCTAGTAAAAATAAAGGCAAAAGTAATAAATAATGCAGAAAAGAATTACAGTAGAATTCAGAAAGGTTCCGACAAGATAAATGTCAAGGCGAGCGAGCTAGGCGTATATTAATATGTGAGCAAAGGCGATAGTACAAAATTCGCTTGTATCAAGCTTTATGAATTATGCTGTATATGAAAGATTCTAAAAACTCGTATGGATCAGGACATTTATTCAGTGTCATACCATGGCTTGTTGACCACGATATAGCATTATTACGCAGATCGATTCCACCCATATCATTCTAGTTCGCTTGACCGCAGGTTCCAAAAACAATCAGCCAAGTAATGTATAATATTAATACGTAACTATGGCTAAAGCAAGATAAAAAAGATATAAACTGTCATACCGGGACTTGTTCCCGGTATCCAGAAAACCTTAAAAAGTTTTGGATGCCGTGGTCAAGCCACGGGATGACAAATTAATAGCATACCATTTTTATTTAACCCTAGCTATATCAATCTCTTCTCGTTTTCTTCTTGTCAACGAATTAACGTAAACTTTATTAGACTTCTTCAGAAATAAGGATTTAGAGAGGAATTTGAAAGAGACACTTCACTTTGAACCGAAGCATACATACTAGTATGTGAGGATGAGTGGTAAGGATCGACATACACATTACCTCTAGAAGTAGAATGTCTGAAGAGGTCTATTGTATGAAACTGAACGTATTTCCTGATTTACACAATAAAAAACTATAACTATAAAGAACCCGGGAATTTAGAAAAAGTACTAAAAAATGCTAAAATTTAGTATTTTTATACTGGATTATTTCGTCAATTACTTTGTAATTTTCTAGCAATGGCATTAAATTATTAACTAATATATACTTAGTTAGAAATGCCATTTCACAAAGATATTGTTTTTCTTGATAGGTTTAACTATTGCAACATTTAAAACTGAAACACTTGAGTTTAAGCTTCATTCATTGTTTGATCGTTGAAATACTAAAAACTTTTGATTGGTGGGCGATGACGGACTCGAACCGCCGACACTCTCGGTGTAAACGAGATACTCTACCAGCTGAGCTAATCGCCCATATTTTTTATTAATTAGTAAAATAACATCATTTATAATCAATAAGAAGTATATAAATAATTTAGCAAAATTTTATTAGTTTTTGCTTTTAAATTACTATAAAGTGTTATTTACTTTCAAACTTTTTATTTGCCTTGATAATCTGCTGATTTTTCTTGAGGCGGTATTTAATTTAATTATATTTTTTTTCACACCTTGCATTACCTTAGACTGAGCAACAGATAAAGCTATGTTAGCATTTTCTTTATTACCAAGACTGATTTCATGTACAACTTTCTTTATAAAAGTTTTTATTGCACTAGATCGTTTTTTATTGATTAGAGTTCTTTTTACTGTTTGTCTAGCAGCTTTTTTTGCTGAAGAATGATTAGCCATCACCGAGTCCCTTATATTTTAATTTTTAATTTCTTCATTAGCATCTTGCTGTATATTTCCTTTAGCATTAATATCTCTATCCACAAATTCAATATATGCTATCGGTGCTAAATCACCATAACGGAATCCGGCTTTTATTATTCTAGTATAACCGCCAGGTCTATCTTTATATCTGGTACCTAAAATATTTATAAGCTTTTCTACTGCTGTTTTATCTTTTATTTTTGATAAAACGCTTCTTCTTACCATTAAATCAGCTTTTTTAGCTTTAGTAATTAGAGTTTCAATATAAGGTCTTAATTCCTTAGCTTTTGGTAAAGTAGTTTTAATTTGTTCATGGGTTACAAGTGCTACAGCCATATTAGCGAGCATTGCTTGCCGATGACTACTTGTTACATTTAACTTTCTGCCTTTAATTTTATGTCGCATTTTTTAGTCCTTAATTATAAGAATCTTCATAACGTTTAGATAATTCCTGCATATTTTCCGGTGGCCAATCCGGTACATCCATACCGAATCTTAAATTAAACTTTGCCAATATTTCTTTAATCTCATTTAAAGATTTTCTACCGAAATTTGGAGTTCTTAGCATATCGGCTTCCGTTCTTTTTACTAGATCCCCTATATATATTATATTATCATTTTTCAAACAATTTGCCGATCTAACCGATAATTCCAATTCATCAACTCTCTTAAGTAAATAAGGTGAAAATGGTAAAGCATCAGTTTTAACTTGCTTATCTTCTTCCTGTTCTTCAAAAGAAATAAATAATTGTAATTGCTCCTGTAAAATACGTGCAGCTAAACCTACAGCCATTTCAGGTAATACAGCACCGTTAGTTTCTACAAACATAATTAATTTATCATAATCGGTAACCTGACCTACCCTAGTATTTTCTACCTTATAAGTAACACTCTTTACCGGATTAAATAAAGCATCTATAGCTATTTCACCAATAGGTAAATTATCCTCATAATTATTTGTGCTAAGTACATATCCTTTACCAACCTTGCAAGTTAATTCCATTTCAAGCTGCTTGTCCTTAGCTAGATCACAAATTACATGATCCGGATTCAGTATTTCTACATCATGACCTGTCTCAATCATACCGGCCGTTACAACACAAGGTCCTGTTGCTTTTAATTTCATGATACGTTTTTCTGCAACATACATTTTTACTTCAATACCTTTAATGTTTAAAATCACTTCTGATACATCTTCTTTTACACCGGGTATAGAAGAAAATTCATGTTCTATAGCAGGGATCTTTATAGACGTGATAGCTGCTCCTTGTAAAGAAGAAAGTAATACTCTTCTCATAGCATTACCGAGTGTTAAACCAAAACCTCTTTCTAAAGGTTCAACTACAATTTTAGCTTTATTATTGGTTTCTGGAAAATTTTCATAAGCAACTTTATTCGGCTTTATTAAAGTATTCCAATTTTTACTTAACGATAACATTTAATACCTATGATTCTCTTATACTCTTCTTCTTTTTGGCGGTCTTACTCCATTATGAGCAATTGACGATACATCTAAAATTGATGTAACCACAAAATTTTGTCCGAATAAAGCTCTCATTGCTGATTCACGCTGAGCCCCCGGTCCTCCAATCCTAATAGAAATAGTTTTTAGACCATATTCTTTTGCTTTTTCCGATGCTCTATCAATTGTTACTTGAGCTGCATAAGGTGTTGCTTTTCTTGCCCCTTTAAACCCATTACCTCCTGCCGATGCAGAAGAAATGGTATTACCTTGGATATCAGTAAATGTTACTATAGTATTATTAAATGATGCTCGGATATGCACAACACCAAGAGTGATAGTTTTTTTCTTTTTCTTAACTTTAACCGTCTGATTCATTATTTATACTCTATACTTAAACTATTATTTTACAGCTTTTTTCTTTCCGGCTATCGCAATAGCTTTACCTTTTCTAGTTCGAGCATTAGAATGCGTGTTCTGTCCTCTCACCGGCAACTTACGTATATGTCTAAGTCCTTGATAACATCTTATATCTTTCTTTTTCTTAATATTAAGCGTAACTTCTCGTCTTAAATCACCCTCAACTTTATACTCACTTTCAATAATATTACGTAAGCCTATTAACTCTTGATCTGTCAGTTCTTTCACTTTTTTATCTTTCGATATTTTTGCTTTATTACAGATCTCTGCTGCCATAGTAGGCCCAAGACCGTAAATGTAAGTTAAACTCACAACTAAACGTTTATTATCAGGAATATTAACACTTGCAATTCTTGCCACAAATAATCTCCAACATTTTACTGGTAACTAAAAGATAATATAAAAATCTTTGATAAAGTCAATTTATTTTTAGTATTTTCTGTATATCCATTTCTATTTCTTGTTCATTTTTACTGCCATTAACTATATAAAAATTACCACTATTTTTATAATAATCTATTAACGGATATGTTTCTGTTTTATATACTTCAATTCTTTTTTTTATTACTTCTTCATTATCGTCTTTTCTATAATCAAATGTACTTGAACCACAAACATCACATACATTATCAGTTTTAGGCTGCAAGAAGTACCTATTATATATTTTACCGCAATTTTTACAACTATATCTTCCTAAAATTCTTTTAATTAATAATTCACCTGAAACATCAAAATATATTATTTTAATTTTTTCTTTAATAAATGATTCAAAAAATTGCGCTTGCTCTAAATTACGCGGATATCCATCTAATATGTAGCCGTTTTTATATTCAAAGGATAATAAAAAATTTTTGATTACTTGATTAACTATTTCATTAGGGATAAGCTCCCCTTGCCTAACATAATTATTAATTAACTCTGCTTCACTAGTTGATGTTTTAATAATCGTTCTAAATATATCACCGATTGCTATATGTGGTAAATCAATTTTTTTAGCTATCTTTTTTCCTTGTGTGCCCTTTCCCGCTCCTGGAGGACCTAAAAAAATTACTATCACTATTTAAACTCATTTTTAATTTTTTAATTTTATTTTCTTCATTAAACCTTCATACTTACTACTAAATAAGTAAGTTTGAATCTGAGTCATAGTATCAAGTACCACGTTCACTACAATTAAAAAACTCGTACCTCCTAAAGAAAGAGAGATTACATATTTATTCATTAATAGCTCCGGAATTACACATATTACACTTAAATATATCCCACCTATAACCGTAAGCCTTGTAAGTATATAATCAAAATAATCAGACGTATTTTTTCCTGGTCTTTTACCTGGAATATAAGCACCGTACTTTCTTAAATTATTAGCAGTTTCTTCAGAATTAAATACTATTGCAGTATAAAAAAAACTAAAAAACATAATTAATGCTACATATAATAAAATATATACAGGTTTTCCATGCCCTAAGTAATAAGTAAGCATGCCCATAGTTTCTGAATTACTATTAGAAAAATTAGCAAGCGTAGCAGGAAATAGTAAAATTGAACTAGCAAATATTGGAGGTATTACACCAGAAGTATTTAACTTGAGAGGCATATGGGTTGCTTCGCCTCCATAAATTTTATTTCCTACTTGTCTTTTAGGATACTGCACCAATAATTTTCTTTGGGCTCTTTCAAAAAATATAATTATAGCTATTAATACAACTACTCCAATACAAACAGCTATCGCTATTAAAGGCGATAATGCTCCTTTTCTTGATAATTCAAACATACTAATAATAGCACTAGGTACTCCTGAAATTATACCTATAAATATAATTAAAGACGTACCATTACCTATTCCGCGCTGTGTAATTTGTTCTCCTAACCACATTAATAGCATCGTGCCTACAACTAAAGTAATTACGGTTGTAACTCTAAAGAAAAAACCTGCTAAGATTACTACAGGACCAGTATTTGTTACAATCGACTCTAAACTTATAGCAACTCCATAAGCCTGAAAAGAAGCAAGTAGAACCGTTAAATATCTCGATAGCTGATTTACTTTTCTTTTGCCGACTTCCCCTTCTTTTTTTAAATTTTCCAAAGGTTTATATGCAACTGACATTAATTGGATAATAATTGAGGCAGTAATATACGGCATAATTGCTAAAGCAAAAATGGACATTCTACCTAGCGATCCTCCGGATAGCATATTAAACATTCCGAGTATTCCGGATTGATTCTTTGCAGCCACACTACTTAAAGCAATTGAATCTATACCAGGTATAGGTATAAAAGACCCAAATCTACATACTATAAGAATGAGCATAGTAAAAACAATGCGACTAACTAAACCATTACCGGATTTTTTAGAAAAATTCTGCCCCATATACTATAATAATTTTCCACCTGCTTTCTCGATTAAATCCTTAGCTTTAGAAGAATAAGCATCTAATTTTAATGATAGAGGAGCAGCGAAATCATCACTACAAATAGATAATAATTTCACTAATTTCTTATTATTTTTATTATTAACTACTCTGGCTTCTACCAATTTTTCTTTCGTAATATTATCATCAGCACTTAAACGCCCATCGGCTAATGCTTCTTCAATATTATAAATATTTATTATATTGTATTTTTTAGTTGAAATACAATTAAACCCTCTTTTAGGTAGTCTTTTGATCATAGGTGTTTGACCACCTTCAAAACCTTTTATTGCAACGCCGGATCTAGATTTTTGACCTTTAATTCCTCTACCACCGGTTTTTCCTTTACCACTACCAATACCGCGTGCTATTCTTTTCTTATTTTTTTTAGCACCTATATTATTATATAATTCATTTAATTTCATTTAAAAACTCTAATTACATATTTTCTATTTTTAACAAATGCTTTACTTTTTTAACCATCCCTTTGATTGAATTAGTATTTGCAAGAATAACGCTCTTATTAATTTTGTTTAAACCAAGCCCAACTAATATCAACCTTTGATCATACTTACGACCTATAGCACTGTGAACTTGAGTAATTTTTATATTATTGATCTTATTATTCATAACTTCACCTTACTTATGCAACATTATTCATTAACTTGAATGTCAGCAGATTTTACAGATATTTCATTTACTTTTTTATCTCTTCTCATAGCAATAGATTTTGGTGATGCAAGTTTATTTAATGCATCAAATGTTGCAGAAATCATTGCGTAAACATTCGTTGAACCTATTGATTTAGCAACAACATCATGAATGCCTACAGAGTCAAAAATTGCTCTCATAGATCCTCCGGCTATAACGCCTGTACCTGCTTTAGCTCTTCTTAAAATCACTTTAGCAGCTCCACTTTTACCGACAACGTCATGGTGAATAGTCCTATTTTGATATAACGGTACTTTCATCATTCTCTTTTTAGCGGCTTGTTTTGCCTTTCCTCGAGCTTCATTTACTTCTTTAGCTTTTCCGTGTCCCGCTCCGACTCTGCCAGCTTTATCACCGACCACTACATAAGCAGAAAAAGCAAAGCTTCTACCGCCTTTTACTACTTTTGTAACTCTATTTACATCAACTAAAACTTCACTTAAAGTCTCGTCATTTTTTTTAACTTTAGACATTACTACAACCTTATAACCTAAAATTTTATTTTCTCTCTAGCTGCATCAGCTAGCGCTTTTACAACACCGTGATACTTATATCCGCCTCTATCAAACACTACGTCTTTTATCCCTGCAGCATAAGCTTTTTTTGCTATTTCTTCGCCTACTTTGATAGCATTTTCAATATTACAATGAGATTTTTTTCTTTTCTCATCTAAAGTTGAAGCAGCAGCAATCGTTATAGACTTAGAATCATCAATAATTTGTGCATATATATGTCTACCTGACTTAAATATTGATAATCTAACTCTATTAGATGTTTTAGATATTTTATGTCTTATTCTACTTCTTCTTTTTTCAAATTTTAGCTTAGCACTACGCATATTTAACTCTTAAATTTAATTTTTCTTACCTTCTTTACGCGGTATAAATTGATTTTCAAATTTAATTCCTTTTCCTTTATAAGGCTCAGGTGGTCTCTGTTTTATAATAATTGAAGCAAATTGTCCTAATTTTTCTTTATCTATTCCCTCAAGAATAATAATATTTTGCTTAGGCATCTCTATTTTAATATCTGAAGGTATTTCAATTTTTGTATTATGGCTTTTAGCAAGCATTAAATTTAAATATTTACCTTTTACCATCGCCCTGTAACCGACTCCGTTAATTTCGAGTTTAAGCTTAAAACCTTCTTTAACGCCGGTAACCATATTTGATATTATGCTTCTTGCAGTCCCCCACATAGCACGTGCATTTTTCTTTGCGGCTAAAGGTTTTACTAAAAGCTTATTTTCTGCCAATGAAATTGCTATATTACCTTTAAAAGTTTTTGATAATTCGCCTTTAGGTCCGGATATTTTTACTTCTAAATCATTTAAACCAATTTTTACACCTTCAGGTATAGTAATTGGCAATTTTCCAACACGTGACATTTTTTACCTTAAAATACTTTACAAATTACTTCGCCGCCGACATTTTTAATATGAGCTTCTCTATCAGACATAACACCGTAAGGAGTAGAAAGAATATATATACCCATATTATTATAATATCCTTTCAAATCTTTAATAGCAGAATATACTCTTTTTCCAGGCTTTGATACTCTATGAATTTCGCATATAGAAGCATCGCCATTAACAGAGTATTTTAAAGCTACCTCAGTATAACTAATATTATTTTTTTGAGTAGTTATATAATCTTTTATATAACCTTCTTTTTGCAAAACATCTAAAATTGAAGTTTTAATTTTAGAACTAGGAAAAGAAACATTTATCAATTTGCTTTTATAAGCATTTCTAATTCTAGTTAACATATCTGCTACATTATCCGTCATTGACATATGATTTACCTATCGACTCTTACCAACTTGACTTAACTACACCGGGAACTAAGCCTCTGCCTATTAATTCTCTAAGCTTATTCCTCGATATACCAAACTTTCTTGTAACACCTCTTGGTCTACCTGTAAGCTCACATCTATTTCTTATTCTAGTAGATGATGAATTTCTAGGTAATTGTGCAAGTGACATTACCAAAGAAAAACGCTCTTCTAATGAAATATTTTTATCATAAATTTTACTTTTTAGTGCTAAACGTTTATTATGTAAACTTTGTGATTTTTTTTTCCTACTTTCGTTCTTTTTTATAGAACTTACTTTTGCCATTATATATATCCTAAAAATTAATTATAAAAAGGTAAATTAAACCCTGATAACAAAAATTTACTTTCTTGATCTGTTTTAGCAGATGTAACGATTGTAATATCCATACCTCTTATTGTATCGATTTTATCGTAATTAATTTCAGGAAAAACGATCTGCTCTTTTAACCCAAAAGTAAAATTCCCTTTACCATCAAAACTTTTATAAGAAAAACCGCGAAATTCCTTAACACGGGGTAATGCAACAATTACTAACCTCTCTAAAAAATCATACATTCTATCTTTACGTAATGTAACCTTGCAACCTATTTTCATATTTTCGCGTAACTTAAAAGTTGCAATAGATTTTCTTGCTAACGTTACAACCGGCTTCTGACCGGAAATCAAAGTAAGATCATTTACTGCATTATTAATTACTTTGGAATTGGCTGTTGCTTCCCCTACTCCCATATTTATCACAATTTTCTTAATTTGCGGTATTTCGTGTTTATTTTTATAAGAAAAATTTTTTTGTAAGTTTTCAATAATTTTTTGCTGATATAATTCTTTAAATCTTAACATTATTTACCTTCCTTACCAATAATTTCCCCTGATTTCTTTGCTACTCTAACCTTAGAACCGTCTTCTAAGACTTTAAAAGCTACCTTGGTAGGGTTACCGGTTTTTGGATCGATGTGTGCAATATTTGAGATATGTATAGGTAATTCTTTAGTTATTATCCCGCCTTCACTCATTTGATTAGGTTTAGTATGCTTTTTTACTACATTTACTCCAGAAACAATTACTTTACTGTCCTCCGGGAAAACGTTTAATATTTTACCTTTTTTTCCTTTGTGCTTTCCGGTAATAACAACAACTTCATCACCTTTTTTTACTTTTAATTTAATCATTTATAACACTTCCTCTGCAAGCGACATTATTCTAACATATTTTTTCGCTCTAAGTTCTCTTGTCACAGGACCAAAAACTCTAGTACCGATAGGCTCATCTTGTTTATTCAAAAGCACTAATGCGTTTTGATCAAATTTTATTGTACTACCATCAGGTCTTACTACTCCAGTCTTTGTACGAACAATCAGGCCTTTATAAACATCACCCTTTTTAACCTTACCGCCGGGTATAGCGTCTTTAACAGATACAACTATAACATCACCCAACTTTGCCACCATATGGTGAGAGCCACCTAAAACTTTAATACACATAACTTTTTTAGCACCGGAATTATCTGCAACTTCCAAGATGCTCTGCATTTGAATCATAAACTACTTCCAATTTTTTATACACGAGAAATAAAATAAACAATCTACCTTATAAAGTCAAAGATTAAAAAACTTTATTCCCCATTTACCACTACCCATGTTTTGGTTTTTGAGATAGGCCGACTTTCAATTATACTAACTTTATCTCCTTCTTGATATTTATTTTCTGAATCATGAGCAGCATATTTTTTAGATACTTTCACAAATTTTTTATAAATAGGATGCTTAAACTTTCTTTCTACTTTTACTGTAACCGTCTTATCAGCTTTTGAACTTATAACCACACCTTGTAACACTCTTTTCGGCATTTTAATATTCCTCACTATTAGCTCTTTTTGTTAATTCAGTTTTAATACGTGCTATAGACTTTTTGACTAACGAAAACCTACTAGTATTTTTTAAATCACCTAAAGCTTGTTGAAATCTTAAATTAAACAATTCTTTTTTTAAAAGATTAAGGTTTTTATAAAGCTCTTCTATTGTTTCAGTAGATAACTTACTTCTTAATAATTTTAAATCATTCATAACGTCTCACTATCCTTGTTCTAACAGGTAATTTTGCACTTGCAAGCTCCAAAGCTCTAAGTGCAACATTTTCTTCTACCCCTTCAATTTCAAACATAATTCTTCCAGGCGAAACTCTAACTGCAAAAAATTCAGGAGAACCTTTACCTTTACCCATTCTTACTTCGGCAGGCTTTTTAGAAACGGGAACATCCGGAAAAATGCGAATCCATAATCTTCCTTGCCTTTTCATACATCTAGTAGCAGCTTTTCTTCCTGCTTCTATTTGTCTTGCAGTAACACGCCAACCATCTATAGATTTTAGACCAAATGATCCAAAAGCAAGCGTCGTACCTGCTTTTGCTGTTGAAGCAACCCTACCCTTATGAGCTTTTCTAAATTTTTGTTTTTTCGGAGCTAACATTTTAATACTTAAAATTAATTATATCTTTTATTTTCTGTATATTCACCTTTATAAATCCACACTTTAACCCCTATAACTCCATAAGTAGTTATAGCCTCAGCTGTTGAATAATCAATATCAGCTCTTAAAGTATGTAACGGCATTCTTCCTTCTATATACCATTCGGTTCTAGCAATTTCAGCACCTCCAAGTCGTCCTGAACAACTAACCCTGATACCTTGTCCACCTTGTTTAAATGACGCCTGAATTGCTGTTTTCATGGCTTTTCTAAAAGAAACTCTTTTTTCAAGCTGTAGTGCTATAGTTTGAGCTACTATAGCAGCATCTATATTAAATTTTCGAACTTCGTGAATATTTATATAAACTTCTTTTAAAGAAGTCATTTTCTCGATAGCTTTTTTTAGCTTATCAATTTCACTACCGTTTCTACCGATAATGATATTTGGTTTTTTGGCATTAATATTAATTATAATACTTTTATTAGACGGGCGTTCAATTAAAACTCTACTAATTTGGGCTTGATTAAAACCCTTATTTATTAAATCCCTAATTTTTAAATCTTGTATAAAAAGAGTTTTATAATGTTTTTCTGCATATAATATGGAATCCCAACCTTTAATTAAAGTCGGTCCAACTCTAAAACCATGTGCACAAACTTTCTGCCCCATTTTAATTATCCTCTTTTTCTGTAACAGTTATATAAAGATTACTAAAAAACTTATTTATTCTAGTTGCTCTTCCTTTTGCTCTTGGCATAACTCTTTTCATTACTAAAGCCTTACCTACAGTCGCTTTAGTAATAACCAATCTATCTATATCTAGACCTAAATTATTTTCAGCATTTGCAACAGCAGATTGTAAACAATCTTTTACAACTTTTGCAATTCTTTTAGGAGAAAAAGTTAATTGTACCAATGCTTCAGATACTTTCATATTTCTAATAAAGGCTGCAACTAAATTGAGCTTCCTTGAACTTACTCTAATAGATTTAGCTTGTGCCGTAGCAAAATTTTTATTTTCCTGTACCATATAAATCTTTATTTTCTTTTGATTTTTTTATCTGCTCCATGACCGTGAAATGTTCTAGTAGGAGCAAACTCACCTAATTTTCTTCCAACCATTTCTTCATTTACAGAAACCGGAATAAATTTATTTCCATTATGCACAGAAAAGGTAAACCCTACAAAAATAGGTAAAATCGTTGACCTTCTAGACCAAGTTTTAATCATTTCAGATTTACCTGATTCCATTAATTTTTGAACTTTCTTTATTAAATAACCGTCTACAAAAGGCCCTTTCCATATTGAACGTGCCATACTAATACCTAATTAATTTAAAATCTATTTTCTTTTCTTTACGATAAATTTTGAAGTACGTTTATTTTTACGTGTCTTCTTACCCTTTGTTGGGAATCCCCAAGGAGTAACAGGATGGCGACCTCCTGAAGTTTTACCTTCACCACCGCCATGAGGGTGATCTACAGGATTCATTGCTACACCTCTAACATGCGGTCTCCAACCTAACCATCTATTTCTACCGGCTTTGCCTAAATTAATATTTTTTTGATCCGGGTTAGATATACTACCTATAGTAGCTTTACAATCTAAAGGTACTAACCTAAATTCACCTGATCTTAATTTAATCTGAGCATATCCTGAATCTTTACCCACTAGATCTACTGAAGTACCTGCAGACCTTGCAATTTGACCGCCCTTACCGACTTTCATTTCAACATTATGTAAAGTAGTACCGATAGGAATGCATTTTAAAGGTAAACAATTTCCTATTTTTATATCAGCATCTTGACTTGATATTACTCTATCACCTACAGATAATTTTTGTGGTGCTAGAATATAAGAATATTCCCCATCTTCATATTTTATTAAAGCAATAAAAGCAGTTCTATTAGGGTCATACTCTATTCTTTCAACAATAGCAGAAACATCAATTTTATTTCTTTTAAAATCAATAATACGATATAATTTTTTGTGTCCTCCACCTCTGTGCCAAGAAGTAATTCTACCTTGATTATTTCGTCCACCGGTTTTAGATATACCTTTGGTCAAAGATTTTAAAGGTCTGCCTTTCCATAAACTAGTTTTATCAACTTGAACTAACGCTCTAAGAGAAGGAGTAATTGGATTAAAGTTTTTTAAAGCCATTTATTTAATTCCTCCGGCAAAATCGATATTATGGTCTTTTTCTAATGTAACAATAGCTTTCTTTCTATTGATTTGAGTCCCTATAATTCCTTTAAATCTTTTCTTCTTACCTTTAACGTTTAAAATATTCACTTTTTTTACTTTTACTTTAAATATTTCTTCTATAGCCTTTTTAAGGGTAAGTTTTTCAGCAAATTTATCTACATAAAAAGCGTATTTATTTTGTTCCGAAAGGGTTGTAGTTTTTTCTGTAATAATAGGTTTTCTAATTAAATCGTAGTATTTATAAGCACTCATCTTAACCTCTCTTCTAAAGCACTCACTGCTTCTTGTGATAATAGGACATATTCATGTCGTATTATATCATAAACATTGGCTCCTATTTGTGGAACAATCACAGTATTATAAATATTTTTTGCAGCTAAAGAAAAATTAATATCTACTTCATTTCCGTCTATTACAAAGAAACTTTTCCCTTGAAATTTGTTTAATATATTTACAAGAGCAGAAGTTTTAGGCTTATCTAGCTTTAAAGAATCTATTACTAATAATTTTCCTTCAGCGCATTTCTCGGATAAAGCATGAATTAAACCCAGTTTTCGTACTTTTTTAGGTAATTTCGTTGCATGACTACGTACTCTAGGTCCATGAGCTACACCACCACCACGCATCTGTACCGATCTAAGGGAGCCTTGTCTTGCATTACCTGTACCTTTTTGCTTAAACGGTTTTTTTGTGGTTCCTAATACTTCTGATACTGTTTTAGTTTTGTGGTTACCGGACATTGCCTTAGCTCTCTGCCAATCAATAACCTGCTTTATTATATCATCTCTGATAAATTCAACAGCAAATATATCTTCATTTAAGCTAATCTCACCAACTTCTTCATTAGCAAGACTTAATATTTTAGTTTTCATCTTTATTTTAACCTTATACAGTCTTATATAAAACTTTTATATAAATAATATTGCATGGCGTTTTGTTAATGTGATAATCTTTAACCTCAACAAACATGTCTAAATATCTATTATACAGTTATTGAAATCTTTTTTATTGCATCTTTTACTGAAAGATACGAATTTTTGTGACCGGGTATACTACCCTGAATCATAATAAGCTTACGCTCTTTATCAACGGCAAATATTTTCAAATTTTGAATAGTAACTTGGTTACATCCCATATGACCGGCCATTTTTTTGCCTTTGAAAACCTTTCCTGGATCTTGTCTTTGTCCTGTAGAACCATGCGAACGATGGGATATCGAAACACCGTGAGAAGCCTCAAGACCTCTAAAATTATGTCTTTTCATACTACCGGCAAATCCTTTACCTATAGTAGTTGCCGTTATATCCACAAATTGTCCTGCCATAAAATGGTCTACTTCTAAACTTGCTGCTATATCAATAAAATTCTCTTCAGAAATTCTAAATTCTTTTAATTTAGTTTTAGGAGATATTTTAGCATTAGCAAAAACTTGTCTCATAGGTTTGGTTACTCTAGATATTTTTTTATCTTTTACACCTATAACCAAAGCATTATATCCATGTTTTTCTAGAGTTTTATGCCCTACTACTTGACAATCATCAACTTTTACCAATGTTAAAGAAATTCTTTCGCCTTTATCATTAAAAACACTAGTCATCCCAATTTTTTGAGCAATTATACCAGTTCTCATTTATTCCCCACTCTCTAATTCAATCACTACATCAACACCTGCTGCTAAATCGACTTTACTTAAAGCATCGACAACCGCCGGATTCGGATCACCTATAACTAATAATCTTTTATGCTTTCTAATTTCAAATTGCTCTCTTGACTTCTTATGTACATGAGGAGACCTATTTACGGTAAATCTTCCAATTTTTTTAGGTAAAGGAATAGGACCATTAATGTTAGCAAACGTTCTTTTAACAGCACTAACTATCTCTTTTGTAGCTTGATCAAGACTACGGTGATCAAATGATTTTAAACGAATTTTGATTTTATTTTTCATTCAGTAAACCTAATATTTAAACAGCAAGATGTTTTTTTAGACATCTTTCTAAACTGTACTTCTAGAGGTAATTTGTACGTCGATCCGGCACTCGAATCCTCACGTCCGTTATATACGCTGTGGTTCTGCATTCCGTACCTCCTTCAAATTCTTCTCTATAAGCGGGTTCGGAAAAATGTCTATTACACCTTAAAATATAAATACCTATTATTAAAAAATAATAGGTATTTATAAAATCAATTAATTATTTATTTTAGTTACTACGCCGGCACCTACTGTTCTACCACCTTCACGTATAGAGAATTTCAACCCTTCCTGCATCGCAATCGGTTTAATTAATTCCACTGTAAAAGTAGCATTATCTCCAGGCATAACCATCTGCTTATCAGCAGGCAATTTTATTGTACCGGTAACATCTGTTGTTCTAAAATAGAACTGCGGACGATAATCATTAGTAAATGGGGTATGACGCCCACCTTCTTCTTTACTAAGCACATATACTTCAGCTTCAAACTTATCATGCGGTTTTATGCTACCAGGTTTTGCGAGAACTTGTCCTCTTTCAACTTCTTCTCTTTTTGTACCGCGTAGTAATATGCCAACATTATCTCCGGCTTGTCCTTCATCAAGTAATTTTCTGAACATTTCTACACCGGTACAGGTAGTTTTTTGCGTATCTTTTAGACCGACTATTTCAATTTCCTCACCTACCTTAATTATTCCTGACTCTACTCTACCAGTTACAACAGTACCTCTTCCTGAAATAGAGAATACATCTTCTATTGGCATTAAGAAAGGTTTATCCGTAGCTCTTACAGGCTGCGGTATATAGCTATCTACTGCATCCATTAGCTCATTAATAGCTTTTTCACCTTCAGGCTTTCCTTCTAAAGCTTGAAGTGCAGAACCTTTAATAATAGGTATTTCATCACCCGGGAAACCATATTTTGATAATAATTCCCTTACTTCCATCTCTACTAGTTCTAATAGATCAGGATCATCCACCATATCTATTTTATTTAAAAATACTACCATAGCAGGCACACCTACCTGTTTTGCTAGTAATATATGCTCTCTAGTTTGCGGCATAGGACCATCAGCAGCAGAAACTACTAATATTGCACCGTCCATCTGAGCGGCACCGGTTATCATGTTCTTTACATAGTCAGCGTGTCCCGGACAATCTACGTGTGCATAGTGTCTATTTTTAGTCTCATATTCTACATGTGCAGTAGAAATAGTTATACCTCTTTCTTTTTCTTCAGGAGCAGCATCAATTTGATCATACGCTGTAGCTTGTGCTCCACCTGTCTTAGCAAGTACTATAGTTATTGCTGCCGTTAAGGAAGTTTTACCGTGATCTACGTGACCGATCGTACCTATATTAACGTGCGGTTTAGTGCGTTCAAATTTTGCTTTTGCCATATTATTACTCTCTACAATTTTTTAGGTTTAATACAAGTTTTTTTATAAGTGCATTTTCTTGCTAAATTTATCTGTTACCACTATCTCTGGAGCGGGTGATGGGAATCGAACCCACACAGCCAGCTTGGAAGGCTGGAACTCTACCATTGAGCTACACCCGCATTGTGGCACTATTAATAAAATAATTTCAAAGTTATTTTGTTAACAGTGCTATATCAATTTTATTCAGATTTATAAATATACACAATTATGTTTTATTTTTAAATAAAATGATATGCTTCCCTGAACCATTTAAGTGGTGGAGGGAGAAGGATTTGAACCTTCGAACGCTTACGCGGGCAGATTTACAGTCTGCTGCCATTGACCACTCGGCCACCCCTCCTAAAGAACTTTACTGTATTAAATAGACTAATTCACTGTAAAATACAATATATAATTAGTATTAGGACTTAATAAAACTTCTTGCCGAATCATCAAATAAACAAATAGCAGCTTGCACATTTATTTAGTTGTAACTTTCTATAATAAATAGTAGTTTCTGTCAAGAACAAATTACTGACGGTTTTCAATAAGATGCAAAATAAAAAACTTGATTCTAAACATTGTTATTATATGTATGGGAAACATCCTGTCTTTTCTGCTCTAAATAATCCAAAACGTCAAATTGACAATATTTTATGCACTAGGGAAATTTTTGAGACACATAAAAAATTAATAGGTACTAGAGCTTATGAAATTGTTAATAACGATATTTTATCTAAATTACTGGAAAACCAAACACATCAAGGAATAGCTGCAAAAATTAGACCAATTTTTTCTTACAATTTAGAGGACATAGATATAACAAATCCAAAATGTAAAATTGCGATTCTTGATCAAATAACAGACACACAAAATATTGGCACAATTATTCGTAGTGCCGCTGCTTTTGATATAAATGCTATAATATTACCTCAAGATAATTCTCCAAATGAAAACGGCAGCATTGCTAAAGCGGCTTGCGGTACTTTAGAATTAATACCTATAATTAAAGTTACTAACTTACGCTCATGTATGAATTATCTTAAAAAACACGGCTTTTGGATTATAGGTCTAACAGGTTCTGCAAATGACTACTTTACCGATAAATTAATTTCCGACAAAATAGTATTGGTATTTGGCTCAGAAGATAAAGGCATACGAAGATTAGTTGCAGAAACATGTGATTATTTAGCCAAAATCCCTATTTCTCAGAGAGTAGAAAGTCTTAATGTATCAAATGCCGCTTCTATACTTTTTCATTCATTACATAAATAATATTTTTAATAAATCACATATTGTTTTTTATTTACTTCGATATAAATATTTAGTCTACTAAAATTAAAGTCATAAACTTTGATTATATCAATTAACTTGAGAGACAAGTCATGAAAAGGGAACCAAATGAACAAATTATCGAGAGTTTTGAAAAACAATTAGACATATTTGTAAATGCACTTACAGAAAAAGAGATAACAACAGCTATATTAAACAATTTTTTTGATAAAGTGATCAATAACCTCAAGAATGAAAGATTAATTAATGATATTATATTTGATATATATCAAGGTAAAACAGTAATTACTAAACCTATATATTCCGATTATATAGAATCCTCTGAACCTAAATATAACGAACATTGGCAAAAATTTTATAGTTTTAATCGTAATCTTATGATAGAAAGCACATTAATATTTATTGCTAAGAATCTAAAAAAAGCTTCTTTAACAGACAAATTATATTATAGCTTTGCTAAATTAGCCCAGCAATTAGACTTGAATGCAGTAAGTGATCATTTTATGAAAAAAATAGATAATTATATAACATTTAACAATTTATGAAAAATTACAGAACCGAAAGTGATTCTTTTGGAGAAATTCAAATAGAAGAAAAATTTTATTGGGGGGCTCAAACTCAAAGATCTTTAGAAAATTTTAAAATAGGCAAGCAAAAAATGCCTGAAATTTTAATTCGTGCTCTTGCTATTTTAAAAAAATGTGCAGCACAGGTTAATCATGAGTTTGGTGCTTTAGAAGCTAAAATCGCTATAAGTATAGATAAAGCCACGGATAGAATCTTAGAAGGCGAATTTGAGGATAATTTTCCTTTAGTAGTTTGGCAAACAGGTTCAGGAACACAAACAAACATGAATATGAACGAGGTTATTGCCTCTATTGCCAACGAAGAATTAACAGGCAAGAAAGGCGGCAAATCTCCGGTACATCCTAACGATCATGTTAATAAAGGACAATCATCCAACGACTCTTTTCCAACCGCTATGCATATAGCAACCGTACTTGCAACTAAACAGCAACTGATACCAGCTTTGAATAATATACTGACCTCTTTGCAGGATAAGTCAAAAGATTGGGACAAAATCATAAAAATAGGACGTACCCACTTGCAGGATGCAACTCCTTTAACTCTTAAACAGGAATTCTCCGGATATATTACACAAATAGAGTATGCTTTAGAACGCATAGAAAATGCACTACAAAAAGTTTATCTACTTGCCCAAGGAGGCACAGCAGTCGGTACAGGTATTAACTCAAAAATAGGCTTTGATATAAAATTTGCCGAGAAAGTGGCAGAGTTTACTAAACAACCCTTTAAGACGGCTCCTAATAAATTTGAAAGTCTAGCTGCTCACGACGCACTAGTAGAATTTTCAGGAACTCTTAATACTATAGCAGTTAGCTTAATGAAAATAGCAAATGATATAAGACTGCTCGGCTCCGGTCCAAGATGCGGTCTTGGTGAGCTACATTTACCTGAAAATGAACCTGGTTCTTCTATTATGCCCAGTAAAGTAAACCCTACACAAGTCGAAGCTTTAACAATGGTGTGCAGTCAGGTGATGGGAAATCATGTTACGGTTACTATTGCCGGCTCAAACGGACATCTTGAACTTAACGTATTTAAACCCGTAATAATATACAATATCCTACAATCTATAGAGCTGTTATCCGATAGCGTAAATAGCTTTGTTACTCACTGTGTTAAAGGATTAGAACCCAATATAGCACGCATTAATGATTTACGTGATAAATCTCTAATGCTTGTTACAGCTCTTAATCCGCATATAGGCTATGATAATGCTGCAAAAATTGCTAAAGAAGCACATAAGCACGGGATCACTTTAAAAGAAGCAGCTAAAAAACTCAATCTTCTATCGGAAGCAAAATTTGATAAAATAGTAGTACCTGAAAAAATGGTTAGTCAATCTTAGGTTTGATACAAAGATATTAATTTAAATTATTAATGTTACTGTATAAAATCTTATAAATAGGATAATATTAAATTAGTCTATTATTATATTACCTATGTGAAACAAAATTTATCTAATCAAATTAACCTACTCGAAGCAAAAACTCATTTTTCTGATCTAATACAACGTGTACAAGACGGAGAACAAATTACCATTTGTAAGCATAATACGCCGGTTGCAAACATTATAACTCAAAAACCTAAAATGGATAATATAGTAAAGCAAATAAGAGAATTCCACAAAGGCAAAACATTAGAGCTCCTTATACTATAGAGCTTAGAGATGAAGGTAGCAAATGGTGAATTCTAAACCGTTTATAGCCGATTGCTCCATAACTGTCTCATGGTTCTTTTATGATGAACGTGATAAATATTCAGATTTTACATTAGATTATTGTTATAAGTTTAGAGTGATAGTACCGCCTCTTTGGAGACTTGAAGTAACTAATGTAATATTAATAGCAGAAAAACGTGCTAGAATAAAATCAGTAGAGGTTATTAAAATTATAGATTTTTTAAACTCTCTCCCCCTTAATATATCAAATTTAAATTTTTCCATACATGAAATTAAACTGCAAGAGCCAACAATCTTACTACATATGATACAACTTATTTATTAACTGCAATGCATTAAGTACTTCCTATGGCCACTAACGATAAAGCATTAATCAAAGCATGTCATAATAACGGCATTCCACTATTTTATAGTGAATTAGCTTGAATTAGGGATGATTTATAAGAAATATTTTATTTTTTTAAGGGCATAGCGAATACCGTTAATACTAATCCATTTACGGTATGAGATATGTTCTTAAAAAAATAAAATATTTCTTATAAATCATCCCTAATTCAAGCTAATTCACTATAAAATACAATAATCCATATTTTTCATAAAAAGTTTATGGAAATTTCTAAATCTTTTATTATACTTAAACATTAATTATATAAAATAAAAGAGTATCATGGTTTTAAATATCAAAGCTCCTGAAAATATAGTATTAAAACCGACCATTACAGTTTTTGGCGTTGGGGGTGCAGGTAGTAATGCAGTAAATAATATGATTAGTGCTAATCTGCAAGGTGCTAATTTTGTAGTAGCTAATACTGATGCACAATCGCTTGAACATTCTTTATGCACTAACAAAATACAACTCGGTGTTTCTACGACTAGAGGTCTTGGGGCAGGAGCTTCTCCTGAGGTTGGAGCACTTGCTGCTCAAGAATCAGAAAGCGAACTTCGTAATTACCTAGAAAATAGCAATATGGTATTTATTACGGCAGGTATGGGCGGTGGTACAGGTACCGGTTCTGCACCGGTTATTGCACGCATTGCTAAAGAACTAGGCATCCTTACGGTTGGGGTAGTAACTAAACCTTTCCATTTTGAAGGCGGTCATCGTATGAAAACTGCCGATAAAGGACTTATTGAATTACAGCAATTCGTTGATACTTTAATTGTAATACCGAACCAAAATCTATTCCGTATTGCTAATGAACAAACGACGTTTGCCGATGCTTTCAAAATGGCAGATGACGTATTACATGCAGGCGTTAGAGGAGTAACGGATTTAATGATTATGCCGGGACTTATTAATCTTGATTTTGCCGATATTAAAGCAGTAATGAGTGAAATGGGTAAAGCAATGATGGGTACAGGTGAAGCTAGTGGCGAAGATAGAGCTATTAAAGCGGCAGAATCTGCAATTTCAAATCCACTGCTAGATCATAGCTCAATGTGCGGTGCAAGAGGTGTATTAATCAATATTACCGGCGGTTCCGACATGACCTTATTTGAAGTTGACAACGCTGCTAATAGAATTAGAGAAGAAGTAGACAACCTTGATGCTAATATTATTTTCGGTTCAACATTTAATCCGGAATTAAAAGGAATGATCAGAGTATCAGTTGTTGCTACCGGTATTGATGCCGATAAAGTACCGACATATAAACCCGCAATAGCTGAAACTACCAATATAGTTCCTGAGGAAACTTATAATAAAGCTATAGCACAACCTACACAAATAGAAGAAATGCCTGATTTTAACAGCTACAGTACCAAAAATATTGAAATTACCGACTCTCCAATAAATCAAAATTTGATCGGAAATGAAAAAGAGCTAGGGTTACATGCCAATACTTTCAACAAATCTGAAGATGACTCACCCAAACCATCATTTTTAGGAAAAATATGGGGTTCTCTGCGTGCTTCAAATAATCAAACTTTAGAACGCAAAAACGTTGTTGTTAGTACTCTAGATCAAGATAATAAAGAGTCTGATATTCATGACATACCGGCTTTTTTAAGAAAGCAACGAGATTAGATTAGAAAATGACTATAATTTCAGAACAGCATAAAACAAGAATTATTAGAAATAACTAAAAATTTTCCTGCAGATACTGCATCACTAATAAATTATGTAGATAAAACATTTAAATGTCACATTCATGATTTATCTTTATCGGATCCAAAAGATTTAAAGTTTTTTATAGCAAAAAGCTTTGCAAATCAAATTGATGTTTGTAAAACTAAAGAACATGTTCAAAATTTTTTACAAGAGTTACACGAGCTATGGGAAGATTTATTTGAAGAGATATTGGAAGATAAGCCTGTATATAGTTTAGACATTGACTGAGCAACATACTATGCCGAATTAGATTTTACCGAATTAAATCAAAATAATATGCTGAATACAAGATTTAGCGCAACCTCCCCTTGATTTTCATTTAATAGAAACGCTACCTAACTTCTCTAGTGACAAACAAAAATATAAGGCTGAACTAACCTTTACAGAATTAAAACAAAATAATTTTGCAAAAACATATTTGGAAAAACAACAATATAACTCTCAAAGTATTCTTATTTCAAATATACAAAATAATCACAATAATTACATATTATGTCCTAAGATTATAAACCTTGAAGAACAAGTTACCATAGATATATTAAATAATTTATTATTAGGTGCTTATAATAAATGTAATTTTTTTGAATCCAATAACGGATCAGAAATATATTTTAGATTACCTAATAATGAAAGGCTTGCCATGAAAGTTTTTAGTTTAAATAATCAGCCTATATTAAAAGAAAATAAATTTGAAAATTCTATATTATTTTTAAGTACAAAAATAAACGAAAATGGTGCTGTTGACTATAGTGAAGGCTTTAGTACTGATATTATAGCCAATGGTAAAATAAATGCTTCTTATATAATTCCTCTAGGCGAGATAATGGATTCTAATTAAAAAAATAATCATATGCCAAATAAAATTATACTATTTCTTACATCATGTTTTTTAAATACTGATTTATTACCGATAAGCGGTTAAAAGATATTGCACCCTATCCTACACCACTTGAAAATCAAAAGTGTTATGTAATTCATTTACCTACAGAGTCCAATGAAGAAAAGCTAAAAGTAGAATTGCAAGCAACAAAAAATGCAATGCAAGATTGTAATCGTGTTGGGTTTGGTGGTAAGCTGGAAACAAAAACTTTAGAAGGATGGGGATATAATTATTATATAATCGATCAAGTTAGCGATCACCCTGCTAGTACAATGATGGCATGCCCAAACGTAAAAGCAACCATACAACCGGTTAGTGTATTTTTAGGCGATGAAACATTTTTAAGCTATAATAGCAAACTACCTATCGTAGTGCTCCAAAAGATGTTGAACTACACTACGTTATTTGGCATCACAATGATACAATCAATTCTGCAAAGGAAGAATAGGACATACTATTCTTCAAAAAAATTTAATATACTATATGATATTTAACGTCATCGCGAGCAGTCGTAGACTGCCTGGCAATCCAGAAAAAATAATCAAAATTCTGTAAATCAGAAATTTTTACTAGATTGCTTCGTCGAAACTTGCAGTTTCTTCTTGCAATGACGAAGACTAACACAGTTAGCATACTAAATTACTCAAAATCTTCCCCTACAGCTTCAACTTCTTGCACTTCCGGTACAAAATGTTTAAGCATGGACTCAATGCCGTTTCTTAAGGTTATGGTGGAACTAGGACATCCAAGGCATGCACCACGAAGTGCTAATTTAACTACACCGTTTTCAAAGCCTTTATATATTATATCGCCACCGTCTTGTGCAACAGATGGACGCACCCTAGTTTCAATAATCTCTACGATTTGTTTCTCTATTTCCGAAAGCCCATCAAGGTTATGATTTACATTATCTGCTTTGGTGTTTTCTTCAAATACAGGCAAGCCTGAAACAAAATGATCCATAATAACCATTAAAATCTCAGGCTTTATAACTTGCCAATTACCTTCAGCTTGTTTAGTTACTGTTATAAAATCACTACCGAAAAACACCGATTTTACATTATTAATATAAAATAATGATTCTGCAAGTTTGCTTCTTCCTTTTACTTCAGCAAGCTCACTAAAAAATACCGGCTGATCACTACTTATTTCCTGCCCTGGGAAAAATGTTATTGCATCCGGATTTGGAGTATCTTCAGTTTGAATAAACATAATTAAAGCACACTAATAAATTTGTTGATTATTATAAATTGATAGTACTACTTTTACAATATATTTGTATTTAGGCATTTTTACATGGCGCTCAAAAGTATGTCATTCCTGCGGCAGCAGGAATCCTATACTACCTATCCACGTCATTGCGAGAAGGCATTTATGCCGACTAAGCAATCTCATGCAATTTAAGAGAGATTGCCACGTCGCTACGCTCCTCGCAAGGCATTGTTGCAGGGACCGGTAAAGCACTCGGTGTCAAGCCACGGGATGACAGAGGTGCAATTGATCCACACAACAACGCCTCCTCGCAATGACAATTATAAATATTTTGCTAGATTCCCGCTTTAGCTAGAAATAACATAAGGCGGCAAATATCTAATTAATATACAAGCCGGTATAAAACAAAATCCTGCTACAATAAAGAAATAAGTCCAGCCTAAATAAGTAGCTGCATAGCCTGAAATACTACCAAACAATATGGTACTAATATAAGCAATAGAAGTAATTAAAGCAATTTGGGTTATACAATATTTAGAACTACAGCATCTTAATTGGTAAGAAAAAAACGGCGACATAGTTAAGCCCTTGGTAAATTCTTGAAAGAAGACCGCTATATACAAACTTGTAATATCTCGATTATAAAAAGAGAGAAATAAAAAAGATAGGCTAGATAAAGCATGATATATTAATGCTCTTTTAAGCAAATAAGAATATTCATATTTTCGGCACAAAAACCCACCTATAAAACCTCCAAGGATTGTAGCACACATACCGAAAGCTTTATATCCAAGAGCTAAATCTTTCTTCGTATACCCAATATCAAGATAAAACATATTCGGCATAATTGACAGAAAATTATCTTGAAGACGATATAGAAGCATAAAACTAACAATTATTAGCCATTTAGGTTTCTTGACAAAATCATAAAAAGCATGCCAAAATCTATCAAAATCATTAATAATTATCTTATCTTTAAATTTAAGCGGATAGATTATAATTAATAGTAATGATGGTATACATAAAATTGCCATAGCACGATAAACATCTTGCCAGGATATGATAGTAGATAAATATAACGCTCCTGAACCTGCTATAAGTATACCTATTCTAAAGCCTGTAGTACAAGCTGCCTCACTTATGCCCCAATTTTTATTTGTAATCAGTAACATCTGTGATGATTGAAGTAACATATCATAAATGGACGAAAAAAATGCCACAGCTACTAAGCATAAAGCAAATGGTATAAAATGAGTGTTAGGGTTAAAATTTGTTAGAATATATACACAAAAAATACAACTCACCAAAGCAATAATTAAACAATATTTATATCCCCGCTTACTTAAAGGAGCAAAACTTACTTTTTCAAGCAAAGGACCCCATAAAAATTTAAATATATGAATAAAATTCACTAAACTAAAAAGCCCTATAGTGATTTTATCAAAACCGGATTCTCGAAGCCAAAAAGAAAGAGTTGAACCGGTAAGTAAATAAATTAAACCTCCAGGAAAAGAAATTATTAATATAAAGAAAATATTAGATATATATTGAAATCGTGAAAAATTTAAACTTATGAATTTATCCTCCTTTAAAATATACGGTTGTCATGCCTGCAAAGGCATCGCCCGCATGGATATCTAATCGTCATGAGCAGCCATAAGGCTACGTGACACTCTAATGAAATAATAATAAACTCTTGAGATTGCTTCGTCAATTACTCATGTAATTGCCTCGCAATGATATAAATCTAAACTACGATACTTTCTTTCTTTTATTACCGTAGCTGTTACCATCAAAGGTTCCTTTACGGCTACTATCAAAAGCATTAAACTTTTTACCGTCACCGCCGGCTCTTTTACCGAATGATCTTTTACGATTATTTTTATCACTTCTAAACTCACTACGCGGCGTAGATTCTCCTTTATTTACTAAACGATCGATTGCACGCCATCTAATAACATCATCAGGAGAAATAAAAGACAACGCATGTCCGGTAGCCCCTGCTCTACCCGTTCTACCTATCCTATGTAAATAATCTTCAGGACACATAGGTAAATCATAATTAATCACATGCTGTGTATGAGGAATATCAAGCCCACGAGCCGCTACATCAGTTGCTACCATTATTCTATGGTTTGACTTACGAAATGATAAAATTACTCTTTCACGTTGACGCTGACTTAAATCACCGTGTATAGCTTCTGCTGTATGATTTTCATATTTTAACATTTTAGCTAATTGATCGGCAGAGCGTTTAGTCTTCACAAAAATAATGACCGATCCTTCCCTATTACCAAGTTGTTTAGTTAATGCACTAAATTTTTCTTTATCAGAAACATGCATTGATTCCTGTTTTATTTCTGCAGCTGCTTTATTAGTAGCACCTACCGTAATACGTACCGGATTGTTTAGATATTTTTGAGAAACAGCAATAATATGTTTTGGCATAGTAGCGGAAAACATTAAAACTTGTCTTTTTTCCGGTAAAAATTTATTGATTTCTTCTAATTGTTCTTTCATCCCCATATCAAGCATTCTATCCATTTCGTCAAGTACGGTTATGCCTATACGATCAATTTTTAGACTTCCCCTATTTAAGTGATCGATAATACGCCCCGGCGTACCGACAATCACTTTTGGATTCTTTTTTAATTGCATAAATTGTTTAGGCATCGGTTCACCGCCTATCAAAACTGCACTATTAATTTTATAGGATGTAGTTACTTTATTTAAAGTACTGTGTATTTGCGTTGCTAATTCTCTAGTCGGAACAAGAATTAAAGCAGTAGTTTTATTTTTAATAAATGAATCAATTAACGGCAATAAATAAGCAAGAGTTTTGCCTGAACCTGTTTGGCTAGAAGCGAGTATGTCCGATCCCGCCATTGCAACCGGAATCGATTGCTTTTGTATTTCAGTCGGCTCAGTTATATTCATTGTCTCGAGAGCAATAATTAATTCTTCAGATAAATTAAAATTTTTCATTATATAATCCAATATAGTTTTAAATCAAAATATGCACATTATTGATTAGACTTCTTAACATAACTTATTTCTTAAAGATATATGAGACATCGATGCTGCTCTCTCATCCTTACATACTTAACTATGTACGCTGCGTAGAGTAGCAGTTCTTATTCCCTTTATAAGATAAGTTATGCAATAGGTCTATTGTATAAAAAATAAGTTATAGTAAATTAAAATAACGACTTATATAATTATCCTGAATCAAAAAATATGCTTAAGCTAGATTACAAAACACCTACTAAATATATAAAACGATAATGAATAATGAAACTATTTTAGAATCTTATTCAAGCCAGAATAATATTATTAGATTTAGGGCATTTTCATGCCCTTTAGTAAAAATAATTTATTATACTTAAAATTATATAGGTTATTATAAGACAAAAACAAAATATTTACTATTTTGATAAAGATGACTAGGCTACCCTAAATTATAAACAATTGTGGATAGCTGCTTTTGGTATTATAAATTTATTTAATTCTGAGGTTAACAGCATAGGCTTTTCCTTGCTTTTCTTCAAGATCAAAAATTACATCTTGTCCTTCTTCAAGGCTATGTAAACCTGCTGCGTCTACGGCTGATTTGTGTACAAACACATCTTTGCCGCCATTGTCCTGTTCAATAAATCCAAAATTCTTTGTAGAATTATACCACTTAACTTTACCTACTATATTTGTAGCCATAAAAACCTTTATTAGATAGAAATTACTTATTTGAACTTAACACACGCTTATAATAACTAAAACTTAAATTTTACTTTAAGCCTTACTTAAATATAAGAGCCGATAAAAATTCATTATGTAAAACTACCTTACCTTGCGGCATTTGTCAATAAACATGTCAATAACATGCAAGAGAAAGTATTACTTCCTGAAACTAATCTATCATATTATTACTATTTTGTCACTATTTAAGTTAATTATCTAATAAATTAATGAGTAAACTAACGATTTTAAATGTGTTTAATAACTTTTTCATATCAGACTAATATATTAACGATAAAAGTACTTGCTTTTTCGTATTTTTTTTATTAATCTGTCCACTTAGCAAATGCAACCTTAATATCCACAGCTGCCCGCGTGATGGAATGGTAGACATAACGGACTTAAAATCCGTGGAGCGTAAGCTCTTGCCGGTTCAAGTCCGGCCGCGGGTACCATTCGCCATTTTTAGGCAAATTCACCAATGTATCAAACAGTGAACACAGCATAAAATCAAGCTTTTCAGGTTTCAATATTAAGTTCCCAAATATTAAATTTACTAAACGTCTTTTTTCACTCACGCTGGAACTTCTTAAATATCTTATAGGCACTTGAGACTGTTGATATCAAGGAAACCTGTAGCGATAACCGAAATTAATGCGTAGCTGTGACCCTAATGTATTAATGCACATCGCAACTAGATATTAATGAGTGAAACTGATTTAGAGATTGCCACAAAAAACTAACCACCAAACCAATGCTATTTAATATGTTTACTTTGGCTGAACATTTGTATATAAGACAATTGTCGAAATCAAGCAAATTACAATAGACGAATAGCATCACTGCTTCGCTTATTTTAGACTAAAGAAATCTAGCAAACAGAATAGATTGAAAAGGCAATAAGTAAAAGCTTTGCAGCGTTTTTTACTTAATAATACATACGCTTTAATAAATGTTGTTTATTATATTGTGCTTTAGAATTTGTAGGATCAAGTTCAATTGCTTTATTATAAGACTCAAGAACTAAATTGTATTTACCTAGTAAATAGAAAAAGCCGTATTTTTGAGTAAGATAGATTTATTAAATATATAATTATTGACTTATTCCCCCCCCTATAAATTACTTCTCTCACATGATAATTAAACTCTATCATTAATATATAAGCTAATTTTAGAGAGTTAAAATATAAAGAAGAAATTTTAACCTCTGAGTCTTATATTGATGAAGAGGAAGAAAAGAAATTAAAAGCTCAAAATGCATAGTTTTGACTAGTTTTTGAACTTTCTGTTATTTCTTTTTTAACTATATAGATGAAAAAGCAGCAGAATAGAAACTACAGCAAGAAGCAGAAGCAAAAAAGTTAGATAAAGCTGAATGATGCAAGCTATAATATTTCAGCAATTCTCAAATAATCTTGAGGGGCAAGATTTTCAGCGCGATAATTATCATTGATGTTCAACTGAGTTAATACTTCATGTATATTAGGTACAAGATTTTTCAGTGATGATTTGATCATTTTCCGTCGTCCTGCAAAAGCAAGCTTTGTTATTTGCTCAACTTTATTTATCAGAGCAATAGACAGCGGATTTTCTAAAGGTATTAGTTTAACTATCGCAGAATATACTTTAGGAGGTGGATAGAAAGCAGTTGGCGCTACGTCAAAGCACTTTTCCACTTTAGCTATTAACTGACATATTACCGATAACCTGCCATATGCTTTAGTTGAGGGTATAGCACAAATACGTTCTACTACTTCCTTTTGCAACATTAGCGTCATACTAGTAATTAGCCGTGCTTCTTTCAGCCATCTAATCACTAACTCAGTACCTATATGGTACGGTAAATTAGAGATTATAGTGACTTTATAGTCAATTAATTTAGACTCGCCTATATCGTTCGCTCTCCTATTAGTTATAGGCTTCGCTTCTCGCTTCTTGTATGCAAATCCAACTGAATTGACTATATCACAGCTTAAATCGGTTAAATTTATTTTAAGAGCATCTTGTTTAATAATATTTAGATTAGGATAATATTCTTTAATCTCATTAAGGAGCGGGAGGCATCTCTCATCTGTTTCTATAACAGTTAAGGATTCAGGATTTTTCTGCAATATTGACCTAGTTAACCCTCCTGTGCCGGGCCCTATTTCTAATACTCGGCTATTTTCTGCCAGGTTACTTGCACGTACGATTTTATCACATAGACTACTGTCAAAAATAAAATTTTGTCCGTGCTTTTTAAGAGGATTCACTTGATGTAAAGCTGCGTGTTTTGCAATTGAAGGGAGCATAGGGTATTTCATTCCCGTGAAAGCGGGAATCCAGTAAAACATATAAAAACTTGTTTTTATCAAATATAATTCTGTATTAATAATCAAGGTTATTTTCTGGATTCCCGCCTACGCGGGAATGACATAGAATAACACATACTAAGACGGCAGCATTATTTTTATAGCTGCTTTCTTACGCATATTTTCAAACATTTTTTGTGCTTTTTGCGAAATCTTTTTATTGGTTAGGAAATTTACTACATAATTATTTTCATCTTCATTAACATTTAAGATTTTTTTGCTGCACACTAATGTTATTTCAAATTTGTTATTTACTTCAAAAACATTACTTGCTTTATCAGGAGTTAAGTCCTTTACAATAGTTTGTTTTACGCCTTCTATCTTGCTAAGCTTATCGGTAATAATTTGCATAGTAGCAAAATTATCATAAAGCGATTTTTTAACATCCGCACATTTTTTTAGTCGATTTTTCAAATTATTCATCTGCGTAAACGCTTTATTGCCACCATCTTTAGATGTAAATACTTGCATTGAAATTTCTACGTCTTTTTGATCGCTAGATAAAATTGCAACATCTATTTCTTTATTACTTACTTGTACCGATCTTGATAGACTTGATAAAATATTCATTTTAATCAACTCGGATTTAATTTGGGAAATAAAACTATCAGGATTAACCGATCTGCTTTTTAGATACTGAAGAAGAGAACCGTGAGGCATTTTATTACGATCTTCAATAGACTTAATAGCGTTCTCTATCTCTTCTTGCGGAATTTCTCTATCTCCTGCATATTGAAAAAGCAAAGATTCGTCAATTAAGCTCTTAAGTGCTAAGTCACTTAGCTGCTTATCTTGAGCAGGCGTTAGACTTGCAACATTATTTAGTGCCATAATCATTTTTTTTCTAGCACGGAACTCATTAAGAGTAATAGGTTCATCATTTACGGATGCTACTATATTCGGTAATGATGCTTGTGCTACATTAAAAGTAAAAAAAACGGTAATGATTAATAATAATTTTCTCATGTGATACTCTGAATAAGTGACCAGTAAGTAGACGAAGTTTTATTTGGAAAAGAGCAAGGAGTCTATAAGTCAAGGAGCGGAGCGTACATTTAGTACGTGAGCACCGCAGAACTTATAAGACGACATAGCCAATTTTTCAAATAAAACGAGTATACTCACATGTTTAAAACTTTTAAACCGATAGAAATAGTCGGCGAAGAGGTAGTCTTTTTGATTCCTCTACTTCCATCGGCTAGATAATCGGAATAAATCTTTGCAGTAATTCTAACACAATCTTTAGCATATGTCATCCTAATAGTTCGCGTAAGCAAATTTGGAGCTCGTCTAGAGAGATCAATGCGTGCACCAAAGCCTATAGTCCAATTTTCCGCTAGCTGATAATTTATGTCTCCATAAAATTGTCGTACTCTATTATTTGAAACCTTTATACTTTCTACGGAATCATATTTGTTAAGATTGGTAAGCTGAATAAAACTACCTAGACAGTTAATCTTATCATAGTTAAAATTGCCTCCCACTTCATCCCTAATAGGTCTGAAATATCTATCTTTCCGAAAGCTATAAAACACTTCTAAATTATTAGAAAGATTACCTAGTATCTGCCCTACATTTTCCTTATCATCAGCTGGCAAATTTATACTATATCTTGTATTACGGGAGTGTCCTAAAAATAATTTTAAATAATTTTCTTCTTTAGCAATACTAGTATTTAAGCCGTAACTTAATCTATTACCGAAATCATGGCAATCAATACCGCTATAACGGTTGGATAAAAAGATATTTTTTTCGGATAATTCATATTTAGCAGGATCAATTATAACAAAATTTTTATCTTTCTTAGATAGTTTACGTCCCATAGTAAAAGAAACTACCGGCTCAATAAGTAAATTTATCGTTTTTGTTATATTGCCTACTAACGGATAACGCCATAAAGTTTGCAATTCCGGTATATTCCTTTGAAATGATTTACTTTCTCTCGGCTTATCTACATAAGCCCGCCTAGCAAGATAAAAATCGCCTCTATCTTTAGCAGCAAAATCAAAAATTTGTCCTGAAGCAGTCAGCACATTATGCATAAAGGATAGTTGCAAAGAGGTTCTAGCAACTTGTTTTCCTATTCTTTCTTTGTACATTAACGTATTATTTTCAACAACGATATGGCTGTTGTCATTATCATTCAAATTTATCACGTTTTTTGTATTGATTTTTGGTAATACTAGAGGATCGTTATATTTACGATCATTACTACCTAAGCCTTGAAAACTTAATCCTTCCGCCGAAAAATAATCAACCTCATGAATTTTATTTAAGAATATTTTAGAAGTTAAATATGAAGCGTAGTTATTATAATAATTTTTTAAATAAGCTTTATCCGATGTACGCTCCACCCTGAAACCGTAATCATAAACTTTATCGGTACTAATAAAATTACCGCTTGCTATATAATGATAAGAAGAAACTTTTTTATTTTTCACTACACTTCCATCTTTTTCTAGAAAATACGGTAATTTACCGTAACTAACTTGAAAATTCATATTATCGGTATCATTCAGGCGATAACGTGCTTCTAGCTCATAAGTTTGATATTTACTAAAAATTCTTGGCGTGAGCGTAAAATCGATATTAGGTTTTGCACGTAGATATAGGGGGATGCCAAACCCTTTATTTTTGACGTCAGGTACCAATAATCCAGAAGTTGCAGGGGCCGTATGAGTCGGATGGAAAAAATACGGTAAGTAACAAATCGGTACACCGTATACTTCAAAAAACACGTTTTTATAAACTACTCTATGCTCTGCGGAATGAATATAAGTATCCTTAGCAGCAATTTGCCAAATAGGGTTTCTATTACAAGTAACAGCACAAGGGGTAAACTCGGCATGGTGCAGCTTAAGATTATTTTCATCTATTCTTTCGGCAAGTTTAGCAATTAAAAGATTATTATCACCGGAAAGCAAAATGAATTCCGATATGATACCTTTCTTAAATTCATCTTTTAAAACCGCTTTGTCTCCCTCTATTATCCGATTTTGTTTATCCTTAATTCGGATATTACCTTCTGCCCATAAAATATCATTTTCTATATCATAAAGTAAATTATCTGCCATTAATAAATACTCATCCGTGATAATTCTTATATTACCTTTAGCATATATCAAATCCTGATTTTCATTATACTCTACGAAGTCAGCTATAATATTGCTTATTTTAATATTTTGACCATTCTTAGAAAGAGCGCCAAAACTTACCAAAGAAAATATTATGATAATAAGCAAACATATTATTCGCAGTAGCATTTATATGTAATAAATATATTTTAATAGTAAAAAATAATAGCAAGCTATTAGCAATATATCAAATAATAAAAAATTTTGCTTGCTCTTTTGTAGTACAAGGTTATTCTATGGAGATGATAATCATCATTGCGAGGAGATGCATAGCATCGACGTGGCCATCTCATAAAGTAGGATAAACTCCTGAGATTGCTTCGTCAAAACTTATAGTTTCTCCTCGTAATGACGAATAATGTGTTACCCTCAGCGCAAAACACCAAATACTAATAAAATGCTAGACAATTTCATTGCGCATCAAGCAACCAAAGAGTTTTCAGTTAGTGAGATTTCTAATAAAATCAAAGAGCTATTAGAAAATAATTTTGGCTATATTAAGGTAAAAGGCGAAATTTCAGGCTTAAAAATAGCAAACTCAGGTCATGCTTATTTTAACTTAAAAGAAAATACCGCCATTTTAGCCTGTACTTGCTGGCGTCCTATTCTTGCTAAAATCAAATTTCCTTTAAATGACGGCATGGAAGTAGTAATTAGCGGTAAACTCTCAAGTTATGCAGGTAATTCACGTTATCAATTATCGGTAGATAATTTGCAACCCACAGGACTTGGAGCTATGCTGCAAATTCTAAATGAGCGTAAAGCAAGGCTCGAGAAAGAAGGCTTATTTAATAAAATACGTATTCCTATACCCTTTTTACCTGATAAAATAGGCGTTATCACTTCAATAACCGGTGCTGTTATTAAAGATATTATTCATCGTATTCGCGAACGTTTTCCGACTCGGATAATAATATGGCCGGTTAGCGTACAAGGCGAAAATTCTGGCAATGAAATTGCTGAAGCAATTGAAGGATTTAACAATTTAGAAGAGGTAAATAAACCACGTGTTATAATCGTTGCTAGAGGTGGCGGTTCTATAGAAGATCTTTGGTCATTTAACGATGAGATATTAGTACGTGCTGCCTATAACTCAAAAATTCCTATTATTTCCGCAGTAGGTCATGAAGTGGATTATACTTTAATAGATTTAGCAGCCGATAAAAGAGCTCCAACACCGACTGCTGCCGCAGAATTTGCTGTACCGGTACGCTCTATTTTAAATAATACGCTACAATCTTATGAAAAAATATTATTGAATAATACTAGCCGGTTAATTAAATATCACGAACAAAATATAGTAAATTACAATAAAATACACAGATATCTCTCTCACTATATAAATAATAGGCAGCAATTACTGGACGAAACCGGTTTTAATTTACTAGATGCTTTACCGTGCTTTATTGAACTACAAGAAACAAAGATAAAATCTTTTTCTAAAGAAAGAGTTAACCCTGCTAAAATAATCAATTACAAAACATTAGAATTAACACATCAAACAGCTTATCTATCAAAATCGGCAAATAATACTTTGAAAAACTTTGAGTATAAATTAGAATTAAATAGTACGTTACTTGCAAGCCTTGATTATCACAACGTATTAAAACGAGGTTTTGCTATAGTTAAAGGAGAAACGGGTAATTTTTTATCTTCTAAAATTACTGCTGCGAATGAAAAAATTTTTAATATTAAATTTTCTGACGGTGAAATTAAAGTAGTTCGTGCTTAAAGGCTTTGGTTTTATACTTCTCATTTCTAAAAATTTGTATGCTTTAAGCATAGGCACGAACGAACAACAAGCAATTTTAGAATGCGAAGGGACAGCTGATAAAAAAACTTTGATAAATGCATGGTATGTAAATGAGCCTTATCAATACTTAATTGCTGCTTCAAACGGTCATACTACCGTTTCCGGTATGGATATAGAATTAATGAACGCTATTGCTGCAAAAATAGGTATCAATATTGAGTACAATCAAGATAGCTAGATATTCAAAGCGGCAATGCCGACATGACAGCAGGAGCTACTGATACTACTGAGAGGAGTTGCAATTGTTATTATTCACAAAATTGAGCCTCTAAGTTTTTGGGGACCGTTTTTTGCTTTCATTACAGCTAATTGCGATACAATATTACGAGATTTTATTATGAAAGAAAATTCAATTAAGAGGACACCAAGAGGAGTGAGTATTGCAATCACTGTATTTATGGGCTATAGCTTTTAGCATATTATTAGATATGTACAGTAGTAATCCAAATTATCATACAATAATATTCAATTAGGATAGTAATTGCCAGAGCATTTATTACTAGTCTCTTAGTTTATCATTTTGGTTTTCTTGAGTGGCGATTCCGTAATACAAAATTAGAAGATATAGCAAAACAAACATGAAAATAGCTACTTGGAATATTAATTCCATAAAAACAAGACTTAATTTATTGCGTAATTTTTTATCTAAAGAAAATCCGGATATTTTATTATTGCAAGAAATAAAATGCGAAACCGCAAAATTTCCTTTTGATGCATTATCCGATCTACCTTATAATTCTTATGTTCACGGACAAAAATCATATAACGGCGTTGCTATAATTTCAAAATTTCCTGTCGATGAAATAATTAAGGATTTTCCGAATAATTACTGTAGTGATCAAGCAAGATTCTTAGAAATAAAATTATCATTACCTATAGGGTTTTGTAATATAATCTCGCTCTATGCTCCTAACGGTTCATTTGTCGGTAGCGATAAATTTGTAGCAAAACTAGCATTTTATGATAATTTTATCAATTATCTATCAACTAAAAAATCTTTTGACGAAAAAACTATCATAGGCGGTGATTTCAATATTGCACCGTTCGATATAGACGTATATTCACCTAAGCTACTGGCTGAAACTACGTGTTTTACTGAGGTTGAACAAAAAAAATTACGCACTATTCTAAATTCCGGATTTGAGGATTTATACAGATTAATGCATCCGAGTAAACAAGAATTTTCATGGTGGGATTATAGAGCCAGATGTTTTGAACAAAATAAAGGTATGAGGATTGATATGATTCTTGGTTGTAATAATACTATTGACTATTTAGAAAATTGCTATATGGATTATAATTTAAGGACTCAAGAAAAACCTTCAGATCATATACCGGTAATTGCGAGTTTTAAGGGATAGTCAATGTGGAATGTTGCTATCTTAGGGTGCCGTATGTCATTCCCGCCTACGCAGGAATGACATAGACCACTTTTTAAAAATAAATATATGTCTCCAAAATTCATGACATTTTACGAAAAATATATGACGATTGTCGGTACAATAGGCAATTTTATGTTCTATGTACAGGCTCATAAGATTTTCACCTGCCAATCTTCGGCTTCTGTGTCTATGCCCGCCTTTACTATAAGTGCTATTGCTCTTTGTAGTTGGCTTATATACGGCATATTAATAAAAAATACACCTATTATAATAGCAAATATAGTAGGTTTTATCGGGGCATTATTAGTTCTCTTAACCATAATAATATATTAAATAATGACTAAGCAAATCATTACTTTAGTTGGCCGTCCGAATGTAGGCAAATCAACGCTTTTCAATAGATTAAGCATACGTAAAAAAGCTATCGTTCACGATTTGCCAGGCGTCACTAGAGATAGAAAATATACAGACGGCAAAATCGGCTCTTTTGAATTTTTGTTAATTGATACCCCAGGACTTGACGAGCATCCTAATAGTATGGGAGAGAGGTTAATTGAGCAGACTACTAAAGCAATTTTAGAGGCAGATTTAATTTGCTTTATGGTTGACGCTAGAAGCGGAATATTACCTGATGATAAGCTACTTAGTAGTTTTGTTAGAAAATATAATAAGCCTGCTATATTGGTAGTTAATAAATGCGAGAAAGCTTTTGATTTTGATAAAGAGTACTATAAATTAGGGTTTGATAGTATGATAGCTATCTCTGCCGAACATGGCACAGGCTTAATTGATTTATATGACGAAATTATTGCCAAGTTACCTGAAGAAGAATCAATCGAGACAAATATAGCCGATCCAATTAAAGGAGATTGTTTGCAGATAGTAGTTAGTGGCAGACCTAACGCAGGAAAATCTACTTTTATAAACGCTCTTATTAATGATGAAAGATTATTAACCGGTCCTGAAGCCGGCATTACTCGTGAATCAATTGAAATTGATTGGCAATATAAAAATAATCATATTAAATTGATTGATACGGCAGGACTCCGCAAGAAATCTACTATTACAGAGTCTTTAGAAAAATTATCGGCATCGGATACTATTAACAGTATTAAATTGGCTAATACCGTAATCTTAATGATTGATGCTTTAGCTCCTTTAAAACAGCAAGATTTAAATATTGCAAGCCATGTGGTCAATGAAGGAAGAAGTATAGTTATAGTAGTGAATAAATGGGATTTAGTTAAAGAATCCGAAAAAGAAGCATTTCAGGAAGAATTTTATTATCAAATCAATACTCATCTGCCTCAAGTTAAAGGTATCCCCGTTCTATTCATTTCAGCAATAAATAAACAAAATATTGAACAAGTGCTAGATGCGTGTCTTAAAATTTATAAAATTTGGAATAAGAAAATAACTACTAGCAAATTAAATGAATGGCTTAATTTTACTACGGAAGCACATCTGCTGCCTTTACAAAAAGGAGGCAGAAGAGTGCGTGTAAAATATATGACTCAAACAAAAACCCGCCCCCCTACTTTCAAGCTATTCTCCAATAATCCGGAAAAAATTACCGATAGCTATACTAGGTATTTAGTAAACAATATGCGTGAGGCTTTTGACATGCCGGGCGTTCCTATTAGATTCACTTACGTAAAAACTAAAAACCCGTATGTGTAGTTTAAAATTAATTAATAACAGTTTAGTTATTAGCACCGAAAAAGCTGAATTAGATATATTACTAGATAATATTACTGATTCTAATTGTCATCATGAATTTATTAAGTAATGATAAGACTAAAGGTAATGAAATATGGTAACTTATATACTTTAACCAAACTGTAAATTAGATAAGTTCGCTATTCCAACTACACTTATTTTTCTGTTTTTTTATATGTATTATTCCCGGCGGTAACAATATATAAATGTTCTAACTGCAAATCGGCAAGAACGGTATGCATTGATTTAGTAATACTAGGAGCATCAGCATTTTTTACTTCACAGCCGTATTTCTTACCATTCTTAATAATTAATAAATCTAATTCCTGTTTGCGTTCGCCAAAAAAAATACTCTGCATCCGTTTTAAATTTACGTATTAACTCCTCTATTACAAACCCTTCAAATAAAAGACCGCGTTTTGGATGAACATACCAATCATGTTCGTGAATCCCTAATAATGCATGTAGTATTCCGCTATCTCGTATATAGACTTTTGGTGCTTTCACTTGACGTTTTGAGATATTTTCATACCAAGGTTTTAATAGCCGAATCATAAAAGTTTGCTCTAATATTTTAGTATAACGTTTTATAGTCATATCCGTTAAACCGAGCGACCTTCCAAGTTCGCTATAATTTAATAATTGCCCATGATTATGAGCAAGCATCATCCATAACTGCCTCATTACATGTGCATTAAGAGATATTCCTAAACTAGGCAAATCACGCTCGATAAAACTAGTGATATAGCTATTACGCCATCTAAGACTTTGGACATAATTTTTTGCTAAATATGATTTAGGAAAACCACCTCTTAACCATAACTCCCTAAAATCATTTATCTCTATTAAATTGAACGGAGTAAGCTCCGTATATTCAATACGACCGGCTAATGATTCTGAAGATTGTCGCAATAATGCTCCAGAAGCACTACCTAATATTAAAAATTTTTTGTTTGAATAGTCAGCAAGAACTCTTAAATAAGGAAAAATTTCAGGTTGTCTTTGAATTTCATCTTAAACCGTTTAAAGGCTCAAGAGTTGTTTTAAGATTCTTAAATTGATCTAAGTGAGATGGATCCTCAAGGTCAAAAAAGTAGCTCTTTTCATCTTCTTTAAGCTGTTTAATATAAGCGTGCGCTAAAGTAGTTTTACCACATTGCCTTGGACCGAGCATGACACAAATAGGGAATATCTCAAGGGCACCTGTGATATGTGTTAACTAATAATTTCTGTCTATCATCCTTGTAATTTCATAATGACACTTTGAATTTACAATATAATTTTAATCAAATAATAGCAAGATGTTTCTAGGTCCTGTGCACTTTTGATTAATGATTATAATTATTAGATCTTTTTAAGCGAAAATTAATAAGATTTTTGAAGGAATAGTTATGCATATTTCAAAAAAATTTGATCATTTCCAACTAAAAAGAGCCATAATTATGATTATTCTATTAAAAGTGCACAGGACTTAGGCTCCTCTACCGGATTTTCCTATCTCTCTTTGTCTTTCTTCTAATACCTTACTTGTATGCGGTCCTACCACTGCTTTATCTTTACTAAATTTACTTTTTCCTAAATGAACTATAGTTTCTGCTACTACTCCTAGCACTTTTGGATCTGATAATAATTTTAACGCCAGCAATAATAATTTTACCGTATTCATGTTTGCTAAATTTATCGGCAATTTGAATTAATTCAGGTGCATGTTTACTTACCGGCTATCTTTACTAATTTTTCACCGTCTAATTTTAATTTTTGACCCTTAGGTGTTTTATTTCAAAACTCATCTACAACCGGTCCTAAACTACTTGCATGTTTTGTTAATAGTTCAGGAAGGTCTTGTTCAATTATTTTTCTTATTTCCGGATTATGGTTTTTAATTTGTATCAAAGGACTAATCAATTCCTTTACCTCTTTTACCTTTTCTTCTTTTGATTTCTCTTCCTTTGGAAGTGGCTTAATTAACTGAAATTTTTGTATTATATTAGCAACTTTATCGCTATCGGGAAGAGCGAGACTTGCAAGTTTAGTAATTGACGGCAGAGCATCTTTTAAAAAAGACGTAGATGCATCTAATGCCTTATGTATAAACTCCGGATCTTTCCCTTGTGATTCTATTCTTTCCGTTACTTTAGGATATTTTAAAACATCTAATATATCCTGTTTATTACTATCTAAATATCGCGGTAATTTTTTTCTAAAACAGGAGATAAATTATCAATAATTTTTTTGGCATTTTCAACTAATATTTGAGGTTTTTTGCCTTTTAATAACTCTTTTTTAGTTTCAGTATCTCACCCTTCCATATTTAGGTTAATTTTAGTCCAACGCTGATTTGCTTTAAGCTGACTATAAGCTTTTATAGCTGAAGGAGTACTTTCAATTAATTTTTTGCTAGAATTTACAAGTAGTGCTACTGTATTTGCAATTAATTCAGGTTTAGCGATTTTTTGTGCTTGAAATGTCATGTATATTTTTAATATAGCACCTTGAGATGACGCGTTTTTTTGTTTAATATTCTTATATATTTCTTGTACTTTTGGGTTTAAATCGCTTTCTAGTGCTTTAGATATTAAATCTACTCCTAGTGTAGATAATTCTCTGATAAATTTAGGACTTATTTTGTCTAATACATTTATTTTTTCTGTTTCGGAAGTTTGAAAGTGTTTTGTTATTTTGCTAAGCCTCTTATTTAAAATAGGCGTGAGAAGATATGAGATAACTTTAGACTGTAAAAGAGTTTCTTTTGAACTATTAGATATAGTTTCGGAATGTAAAACAGAAGCACATTTTTTTATAAGCGATGCTGCATCTGCTATCATCTTGCAACCAGCGTCAATAGAACCTACACTAGTGTTAGCACTGCTCGCTTTTCTGAGGTTATTAAGCTCCAATGCAAGATCAGGTAAAACTTGAGAAGCCTCCCAGGTAAACTGCAATGCACTAGGAACATTCCCGACTGCTTGGATAACACTTTGTATTATACCTAAATTATCCTTATTAAGATCTAGATATCGTTTATTTAACTCATCATATTTTTTGTTACCTGTGTCAGCTCCAAGAGCTAAATATCCAACTTGAACCCACGAAAGATTTTTATATTCTTTATCAAACTGTTGCCTTATATTATCAATGGATTCCTGCTCTTGCTCTTGGCTTTTAGACATTTCAATACCTTTATATAATTTAAAGATTTATAAAATTTAATTTTTGTTAATTTTAAAAGTCATGGTTATCTTGCAATGGTTTTTTACTATAATTTTTCATTTACCGGTAAATCCATACTAACCTCTCCACACAATAAAACAATATTCTCCATTACCTGAGGATCTATATCCGGGTTGTTATACTCTTTATTTTTCTGAATCCAGTTGTAATAGTAAGGGTCAGGCCATAATTCCATGATTTTCGGTAAAGATTTTTGCTGTATAGTACCGACATTATACTCGCGTTTTAAAACTTCAGTCGGCATTCACCCTACATCACCGATAAAATATATTTCTGAGAAATGCAAAATCGATTTAATATTATTATCGGGATCTATATGGATTTATAATATTCACGTTATACATCATTAAGCAATTTCGCTACTATAAATGATTTATCGAGATGTCTTTCTATACTTACTAAAGCTATATTTTCTAAGTTTTCGGGGTATTAAACAATTTTATCTAAAGCCGTTAATTTTTCAAACTCTTCCTCTCCTATTTTTTCTTTTAGATCTCTTTTATATTTTTGTTCTTTATCTGAAGGAAATACTAATTTATCATTTTTACAATCAACCACAAAAGGAGTAGTAATAGGATATTTAATAAATAAATCTTTTAGTTTCATAATAAAAAATTTCTTAATATATAAGGCTAATTTTTTATATGTCAAATAATATCCTCTAGACTATCTAGGTCATGCTTTACCAATCGTAACAACTTCGCTTCAGGGCTTAGATTTTTCACGGCCCATTTTTTAATCCAAGGTTCGGCGAGCTGCCACATATTAACATTACCGTCTAACTGTCTGCCTATCCCTTCCACCATTATTAAAGTCTTTTGCAATAGCAACAACTCCGGTTGTACTTCCATGCCGAAATCTTCCGTGATTTTAAATAAATGTGCAAGCAGCTTACCTATGGAAATATTTTTTATGGGCGTCCCTACTATAGGCTCGGTAACTGCTCTACAACTTTGAGCGAATAAAGCTAAATCGGTATTTGATGGGATATAGCCGGCTCTTAAATGTACTTTAGCAACTAATTTATAATCACGCCTTAAAAAGCCAAATAGACTTTCGGCAACGGCTAAACGATCTTTTTCTTTAAGTCTGCCCATAATACCGAAATCAAGTAAAATTATTTTACCTTGCTTATTCACTAAAATATTCCCTGCATGTAAATCAGCATGAAAAAATCCGTCTCTATAGGCTTGATTGAAAAACATTACGGCAAAATCCTGAGATATTTTTGAAGGCTCTAACCCCATTTCCTTTAGTAGCAAAGTATCATATATAGAAGTGCCGTCTAACCACTCGGTGGTTAGTATATTTTCTGATGTTAAATCCCAATATATTTTAGGGATTATCACGTTAATATCATTTCGCATATTATCCGTAAGCTCAGAAGCTGCTGCCGCCTCTAAACGTAAATCAAGCTCAAATTTCATAGTTTCATGAAATTTATCGACTACTTTAATCGGTTTGAGCCTTTTTGCTTTAGAAAATTTTGAGATAATTTTTGCAAGAAAATATAGCAGCTTAATATCTCTGTTATATTTTTTATGAATACCCGGACGCAAAATTTTTACCGCAACATATTCACCGGTTATAAGTTGTGCTTTATGTACCTGCGAAATGGATGCGGCAGCGATGGGGGTATCGTCGAGGTGTAAGAAAGGGAGAGCGTCATGGCTCACAGTCATAGACTGCGTGGCAATCTTTTGTTTGCTTGCTGAGATTGCTTCGTCGACATACATGTCTCCTCGCAATGACGTTATCAACCTTCTCGCCACCCCACCATCAAACGGAGGTAGCTTATCTTGCAGTAACCTTAAATAACCTGCTATCTCTGCTCCTACTAAATCGGCTCTTGTCGAAAGAGTTTGTCCAAATTTTATATAAATAGGTCCAAGATCACTTAAACAATCTATTAAGCGTTTGCCGTAATCTTCCCGTGATTTTTTTATTAACGAGACCGGAGCAAAAAATAAGGCTAACATATAACCGATAAACCTGCAATATTTAGGGCTTCTTGAATCAATTAAGATTTGCTTTTTACTGATGATACGAAAAATACGTATTAAATTAAAAAAATTACTTATCATCTATTATATACTCCGAAGTAAAATAAAGTATAGTATACGAAGATCAACTTCAAAAAGAGCAAGGAGTTCACAAGTCGAAGAGCGGCGCGTATACTTAATACGTAAGTACCGCAGATCTTGTAGAACGACGTAGCCAATTTTTGAAGTTCATCGAGTATACGCACTGTGGATAGCAACTATTCCGCCACTTAGATTTTTATAACCGACCTCCTCAAAACCGGCGTCTTTAAGCATTATTCTAAACTCGTCTTGTGAGGGGAATAAATCTATACTTTCAACCAAATATTCATATGCCTCTTTATTACCCGCTATCATTTGACCAATACTCGGTATAATATTAAATGAGTAGAATTTATAGAAATCTTTTATGTACCCTTCCTTTACTTTTGAAAACTCAAGACATATAAACTTACCCATTGGCTTTAAAACCCTACATGCTTCCTTTAAAGCCTTATTTATATCAGGTACGTTTCTAATACCGAATGCTATAGTATAATAATCAAAACTATCATCCGGAAACGGTAGTTCTTCAGCACTTGCTACAGTAAATTTAAGATTTTGAAATAAATTCAGATCTATTGCTTTTTTCTTAGCTTGCTTTAACATTTCTTCATTAATATCACTTAAAGTTAAAGAGATATTATTAACTCTATCCCTTGCTTTTTTAGCAAGTTTTAAAGCAATATCACCGCTACCGCTAGCAACATCTAATATATGAGAGTTAAGATTTGGAATTTGCCTAATAAATTCATCTTTCCATAAGCGATGTAATCCCAAACTCATTAAGTCATTCATTAAATCATACTTATCAGCGACATTAGAAAAAACGTTATTTACTAAACCTTGTTTTTTAGTGTAGTCTACTTTTTTAAAGCCAAAATTTGTTTGGTTCATAGTTTTTTATTATAAATATTAGTATCAAATGCCGGAACTTCCTGAAGTAGAAACTCTTAAAAACTCTCTAAAAGATAAGCTAATCGGGCTTATTATAGAAAATGTAGAGTTAAAAAGAGATAATTTACGTTATAAGCTATCCCCGCTTTTAGCTACAGAAATCTTAAATACTAATATACTGGATGTTAGGCGTCGTGCAAAATACTTAATTATAGATTTTAATAATGATTATTCTTTAATAGTTCATCTAGGCATGAGCGGCAGATTTACTCTGCAATCTGCTAATTATAAAACTCAAAAACACGATCATGTGATTTTTGATTTAAGTAACGGCGAAAAGTTAATTTTCAACGATACTAGACGATTCGGTATGATTTATAGTTTTAAGACTGATCTCTTAGAAAAAGAATTTTTTAATGATTTAGGCATAGAGCCTTTTTCTGATTTATTGACGTTAGAATATCTAAAAGATAAGCTACAAACTAAAAAAATACCAATAAAAAACTTGATTATGGATAATAGAGTTATAGTCGGAGTCGGTAATATCTATGCTTCCGAAAGTCTGCATTTAGCTAGAATTCATCCGGATAAATCAGGTAACGATTTAAGGGATGATGAAATAGAAAATTTAATTAAAGCGATTAGAGATGTGTTAACTAAAGCTATAACTGCCGGCGGTACTACTCTTAAAGATTTTGTAAACGGCGATAACAAACCTGGTTATTTTACTAAGCAACTTAAGGTTTACGGTAGAGAGGGACAAAGTTGTTTAAGCTGCTCTAGCACTATTATCAAGATAAAGCATTCAGGCAGAAGTACTTTTTATTGTAAAACTTGCCAATATAGTTAATTCACTTGACATATTTTTTAAAACTATTTATAAAGCGCTTTATTATTTAATTCAATTAATAGTTGTAAAATATATGGAAGTAGACTCCTTACATAACCTATCTTATAAAGAGGAATTTGAAGGAGACATGAAACGCAGCACCACAGCGTACAAAAAGGTAAGTGAGGATGCGAGTATTGGATCGACGTATATCGCAGATACTTCAGAAGTTGGGAGTCAAATAAGTGGTGAGCCTGTACAGCGTATAAAAATACCTGAGCACAGACAAATCCTGCAATTTAACGTACCAAATCTTGAAGTATCAAAGGTATACAAATTACCTTTAGAAGGAGTTTATGCAAGGAGTCTAATAAAACCGGTGATTATGGCAGGAGGTAACGGTAAAAGACTATGGCCTTTGTCATCTAAGAATAAACCGAAACAGTTTAAAAAAATATTGAGTGATCTAACTTTACTTCAGCAAACATTAAACCGCAATAAATTTTTAGGACAACCTACTATTATTACTTTCAAAAAATATGAATCAATCACCAAAGAACAAGCAGCAGAAATAGATTTAGAAATAGCATTAATTACGGAGCCTTTACAAAAAAATACTGCCGTTTGTGCCATTATTACGACATTATCGGCTACAGCACTAGGATTTGATATTGTAGTGTTACTACCTTCAAACCATCATATAGCAGATGATATAAATTATCTTAATACTATAAATAAAGCTTTACATTATGTTAATGAATGCGGCATTTGCACTATATTCCTATAAATGTTATAAGTGCCAAGTATGGCTATATAAACACAGGATTATCAATTGCAGAAAATGTTTATCTAGTTGATCATTTAATTGAACAACCTGTATTAGAGCAAGCAAACATTTTCAAAGTAATGAATATTTTTGGAATTCAGGAATTTGTGTATACGATGTTAACTTCTTCTTAAACTTAGCAATGAACCTTCAACCTGATTTATTCTGTATTGCAGAAAAAGCATTTAATACTGCCGTAAAAAATGAGAATAGTTTGGCCATAGACAATGAGGCTTATAATGAAATCGCAGCAATTTCTATAGACAATACCATAATGGAATATATTTCGGGAATGGTCATGATAAAAGCCGATTTTGCTTGGAACGATCTTGGTACTTGGCATTCTTTATTACAGGTAAAACACCGGAATATAAACGATAATTATTGCGAGGGAAACGTAGTAACAAGCAATACTACAAACTCTTTCATTAGTTCTAATAATAAATTAAGGTCTTGACAATTCCATAATTATCGATACTATGAAAACGGCCTTTTGGTTGCCGATAAATCAAAAATGAATGATCTAGAGAAAGCTAACATCCTATTTACTGCTCTTTTTAATGGACAATTTGATTCATCACCGAATTATGAAATATATGAAAAAGCTTTTCTAAATAATATTTTATCTTCTGAAGAAATAAAATTAGAAACTATGAAGGGAAATAACGAAGCTTGTTATATTCTTGCTAAAACTTACGAAATAATTAATCGTAACACCCCCAAGATGAATATAACTCTATGTTATTAACATTGATTGGAAGTAAATTAGGAAATACAGAATGTACACAGCTTGTTTATTCATATCCTAAAAATATACAAACTTTGAATCTACTGTTAACAATTTTATTCAAGACTATATAGGACAGCTTAATATCACTTTTGATGATGCTATATTATCAGCTGCTTACTCCGATACTTTAAATACTTCAATGTTAGGAGACTCAAATTATCATAATATGTATAACCTTAGTTGAACACCGCTAATATTCAAGGCTATTGACATAGCGTTATTGCTTATATATCCTATTTTTATGAGTTTAAACCTCATCATTCAAATATAGCTAATCTTATAAACTTCAAAAATCTGTAAGTTATAGGAACAACTTAGTAATAAAGCGGTTCATTTTAGTTGAGTTACAACATGGAAAATACTACAGAAGAACAAACAATAATATCTGAAGTCAAAAATGATGAAGACATAGATGAAGAAGAGAAAAGGTTAAAAGCAGAAGATTCACGAAAGCAACTTAAAGCAATACTAATAACATTTGGTATTATTTTGACCGGTTTTTTAACTTTTACTTATTTCTTTTTTAATTACATCGAAGAAAAAGCGGAAGAATACAGACAACAGCAACAACAAGAAATTCAAAAGACTAATAAGAGTTGAATATTAGATTACCACCCTTCTCCTTTAATTATGATCTTGTTGTATGGCTGCGCTATAATTCCAGCAAGGTATTGTTGCGTGGATACCACCCCGTCATTGCGAGCGACTGAAAGAAGCGTGACAATCCAGAAAAAATAACAAAAAAATGCTGTAAATCAGCATTTTTTACTGAATTGCTACGTCAATTACTTACGTAATTTCTTCGCAATGACGGAAAAAACAATCCACGTAGGCAATGCCCGCTCGTAATGACTATTTTTATGCTGCTTTAAGTTTAGATTGTTGAAATTAGTTTTATCAAAATCATAGATAAAATCTTTGATAATAGGCACTATAAACTGTTTAAATTTACTTCCGCTAAATACCCCGTAATGCCCTGCCCCTTTTTGTCAATGGTATCTTTGCATTGATTCAGGTATATTTGAACAAAGTTTTAAAGCACCTTTTGTTTTGCCCTACCGCTGCAATATCATCTAATTCCCCTTCAATACCGAATAAAGCACATTTAGTAATATGTTTTAAATCGATCGGACGCTTCTCAGAAACTAATTTACCTGTTGCTAACGAAAATTGTTAGAATACTTCATCTATAGTTTGTAAGTAACACTCTGCCGGCATATCCATACCTGCTAAATACTCATCATAAAATTTAATAGTATGATCGGCTTTTTTATAGTCAGAATTTAATAAACTTTGCCATAATTCTAAATGTGAATCTATATGACGCAATAAGTTTAAACCCATAAAGACTGCAAGTTGGAGGAAACCGGGATATACTTTTCTACCATGTCCGGGATAGTTTGGCGGCACCTGCATTGTAACCATTTGGCAGAACCATTCTAAACGTTTACTTTGAGCGAATTCATTAACTGCCGTGGGATTTTTTCTAGCATCTATAGGGCCGCCCATCAAAATCATCGAACTCGGCACATGTGGACTATTACTCTCCGACATTAAGCTAATGGCGGCAAGCAATGGAACAGTAGGTTGGCAAACTGTCATAGTATGAACATTCGGTCCTATAAAATTGATAAACTCCATTACGTAATCAATATAATCATCCATATCAAAATGCCCTGCTTCAAGCGGCACATAACTGGCTTCCGTCCAATCTGTAATATAAATACCGGTATACAGTAATAATTCTTGTACTGTTGTTCTAAGTAAAGTAGCGTGATGTCCCGCCATGGCCATGGGTGCTACTATTAATAATTGAGGTAATTCTTTTTTAAAACCTATTTTCTGAAAATGCCTTAGTTCACAAAAAGACTTTTTTAGTATAACTTTTTCATTAATGTTATAGGTTTTATCATCAATAATTGTTTCAATGATTATTAAATTCGGGTTTTTCATATTTTCTAGTCATGCGTTCACAAAGCGTTAAATAAGCATGCATAATTCTTGCAAAACCGTTATCTCATGTTAATATGCTTCTTTTAGAATTTTTATACCTAAATGCATTGGAGCAATTTGTGCTCTAAGCCCCTCTAACATATAATATGTATAATTAGTACTTAAATCACAGTTAATCATAATTTATTCACAAATTTAAAAATAATGAATATAAATTTAGTTTAACACTAAAAATTCTTAGTACATTAATTTTAGGACTCACTGCTTAAATTTTTATAAATGCATGATAATAATGATCTATATATAAATATGTTTATTTTTTCTTCTTATTTTGCTTAGGAATTTTATTTACGTGGTCATTAATATTAAACCAAGTACTATCATTTACTTTCTGTTTTTTATAGACTGTATCAATATTATTTATATAATTTTCAAAATCTTTATTCTCTTCTGCTAACCTATTAGCCATATTCCAATCTATTTCTGGTCTTTCTCTAGCAGGAATTGATATGTTACTATCTTCAGGATTTTCTATATCTACTAAAATAAATCCTATACCATGCCTAGTATCATTTTATCTACTTTCAATTAAATCAGCAGCAACTACATAACCATAATGTGCACATGAGGAATTTGAGAAAGCCTGAAAAAACGATTCTCGTAAATTACTACGATTGATAATTTTTTTTGCTTCAAAAGACCAAAGCCTTGCTTGTTTTCATGCATAATATTTAGCACAATCTTTAATTAGTAAACTCCACTTTTCATTAAGAACTTCCATACCTACCCAATCTGGGATAACCATTTATTATTACCTTTAGTGCCTTGTTTATTTGAAGAAAAATTATGCTTAATAAGCATATTATGAATCTTCAATTTGTTTTGAAGATATAATGCCAGTGCATCACATACTTGCACTGCGGTTATTTTATCTTCTTTATTTGCATTTATTTTAGGTTCTGTGGCTTGTTCATTATTGACATAGTAATCAGGGTTTTGCGAATAATAAAACTTTAGCTTAGGTTTTAGCTCTATTCTAATATTAGGTTCTTGTCTTCGTTCAGCAGAAAGCTTACTACTGCTAATTTCACCTGCATCAATTCCTATAATCTCCTTATCTTTTTCTTCTTGAGTCTTGCTTCGTCAATGTGATTTTCTACAAACCATTCAGCTATACCATAAGAGGTAAATTTCTGATCTTCATGTGCTTTTAAAAAACCAATGATGGTATTTTTGCGATTAAATTCCATATCAAATATACTAATAATTGAAATACTATAAAATATACATATTATTTTAAAAATTGCAACTTTAAATTATCAAACTTGCTGTTTTTATAAAGTATTATTTATATATTTTTCAAATTTAGAAAATAATGTTTTGAAGTTACGAGTAGTAACATTTGCTACTTCTTTTGATGTTATATTTTTGAGTTCGGCAACTTTTTCAGCGACATACCTAACAAATGCCGGTTCGTTTTGTTTGCCTCGCATAGGCGTAGGAGCTAAATAAGGAGTGTCTGTTTCTATTAATAACCTATCAAGCGGTATATATTTGACTATTTCTTGTAAATCAGTAGCATTCTTGAAAGTTATAATCCCTGAAATTGAAATATATAAACCGATATCTAGCATTTTTGCCGCTAGATTTTTTGACGAGGTAAAGCAATGTATTAAACCTGGAAATGTGCTGTTACGCATTTCTGAGGTTAAAATGTCAATAGTATCTTCGTCTGCTTCTCTTGTATGAACAATAACAGGCAGGCGTGTACTAGACGCCGCATGTATATGTGCTACAAACAAATCTTTTTGTAATTTTTGATCGTAAGGCTGATGATAATAATCAAGCCCCGTTTCACCGATTCCGATAATTTTCGGATGCTGGGTTAGCATAATAATTACCTCAGCATCTGAGTTCGGGAAGACGTAGTCTTGACGTAGCAATCTTGTCCAAGCTTCCTGAGATTGCCACAGCACTTGCAGTGCTTCGCAATGACTAATAAAAGAATTCACTTCACACGGATGCACCCCAACACTCGCAAAAACATTTGCATATTTTTCAGCTATCTCTAAAATAATAGGTAAATCTTCAATTTTAGTGCAGATAGTTTGCATATACTGCACATTATTTTCTAATGCTCTTTGAATGACAGAATCTAAAAGCACTGCGTCATACCATGGTTTGACTACGGTATCTAGAACACAACTAATATTAGTTGTTTTAATACCCTCACTAGATCCCGCGATCGCGTCGCGGGATGAAAAGTTACTACGTAAATTAAGATGACAATGTGAATCTATTAACATATTATACTCTTAGTAGGTGTGTCATACTGCGGTCTCGCCACGGTATGACACACTATTCAAATTTTGGAAATAGTATGGTAGGTTCTAAAATATTGCGACCCGCTGTTAAAGTATAATCACGTATTAAATGCTTAAATAGACGTTCTTCTTTATTTACCCCTAACTGATCAAGCATTTTATTTGCTGAACTCGGTATAAAAGGCAGAAGCATTATCGCAATATAGCGTAAAACTTCTAGTAAAGCATATAACACTTCTAACGTTTTATCTGGATCGGTTTTTTTCAAATTCCAGGGTGCTTCGCTATCAATATAGATATTTGCCTCTTCGGCCAAATTAATAATATTTTCAAGAATTTTATTAATCTCTGTTTTGTCCATCAATAAAATATTCTGCTCGACACATTTACTTGCGGTTTTTAAAATCGGTAGCTCATATATTTTATCTATAACACCTTGCGTAAGCAAAGGCACTTTGGCGTCATTATTCTTATAAACAAAAGATGTAGTACGCTGTAATAAATTACCTATTTTGTTTGACAACTCGCTATTAATACGGGTAATTAAATTACTACGAGCAAAATTGCCGTCCGCACCAAAAGTTACTTCACGCATCAGAAAATACCTAACTTGATCAACACCGAATTCATCAATTAACTTAATCGGATCAATGGTATTACCAAGAGATTTAGAGATTTTCTGCCCATCATTCGTCCACCAGCCATGAGCCATAATTGTTTTCGGCAGCGGAACTTCTGCAGCCATTAAGAAAGCAGGCCAATAGACGGCATGAAAACGCAAGATATCTTTACCGACTACATGTAAATCAGCCGGCCAAAACTTACCGTAATTACTTTGTTCGTCAAGATAACCGAGTGCTGAAATATAATTAGCCAGTGCATCAAGCCAAACATAAATTACATGTTTTTCATTATTTGGCACTTTTATTCCCCAGTTAAAAGTAGTACGCGATACCGATAAATCTTTTAAACCCGATTTAACAAAGCTAATTACTTCGTTACGCCTTGATATAGGTCTGATAAAATCAGGGTTTGCTTCATAAAACTCAAGCAATTTATCCTGCCACTTTGAAAGATTAAAGAAATAGCTAGGCTCTTTAACCCATTCAACTGGAGCACCCGTCGGTGCTAAACCGTCCTTCGTAAGTTCCGACTCATCAAAAAAAGCCTCATCTCGCACTGCATACCACCCTTCATAAAAACCTTCATAAATGGTGCCGTTATCTAGTAATTTCTGCCAAAAAACAGCTACAGCTTCTTTATGTCTGTGTTCCGTTGTTCTGATAAAATCATCATTGGAAATATGCATAGCAGTCATCAGATGACGAAAACTCTCGGATGTTTGATCGGTAAATTTTTGTGGGTCAATATTTTTATTCATAGCTGCTTTTTCTACTTTCTGCCCATGTTCGTCAGTACCTGTTAAAAACATTACATCGAAACCTCGAAGTCGCATGAAACGAGCGATTACGTCACTTGCAACGCTAGTATAAGCATGACCGATATGGGGAATATCATTAACGTAATATATAGGGGTAGTAATGTAGTAAGTATTGTTCATAAATGCTTTTTTATTAACTCATGTACTTCAAGTGGACTTAAATCTGAAGCTTTAATTGTTTTTATTCTCTCAGGAAATCTATTACTTAATTCTTTAAAACAATAATAGATTTTTTTATAAAAATCTATACCTCTTATGTCAAATTTATTGTTCATATTTCGTGAATTGACTCTCTTAATAGCAGTATCCGGCTCTACGTCAATAAAAAACGTAATATCCGGCATAAGAGAAGGCATTAAAGTTTTGTGCAGATTATAAACTAAATCTATGCCGTTTTCTAGCTCTAATCCTTGATAACATACAGTTGAGTCAATAAACCTATCACATATTACAATATGTCCCTCTTGTAGAGCTGGTATAATTTTCCGTGCCATATGATCATAACGTGCTGCCATAGCTTGTAATAGCTCGGACATGGGTAGTAATTCTTCATGTACTAGAATTTCACGCATTTTTTCGGCTACAATAGTACCACCGACTTCACGAGTTAAAATAACGGGAGTATTTTGAGATTGTAAATATTCATAGAGCATTTGAGATTGAGTAGATTTGCCTATCCCTTCCCCTCCCTCAAATGTAATAAACTTTCCTTGTTTCAAATTATTCATTCATTACAATTACTTTAAGCTATAACTTTATAATCATATCTCTTAAAAAAATATTTACAAGGAAGATTACATACTTATATACTCCTACAAAACGAAGCGCTGTTATACGAAGATCAACTTGGGAAAGAGTAATCGTTCTGTAAGCCGAGGAGCAGAGCGTATATTAAACGTTCAGCATCCGAGGACTTACAAAGACATTGTCACCAATGTTCCAAATTCATCGAGTATAATCCATTATAAATTTTAAATTATTAATATATGAATAATGCATTAAGTAAAAGGGATTTTTCGATCCTAATCGGTAATGCGATGGATCATTTCGATACTGCACTTTATGGGTTTCTTGCTCCGCTACTTGCTGGTATTTTTTTTCCGCATCATGATAAAGTCGTTGCTTTAATACTTACCTATAGTGTTCTTGCTACGTCTTTATTTACACGTCCCATAGGCTCCTATTTTTTTGGCGTAATTGCTAAAAAATACGGCGGTGTTTTTGCTTTATCTTACTCTTTAATCGGCGTTGCTTTAACAACTAGCCTAATCGGTTTAATACCTTCACATGCTCAAATAGGCTGGCTTGCACCGCTATTATTAGTGTTGCTTAGAACGTTGCAAGGAATATATTCCGAGGGTGAATGTGCCATTGCTAAATTATTTATTTTAGAGAATAAAGAAGAAAAAAAAGCGTTTAAAGCTTCTTACCTTTATCAAACATCTACTATGGTCGGTATTATTCTTGCTTCATTTATCAGTACTATAGTTTTAAATGTAGAGTATAATACATATTGGCGTTTATGTTTCATATTTGGCGGACTTACAGCACTGGTAGGTTATTTCTTAAGAAAGCGCGAGGATATTGTAGTCAAGCCCTCATTTTCATCCTGCGGCTTGACCACGGGATCCAATAAAAAAGATAAAATTACTTTACGTAATTTTTGGATACTGTGGTCAAGCCACGGGATGACACCTGGGTCCTCTCCTCGCAATGACTTAGTATCATCACTATTACAAGACTTAACTACAATTTGGAACTGTAAACTAAGTATCTTACGCATTAGTTTTGCCACAGGTTTCTCATATATGACTTATATAGTACCTTTCGTCTTTTTGAATAGTTTTATTCCGCTTATCACTGATATATCACTCGAAATAATGATGAAATTTAATACTGAGTTTCTGATTTTTGATATGATTATGATTCCGATAATAGGGCATCTAACAAAAAAGCTACATTACCTTAAAATACTAAACGGTACTCTTATTTTAATGAGTTTAAGCATAATTCCTTTATGGCTCTGCTTGAATAATGCATCTATATGGTATGTTAATTTTGTACGTATTTGGATTATAATACTCGGTGTCGGGTTCTTGGCACCTTTGAACTGCTGGCTAAATGATTTATTTAAAACTGCCGATAAATATATGTTAGTCGGTATTGGCAGTAGTATAGGTGCTTCATTAATAGGACGTCTTACTCCGTCAATCTGCCTAATGCTATGGTATGTAACCGGCAACTCTTTATCAATTGCAGTTTATATAACCGCAATATCGATTGTCACTTTATGGGCTGTTGGAGGAGTTGTTGCACGGGTCAATGTCATTCCTGCGAAAGCAGGAATCCAGTAAAACATATAAAAATTAAATTCTTATATGTTTTTTACTAGAAATGTAATACTTACAGCAATATTAATGTTATTTTTATGGATTCCTGCTTTCGCAGGAATGACATCAAGAACATTATCTAATCCCTAACAAGACTGTTATTAGGAAAAGAATTTAATAAAACACCATACTCAAAACTAATCCGATATAATTATTAGCTCTGAATCTTGTCATACAATTGGCAGGATTTTCAATATCAAGAGTTGCTACTTGTAATATCAGTAAAATTAAAGCAGCTAAAATAGGTAAATAGTCGATATTATGGTTAGCCATTTTTGTTGCTAGAATAAATAACAATATAAAACCTATATAACATATATAAAGCCAAAGCTTAGAATGCTTGTTCTCTAAATATATACTTAACGATTTCACTCCTATTTTCTTATCATCTTTTATATCCATATATCCGTAAATCGTATCATAACCGATGGCCCAAAAACAACATGCTAAATACATAATAATCGCTGCTATATCAAGTGTATCCTGAACTGCCGCATAAGCTATTAAGGCCCCTAGCTTAAATGTAAATCCCAAAAAGATTTGCGGGAAATAAGTAATACGTTTCATTAACGGGTATAGGCTAATCATTATTACCGCAAAAAAACCTATATATATAGCTGTTTTGTTTAAAAGTAGCAAAATACAAAGTGAGATAATGCTAAGAATAAAGAGTATCAAAATAGCATAAGAAACAGATAAAGCCTTGCTAGCTAAAGGTCTCTCTTTAGTCCTTGCGACATGCTTATCAAATTTTCTATCAAATATATCGTTAATAATACACCCGCTACTTCTAGCTGTTATACTACCTAAAATAAATAACGGTAATAAATGTATTAACTCCGTTCTTGAGGGGTTTGCAAGCAGTAACCCAAATAAAGCAGGAAAAAAAACCAGCAAATAAGCTACCAGCTTATCTGCACGCATTAATTTTAAGGTAAGCAAAAGTTTGTCTAGAATTAGCATATTAAACTTTAAATTTAAATAAATATTTATAGATAATTTAAGATAAAATACGCCACGCAATAAAGCTACTAGATTTTTATGGCTAAAAAATTAAAACATGATTCATTAGTAAAAATAATAATGAACGACCCAGTAGCAGCACAAGAATTTTTGGAATATTATTTACCCGATGATTTTAATAGTAGATTTATAAAAAATAACGGTAGAACAAGAAAGCTACATTGAGGAATCTTTAAATAAGAAATGTAGTAATATAACATATAAAATTAGCACCAATAATAAAGAAGAAGCATTTGTTTATGTATTAGTAGAGGCCCAATCAACAATTGATTATTGGACGGCTTTGCGGTTATGGAAATATACACTATTATTATGTGAAAGACATAAGCAAGGCAAGGATAAATTACCAATTACCGCTAGTCTATAATTTAGTTATTTACAACGGTAAAGAAATTTATAATGCTCCAAGAAATCTGTGGAGTTTATTTACTTATAGTGTGATGGCAAAGAAATTAATGGGGGAAGATTATCAATTAGTAGATTTGCAAGCTATGACAGATGATGAAATCGTCAAGAAAAAACATTTAGGTATGCTAGAATATATGATGCAGCATATCCAATATGCAGGATATGATAAAACTATGGGAGAAGTTTTTAAAAGAGTTTAAGCATATTATAATATTGGATAAAGAAAAAGGTTATATTTACCTAAGATCGTTCTTATGGTATACTAACGCAAAATTATCAAAACAAAAACAACCGGAATTAGTAGAAGTATTAGATATACATCTATTACCGCAAGATAAGGATACTATTATGAAAACTATCGCTGATACATATCGAGATGAAGGCAAGGTGCAGGGTATTGCGATAGGCAAAGCTGAGGGCGAACATAATAAGGCAGTAATTATAGCGAAGGAAATGTTCAGTCAGGGCTGTAAAATTCCTGTTATTGCCAAAATTACAGGTCTTCAAGAAACTTTCGTTCGCTCAATTGTAAATAAGTAATTAATCATGCAAGCACCACTTGCACAAATCCTAAATATCCATATCCTCCCAAAGAAAAGCATCTATTGTCATAATCACATATAACCTTTATAATAATATTCTTGAATCAACTACAAAATCTATGAAAGAATTTCCAAAAAATTATAATTTTACCGAAAATGAAAAAAAGTGGCAGCAAATTTGGCAAGAGAAACAAATTTATGCTTATAATCCAAACGTTGCAAAAGAAGAAACCTATGTAATCGATACTCCGCCTCCAACAGTTTCAGGGCAGTTACATATCGGTCATGTTTATAGCTATACGCAAACCGACTTTATTGTACGTTTTCAGCGTATGATGGGTAAAAATATCTTTTATCCTATGGGTTTTGACGATAACGGGTTACCGACCGAGAGACTTGTTGAAAAGCAGAAACAGATCAAAGCTTATAATATGGAGCGATCTGAATTTATAAAAATTTGCGAAGAGGTAGTAGAAAGTGAAGAAGAAAAGTTTAGAAGTCTATTTAACCAAATAGCTTTATCGGTTGATTGGAGTTTAGAGTACCAAACTATTAGTCCGTTATCACGAAAAATATCACAAATGTCTTTTCTTGATTTAGTACAAAAAGAAGAAATTTATCGTACTAATCAACCGATTTTATGGGATCCAGTAGATGGTACAGCTCTTGCCCAAGCCGATATTGAGGATAAGGAACAAACCTCTTTAATGAATTATATTACGTTTAAAACCGAGCAAGGAGACCCGCTTACTATAGCCACTACCAGACCTGAGTTATTACCGGCTTGCGTAGCCGTATTTTATCACCCTGACGATGGACGTTATAAGCATCTAGCCGGTAAATCAGCTATAACCCCACTTTTTAATGAGCAAGTTCCACTGCTTGCTGACCCTTTAGTACGACAAGATAAAGGTACGGGACTGGTAATGTGCTGTACGTTTGGTGATCAAACAGATATTACTTGGTGGAAGACACATAATCTACCTTTAAAAACTATTATCACTAAAAAAGGTACAATAGACTGCCAACATGAAACTTCTATAGATGGGTTGAAAATTAAAGAAGCTCGAACAAAAATAATAGATATTTTAAAAGAACAAGAGTTGCTTATTAAACAAGAAGACATCACTCATACCGTTAAATGTGCCGAGAGGTCAGGTGCTCCTCTTGAGATACTAACTGTACCGCAATGGTTCGTTAAAACTATATCACATAAAGAAGCATTGCTTAAAAGAGCGAATGAGTTAAATTGGCATCCTAAAAATATGAAGATTCGTTTAGAGAATTGGATTAATGCCATTAGTTGGGATTGGTGTATAAGTAGGCAGCGTTATTTTGGTGTACCTTTCCCTGTTTGGTACTCTAAAAGAGTAGGTGAGGAAGGAAAAATCTTATATGCCGATGTTACGCAACTACCTATCGATCCGTTAAAAGATTTACCTATGGGTTATAGTAAAGAAGAAGTGGAACCTGATTATGACGTAATGGATACTTGGGCAACAAGTTCCGTTTCGCCTCAACTTTCTACTCATGGAATTTCTGACGATTTCGCTGTTAATAAAGATAGGCACGATAAATTATTTCCGATGGATTTAAGACCTCAAGCACATGAAATTATCAGAACTTGGGCGTTCTATACTATTTTAAAAGCTCATTTACACCAAAATACTTTGCCGTGGAAAAACATCATGATAAGCGGTTGGTGTTTAGCTGAAGATCGAAGTAAAATGTCAAAATCTAAGGGCAATGTTTTAGTTCCTGAAAAACTGTTAGAACAATATGGTTCCGACGTGATACGTTATTGGTCGGCAAATTCAAAGCTAGGTGCTGATACCGCCTATTCTGAAGACGTTATGAAAAACGGCAAAAGGCTTGTTAACAAGCTATGGAGTGCCGCTAAATTTGTTTTTATACATTTTGATAAACTGAAAGGTGAAGATAAAAAAGCGAGTTTACTCGATATTAAAGAAAAAATCACTAACGAGTTTGATAAATGGATGGTTAATAAGCTAGTGGAATTAGTTAAGCTAGCTACAAATGAGTTACAAAACTACGAATATGCAAATGCTATGCATCTGACGGAAAAATTCTTTTGGGTGGTATTTTGTGATAATTATTTAGAAATAAGCAAAACAAGAAGCTATGATGAGGAACACCAAAATCCACAAGGACAATATAGTAGCATATTAACTTTATATCATGTTATGCAAACGTTACTGAAACTATTTGCACCTTTCATGCCGCATATTACCGAAGAATTATACCAAATATTATATAGTGAAAATTCTATTCATGTTAAAGGTAGCTGGGTTAATTACAGTGACTTAAATTATGAAATCAATGCAAAAGGAGCAGAAGGGCTGCTTGAAATACTAGATATCGTCAGAAAATTCAAAGCTGAGAAGAATCTATCTATAAAAGCTCCAATAAAATTGCTTGAAGTTAGCGGCATAGTATTATCTGCAGAATTAGCAGAAGATTTAAAAAACGTCACATCGGCAGAAGAAATACAATTTGAGATGAAAGATGATAAAATTAAAGTCAATATTATCCTTTAAAAATATTATAGGTTTAATATTAATTATATTTGCCGGGATATTTTTTTATGTTTATATATTAGAACATGACTGGCGATATGTAACCTTAAGTGATGAACAAGTAAAAAAATACAGGATTAGCGAGAAAAAAGCTATTGCCCTTTATCAGTTAATGAAAGACACTCATGAGCTACTTGGTAAGAATAATATTAATTATTGGATAGACGGCGGCACTCTGCTTGGAGCCGTTAGACATCAAGGCATAATTCCTTTTGACGATGATTTAGATATCGGCATTATGCATGAAGACGAAATACGTTTGCAACAAATATTACCACAATTTGAACAACTTGGTTATACTGTTTCCTATAAGAGAGCTTATAATATATGCAAAAAAGCTTGTTTAGATATTTTCATTTTTCATAAAGAACAAAACAAATTTATATATACTAATTTAGCGGTTCGAAATAAGTATCCGAAGAGTGTATTTTATGATAATGAATTATATCCTTTAAAAAAATATAAATTCGGTAGTATAGAGGTTTACGGTCCCGCTGATCCTATAGGAAATCTAAATAGGCAATATCCAGAATGGGATAAATATGCAATAATATACAGCCCTCATAGCTTACATTTACCTTTTTTATCGAATATCGAGAAAAAAACTAAATTTATATTAACGCCGGAATTGTTAAAACCGGCTCAGCCTTTTAGTCCTTTAGAGGATAGAATAAACTTTTAAACAAATTGAGATAAAAAAGTCATAACCGGTTGTTTTATATAGATTAATGATTTATATTAACGCCGGAATTGTTAAAACCGGCTCAGCCTTTTAGTCCTTTAAAGGATAGAATAAACTTTTAAACAAATTGAGATAAAAAAGTCATAACCGGTTGTTTTATATAGATTAATGATTTATATTAACGCCGGAATTGTTAAAACCGGCTCAGCCTTTTAGTCCTTTAAAGGATAGAATAAACTTTTAAACAAATTGAGATAAAAAAGTCATAACCGGTTGTTTTATATAGATTAATGTAATTTAAGATTCAAGGTGATAAAATTAAAGTCAATATTATCCTTTAAAAATATTTTACGCTCAATCCTTACTATTTTCGTCGGTATATTGTGTTATGCTTATCTACTAGAACATAATTGGCGATATGTAACCTTAAGTGATGAACAAGTAAAAAAATACAGGATTAGCGAGAAAAAAGCTATTGCCCTTTATCAGTTAATGAAAGACACTCATGAGCTACTTGGTAAGAATAATATTAATTATTGGATAGACGGCGGCACTCTGCTTGGAGCCGTTAGACATCAAGGCATAATTCCTTTTGACGATGATTTAGATATCGGCATTATGCATGAAGACGAAATACGTTTGCAACAAATATTACCACAATTTGAACAATTAGGATATCGTGTTAAACATAATAAAATTTATGTAATTTGCGGAGAAAGATGCTTAGATATTTTCGTATTTCATAAAGAAAATGATAAATTTGTTCATTTTAATCAAAGTATGCGTAATAAATATCCAAATGATTTTTTTTATGATTATGAGCTATATCCTTTAAAAAAATATAAATTTGGTAGTATAGAAGTATATGGGCCATCTGAATATAAAGAGAATTTGAATAGACAATATCTAGAATGGGATAAATATGCAATAATATACAGCCCTCATAGCTTACATTTACCTTTTTTATCGAATATCGAGAAAAAAACTAAATTTATATTAACGCCGGAATTGTTAAAACCGGCTCAGCCTTTTAGTCCTTTAGAGGATAGAATAAACTTTTAAACAAATTGAGATAAAAAAGTCATAACCGGTTGTTTTATATAGATTAATGTAATTTAAGATTCAAGGTGATAAAATTAAAGTCAATATTATCCTTTAAAAATATTTTACGCTCAATCCTTACTATTTTCGTCGGTATATTGTGTTATGCTTATCTACTAGAACATAATTGGCGATATGTAACCTTAAGTGATGAACAAGTAAAAAAATACAGGATTAGCGAGAAAAAAGCTATTGCCCTTTATCAGTTAATGAAAGACACTCATGAGCTACTTGGTAAGAATAATATTAATTATTGGATAGACGGCGGCACTCTGCTTGGAGCCGTTAGACATCAAGGCATAATTCCTTTTGACGATGATTTAGATATCGGCATTATGCATGAAGACGAAATACGTTTGCAACAAATATTACCACAATTTGAACAACTTGGTTATACTGTTTCCTATAAGAGAGTTTATAATATATGCAAAAAAGCTTGTTTAGATATTTTCATTTTTCATAAAGAACAAAACAAATTTATATATACTAATTTAGCGGTTCGAAATAAGTATCCGAAGAGTGTATTTTATGATAATGAATTATATCCTTTAAAAAAATATAAATTCGGTAGTATAGAGGTTTACGGTCCCGCTGATCCTATAGGAAATCTAAATAGGCAATATCCAGAATGGGATAAATATGCAATAATATACAGCCCTCATAGCTTACATTTACCTTTTTTATCGAATATCGAGAAAAAAACTAAATTTATATTAACACCGGAATTGTTAAAACCGGCTCAGCCACTCGGACCGCTAGAAGATAAAGTGCATATAGTCAATTCAGCTACATTTAGTGGTATGTGCGAGGATACAGCTTATCATTAAATGTCGAATTGGTAATGACTATTTCGATATAAGCAACGAAATAGTCATATGATTTACATTTGCCTAGATTACCTTTTTTGCAAAAATTCATATCAAACAAGTTGAGATAAGAAAGTAATAGCCGGTACTATCCATAAACCCGGTGTATCAAAGCAAGAGTCTGAAATAGCTTGTTTATTTTGAATTACTTGAAAACTAAACTCAGGGTTAAGTAATGCATGAAAATATTTTAAGCTTGAAGAAACGGTTGAGTCACTTACTTTTGCTTCCACTAAAATCCACGGTTGGTTATCTTTTGTTATTACTAAATCGACTGCACGTTTTTGTTTATCACGCAGATAGTATAAACCAAAATCACCAAGCCCTGTTTCGTTCCAAAAATATACGGCTTTTAAAAGGTGAGAAGCTACAAGATTTTCAAATCTCGTTCCTATATCTTTTATTTGCGATCAATCCCAAAGGTAAATTTGGGGCTCTTTTATCAAACTTTTTACAACATTTTTAGACCAAGGTTTGATAGCAAAACAATAATAATGCTTTTCTAGCAAAGAGAGCCATCTTCTTATTGTTTGGTCTGAAACTCTAACTTTGTTAGCAAGGTTTGTATAGCTTATTAATGAGCCGGCTTGCTCATTTATAATGCTAGCAAGTCATTCTAACGCACAAATATTGTTGATGTCTTCAGTATTTCTTACATCTTCTCTAAATAATTGCTCGAATCTTTGATTACTCCATATTCTATGAAACTTAGCAGTTGCTTTTAAATAACTTTCTGCAAATCCTCCAAAATTTATTAAAGCTTCAAATTCATCTATAGTGATATTTTTGGGGCTTTTTATATAATCAATGTCATTATCAAAATTTTTAGCTATTTCAGATACCGATAACGGATGCACGGTTAAACTTATATAACGTCCCATTAGGCTATCACCGCCTTTTTTATATATATTTAATTTGGCACTACCTGTTATAATAAATTCAATATTTTCTCCGAATTTATCATAAAATCCTTTTACAAGATTTTTCCAATCTTTATATTTATGAATTTCATCTAATATTAAGCACGGTTTCTTATCGGATATAGTAGAAAGTAGATTTTTAAAAAGTTCGGTGTGTTTGTTTAAGATTTTATTTCTATCTTCTAGATAATCCCAATTTAGGTAAATTGAATTAGGATTAGGCTTAATCACTTGTTTTGATATAGTTTTTCCTACGTACCTTGCTCCGCTTATAAATACAAGCTTACCATAATTTGTTAGATATTCTTCAACGTGCTTTTTATATAACCTATCCATTATAATATCTCTATAAGTTTATAAAAATATTATAGGTTAATATCGAAATAGTCTTACTTGTAGTATTGAAATTGAGCATTGCCTAGAAAAAGTTATTTTATAGTTTAGCCTTCCGATGTCATTCCCACGAAAGCGGGCATGCTTTGTTGCGTGGACCAGTTTCCTAATTGTCATCCCGCGACTTGATCACGGGATCCAGTTTAAAACATTAAAATTTTAGTATTTTAAGTTGTGTTTTTGGATATCGTGGTCAAGCCACGGCATAACACCGAACGGGTTTTTCGGTCCACACAACAAGACCTGCGCAGGCATGACATAAAACGAGCCATGCAACAACACCTGCAGTAACTCACAATGACTATATCAACCTTTTCTAGGCAATGCCAAAATAATTAGTGCAAATTATGCGGTACTTTAGTATTATTTAACATTAAACTTTGCTTCATTCTATGCCTTATTTATTACCCACTATTATAACTACGCTACTTATTTTATTAGCACTAATAATTTGGTTTTATGTAAAAACTCAAACCTTAAGGACACAGCTACAATTTTTATCAGAGCAGAATCTAGAAATTAGCAATAACAACCAATTATTAAATCAAGAAAAGATAGGATATTTACAGAAAATTGAGCAATTGCAGTGTAAAATAGAATATCAAGCACAGACTATTAAGGATTCAGAAAAAATACGAGAAGAGTCATTTTCATCGGCTAAAGCTGCGTTATTTGATTTAGGTCAAGATTTGTCTAAACAATTAATAGCGATACATAAAATGGAAAACACGGCTGCAAGAGAGCTAGCCGAGAAAAATATCGCTACTGCTTCAGGAAAATTTAATAGTGAGTTTGAACGGTTAATTACGATGGTGGGAGCATTAAATAAAGATATAGAGCAATCAAAAGGTACGGTTGATTTGATAAAACAGTCTCTACTTTCTCCGATCGGGGCGGGGCTACTTGCTGAGATTACCCTTGAGAATATCTTAAAATCTTCGGGCTTACGTCCTAATTTAGATTTCATTATGCAATACGGTCTAACTACATTAGATAGCGGAAAGCTAAGACCTGATGCGCTCATTTTTCTTCCTTCCGGTAATTTAATGGTTATTGATTCTAAAGCTTCAAAGTTTCTTGTAGACGAGCAAGATAATAACATGAGTCTTAATAAAACTATGAATTACCATTTAAAATCTTTGGCGAATAAAGAATATGCCGCAAATATTTTAACTAATCTAAACAAAAAGGATCAGAGCTTTAACAATGTTATTACTTTAATGTTTTTGCCGACTGAACAAGCGGTTGAGAAAGTTATTGCAGCCGACCCTGAATTTTTACAAAAAGCTTGGGGCTGTAATATCTTTCCGGTAGGACCTAGCGGACTTATGAATATGCTATCATTTGCAAAATTTCAAATTACCGATCATCGCCGCTCAGAAAATTATAAGGTAATCATTGAAGAAGTGAGAAAGCTATTAAGCTCCATCGGTACTATGGCAGATTATTCTCAAAAGATCGGTAATAACCTGCATAACATGGTTACTAATTACGATAAATTTGCTGCCTCGTTTAATCGTAATTTTATGTCAAGAGTAAAGAATATTCAAAAACTCGGTATTGATTCAGGGAATAAAGCCATGCCGGCTACCTTAGAGCGTTATCAAATCGTTTCCTCTAAATCTGAGATTATTGAAGTGGAAGCAGAAAATCCACCAAAAATAGCAGAAAAATTATAAATAAATTTTTCTCGTAATAGGTAATTTAAATGTTAAAAAAACTTTCCATAATGTGTATAGCCATATTGTTACTATGTGTAAGCATATAAGATTAAAGCTCCTAAAAAAGAAAACAAACATGCTATAAGGGTGCGTTTTATTAATATGTGGCCGGGCTTTACAATAGACGAGCTACCGATGATAAAAGAAATCATTGAAGAAAACAGACGAACAATTGTTATAGATCATAACAATTATGACCTTATTATTGATAGTGTTTTTGGTCAAAGAACTATTAGTAATAAAGATAGTATAAAGATATTTTTTACCGGTGAATCGGTTAGACCAAAGCTAGAAAATTATGATATATCTATAGGTTTTGATTATATAGATCATCCAAATTATATAAGAATACCTTTATATTATATGTATTGTACTAATGACATCAGTACTTGAATAAACGCTCACAATACAATCCGAACAAAACGTATTTTGCTTGTTTCTTAGTCTCTAACGGTATAGAAGATCCTGAGAACGACGGCTGCATAGCAAGAAAAATCGATTTTTTCATAAATTGTCGCTGTATAAAAAAGTAGTAAGCGGGATGTAAACCCTAATTCAGTAATATTTGCTAAAGATTATTCAGAAGAAGATTTATATAATTATATTATTTTATATTATTTCTGTTGATAAAGATGATGAAAAATATTATAAGATATATATACCGGCTTCAGAAAATAATTACATCGCAGTAAAAGAAAAGTTTTTAATTTGTATTTAATAATTAAGAAAAAAATTACCTTTATTAAATACAAATTAAAAACTATTTTTATAATATCAATTATAATTATTTGTTTATCATTACTTTTTATTAAAAACTTATCAAATAGGTTCTTGCTCCACTTGAAGAAAAAGATATTAAAATTTTTATAGTAAACCTACGCAGCACTGATAGATATAACAATATTAGTAAACAATTCGACAATAATAATTTATTCTATGAAAGGTTTAGTGCAGTAGACGGTTATAATTTATCTATAACAGATTCAGGGGGAAAAAGATTTACCGGATTAGATGTAAAAAATAACCCTACTCTTTATATCCCTTAATAACGGTTATACTGTACTTTGTCCTTCGGAAAATATAAATTATTATTCCGATAGCAAAATATTAAATCATACTTTAACGGCAGGTGAACTCGGTTGTTATTGTAACCATAGAGAAATTTGACTTAAAATGGTTAAAGACAATATACCTTATGCCCTAATAATAGAAGATGATGCTATACTAAATGACGATTTCCGTAATAAATTTTTAACAATGCTTAAACATTTACCTACCGACTGGGATTTAATTTATTTGTCCTTGTCACATTCTAAAAACAAAATATTTTATAATATTTACAATAATCCGTATTTAAAGAAGATAGGTCATGGTGGTTACTTTAATACAACTACAGGTTATTTGATACACTTAAAAGCTGCTCAAAAACTTCTTGAATATAGCAAAAACTTTACTTTAGAGATTGATAATGTACCAAGCTTTTATGCATAGCGCAGTGCAGTCCTATGTCATCTCGCCTTTTTTAATATATGCAACACTTAATTCTGAAGATTCAATTATATTTGAAATGGGAAGAGCACATTAAATAACGTAAATTTTACAACCTTAATCGAGGTTTTGTGAACATTTCTAAAAAGATTTAATTTTGGCTATTTTTTGCTGCAAAATAGCAAATCAATTAGCAGTGTCCACAAAACCTCTAAGCATGGTACTTCTTCTGTAAGATCAATATCAATAACTGTATCATCGTTTGTGCCTGAGGTAACCTTATTAAGCCAAGTAAGGGTAGTAGCGGTTTTCTCGGCAATATTCTTGCCTACACTACTAATTGCCTTGCCGACATTGAAATCCGATATAACAGTTGTTAAAACATCTATTAAAGTTGCAAGACTTAAGAATTTTAAATCTTTAATAGACTCAAACATTATTAAAGGTACTATCGCTACGGTCAATCTTGCCGCATCATTATAGTAAAACTTTTGCAAAAACACATCATTAGTTAATGTTTTGTTGGTGATATTTTCTATAACTTTATTGCCGTAATATGTTGATACTAATATAAAGAAGCAAGACGCATGAATTTAACAGAAGTTGATGCATAAAACATTGGATCTTCATAAAATCCTAATGCTGGATTACGAAAATAAAAACAGATATACTCCAAAATCAGTGTGGCTATTGCCGAACATATAGCAGTACTCTTCCATCCATGATAGATACTAATGTCTGATTCAATATTGTTAAAATCTATATCTTGATTGGTAAGTTTATTATATATTGCCTGAAGTTTTATTTGCGTATTCTTATCTGTTTTGGAATGTTTATATAGTAACTGAAAATATGGTTTAATTTCTTCAGCTGTAAATTGCTTATGCTCAATTAAAGCCGGTACAATTTTATCATGCAAAAATTTAATTAATTTATTTTGCATAAAATTTGTAACTTTACTTTGTTCTTCTACTACTCCTGCAACTGTATACCATCATAAAACCCGTATATACAATTATACGATTAATAGTATAATTATTTAATCAATCAATAGGCTGCAACCCTAAATTAGCAGCATATCTAAAACAAATCGCAGTTGTATTTACGGCATCATTAGCAAAGCTTGGAGTATGATCAAATAAAAATTTAACATCTTCAGCATTGTCATTGTTATTTTCTAATGCTTGAAACATATTATTATTCATCTCTTTAGTTTGTCTATTTGATAAGACCGTACCGGGAAAGATAATAAAATTTGTAGCATCGCAAGGTTAGTGGTCGGTAAAGCACATAATTCATACCAAGGATCCTTTTCGTCAATTACATATGAACGTAAAGCAATTACACCCACTATAAGAGAAACATAAGTAATTGCTATTTTGCCTGAATGATTACTAACTAAAACTGATTTTTCGGTTAACCAAGAAGCAATTTTGTGATCTTCATTATAATTATCACTAGCTTTTTCTATTCTAGTAAGACTTTGCTCTAATGAATTAAGATAATTTGCAAAATTTAAATGAGCTTTTTTTACTATATTAAACTCGTTTTCATACGAGGAAGGCGCATTTAAAGTATTTGTAAGTAATATTGCTTTAGCTATATAGCGAAAAATATTCTCTCGTCAGAGGATATGCCATAGCATCGATTTCTTTGGCTGCTTTAATCAAGTGTTCAGATTGATCTAAATTATTTTTTAAAAACACTTGGACTTTAGTAACTAGGGTACTAAAATCTAATGAATTTATATCCCCTATATCATCTAGCATAGCATCAATGATATTCTTGTTTTCTACTCACCTAAATTAAAACTAGCAAGTGCTGTAGTAGTTTTCCATAATCTTACGCCTAAATTTGATATATCATTATAATATTGTATTATTACTTCTAGTTTATTACTCATAATTTCAATTAAATAAATATTAAAAATATAAACATCTCTTAATATTTATTCAAATCTTTTATATATAATCATTTATAATCTTTAATTATTTTAACATTAAAGTCACACACGAGCAACCCCAGTGTATGATAAGAGAGAAGAGGATTGGGTTATAAAAGTTTTTAACAAAAAAAACAATAGTTGTGGACATAACATATCCTTTTTTATCTTCTATTGGCAATAGGATCTGATTAATGATATAAAAAATGTCAGTACCTGAATCGTTTATATATATAATGAGAATACTAGTAACAGGAGCTAACGGCTTGATTATATTACAACTGAATGATTAAAGAATAATTATAAAGTAATATGCTGTGTTAGAGATGTTGAATCGACCAGGAAAAATTCCCTACTGCAGAAGTGATATACTGTGATTTTAATATAGACCTAACACCACAAAGCTGGATAAATAGATTAAATAACATAGATATAGTTATTAATGTATCAGGTGTGTTAACGTCTAGTCATGCAATAATATTGGCAATGTTCATGTCAATGATCAAAAGGCTCTATTTAAGGCTTGCACCCTTACTAACGTACAAAGAATTATTCATATTTCAGCTCTTGGAATAGATGATGAAAAAAACACTGCTTATGCTTTAACTAAAAAAGCAGCTGAAGAATATGTACAAAAATTAGAAATATAGACTGGATAATTTTACAACCATCTCTTGTAAGCGGTTGTTATGGTGGTACCTCGCTATTTAGGGCTCTTGCAACATTACCGTATTTTATTCCTTTAATAGGTGATGGTTTACAACAATTTCAACCTATTCATATTGATGATTTAACGAAAGTAATTATTCACTGTATAGAAAGGGAAGGAAAAATCCACACATTATTAAAAATAGTTGGACCAGACATAGTGAACATGAAGGATATCTTGCTTGGATTCAGAAGATGGCTTGGAGTCATGGAAGACTAATAAAAATTTCTTTAATATTCATTAAAATAGCAGCTAAATTAGGGGATTGTCTAAAAATAGGACCCATTAATTCTACTGCGTATAATATGTTACTTCAACCTAATATTGCTGATAAAAAAGATTTTATCGATTTTACTTCTATAATCCCTAGAAACTTGCAACAAGGTTTTGCAACCGAAACTTTAACCGTACAATCCATATGGCACGCTAGGCTTTATTTTTTAAAACCTATAATAAAAATTGTCTTAGGACTATTTTGGATAATGACAGGAATTATTTCAAGCATTTTTGTTTATGATGCTAGTATGCAAATTATAATATCACTAGGATTTGATAAACAAATAGCACCTTACATATTATATGGAAGCTGCTTTACAGATATTATTCTTAGCATTCTATTAATTATCAAAAATAAAATAAATAGGATATGTAGTTTACAAATTTTATTAATACTAGCTTATACTCTACTATTAACATATCTTAAGCCAATATTGCGGCTAGATCCGCTTGGCCGATATTTAAAAATATTCCAGTAATATTACTTACTTTAGTATTCATGGCAATAGAACGAGATAAATAATGGATTATCTTTTTATAAAAACTATTCATATTATTAGCTCTACCACTTTATTTGGTACTGGAATTGGTACTGCCGTTTTTATGTGGTGGCAAATAAAACCGGTGATTTGAATGCAACGGCATATGCAACTCGCACTACAATAGCTGATCTTCTTTTTACTACTCCAACTGTGATAATTCAACCGGTTAGCGGCATAATATTAGTAAATATGCTTGGCTATAATTATTTTGATTTATGGCTTACCTTAACTTATAGCGGATACATAATCGCCGGTAGTTGTTGGCTTCTGGTGGTATGGATTCAAATTCCACTACGCAATATGGCACTTGAAGCATTAAAACCGTGCATTCCCCTACCGGAAAAATATTATAAATTATTTAAATTATGATTCTACCTAGGCTGGCCGGTATTTATCAGTTTGAGTATTATTTTTTTCTTAATGGTATTTAAACCGCTATAATACTAGTTTAGGATAAATTTTATACTAAATTAGTATTGTCCTGTGGTCAAGCCAGCGTTGTTGTGTGGATACCCACCCATCATTGTGAGCAGTCGTAGGTCTTGTTGCAGGCTTGTTTATGTCATTCCCGCGTAGGCGGGAATCCAGTAAAACATATAAAAAACTTGTGTTGTATAGGTTTACTTTATCACATGTGTCACTTCTTACATCAATATTGAAGTTATTTTTCTGGATTCCCGCCTACGCGGGAATGACATAGAGAAGAAATAATATTTACGCCGGTATATCTGCAATAATCGGTTGTTTTTTGTTTGATTTTGTAGAAATGATAGAGGTCATTATCGGTTCGACTAAGCCGTTAACTACCTCTTTTGTAATAGTAACACGCTGTTTTTTGAGCTCGGCAACTTTATACATACTATCAAGCAAAAGATGCTCAAGTATTGAACGCAGTCCTCTTGCTCCCGTCTTTTTAGCTAGAGCTTTTTCGGCAATAGTTTCTAAGGCTGAATCATCAATTACAAGCTCAGCATCATCAAGCTCAAATTGTTTCTGATATTGCTTTACTATGGCGTTCTTAGGCTTAGTTAAAATTGTAATTAAAGCTTCTTTGTCTAACTCATCTAAAGTAGTAACGATAGGTAATCTACCGATAAATTCAGGAATTAAACCGAATTTAGTTAAATCCTCAATCTCTAGGGATTTAAGAATCTCACTATTATTTTTCTCTTTATCTATATTTACGTTAGCTGCAAAGCCTATAGAACTATGATTAGTTCTTGAGGTTATAATGCTATCAATCCCCATAAAAGCACCACCACAAATAAATAAGATATTTGAAGTATCTAACTGTACGAAATCTTGTTGTGGGTGTTTCCTACCGCCTTGAGGAGGCACGGAAGCAACTGTTCCTTCCATAATTTTAAGTAATGCCTGCTGTACTCCTTCACCCGATACATCCCGTGTAATAGAAGGATTCTCCGATTTACGGGCAATTTTATCAACCTCGTCAATATAAATTATACCTTTTTGTGCTTTTGCTATATTAAACTCAGATGCTATCAATAAACGTAGTAATATATTCTCAACATCTTCACCGACATACCCGGCTTCCGTTAAGGAAGTAGCATCCGCCATAGTAAAAGGTACGTCTAAAATTTTAGCAAGCGTTTGAGCAAGTACAGTTTTTCCTGAACCGGTAGGACCGATCAGTAAGATATTCGACTTATTAAGCTCAACGTCATTATTGCCGGATTGTACATATTCAAGCCTCTTATAATGGTTATAAACCGCTACTGCTAAAATCTTTTTCGCTTGATCTTGCCCAACTACATAATCATTTAGAATGCCACATATTTTTTGCGGCGTTGGAATTGAAGAAGTAATTTGCTTTAAAGCAACTTTATTTTCTTCTTTCATAATATCTGTACATAAATCTATACATTCATCACAAATAAATACTGCAGGACCTGCTATCAGTTTTTTTACTTCATGTTGTTTTTTACTACAAAACGAACAAATCAATGCTTTTGTATCAGCTTCTACTACCATTAACTTTCTTTTTTATGTTTATTTTAACAATTCTTACTATAGTACTCTTGCGTATATATAATAATCTTTATGCTCATCTGCAACTATTTCGTATTTTTTAAGAATTCCTTCCCTAGCAAAACCGCATCTCTCAAGAAGATTAATTGAACGAAAATTATCAGTAATTACTGTTGCTTGTACTCTTATAATACCAATATAATCAGCAAATTTTAAAATATTCTTTATAGATTTTAACATCATACCTTGACCCCAAAAATTAGGATCTAGATCATAACTTATTTCTGCTCTATGATGCTCTAGATTTATTATATTAAAACCGGCAGTACCTATTAATTTATTATCGTCTTTAATGGCAATTCCCCAATAAAAACTTCTATGATTTTTATATAAACTAGACCAATAACGTATTTCCTCTCCGGCTTCTTCTACATCTTTAGGCCTATTGCTATCAGTTATATAAATAGCCATTTCCGGCTTACTCATATAATTAAAATAATCTTGTGCATCCTCCGCGACTAACTCTCGTAAAACTATATCGTTTAAATCAAGCACAGGAAAAGGGGCATATAAATGTCCTCTATTTATCATATATACTAACTATTTTTCTGTATAATATGAATATGCAATATTTATATTATACAGAAGATTTTTAAATAATGAGTATACAAGGTGAACAACGGTTTCCACCTTGTATACAAATTTACTTCATATTATTTTATTATTAATTTTATTTATGAGTATATATCTATAATTATACATACTGAATCGGGTCTTGTACATTATTCTTTTTAAAAGCATCAAGTCGTACAATGCATGATAGACATTGACCACAAGATAAACCGTCTTCTGTTGGATCATAACATGATATTGTTTTACTATAATCTACTCCAAGCTCAAGCCCTTTTTTAATTATTTGCTCTTTGGTCATATTTATTAAAGGAGCATGGATAGTAATTTTTTCTCCATTTACTCCTACCCTAGTTGCTAAATTTGCCATTGCTTCAAAAGATTTTATATATTCAGGACGACAATCAGGATAGTTAGTATAATCATTAGTGTGTACCCCAATAAAAATATCTCTAGCTCCTATAACCTCAGCAACTCCTAGTGCGTAGCTTAAAAATATTGTATTACGTGCCGGTACATAAGTAACCGGTATGTCACTTGGTAATTGATCTGTGTTTTTAAATTTTGGTACATCTATATTATCATCAGTCAATGCAGAACCGATAAATGACTGCAAATCAATATTAATAACCCTATGTTGTTTTACATTATAATCTTTAATTAATCCTTGGATTTTTTGGACTTCCAGACTATTGCGTCTATGATAATTAAAACTTAGAGCATAAATTTCATAATCCGTTTTGCTAACTATCTCAAGAACCGTAGTAGAATCAGGTCCACCGCTTAATAAAATCACTGCTTTTTTTTTCATTGTTTTACCGATAAAGTTAATTTTTGAGATACTAAAGCATTTAAACTAATTTTTGCTCTAAGTGCTTCAAGTACTAAAGCTCGATGCACACGTTTATCTACTCTAACATTAAACTGTCCGCTATACTCTTTCCTAGACGGAGCTAAGGGGATAGATTGATTATGACTTATATAACTTTCTTTCATTAAAGTCCAAGCTTGTTGTAATTCTTGCAGCGCTGTTTCAGGCGAATTACCAAAAGCTGATACATTCGGTAGCTCTTCAAACCTTGCTAGCCAATCTCCATCCGTATCTTTAAAAAGTTCTATAGTAAACCCATCAAATGTATCATTTGTTTTCATCTTCATTTCCTTTTGCAAAGTTTAAAAATGGTCGAACTTGATATTCTTTTTCCATATTTCCAAAAGTGTGAATAGATAACCTATTTCCTTTGGGCAAGTACCAAATCTGATGGCTACCTTTTTGCCTATCTTTAACCCAACCGCACTTAGTCATTAAAGTATGAATCAGAGAAACTGAATCCTTTAGGATTTTGTTTAGCTTTCTTTGTTTTATATACTCATTCATGTTGTAACTATATATAGTTATAATATATAAGTCAAATAATATATGTTAATACAATAAATATTCTTGACTAACTCCTTCTGATAATCTAAATTTATGTTGTTAATTTATGGCGGGTGTAGCTCAGTTGGTTAGAGCATCAGGTTGTGGTTCTGAGGGTCGCGGGTTCGAATCCCGTCACTCGCCCCATATTGTGGAATTGTTGTGTGGTTACCAAATCATCATTGCGAAGAAAATTACAAAATAATTGACGACGCAATCCAGTAAAAAATGCTAAAATTAGTACTTTTTTGTTATTTTTCTGGATTGCCATGTCGCTTCGCTCCTTGCAATGACGATTTGACATCCATGCAACAACGCCTACAGTCGTTCGCAATGACATTTTTTTCTTATGGATATCAAACTTTTATATAGACTAGCTAAATATCTAAGGTTCTATAAAAAAGATTTGATCATCGTTATGATCTCTTTACTTAGCGTATCAGCTTCATTATTACTAATCGGTAGTGTTTTTAGAAATTTAGTTGATAAAGGCTTGAGCAAAGACCATATTTTATCGGTTGATAAATCTATATTATATATTTGTTTATTAATTATCATCTTAAGTATTGCTAGTTTTTTTCGTTCATATTTTATCAATAATGTTGCTGAAAAGGCAGTTAATCAAATAAGAAAAGAAGCTTATAGTAATTTAATTAATTATGAAATTGAAGAGTTTGAAGAACTAAAAATCGGCGATATAATTTCACGCCTAACAAATGATATAGATCAAATATCTACTCTCATCGTTAATTTCTTATCTTTTTTTATTCGCAATTCGGTGATGCTAATTGGCGGCATTACATTAATGTTTTTTGAAAGCTTTAAACTCGCTTCTATAGTAATTATTACCATTCCTATCTTATTAATTCCTTTAATTAAATTCGGCAAGCATGTTAAGGTTTTATCTAAAAAAGCTCTAGAATCTAAGTCACTTTTAGCATCGGATATTGATGAAACTTTTAATAATATTAGAGCTATTTATGCTTTTAACCATCAAATAAACAAAATTGCCGATTTTGACACTAAATTACAAAACTATTTAATATACTGCAAAACCCGTTTAAAAATTCGTGCTTTATTCTTTGCGATTTCAATAGCCGTTATATTTCTTGCGATTACTTTAGTCGTTTGGATCGGAGCTTCAGATATAGTGAAAGGTCATTTATCTGCGGGACAAATTATCTCGTTTATTTATTATGCGATTATCGCCGGAGTTAGCTGTGGCGGTATTTTTGAGCTACTAAGCGAAATGCATTTACCTGTTACAGCCCTTGAGAGAATAATTACAATTATAGATAAGACACCTATAGCACATAATAATTATTTAGAATTAAATAATTCCGATCCAATCTCGATAGAATTCAAAAATGTTGATTTTACCTATCATTCAAGACCTAATTTAAGGATTATTAATAATATGTCTTTGAAGATAAATGCCAATAAGTTTCTTGGTATTGTAGGTAGATCAGGTTCAGGCAAAAGTACTGTGATGCAGTTACTGCTGCGTTTTTACCGGCAAGAAAACGGCACTATCCTTATTAACAATCAAGATATCACTCTTTTAAATCCTGCTGAAATTCGTAAATTAATTGCCTATGTTCCTCAAGAGGCTAGCATTTTTTCCGGCACTATAAAATCAAATATTATATTTGGTAATAATGAAGCAAGCGACGACGAAATAAATGAGATAATAAAAATTACAGGAATAGAAGAATTTGCTGCTAAACTTCATGACGGTATAAATGCTAAAATCGGTGAAAGAGGGGTTAGATTATCAGGAGGACAGAAACAAAGAATAGCTATTGCTAGAGCATTACTACGCATGCCGCAAATTTTGCTTCTTGATGAGGCAATGAGTGCTTTAGATACGATGAGCGAACAGAAATTACTAGAGTCTATAAAAAAAATAATGAGAGGGAACATTATTATATCAATTGCCCATCGCATTAGTAGTATAGAATCAGCTGATTATATTTTAGTCATAGATAAAGGAGGAGTAGTCGCTGAAGGATCACATAATGATTTATCTAAAAACTCAGAAATTTATCGAAATATTTGCAGAGAGCAGTTAACAATATAAAGGGGTATGTCATTCCTGCGAAAGCAGGAATCCAGTCAACCTTAATGTCATACCACGACTTGAGCGTGGTATCTTAGGGCATAATCTGTGACACAAGCTCCCGTGGTCAAGCCACGGTATGAGACTGAACGCTTTTTACTAGATTCCCGCTTTCGCGGGAATGACAATAAAGTGTATAATTGATATATTTATTACAATAAAAGTTCCTTAGTATAAAAAATTTAAATGTTTAATATAATTTAGCTTGAAAGCTGCCGTAGCTTTGTTATAATCGTAATTACAAAACAAAAAAGGTTTACAAAATGAAAAATTTATTAAAGATTTTATTAATTCTAACTTTCGCGAGCTCAGTATTTGCTTCATCAATGCAAATGCCTGCCCCAACTTCAGTTACAACAACCCAAATACAAGCTATGAGTACTGACGATCAACAAGCTTGGGTTGCTAGTTTAACAGCAGATCAGTATAATATGTTAAGTCCTGATGTTCAAAAGTGGGTAATGGAGAATACTACCGATACTCAAAAACAAGCTTTAGGAATTAATCAGTAATATTTTAATTAATTTTTAAAATTATTGATAGGGGACTGGGAACAAAATAATTTTAATTGATAATTAACAAGAATTTTTAGCGAAAATTAATAAGAGTTTTGAAGGAATAGTTAATCTTATTTTAAAAAAGCCTTATAATTTGCAGTAAAAATAAATTTAATTAGCTTTAAAATTTATTTTGTTAATAGTCCCACATCTTAGAAATCATTATTATTAACATATATTACTAAAAGTTTCTGCTTGCACTTCCTTTTAGTCTTCCTGTTATCGTATCATGTATATACTCCTGATAAATAAAAATTGCTAGACGAGCATAAGTATTCATTTATTCTTTCTTTAGTAAAACAATACACTAATTATTGTAAGCTATAAGAATATAGAAAGCTAATTTGTTGTGTGGCTTTGCTGCCATTCCTGCGTCCTTATTTATGTCATTCCCGCAAAAATGTTGTTGCGTGGATCGGTTTTTCCATCATTGCGAGAAAATTTACAATAGTAAATTGATGAAGCAATCTTGGGAAGAATTCCTGAGATTGCCATGCTCACTAACGTTCGCTCGCAATGACGACTTGGTATCTATGCAACAATGCCTCGCAGGGATGACATCGCGCAAGGCTTTCGGCTTCAATAATACTTTGCTAAAATAACCTCAAACTAACAATTAATTATTACCGTAATCATCATGGAATACTCGCTGGAGCGGAAATAGATTTATTAATTCCAAGTCTTCCTGAAATACAAGATACATTCAACCTTTCAACTTTTATGACAGAGTTACTACTTGGTGTTAATCTAACTGCTTATTGTATTACTTCGCTTATAGTCGGTAATTTAGGAGATAGGTACGGACGCAGACCGATTATTATACTCGGTTTACTGATTTTTAATCTTGGTATTTTATTTTGTGTATTTGCAAATAATTGTGCAGCGATATTATTTGGAAGATTTTTGCAAGGATGCGGGATATCATCGGTTGCAGTACTAGTATATATTGTTCTTGCCGATATTTATTCGGTACAAGAACAGCAAAGATTCATGGGCATTGTAAACGGCACTATTGCCCTTTCTATGGCAATAGCACCAGTTGTAGGTAGCTATGTCAATTTATTTTGGGGCTGGCGTGGCAATTTTGTTTTGTTGCTTATAGTAGGTTTGATCAGCCTAATTCTTGGTATATTATTTATGCCAAAAAGAGAAGTTAATAAAAAAATACGTACTTCTTTAAAAGAATATATACCTATCTTCAAATCGCCAAAAGCTATATATTATATACTTACAATGATATTTCTTGCACAAGGATATTGGATATTTATTGGGATTGCTCCTATTTTATATATGCAAGATTTAGGTGTAACTTTAGAATATTTCGGATTTTATCAAGGAGCAATGGCAGCTCTATTCTCAATTATGAGCTTTTCAAGCGGTTATTGCTTTAAAAAATTCGGTATTAAAAATTGTTTATATTTTGGAGTTATATTTATAATACTATTCCTACTAGGCAATAGCATATTAGTTGTATATAATATTAATAATCCTTTAACCATAACAATAGTTACTTTATTATTATCTCTTGGCGTGATATATCCGATTAACATATTATGGCCATTGCTTTTAGAAGCTATTCCGGACGGTGAAGCTCGTATGACGGCTATTTTCACTGTGGCTAGATTGATTTTAACGGCATTTGGGCTGCAATTAGTAGGATTTTTATATAACGGTACTTTTACTCCTCTTGGCATTACTATATCCAGTGTTACACTATTTGGGTTAGTAACATTACCTAAATTATTTAAGTATGCTAAAGTCTTTGAGATTTCTAGTAACGTGTAGATGTCTTTATGTCATCAATTGTGTCGTCATTGCGAGGAAAAACTGTAAGTGTTGACGAAACAATCTCAGGCATTTGTTATTATTTCATAAGATTGCCACACAGCCTACGGCTGTTCACAATGACACAAAAGCTAATTCACACAGGAATAACCTAGAAACGGATGTAAGAAAAAATAAACAAATGATCAATAACAATTTTATCTTCAAGATAGCTTTCAGATATTTTAGAGCTAAGAAAAACGAAAAGTTTGTTTCTATTATTTCTGCCTTTTCTTTAGTGGGCGTCATGATCGGCGTTGCAGCATTGATAGTAGTCATGTCCGTTATGAACGGTTTTCATATAGAGCTTACTAAAAATATTATCGGCTTAAATGGGGATATAGTGATAAATCGGCAAGGTGGTAGTATTGATAACTATGAAGAGATTAAAGCCAAACTCCTAAAACAAGATTATATAAAACATGTAACATTCATTGCTCACGGTCAAGCTTTGGCTCTTGGTAAAAGTAATAATAGCGGTGTGCTTGTTAAAGGTATGAAATTAAAGGATCTAAGTGTAAGAAATGAAATTTTTAAAAATGTAAATTTTGGTAGTTTTGATAATTTTCACGGCAAAAACGTAATAGCACTCGGAGAACAATTAGCAAGCAATTTAGGCGTAACCGTTGGGGATAAGATTAGATTAATTTCACCGAATTCAGTTTCTACCACCTTTGGCAGTATGCCAAGATCAAAAGAATTTAAAGTTATAGCAATTTTCAATAGCGGTATGTATGATTATGATTTGACAACGATATTAATGCCGCTTACCGCAGCACAAAATTTCTTATCTCTCGGCAACGATATTAATTTAATCGAAATTAATAGTCTAGATCCCGATAAAGCTCTCACATATTCACATAAAATACAATCACTCTTAGGTCCAACCCTATATGTATTTAATTGGCAAACCTTAAATTCACAATTTTTAAGTGCTCTTGCTGTTGAGCGTACGGCTATGTTTACTATTCTATCTTTAATTATTACGGTTGCCGCATTTAATATTATTTCAAGCTTATTTATGCTTGTTAAAGATAAAACTTCAGATATTGCAATTCTTAGAACTATGGGAGCAAGCACTAAGCAAATAATGCTTATTTTTATCTATAACGGAATGTTTATAGGATTACTTGGCACAACACTAGGTGTAATCCTTGGTGTTACCTTTTCTTATAATATTCAAACTATCAAGAATTATTTGGAGCGTATAACCGGTACTAAAATTTTCGAGGCAGCTATTTATTTTCTTTATAGTTTACCTTCAAAAGTAAGAGCTGAGGATATTATTTTAATTACCTCTTTATCTATAATATTGTGTTTTCTTGCGACAATTTATCCTTCTTATAGAGCCTCAAAATTAAATCCCGTGGATGCCCTAAGATATGAATAATACAGTCCTCATTTTAAAAAATATCTCAAAACATTACAGCCAAGGCAAAACTATTGTTAGAGTACTAGATGATCTTAATCTAACGGTTAATGAAGGTGAATTAATCGCTATAATAGGTTCTTCAGGTAGCGGCAAATCAACTTTACTACATATTGCCGGCTTGCTTGATAAACCTACAAAAGGTCAAGTCATCATACCAAATAGCAAGTATCAAAAATATCATCTAATTCGTCTTCATTATTTAGGTTTTATCTATCAACAACATCACTTACTTAAAGATTTTACCGCTCTTGAAAATGTTATTATGCCAAGGCTTATTAGTGGTCTTGATCAAAAAGAAGCAATAGAAGATGCAACAAAGATATTAGATGATTTAGGGCTTGGGAAAAAACTCTATAATATGCCTGGAGAATTATCGGGAGGAGAACAACAACGGGTCGCTATAGCTCGGAGCTTAATTAATAAGCCGAAAATTATTTTAGCAGATGAACCGACAGGTAATTTAGATCCCAAAACTACAAATGAAGTATTTAATTTATTTTTAAAAGTAGCAAAAGAACAAAATACCGCAATTATTATGGTAACACATAACCATGCATTAGCACATAAAATGGATAAATTATATAAGCTAAAGCACAGATTATTAAATATAGCTTGATTTAAAGCTCAAAAATTCTAATAATTATATGTAGATTCTGTGAAGATTTCTAAAAAGATTTAATTTTGGCTCTTTTTTGCTGCAAATTATAAGATTTTTTTGCAATATGAATAACTATTCCTTCAAAAACCTTATAATTTTTGCTCAAAAATATCTTAAAATAGCAAATCAATTAGAAATTTTCACAGACCCCAACATTCTTTTAATAAAGGTTAGTAATGGCTGCGCCTATTATATTTACTCTGTTACTTGGAGATGAAGATCGGATATTAGAGAAAATAAACAAGCAGGAAACTCAAAATAAACTGCCTATTATCCGGCTAGAAGTTAATAAAGCATCACATATACCCGATAAAGAACGTATTTTTTCGGAGATCTTACAAGAATCCCACAAAAAGGGCAAAACACCGATTTTTAATATTCAACTTAATAACAATAATATACAACCCATTTTTAAGGTACAAGATTTAATTAATTTACGAAATTTAAATATAAAAACTACTATTACTTTTGATCAATATAATTCATTACCCCAAAATTCTGCACTAGAAGCTTATTGGAAGCAAATTATGAAAAAAGTTGATCATGTTTTTTTTACAAATGAAGCAGATCAAAATTTATCTATAGCCGATGGTATAGTACCAAAAGATAAAGCCACTACAATTACAGATATAAGTTTAGTAACATCTGTTTTTAACAATCTTGTATCTGATCGTAAAGTTGATCAATTACTTTCCGGTACAATACCTGATAAAGAAACGCTAGATAAAATAATAAAAAACGCTAAAAATCAAGGCGGTAGAGTGATTATAGAAACTTGGCCTCTTTCTGCAGACGAAGCAACAAATCTTATCACTGCTAAATTCGGTATTACCTCTGAAGATCAAATTTACGGATTGAAACTCGAAATTAATGAAATCTTAAAAGATGCAAATAATGCTGCTGAAAACTTAAAAAAATATGTATCACAAATATCTAGGCAATTTCAAAAAGATTTAGGTAAAACTGATGTAAATCCTATTGACTTTAATTTTATTAATACAAAGAAAGTTATGAATGATAGACCTAAGGATATACAAGTAGAACAAACAATATCATATGAACCTCCAAAAGCAAACCAACCACAACCGCAAGGTTTTTTTAAAAGAATTTTTAACTATTTTAAAGATATAATAACTAGTTTTAAAGAAGCAATATTCGGCAAAAAAGAAGAACCTAAAACTCACGAATCAACAACTCCAACTACGGAAGCAAAGCCAACAATAACAGAAGAACCACTAACCACTGTTGCATCTTCTATAAATCCACCGCAACAGCAAGCTCCCGCTAATAATCAAAAACCATGGGAAAAATTAGGAATTCCACAGGAAATGTATAAGGAATCTCTAAAAGCAGAACAACAATTAGCTAAACCAGTAATAGAACCAAAACAGCAGATACCTGAAAAAAAATCATCACTGGTTATAAATACTGAAGATCAAGTTGGTGTTTATAATACAGGAAATATAAAACAACCTACTTATTTATACACTGAAGATGATATAAAAAATATATTGGAAGCAAATATAGATAAGAATATGTTCTCTATATTTCATCATGCCTCTTTAGAAGAGCCGGAAATACTAAAAGATACTCTTCGTGTTACAGTAGAGGATTTAATACTAGATAATAAGCCTGCAATTATACCACTAAATACAGGACATAAACATTGGTTACTCTTAATGGCTAGTAAAGATGATAAAGGTAATATAAACTTTATGTATAATGATCCCTATGGTGAGCCATTGGAATCTCAACCAAAAGTAACAGAATATATTACCGAAATTTATCCCGATGCAAAAATAACAGACCTAAATACCAAGCAACAAGCAAATGTATATGATTGCGGAGTTTTCGTATGCGATAGTGCGATCAAACTCTCTAAAGGGCAAAAAATTCTAACTACTGAAGAATCTAAAGACCAAGGTATAAATTTAAGGCAAGCTCAAGCTAATACATTATTAATACAGCAACAAGCAATAACGATTGGACACGAATCACGCAAGACATCATCGACAAATAACAAATTTCACAATCTTATTAACAGCCGAAAAACAAAAGATACTGAAAGGAGTCGTTGATAACAAAAAAACATTAGGCAAAATCTATAATTACTAATATAATTATTTATAGTTAATTTATATTTTAACAAAGAATGACTACCATACTTGTGATCGTTATTATAATAATGATCGCCTTATCTGCTTTATTTGCCGCTACCGAAACTGCTATTACCGCTTCTTCCCCAGGGAAGATTCATAAGCTTAAAATCGCCGGTAATAAGCGTGCTAAAACAATTTTAGAGGTTCTTAAGAAAAAAGAAAAGGTCATAGGAACTTTATTAATAGGTAATAGTTTAATCAATACTGTTTGTACCACTATTGCTACTACTCTCTTTATTAGCTTTCTTGGAGATAATGGACCCATTGTTGCTTCCGGCGTTATGGCTTTTATAATTATTGTTTTTGCCGAAGTAGTACCGAAAGCAATAGCCGTTGCTAAACCTGAACAATTAGCATTAAAAATGGCTTCAACTATCGTAATATTTTTAAAGCTTTTCAAACCTATTAATATTGCTCTTGATTACATTACAAAAATATTTTGCTTCATATTTCGTATTAATTTAAATCCTCAAATATCAGGAACGGAAGAAGTAAGAGGCGTGATTGAGCATTACCATCAAGAAGGCGGAGTTTATAAATCTGATCGTAATATGCTCGGCGGGATATTAGATATACGTAATATGACGGTATCGGAAATTATGACTCACAGAAGTAGTATTATAGCCCTTAATATCGACCTACCTCATGAAGTGATAATTAAAACTTTATTATCGGGTGCTCATACACGTATACCTTTGTGGCAAGATAATAGAGATAATATAATAGGGATTCTCAATCTCAAAGATTTGCTTAAAGCATTATACGAAAATAATAATGATGCAAAAAAAGTTGATATTAATAAACTTCTAACTCCACCTTGGTTTATCCCTGAGAATGCACTTGTAGTAGACCAGCTACATGCATTTAGAGAACGTAATAATCATTTTGCTTGTGTTGTAGATGAGTATGGTACTCTACTAGGTATTATTACTCTTGAAGATGTTATAGAAGAAATCGTAGGACCCATTACTGATGAACATGATAGACTTAATAATGAAATTATTAAGAAGTCTAATACCGAGTTCATTATAAAAGGAACTACGACTATTAGAGATATTAACCGAGAACTTGATTGGAATTTATCGGATGAAGATGCAAACACTATAGCAGGATTAATAATCCATAAAATTGCTAGAATTCCAAATCAAGGGGAAGTAATTGAAATATTTAATTTAAAGGTAATTATTTTAAAGAAAATTGCCAATAAGATTGATAGTGTAAAAATTACCGTATTACCTACTACCGAGGCAACAATAAGCAGTGAGTGAAATCGGTAATTTTTTACTACTAACAACGATGTACTTGTCGGTTATCGGTTTGTCTTTTGTCTTTTATGTCATTCCTGCGAAAGCGGGAATCCATAAAAAATCTCTATTTTATAGACTGGATTGCCGCTTTCGTGGGAATGACAACTACCTCATTACTTGCCCCTTCTACATAGCTGCCTCATGTACTATACTTGCCTTTTTTACCCTAGTCTATTCTTTTATTATCTCTGACTTTTCACTACAAAATGTTTTCTTAAATTCCAGTACTTTAAAACCTTTAATATATAAAATAGCCGGTAGTTGGTCGAGCCACGAAGGCTCAATGTTATTATGGTTTTGTTTATTACAAATCGTTAGTTGCTGTTATATATTTTTACTTAAAGATAACCGTCTTAAATTGTTATCTATTATTATTCTATCAGCCATACAATTATTTTTTAGCAGCTTTATTTACTTTACCTCCAATCCTTTTAACGTGTTTTCTTTCGTTCCTAAAGAAGGGTTAGGCTTAAACCCAATGCTACAAGATATTGCTTTGAGCATCCATCCTCCTCTGCTTTATTTAGGCTATGTTAGCTATGTAGTACCGTTTACTATTGTTTGTGCTTCTATGTCATTCTCATACCCACTTATGTCATTCCCGCGAAAGCCGGAATCCATTAATGACATAAGACTTCTCAAAACATTTTCCAATATCGGTATCTTATTTACTACCATAGGAATTAGCCTTGGTTCTTGGTGGGCATATAGAGAACTCGGCTGGGGCGGATTTTGGTTTTTTGATCCGGTAGAAAATATTTCACTATTTCCTTGGTTATCCGGAATTATGCTCCATCATTCTATAATTGTAACAACAAAAACCAGACGTATGCAAAACTGGACAGTAATTTTATCCATCATTACTTTTTTATTAGTAATATTTAGTGCTTTTTTAGTACGTTCCGGTTTTATTACCTCAATTCACTCTTTTGCATTCTCACCTGAGAGACGAATATACTTGCTTGGGATATTTTTGATTATGGGGATTGGTAGTATTGGGTGGTATACTACCACATCATTGCGAGGAAATGCATTAGCATTGACGAAGCAATCTCAGGAAACTAACCGAGATTGCCACAGCCACTTTCGTAGCTTTGCAATGACGAATTGTGGAAACTCCATACTCCTTGGTAATATATTCCTCCTTCTTAGCCTTATTGTGCTAATAGCTGCCACACTTTATCCGCCAATTTACTCTTTATTCGACGATAAATCTATTATTATTAGTGAAACATTTTTTGTTAATAATTTTATTATATTCGTTATCCCTATTCTTGGTACCATAGGATTATTTACTACCAGAAGCTCTATTAAAAAACATATTATAATTCTAATATTATCTCTAATAATTACTTATTTAATATCATTAAAAGTAACATTTAGTGTTATATCGATTTTAACTATAATCGCATCTATATTTCTTATGCTTCATAATATTCATTATCTTTTGGTTAAAACTAATTATTGTAGAAATAGACTTAAAGCAAGTAACGCTAGTATGATCCTTGGGCATTTTGGTTTTGCACTAATTAGTTTTAGTATTACTATGAATACATTATTACAAAGTGAAATGGATTTTACCGGCAGAGTAGGAACAAGTAAAACATTTAACGAATTTAAAGTAACATTGCAAAATATTAAGTTTGCTCAAGGTAAAAATTATTATAGACAAATCGCTGAATTTTGGCTTGAGGATAATAGCCGTAATATAACTATATTAAAGCCGGAAAATAGACTTTATATCGTTGAAAAGAGTTTATCGCAAGAAAGTGATATATACTCTTACTTATTATATGATCTTTACGCAGTTTTAAGTAATATAGACGACGATATAATCCATGCTAAAATATATTACAAGCCAATGATAAGCTTTATTTGGCTTGGAATTATTCTTACCGCGTCCGGTTTTTTTATTGCACTAATCAGAAAAAATTCTAGCTAATTTGCACCATCACATTTAAGGTTTAAAATTTTAATACTATTCGGATGATCAGCACCGAATTGTTCTATCTGATTATTACGGAATTTTTCATACCAAAATTTCTTAGGTAAAGTACAACTCTGCAAAATACATATTACTTATTTCATACACATTTTTCATATTTTCTTTATAATTATTCCAATATATATTTTCAGCAGTAGCATAAGCATCTACCGCCTCCTCATTTTGATTAAGTAACACTAGTGCATCCCCTTCAGCAACAAACGTTTTTGCCAAATCTATATCCGGTGATATAATAATCTCTTTGTTAGGTCTAGTTGGATCATTAAGAAAAATTGCTTTAGCTTTTTTATTCTAGAGCTTCGGTAACATCACCTAAACCTAGTTTTGCTCTTGATTTTTGGGTAAAAATTCGTCCAAATACTTGATTTGTCTCTTTTTTACTCGACTTATTCATATCATATACTTATTCTAATAAAGAAAGAGCTGCCTTATATTTCTTAAGATTATTTAATACATCTAATTTAATGAGATATGAACCGGTAAGAAATAAATCTTGAGGTTTCATCCCGTTTTCGATACAAGCATTTATAGTATCGTCAATTCTTCTTCATGCTTCACAATTTTTACCTTAGATATTAAATAATTTAGCTTTTGCATAATATATAGTTGCTATGTCAGTTTGATCTACTAGATTTTGATTGAACATATCTTCCATCATTTGGATATTTTTTTCTGCTTCTTCTAGATTTCCTAGCTGAATATTGGATATAGCCGAACCGAAAACTACATCACATTTTATGGAATCATATACTTTCACTTCATCAAATACCTGCTTAGCTTGCGTATCTATTCAATTGCTTTTTTAGGATTTGACCAAGTTCTATAATACCACCCTATGCATCCTAAATATGCAGCATAAGAAAATTTTTCTTCATTATTCATTGTCCATAATTTAAATTTACCTTTTTGATCGTTTTTATCAAACCACTTTACTAATTTTTTGAGTTATATAAATCGGAAGAATTAGCATATTGTATTAATAAATTTATAACTCTAAAATTTTATATATTGATATATCGTATTTTTCTGCATTTTTTGTAATTAATCCGGTATAGTTTTAGCATTTCTAAAAATACGCCCCTTTACTAAACTTTTAGGTATAGAATTTAAAAGATTAGTAACACTACGTTTAAGATATTCTTTATTTCCTTTATCTCTATTTATTTGTAATATTTTTTCCATCATGCATTTCAAATATCGGATTAACTTCATTAGGTTCAATATTAGAGATCAAAGCAAATTTAGAAAACTGATAAATATCATCATCTAGACTATGCTTATCTTCAGTAATAGAATTTAATAATTCTTTTGAAACACTTTGATTATTAAGCAATGCTATCCCATCTAGTAATCTCTTGGCACTAGGCTTTAATTCATTGCTAACAAGTTTTATATTTAGCTCAATTTTATCCTTAGAGGCTTTTATCTTTTTCTTGTATTTCTCTAAGTTTAAACCTTGTATTTGATTTAATATTTGTGCTCCTTGCACTATGAGAATCGGATAACCTCCAAATGCTTGAGTCAAACAATTTATTAATTCCAGATTTTTATTTTCCAATATATTTTTTGCAAGTAATGCAGCTTCCGGCTTAGTGAAAGCGTTTGCTTTGACTATGTTAGATAATAATTCATCGTCTTGGGTACAAAATATAATATTACCTTTATACTCCCAATTAATACTTATTCTCGCCTATTTTTAAATTCTCAAACACCAATAACCATTTATCTTTACTTACTAAATAAACCATTAAATCTTTCTTCATCACTGCCATATCTTCTGAAATCACCGGTAATTTTACCTCGGTATTAATAGTTTTAGATAATTTGAGTAATTGCGGCTCTATATTTAGATTACAATCAATCAACCAAATTATGTTATAGTTATCTTTATTTTCATAAGCGTACATTCTAGCAAGCTGTGTTTTACCCATACAGCTTACCCCCACTACACTAGATTGCTTATATTTATTAAGATTTTCCTTTAAGTTTTTCCAATTGGGATACATGATTTATAAAATAGCTAACCGGTACAACGAAATTGGATATTTGGCTTTGAGCAAATATACTTCCGCTTATTAGAAGCATAATAATCACTAATATATATTTTTTTCATAATATTTATTAATTTTAAATTCTTAGCTGTAAAAATTTATATCTTTTCGACTAGAAGTCAATAAAATTTGAGGTTAGTGAAGGTATTGCACGGGGGGAAAAGTAGGTGATGTAATTCTCGAATAGGCGGAGGGTTGTTGTATGGCTCGTTTATGTCCTTCCCACGAAAGCGGGACTCCAGTAATTTAAAGATTATACACAATAAGTTTGTAAAATTAAAAGCTCGATTTATCTCGCTTTTTTCTGGATCCCTGCCTACGCGGGGATGTAATAGGTTTTGAGCCATGCAACAAGGCATGTAGGCGGGAAGAAAGAACAAACGAAGCCCCCTTTTTTCAAAGAGGGCTTTTTTTCTGGAGGAACTTATAAACTTGCTAATCGGGAGCGATTAGAAGTTTACACGGACTTTTAGAGTACCTTGATGTGCAGTATATTTACTTGAAATCTGAGCATCGTAACCGATTCCGTACTCCATCTTAGCATCAGATCTTATGCTTGCACTTAAACCTAAATTATAAGATGTTTTAGTGGTTCTGTCAGGCTGGCTGATACACGGAGTAACTTGTCCGTCTAATACAGACTGAGTTTTAGATAATCTACCGGTTACTTTGTGAACCACAAAAGCGTGAACTTCCGGATATACCGCAAGATCAGTTATGTTCATAGTACTGCCGGCTACTTTAGCACCTACTATTAAATCGGTTCTATCGCTAAATTTGCTGTTAACTTGCTTGTTTGCAACTGTTGTACCGGTTTCTTTGTAGTTTTCGTCAGAAGACTTTAAGTAGCTAAGTCCTGCCATTGGAGTTACTAACACACCTTGCATTGCATTGTAATCATAACCGACTGTTAAGTTACCACCAAATGTCATGTTATCGTAATGACCGGCAGCAATTTGCTTGCTCATATTACCGTTAGCATCGAAGAAGTAACGCTGACTTTTGTTCTTCACTTGGTTTAAGCTAAATATTGCACTACCTTGAGCAAAGAAGTTCTTAACAAGCTGCTGGGCACCATATAGAGAGAATGAGAAACCGTTAACGTCGGTTTTATCACCTTTCTTATAATCTTGATGTTTTATATCAGTTTTAGTGATACCGATAGCAGCACCGATCATTAAATTATCGTTAGCTAGCGTATCTAAACCGATTACGACACCGGTGGTTTTAGCTTTATAACCAGCTAAACCACCTTTCTTACTTTGATGTGCATCAGTATAGAAAGGTTTTGCCCATATACCGTAAGCTACATTATCCATAGCCTCGTCACCTGCAGCAACCGCAGCCGATATTGCTCCAGCTTCAGGTCCAGCCATTTCAGCAGTTTCAGGAGTACCTAAATATCTAAGAGCACCTAATCTGTTACCAAGTTGAGCTTGGATATCTTTAGCTAAATCTAATTGTACATTAGTTATGGCCGCACTTGTATCGGTAACGATAGCTCCAACAAAGTTAGCAGAATTAGCACTATTTTTAGCTAAAAGAAGATTATTATATGCTGCAGTATTAGTTGCATTTACAAATGTTGTAATGTTCTGACCTACACCCGGTGCACCTCCAAACGGACTATTTGCGATATCATTAGTAACTACGTTTTCTGCATTGTTAGTACGTGTTATTACATAATCTTGGTTAGCAGCACGTATTAAACCGTAATTTACGAAACGATTACTTCCGGTTACAGCAAAGTTGGGACCTCCTAAAGTACCGTTAAATCTAGCACCACCTTGGATTAAAGTATAAGTTTGTGTACCACTGAAATTTGCATTGGCATTATCTTGTACTTTAATGGTTGTAGTTCCTGTGGTTGTTGTTGTATTAACTTGCGCACCTTCCAAGATAACGATGTGACCTATATTACCGTTTGCTAATGTTAAAGTAGTTTCAATAGAAGTATTGTTGCCCCATGTTGAAGTACCACTTGCAAATGTTAAAGTATTTGTAACAAGATCGATTTTACCGTTAATAGCAGTAGTACCGCCGCCTAAAATTATATTAGAATTTACAATACCTAAGTTATAAGTACCAAAGTCTATGACTTGTGAATAAATATTTCCTTGTAATCCTGCACCACTATCACTACCTGTAAATCTAACAGACGCTACAGGAGTATCTGAATTACCTATATTACCGACGAATGCATTACCTAAATAAGTTACAGTACCATTATTAGCTTTAGTAGTACCAATAATACTTGTAGAATTAGACAATATACCGTCAGCAAATCTTACATTACCGTTACCGTTAACACTTCCAAGAGTAATTTTACCGTCAAAACCTATTCCGGCTATACCGCCTGTAGTAACAGTGACACCGTCATTAATTGTTGCGTTAGTTGCAATAATATTACCTAAGTTGTTATAGTCTGTAGTAAACGTTACTTGCTTGAACTTTGAAGCGCCAATACCTGTGCCTAAGCCATAAACTGTACCAGGGGTATTAGGAACACCACCGCTAAGTGTGACAGTACCTTGATTATTGTTTATAGTACTGATACCTGCATATAATGTAGTAGCATTAACGATTATGCCGTTATCGCTTCCAAGACCTAGATCTACGATATTATTTTGATCACCGATTACTTGACCGTCAGCGATGACACTATCAACACCTAAAACAACCACGCTAGGAACATCAAAACCTTTAGCTGTTTTATTACCTACGGTACTTTTAATTGTTAAAGGCATTGTGTTGCCTGCATCATTGAATGGAATGCCTCTAGGTAAGAATACAACTGCACCTAAACTTGAATTTTCAAAAGCAATCGTATCAGTCACGGCACCATGATGATTACCTGCATTACCTATCTCATTAATCACTACGTTACCGGGACCAGAAACCGTTATTTGTTTTAAAGCATTAACAGGTGCAGCTTGTTTGTTTAATGTTACGGTAATAGGACCGGTGTTAACGAATTCTACTATACCGGTACCATCGGCAGATGCAACACAGTCTGCAGTATAGTTACCACCGATTTGTAAGGTAGAATTAGCTGCAATTGTAGTGTTACCGTTAAATGTTGCATTACCTAAGAACTTAACAGTAGTACCGTTCTCTAATGCTACAGCATTAAACTTATTACCTTGCTGTCCACCGACTGTACCGCTTACTATATTTGTTCCACCGGCATTAAAGACGAAAGAACCTACGTTAGCATCGGTAGTAGTAATATTAGTAGCATATAAATTTACACCTTCACCAACATTTAATACAGTATCAACATTAACCCCTTTAGATCCAAAATTAATTTCTGCAAGTGGATTTGTAGCACTACCTAAATTTGTACCGGCTGCAAGAGTTGTATCATTATTGACAACAGGATTAAATATTATTTTACCTTGACCGGCAGCATTTGTAGTTCTTGTTATTAAATAAGTATCATGAGCGAATTGTACTGCACCGTCATTTCCAATAACTAACTCGTTAATAGCAACATTACCGTTACTTAAAGCTGTTTTACTTGAGCCAATATTAAATTGTCCAAGAGTTTTATTATTAGCTCCAATAGTACCGATTTTACCGTTAATAGTTAAAGTTTGAGCATTTGTTAGGCTACTCGCATCAACAACGCCTGTTTGATCAGTAGCTATAGCTAAATCAAAATCAACTACAATATTATTTTGAGTGCTTGTTAATTTAATAGTACCACCGTTAGCTTGCAAATCAATCGTTCCACCATTAGCACCGATAATATTTGCTCCACCAAGTGTTAATGTTTTTTTAGCATCGTTAGCTAAAGTAATGCGTTGTAACGCAGCAGCACCGCCAGCGTTCCCTATATCGCCGGTAATTGTAGCACTACCGTCTAAGGTAATAGTACCGGCTGCAAGAGCACCGCCGACAAGAGCAGTTTGGTTAACTTTACCGTTTATAACTGTACCGTCAGCAAGTTTAAAGATAGAACCGGCATTTCCTAAACGTAACTCGGCAGCATGTGTTCCTGATAATTGGACAACTCCGGCACCTGATGCTTCAATTGCTGTAATATTATTTGTCACCGCAACATTTGCATCTGCACTAGCACTTTCTAAAGTACCGTTAGAATCAAAAGTTATCACACCTGCAGTGTTAGCGGGATTGCTAGCATCACCTGTAAAATTACCGGTAAGGGTTATACCATTAGGAACTTTAATCTGTGCTGCAAGATTACCGAAATCAGTATTACCAAAGTTTGAGTCTTGGGTTATTGTAACTTTAGAAGCTGCTGTTTTAAAGGCAGTAGTACCGTCTGCACCAACGTCAACTATGTGTCTAAAATTTACTTGCCCAGTTGCATTAGCACTTTGTATAACCATGTCTTTAGCATAAACTTGTCCATCGATTGTTGCTACCTTACCATTATCTACGCTAACAACAAATCCTGCAGCTCTACCTGCGCCATTATTAGTACCTATTACTGCATTAGCAGCGCCTGCATTAGCTGTAAGTTGACCGTCTACTGCAACAGTGTTAAATTCGATAATACCTTTTAGATTACCGCCTAAACTTCCTGTAATGTTAAAGTTGGTAGCAGCAGCATTCTTACTTAATAATACTAATCTACCCGTACCGTCTGTTCCATTAAAATTAATAGTAGTACCACCTGCTTGTAAATTTAAAGTATTAGCATTATTAGCATCAGTATTGAATATGATACCTTGACCGTCAGCGATATTAATTGCCTTAACAGTAGCAAAACTTTTATTTGAAACTTGAATAAATCCATTAGTAACATTTAATGTACCGTTAACACCATTAACTATTACAGCATTATCTCCAAGTATAAGAGGAGCTTTTTGAGTTGTAGGATTTGCTAAATTAAATACTAATGTAGAAGCCGGAGCACCGAAGTCTATTCTTCCTACACCTTTAAGATCATTATTGTCAATAGCAGCACCATTATTAAATTGTACAACAACATTTTGAGCATTTTTTGTAGCAGCAGCTTGTGCATTAGTAACACCTTGACCTGTTATAGTAAGAGTTTTACCGGCATTAAGCGTAAGGTTAAAGGAGTGAGCGTTATTAACAACATTAGTGATGAACCCTAAGGTAGTATCTTCACTCACTGTCACTGCTAAATGGTTTGCAGTATTTAAAAACAAACCGTTAAAACTACCGGCTGGAGTATTTAAATTAATACCATTATTAGCATTAGCAGTAATAACTGCATTTAGAGCAACTCCAACATTTGCAAGAGCGGCAGTTTGGTCAAATCCCGCACCATCAACAGTTGTAGCAGCGCCGTTTGTTGTTCTATTCTGCTGTATAGCAGCACCCATAGCTGAACCTGCAAAACTGGCTACTATGGTAGCTGTAGAAGCAGTTACCAACCCTGCGGAAATTAATTTTTTTAGAAAATTTGGTTTTTGAGCCATAATTTTTGTCCTATATTTAAGTTAAAATTTAGTACCTAGTATTAAAACAAGCTTATCAAACGTGAGTCAAGATATCCCACATTTGATAAGGAAATAACCTAATATTTTGTTTCAATAGTTTCTAAACTACGGGCTGAGCATACTATATATTGTATATAATTACAAGCATAGCTATAGTTTTTTTATAAAGTTTTAATAAATGTTATATTTTTACCACATTGGCGTTATGCCTTATCAGTGTCATCCCGTGGCTTGACCGCGGGATCCAAAAAAAATAACTTAATAAGTACACATTTTTGATTTTTTTAGATGGATACCGCTACAAGCTCGCAGTATGACACCAAGCACTGGATTCCATGGTCAAGTCACTGGATGACGAACCAATTATCCCCCTAATCTTTGTTAAATATTAGCACTTCAGCAGTATTTGCCCATTTTAGCATTTCGTCGTATTTAGTATGCCAAATACGCATAATTTCTTTTTCATATTCTACAATTTGCTCTTCGAATCCTTCAAATTGTTTCACCATTTGACGTGCTTTAGAAAGTATCGTGTCATTAGTAATGTCAAAAACTTTTTGCAAATGACGGTCTTGTTCTTCTTTATAATTTAAATGAGCTGCTCTACCAAGCTCCGCATCTTTATGCATATTTTCACTTCTTATCTGTATTTCAAAATTACGTTTAGAGTGTAAAAGCTGCATTATATTATGAAGAGACTGATAGCCGTTACTTTTTGGTCTATTGATATAATCTTTGGTGTATAACCAATCTAAATGCGGAGAACTCTTAACTATGTCCAAAGCATTATAGCATAGAGCTTTAGATTTAACTATAATCCTACATGCAATTAAGTCTTTCAATGCATCAATCGGCACTTCTTTCCTTTTCATCTTTTTTAAAACAGAATAAGGTTCTTTAAGACGCATATATATCTCATTTTCTATATCTGCTTTATTTAAATCTTCTTTAAGCAGATTAATAATATCACAAATCAAATCCCCTCCTGCTACCTAAAATTCTCTATATCTCTATTCTTAGTAAAGATTACCTATAGCTTATTTATAAAATTAATTCTTTAACTAAAAATTAAAAAACAGATTAATAGTAAAAATAAATTTTTTCAATATAATTGTTTAATTAATTTTAACTTAGATTAATTGGATAAGTTCCTTAATAGCCATTTTACGGCTAAATACCTGCCGTTGTGCAGTTGTCATCCCGTGGCTTTATGATCATGGGATCTTACATCACAGACTGGGTCCTAAGATACCGCGGTCGAGCCGCGGTATGACATTAAATGAATAATAGCATTACGCAATAAACAAGTCAGAAAATTTATCTATAGAACTTTCCGAAACACTACATAGAACTTCAGACATTTTGTTAAATTCTCCGGTACATTCAAGTACTATATCTACGCCTGCATCTAAAACTTCTTTGGTTATATCTGCCATACTACCGCTTAAAGCTTTCATATCTATTGCATCGGAAATAATAAGCCCTTTAAAGCCGATATTATTTTTAATATAGTCTATCACTTTTTTTGATAGGGTGGCAGGATTCTCAGGATCAAGAGCTTTATAAATTATATGTGCCGTCATAGCAAGTTTAATATTATCGTGCTTCGCGAGCTCCTTAAATACTTTAAAGTCTGTTTTTGCTAACTCTTCTATATCAACATCGACAATCGGTAATTTTTTATGGCTATCCACCGTAGCTCTACCATGGCCCGGAATATGTTTTATACAAGCCCCGACTTTCTCTTCTTGTAATCCGTCTATAGCAGCTAAACATAAAGGCACGACTACTTCCGGCTCCCAACCAAAACTTCTATCGCCGACTATCTTGTCTGCTCCTTCGTGGAGCAAATCCGCTACCGGTGCAAAATCTAGATTAATGCCTACTTCTCTCAGCTCTTTCGCAATATCACTATAATTTTGTTTACATGCTTGGGGATCAGTAAAAGTTTGAGCAGCCGGAGCGTCATAAAAAGTCGGTGCTATAAGCCTTTGTACCCTACCGCCTTCTTGATCTATAGAGATGATAGTATTTTCCCCTAATACTTCTTTTATATCTGCAATAAGCTTAATAAGGGCTTCTTTAACCTGCGCACCGTTATCATTCTTTCTAATATTACGACGGAATAAAACTACACCTAAAGGATTATGCTCTTCAAATAATTCTCTTTCGGCATCGGTTAATTCAGGACCAGATATACCTATAATTACTGGCTTTACCATTTGTCTTATTGTCATAATATGTTCTTTTCTTTAAAACATGATATGACAAGTACTATACGCACGTCATCGAGGAATCGGCAAGAATTTTTTTTATTTGAAGAGACAAATTATGGAAATTGGTAAGTAATATATCGATTCTAGCGGTAGAAAGAGATGTAATATCTTTATTTAAAGATTTTTGGAGTAGATCAATATCATTAGCAGTATAATATTTTCTATTATTTATTTTATAATTAGATAAATCAGGGCTTTTTGTCTCTAGATATCTTAATTGATGTAAAGCAATATTTAAATGCTTAATCACTTCACTAGCAGAATAATATTTTTTTGTTAGCTTATTGTTTGTCATATACTCCGAATACAGATTTTGTTGCATGGCTCGTTTTATGTCATTCCCGCGTAGGCGGGAGTCCCAAAAATAACCTTAATATTGATACACATTATTGACACAATAAACCTAAAAAAACAAGTTTTTTATAGGTTTTACTGGATTCCTACTTTCGCGGGAATGACATAAAAAGCATTTTCCGAGACATACAACAAGCCAACAAATTATAACGAAGTTCATCGAGTAGATTCATTAATTAAAGCTTTTAATTTAGAAGAAGGGACAAAACGTAAATGCTTTTTTGATTCTATAATTACCAGTGCTTTGGTATGAAAATTTATTCCGGGACGTGGATTTTTTTGTTTCACCTCAAAGCTACCAAAATTCTTTAAAGTTAATTTTTGCGCTTTTGCTATTTCTAAAATATTAGAAAAAACCGTATGAACTATTTCCTCGCATAAATGATTTGAAAAACCCAATTTAGAGCTTAACATAGCTGCAATTTTTGCTTTGGTAATAGTCATAAATAATACCGGTTTTTAAGGGTGTATTGTCTGCAGTCATTGCGAGGAAAAACTATAAGTTGCGACGAAGCAATCTCAGAAGTTGATCCTACTTTATGAGATTGCCGCGTCGATGCTACGCATCTCCTCGCAATGACGTTAAAAAATTACGAATTTGCTTTTTCTTCATCGTTATTATATTCGTTAATATTTTTATTTAGCTCTTCTAATTTATCCACTAGGTGCTGACGTATTTTTTCTTGCTTCTTGCTGCCTGCTTTTTTATAAGCTTCCATTTTTGCTTTTACAGCATCTATAGATTTTTGCAGTTCTTCACCTTGTTTATCTTTCTGATCTTTCACATTCTTTTTTATCTCTGTAACGCTTTGGGCTATCTGATCATAAGTATTGCTTAAGGTCTGATTAAATTTATCGGCTCCCGTTTGTGCTAGATTTGTTAAATTGTCTTTTAATTCCTGTAAGTTTTCGGTAATTGTTTTTGTACTGCTTGTAGCTACTTCTGCAGTTTGTACTTCATTTGCTGTTGTTTCATCCTTGGTAGGCAAATCTGCAAAAATACTAGGTGTTAATAATAAAGTAGCGGCAGCACCTAAGGTTATTAAAAATTTTTTCATTATATTCTCCAATTATTTATGTTTATTATTATATTGTTCAACTTTCTGACTTAAATCATCAAGTTTTTTCACAAGAGTCTATCTATATTCTTCCACTTTATCATCTTTAATTTTCTGATAATCCTGTAACTCTTTCGTTAAATTTTTATATTGCGCTTTTATAGTTTCTAAAGAATGGTCTTTACTATCCTTAGCATATGCCTCTAAATCATTAATTTTGACGGATAATTTATCTGCTACTTCATGACATTTTTTATTAAAATCGACAGTAGTAATTTTAGCAGAGTCCTTAAGATGTTAATGTAATTCTTCAAGTGCTTCACTTATAGTTCTTATAAAACCTCTTTCTTTATTGAAATAGTTAATAAAAATTAAACTTAAGCATTATATACCGGTATCATAAATAATATAATTATAAAAAGCAATTTTAAAAAGTACATATTGAATATATAGTTATTGTATCAAATAAATTTGAGGGTGTTATGACATTAGAACTAGGAAAAAAACTTCCCGATTTATCTTTACACATAGGTCAAGATAACGTAATTAAACTATCGGATTTAAAAGGAAAATTCGTAATATTATATTTTTACCCGAAAGACGATACACCTGGATGTACTATTGAAGCACAAGATTTTAACAAGCTAAAACCGGAATTCGATAAACTTAATACGGTAATTATCGGAGTATCCAAAGATAAGCTTGACTCTCATGATAAATTTAAAGAAAAATATAGTTTAGGATTTGATTTAGCCTCTGATGCAAATTCAAATTTATGCGAACAATTAGGGGTATGGATAGAAAAATCAATGTTCGGTAAAAAATATATGGGTATTGATAGAGCTACGTTTTTACTTGATAAGGAAGGCATAGTTAAACATATTTGGCGGTCGGTAAATGCTAAAAATCATGCTCAAGAAGTACTTGAGAAATTACGGACTATGCTTTCTTAAAATGTCATACCGTGGCTCATTTTTTTGTCATTGCGAGGAAATTGCATAGCAATTGACGAAGCAATCTCAGGATATTGGACGAGATTGCCACGCAGCTTACGGCTGTTCGCAATGACGTTTCATTGCTTCCATCTATTGTGAAACCAAAACCATTGAGCAGGATTTTGCTTAACCCATTCTCCTAGCATTTGATTAATATTAAGCATAATATTATAGCAATCGGCTTTATTATCGCCGGTTTGCTCCAACTTTAATTGCGGATGAACTATTACTTTAAAATAACTGCCTTTAGTTCTAATGATTTGGCAAGGTATAATTGGATATTTATACTGCAAAGCAATTTTAGCGATGGCGCTTGCAGTCATAGCAGGATGCCCTAAAAAAGGCACTTCAATTCCATCGTTCATTTTTTGATCAACAAGCATAACAATAGATTCACTCTCCTTGATAGCCCTGACTAAAGCTCTGCTACCTTCAGGACCTTTCGGTATAAGTCTTAATTTATCACCGGCACGACTTTCATTAACCAACTTGTTAACATATGGGTTATTTGCTTTACGATAAATTACGGCAACTTTCGGATAAAATTTATGAAGAATCTTAATACTAATATCCCAATTGGCAAAGTGACCGCTAAATAATAAAAAAGGTTGTCCTTCAAGTTTTTTAATATTTTCTATGCCGATTATTGCGATTCTACGCTCTAACTCGGCTTCATCCATCTTGCTAACATATGTAAATTCACCGATAAACCTACCAAAATTATCCCAAGTTTGATCTATGATTTTTTCAACATCACACATATAACCGAATACTACTTTAATATTTCGTCTAGCAATTTTATTAACAGCAAATAATATACCGACTTTTCTTGCTATAAAACTACAAATATCCGCCGCTTTATCTACACCGAATATTCCTATTACTTTCAGAAATATAACAACGATAAAATACTCAATTAAATATCTAAGCTTTTTTAAAAATTTTTTCATTTAATAAATCAGGATGGTTTATAGATAATTCTACATCTAGACAGACAATATTATTATTTAAATCATTAAACTTAACATGATCTTTTCTTGTAGTAACTAAGGTAGCATTATGCTCTTTAGCTAATGAATATAAATTTTCTAAATCTGCTTGTAAATAATTATAATGATCAGGAAAAATTTTGTAACCGGTTATATTTAATCCGTAATTTTTTAAAGTCGCAAAGAAACGCTCAGGATTACCGATACCGCTAAAAGCAAAATAATTTTTAGTTTTATCTATATTATTTGAAGGAACTATTTGAGCATTTATTAACTTATTGACATAAGGAGTTAAAATCTGCGGTATTTTATCTTGGTGGCTACTGACTAAAAAAATTAAATCAGCTGCATCAAGGGCTTTATTTGGATATTGTCTTAAAGGACCGGCAGGAATTAGAAAACCGTTGCCGAAAAGCCTTTGGCTATCTACTGAGACTATAGTAAAGTCTTTATGAAAATAAGGATTTTGTAGGAAATCATCAACTATTATTATATCAGGTTTAAGCTCGTTAATTAACGGCACAATCTCTTTAATATTTTTAGTAGCAATAACTGCTCCGTACTTTGCAAGTATTACCCCCTCATCTCCTACCTCTAATGCTGTATGTCTTTGATGTATGGTAGTTGCACTTTTAAGGTTACTACCATAAGCCTTAGTTACTATTACAAAACTTACATTTCTAGCTTTTAGTAATTTGGCTAGATACATTACTATCTGCGTCTTACCCGTACCTCCTACGCTACAATTACCGACACAAATAACTTTAGCAGGCAACATAATAGGACGTGCTAAACTAGCTCGTAAATAGCCTAAAAATTGATATATCAAGCTTATAGGCAAAAGCAAATAAGCTATAATATTTCGCTTCTGCCAAAATTCAGGATATAAAAGTTTGATCATAGTTTAACATTTATGGTAGTTAAAAATAAAGTCAAACGGATTGATTGCTTTATTATCTAACAGAATTTCAAAATGCAAATGTTCACCCGTTGCATTACCAGTGCTTCCTTGTATACCGATAAATTGACCACGCTTAATTTTATTTCCTTCCTTGACTGACATTTCTTTTAAATGAGCATATTTCGTAACAAATTTGTGTCCATGTTTAATCTCAACAAAATTCCCGTAATCAGGTGCTCTAGCGGCTTTTATAACAATTCCGCTTGCTGCCGCATATATCGGTGCTGCTTTTTTAGCTTGTAAATCAATACCACTATGGAAACATTTCTTTTTTCTTTTCTTTTTATGAGGACTTGTCCTAGTTCCGTAATGGCTAGTAATTTTCGGCTCATATTCCGGCATCATAAGTGGTATTGTACTAATTATTTTATCAAGCTTGGTTAATTCTGAGATATTATTCCTATGAGTTTGTTTTTTTGCAAAATAGCTAGCTTCCGGTTTAGAGAGAAACTTATATTTTGAATGTAGTTTTGTTACAACTGCTTTTATATTAGCTATTTTTATTTCGGCTGCTTTATTAAATTCTGCTGGGTTTTTATTATGTAATTTGTGTAAAAAAATCTTATTTTGTTTAGGGTTATTAATTATTAGACCTAAGTTTTTTGCATATATACATTTGCTATTTTTGTTTGTTAAATCATACTGTACTACTAAATCCGCATGGCTGATTTTATATTTTTGTTTTAATTGAGATGAAGTAGTAGCAAGTAACGTAGTATCACTAGATTTTTTAATACTGCTACAACCTTGAACAAGAAAAACTATAAACAGTAAAAAGATATATTTTTTAAAAGACATTAAAGATAAATGTATGTAAATTTCAAATTAAGAGTGCCACTTAAATATTCTGTTAATTGCTCTAATTCTCCTCTAATATTTGGAGGGTTAATTAACATTAACCCACACTTTACCATATTTTTATCACTATTTAAAAGCTCATATTCAATAATCATAGTTTCTTTAAATCCGATATTTTTGTAATTATGGTAAAAATCACGGACTAAAGATAAATCTTTTATAGGATACCAAATTAAGACAGTATTATTAAGAACTCGTAGCTTAATTTTTTTAAGTGCTTCAAGTAATTTTTGAAACTCATTTTTTACTTCAAAAGGCGGATCAAGAAAAATTAATCCTCTATTCTCTTTAAATGGTAGCAAAGCTTTGATAGCATTATAAGCATCTATATTATGCGTATCATTTGGTAATAATTTTTTTAAACTTAAATAATCGCTTGGATGAAGTTCGCAGGCAATTAAGCGATCATTTGGTCTTAATAATTGCTTAATTATAAAAGGTGAACCTGGGTAGTGACTTTTGCCTGCTATATTTATTATATTTAAAAAAGTTTGTAAGAGCTGAGGAATAGGATCGGTAGCTTGCAGTAATTTATTAATTCCCGTATCGCTTTCTAGAGTTTTAGACGCCGCCTCCGAGTTTAAATCGTAAAGACCTGGCCCAGTAAAAGCATCTAAAACCACAAAAGGTTTTTCTTTTTTCTTGAGCTGTTCTAAAATACTAATTAGGACTAAATGTTTGACTATATCGGCAAAATTGCCTGCATGATAAATATGACGATAGTTCATTTTAAATTAATCATAAATTTCACGTCTATTACCAACTCGCACGCATGGCTCTATGTCATTCCCGCTTTCGCGGGAATGACATAGAGCATATACTTTATAAACCATATTTCTTTTTTAAGAATTCCGTTGCTTCTGTTGAAGTAAGTAATTTATCACTTTTATTATTGCTTCTTGCTAAAGCAGTTTCTGCATCTGCTCTATCTTCTTTTAGTTCACGTAAATAATTTTTAATGGCTTCTCGTATTAGTATATTTAGGCATCTCGTCTAATTTAGCTACAGTAATTATATATTATATCATAGTATAATTTACTGTGCAATCTTTCGTAAAAGCAGTGTAGATTAATACTATAGCCTTTAATTAGACATTCTTTAAGTAAGTTAGTAGCCCATTTTCTGAAAGCGATCCCTCTCTTAGAATTTACCCTATATCCTACTGATATTATCATATCTAAATTATAGTATTCTACTTGGTATGTTTTACCATCAGCGGCAGTATGTACAAAATTTGCACATACTATATAGTTTTCTTTCTTTTAGCATTTTATTAATATGTTTTGTAATAACTGTTCTATCTTTGTCAAAAAGTTTAGCATTGCCTAGAAAAAGTTGTTTTATAGTGTAGTTTAGCTTTCCGATGTCATTCCCGCTTTCGCGGAAATGACAGCGAGTTTTTTATTTACTATCATTTAGTTAGCAATGCCTTGCTTTAAACATTTTTTATAAGTGTAAGCCATTCTTCTTCATCAATAATTTTAATATTAAGCTCTTTAGCTTTTTTAAGTTTACTGCCTGCATCAACGCCGGCTACAACTAAATCCGTGTTCGATGATACGCCAACTGCAACTTTAGCCCCAAGCTTCTCAGCCGTTGCTTTAGCTTCTGCTCTAGATATCGTCGGTAAACTACCGGTAAATACGACTATCTTGTCCGTTAAACTACTCTGTTCTCTAGTCTCTTTATAATCTTCAATATTTAATATTTCACCAAGTTTTTTGATAAGCTCAATATTTTCTTTAACATCAAAAAAATCAATAATATCTACTAAAATCTTATCACCGATTCCTTCTAAATTGTTTAGTTTTTGATAAATATCAGGCTCATTTGTTCTAAGCAATTCCATTTGAGCTATAAAATTATTATAGCTGCCAAATTCTCTAGCAAGTAATTTAGCATTTTGTTCACCGATATGCCTTATGCCTAATGCATATATAAATCTTGGCAAACTAACGTTTTTTGATTTTTCTATATTTTTAAAAAGATTTTCTACTGATTTTTTACCCCATCCATCCATATTTTCAAGTTTTGCTAAGCTAGAGTCATTTTTGTCTTTTAAAAAGAAAATATCTAAAGGATTACTAATCAATCCCTTATCTATTAAAAACTCAACTTGCTTACGCCCAAGCCCCTCAATATCCATAGCATTTTTCGATACAAAATGACGGATACGCTCATAATTCTGAGCAGGGCAGTTAAGGCCATTATCACAGCGTATAATAATATCTTCAGGCGTATAATGCAATTTAGAATTGCATGACAGACAAAATAAAGGAGTATCAAACGTTTCTGTATCATTAGGACGTTTATCAAAATCAACTCCCATGATTTTAGGAATAACGTCACCAGCACGTTGCAGGAATACATAATCCTTAATCCGCAAATCTTTTCGTGCAATTTCTTGGAAATTATGTAATGTTGCTCTGCTAACAGTGACCCCGCCTATTTCTATGGGTTCAAGTTCGGCTACTGGCGTTAACGTACCAGTTCTACCGACCTGTACAGTAATAGAAAGTAACTTTGTTTGTCCTATTATTGCAGGAAATTTATGAGCGGTAGCAAAGCGTGGATTTCGTGCAATAAAGCCCATTCTATTTTGCAGTGCAAAATCATTTAGCTTATATACTACTCCATCAATTTCATAAGGTAAATTTTCTCTATTTGTTTTGAGATATTCGTAAAAGGCAAAAATTTCTTCTTCAGAACTCGCAAGTTTAGATATTTCATTAATGTTAAAGCCGCATTCTTTTAATTTTGTAAGTAATTGATCTTGTGAAGAAGCGAGATTCTGTTCAGTTACCCCTCCTGAATATACAAAATATTTGAGCGGTCTTTTAGCCGTAATAGAAGAATCAAGCTGACGAAGTGATCCGGCAGCAGCATTACGAGGATTGGCAAATTTATCCTTGCCCTGCTCTTCTTGTTCTTTATTTAGATTTAAAAAATCTTGTTTTTCAATATAAATTTCCCCTCGTACTTCTAAAAACTCCGGAACATTATCTATTTTATGAGGAAAATTTTTGATTGTTTTAATATTTGCTGTTATATCTTCACCGACATATCCGTCACCTCTTGTAGCTCCCGTTGTAAGCACCCCGTGTTTATAAACAGCAGAAAAAGACAAACCGTCTATTTTAGGTTCACAAAAGATAGGAGCAAACTCATTAAGGCGTAAGAAAATTTTTATACGGTCTACAAAATCTCTCACATCTTGCTCATCAAAAGCATTACTGAGAGATAACATGGGCACTTGATGCGTAACTTTAGCAAATTTATTTGCTATTTTAGCCCCTACTTTTTTGCTAGGACTATTTTCTAAAATTAAATGAGGAAATTTTTGTTCTAACTTGAGATTGGTATTAAATAGCTGATCATACTCGCTATCAGAAACTAAAGGATTATCTTCTATATAATAAGCATGGTTATACGCTGCAATTTTATCAGCGAGTTCTTCTAGTAATTTTTGTGCTTCCTCTTCAGATATTAAATCAATATTTTGCATTAGTAGTTCATACTTTTATTTTAATTTACAATCAAATCCAATTCCTAAAATTTTTATTTTCTTCAAAATCGCTAATTGCTCGTTTTAGTCTTTCAGCATTTTTAGGACTTTTTAACCAGTATAGTTTCCTCCATAGCATTATGATCTTCAAGCGACATAATAACCACCGGTTTTTGTTTTTGTCTAGTTACAATCACTGAAGTGTGATCTGCACAAACTTTTTTCATAACATAACCTACTTAAGTACGTTTACATGTAATAAGGCATGTTTTATAACTAGTCACTTTAAGAATCAAAATCAAAATCTTTACCTAGTTTAATATATGCTCTAATACGGCTCATGAGATTTTGGAAATATGTTAAATTATGCCATGTCATTAGCATAGAGCCAAGTATTTCACCGATTCTAACTAAATGATGTAGATAAGCTTTACTATAGTTTCTACAAGCAGGACATAGGCAATCATGTTCTAGCGGCTTGTTATCATCGGCATATTTGCTATTGCGGATATTTACCGTACCGTATTTCGTAAAAGCCTGACCGTTGCGACCTGAGCGTGTCGGGATTACGCAGTCAAACATATCTATACCCCTGCTAACCGCACCTATAATATCAGCAGGCTTACCGACTCCCATTAAATAACGCGGCTTATTTTGCGGCAGAAAATCAGGAGCATAATCAAGTACTTTAAACATAAGCTCCTGCCCCTCCCCTACTGCAAGTCCACCTATAGCATAACCGTCAAAATCAAGTTCTACTAGATCCTTAGCCGATTGCTCACGTAATTCTTCGTAAACGCTACCTTGAATAATACCGAATTGTGCATAGCCTTCCCGCTTAACAAAAGTATTACGTGATCTCTTCGCCCATCTAGTCGTAAGCTGCATAGAAGTTTTAGCTTCTTCAAAGGTTGCAGGGTAAGGCGTACATTCATCAAAAGCCATAGTGATTGTGCTACCGAGCAGATATTGTATTTCGGTAGAACGCTCAGGAGTTAACATATATTTATCGCCGTTAATATGAGAGCTGAAACTTACTCCCTCTTCGGTGATCTTGCATAACTTCGATAGCGACATTACCTGAAAACCGCCAGAATCGGTTAATATCGGCTTATCCCAATTCATGAATTTATGTAAGCCACCAAGCTGTACTATACGTTCGGCAGTCGGCTGAAGCATTAAGTGGTAAGTATTGCCAAGCAATATATCCGCCCCCGTTTCTGCTACCGATTCAGGTAGCATTGCCTTAACCGTTCCTCTAGTTCCAACTGGCATAAAAGCGGGTGTACGCATCTCACCGTGTGCAGTCACGATAATACCGCTTCTAGCTTTTTTATGCTGATGATGAATATTAAAAGAAAATTTTGACACTGATAATCACTTATTTTTAAAAGCAATATCTTAGCATACTATAGTTTATCCTGGAATATAAAAATTAAGATTAAAAGCAGATATCACCTAAAAGCAGTTGTTTTATGCTGTAATTTAGCCTTCCGATGTCATTCCCGCGTAATGATAATCTTTTCAACTCTAAATAATTATAGTCATTGACTTATTTTAATTACTTTATAGATTACTTTTCTTAAAAATGATAATTAAACTCTGTCATTCATAATATAATTTAATTTATAAGAGTTAAAATATGGAAAATAAAGAAGAAGAAACTTTAACCTTTGAGTGAATAATAGATGAAGAGGAGGAAAAGCGTTTAAAAGCTCACAATGCAAGAAAAGAGCTTAAGTTAATATTAATAACATTTGCTATTATTCTCACTAGTTTTTTAACTTTTTGTTATTTCTTTTTTAAATATATAGAAGAAAAAGCAGCAGGGTATAAATGACAGCAAGAACAAGAAGCAAAAATAAATAATAACACAAAATGAAATTGTTTAAATACAATGTAACCAAAAACTATTAATCTATTTAAAGTTAAAAATTATTTGTTATTACAATTTTTACACTTTTGCTTTAATTGTAATCAACTATTATTAATATAAATAAAATAACTTTTATGGAAGATATAAACTCTTGGAAAGAAAAGTTTGAAATTTGTGTTTACGCTAAAAAGCTAGTTGATAAACTCGAATATTTAAACACTAAAGTAAAAAATCCTGTTGATATAGAGGCAGTTAAAACAGGTATCTACTACGCTCGTAAATATCATGGTGCACAAATGCGTCAGTCAGGTGATCCGTATTATTCGCACCCGATCGAAGTAGAGATTATGCTTGCAAAGTTTGTAGCAGACGAAGCGCCTAAGCTTTTTACTTCTAATATGATAAATGCTGCTCTACTTCCACTATACTAGAGGATACAGAACTTACTGAAAAGCTGAGCATCGAAATTTTTGGTAAAGAAATAGCAAAACATGTAGAAGGTTTAACTAGAATTAAACCTCACGGACAAATCAGTGTCGAGGAAAGCTTAAACCTATTAATTAAGCAAAAAAGATAGGATACCGCACTTATAAAATTATTTGATCGTATTCATAATGTACAAACATTAGGAGCTAAATAACCTGAAAAAGCGAAGCAGATCATTGTGGAAACATTTAAGAAGTTTCTAGTTGTTGCTATACATTTAGAGTGTTATGAAATTGAAGAAAAGTTTAATGAAATTTGCTATAGGTTTTTATACAAAGATAAATATCATTATTCACTATGAATAACCTGCTTCTTTTTCCAACTTTTGAAAATGATTTAGACCAAACATACAAATTATAAGTAATGGAACCATCACAACAAACAAACCATATTGACCCAAATATTTTGTTAAATATATAATTCCAAACGAAGTGATTATACACATTAAGGCTCTAGAAACAGCATATATAATACTACTGTGAAGCGTTTAAAAACCGGAGCCTAAAAAAGATTGAAACAGCAGGAACAGTATCAAATGAACATATTATCAAACCTATTTGAATTAAAAGAAGCTGGAAAGGTGTAGTTGTACTTTTTAAAAGGTATGGTGCAAATAGAATCAATATAAGAGTAAAGCTAATTTTACTCTAAGAATTTTTAAAGGATATATTTTATAACTTAGAAAACATATTTAAAGACATACTAGCTAGGTGGAACATTGAAATAATAAAATTATGATGAACAACCTGAGCTGCACTATATCCAAATGCATTCTTTAAAACTTCACCACAAGTAATATAAGTATAGTAGAAAATATGGGCCAAGCACAACCATTATGACAAAATATATAGTTGTCTTCTTATTAGGTTTTTGGTAAAAAATCTCATCGTTTTTTAATTCTTTTTTGTCAATATTTGCTTTTTCATATTTTCGTAAAAGTCTAGCACTTGCATCTACAAAATCAGGCGTTTCTCTAAGATGAGCTTTAGCGTAACCTCTCACAACTACAATAATTGCATCTATCCAAACGGCAAGACGCCAATTAAATCCTTGAGTAGTAACTAAAGATACTATAGCTAAAGCTACAGTTGTCCCAATTACTGATGCTACGGCAATAAAAGAAACTACGGGATATTGTATAGGTGGTTTTGTAATTTCAGTTAAATAAAGTTCTGCTACTACTATTGCACCTACAGAAGCTATACCTTGAATTGCACGGCAAATTGTGATTAATACAGCAGCAAAATAACCTACTTGTTCATAAGTATAATTATACAGGATAAAGCCATTAAGGTAGATAATAACAGTAGATTTTCGCCCTAATTTATATCTATCACCTATTCAACCAAAAACATATGCTCCTAGTGGTCTAAATATAAAGGTAGCACAAAAGGTAAAGGCAGAGAGAAGAGCAGCTGCACTCGCATCATATGTAGGAAAGAACAATGCATTGATACTGCTAAATGGACGTACAACATTAAATCACAATACTCAAGAAAAGTAGCTGTAGATAAAATTCCTGTGGCTGCTTTTTGGTCGCTTGTTAAACTTCTCTGTTCTTTTTCATAGCCTAGAATAAATTCTTTACAAAAAATTAAATTGTAAAGAAATTTATACTGTTTTATATAAAAGTCAATAGAAAATTTCACTTTATACGATAAATAAGCAAAGGAAGTACAACTTAATATATTCCGTGAATTGATAGAAAGAAGCTATAATATATTGCGATGTTTTTTATAGTTGTAATTATATAGATTTAACTGTATTCCCCAGCAAATAGTAACGTTAAAAGCAAGAAACAAGCTAACAATTAGTACTTTAAATTTACTTTATTTTATTAGCATGGATAGATATGTGATAAATAAACTAATTGAGAGAAAAAATAAATAATATACAGTAATAATGGTTCATTTTTAGATTGAAAAGTAAAATACTATACTATCATTGGTAGTTATAATTAAATATATTCAAAATATGCTTTTTCAATCACTAAATTTATACTCTATCTTAGTTGTAGGGCTTACAGCTACTTTTATCGTGTTTATGCGTCAATTATCTTATTACAAACAGCAAATTATTAATAAGGATTTAAAAATAATACCTGCATATTTTGATAAAAAAATGTTATATAAAATTCTTAATAATAACTGCGATAGATATTCTGCTCTTGAAATGATTAAAGCATATTTTAAGTTGAAAACTGCAAGATAGTTATCATATGCAGAACTTGAAAATGATAAGCAATTAAGCGAATTATTTAGAGATTCTTTAAACTATTTTATGATTTTATATCAAAATCCGATAAATCAGTTACAGTAAATAAAGTGTTTAGTATACAAGATGAACATAACAATACTCATAAATCATATGTGTTGTTAGAGAAAAATAAAATATCGGACAAAACACATCAAATGCTTATATATGTCAAAGTGCATTATATAATGACCAAAGACGATGAAGAAAGCTTAAACACTTTCATACACTTGGCTAAGATAATGTAGATTTCCCAAAAACAAAATCAGACACTCAAATAACAAATTTAAGAGTGAGCTTAACGAAGTCGTATAAGCGAACCTTACCAAATGCAGTATCAAGAGCTTAATATTGAAACTATATTTTTAAGTAAGACAGAGTTATTTAAAGCTCGGTTTAGAGTTACCTAAACCGAGAGATACATTACTACTTACCTAAAAGTGGATATGTAACATTTTTTAAGAATTTTCTTTTAATATAAGTACATACTAAAAATGTCAGTACGGTACTTGGAACATAGCGAATTATCGTAGGTACATATCTTATTAAGGTCTTAGTTGAGACTAAGTCAGTAAACGACGTACTGATGCTCTCTACTAACTCTCTACTTTTTGATCTTAAACAATCTAAAGTACAATATCTATTTTTGTATTTTAAATAACATCTCACAGCTTCAATAACCATAGAAGATATAATAGAAATTATTCCGCTTTGCATAAGAAAATAAAATTCCAGACTATCCGAACAATAACAATAATTAGCAATAATTATTAAAACTAAACCTAGAATATTAAAAAAATAGACAAATGGTTTGCCATCAGATTTCTCTTCTTGCTTAATGCTACTTTTTAATAATTCATATATTAGAGATTTTAACATGGAATTACCTATTTCATAAGAATAGCGAGCAATACACCTACACCAAAAGCGTAAGCGAGATTCCGCAAAGGGTGGTCACGTGTCGACTCACATAAATCCGCTACATTAGCTTTACCTTTATCCATTCCTTTATCTTTATAATGTTCCATAACGGGATGATAAATTACCTAACTGCTCATCTAGAATATCTCCGGATTACCTTTTAAATTACGTAATCTTGACACTAAGCTTTCAATATCTTTTTTGATACCTTCGACATCTGCTTTAGCAGAGTTTGAATTTGATTCTTTCATAATTTACTCCTTTATTAGTTTACATTTTGTTAAGCAAATTATTTTGCCTACAAAACTTATACGATGCTCCTCTTATAAGAACTTTACAATAGCTTAAACAATAAAAAAACCGAATCTAAACTAGATTCGGCTAAATTTAATGATTTTTTATTTCGTATTACTTCTACTTACTACCGAATGAAGAAACAATTTTGTTAATTAATGATTCAATATTAATTGCTGATTGAGTATATTTTATCTCTTCATTAGCCGCTAAATTTTCATCGTCATTACCTGGTACAATTGAAATATATTTACCTCCAAGTAACCCGCTGGTGACTACTTGGGCTTTAGAATCTTTAGGTATTTTAACATCATCATTAATATTTAGATATACACTTGCATCAAAACTATTTGGATCTAAAGTAATTTGCTTTACACTACCGATTTTTATACCTGAAATCATTACGTCGCTTCCAACTGCTATCCCTTCCGCACTTTGGAAATGAGCAGTTACCTGATATCCTTTTGAGCTAGTTATAGAACTACCTGTTTTGTAAGCAAAAATCAAAAATAGCAAAGCAATAATTAATACTACAAAGCCTATAATTGTTTCAATAATGTTCTGTTGCATTGTTTTTTATATTTTATTAATTACGGTTGCCATCTATTATATTTAAGATTTGATGTTTTAGGCAGCTTTTTAACTATTTTATTATTCTTTTGCCATGGAAAAAGCTGAATATTTTTTGGTATCTCATTTACTAAATGATGTAACCAAGCGTGCCAACTTGGCGGAATTTTTGTAGGTTCATTTACATTTTTATAAATAACAAACCTCCTTGGACGCCCTAAATAATCAATATTACGGCTTTCATAATATTGATTCAAAAACTCATCTTCTCCTACTTTTTTGTGAAAAAAAGTAATAAAACACTTATCTATCCACGACATTTTAAAATTTCTATAGCAGTTTCTCTTCCTTGCACTGCAAGTTTATCGGCAGCAATATTACCGCTATTATTTGCATGACCTTTTACCCATTTCCAAATAATAGTATGTTTACTCAATTCTGCGTATAATTTTTGCCATAAATCGGCATTTTTAACGGGTTCATTGTTGCTTTTACACCAATTATTTTTTATCCAATTATGAATCCAAGCGGTAATTCCTTGTTGCAAATATTTACTATCGGTATAAATCTCAACATTACAAGATTTTTTTAAAATCCTCAAGGCTTCAAGTGCTGCCGTAATTTCCATACGATTATTAGTCGTATCTAACTCATACCCAAATACTTCTTTGCTAGTATCATTAAATTGAAGCAAAGCTCCCCACCCTCCGGGACCTGGATTACCCGCACATGCACCATCAGTATATATCAATACTTTTGAATCCATAATATGCATTAACTAGGTTTAGAAGAATTACGAAACTTATCTAACATTATAACATTTGGACTTGAAGATGATGAAGTCTGATAACTTTTATTATTACTTATTGCCTCTTCATGTTGAGGATTTTCATGTATATTTAACGACTGACTAAAAGTGAGACTGTAATTATTATTGGAATCAACAAAGCTAATAAGTGCATCAAAAGGTACGTAAATTATTTCTTTAACACCGTCAAAACTTACCGTTAAAGAAAAGCCCGTATCATTTACTATTAAATTTTCAAACTGATATTGCAGTACTATTGTTATCTGTTTCGGATATGCCTGTTTAACTTTTGAAGGTAAAATTACCGCAGGATTATCGGTTCTGTACGATATGTATATTAACTGATCCCAATATAAATTTTCATGCTGAATTTTTGTTAGAATTTTTTTCACAAATTCTAGCATATATTCATACACAAATTTTTTATATTCAATATTCATACGAGAAAAATAAATAAAAATAGGTCGACGAAGTTTAATTTGAACAGTTTAAGTCATTGCAAGGAAAAACTGTAAGTTTTGACTAAACAATCTCAGAAGTCCTACTTTATGAGATTGCCACATTCTCTACGTTCGCCTGCAATGACAAGATCAACCGTTTTTAGGCAATGCCAATTTTTCAAATTAAACAAGTATAAGTGAGGGTTTTTCTGTTGCCCGGCACACCCTCCAGCCGCGTAGGATTAAGCTGCTAAAGCTAAACGACCTACAGAACGATTATTATCGTTTGCGTTTCTTTGTTTTGACCCATATGGCACAAGCCATCGGCGGAATCATCCCGAGTAAAAGCAATCTTTTTATTAGGCACGTCGATCCTATTTCGCCCCCAAAAAATACTCGATGAACTTCGTATTGTCTACTCTTTAAGAGTTATGACATATTTAAACTTTTCTAAATGACATAGCGAATAAAGAGAAATTTGAAGGCGACACGGAACGCAGAACCGCAGGGTACACGCAAGTAACGTGAGGATGCGAATACCGGATCGACGTACAAATTACCTTTAGGAGCAAGTTATTTAGAAAGTTTTGGTGGAGGCGTCGGGTACTGCCCCCGAGTCCGCAACCTCTATTCTAAATTACGTTTATTACTATAGCTATATTAGCACCAAATATTATGCCTTAATTTGATTAAAATGTAAAGGTCAAATAAGAATTCTAGATTTATATTAAAAATGGACTTATAATAAATGGTTAGAATTCTAAATTAAAAACTTAATTATGCTACCAAATCTTGGAATTATCGCCGGCAGAGGTTCATTACCTTACTTAATAGCAGGTAATTATACAAAGCAAGGCGGTAATTGCTATATCGCAGCAATTAAAGACGAAACTGATATAGAGCAAATTAAAGATTTTGAATATAAGATTTTAAAAATCGGTATGGTCGGGGAAGCTATAAAATATTTTAAGGAGCATAAGGTAAAAAATATTATTTTTATCGGTGGAGTTAATAGACCAAATTTTAAAAATTTAGCCGTAGATAAAATAGGCGGTTTATTGCTTTTCAAAATAGTTGGGCAAAAAATTCGAGGAGATGATAGTTTGCTAAAAATAGTAGCGGATTTTTTTGAAAGTTACGGTTTCAAGGTAATTTCAAGTAATGAAATATATAAAAATCAACAAGGTAACTCCAATATTATAACCGATACTAACCCTATAAGTTCAGATAAAAATGATATTGAGCTTGGAATAAAATTATTGAATCATCTAAGTGCATTCGATATCGCACAATCGGTTATAGTTGAAAGTGGCTATATACTTGGTATAGAGGCTGCCGAAGGAACGGATAATTTAATAACGAGATGTGCAGATTTACGTAAAAATCCTCATGGAGGAGTATTAGTAAAAATAGCGAAATTAGGTCAAGATAATAGACTAGATATGCCGACGATCGGTCCTAATACTATAAAGAATCTTGCTAAATATAATTACAAAGGGGTAGCGATTCAAAAAAATAACGTAATTATAGTCGAAGAGGAATTAACTATAAAACTCGCTAATGAACATAAAATTTTTATAACAAAATGTTAGCAATAGGTATTACCGGTAGCTATGCATCGGGTAAAACTTTTATGTTGGATTATTTAGCAGAAAAAGGATATAAAACTTTTTGTGCCGATAGATGCATAAAAGAATTATATCAAGATGTAGTTTTGCAAACTCAGATTTTAAAATTACTACCTGAACTTGAGTCGTTCAATATTAGAAAAATCAGTAATTTAATTTACAATAACGACCTAGCTAGAGAAAAACTACAAAATTTTATTTACCCTTTACTAATAGATAAACTCATTTTATTTCAAAAAGAAAATGCTAATTCCAAATTTGGCTTTGCCGAAATACCGCTGCTTTATGAAGCTAAATTTGAGAAATATTTTGATTTTGTCGTAACAATATACTGCTCTGAAGAAAGAAGAATGCAAAGAGCAATAACGAGATCTTCGTTTGATATAGAAATTTATAATAAAATCAAAGAAATTCAACTATCACAAGAGAGCAAAATAGCAAAAGCAGATTTTGCTATAAATAGCGGCGTTGATATGTTAGACTTGGAAAAACAAATAGCGAAACTAATAAAGGATTTGGAATGTCGAGTTTAAGAGAAATAATTTTAGATACCGAGACTACGGGACTTGACCCACGACAAGGTCATCGAATCGTTGAGATCGGTGCTATTGAGATGGTAAATAAGGTATTAACAGGCAGGAATTTTCATTTTTATATTAATCCCGAGCGAGATATGCCGTTTGAGGCTTATAGAATTCATGGCATATCCGGCGAATTTTTAAAAGACAAGCCTCTATTTCATACAATAGCCGATGATTTTTTAGAGTTTATTTCAGATAGCAAACTGATTATTCATAATGCTCCTTTCGATATTAAATTTCTAAATCATGAATTATCATTATTAAAAAGAACCGACATTAAACTCTTGGAACTAGCAAATACTATTGATACTTTAGTAATGGCTAGAAGCATATTTCCAGGCTCAAAATATAATCTTGATGCATTATGTAAAAGATTTAAAGTTGATAATTCAGGTAGGCAGCTTCACGGAGCTTTGAAAGATGCCGCATTACTTGCAGAAGTATATGTAGAGTTAATGGGCGGTAGACAATCCGCTTTTAAAATGGTTGATAAATCTGCCGTAATAAATAATTTAGCAACTAATCAAGTAAATAACAAAACAGAACAAACTACTATTGTTATTAAACCTACAAAAGAAGAGCTGCAAAAACATAAAGAGTTTCTCAGTAGGATTTTAAAAACTGCTTAGTAAAACGTCATTGCGAGGAGAGGCAAAGCCTCGACGTGGCAATCTCAGGAATTTTATATTATTTCATGAGATTGCCACGCTCCTTTTAGTCGCTCGCAATAACGATTATCAATAATCCCCTTATCTATGAAAACAAATTTTCTTGTATTTATAACCTTTACAATACTTATCTCTTTAGGCTTTTGGCAGCTTAGTCGTTTAAAAGAAAAGAAATTATTTTTAGCTTCAATGCAAGCTAACCTAACTTCACCTGCAATTAATTTAGCAGAAATTCAAGACGGTTTACCTTATCACAAAGTAAAAATTACCGGTCAATTTTTGCCTAATAAAGACATATATTTATACGGTAGAAGGTCAATGTCGAGTGAAAAAGACGGATATTATTTAGTTACTCCTTTTAAAACCATAGAAGATAAAGTTATTTTAGTAGCACGAGGTTGGTTCAGTAATCGCAATAAAAATATTATCACGCAAGCTACAACCGACCGGCAGCACGAGATTATAGGTGTTACCATGCCATCAGAAAAAACTCGTATCTACTTACCTGCTAATGATATAAAAAATAATGTGTGGCTAACGCTAAATTTAAAAGAAACATCCAAAGTGTTAGGCTTAGATCTTGAGAATTTTTATATTATTGCGGAAGGAAAAGATATTAGCAATCTAGATATTTTATTACCTCTTGCAATAAATCATTTAGCAGCAATCAGAAATGACCATTTAGAATACGCCCTAACTTGGTTTGGACTTGCTATTTCTTTAATCGTAATATATGTAATTTATCGGCGTCGTTATATGGCTGTGGATGTCATCCCGCGAGCTTGTAGCGAGATCCAGAAAAATAATTAAAAAGACTGGACCCCGTGGTCAAGCCACGGGGTAACAGTAGAAAATCGATACATAAATGAGTGACTTACAAAGAGACGCATCCGATCCTAATTACTCCGTTTGGGTATCGGCATCTGCCGGTACCGGTAAAACCAAAATCCTAACCGATCGATTTTTACGTCTGTTAATAACGGGCGTAGAGCCTTCCAATATTTTATGCCTTACTTTTACTAATGCTGCAGCTATAGAGATGCAAGTAAGGATTAATAGCAGACTTAAATATCTTTCTCTTTGCAACGCCGAGAAACTAGAAGCAGCACTTTTCTTAATGAGCGGCAATAAGCCATCGCCGCAAGACACAGAAAACGCAAAAACTTTATATGATAAAATACTAAATAGCAATAAGCTTTTAAATATCTATACAATACATGCTTTTTGTCAAAAAATCCTTAACACTTTTCCCTTAGAAGCCGGCATAACACCAGAATTTACAATCCTTGAAGAAACTAAATTACAAGATATCTTCCTAAATATCAGAAACGAAATTTACTTAAGCGATGAACATAATGACTTAATGAAAATTTTACTTAACCGATTTCATGAAATAACTCTGCAAGATATTTTTACCGAGATAATCGAGCAGCAAATTAAATTCAGAAAGTTATTTATAAATAAGCAAATTCCCAAAGAAATATCTAATAAAAGATTAGCGTTAGGGGAATTAAATAATATTTACGATAAGGTAAAAAACTTATTTGCCGAGTATGATGTGGAGATAGCACCGAAAGAAATTTTTTTTACCAAAGATGGGAAAAAACGAAAAAGCCTTTTATCGAAAGAATTAATAAGGAAATATCCTAAATTATTACTAGAGCTAGAAAAAATTACCTCTGAAATTTACCGATTAGATGAGCTGCGTCGCATAGAAGAGCTAGAATATCATACGAACTTACTTACTAAACTTGCGCATATTATTTTAAAAAAATACGATTCATATAAGGAAGAAAATAATTTACTCGATTACGACGATTTAATTTACTACACCGAGAAATTACTAAATAATAAAACTACTCATAAGTGGTTGCTGCATAAGCTTGAAAGCGAGATAAATCATATTCTTGTCGATGAAGCACAAGACACAAGCCTCTCGCAGTGGAATATTATTACTACTTTAATAACAGAGTTTAATGCTGTAGAGAGGCCAAATAATAGTGTTTTCATAGTCGGCGATGATAAACAATCGATCTTCAGTTTTCAAGGGGCTGATCTTCGTAATTTCAACTTAGTAAATGAGCGACTAAAAGCAAATCTTACAAATGCTAATAAGAAATTCAAAAATATCACCCTTGAATATTCTTATAGATCATGTACAGAGATTTTACAATTTACTTATAATGTTTTAAAAAATATAAAATCCAATTACCCGAGTTTATTCCTTGCGAATAATCCTTTAATATCCTCATTTCGTACACATCAAGGCTCTGTAACGGTCTGGCCATTAGTGACGAGTGAAAAACAAGAAGAGCTTTTTTGGGCACTACCTGAAGATTATGAAAATTCTAAATCTGCTGCCGATTTACTCATAGAAAAAATCGTAAATTTTATAAAAGAACAAATAGAAAGCGAAGAAATTTTACCGTCTACTGCAAACAGAATATCTGAAAAAGATTTCATGATATTAGTCAGAAAGAGAGATGAATTTAGTAATAATCTGATCAAAGAACTTAGCAAAGCTAAGCTTAAAGTTGAGGTAAGCGATAGAATGAACCTTAAGGAAAATCTAACTATAATGGATTTAATTTCATTAGCTAAATTTGTGTTACTACCTGATGATGATTTAAATCTTGCCGGTTTACTAAAATCACCGATTATTGGAATAAGCGAGCAGCAATTATACGCACTTCTTGTAAATAAAAGTGAGAATAGCTTATGGGATATACTCTCTTCACATGAGGAGATATATAATAAGTTAGATTCTCTAATTGCAATTTATAAAATATCGATTGTTGAGAACTTCTTTGATTTAGTGGTACATAATCTAAATTTACGAGAGCTTTACGATGATGATAGTGATGATATGATAAATGAGCTATTAACATTAAGCAAAAACTATGCAAATGATATAGATAATTCACTGCAAGGATTCGTTGCTTGGTTTGAGAATAACGATATCTATATTAAACGTGATATAGAGCATTCAGACAAAATAAGAGTAATGACCGTCCACGGCTCTAAAGGGCTTGAAACTCCTATTGTTATATTATGCGATTCTACTACTTTACCGATAAGCAGCAATAAATTTATTTGGGATGATAAAGGAGAAATGTTTTTCTCTGCTAATGCTGCCGATACTCCTGAGTTTTTGCAAGAGCTGAAAGAAGCTGAAAAATTAAAAGATTTGCAAGAATATATAAGACTACTCTACGTTGCAATGACAAGAGCTAAAGACAGGCTGATTATATGCGGTTTTAGTAATAAATCTACCACTCCTAAAAATTGCTGGTATGAAATAGCCAAACAAACTTGCGATCAATCTCTCAATTAGTAGCTGCTATATTAAATATAATAGACTATTAAGACGCACATATATTTAAATAGCGTCTTATGTTAAAAATTTTAGAAAGTTTCTTTAAAAATAAAGCAAGAATTAAAATAGAAAGGTTAAACAATTACCATCCCTGCATTATGCTTATGAAAAAGGTCATAAGGAATAATACTTAAATTTTTTTCTTTTAAGGCTTGTTTATACTTTGTTATTTTAGAAATAACAACTACAACAAGAAAAATAAAAATACTTATTAACAGGGGATATAAGATATTTAACTGATCAAACATCATTAATTTCACAGAATTTAGTTAGATACTACATAATAGTAGTAACATTTATTTGAATTTCAACTTAAATATTTTTTATTTCAATTTAACTCCTATATCTTAAATTTAAATCATTTATAGATATTGTCATAAGAAAATTAATAAGATTTTTATTGAAACCGCTACTTCTAAAATAGATAGCATAATAATTTATGCATTATGATAATAATCATGCCTTAATAAATCAGATTTAAGAATACCACAATTATATTCATATGAATCTAAATAAGCTTGTAATTCATGAACATTTTGTTCTATTTTTTCATAATTATATTTATATGAGTTTTGGAATTTTTCAACTAATTTACCTTTATTAACAACTTTTTTATAAGCATCTTCTTTAAAAAACCCATCTTTTTGTTCTTCACTACGAAAGTAATCCTTAAATTCACTATGTTTTTTCGGTCAATTAGAGATAAATTCTGCAAATTTTTCTAATTGAATATTGGTAATTAGAGTAAATACCAAACCTATATTTTCTTTATCTTGGTTAACTCTTGAAACTTCATGCGCTATTGTATCTTTTTGTCCAATTTCAATAACATTATTAGATAAAATAACTAAATCTTTTTTATTAACCTCTTGCTTTTCAGATTCCTTTAGTTTTATATTCAGTATTGCCTCTTCTAATGCCTCTTTACTAAATAATTTTTTAAATGCAGCAAGCCACGGACCAAAAGCTGTACTTTCTAACTTTTTAAAATATTCTTTTAACTTCATAACTAATTTCCTTGTTTATATTTTCTTAGTTTAATTTATAGTACTAGTTGGAAGTAATCAAGTTATAGATCTAAGAAAAATTAATACTTTTGTAAAAATTATATATAGCGTAAAAATTGAAAAACAGTGTTAAAATGCTTAAAATAATTTGACTATTTTAGAAAATTTTAATAAAATCTATTAATAAACTCAATCGATAATACAAAATATGAAAACAGCTTTTATCTTCCCCGGTCAAGGGTTGCAATTGATCGGCATGGGAAAAGATTTTTATGATAATTTTAAACCCGCCAAAGAAACTTTTCAAATCGTTGATGAAGTACTAAACCGAAAACTCACTGATATAATTTTTAATGGACCTTCTGAAGAACTTACCTTAACCACTAACGCACAACCGGCATTAATGGCAGTATCTATGGCAATAATAAATATTATCAAAGCTGAAACCGGTAAAAGTTTGGATAGTCTTTGCGATTATGCTGCCGGTCATTCGCTAGGTGAATATAGTGCTTTATGTAGCACCGAAAGTATTAACCTTGAGACAGCAGCAAAACTACTTCATATACGTAGTACATCTATGCAGGAAGCATGTCCTGAAGGTGAGGGAAGCATGGCGGCTTGTATCAATATTCCGCTTCAAAAACTTGAAGAAATATTAGAAGAGATCAACAAAATAAATTTATGCCAAATTGCCAACGATAACATCGAAGGACAAATAGTTATTAGCGGCAAGACCACAGCTATAGATCATGCTATTAGTATAATTAAAGATTTAGGTTATAAAGCGATAAAGCTGAAAGTCAGTGCTCCATTTCATTGTAGCTTAATGAAGCCGGCAGAAGAAAAAATGCGAGTAGCTCTTGATAAAGCTGTAATTAATAAACCTCTGATACCGATAATCCAAAATTATACCGCAAAACCTACTCTAGATCCTACAGAAATCAAACAAAATTTAATGCTTCAGATATGCGGGCGAGTTAGATGGCGTGAAACTTTAGAACTATTTCACAAATTAGAAATCGCGCATATAGTAGAAATAGGGGCAGGAAGCGTACTAACAAATATGCTCCGGAAAATTAATTATCCATATAAGTTAAGTAATATAAGTAATTTAGAAGAACTACAGCATTGTTTAGATAACATTAGTCAATAACTGACTCTAATAACTTCTGATTCATAAAGTTTTTAAATTAACTTAATATTAATTATATGCAAATTAGTTTTAGTTTTTTTAAGCAATTGCTAGAATTATTCACTAGTGATTGGCAGAGCTATTTAGACAAGGTAATAGAGGATTTTATTTAGCCTTAACAGATACTAATGATACATTTTTAAAAGAAGAATGTTATATTGCTCTTATCCAAAAAGACATTAAAGAAGGTGAATATACATGGTATGTTGCTCCTTTTAATAAAATAGATCATGCAAGTTTATTACTTACCAATATTCTCATATATTAGAGCTTAATCAAAATACGGTAAAAGCAGTAAAAAATATGCTGCGAAATAACTTCAAAGATATATATAATCCGAAAATTTATATTATTGCTAATTATGAAGAACCTATAATTAAAAACTATACAATAATAGATAAAATAGCCGAAGGTAAAGTTATTACCTTTGAAGATTTAAATATTAAATATGTAGATCACACGGATGAAGAGTTAAAATATATAGGTGATATAGTAAATGATATTAGAAAACTAGACAGCAAGTTAGTAGCAGATATTCCAATATCATCAATTTTATTTTGTAGATTTTCTTATTACTCAGTGTACAATCATTTTTATGGCTGCATATTTTGAAGAATTAAACAATTTTCATCAAAATTTAGATAACCTCAATTTTTCCGTTACAAAAATATATTCCCGAATACCAACCAAAAGACTATAAGAGTTTTGTCAATATCAGAAATTATTTGAGAACATTCAGAACATATTATTTAGCATCTGTAGTGATAGTGAGAATTTTGGAACATTGTTAATTTCAGACTCTTATAATCTTAGCTTAAACAAGCGAATCGAAATTATAGAGTACTTAATAGATAAATATAAAAATGATACTAAAGCTATTTATTACATAACCCAACAACTTTTTGATATTTGTGATGATAACACGGATATTAAAACTCTCGAAGCCAAGGCTAAACAGTTTTACAAATATATTGAATATTTCCGTAGTTGGGATAATTTACCTAGTTATTGGTATATGGACTTTAAAGGGCTATCCGGATGTGATAAGGAAGCTTTGATTATGGGCAATTCTGTAAAGCCGGAAAATATATTTAGTTAGAAAAATTATAAAATAATTCTAGAAACTTTGCTTATTAGATGATATAAAGTAAAGCCATAACCGGAGAGATGGCCGAGTGGCCGAAGGCGGCGGTTTGCTAAACCGTTATATGGGTCATACCGTATCGAGGGTTCGAATCCCTCTCTCTCCGCCAGTCTGGACAGTTAGCCAATTCTTGTAGTTGATCGAATGGAAAAGCCAAGGAGTAATCAAGATTTCCGAATTTCAAATTTAGGTTCGTAAGTACACATTATCGCCTTATTGCCTTGATTTAACAAGGATTTTAGCTCTTAATACAAACCTACTCATATGTTCTATGCTATTCATATGTTAGTTTATGATAGACTTTTCTCTAATATTTTCTGTTACTTATAAGTTATTTTCTACAAATTTCACCAATTTTAGTCATTTTTTTTCTAACAATATGTACACTATACAAACTAGGGGCTATTCCTCGTAAAATAAGGGATTGGAGGACTTTTTGTAAAAATTTTTTTTAATAGAATTAATTGTTTATACCAAAATTTTTCAGTTTTTGTGTATAAAAATTGCACCTATTACCAGAATTGAGTGAGGACTTAAATAAAGCTCAAGGGTTGGGTCGGAAATATAAAGATTTCAACGTTTCTTCTTTATTACTACAGTCTGTGCTACCATTATTACACATGGTACATCCTAATTTTACTTTATCATTTGCTACTAAATCTTTTAATTGTGTTACTTCCTCTAAGGTAGCCAATTTTATATCACTTATGTTGCGCAAACCATCTATTACTTCATTAAATATATTATTTACGCCTTACGAAACTATCCTTCTTATATCATTTATATCTTCATTAGTACGCCAAGAAACATAAGGTAAACTACTATCGTATTTGTGACACAAACCCCAACACCAACCTTGTACTCCTTCTGTATTTCCAAGTGTTGATTTATATAATTCATATCATTTATAAATAATTTTTGTTCTTTCATTTTTTACTTAATTCTTGTAGTGCTATCTAAGTATAAGATTTCCGGCATATATTTATGTTTCAGCCAAATCTCAAGGCTACCGATAATATAAAGGTTATTTTTAGCTCTGCTAATACCGACGTTTAAAACGTTTGGCTTTTGCGTCATTATATTTCGTGCACCTTTATCAAGAGGATGCTGAGCTTCTAGTAGTATTATTACCGTATCGTTTTCTGTGCCTTGAAATGCATGAATAGTGGCGATATTTTTATATCCAAATGCTTGAATTGTTTTCTCATATCTTGAATCGTCATATATTTCATTCACTTTTCTACGAATAGATTGCTGTAATCTTTATACATTGTAATAATGTAAATTTGTTTGAGCACATCATCCCCATTTTTCTCTTTTAATACTTGGTTTTAATAACTCTAGTAATTTTTGAAATTCGGCTTCCGATTCATATTTATAACGTTGAACCTTATTATCTTTTATATCTATCCATTTTGAAGTACCTAAAATCGTTCTAATATCAGAGTTACAGTCAGAGGTAGCAAAAATCATTTTGTCACCGTAAGCTATTTTGTTACATATTTTAAACATCAGATTTTGGCATCTTCTATGCACTCATAAAGGGACACTAACCGTAACATCATCTATTTTTGTTTGATATAAAGAATTACGGTCAGCTAGGTTTTGCAATGAAACTTCCGAAGGTGACCACTCAGGATATGAAACCTTAAAATGTTCACATAATTTGTGCATTAAATCTTGCTTTAATATAGAAATAGGATCTGTTTGCAGCGGATCACCAACTACTACGACTTTTTTCGATTTTGTAAATAGCACTAGCTGCGTATTTTGGCGGTATCTGCCCTGCTTCATCAATAAATAACCAAGGAATTTCATTATGTTCGGATGTTGCCAACATTTTATCGAATGAGTAAAAAGTTGTAGACACAACAGGTATGACCATACAGAAATTTTGCCAAGCAATTTTGTCAGTTAAAAATTTTCTTGCCAATTTTTCCAAAATAAATCTTCTTCAAAATCCTTAATATTGCAATATTTATCTTTGAAACTTACGATAGCCAAGCTTATATCGTCATTAAGCTGTTTTATTTCTTCTACAGAAGCTTCAATTTTCTTAATTGCAGCTTTAATATTCTTAATATCAGTTTTTATCCGGTCAATTTCTTCTGAAGATTTATTTTTTAGCTTAATTAAATCCCGTTTTTGCTCATAGCAAGAATTGTATTTTGCGGTTTTAAAAAATGCATGAATTTTTTCAAAAAAAACCAAATTTAATAATTTTATTTCACAATCAATTTCAAGTATTTTAGAGCTTTTATAATCAAGCTCTAATTCTAACTCATTTTACTCTTCTTTTTTTCTACATATATCACTCCTAAATCCTCTTCCTTAATTAACTCTCTTTTCTTTTTATTAAATTCAATAACTGATGCAATATTTTCATAAATTTCATGAATTTCACTGTATAAATTGTTAAAACCAGCACACGCTTCTTTCCATTCATTATTAATTTCATCTATAGAATTACAATATTCAGGTTTAAAATGTGCAGGGGCTTTATCTTTACATTTATTATTAACTAGCAGATTAAGATATTACAGCATTGTATGTTTTTCATCATTCTTATAATCGTTTTCTTCTTCATCTTTATATTTCCAAAACTTATTTGAAAATCTCTTTTTATTTCCATGATTAACGAGCACCGCAGCAAATATACCCCTATCTTTCTCTTTTTCCTCTTTCAATAAAAGTTATTTAAAATAACTTAAATCTTTATGATATAGCTTATCTATTTTACTATATAACGATATTTCTTTAGATATATTTTCAACGGCATTGTTATTAGATGATGCAACAACCATACCGTAAGGTTGTAATTCCGATTTTAAAGAATTAACATGATAATCAAAATTTGGTGTATGTAAGGAAGATTTTTTATTTTGAAACCCCTCCTTAGGATCTTCTAAAGTTGTTAAATATGAAGCACGATCTACATAGATATTTGCTATAAGATCAAAAAGTATAGTGGTTTTCCTGTACCAGGTGGACCATTAACAGCAAAAAGCTTTCCTGACAAGAGGGTCATACCAAATTAATCGCAACAGCTTGCAGTACCGCAAGAGAGTGACTCGGCGATGAACACCAACGCGTCGGTTGCATCATAAATGGAGATAACAGTTCTTGTAGACGTTCTTGATGCTTTAAAACATCTATGGAATCCGGCTTATCTTCTTTACCGAGATATTTGGCAATTGCTGATTCCGAGTCAAATTTTTCTATATTACTTCGTACAAAATCTAATGGTCTTAGAAAAAAACTATTAAACATTTCTAAGGAAGGAGCAGCAAAATTATAAATTACCGGTTTATCTTTTTTCTTTTTATGCGAGGTAACTCTTCTTAAGCATATTTCAGAGCGGCTAAATAAATATTTTTTGTCAATTTCTAACTTCTGCACTACAAGATCAATCATAAGATTAATCATTTTTAAATCTAGAGTTTTAACTCAAGAATCTTGCTTTTTATCCTTAAAATATATCTCTCACTTTCTAAAAATACTTCCTCTATTAGGCTGTTATTATTATCTACAAAATTTGGTAAATCTTTTAATTCTTTTTCTTGGAACTCATCTCTCATGATTCTACCAAGAGCATAAGCAGCAGTAGAGATAACCATCAATCCTTCAATATATTTACCGTTTTCATCTATAGTTAAACCAGCAATAGGTGTTTGTCGGTTGCTCTTGCTTATCTTGATGGTTATTATAATCATTTAAGAACTCTTGATCTAATTTAGTTATAGTTTGGATTTTCTTTTTATCTAGTTTATCATTTATTAAATAACTAACATGTCCGCCTGCTACATCTATAAGCTTAGAGTTTTTTAATAATTTTTGCAAAGGTAAAATGGAAAATTTAGATACTATTTGATCATCTTCTGCTGCTACTATATATATACAGGACAATGAATTAAACTCGGATCAATAATAAAATTATTCGATTTTCCATTTAAGATTTATAAACATATTTTCATCTAATATATTTTGTATAATTTGATTATAAACCTCCTTAGATATACTATTACCTGACATAAGCCAATTCTCTATTCTCAATGCTAATTCTTGCTCCTTATCGGAAGTTATAGAGAAAAATTTTTTTAATTTAGCATTGAAATAATCAGGGAATAAAAGAAAAAATAAAATTTGAATATGAATTTTAGGAATTATCGGTAAATTGTCTATGCCACTATCTAGTTTTAAATATCGATTCAACATTCTTATATAGAAAAAATGAGAAAAATCCCACGAGCAGGTAAGTAAAGTCAGAGTTTTGATAAATTTAGGCATAAGTACGTTTGTAGCTATCGCAAGGTTACCGCCGATACAATGACCTATTAAATTAATGTCTTTAATTTTCAAATTATCTATTACTTCGATTATTTTATGCACATAGTCGTCTAGTAAATATTTAGGTTCCTCAATCTCTAGCCAATCTATTAAATAAACTTCACCGTAGCTTCTCAAATTTTCAATAAAACTTTTGTCACGAGCTAAAAAAAATATTTCCAGTGAGTTGAAGATAGAGAGGATGATTAGGAAAGTTTTGATGTCATCCTGACTTCTTTCTATGTCATTCCTGACTTCCCCTTTGTCATTCTCACGAAAGCGGGCATCCATTTTTAATTTATTTTTACTGAAACCTCTGGACAAACCACGGGATAACGCCGAGTAATACAACACCCTATAATGCTCTGTTTGCATTACTATTTTACCTGATTTTAAATATTAATTACCTAAATTATGTGTCTTTGTATAATTATTATAAAGGTCAAAATATTCCTGTAGTTTATTACTATCTAGAATTGAGAGTATCTAGTAATTCTTGACAAAAGGCTAAATATATTGTATAAGTTCAGCACCTTCAGAATGTAATAACAAGTATATAGGCTCTAAAGTTTTAGGGGAAATATCTTTTCATAAAATCTTGAAGTGCTTAAGTTTTTTTTTTGTCCTTAGGGATTTATAATGCTAAGTACCTCATCACGATCGTTTAAAAACAAATTCAGAGCGGCATTTTGGCCTGTGCATAATTACGAACTCGGAAAGTTTATTCCGATGAGTACCTTAATGTTTTGTATTTTATTTAATCAAAATGTTTTACGCATCTTAAAAGATAGTATTTTAATCTCCGAGATTAGTGCAGAAATAGCAGGTTTTGCTAAAGTTTATTGCGTTACGCCTGCCGCTGCTTTATTCGTGATTATTTATGCTAAAATGATTAATTATCTTACTTTTGAAAAGATCTTTTATTATTTAAGTGCATTTTTTATCAGCTTTTTTGTTCTATTCACTTTTGTAATCTATCCTAATATTCATATTTTTCATGTACATCCCGATAATCTAGCTGACTGGATGGAACGTTATCCTCATTTTAAGTGGTACATCTCATTAGTAGGTAATTGGGGTTATATAGTATATTATAGTCTTGCCGAGCTTTGGCCTAATATTTTTTACGTATTATTATTTTGGCAGTTTGCTAATGAACTTACTACTACCGAAGAAGCAAAAAGATTTTATACTCTCTTTTCGCTATTCGGCAACTCTTCTTTAATATTAGTCGGCTTTTTAATGATGAATCTATCATCGGAAGATACTATTATTAAGAAGTTTATGAGTATTTCGGATAGTAAAATCACTTTAGTTCAAGTATCCACGACAATTGTGGCAATTGTTGCTATTATTTGTTGTTTGTTAGTTAGATTTATTAGCAAGAACGTTTTTACTAATCCGTTATTTTATGCTAAAGCAAAAAGCGGTCGCTCAACTTCAGAACGTATGGGGCTAATTAAAAGCTTTAAATATATTGCGAAATCAAAATATTTATGGCTACTTTTAATTTGTTCGGCAGCTTTCGGATTTGCTATTAACTTAGTCGAAGCCGTATGGAAAGCAAAAATTAAGGAATTATATCCGACTGTAAATACCTATGCTGAATTTAACAGTCTGTATATACTTTGGACAGGCGTGGCAATAATGGTTATGACCATCATCGGTAATAACATTATGCGTATGCACAACTGGTTTGTAGCAGCAGTGATTTCACCGGTTATAATAATGGTGACCGGCATTTTGTTCTTTGTACTTATCGTATTTGACCAACAAATTTTATCATTATTTGATGGAGCAATTTTAATGTCACCTCTGGCTCTTGCCGTTTCAATCGGTGGTATTCAAAATATTTTAGCTAAAGGTACTAAATATTCTATATGGGATACTTCAAGAGAAATGTTATATATCCCTCTTGATGAGGAGCTTAAAACTAAAGGCAAAGCTGCGGTTGACGTGATAAGTGCAAAAGTCGGCAAATCCTCTAGCGGTCTTGTGCAATCTATTATTTTTACTTTAGTTCCAACCGCTACTTTTACCTTAATCTCACCAATTCTAATGTTGGTATTTACTTTCGTATGCTTAGCGTGGATTTATGCAGTAAGAAAAATATATTTTGAATATCAAAAAATAGCATAAAATAAATTATTGTCATCCCGCGACTTGACCACGGGATCTAAGAATACAAGTCTGTGACCAAGATACCGTGGTCAAGCCACGGTATGACACCGAGCACAGCATAAAACTATCGATGTTACTATGAATCAATTTCACTCTTTATAAAATTATGAGGCTGAGGTTAATCCTTAATTTTAATAGTAACAACTTCGCCTGCTAGAGAGTTCGGATATCTGTTCTTATTAATTGAATCTGGATATTTATTATAGGGCAATAATTTATATTTAACAAGCAGGATGGTTAATTGTCATAAACTTTTCTATCATTCTAGTAACGGAACGTTCTAGCTCAATAGCTAATTTTGAATCATCAGAAAAGTTAAACCATTTAAGTTCATTTGATTCGTTATTTTTTATAAAATTATCATTATTTACTGTTTTTAGTAAAAATCGTACATCATAGTGATAATGAGCAGGTTCCTTATGAGTTCGCGGCATATAATGGGTGTCTATATCAAAAATCTCCTTATTTATCGTTTTGATTTCATTAATTCCGGATTCTTCTATAGCTTCTTTAACCGCTACATTTAATATATTACTATCTCCATCACAATGACCGCCTGGTTGAAGCCACTTATCAAGCTTTTTATGGTGCATCAATAAAAATTTAGTTTTATCATTATTAAGTAAAAAAGCCGAAGCAGTGAAATGTCCTATTTGTAAATCTCAGCTAAAAGGGTTTGCATATTCATTTAAAAATTCAAGCATTTTTGTTTTTGTAACAATTTCTTCAGGATATGTACTACTGTAATTTTGTAGTTTAATATGTAATTCATTCATAATGATAATTTTTTATGTATAGGGCTTTGATATTTAACTCAAATTTCTCTGCTAAGTCAAATGAAATTATATTGTCCATGTTTCATGGTAATTATCATTGACAATTAGTTAATGTTTAGTTATATATCGCATAACTAAAATTTAATATTAACTAATTAGGTTTATTTTTATGCTTAACAAAATAGTCGAATTATTTAGAAGTGATGATACCAACCCCTTGGTATGGTAAGCTTGCAGTAGTAAGAGCATGTGCTGTTGGAATTTATGTGATAGCAGGTGATTTACTTAAATCTCCGGCTTGTCTTCTCAAATGTGGTGCCGATATAGTAGCCACAATGGGAGCAATGCTAGCATATGAGCATTATACAGACGCAACTTCGCAAGAAAGTCCGATGATAGGAAATGAAGCACAAGCTGCAATATAATAATAAAATATTTTTAACGAATTTAGAGGACACACCGACTCTAAATTCGTATTCATTGACCATTCAAACCGTTTTTTAGTCTAATTTTGACTTGTTTTAAAGAACGAGGAGTTGCGTCCGTAACTTCAATTTCAATATTTTCTGAAATATCTATTCTAGTACCGATAGCCGGAACACTACTGACTCTAGTCAATACTAATCCACCTATCGTATCAAACTCATCATAATCATTGTGTAGCTTTTCGCCTATTATTTCTTCTAGCACTTCTACTTCAACACGTGCATTTGAAATAATTGTTGAGTTATTAATAACCTTGAAATTATCGCTATCTAATTGCTGATCATGCTCATCATCTATTCGTCCTACTATTTCTTCTATAAGATCTTCAATAGTAACTAAACCGTCAGTACCGCCATACTCATCAACAACTATTGCAATATGTGTTCTCTCACGACGCATTTTTGCTAGCAAATCTAATAATTTCATAGAAGGAGCTGCAATTATATGCTTACGTATAAGCTTTTTTAAACGACCGTTTTGCTTTGTAGCCAATGCTTTAAATAAATCCTTGATATGAATGAACCCTACTACATTATCCAAAGTACCATCATATATAAGAGTTCGTGTATGTGGGACTTCTAACTTAATAGACTCACTTAATTCTTCTAGATTCGTAGTTAATTTTATTGCCGCAATATCGGAACGCGGTACCATTATATCTTCAATAGTTTTATCTTCTAGCTCCAATAAATTAGCTAAAATATTACGCTCGTCTAAAGTCATTTTTTGGCTATTAATTTTAAGGCGTTTTATGACACCAAAAAAATTATCGGGCGTTTTTGTTTTTCTAAAAAAATTTTTTATCGGAGAGAATAATTTTCGTACAGTAAAAATTAACTTATTATTTTGATTTTTTTTACTAGAATCTTCTTTTTTTGAAGATTTTAACATAAATTTTTTTATTTAGTTAATAAGGGGGGAAAATACCGAAATATGATAATATTTCAATTTCTAGATTTTCCATAATATTTGCTTCTGTGTCATTTTGATGATCAAAACCAATTAAGTGTAAAATACTATGTATTAAAAGATGAATAAAATGATTCTCAAAAGTTTTGTGCTGCTCGCACGATTCATTATATATTACCTCATAACAAAATGCTATATCACCTAAATGCATATAATCAGAGTCACCTAAAAATTCAAGTTTAGAATATAAATCCTGCCAATTTAATTCGTTGCTTGGAAAAGAAAGAACGTTAGTAGCTTTTTCTATATTACGAAATTGTTTGTTTAAGATCAATATTTCTGCAGCATTTGTTAGTAAAATTGATAATTCAAATTGTTTTATTTTACTAAAATTATCAAACCGCAATAAAATATTTTGAGTTATTTTTTTGATTAAACTCTTATTTATCTGCTTATGCTCACGCCATTTGTTGTAGTGTCTTACAATTTCTACGTTTATCATTGTACCAAATATTGAATAAATAGTCGTTATAGACTTAGCTGTAACTTAAGAGCATATTTTAAAAGCTGTATATCTTCATTAGAGATAACGTTAATTTTAGATTTTAATCTTAATTTGCTTACTGTCATTATTCGATCAGTCATGGCTTTACCTTTTTTGCTACCTATCATTACGTAGGCTTCACAAGGATAGCATTGATCGATGTTACTAGTTAAAGGTATTACTTGCACACGATTTAATGAAGCATTTGAGTCATTATTGCCGGTCTTACCTTAGCGACTTCCCACCTAACAAAGGATTCAAGTCGACCACCATACCTCAGCTCTTTTCATAAAAATCGCGTTCTATTAACCCTTCTACCCACTCATTGGCCTTCTCCTCAGCTTTTGTATCTTGAGCCATGGCTTTGTAAGCGGCTCCAAGCTTCCCATTAATTACATAAGGTTTTACACAAGTTGCTCAATAAATTTGCTAATTTTATGTTCACCTATTACAGAATAAAGCCTATAATAAACCGCTTCATCTATAGTAATTGTCAATTTCTTCTGCATAAAATACTCGTATACACGTGTGTTACACGTATGATATCATATATATAAATTAATCAACATAAGGATTATTTACTTTAGTAAACAAAGATAATAGCTATGAAAACTGACCACACAGGCAATAAGCATGATATTTTAAGACACCAGTTTTTGTTGGTAATTCTCTTTTAATTTTTGAAAATCCTCATCGGCATGGTATGAAGAACGGGTTAGCGGGCTTGCCGAAACCATCAAGAATCCTTTTGTTTTTGCTAGTCGCTCTAGATATTTAAACTCTTCCGGCGTAACATATTTTGCGACCTCAGCATGATTTTTGGTAGGCTGCAGATACTGCCCGATAGTTAGGAAATCAACCTTTGCTTCTCTTAAATCATCTATAACCTGTACTACTTCATTTATTTCTTCCCCAAGTCCTACCATCATACCGGATTTTGTAAAAATTTCAGGAGATAATTTTTTAATATTATGAAGTAAGCTTAAAGAATTATAATATCTAGCCCCCGGTCTAATCGTTTTGTATAAAGACGGTACTGTTTCGACATTATGGTTAAAAACGTCAGGTTTTGCGTTTGCTATTATTTCAGCTGCTCCTTCTTTTCTTAAAAAATCGGGTGTTAGAATCTCAATAGTAGTATTTGGCGATGATTTTCGGATTTCGCTAATACACTCCGCAAAATGTGACGCTCCGCCATCCTCAAGATCATCACGATCGACGGAAGTAATTACTACATGCTTAAGATTTAGCTTTTGTACCGCCTCCGCTAACCTTTGCGGTTCATACGGATCAAGTAAATCCGGTCTACCCGTTTTAACGTTACAAAACCTACAAGCTCTAGTACAAACCGAACCTAAAATCATCACAGTTGTATGTTTTTTTGACCAGCACTCACCAATATTAGGACAAGCAGCTTCCTCGCACACAGTATTTAATCTCAGATTCTTTATTAAATCTTTTGTATTATAGTACTCTGTAGAATTAGGAGCTTTTACTTTTATCCAATCAGGTCGTTTATTTAAATTAGCCATAAAACGGAAATAATTCAATTAATTTTGTCACTTCATTTAATACTTGCTGCTCAAGAGCGCTATTATCTTCATTATTTTTTAAGCCGTCTAAAATATCTGCTACCATATGACCGACTAATACAAAATCCTTTTCCTTAAAGCCTCTAGTAGTACATGCTGGAGTACCAAGGCGAATACCTGAAGTGATAAAAGGCGAAGTTTCATCAAACGGGATAGCATTCTTATTACACGTAATCCCTGCTCTATCCAAAGAATTTGCGGCAAGCTTACCAGTGATTCCGTCTTTACGCAAATCCACTAAAACAATATGATTATCGGTACCACCTGTTAATATATCATATCCTCTTTCTTGCAAGCTACTTGCTAAAGCTTTAGCGTTACTTATTACCTGCTGAATATAACTTTTATATTCAGGCTGCAAATTTTCTAAAAAAGCTACGGCTTTTGCAGCTATTATATGCATTAACGGACCACCTTGTAGTCCTGGAAATAATGCAGAATTTATTTTGTGACCTATCTCTTCATCGTTAGATAAAATTAAACCGCCTCTTGGACCTCTAAGTGTTTTATGAGTAGTAGAGGTAACAGCGTGAGCATAAGGAATAGGGCTTTGATGCTCACCTGTGGCAACAAGTCCTGCAATATGAGCAATATCTGCCATAAAGTAAGCTCCTACTTTATCCACGATTTCTCTAAATTTTGCAAAATCAATATTACGAGGATAAGCAGAAAAACCGGCTATAAGTAATTTTGGTTTATGCAAATCCGCTAAGCGTTCAATCTCATCATAATCGATTAAATAAGTCTCTTTATTTACGCTATAAGAAACGGCGTTAAACCATTTACCAGACATATTAGGAGCTGCACCGTGAGTTAGATGCCCGCCGCTATCTAAGGACATACCAAGCACCGTATCACCCGGCTGTAATAAAGCAAGATATACAGCCTGATTTGCTTGTGATCCTGAATGAGGTTGGACATTTGCATATTTGCAGTTAAAGAGTTTTTTTACTCGTTCTATAGCTAAATTTTCAGCTTTATCTACTTCCTCGCAACCGTTATAGAATCGCTTACTTGGGTATCCTTCGGCATATTTGTTAGTCAGAAGCGCCCCTTGAGCTTCAAGCACAGCAGGACTTACGAAATTTTCTGATGCAATAAGCTCGATTACACTACTTTGACGTAGCTTTTCATGCTTTATTATTTCATTAATCTCTTTATCCGTTTCGTGTAAATTATTATTAAAAATATTCATTCATCCTCATATTTTTTTGGTTTTGTTGTGTGGATATCTAATCATCATTGCGAGGAAAAATTGAAAATTTTGACGAAGCAATCTCATACCAAAATCCTTAGATTGCCACGCAGCCTACGGCTGCTCGCAATGACGGTTATTTATAAAATTAATCGCAATCTCAAGCCCCCGTCCATCTATTGAATGAGCAAGAGACGTTAATTTATGTCCGCTATGCTCTATATGCAGCTTAGATAAATAGTTTGAAGCATTATACATCTCGCTAACACCGACCACCTCATCTAATTCCCCATGAATCAAGCATATAGGAGTAAGCTTATTATTAACTTCCATAGGTGGAATTAATGCACCCGCAAAACCTATAGTACAGAAAAACGGCTCTTTTTGAACTAGCGTTAAATATAATCCTATCATCGTACCTTGAGAAAAGCCAATAATGATAGTATCTTTATTGGTTAGATTTAACTCGTCCTGCTTTTGCTTTATTATATCTTCAACCTTAGAAATATTATTTGCAATTAGCTTTGCCATAATATGCGGGCTGCGGTCTTGCAAACTAAACCATTGTCTACCATAAGGCATCATATCATAAGCCTCAATACCATGCGGGGAAATAAAATGACAATTGGGTAAATAATTTTTGATATAAGGCACAAGTCCTATTAAATCATGTCCGTCCGAGCCGACACCGTGCAGTAATACTACTAGCTTCTTCGGCGGCTGCTCTTTACTTTCTACTTCGGGGTATTCTAAATATTTGCTCATGTTTTTATATGTTTATGTACTTAAAATATTAAGGTTGAGTAGTAGTGAAGGTCAATTTCAAAAAGAGCAAGGAGTCTGCAAGGCGAGGAGCGGAACGTATACTGAATACGTGAACACCGCAGCACTTACTAGACGAATACGCCAATTTTTGAAATTCACCGAGTATACGCTTTCAACATCTTCTCAAGTTCTCCACTTTGATATAACTCTCTAGCAATATCACACCCGCCGACTAATTCTCCGTTAATGTATAATTGTGGGAATGTCGGCCAGTCGCTAAATTTTTTTACATCTTCACGTAATTCAGCATCAAAAAGTACATTAATATCACGAAATTCTACACCTAATTTATTCAAAATAGCTACTACGGTTCCTGAAAACCCGCATGCAGGCGACTTTTTAATACCTTTCATGAACAATACTACTTTATTATTTTTTATCTCATTTTCTATAAATTTAAAATTTTTATTTTCTAGCATTTTAAGACTCAATAATTTATCTTCTAAAATACACTTTCTATAGCAATATATGCAAGCACAAATAGTGAATAAAATTTTTGAGATTTTTAGCAAGAATAATCCAAATCCGAAAACCGAATTAATATATAAGAATGATTTTACCTTATTAGTAGCGGTAATATTATCTGCTCAAGCCACCGATATATCAGTAAATTTAGCAACTAAATCTTTATTTAAAACTTATGATACACCAGAAAAAATTTTAGCACTCGGCGAAGAAGGACTTAAAAAATATATAAAATCTATAGGACTATTTAACAGCAAAGCAAAAAATATTATCGCATTATGTAAAATATTGATAAGCAATTATCAAGCTTCAGTACCGAATGATTTTAAGGCATTAATTAAACTACCGGGCGTTGGCAGAAAAACTGCTAATGTTGTACTAAATTGCTTATTCGGCATGCCTACAATGGCAGTTGATACGCATGTCTTTAGAGTAGCCAACAGAATCGGGCTTGCTAAAGGCGGTACTCCCGAAATAGTAGAAAAAGAGCTACTGCAGATTATCGATAAAAAATGGCTAACGCATGCCCATCACTGGCTAATTCTGCACGGCAGATATATATGCAAAGCTAGAAAACCCGATTGCGACATCTGCCCTATTAAAGAGTATTGCGATTATTATTTTAACCTTAAATAATGAGTTATAGTAAATCTTATAAATTACCAATTATTTCTGAATAATATTCATGTTCTATAGAATTAGGTTTAGGATCAAGTGTTGCTAATGTTTCTAAATGACAAGTAACGAACGGTGCACCTTTTACCTTGCCCCCTGCATAGATACGGATGTTTGCAAAACCAAGCGAATTCTCCTTCAATTTGTGCACTAGTTAATTCATGTAATATATTACCGTTTTTATCATAAAGACTAAATAAAGTTTAGTCATTATCCTCAACAAGTTTTATAGGGGTTTGTTTATTATCTAAATTTTCTTGCTGATGTCCTATATATATTTTATCTAAAACTCCTTTTTTCTCATATTCTTTAAGAATTATTTGTGTCATTTCTTTTACCGGTACAGTAATCATATATGCTTTTTTATTAGAATAAATATCTTTGGCACAGGCGGCAATAAAACTATGAAGTTTAACTACAAGATTTTTATGTTTTATAATAAAAGGTTTTTCTTGATATATTGGAAGTCTTGCTATACCAGAATGCGCAATAAAGCTTGCATTTTGAGAAGTCAGCATGGTTATAAACATCTCTATAGATGAAATATCACGCGAATCATATTTTATTGGAAACAAAGGCTACATAATACATAGGTTAAGCCTTGATCATGATAATCTAAGCTAGCGGAAAAGGCATACTTCCCCTTAAAACTTTTTATCACCAGATCATTACCTTGATAAGAACTTTGAAAGCTACTCTGCTTACCCAAAAAATCTTGCCAAGCAGACATATTCGCTCCGTTGACTTTTACCATATAAAAATGTAAATCATCTTCCTGTTTATAATGATGAATTTCTGAATTTACTTTTTGTATTTGTGTCTCTTGTAACTTTTTAAAAATACCCTATAAATCAGAACATTTTATCTATTTTACTGAAATTATACTTAGAACCAAGCCGTAAAGCTCACCCATATTGCATTTCGATTCCATCCGGGGTTTTATCTTCTTTACATACAGCTTTTATAAATTGACTTAACTGTTCTTCATCTTTAGTAAAATTATTTTTTTTAAATCTCTCTAAGAATTTTTTTAATAAATCCTCTTTTCCACGATCTGTCATATTAACATCAATATGATTAGTAATATTTATGCCTGTTTTTAATCTTAAATTCAAAATATCTTCCATATATCTATAGCAGGTATAAATTTCTATAGTTTGGGGCTTAAAAGATGAATTATCATTTAATTGCAAAATAAAATCATTTACTTCTTTCCAATGTTCATAAGTTGATATATCAAGAGCGATAATTTTATCCTTTACTATATAAGGATTTTGAAGAAAATTAAAAATCTCTTGTAAGCTTATTCCCTCTAAATTTGTACAATCTAAGACACCGTCTTTCATAAAAGATAGTGCTTCTTTCAATTGATCATTAATTTTTCTTTCATTTTATAAATCTTTTAAATATTAATTCTTAAAGCAATACTAAAAATTAATATTTTATCAACAAAATATCTTATGTGATTATAAAGATACGGCTAAGTGATGTGTACAAATACTTTAAATTTTAATATATTTTCAAGTTGACAATTTGTTGCGTACTTCATAACATCTAGGCTCAATTTGATAAAGGTAAAATTTATGCGTTCAGCACTTATAACTTCTATATTAGTAGCTGTAGCTTTCTTAACAAGTGCTTGTAATACAATGCAAGGTGCAGGTCAAGATATGCAGGCAGCCGGTAAAAAACTTAAAGATTCGGCAGAAAGCAATAAGCCTCAAAAAGGTTGCGGCTGTCCTCACAGCTCAGCTAACTAAATATACTGTTTTTTATAATGGGTCGTCTGCCGATTCTTCATTTACTCGGAGTATATATCGCAGACGACTTTTTATTTTTCTGCCTTATCGATTTCTGCTTTTAGCTTTTCTATTTCTTCTTTTGAAAGTTTAGTATATTTAATTATTGTTTCTAGAGGCTCTTTATCAATTAGCATTTCTTTTGCTATTTCAATATTTCTTCTAGCTTCGCCTTCAGCTCTTCCTTCCTCTTTCATCTTTTTAAAAGCACTAGTTTCAATTCTAAGCAACTCTAAACGATTTTCATATTCCTCTCTTTCTGCATCATTTAAATTTATTACCTCAAGCACGGTTAATGCTTTTTTCAATACATCATTATCCAATTCTTTCGGTAAATTATCTTTATTTAATAAATCATTACGTGTTAAAAATGCTAGCCATATATCTAAAGCATTTTTAACTTTTTAACTTTCTTGACGACATCAGATAACTCCTCCTTAGGATGCTTAGCAAATTTATTAATCTCTATAGTATGTAACTCTATATCTTTAAAATATACTAAACCACTTTTTACTTCCTTTAACTGAAAGGAATTATGATATGCATCTGTATCTGTAATACTGGTAAAGTTAAGTATGTGTATCCCTATTGTTTTATTTAATGCCACATAATCTGATCCCTCTTTCAGTTGCTTCGTATACAGTTTCGCCCAGTAATACAAAGCTCTTTTATCGTAATCCACTTCATCGGTTACTTGGATTGCGATTTATACCTTTTACTGCTTTTACTTTTGGCTTTTATATCAAGTATAGATAGTTTATCGGCTTTAAAATTCTTTGGATTATACGGATTAAGTAATGTTACTTCTACAATCTGATCTTTCTCACTTACTATCGAATTAATAAGCGATATCAATAAATCTTTATTTCTCTTCTACTCCGAAGATTTTTTTAAATGCTAAATCTACTCTCGGATTAACTTTTAACATATTATTATGTTACTGAATGTGATCTTCTCTTTATTTTAGCATATTCTGAGGTAAATATTCTACTATAAATTTATATTAAATCTTGTGCTTATTCACCAATCTATATATCTCTTTTTTACTATAAACATCTTTGAATTTGTCATAAACAAGTTCGGTAGTAGTTTTGCTACTTAAGTTTTTACTTAAGCAAAGTTCTATAAATTTTTCTAAATTTTTGTGTTGGTTTTGTTCCTGTATATTTCCTGAAATCAACAATACTATCTCACCTTTTAAAATATTATTTTGATAGAACTCTATTATTTCATCTATATCCCCTGTTTTTATTTCTTGATACAGTTTAGTTAACTCACGAGCTACACATATTTCTCGGTTTCCTAGTATTTCCTTAGCTACCGATAAAGTATTTATCAAACGAGGAGCCGTTTCAAAAAAAATCAAAGTAGCCTTAAGATTTACTAGTTCAGAAAAAATCTTTTTCTTACTTTCTATAGTTTTAGGTAAAAACCCGTGAAATAAAAATCGATCAGTAGGAAAAGCCGATAAAGTTAGAGCAGTAACCGGTGCAGATACTCCCGGTACTACGTCTATATGACAATTAAGATTGCGTATACCTCTAACTAACTTATAGCCGGGATCGGAAATTAAAGGAGTCCCTGCATCAGAAATTAAGCTTATTATATTGCCCGATTTTATTAAACTTATGATATTTTCTCTATCTTTCTCGTCACTATGATCATTATAAATTTGTAATTTTGTATGAATATCATGTTTTGCTAGCAATTTTTGTGATATTCTAGTATCCTCGCATAAGATAACATCCGAATTTTTTAAAGTCGATATAGCACGAAGCGTTATATCTTCAAAATTACCGATCGGTGTTGAAACAATATATAATCCCGGTTTGGAAAGATATCTAATCATAGTTTTTTAATTTTAAGTAACATTATGGCTAGTATAAAACATAAACTACGAATCGTTCTATCATTTTTTTGCTTGATATATTTAACGTCCTGTCAAACTCCTAAAGAAGAACCTATAAGTTTTCCTAAAAAAGAACAAACAGAAATTGAGATTGCAATTTTAATGCCAAATCAGGGTCCTGATAGTATTGTCGGGAAACAATATAAAGATTTAATTAAAATGGGACTTAACGACGGAATCAAATCTTACATACATGTTACTTCTTACGATGGTTCAGACGAAAAAAACGTTTTAGCCGCTATGGATAAAATAGTAGCACGTAAAACTAAAATTATTTTAGGTCCTCTATATTCTAACTTTACCTCTCTAATAGCCGAAAAAGCAAAGGCAAATGATATTATTATAATAACTATGTCAAATAATCCGGCTCTTGCAGAAGATAAATTATTTGTATTCGGTCATGCACCTTTAAAACAACTGATACGTATCATTAATTATTACGCAAGTAACAACCATAAAGATTTTATGGCATTATTACCTAAAGGGAAGCATTCGCAAACTATTAGTCAAGTAATGCAAAATATATTGATTCAGAACAATGCATCATTATCAAGCACTGAATTTTATGAGGATAATCCTGAATCTATAGCAAAAGCTGCAAGAAATATTTCAGACAATACCGATATTATAAATGAACGTAGCGACACGACAAAACCGGTTATTTATCTATCAGACGATCCAAAAAATTTAAACCTACTCGCTGATAGTATTCGTAAATATAATTTAGATAAAAAGGCTATTTTAATCGGTGATCATCGTATTGATATCGATTACCCTGAAAATATCGATATTAGCTTTACCGGCTCTTTAAATTTACTCAATAGCAACGTTCCGGATAGGGCAAAAGACTTAGGTATTAACCATATAGGCTTCATGCATCTTCTTTCTTATGATTTAGGACGTATGACTGCAAACTATATAGGCAATGAATTTGCATCTGAAAGGTTTTTAAATAGAATGAACAGTAGACAACCTTATATAGGTTTATCCGGTAATATTTATTTCATCGATGGAGTAGCTCAGAGACGATATGATATTATTAGGAAAAAGAATGGGATATATTCTACTGTTTCAGAAAATTAGGGCGTTGTTGTATCTTGGTCACTCAGTGACCTGACCATGTGTTGTACGAATGTTCAGGATGTCATTCCCGCGGAAGCGGGAATGAACATTGAGTAGGTTTTTCAAGCCATGCAACAAGGCGGGTCAAGCCACAGGATAACAAAGGGACACTAAAGATTAATTATTTATTTTTATCATTATCACTACCGTCGTCTTTCATGCCGTCTTTAAACGCTTTAAGACCTTTAGCAAGATCGGACATGACTTGCGGTAATTTGCCGGCACCGAATAATACAAAAATAATTAATAAAACTATTAATAAATGGCTAAAGCTCATTCCCATGATATTTTTTTTGCTGTATAAGTTAAAATTTAATTATATAAGATATTATAGCTCTAATCTAGGATAAAATAATTAAAGAAATGTTTACTAAAAAACAATTTTCAGAATTTGTTGCTACTTTTTTTTATATCGGGAAAATAAAATACTGCCCAGGCACTTTTGGATCGATTGCTGCTTTCCCTCTAACTTATTTCTTAATATATTTTATTGTTAATAACAAAATAATCATTCCTTTCTTAAGTCTTACTCTCGGTGAAGCTCAACTTGTCAGTATATTTATTATAAGCTTTAGCCTATGTTTGATACTCTTAATACTCGGCACTTATTTTACTAAAATATATTTAAATTATACAAATTCAGAAGACCCTAAAGAAGTGGTCATTGATGAAGTAGTAGGGCAAATACTAACTATTGTTTTAGTATTTTTTTCTGCTTTATTTGCTAATGAATCGTATTTAATTAAATATTTTAGTCCGCTCACAATAAATATTATATTACTTTTCGTATTACCTTTTTGTCTATTCCGATTTTTTGATATAGTAAAGCCCTGGCCTATTAATTGGTTGGACCAAAATATTAAGGGCAGTATCGGCGTTATGCTTGATGATTTGCTAGCCGCAATATTTGCTGCGGTAACTCAATACGCAATTATATTTGTGTTAATAGATATTCGACAATAGATTTGCTATAAAAAAAGATCATTGACTAATTTCTAATATAATAATATGATACGATAAATATTTATAAATTTTTAAAGAGATAGTTTTCATGTTCGCAGTTATAAAAGCAGGTGGAAAACAATATAAAGTAGACAGAAATAGTATTATTAAAGTCGAAAAAATTGATGGAGAACTTGGCTCTAAAATTCAGTTTGATCAAATTTTAATGATTGGCGAATACTCAAAGCCTTCTTTTATTGGGACTCCAATAGTTAAAGGGGCTGTCGTTACGGCTGAAATTACTAACCAACTTAAAGATAATAAAATTATAGTCTTTAAGAAAAAGCGTAGAAAAAATTATCGTCGTAAAGCCGGTCATCGTCAAGAATTGACGGAATTAAAAATATTAGATATTACCAAACAATAATAATAACTTAAAAGGAATTATAAAATGGCAACCAAAAAAGCCGGTGGTAGTTCTAGAAACGGAAGAGACTCGGCCGGTCGAAGGCTAGGAGTTAAAAAAGCCGATGGACAATATGTAATACCCGGTAATATTATAGTTAGACAACGCGGCACAAAAATTCATCCTGGAATGAATGTAGGGCTTGGCAAAGATCATACAATATTTGCTTTGATAGAAGGTAGAGTAGAATTTTTAACTAAGCGAAATCATAAAATCGTGAATGTTAAAGAAATTGCAAGTACTTAAGTATTGCGGTTTGATCTACTAGTGTTACGTGGAACGAAAAATGCTTTTTATGGCATTGTTACGTTGATTGGTAAAATCCACTTGGTCACCCCGTGGCTTGACTAAAGGGTCCATAAAAATAATTTAAAGTACTAATAATATTAGTATTTTAAGCTGGATCTCGTAATCAATCGCGAGATGACAATTGAAAACCGTTCCACACAATAATGTCTGTAAGTGCGCTAGATGACGACAGGCGGAAATTAATTATATAACATAATAGTATATTAGGCTTTCTTTACTTATGGCCTTAATAATTCAAAAGTTCGGTGGCACTTCCGTTGCAAATATTGATAGAATAAAAAAAATCGTTCCTATCATAAAAACCGAAATAGCTAAAAATAACCAAGTAATTGTAGTGGTTTCGGCTATGGCAGGTGTTACTAATCAACTTGTCACATTGTGTAATGAAGTATCAAGCCTTAATAACATTTCTCAATTTGCAGAATATGATGTAGCACTTTCTAGCGGTGAAATAGTCACTGCTTCATTACTAGCGCTCGCTCTTCAAGAAGAAGACATAAAGGCGCGATCATTTCTAGCTTGGCAATTACCGATGCTCACCGATAATAATCATAGTAAAGCTTTAGTAGAATCAATTACTACAGATTTACTAGAAAAATATTTACAGTTAAATACCATCCCTATAATAGCCGGTTTTCAAGGAATTAACAAATCCAATAGGTTAACTACTTTGGGCAGAGGAGGCTCTGATACTACTGCCGCCTTAATCGCTGCAGCTATGAAAGCCGATAGATGTGATATTTATACCGATGTAGAGGGAATATTTACTGCTGATCCAAGAATTATTCCAAATGCCAAGAAGATAAAAGAAATAGATTTTTTAGAAATGTTAGAACTAGCATCAAGTGGAGCAAAAGTACTACACCCTAGAGCCGGAGAGTTAGTAATGCGGTATAAAATAGATATGCGTGTTCTGTCAACATTTTCACAGGATACAGAAGGTACGTTAATCACTTCAAAGGATAAAAATATGGAGAATGGGATTATTAACAGCATTACTTCTAATAAAAATTTATTAAAAATATCTGTAAAGAGCATGTCTTTAAGTTTTTTGCAAGTTGCAAATATGATTACACAAAATAATAATCATATTGAGTTTATGCAAGAAATAAAAAATAATGAAGAATATAGTTTTATTACAAATTTAACCGATAAAAATAATTTACAAGCTTTACTGACTAATTTAAAAGATGATAAGCAGATACAAGATTTTACTTTTGATACCGAAATTGCTACAATCTCTCTTATTGGTTATGGGATTAAAAATGATTGTAAATTACTTGAAACGATATTATCAAAGTTAACGAACGATAATATAAATGTTCACATGATACAATTATCAGCAGTTAAAATTACCTTATTCATAAATGATCAAGATGCAGAAAAAACAATTTTTAATTTATATAATCTTTTTAAAATATCTTAGATTCTGCATCTGAAATTTAATTTATAGAAAAAGAAGTGGAACAGACATGGCTCATACTACAAAAAATTTTATAATTTGTGACAAAAAAAGTTAAAATAGATTAATTTAAATTTCATATATAAGACCTAAATACTTAATTCAATAGCTTAAATTTATTATTTTCATTATAATTATCTTCTATTTACTATTTATTAGTTATATATTAATAAATAAGTCCAAGAGACTATCTATGAAGTTATTTGCACTCTCAATTTTTAGGAGTAAATTTTACAGGAAAAAATAATGAGCGAAGATATAAGGTCAAAAGAACTATTTAATCGGATTAACGATATATCAGAAACAAATAAAGATGATCCAGAAGAAATTAGAAATAATTTTAAAAAATTTGTACTGAATATATTAGAAACAGACAATATAACCCCGTATAAGTTAAGTGAAAAAACAGGTACTCATGAAACAGCGTGGAAAAATTTTCTAGATGGTCGTACAAAAATGCCTGATATGGGAGCAATTGTTGCTCTTGCAGATTATAAAAATGTTCCACTAGATGAAGTAATAGGCAGAGATATAAATAAAGAAAAAAAGATAACGGTAGAAATAAAACAAACTCCGGAAATATCGGCATCTATAGCTAAACTACCAAAAGATATACTGCAAGAAGCCATGTTGATAGGAGAAAAAACTAGAGAGGTTATTCATAAACCAACAAATAAAAAGACAAAATCTTTTGCTGAACAAGTTAAAAGCTCTAATAAACCGAAAGGAAGGTCTATCTAAATAAAAATATGTTTTTCAATATTGAGCCTAATATAAAACTTAAAGCCTTACTTGATATTCTAAAATGGAAAATAACTTCAAAACGACCAAAATGGCCGACAACACTGCCGTTTACTTCCACTGATATCCCACCACAAAAAATAACTAGCAGTAAAAATACACAGCTCAATCTCGATCGCTTCAGACAAGATGAATTTAAGGACAAATCTGCACAGTGTACATTAGTACGTGACTACAGACGAGTTCCACAAAATTCATTAGTATCAAGCGATCGAGATGACGCTGTACGAGTAGCCTACGTAGGACATGTAACCTTTTGAATTCAAATAGACGGTTTAAATATCTTAACCGATCCGGTATGGTAGGAGCGGGTTAGTCCTTTTACTTTTACAGTACCAACGAGAGTGGTAAAACCCGGTATTAATTTTACCGATTTACCTAAAATAGATGTTATATTAATAAGCCATAATCACTATGACCATTTAGACATCAGAACAATTAAAGATTTATGGGTACAAGATAAGCCTAAGATTATTACACCGCTAATGAATGACGTAATAATCACAAAACATATTACCGATGCAGAAATTGTTACCTTAGGGTGGGGAGAGTCATATAAAGAACAAGAAATACAGCTAAATTCAAAAAGTTTCTAAGAAGATGAAATTAAAGGCGATGTAGAATTTTATTTAGAACCGACACAGCATTGTCGGCTAGAGGAATATTTGATAAAAATAAAGCATTATAGGGAACTTTGATCATTAAAACTAAGATAGGAAATATTTGTTTTATAGGTGATGCGGGTTATAACGATAATCTTTTTAAAGAGATCGGGAAAAAACATAATATTTTAATAAGCCTTATTCCGATAGGGGCTTATGAACCAAGATGGTTTATGAAACCGGTGCATATGCATCCTGAAGAAGCCGTATTTACTCATTTGGACTTAGGCGCTAAAAATATTTTCTATAATTAGCTGATGAAGCATTTAATGCCGCTCCTTTGGAACTCCGACACACTATGAAAAAACATAATATTGATGAAAATAAGTTGATTACCCCTGAAATAGGTGAATTTTTCCTATTTGATAAAAATGATTTATAGTTTATGCACTTAAATTAGATGTGTTTTGTCTACCCATACTATATGTTTTACTGGATCCCGTGAATAAATCACGGAATGACAGAGAGGAATAATAAGCCACACCAACCACCCCTGAACGACACAAAATTCAGTTTATAATGGAGATAAAAGCATATTTATTACTGAATAAAAATTGCCAATTTCTGATTTATCACGAGAAGAGAAAATAGAGCTACTAAATGGTTGTGCTTGGGGCGTTGCATTAGTCCATAATATTCTACCACTTTTTGCTTCTACTATTCCTATAGACATAAATATATTATCTACATTACTTACTGAACAACCCAAAGCACTCATTAAAAAGTCACATGTACGAGCTCCATTAGTCTTTATCATTTGCACATAATGAAGCAATACAAATATATCAGCTCCTGTTTTTTCTCCTAACATTATAACAGGTTCACCTATATTTTGAGTCATTGAGAAAGCTTTTCCTTCAGGCCATAATAAAGGCGTATATAAAGCAGTATAAGTATTATTATAGGAGCTACGGAAACGAGATACTAAATCATCAAGCTTTTGTGTTCTAATATCTTTGTTATACAATAGCTTAACTCTTAAACCATTCTTCTGCATTGCTAAAGAAATTTCTTGCTTCAACAATTCTTCCAAATGATCTTCATAGTTATATTTACGTTCTTTGCAATGACCAATATCTAACGTATATACTTCCGTTTGCATCGGTAAAACTAATATTTCCTTGTATACATAAGATAATAACAATTATAGATTTATGAAAAATTTTATGCATAACATTTAAAGTTATCGTCAAGATTTATTTTTTACCTATTACGGTTAAATAATATGGTCATAGAATAAGCAAGTACGGCAAACATGCAAAGATATAAAATCGGGAATAGGTTAAAATCAAATGATTTTATTACCTTTGCACAAATATAATTAGCAGTACCGGACATTAACATTGAGCCGATATTATGTCCTAAACTTATAACACGATAGCGTTCTTTAACTACAAAAGACTTAATAACTATACTATGAGCAAGAGAATTAAAAGGTGCAACTGATGCAGCTAACATTAAACTAGCTGCAAGCCCTAAATTAGTCATTTGATATTTTACTGCTATCACAAAAAATACACTTGCTGTAATAGTACATATAAATGCGATTTTTAATACTGAATTAGCTCCTAAGCGATCGGCAATAAAACCGGCAATCGGCATGCAAACAGCAAAACATATTACTATTAAGACCGAAAAAGCACTCATAATAATACCGACTGAAGGTAATACGATCGGTAAATATTGCTTCATAAAGATGATCGCAATTTGATATGTTGCTCCAAAACCTCCGGCTAAAAATATTAACCGTGCAATATTTTTCCATTGCTTTTTAATTATAGAGCTAAGTTTTTCAATAGAATCTTGGCTATAGTGTGCTTTTTTAAACTCCGGTGTTTCATCAAATTTCCGGCGATAATAAAGAGTTATTAATGCAAGTGGTAAACTTAGTAAAAACGGAATACGCCAACTCCACTCCGGAAAAATATGAGAATTAAAGAAATTAGTTGCACCGATTCCGCATAATAAACCCATTACTCCTGTACATCTAGTGATTGCCGAGGCAGTAAATCGGTATTTTGCTCCTAAATGTTCAATAACATAAATCGCTGCACCGTCATATTCCCCTCCAATAAAAATACCTTGCATGAAGCGACATAAAATTAAAATTATTGTACTCCAAACTCCTATCGAGGAATAATCAGGCAATAAACCTATTATTAAGGTAGGGATTACAATACCGATAATCGTAAAACTTAAGGCTTTTTTTCGACCGTATATATCCCCTATACGTCCAAAAATATAAGCACCCATAGGCTTTGATAAATATGCTGCTGCATAAACGGCAAAAACATTTACAAGCTTTGTTAATAGATCAGTACTGACTGAAAAGAATTTATCAGCGATAATTGCCGCTGAAAAACCATATAAACTATAGTCGTAATATTCAATAATAGTGCCTAAAAAAGCACCGAGAACTTTATTGCGTGATTTTGTTTGTTTCATTTTAAAGGTATACTGTGAGTAAACGAAAAGTAGGTAGACGACGAAGTTTAATTTGGAAAAGAGCAAGGCGTCTTGAAGCTGATAACCGCAGTGTACATACTAGTACGTGAGGATTATCAGCAAAAGACAACGTAGCCAATTTTTCAAATTAAACGAGTATACATGACCGCTTTGGCCGTTACTTAAAATCCTTCAAAGACCTTTATGTAAAGGTGGACTTCATATATCTAAACTGAATTAGTATTAGACAGGGACGATGTCCTAAAAGTTAGTGGTAGTCCTAGGTTAATATTAAGCTCACGAACCAAGCAGCTAAGAGCTAGTATATCACTTTCCCATTTTACGTGCAAGGTTTTCTAGGTAACCTGCTATAGTAGTTAAGGTTTCTGCGAATTTTTCTTCGTCGGGATGATTTTTTTGAAGACCATTTTTATTAAGTTTTTCTGTGAGACTAGCTATTTCAGCTTGTGCATTAAGTAATGCCATAACTAATAATAGCTCAAAAGAGGCTGTGGGACTACCAAGTTTAATTTCCGCTATTTTATCATTCAATTTATTCGCTAAAGATAGTAATTCTTCCTCATCTCCATTATTACAATATAATTGAAAACTCTTGTTATTTAATGTTACCGTAACAATTGACATAATTATTTTTGCTGTTTTTTTATTTCTTCAAGTTCATTAATATAAATGTTAATTTGATCTAGCATTATTATATAATTATCTTTTAATGCTTTATTTTCGTTTTGTAATTTTTGAACTTCATTTTGATTATTTACAAGCATACTCAACAAATCATCGAGTTTATGTTCTACTTCTTCCATTAATTTCTTTAGACTGCTTACATAACTTGCTTCTAAAGGTAATTTGTACGTCGATCCCGTACTCGCATCCTCAAGTACGTCTATGTACGCTGCGGTGCCGCGTTCCGTGTCTCCTTCAAATGCCTCTTTATTAGCTTCATTCTGTAAGCAGTCTAATATTTCATTATCCATTTTTGTTTAAGCGTTAATTATGAATGGATGACTTACAATAATAATTGATAACATTATAATAGATATAAGTACTAATTGTTTTTTACGTTTATAATTTATCACCGTAGCTCTTTTATTATTTAATAATTTTTCGGTTTCGTTCTGTTTAGTAGTTTCTATCTGCTCTGCATTTCTATCTTTTACATTAAGATAATCCAAGTATAATTTTAAGTAACCTCTTACGTATACTTCTCCCGGTAAAGCATCAAAATCACCCTCTTCTAAAGCTACTAAATATTTTTTTCTAATTTTTAAATCACTAGATACCTGATTTAAAGTTTTACCTGAATCTAACCTAATTTGCTTAAGCATTGACGACGTAATTTACTCAAGTTTTTGTAAGAATATTTCAAATTTCTTGTTTGCTAAAATAATTATATTTAAGTCTATAGTTTCTTGAGCTTTAATTTCTTTAATAAAATCAAGCAAATTTCTAACTAAGTTATTATTATAATTATCAATCCATAAATCTAAATCAATAGTTGTTTTAGATTTATTAATTATTTTTATTAATAATCTACGTTGTTTGTCATATAAATCATCTTTTAGCGATTGAATACCTAAGCGACGCCAAAATGAATCGTTCAATTGCCTATCACAAGCTTTACGTAACCAATCAAGACTAAACATATCACTTATAACAAAATAAGCTTTTGCTATCTCTTTATTATTCCCTGAAGTCTGTTTTGTTACATATATAATGTCAAATACTGAAATTAAATTGTCAAATGTAGCGATAGTAGCAGCCAATGATTCCTCTACCCCGCTAGTGGTATAATAATTTAATTTTTCTTCAAATCTTATTTTAGTTTCTCCGACTAATAAAGTATCTACCGTTTTTCTTAAGTTTTGTGCAGGAACTCTAAACTCTTCTATAGTTTCACTAATATTAATAGGATGTTTTAAATTTTTAATAAACCACGCAATACCTCGACGCATTAATTTCGTTATTTCGGTAAACATGTCGATTTTTACATTGTAATCAATATTAGTAGGTAGCTTACTTATCGTTTCCCATATATCATCAAGATCAAAAATTTCACAAATAATGGTATATGACCTTATTATATCACAAAGAGGAGCCCCAATCTCACGCTTTACAATACTAATAAGCGGTCCTCCAAGCTGATTCATTATTTTATTTATAGTAACAGTTTTAATAATCTCATGTTTAAGTGGATGAGATAAAATTTCATTACGAAACTTTTTTTGCATCATTTCAGGAAAATAATCTATAAGATATGCATCAAAATATTTATCATGGGAAAAAGTAGAATTAATTAACTCATGATAAGCAGATCTCTTACTATATGATAGCAATATGCAAAGCTCAGGACGAGTTAATACTTCACCGCTAATAGCTCTGCTATTCAATTCTTCTGCACTAGGCAAGAATTCATTTTCCCGCTCTAATACTTTTTCTTCTTCTAAAATATCTATAAATTGACTAAGTATATTAACAGTTAAAGTAGGAGATAGTTGCATAATTGTTATTGCTTCGGTTTGCTTATAATTATCAAGTAATACTAACTCCTCAACTTGCTTTGTCATATCGTTTAGAAGTTTATTACGTTCTTCTAAAGTAATTTTTCCTGAGGTTATCGCACTACTTAAAGCAATCTTGATATTTACCTCATGATCGGAGCAATCAACACCTGCTGAATTATCAATAAAGTCAGCATTTATGCGCCCGCCTTTTTTAGCATATTCAACTCTACCTCTCTGTGATACCCCAACATTACCGCCTTCTGCTATAACTTTTGCTCTAATTTCTTCACCGTTACATCTAAGGTTATCATTTGCTTTATCACCGATTTCTAAATTATTTTCCGTTTTAGCTTTGATATAAGTGCCTATTCCGCCATTCCACAATAAATCAACATCTGCTTTTAAAATAGCTTTAATTAATTCTTCCGGTGATAATTCATTATCATTTATATCAAGTAATTTTTTAATTTCCGGCGATAATTTTATTAATTTACTACTGCGTTCAAATACTTTGCCTCCTTTAGAAATAAGCTTAGAATCATAATCAGACCAATTAGACCCCTTTAAATTAAATAAACGCAAACGCTCATTAAAACTTGATAAAGGATCAGGAGTAGGATCAATAAATATATGTTTATGATTAAAGGCAGCAACTAACTTAATAGTCTCTGATCTGAGCATACCGTTACCGAACACATCTCCCGACATATCTCCTATACCTACGACGGTAATAGGGTCTTTTTGGACATCTAACCCTAAAGTTTTAAAGTGGTTAGTTACGGAAATCCAAGCTCCTTTGGAAGTAATAGCCATTTTTTTATGATCGTAACCTGCAGAACCACCGGAAGCAAAAGCATCATCAAGCCAGTAATTATATTCTCTTGCCACACTATTAGCATAATCCGAAAATGAGGCTGTACCTTTATCGGCAGCAACCACTAAATAAGGATCTTCTTTATCATAAATAATAACGTCTTTTGGATGTACTACTTTACCGTCAATGATATTATCAGTTATGTCTAATAAACCTCTAAGGAAATTCTTATAGCATTCTACCACTTTTTCCATATATTCATCACGAGTAAGCCCTTCCTCAGTAAAATGAACATAAAATCCGCCTTTAGAACCGACAGGGACAATAACAGAATTCTTAGTCATTTGTGCTTTCATAAGCCCAAGGACCTCAAGCCTATAATCTTCTGCTCTATCCGACCATCTAAGCCCTCCGCGTGATACGGGCCCGCCTCTTAAATGCACAGCTTCAAAATTTCTAGAATAAACAAATGCTTCGGCAAACGGAACAGGTTTAGGTAAATCCGGTACTTTTGAAGAATCAAACTTAAATGAAAAAATATGTTTATGTGGTTGATAGTAATTTGTTCTAGTAATAGCATTAACTATACCAAGCATATTACGTAGTACTTTATCTTCACTACTCATCTCAACGGTTACTAAGTAATTATTTAGTTTATCTTTAATTACGTCACAATTATTATCCGAATGTTTAGGATTAAATTTTATATCAAATAGATTTACCAACATTTTTGTATATTCGGGATGTTTAAGTAACGTTAACTGTACATAGCCTTTACCGTAACTAAATCCCGTTTGATGTAAATATCTTGTTAAAGCTTTGACGAGTTTAACTTGCTTCCAATTAAAACCGGCAAGCACTATTAATTTACTTAAAGAATCATTAGCAAGCATCCCAAGTGCCATTTTGTCTAAAGCTTCTTCAACATTTATTTTTAATTCGGTAATATTATCCTTTACAGGTACAATAGAAGTTAAGATAAAATTATATATCCAGCTTTCTTTGATTTCGAGAGCCTCCTTAATTGCAAAAGTTTGTTCATCAATTGCTTTAAAACCTAAATTTTCTATTGGCGGCAATATGTTAGAAAGTGCAAGTTTTACTTTTGGACTATATATTTTTAAGTAAAATTCCGTTTCATTTACAGAAACTAGATTAAACATACATTTTTGTGACTTACTTGCTTCCGTTAGATATTCAATATCTACTAAAGCTATTTCCGGAGAAAATTTTTGCCGATAATCTGCCGAAAAAACATTATCAAAAAGCTTTAAATTAATACCTGTTTGATACTCGCCGAATTTTTTAGAAAACTTAAAATAAAAATCTTCACTCCAACATGTAGAGATACGATCTAAATCTTGCTGTATTATTTCTGCTTCAAAATTTATTTTATGTTCCCCTTGTGCTTCAAGCGTTACAAAAAGATAAGAAAAATTACCGGCTACTTCGGTGATATAGTTGGATAAAATTTTACTACCGAATTTTTCTGCTAAATAACAATCTATCATATTATGGATTTCAGCCGTTAAACGTTCTCGTGGCAGAAAAATTATGATATTAAGAAAAGAACTAGACCAATCATATTGAATAAATAATTTAAGCTTCTTACTCATCATACTTGAGAGCATATGTAAACACATACAATATAAATCGCCTTGATCAATTTGTATTAAAGCTTCTCTCGGTAACGACTCCATTAAAATTCTTAACTTATCGGCATTATAACCAGATAATGCAAAACCGGCTTTCTCAATTACAAAATTAAATTTTTGTCGTAGGATTGGAATATTACTTATTGAATGGTAATACATATTTGAATTATATATACCGAAAATTATACTTCCCGAAATATATTCACCCGAAGAGTCAAAATTTTTCACTAAGATATAGTCGATTAAATTATCTGAATGGATAAGCGACGCACTATTTATTTTACCGAGTATTATTAATTGATTTTGATATAAAGGATTAGCAGAACATTTTATAATATCATCAATCTCGTCTTTTACTTCTTGCCATATTTGTGCTGCTCCTATTTCATTGCTTAATTTTAAAGATTTTACTTCAAAATCAAGAGTCCCTAATAAAACCAAATTATCGTTTTGTAACCAATTTAAGAATTCTTTAGCCTCTTTAAAATTTAATTTATAATTATCAATTATATTTTTAGATAAATCTTGTAATTTTGTGCGTAATTGCGGTAAATGGCTATAGCTTTGCTCTAACTTTTCTAATCTTTCATTTATAGCCTCGGTTAAAAATGTAGTAGTTTTATCGTCAAAATTTCCTAAAATGGTTAAATGTAGTATTGAGTCTGATTTTTCATCCGACACAGAATTTTCTAATATTTTTTCTAATTCTCCTTTACTATTTCGGACACAGTTTATTACCGGATGGAGTAAAAACTTAGTTTGTAAATTCATGTTTTTAAGCAGACATATGATAAAATCAACAATATGCGGCTTATTATCAAGTAATATCAAGACATTTATTGCCGGATCATTTTCGATAACTGCCTTTGTTATTGCTATTTTTCTTGCTCTTGCTATCCTTTGCTTAAAAAACTTAAAGGCTTCATCTGCAAAATTTTGGAATAATTTTGCTCTATTCTCAAAATCATAATCTATCGGAATATAATTTAAAAACTTTTGAACAAAATCTATATATATGGAACTTGACTCACGTTCCTTGCTAAGTTCTAGAATTTTAGTGTTATAATTCGGGATTTGACAATTTAAACGGCTAAAGTTTAAAGAGGTTGTTTTTGGGGTCATGATTTTCTTAAATAATAATATGATTATTTCTGTTGTTATTATATTATATAAAATAACTTAAGCAAGAGGCATAGAAAATAAGTGGAAACGATATTTGCACAAAGCTCTGCATTCGGTAAAGCAGGCGTAGCAGTTTTTAGGATTTCTGGTCCTAAAAGTTTAGAAGTTTTACAGCTACTTACCGGTAGAAAGGACTTTAAATCGAGATTAATGTATTATCAACAAATTACAGTCCCTGAAACTAAGGAGCTAATCGATAATGTTATGGTTGTTTATTTTAAGTCACCTGGTAGCTTTACCGGGGAAGACGTAGTCGAAATTCACACGCATGGCAGTAAAGCTATATCTATAATGCTGACAAATGCATTATTAAATATAGCTGGTATTCGTTTGGCAGAAGCAGGAGAGTTTACCAAAAGAGCTTTTTTAAATAACAAACTTGATTTAACAGCAACAGAGGGGATAGCCGATTTAATTAATGCCGAAACTATAATGCAGCATAAGCAAGCCATTAGACAAGCAAGCGGCAAACTTGAAGCATTATATAATAATTGGCGTAGTCAGCTTTTAAAAATTCTCTCTCTGCTTGAAGCTTATATAGATTTCCCGGATGAAGATATACCTGATACCGTCCTTAATGAAGTTACTAATACTCATACAATTCTTGTAAATACAATATCGGAATATCTTAATGATAACAGAAAAGGAGAATTACTACGAAGTGGTCTTAAGCTTGCAATTATCGGTCCGCCAAACGTTGGTAAGTCTAGCTTACTAAACTTCTTAATGCAGAGAGATATAGCGATTGTCTCAAATATTGCAGGAACTACTAGAGATATAATTGAGGGACATTTAGACATTGGCGGCTATCCTATTATTTTACAGGATACAGCAGGTATAAGAGAAGAAAGTAGTGACATTATCGAGCAGGAAGGTATAAAACGAGCTATAAATTCAGCTAAAACAGCAGATATTAAAATTATAATGTTTGATGCCGAAAAATTAGACTCCTCTATAAATGAAGATATTATTAATTTAATTGATGAAAATACTATCACAATAATTAATAAAATCGATTTAATCGAAGCTAGTAAAATCTTTTCTATTGAAAATAAATATAAATGCTTAAGAGTTTCAGTAAAAAATAATATTGCTCTTTCAAGTATATTAAAAAATATTGAAAATATTGCCGAAAATATGACAGGATTGACCGAAACTCCTTATATAACAAATCAGCGTCATCGTAACTATTTACAACAAGCTCTCTCACATTTAACGGCTTTTAGCTTAGATAATGATTTAGTTCTAGCAACTGAAGATATTAGAATGACGGCACGCTGCATCGGTGCAATTACGGGTGTTATCAACGTAGAAGAAATACTAGGCGAGATCTTTAAAAATTTCTGCATAGGTAAGTAATATTGTATAGCTCGTTCTATGTCATCCCCGCAAGGTATTATTGCATGGACACCAAATCATCATTGCGAGCGACTGTAAGGAGCGTGGCAACCTCATGAAACAGTAGATTTCTTGCATAACCTCCTTCTAAAGATAATTTGTACTTCAATCCGGTACTCACATCCGTTTCCTGTAAATTCCTCTTTATAAGATAGGTTATGCAAGAAGTCTAGTACAAAATGATTGCCACGTCAAGACTTTGTCTCTCCTCGCAATGACGAAAAAACGAAACATTACAGCATAACAATCATCTTTCTCAAATCTTTCCATATATTAATTTATTTTAACTTTATCTTGACAAAAACATTAACATACTTTAGAAACCACGTTTCATTAATTAAAGGAGTAACATTATGGCATCTATATTAAATATAAATTTTAAATGCGTTATGCCTATATTTAGCAATGAAATAGTAAGCCGTTTACCGGGTAATGTAAACCACATCATTCATAAATTAAGCAGTACTATATTTTCATCAGTATATAGTACTATTGAAGGAGCTTTTAAAAAAGGTTATATAGTGGATAATACACAGTGTAATTGGAAAAACATTGAACAATCTTTCAATGAGTCCCCAAATGATTTTTCAATACTATACCAAGAGTGCAACAATGGTTTAAATATTCCAATACATAATGTTTTTATCGATGCTGAAAATAATCCTCATATACTTTTACAACAAGCCGTAACACCTCATCAAAACGGTACGGTTAGTATTCTTAGTCAACTTTATAAAGTAATGAATGATTATATATTCTCTCAAGGCAATATTACCGAAACTAGCGGAGCTGATTTCTTAGGTTTAAATGAATGCACTAAAGAAGAAGCTATGAGTGCTTTACAAAACTATAACGCTTATAAAGAAACTTTAATCCCTCGTGAATCGTTTATAAATACTCTTGAAAATACTCTAAATCACTTAGGTCTCTCTTTAGATAATGTCTCTCCTACAGCACTAGGTCAAAATATTTTAGATCAACTCGGTAAAGCTTACACTGACCCTACTACTACAGAAAGACCTAACAATGATACAAATGACGGTGGATATAGCAGCGGTGCTTATATAGCTGGAATAGCATTAGGAACATTAGCTGTAGGTACGATCTTAGGGTATTGCATTAAATATGGATGGGATTGGTATAAGGGAAGAAATATAAAAAATGAAAATTTAGATTTAGTAATGAAGAATAAAGAATTAGCATTTGTAGAACTACTATATGAAAATTTTAAGCAGAATGCAGTTATATTCGATGAAGTTATAAAAATAAATAATTTAAATGATATTATAAAACTAGCAAAATCTATTAAGGAATATGAATTCTCAATACTACCACTAACTAATTTAAATAATGAAATTGTAAAATTAAATTCCCCATCCGCTATAGCAATAAACTTAGATGATTCAAGCGGAATATTGCATGAAATATGTAAGAGTCTTGGCGGTGATGATAGTTTTCAGACTATCAGCAACTTTGCACGCTTAATAACAATTATACGAACAGCAAATCCCAAGTCTGAAGAATATAAAGAAAGCATTATAGAAATATTTGAGATATTTAATCCTTGTTACACAGAGATTGACTATCAAAATTGCGAAATGCCGTTATTAGCCGATGTATCCACCATATAACTCCTTAGGTATAGAAACATAGAACGTTGTTAGTACCATAACAAACCATAATTGACTTTTTGAAAGTTATATATAAAATGATGCTTAGAGTAGCAAAGTGCTATTTCGGGGTGTCGAAACCTCTGCCAAAAGTGAGAACATTTCTTACAAAACTGATGCAATCCTCGACTTCACGGTCGGGATTATAATAGTTATGTCCAAGGTTTAAAGCTTAAGCTTAGAACCTAAAGGTTATTATGGCTATCGTTGATGGTTTTCTTACTCCCCCGACCGCCAAGAGTTTATTTCTCTTCGGTGGTTGAAACTTAAGCAGTTTAAGTTTAATTAATCGGGAACAAATATGTCTGACCACAATACTAAAACCATCTCAAGACTCATCATAGCATTTATTTTAAATGAAAATAAAAAAATCTAAGAGCCGAGATAGCAGATTTACTAGAAAGACCTATAACAAAAAGCTATATCGAAAGAATAGAACAACGTTTAACAGAATGAGAAAAAATATTTAGTAATGATTTATAACCTTGAAAATATCATCATCTCATTTTATTAACTACCTACTATAAAAATAAGCACTAAGATCATTATTAACCATTATGGTAAATAGTGCAAAAATAGCAAAAGACGGTAAGGTTTCTATACCAGTTTCATCATATTAATGTAGAGAGGTAGATGCTTTAAAAGGAGGAAGAACATACATAATCACACACGCCAATATTAGCATGATTATTCCTAGAATAATAGCTACTATATTAAAATTGCATTTATAAAAGTAATATTAACCTCCTTAATTAATTCGTGAGCAAATGAAGGTGGTAGTTGTTGAGCAAGAATTATTCCTTCACCGATTGAGTCATGAGCTATTTCTGCAATTGATACAGAAACACCGTGAGGCATTACTAAATTGTTACTATATATATAAAGACGTAATACTCACAATAACAGCTATACCTAATTCATATGCTGTTTCTTGTAATGCTGCTGCACCTCCAGATCTCTCTGCCGGTACTGCATGCATCATAACTGTTACGGTGTAGAGAGGCATAGACTACTTCCTATACCACGCAATCCAAGATATATAATATAGTATTCGATAATAAATCTCTATAGTCTAATATACTAGGTACAATCAATTATATAGTAGTAAAGATAAGCCTACTAAACATTATTACACGTGCGATAAATCGTGTGAATAAATATGGCATAACTAAAGATGCAATTAAAGCAAAAACTGCTGCAGGCAACATATAAAGACCTGCATACAAAGGACTTAACCCTTTGATAAACTGTAACCATAAGGACATAAGATACATTATGGATCCTAAGACACACGTAATCAACAAATAAACTATTACTCCTATACTAAAATTGCTAATTAAGAATAAATGCATATCCACTAACGGATCATCACTTTTAAGTTGGCATAACGTAAGGTAAATATTATTAGTAACACAATGCCAATTAATAGCATTCAGCCGGATGCTATATTCATAATACCGTATTTAGCCAACATCTTAATGCCTTGAACTAAAGCTGCCATCCCAAAAAACGATTGAAATACTCCTATCCAATCCCATGGGTTCATTACTAGGATTAGATGATTTAGGAATCCAAACTATACCAAAAGCAATAATTACTAATGCAATAGGTGCATTTTTATTAAAAAATGCAAATTGCCAACTTAAAAGCTCAACCAATACTCCTCCTAGTACTGGTCCTATAGCTGCTCCTACGGTTGCCATTATTCCCCACACGGATATTGCGATCATACGTTCATGTGTATTATAAAGTGGAAGGCATCATCACTGATCCTCCTAACCCAAGTAAAGCACGACATAATACTAATCCCCATGAGCTATCAAATACATAAACTAACATTGAAGCGATGGAAAAAACTAAAAGCCCCCAAAGTAATAATCTTTTACGACCAAATCTATCTCCTAATGCACCTGCGGTAATGAGAAGACCTGATAATACTAATGCATATGCATTGATTATCCATAATTGTTATAAATTAGATGGTTTTAAATCAAGGATTATAGTAGGCATAACAGCATACAAGACTGTAGCATCCATCGATACCAAAAGTAAGCAAATGCTTAAAATAATTAAAATATGCCATCTAAATTTATAAGATATAGATGATGAATTATCTTTAGCGATATATTCAGTTTGCAGAAATTATGGTACCATATGTGATAAGTTATTTAATAAGGGTTTTACTAAATCTATCTTTTTCGAGAACTATGGGACTGTTAACAAGTAATTTAATTAGCTTTAAAATTTCTTTTGTTAATAGTCCTAGGTTAATTCAGTTGGTAACATAGTAAGCAAGTCCAAATCAATTAACCATAACACAAGTAAATTTAACATCTAAGCATCACCTATTATGGAAGTCAAGATTTAATCTTACAAGCACAATAACATAAATAAAATTTGATTTTTCTTTCTCAAGCTTATATTTTAATTGGTAAGTTTATAATATGGAAATTTATGTCAAATACAGATAAGGAAAGAGCCATTGCCGCAGCACTCGCACAAATTGAAAAAAGCTACGGTAAAGGTTCGGTAATGAAACTAGGGCAGCGTCCGCATGTTGATATAGAGGCCGTATCGACCGGCTCACTTGGGCTAGATATAGCTCTTGGAATCGGCGGTGTTCCCAAAGGTAGAATCATCGAAATTTTTGGTCCTGAAAGCTCAGGTAAAACCACTCTAACATTGCATTTAATTGCAGAAGCTCAAAAAAAGGGTGGTACATGTGCTTTTATTGATGCCGAGCATGCATTAGACCCTGCTTATGCTAAAAAATTAGGCGTAAATATTGATGAGCTTATTATTTCACAGCCCGATACAGGTGAACAAGCCCTAGAAATTGCCGATACGTTAATTCGCTCCAGCGGTATTGATATGATAATAATAGATAGTGTTGCGGCTTTAGTACCGAAATCAGAGATTGAGGGCGAAATGGGTGATGCTCAAATGGCTTCTCAAGCAAGGTTAATGAGCCAGGCTTTGCGTAAACTTACTGCATCAATTAATCGCACCAATTGTATTACTGTTTTCATCAATCAAATCAGAATGAAAATAGGTGTGATGTTCGGTAGTCCTGAAACTACGACAGGCGGTAATGCCTTAAAATTCTATGCTTCTGTTAGGATCGATATAAGAAGAATCGGCTCCATTAAAGACAAAGAAGAAGTAATAGGCAGCCAAACCAAAGTAAAAGTAGTCAAAAACAAAGTAGCTCCTCCATTTAAAACTGCAGATTTTGATATAATGTACGGTTCAGGTATTTCAAAAGAAGGCGAGATAATCGACCTTGGAGTTAAGCTTGATATTGTTGAGAAATCCGGCTCTTGGTTTTCCTACAAGAACGTACGCATAGGTCAAGGGCGTGAAAACGTCAAACAATATTTAAAAGAACATCCACAAATTTCCAACGAAATTGAGAAAATAATACGTGAAAAATCGTCAAAAATTACTAATATAAATCTTGATCAAACGGAGGAAGCAAATGATTGATTTAACAGGTAAAACTTCCTTAATTACGGGAGCTTCAGGAGGCATAGGCGGAGCTATAGCGAGGTTACTGCACAAACTCGGAAGCCATGTAATTATTAGCGGTAGTAATGAGGAAAAATTAAAATCCCTTGGAAAGGTTGTAAAAGATAATTATACGATAGAAGTGTGTAATCTTGCCGATAAGGAAGAATGTAGCAATTTAATATCTAAAGCATCAAAGTTAGATATTTTAGTATGTAATGCCGGTATTACTAGCGATACGCTAGCAATTAGAATGAAAGATGAAGATTTTGACAAAGTTATTGATATTAATTTAAAAGCAAATTTTATTTTAAATCGTGAAGCAATAAAAAAAATGATACAAAACAGGTATGGACGTATTATTAACATCTCTTCAATAGTAGGAATTTCAGGTAACCCCGGGCAGGCTAATTATTGTGCTTCTAAAGCAGGTTTAATAGGTATGACCAAATCACTCTCTTACGAAGTTGCAACCAGAGGCATTACGGTTAACACAGTAGCTCCAGGATTTATTAAATCAGATATGACCGATAAACTAAATGAAAAACAAAGAGAAGCTATAGTACAAAAAATTCCGCTAGGCACTTACGGTATGCCGGAAGACGTGGCAAACGCAGTTGCATTTTTAGCAAGCGATCAGGCATCATATATTACCGGTCAAACTATACATGTAAACGGCGGTATGTTAATGGTATAAAAATTAATAAGATTATTTTGTGCTAGCATAAAATAATTTTTTGTGCTAGAAGTTCTTTTAAAGATAAAATGTGATGAATATTTTAAATAAATATTCATACAGTTAAAATAAAGTCTAATAGCTGAATCACCGCTATTATACAGCATATAAAATTAAATGATTTATGGAGTTCAAAATTATGAGTACAACGGATAAGATCGAACAGAAAGTTATTGAAATGGTTGCTGAAAAGCTCAATAAAGATAAATCGATAATAACTACGGATTCAAGATTTATAGAAGATTTGAAAGCTGATAGCCTTGATACCGTAGAGTTAATGATGGCAATAGAAGTTGAATACGGTATTGATATCCCTGATGATGAAGCCACTAAAATTAAAACCGTATCCGATGTTATACAATATATCAAAGAACGCCAATCTTAATCTGCATAACAAATCCCTAATAGATAATTAAAAATGTCGAATCAAAGAGTAAATAAAAGAGTAGTTATTACCGGACTTGGACTTGTTACTCCTGTTGGGCTTAATGTTAACTCGTCTTGGAAAAATATTGTAGATGGAGTAAGCGGTATAAAAACTATTACAGAATTTGACACTTCTAAACTTGCGTGTAAAATTGCCGGACTTATAGATAACTCTGAGCAAGATGGATTTAAACTTGAAAATTTCACACAAGCAGATGACATTAATAGACTAAGTAAAATGGATAAATTTATCCATTACGGAGTAGCAGCCGCAACCGAAGCAGTTGAAGATAGCGGCTGGTTACCCGACGATGAAAAATCTCGTGATAGAACCGGCTTGATATTAGGTTCAGGAATCGGCGGGCTTAAAATGATCGAAGATACCTCTATCAAACTTTATCAAGAAAATAACGGCAAAGTTAGTCCTTTCTTTATCCCCGCTTCATTAATTAATCTTTTATCCGGTCTTGTTTCTATAAAATACGGTTTTAGCGGTCCAAACCAAACGGCAGTAACAGCTTGCGCTACAGGGGCACATGCTATAGGCGATGCTATGCGTATGATAAAGCACGGCTATGCCGATGTTATGATAGCAGGCGGTGCGGAAGCTCCAGTTACACCTGTCGGAGTTGCAGGTTTCGTTGCTGCTAGAGCATTATGTACTAAATATAACGATAATCCTAAAAAAGCCTCAAGACCTTGGGATAAAGACCGCAGCGGCTTTGTTATGGGTGAAGGAGCAGGCGTTGTAGTCTTAGAAGAATATGAGCATGCCTTAAATCGAGGGGCTAAAGTTTACGGTGAAGTTATAGGATACGGCTCTACAGGTGACGCCTATCATATGACAGCTCCACATCCTGAAGGTAGAGGAGCTTATAGAGCGATGAGAGACGCAATGCTAGATGCAACTATCACGCCCGATATGATTGATTATATTAATGCACACGGTACTTCTACTACACTTGGTGATGGAATAGAATTAGCAGCCGTACAAAAATTATTTTTAGAAGCGAATCCCAAAGTTTTAATGTCTTCTACTAAATCATCAATAGGACATTTGCTTGGTGCAGCAGGAAGTGTTGAGTTTATCTTTTCAGCTCTTGCCATTAGAGACCAGATTGCACCGCCAACCTTAAACTTAGATACCCCTATGGATGAGGTGAATATGGATTTAGTTGCACTGAAAGCTAAGAAAACTAAGATAGATTACGTGCTTTCCAACTCGTTCGGATTCGGTGGTACTAATGCTAGTTTAGTGATTAAGAGTATACTCGTTTAATTTAAAAAATTGGCACAAAGTCCTATAAGCACTGTACTCACGTATTAAGTATACGTTCCGCTCCTCGTCTTATGGACTCCTTGTGCTTTTCCAAATTAAACTTCGTTTACCAACCTTTAACTTAAAGTCATTCCTGCGAAAGCAGGAATCCAGTAAAACATATAAAAACTTATTTTTATATGTTTATTCTATCAAATATGTAATTTTGTACCAATATTAAGGTTATTTTTCTAGATTCCTGCTTTCGCAGGAATGACATAAAAACTAGCCAATAATCAACTATGACCCCAATTTATTACATTAAAGACGGTAACTTAAGTTTTGCGGATAAAGTAATTTTATCTGATTTAGAGCTTTATTTGTACACAGGTGATAAGATTTGTCTTATAGGACGTAACGGCTGCGGGAAATCAAGCTTAATGAAAGTCATATCAGGTGATTATGAGTTAGATAACGGTGCATTATTTCAAGATCCTTTAGTTACAACCGGTTATTTAAGACAAGATATTTCTATAAAAACTCATCTAACTGTTTATGATTTTGTCTTACAACAAACAGATAGTACAAAAGAAATAGATAAATACCAAATCGATATAATTCTAGAAAAATTACAAATCAACGGAACAGATAATTTATCCACCTATTCAGGCGGTCAACTGAGCAGAGCAAGCCTTGCTAAAGCTTTAATATTAGAGCCGGAAATATTACTACTTGATGAACCAACTAACCATCTAGATATTGCAACAATCGAATGGTTAGAAGAATTTGTTAAATCTTATAACGGTGCTATTATTTGCGTTAGTCATGATAGAACATTCCTCTCAAATGTTACTAATAAAATTTGGTGGCTTGATAGAGGAATTTTACGTACATCCGATAAAGGATTTAAATTTTTTGATGAATGGCAAACAATTATCATAGACCAAGAAGAAGCCGCTCTTCGGAAATTAAATAAAAAATTATCTCAAGAAAATGAATGGTTAAATGCCGGTGTTACTGCTAGACGTAAACGAAATCAAAAGAGACTTGCGGATTTGAAAGCTTTAAGAGCAATAACACAAGAACAGACTGCAAAACTAGCTAGTTCAACACAAAGAGTTAGGGCAGAGCTTGCCGAAAATATAGCTAAAAGTAAATTCATTATTGAAGCAGATAATATTACTTTTAGTTATAAAAATACTAAAATTATTGATAATTTTAGCTTTCGTGTAAAAAACGGCGAGAAAATTGGTATAATCGGTGCAAATGGCTCAGGCAAATCTACCTTTATCAAACTACTAACAAAACAGCTTACCCCTGAAAGCGGCAAAATTATATATGGCGGTAATTTAGATATTTCATATTTTGATCAACATAGAGAAAAACTAGAGCCTAATCATACATTACAACAAACTTTATGTCCTACAGGCGGTGATCAAGTATTTTTGCCACACGGTAAAACCATGCATGTTGCCGGTTATTTAAAACAATTCATGTTTAATCCTAAACTACTTAATGCAAAAACCGCTATTTTATCAGGCGGTGAAGCTAATAGATTATTACTTGCAAAAATTCTAATGAACCCTGGCAATCTGTTAATTTTAGATGAACCGACTAATGACCTCGATATGGATAGTCTGGAAATTTTACTAGATATACTTACAGATTATTCAGGTACTTTAATAGTCGTGAGCCATGATCGTGACTTTTTAGATAGGTTAGTTACTAGAACTTTAGTTTTCGCTCAAAGTAAAATTCATGATTTAACAGGAGGTTATGAAGATTATAAGCAGTATTTTACTACCTCTCCTATAGCCAAAAAAGCTTCAAAACCACTACCACTAACTGCTCACAAAGAACCTCTAAATAAAAAGCTATCTTATAAATATCAGCGTTTGCTTGAAACATTGCCCAACTATATTGAAAAGCTAGAAATATCCATCAAACACTTAGAAAAAGAACTTGAAGACGTTAATCTATATTTAGATAATCCTCAAAAATATAACCGCATTACTAGCCAACTAATTAATGATCAAAACAAACTAGACGAGTTATTAAATCAATGGCTAGAAATATAAGATTAATTTTTATTAAAATTTTCTTGACTTAATTATTAACTTTTGTTAACGTTTTTTAGCGTTAATATTAAAGATGATGAGCATGTCTGATATAACAGCTACATTAAAATATAAATTCGATAATTTAAAAGAGCATCTTAACAATGCTTATTCTCGCTCTCAAATAGAAATAATTCTAGGAGAATTGAGTAGTTTACAAAGCGAAGCAGCTTCATATGGCTTGAATTTTGACATATCCAATCTAAAAGAGACTGCTGAAACTAAGCTCAAGCACTATGAAGTAGAACAATCTATTGAGAAAGCTAGGGTTCAAGAAGAAGAATTTCTAAAATCACAAAGAGCAAGAAAACTTGCCGAAGAAGAAAAAGAAATCGCACAAAGAGTTGCTGCACTTAATAATTTGCATAATGAATTTATAAGAAATATTACTAAAGATTCTAAAAGAATTGAAGAAAGTAATAAGCGTTTAGATAAGATAATAAATAAACTAGAAAAGGAAAACATTATTGATCATGAAGAGTTAAATCGTGAAATATTAACTCATGAAGAAATATTTAAACTAAATCAAGCGTATAAAGTATTACATAAAAACCATAAAAAAATAACTGAAGAACACAAACAAGCACATACAGAATTAAATGAATTAAATAAAACAATAACGAATTTATCACAACAATTACAAGAAAAAGGCTTAGCACCAAAAAAAGTTAACGAATTAAAAGGAGAATTAGAATTTCACCAAGAAATGTTAAAAATACATAAGGCATATGTAGAGAAGATTGAAAATAGTAAAAAAATATTAGATCAAGAAATTATTAAACATGAAAAAGAACACAACATAAATAAAGATAAAATAAAGAAATTAGGAAGTGATATTAAAGCGCGTTATAAAAAAGAACCAGAAAAATATTTAGATGCATATGAAAAATATTTAGTTCTAAAACATCAGCATAAAGCAATTAAGACAGACGGCGTTGTAAAAGATATAGAGCATCATAATAAAGTACTAAATAAAATTAACGTGGATAAAACTAAATCTTTAGCTAAAAAATCAGAGAACAAACACAAGTAAAAGATACTAATACTGGGAGTTTATCTCCTACTCGTACTCCTAATATTAAAGTTACAAATAATAAAACGAGGGGAATTTAACTAAATTAGTAATTATTATGTCTAAATTTAAACATTTAACTCCTGAACAAAAAAAAGCAGCTTTAGAAGCTGCAAAAGTACAATTTGAAGAACAACAGCAAAAACATAACGCAATATTTAAAGAAGCTATGCAAGCGAGTAGTCAAGTCCATCAATATAATCAAGATTTAGGTAATTGTGTGGATAATGCTTCCAAAGATATCAAACTTGCCGGTAAAGCTTCTAAAGGCGTATGTGAAATAATATAACATTCTAAAAGCTGTAACTATATAGTTGCAGCTTTTGTATCATTTTGAATTAAGCTCGAAAGACCTATTGCCTGTATTTTTTCTGACAATTTAAAGCTAATCTCACCTGGAAATATTACATTAATTTGATCAAGTTTTAAATCTTCTAAAGATATTTGCATTGATTTTGTAATGCTCGGTGTATTTGTATATTTAATTTCAAACCCCAAACGTTTCCCATTTTTAAAAATTAAAAGATCTATTTCCGCTCCATTATGAGATGACCAAAAATAACATTCTTCGGGTTCGGCTTTATAATATCTAACAATTTGTTCTAAGGCAAATCCTTCCCATGATGCACCTATTTTAGGATGGGTGCTTAAAGCTTCATAATTATTTAAGCCTAATAAAGCGTGATATATTCCACTATCTCTAAAAAAGATTTTTGGAGTCTTAACTTGTCTTTTTTTAAGGTTTTCATACCAAGGCTGCAAAATACGGATCATAAAAGTTCCCTCTAAAATATCTAAATAATGCTTTGCGGTATGATATGAGATAGATAAAGAATTTCCAAGTTCTGAAGCATTCAATATATTAGCGTGATAATGGCAAAGCATTAACCAAAACCTACGTAACTGCAGAGACGGAATTGTAAAACCTAAATTTGGTATATCTCTTTCTAAAAATGTTTTAATGTAATTCTGACGCCATAAAGCACTTAACTCTTCATCATCTGCAAGATATGATAAAGGAAATCCGCCGCGTATCCATAATTGCTGAGTACCTGACACTTCAGATAAGGTAAACGGTGTCATTTCAATATAACCTATTCTACCTGCTAGTGTTTCAGAACCTTGTTTAATTAAGTCTCTTGATGCACTGCCTAGTACTAAAAATTTAATATCAGTTGTATCAACAAGAACTCTTAAAATAGGGAATAGATTCGGTTTATACTGAATTTCATCAATAATAACAAATCCTTTTAGATCAGACAAAGCAAGCATCGGTTCATTTAATCTTGCTAAATCTAAAGGATTTTCAAGATCAAAAATATTGATTTTAGGAATATTATAAGCTTCTACGAATTGTTTAGAAAGTGTAGTTTTTCCGCACTGCCTTGGTCCTAACAAGGCACAAACTTTATGAGTTTTAAAATGTTTTATTATTGATGAAAGGAATTGTTGTCTAAACATTTAAATTAGTACTATGAAAATTAGAAACATAACGTCTAATGCTCAGTATAGAAAGAAAAAACGACAAAGTCAAAACGCTTTGTCTCGTGCTGCAACTATAATCGCATGTATTTTTTTAAGCGTCCGGTCAAAGTCATCGTTAGTAACTACATAATCATACTCATTAGCATGTGATATTTCGTTTTGTGCCGACTGCATACGTAATTTTATTGCTTCTTCATTATCGGTCGCTCTATTTCTTAAGCGTTGTTCCAATACTTCAATATTAGGAGGCAATACAAATATAGCAACAACATTAGTAGCATTTTTCTTAATACTCCGTGCTCCTTGCCAATCAATATCAAACAAAACATCCAAGCCTTGATTTAATAACATTTCGACATATTCTTTAGGCGTACCGTAATAATTATCGTATATTTTAGCATATTCAAGGAATTTATTCTGCTTAACTAATTCTTCAAACTCTAGACCGGTCTTAAAGTAATAGTTTATGCCCTCTACTTCTCCTAAACGTGGTTTTCTTGTAGTTGCCGAAATAGATAAACGCAAATTATTATCTATTTTCAATAATGCTTTAGCTAAACTCGACTTACCTGTACCTGAAGGGGAAGATAAAATTATAATCAGTCCTTTAGAGTTCCTCGAAAGTTCTACTTCTAGAGGTAATTTAGACATCGCTGCGGTGCTACGTTCCATGTCTCCTTTAAATTCCTCTCTATAAGCGCATTTCTGAAGAACCCTTTTATTTTTTGTTGTCATATTTTATGTTTTATTTCGTAGGTACAGCATATTTCAGAAAGATTTAGACAAGATGAATTTAAATGCAAACCTGCGAAAAGCAGTAGGTAAACTACGTGCGTGAGTACAGGCGAGTCATGCAAAATTCGCTTGTATCAAGCTTTATGAATTATTCTGTACTTTTCTTTTTATTACCTCATCCATAGTACAATTAAAATATTTTGCTATTTTTAAAATAGTATCTATTTCAGGGTTGAATTCACGATTAGCTTCCGCTCTCATAATTCTGCTAACAGTAGTATAAGGGATATTAGTGACTTCGGCAAGATATTTACGATCTATCTTTTCTTGTTTTAATTTTTCTTCTAAAAATTCTTTTACTTTAGTAGCAAGTGCCATATTAATAACCTCTGAATAAATAAAGGATAGATATATACAAAGTGTGTCGAGTATTACCAGCCTTGTTACATGGATCGAAAAGCCTACTCAATGTCATTCCCGCGTAGGCAAAAACCTAGTAAAACCATATAAAAACAAGTTTTTATATGGTTATTTTATCAAATATATAACTTCTGTAGCAATATTGAAGTTATTTTGCTGAATCCCCACCTACACGGGAAAACTTTGTTGCTAGTATTTTTTATTGTTATTTGGCCCCCCGTGGTCAAGCCACGGGGTGACACACCGGGGATTGTACCGATCTATGCAACAATGCCTACGCGGTAATGACATAGAGTACAAACAAAACAGAAATTACTCCTTAGGCAATAATACTTGTACAAATTCCGTTTTAGATAGATCAGCTGCTACGTTTACCATAACATCATGTTCTGTCACTTTAGACACATAGCCCACTAAAATACCTGCAGGATAAATATTACCGTATCCAGAGGTTACTATCTCCTCATCTTGCTGTACTAAATGATTGTTAGGCAAGTATAAAATTTTACTATTATTATTATTACCTGCTAAAATACCTTGTTCTCTTGAAGAATTAGCTTTAATAGGTATTCTAGAATTAACATCGCTAATTAACATTACTTTCGCATAATTATTACTCACTTCTATTACTTTTCCTACTAATTTTCCTGCATTAACAACGATTTGATCAGGTTCAATGCCTTGCTTTTTACCTGCAGAAATCAAAGCAGTTCTAGAAAAGGGATTAAAGGAAACACTCAGTAATTTAGTAGTAATATATTCAAATTCTTCTTCCTCAGCAATCGTTAACAAATCTTTTAATGCAATGTTTTCGGCTCTTACCAATTCTACTTCACTTTGTAAATGTTGTAATCTTGCTATCTCAAGTTTAAGTTCTATATTTTTTCGTTCTAAATCTTGAAAATAAACAAATTTTTGTGTTATTGAATTTATATATTCAAATATATCTTCATACACTGCTAAACCGATTGATACTATACTACCGGTTACTTCAAGTGATATACTAGATATTTTTTTAGGTGTAGCAAAAAATAAATATACAGACAATCCAAGCCCAAATATAACAAAAAAACGCTTAAGAGTATTTGATATTATTCTTATTAATTCTAATGAATTTGAAGAATTTTTTACTCTATTTGCAAGTATTGCCATTTTTAATCCTGTTTAAATAGTACATGTTTTAGCTTTGTAAAATCTTCAAGTACTTTTCCTGTTCCAAGTGCCACACAAGAGAGGGCATCATCTGCAACTATTACTGGCAATTTAGTGGCTTCACTAAGAACAAAATCAAGATTTCGTAATAATGAGCCGCCGCCTGTTAAAACAATTCCCTTATCAACTATATCTGAAGATAATTCAGGAGGTGTTGCTTCTAGTGCTACTTTTACCGCTTCAACAATTTGACTTACCGGTTCAATTAGACTATCAGCAATTTGTCTTTCGTTCAATATCATTTCTTTAGGAATACCGTAAATTAAATCACGTCCTTTAATTTCCATCTTTCTCGGCTCAGCGTTTTCATCTACATAAGCCGTACCTATTTCTTGCTTTATCTTTTCGGCAGTAGCCTCACCTATCAATAGGTTATAGTGCCTTCTTATATATGAGATAATAGCTTCATCCATCTTATCACCGCCGACTCTTACCGACCTTGCATATACTATGCCCCCTAGTGACAAAACTGCAACTTCGGTAGTGCCTCCTCCAATATCAACAATCATTGAACCGGTTGCTTCCGTTACGGGTAGCCCTGCCCCGATCGCTGCCGCCATAGGTTCTTCAATTAAATAGACATCCCTACCCCCTGCACTTTCTGCTGCTTCTTGGATAGCACGACGCTCAACCGGCGTAGAACCGGAAGGCACACAAATAACAATTGTCGGCCCAAAAAAAGAGCGACGATTATGTACCATTCTAATAAAATACTTTATCATTTCCTCTGCACCCTTAAAATCGGCAATAACACCATCTTTTAAAGGTCTTTTTGCTTCAATATCCGTAGGAGTACGCCCAAGCATCATTTTTGCTTCATGACCATAAGCATAAGGCACAAAAGCACCGTCTTTTTTTATTAACGCAATAACAGAAGGTTCCCTTAGAACAATTCCACAATTTTTTTGATAGACAATAGTATTTGCCGTACCAAGATCTATGGCCATACCGGAAGAAAACCCTTCCAAAAATTTCATTATCATTTTATTTTTTCTCTCTAAATTCTAAAAACACTTCTATAGAACTGTTAACAAAATAAACAGTCCCATAGTAAATAAAAATTTAATATAGACTAAGTTTAATTTGGAAAAGAGCAAGAAGCCTCGGAATTTTTGACCGCAGCGTAGAATACTAAGTGAGGATCAACAATGAGAAGCGACAATGCCAATTTTTCAAATTAAACTTCGTCTATATTAAATTTCTTTATAATGTAACATAATAAAGTTACTAATAAAAAATATTAGCATACTAGGTAATAAAATAGCAGCAATTAAAGACAAATTATTATAAGTAAGTATTTTTAATAATATTTCTGATAACGAATATGCTATAAAACCTGAAAATAAACCTAATAGCAGTATTTTTTCTTGGGAATTATCACGCTGTTTAAGACTAATAAAACAACTTGCTAAAATTACGGTTGCCACCATCATTATAGGTTTAAATAATTGCTTGTAATAATAAATTTGATAATTAATAGCCGGTAAACCTGAATTTAATAATTCATTAATTAATTTAGGTAAAGCCCAAATAGAAACCATTTCAGGACGAATAAATTTATTTACTAAACTATTAATTGATAAATTTGTCTGCATAGTTAAATTATTGTAAGCCTTAGTTTCTTCTGTTGTGAAAACCTTAACTCTATTTAAATGTAACATTTTATTTTCAATAATACCGTATAATGCATCAATTCTCTTTAAAAAAGAATTATTATGATCAACAAATAAAATTGTAATATTATTTAATTTTTTCTCGGCAACATTAATAAATTGTGTTTGGATAATTTGAGTTTCATCATTTAAAGATTCAAAAAATAATAAGCCTGATTTAGATATTATACCCTCACTCAAGGCTTTTTTAGTTAGTTTTGCTTCTAATAACTCATATTTTTGTAAGCCTATAGTACTGATAGGATTCAATATAGTCGTAAAAACTATACCTAACATTAAAGTTACAATACATGGAATAACAAGCACTTGCCAAATATGAATACCGCTAGATAACATAGCCGTTAATTCATTATTTTTTGTTAGATTTCTAAGAAAAAATAACATAGCGGTAAAACTAATTAATGAAGATACTTGACCTAGTAAATAAGGAATCTTATATAAGATAAGTCTCAAAACAAAACTAAAAGGAACATAAATATTTTTGAATTTTTGTAAAAGATCAAAAACATTTGAGATAATTAATAGCCCGATTAAAAGAAATAATATAATAAAGAAACACTTAGAATATAATTTAGTAAGATACCAAGAAAGTGTTTTTAGATTAATCATTATAAATTCAGTGCTAATGCGAATTTAAATAAGAATTTGTGTGGTGGGGCTGGTAGGACTTGAACCTACGACCACACCGTTATGAGCGGCGTGCTCTAACCAACTGAGCTACAGCCCCTTTTCATTTGAAATTTATATAATTATTATGCAGTTAAGTCTAGTAAAATTTTTATATTTTTGAGGTATCGCCTAAAAAACAGGGCAATATGATTCAGTGTTTTCATCATTGTGAGGAATTACAAAGTAATTGACAAAGCAATCTCAGGAGTTTGTTTTTATTTCATGAGATTGCCACACAGCCTATGGCTTGCAATGACGGTTTGGTATCCACGCATCAACGTTTCGCAATAATAACATCAAGTTATAAATAAAAAAAAGGCCGAGTAGTAAACTCGACCTTTTAGGATACTATAATTAGTAAATAATTTTAGTGGTGTACAACTGTTACAGCTCTACGATTATAGGCAAAAGCTTCTTCAGTATTACCCATCATAGCAGGTCTATCTTTACCATAAGAGATTGTATTTAATCTGTTATGATCGATTCCTTTATGAGCTAAGAATTTTTTCGCTGCTGCTGCTCTTCTTTCACCTAAACCTAAGTTATATTCTTTGGTACCTCTTTCATCGCAATGTCCTTCAACAGTAACTTTTACTTCAGGATGCTTTGATAACCAGCAAGCTTGTCTCTCTAGTTCTTCTTTAGCCTTTGGTGATAAATCAGAGCTATCAAAAGCAAACCATACTGCATTTCCTGCATGCTTCTCGAAATCTTTCATTAATGAAGTTTCTTCACTTTGGTTCATATTACCGTCAAATTGCGGTGCTCTTTTTGTTGTATTACACCCTGCAAGCACACATAATGCAAGAAAAGCTAATGTAATTTTTGTTTTCATAATTAAACTCCTTGAGATTATAATTTATTAATATTGAATTCATTTTAGCTAGTCATAAAACTAAACTAACCAAAAGCTATGTGAGTTAGTATATATCATTATTTTATTAGTTTAAAGGCTAAAATATTATAAAATGCAATTACTCATGTATAAATGTGGTAAAAATATCATTTAATACAAGTATATACTTTGGATAAATAGATAGATGCAGTTTAATGAGGAAAAGAGGAATCGATTTTGAAGCTTATAACCGCAGCGTATATATAATATGTGAGAATTATAAACAAATAAGTAGTGTTGCCAATTTTTCAAATAGACATCTTCAGAAACTCGCTTATAGAGAGGAATTTGAAGGAGACACGGCACGCAGAACCGCAGCGTACATAGAGGTACGTGAGGATTCGAGTACAGGATCAACGTACACATTACCTCTAGTAGTAGAGTTTCCGAAGATGTCTAATAAAACGAGTATATTCACCATCTAATGAATGCACTGCCCCAAGTAAGACCTGCACCGATAGCTGAAAATAGTAGAATATCACCTTTTTTTATTTTGCCTGATGCTTTGAGAGTACTCAAAGCAAGCGGAATAGAAGCAGCAGAGCAGTTAGCATGTTTGTCTACGGTTTTCACTACTTTATGCTCTTCTATATTTAATAGTTCAGCGAGTTTATTTATAATACGGATATTTGCTTGATGAGGTATAAAATAATCAATATCGCTTACACTGAATTGATTAGCATGCAGTAAATCTTTTATAGATTGTTGCATTTTTTCTATTGCATGACGAAATAATTTTTGCCCCTGCATAACTATTTTGCCACTAATACCGTTCATACTTACACCACCGTTTGTGTATAATATTTCATCATAATCAGCACCGCTTGAGAAGATATTACTATCTATTAAACCGGAATCATCACTACTACGCTGTAATATTACGCTACCGGCCCCATCACCGAATAAAACGCAAGTAGTCCTATCATTCCAATCTAATAACGACGTCATTTTCTCGGCTCCTATAAGCAAAATAGTTTTATATTTATCTGATGAGATAAGAGAATTTGCTACTTGTAAACCATAAACAAAGCCGGCACATACTGCTTGTAAATCAAAAGACGGTATATTAGTTAAACCAAGATAACCTTGAAGCTTAGAGGCAACCGAAGGGAAGCTATTATCGGGAGTAGTAGTACATGTAATAATTAAATCAATATCATTTACCGATATCCCTGCATCTGCTATAGCTTTTTCAGCTGATTTTAAAGCAAGATGGGAAGTATATTCTGTATCACCTGCTATATGACGCTGCGTAATACCTGTTCTTGTTCTAATCCATTCATCGTTAGTATCTACGAATTTTGCAAGCTCATCATTACTAACTATTTTTGAAGGAAGATACCCGCCGCAACCAATAATTTTACAGGTCATAAATCTTTTAGGCTACTTCTTCTTCAGTTTTAATTTTCTTTGTTACTACTAGACGATTATTATAAGTACCGTCGACTAAAGAAACGTGATGCGGAAGCTTATATTCACCGGTTTGCGAATCAACTATTACGTTAACTTTGCCAAGTGCTAAGTGCGAACGTCTCATATTACGTCTTGATTTTGATGTTTTTTTCTTTGGAACTGCCATTATTAGCCTCTCTAAATATAAATTAAAAAGTATTTGTCAAATTAGTGAAGCAGTATATTATAATCTTGTAATAAAATCTAGATAAAATTAAACTTATGAAAATTTTTATAACATACATTTTTAGTATATTAGCCTTTTTTTCCTTAAGCGGCTGCAAAACTATCGAAAATAGAGGGCACTCTATAGATGATTCGGCACTTGTAAAATTAGAGTCTAAAAAACTAAATAAAACAGAAGTCGTAGAGTTAATAGGTACGCCTACTATAGTACCGGAATATTCCCAAAATACCTGGTATTATGTTGAAAGAGTTATGTCTCAAAGAGCTTGGCTCAATCCAAAAATTGAAAAGCAGAAGATAGTAAAAATTACGTTTGATGCTAATAATTTTATGCAGGAAGTAGTAGTAATAGATGATTCTCATAGACAAGATATAGAAATAGTCCATGAATATACTAGGACATATGGAACAGAACTTAACGGACTACAAAAATTTGTTAAAAATTTAGGTAGATTCAATAAAACCATTGACGGAAATAAAAACAAAAGCAAAAATAAGAAAAAGAGATAAGTACCTTAGTCATCATTGCAAGATGGCTTATCTGTGTAGATACCTAATCGTCATTGCGAGCCATAGGCTGCGTGGCAATCTCATGAAATAACAACAAACTCCTGAGATTGCTTCGTCAATTACTTACGTAATTTCCTCGCAATGACGATTTGATACTCATGCAGGCGTAACACCAACACCCATAAAACAAAAAACTATCTAATATGATTTCGATATTTAGTAAATTAAAACAAAGTTTATCTAAAACTTCTAATAAAATATCGGAAGGTATCGACAAAATATTTTACAAGAAAAAATTAGATGCAGAAACTCTAGAAGCGCTAGAAGAGCTACTTATCTCAAGTGATATGAGTGTTTTGGTAGTAACTAATATTATTGAAGAATTTAAAAAGGTAAAATTTGACAAAGAAATAGATAGTGATACAGTAAAAGAAGCCCTTGCTAAATTAATAGAGCAGCAGCTATCAAAATCAGAAATTCCTTTTACTTTAAGCGAAAATAAATTAAACGTAATTTTAGTTTGCGGTGTTAACGGAGCAGGTAAAACCACGACTATAGGTAAGCTTGCTGCAATGTACTCGGTACAAGGTAAAAAAGTAGCAGTTGCAGCCTGCGATACTTTTAGAGCAGCTGCCGTAAATCAGCTAAGTACTTGGGCAGATAGAGCAAATGCACTACTTATTACCGGTGAAGAATCGGCTGACCCCGCAAGTGTTGCTTATCGCGGGATGGAAGAATCGATAAAACAAAATATCGATATACTTTTTATCGATACAGCAGGTAGGCTTCATAATAAGAAAAATTTGATGGATGAACTGTCTAAGATTGTAAAAGTTATAAAAAAACTAGACGAGAATGCCCCCACTCATAGCGTTTTAGTCATTGATGCTATTACCGGACAAAATACCTATAACCAAGTAGAACATTTTAATGATGCTACTAATTTGACGGGGCTTATCGTGACTAAACTAGACGGCAGTGCTAAAGCGGGCGTAATTGTCGGAGTAGTACAAAAATTTAATTTACCCTTATACTTTATCGGTATAGGTGAGAAGATAGAGGACTTAAAAATATTCAACCAACATGATTTTGCTAGAAATATAGTGGGGTTGTGAGGTTTTGCTACGTCATTGCCCGCACGAATATTGAGTCGTCATTGCGAGTAGCCGTAGGCTGCACGGTAATCTCATGAGGTAATAATAAACTCCTGAGATTGCTTCGTCAATTACTTACGTAATTTCCTCGCAATTACGATCTAATTAAAAATAAAATAATAAAATGACTCAAAAAAATACCTTATTACTCATAGACGGATACGGATTTGTTTTTAGAGCCTATTATGCACAACAGCCTTTAACTTCACCAAAAGGCGAGCCTGTCGGTGCTCTTTACGGTTTTACTTCAATGCTGCTAAAATTACTGAGCGACTTTAAGCCTAAACATGTCGCTGTAGTATTTGACAGCGGCGGGAAAAATTTTCGCCATCAGATTTATCCCGACTATAAAGCTAACCGCCCTCCACCCCCTGAAGATTTAATTGTACAATTACCTTTAGTTCGTGATGTTGCAAGTAACTTAAATTTTCCTATTCTAGAGAAGAACGGTTATGAAGCCGATGACATTATCGCAACCTTTGCTACTAAAACTGCTGCACTTGGCGAACATGTAGTCATTATCTCTTCCGATAAAGATTTATTACAGCTAATGACTGAAAACATCAAGATATATGATCCGTTAAAAGGGAAATATATTACGGAGGATGATGTGGTTAAAAAATTTGGCACTACTTCTGATAAATTACGTGAAGTAATGGCTTTAATCGGCGATAGATCGGATAATATTCCGGGTGTACCATCTATTGGACCAAAAACTGCAAGTAGTCTTATAACACAATTTGGTTCTGTAGAAAATATATTTAACTCTTTAGACCAAGTCTCAAGCGTAAAACAACGTGAAACTTTACAAAATTCAAGAGAAACGGCGTTAATTTCATGGCAGTTAATAGGGCTTAATTCTAATGTTGATTTAGATTTTCAGCTAAATAATTTAGAATGGTCACCTCCAAATAGCGATAAATTAACAGGATTTTTACAGGAATACGGTTTTAGATCTTTATATAAAAGAGTAGAAAATTTATTGGATATTAAAATTAACGACTACAAAGAGATAGCAAATAATAAAGTAACGGAAATAAAAGAAATTAATAATGCTAATGAGTTAGCAGACTTTGCTAAAGAAGCCACGAAAATAGGAATATTCGGGATATATTTATTACAGCATAAAGGAGCTAATCTTGCTTTTATTTTATCACTGCAAAACCAAAGCTATATTATTAAAATTTCAAACACTTTTCATGATCTATTTTCTTATAATACTAAAACTAATAACAACTGGTTTTCGGATATAATCTTCAATTTACTAACCGATAAATCCATAAAAAAAATTACTTACTCTCTTAAACCTCTACTTAAATTTTATGCAAACCAATCTCATGACATTACGGCTATAGAAGATTTAGAATTAATGCAGTATGCGTTATCTGCCGGTTTATCACAGAAAAATTTATTTAAAGAAGTTTTGAAAGAAACTTGGATAGAAAATATAATTATCGAATCAGCAAAAATAGTAATAAACTTTATCACACTTTATAAGCAAACTATATGGGAACTTAAAGACAACAAAACCTTTAGACTTTATAGCAACATTGATTTACCTATTTGTTTTATTTTAGATAAAATGGAGAAAGTGGGTATTACAGTAGATGCTAATTACCTAAAACAATTATCCGCTGAATTTGGAACAGAAATTCTAAAACTTGAAGAAGAAATTTTTGCTCTTAGCGGAACCAAATTTAATATTGGTTCGCCAAAACAATTAGGCGAAATCTTATTCGAAAAAATGCAATTACCTTTCGGTAAAGCTTCAGCTAAAGCAAGCTCTTACTCAACGGGAGCGGAAATACTAGAAAAACTTAGTGAGCATGGATATAATATTGCAGATTTGTTATTAAGATGGAGGCAACTAACAAAATTAAAGAATACCTACACCGATAGTTTGCCGAAACAGATAGATAATATAACACATAGAGTACATACGACATTTTTACAAACTTCTACCACTACAGGAAGAATTAGCTCACAGGAACCTAATCTACAAAATGTACCTATTCGCTCTAGTGAGGGGAATCAAATCAGACAAGCTTTTATTGCTGAAGAAGGTTATAAATTAATATCTGCCGATTATTCTCAAATTGAGCTTAGAATATTAAGCCATATCGCAAATATAGATGCACTAAAACAAGCATTTATCAATAAAGACGATATCCATACTCAAACTGCTTGTCAGATCTTTAACTTACAAAAACACGAACTAACTAGCGAACATAGGCGTAAAGCAAAAGCTATAAATTTTGGTATCATTTACGGTATAAGTGCTTTTGGGCTTGCTAAGCAATTAAACGTTACTAACGGCGAAGCATCCGCATATATCAAGAAATATTTTGCTGAATATAAAGGAGTACAAGAATATATGGAGCAAACAAAAGCTTTTGCAAGTAGCAACGGCTATGTCACAAATTGCTTTGGCAGAAAATGTTTTGTACCTCTAATTCATGATAAAAAGCTTAAACAATTCGCAGAACGTGCGGCTATTAATGCTCCGATTCAAGGAACTAATGCCGATATAATTAAAATTGCTATGATCAATCTAGATCAAGAAATAGAAAAACGTAAACTTAAAACAAGATTAGTACTGCAAATTCATGATGAATTACTATTTGAAGCACCGATTGATGAAGTAGAAATTATAACACCTATTATTAAAAAAATCATGGAAAATTCTACTAATATGGATGTACCGATTATAACCGAAATTAGAGCAGGTAATAACTGGATGGAAATTCATTGAAGGTGTATCATTCCTAGCTAAAGGCGGTGTTATTGCATGACTTGCTGTCATTCCCGCAAAAGCGGGAATCCAGCAAAATAACTTCAACATATAATACAGAATACATATTTGATAAAATAAGCATATAAAAATATATTAATATAACAGTTGAAGAATTTTAAAAGGAGCGTAATGTATGAAAAATTTTATATTTACGTCTGAGTCAGTTTCTGAAGGGCATCCGGACAAAATTGCCGATCAAATTTCAGATACAGTACTTGATGAGATGCTAAAACAAGACCCTAACGGTCGTGTTGCCTGTGAAACATTTGTAACCACCGGTCTAGTTCTAGTGAGCGGCCTAGTACCTATGTAGATATTGAGCAAATAGTACGTAGCAAGATACAAGAAATCGGCTATAATAATCCAAATTATGGATTTGACGGTAGCTGTTGTGTCGTAATTTCAGCTATCATTAACAATCACCCGATATAGCTATGGGTGTTGACAATGCAAATGACGATGAAATAGAGACCAAGGTATGGTTTTCGGTTATGCCTGTAATGAAACGGATAGTTTCATGCCCGCACCGATTTACTACGCTCATTTATTAATGACAAGGCAAGTATATTTACGTAAACAAAATATCGTGTCTTGGCTTAGACCCGATGCACAATCTCAAGTCACGTTACGATATGAAAATAACAAACCAATTGCCATTGATACAGTAGTTTTATCAACTCAGCATCATCCGGCAATACAACAAAAAGACCTTATTGAAGCAGTAATGGAAGAAATTATTAAACAGGCATTACCAAGCAATTTACTGCATAAAGACACTAAATACCTAATTAATCCGACGGGTCGGTTTTTATAGGCGGTCCCGTTGCAGATTGCGGATTTAACCTGTAGGGAATTTATCGTGGACAGCTATGGAGGAATGGCAAGACACGGCGGCGGTTGCTTTTCTGGAAAAGATCCAACAAAAATAGATAGATCGGCTGCTTACATGGCACGCTATATTGCTAAGAATATAGTAGGAGCAGGACTTACCGATCGCTGTGAAATACAAATATCCTACAATAGGCGTAGCTGCTCCCGTATCTGTTTATGCTGAAACTTGCGGTACTAGCACATTAAGCAACGAACAAATTACTAAGCTCATAACACAGCATTTTGATATGCGTCCAGGAAGAATTATTAAACATCTTAAGCTTCGCACTCCATGTTATCAAAAAACGGCTTCTTACGGTCATTTCGGCCGAGAAGACGCAAATTTTACATTGGAACAATTAGATAAAGTAGATATATTGAGGTGAGTAATTATTGACATTTATTCATAATACATGATTATTTTGATCTCTGCTTAACCAATTAGTTGAAAATATGGTTAATGTAAATAATGATAGAAAGTTCGGTAACTTAGAAAATTATGATAATCAACTTACAAATACTGCTCTAAACAAGAATAACCAAAATAAGCTGAAAGAACATTATGAAAATATCACTCAAGCCTTAAATAACATACGGAAATATGAGTATGAAGCAAAAGCAACTCAGTACTGCGAAATTCTTGACGATGCCCGTAACTATGATAAATCCACAAAAGATTATAATTTAGGCTCAGTTCATTTTATAACGGCTAAGCGTATAAAGCTTTAAATCCTGACGAAAATACAGGTAAAAAATTAGACCATTTTATGGATGGCTTAGATGAGATTTATAAGCAATCCTTTTTATGTAAATTAACTAGCTCAACTGAATTACCACCAGCAGAACAGTTAAAAAAATTTTTAGAAAAAACTACAGATGCAATATATGATAAACTGCAAAAAACCGGAGAAGCATATTTATCATATTCTAATGCTCCTACTAATACAGGATTACATACAAATGTTATAAAATATTCTAAAGAAAACGGAAAAAATTATCGTATATATATAATGCCGGTGCTGGGGTAAGAGCAGATAATTCAAAACTAAATCAAACACCAAAAGATCAATTAATACAGGAGTATTAGAAGATAAAAAATAAGAAGTTAAAACCGATAATACATTCAATAAAAATTCAGAACCTAAAAAACAAACTATCAAAAATCAATTTTATAAGTATTTAAGTAAATTAACGAGAAAATTGGGATTAAAATCCATAAGTAATTATTTTAAAGAATTAATTAAAGACCCAAATCTTGAGCAAAATATCAATTTAGAAAAAGAAGCAAAGTTAATAGCAGACAAACATCGACTAACAAAATATATGGAACTTAGCGATAATAAAAATAATAATGCAGTATTTAGCGGTAAAAAAACATCAAAGAATATTACTCAATTATATCAATTATAGATTCATTTTACTGTCAATTCAGGTATTGTCTATAAAAAGTTGACTCAAGGTTTCGATGTCATTCCTGCGAGGCATTGGCTTTGTTGCATGGCTCGGTTTTTTCGTCATTGCGAGGAAAATTACGAAGTAATTGTACGTCCGCAATCTCAAGTTTGTTATTATTTCATGAGATTGCCACGCAGCCTATGGCTGCTCACAATGATGACCCGATATCCACACAACAATGCCTTGCGGGAATGACAGTGGAAAACCGAACCACTCAACAACTACGCTATTTACTATATCCTTTTAAAATCTCAAAATCTTGCCCTTGGAGCAAGAATTTTTCAGGTAATGTAATTTTTGCTACAAAATTCTTTACATCTGCGCTTTGTAAATAGATTGTAGCTTTAGCATTACTCTGATCTTCATTATTTATACGAGCTGCAAGCAAGTTTACTATCTGCCGTAATTCTTCATGATTTTGTGGATAAAACTGTAGTTCAAATTGTTTATTATTAATTGCATCCTCAATTGATGAAAAGCTCTTTGCCGTTAGTTTTATTCCTCCCTCATCTTTAACTATGTCACAATTAACAACTACCAAACTTTTAACATCAAGTAAATGTACATAATCTTTTAAAACTTCCTCACTAAAAATACTAAGTTCAAAGATATTCTCAGGATCGGAAAGCACGAGCGTCACAAACCTACCTCTTGCCGACATACGGGAATCCTTTTTTTGTATTACACCGGCAAGATTTACTCGGTTAGTACCATCAGGTAAGTTATTATGCAAATCCGCAGTATTTAAAATATTTAAACGACTAAATATTTCTTGATATTCCGTAAGAGGATGATTAGAGATAAATAAACCCATAGCCTCAAATTCATAAAAGGCTAAAGTATTTTTATCGGCATAATCGCTTGATACTAAAATAGTTGGACTTAAACTAGAAACTTTAATTAAGCTAAATTGATTAGATTCCTGCTCTTCGTGATATGCAGTTGAATAAGAAAGCAATTTTGGAACGCTTGACAATAATTGCAATCGATTATCATGCAGCTCATCAAAACAGCCTGACTTGATTAAATTTTCCAATAATTTACTGTTAATAGATTTTGGGGGTAATCTTTCAATAAAATCAGTAATTGATTTAAACGCCCCTCTTGCTTTTCGCTCATCCGTTACTAACTTACCGAAATTCGGCGTAACTCCCTTAATAGCACCTAAGGCGAAGATTATTGCACCCGCGATGTTATACCGTGGCTTGACCACGGTATCTTTTGAAATTTCCTGGATACCACGATCAAGTCGCGGTATGACAGGCTTTACGCTATGCGGGATGACAGTGTCCGAAAACTGTACACTAAAATACCCTTCAGAAATATTAATATTAGGTGCAATAATTTTTATGCCGTTATCTTTTGCTTCTTGTAAAAATAAATTAATTTTATCGTGATTATTCAATTCAAGATTTAAGCATGCTACTAAAAATTCAGCAGGATAATTAGCTTTAAGATATGCAGTTTGGTATGAAATAACACCGTAAGACGCAGCATGTGCCTTATTAAAACCGTATCCGGCAAATTTAGCCACGGTCGCAAAAATGGATTTAGCTTGAGATTCCGAAATATTATTAGCAATTGCTCCTTTAACAAAAATTTCTTCCTGCTCCTCCATTTCTTTTTTTATCTTCTTACCCATTGCTCTCCGAAGTAAATCGGCAGCTCCTAGCGTATAACCTGCAAGAACCTGAGCAATTCTTTGTACCTGCTCCTGATATATCACCACTCCGTAAGTTTCTTCTAAGATTGGTTTCAATAGCTCATGTAAATAATCAGGCTGTTGTAATTTATGCTTACAAGCTATATAGGTAGGAATATTTTCCATAGGACCAGGACGGTATAACGCACCAAGAGCTATCAAATCATGTATAGAATCAGGTTTAAGGCGTCTAAGTGCATCTTTCATCCCGATACTTTCAAATTGGAAAACGCCTACTCCTTTACCTTTACACAACATTTGATAAGTCTTATTATCATCAAACGTCATATTGTTAAAATCTACTTCTATCCCTTGCTCTTTAAGCAGTTTCTTACAATCGGTAATAACCGTTAGGGTTTGTAGCCCTAAAAAATCAAATTTAATTAAACCGGCAATCTCGGAATATTTCATAGAATAACCGACTACCAGCATATCGGAGTTAGAATCTTTATATACCGGTACTATATCGACTAAATCAGTACCTGCTATTACGATTCCTGCAGCATGAGTTGAGGAATGCCTATGCAGCCCCTCAAGAATTAACGAAGTATCAATCACTAACTTAATTAACTCCGCTTCACCATCTAAATTATACAACCCATTACCTTTAGCGGCATTTGCAAGCTCCGGAACTTCACGCATTGCCTGTTCTAAGCTAACTGGATTAACTGCACTAAAAGGGACAAGCTCCGTTAGATAATCAGCGAATTTATAAGGTAAGCTAAGCACACGAGCGACATCCTTAATTACAGCCTTTGCCTGCATCTTACCGAAAGTTATAATCTGTCCTACTCTATTATTACCGTATTTGGAACGTACGTAATTAATTACTTCCTCACGCCTTTCCTGACAAAAATCAATATCAAAATCAGGCATTGAAATACGTTCAGGATTTAAAAATCTTTCAAATAATAAGCCAAATTTAATCGGATCGAGATCAGTAATAAGCAAGCTCCAAGCAACAACCGAGCCTGCTCCCGATCCTCTACCCGGTCCGACTAAAATACCCTCTTTTTTACTCCATTTAATAAAATCCGATACAATCAAAAAATAACCGGCAAAATTCATATTACAGATAATATCCAGCTCATAATTAAGACGAGCAAAATATTCGGTTTTCAATGCTTCTTGATTCTCTAACGCAATATTTTCAGATTTAAATTTTGCAGCAAGCCTTGCAAGCAACCCTTCTTTTGCATCTTTTTTAATTAAATCCGTTTCACTAATATCTTTGGTGGCAAAATTAGGCAGCATCGGCGGGTTTGCATGTGCGGCAAAATAACAACGCTCTCTTAAATTCACGGTATTTTGGATGGCACTAGGTAAATCGGAAAAAAGCTCTATCATCTCATGCGGTGATCTAAAATAACAATTTTCGCTAACTGTTTTTCGATCCAGATATTCTTTAGTAACACCGGCTGATATACATAACAATACATCATGTGCATCATGCATGCTTTTCTCACTAAACAAAACTTTATTAGTAGCAACAAGCGGAATAGCAAGCTCGGCAGCAATTCTAATATAACTATCCTCAATAAACTGTTCTTCCGGTAGCTCATGTCTCATAATCTCAAAGTAAAAACGATCTCCTAAAATTTCCTGTAATTTACGTGCAAACAGCATCGCTTGCTCCTCGTTGCGAGCTAGCAAGCATTTTCCGACAATACCGTCGGTATAACAGCATAATCCTATTAATCCTTCTTGATATTCGATTAAATCTTCAAAATTAATATGATCGCATATCTTACGATCATTTTTAGTAAAAGTAAGGCTTGATAGTTTGAGTAAATTTTTATAACCAGTTTCATCTTTAGCTATAAGCAAAATTTGAGCAAAAATATCTATATCGTATTTTATATTTAGAATAACTCCGTGTATCGGCTGCAGTCCTTTTTTTACTGCACATAATGCAAACTCTAATGAGCCGAATAAATTTCCCTTATCTGCCAAACAAATAGCAGGCATTTTATTCGATGAAGCAAGTTCTACTACCTTCTCAATCGTTAATGCACTTTCTAGAAAAGAATAAGAGCTTTGAGTTCTTAAATGAATAAATTCAGGTCGCATTTTAAATTAATGTTAAAGTTTATTGTCTTACTGTATGACTCCTTATGTCATTCCCGCATAGGCGGGAATCCAGGGTAAAGCGAGATAAATATTCCCGCCTACGCGGGAATAACATCGGAAGCCTTAACGACAAGACTAAATTTTACTTCCGACTGCATAATATCTAAAACCGATTTTTTTCATTGCTTCATTATCTAGTATATTTCTAAGATCAATGATTATCGGCGATTTTACTAAATCATAAATTTCTTGCCAATTAAGTTCTTTAAATTCTGACCATTCAGTTGCAATAACTATAATATCTACTGATTTACAGGCGTCAACTGCTGAATCTAAATATAGCAAATTTTTATGTTCCAAATTCTTTTTAGCATTTTCAAGACCGATAGGATCAAATGCTTTAACATATACATCTTTATTTAATAAGATCTTTACAATTGCGATGGCAGGGCTTGCTCTTACATCATCTGTTCCTGCTTTATATGTTAAGCCTAAAATTGCTATATTTTTACCTTTTAAATCTCCGTCTAACACAGTAGCTATTTTATCTACCATATTACTTGGACGCTGCTTATTACTTTTAATGACTGCCTTAAGAATCCTACAATCTATATGATGATTTTCTACAAGATTATTTAATGCTAGAATATCTTTTGGAAAGCACGAACCGCCAAAACCAGGTCCTGCATTTAAAAAATTTTGACCGATTCTTTGGTCAAGTCCTACACCTTTAGATAAATCTTTAATATTACCGCCGATTTTTTCACATAAATCAGCCATCTCATTAATAAAAGCAATTTTGGTAGCTAAGAAACTATTTGAAGCATATTTAATAAGTTCGCTCGTCACTAAATCGGTAACCACAAACTTTGCACCTTGTAAAGGTGCATAAATTTTTCGCAATATTTCCTCTGATTCTTTATTATTTACACCGATAACTATACGATCAGGATATAAAAAATCTTCTACCGCACTACCCTCTCTTAAAAACTCAGGATTAGAAGCAACATTAAATGAAAAGCCTCTTGATTTTAAATAAGCTATAATATTACTGCAACTACCCGGCGGAACGGTAGATTTTATGACTATTAAACAATCTTTATTTATATGCTCGAAAACTTTATCAATAGCATCATAAACATATTTTAAATCCGCTTCTCCCAACCCTTTTGAAGGTGTACCGACCGTAATAAATATTGCATCAGCATTGTGAAGTTCATTATTATAAATATTTGTAAATTTTAACCTATCAGATTCTAAAGCTTGCTTAAGATACTCATCAAGTTTAGCTTCATAAATCGGTAATATTCGCTTATTTAATTTGGATATTTTAACCTCATCATTATCAAGACAAGTAACATTATGACCTAAATAGCCCATAATAATACCTGAGACTAATCCCACATATCCGCTACCGATAAATGTAATATTCATAATTTTTTGTGATTTTTATATTAAATTTTAAAATTATACGTTATATTCCAAGTGTATACCTCAAATAAATGAAGAGTAGTATAGACGAAGCTCAATTTCAAAAAGTACAAGGAGTCCACAAGACGAGGAACAGAGCGTATACTTAATACGTGAGTACCGGAGTACTTGTAGGATGATGTAGCCAATTTTTGCAGTTCTACCCGAGTATATAAAGCTTTTATCATATTTCAATAGATTTACAAGCTCAAATGAATTTTATTAAAAAAACCTTTATTAGTATTTTTATAATTCTGATTTCATTATCTTTGGCTATAACTCTAACTGTTTATAGTGCAAATAAAGGACACTTAAATAAACCTTTGAAAAAAATAATTGAATTTTATTTAAGTAAAAATGATATAAAGGCTGTACTACATAATTTAGAATTTAAAGAAAACCGATTATCCATAGATAAAATTTCCTTAAGTCTTATAGATAATGCTAGAGGAGAAATTAACGATTTTCATCTTTTCTTTAATTTCAAAAATTTCTTCTCTAATTCGTTAATAGAGGCTAATTTTAATATCGATAAAATTTCCGTAATTTCAAATAACGATGAAGAGATTATAAATACTTCAACGACCGGTGATTATTCGTTAAATATAATTAAAAAAAATTCCCTAACCGACATACGACTAACTTCAATAAAAAGTGATATCCTAACTGATGAGCAAGGAGCAGACTTACCTCTAGGAAATGCTTTATGCTCATATAAAACCACCTATTCTAAAGATAATCCAAAGACTGTTAATTGCAAACTCACCTTTGGGAACAAAGCTTTTTTATCACTAAGCGGTATAATAACCAATAAAAATATCGATGCAAGTGCAGCTGCCGCAAATATGCCTTTAATAATTTATCAAACAGTCGAAAAAATCATTCCTAATAATCCTATAATCTCATATTTACGAGAACATATAAAACAAGGTTACATCCAAAACGGAGAATTAAATATTAAATTAGATAAAAAATTTTTTAAAAAAAATATTTTAGTAGAAGATAATTTAAAAGCAAATTTACATATCTCGAATTTTGAATATAAATATCATACAGATTTACCACCTTTGACTAAAGTTGATACTAATATAATCATTTCAGGACCGGAAATAAAATTTCTAATTAATGAAGCATATAGCGGTCAAAGTGTCATTTCAGACGGTATTATGACTTTCAAATGGGAAGGACTGGATAAATCACAATTTGTTTTTAATGCTACTGCTAAAGGTGAAATTAATGACTTAATTGCCTTTGTTCCAAATGATGCATATCAAAATATTAAAGCTCAAAATATTGATCTTAAAAAAATCAAAGGAACGGCAAATTCAATAATAGAGCTAATAATTCCTATTAGCCCCAATATCCCTAATAGCTATAATGTTTTGTCAACATTAACAAATATCTCTTTTAACACCTTAGACAATAATATCCTATTACAAAACGGTGAAGCCAAGGTATTTTTAAAAGATAATAAACTAAATATTAGCGGTAAAGGTAACATTAATAATTATGCAAGCAGCTTTACTTATGATCATGATATATCGGATAAAAATAATGAGTGTTTACTTAAAATAAAAAGCAATATTGCGGCAAATAATCAAAGATTTGGAGTATTTAAATTAATTTCAGGCAGCACCGTTTTAAATTTTGAGTATAAAAAACAGCATAATAATGAGAGTTTTATTACCGTTAATTCTAATCTTAATAATTTAGAATTTTATATAGATAAAGTATCTATTCATAAAAAATTATATAAAAAAGCCAATTTATATTTATATACTAAATTAAATGATAAAAATTTCGATAGAAATATTGTATTTAACCTTTCAGGGCAGGATAATCTAAAAATTAACGGTAATGCCTTAATTAAGAAAAATATTTATAATATTAATCTAGCCTCTGTTAAACATAATCATACGGATTTAAAAGGAAACATAATTATAGATAACCATAATCTTAATACGACACTTTATGGCAACAGATTAGATTTATCAAATGCTAATATGATGCAGTTTTTAGAAAAAGCGGAAGATTCTACACGTAATATTAATTTAAAAACTAATATATCAAAAATACTTTTAAAGAATAATATAATTCTAGATAATCTTGATTTAGCAATTAAATGTGATAAAGTGCGGTGTTTCTCCGGCTTTCTAAATGCTAATATTGATAATAAAAAAGTTAAGATGTCGCTTACTGCTAAGGAAACTTTTGAACAATGGTTCATTGAATCCGATAATGCCGGAGCATTGCTTAAGGGACTTGGAATGTATACCACTATGCAAAACGGTCAAATTAACATCAACTTAAATACAAAAAGATATGAAGTAAAAAAAGGTGAAATAGTGCCAATATTAGACGGCAAATTTTCTATAAAACATTTTACGGTAGTCGATACTCCTTTTTTAACACGGCTTGTTTCCTTTGTTTCGTTGCCGGGTTTTCTTAGTTCAATAACTAATAATAAAAATATTTTATTTGAAGATATGATCGGTCAATTTAATTATAGAGGAAATATAATTACAATTTTTGATACGGAAGCACATGGACCGTTCTTTGATTTTACTATGACAGGTAATATTGATACCAAGCAGCAATTAATTATGGTTAAAGGAAATGTTATTCCTTCCTTTTTCTTAATCAGCACTATTGTAACTAAAATACCGGTAGTCGGTAAAATATTTTCCAAAGTCGCTCCTTACTACCTAAAAATGAAATATTAAGTAACTATTTAAAGCTATTAGATTTCATGTACAAAATTTTTAATCATTCCTTTATGTCATTCCTGCGAGGCATTATTGCGTGTGTACCTAATCGTCATTGCGAGCGACTGAAAGCGTTGTTGCATGGCTCAAAAAACGTGTTCGGTGTCATACCATGGCTTGACCACGGTATCCAGAAAACAACTAAAAATACTAACAATATTAGTATTTTTAACTGGGGCCTGCTACAAACTTGCGGGATGACAGAAGTGGAAGCAAGCCATGCAACAAAGCCACAACTGCAAGGAGCGTGGTGGCAATCCAGAAATAATAATAGAATATTCTGTAAATCAGAATTTTTTACTGGATTGCTTCGTCGCAACTTACAGTTTTTCCTCACAATGAAGTTGAAGATCAATTCATGCAAGAATGACATAAATAACCATACATATTTAATCGGTATTTTACTTTTAGGCTTAATTTCCGGTCTTACGTTCAATTTAATTTTTTTTACAGTTCCATATCAATTATCCGAAGCAAAATACACCACTGATATAATAGGTTCGATATCACTAGCTGCCTTTCCGTATTGCTTAAAGGTCATATGGTCACCTTTTATAGATAAATATTCTATACCTTTTTTATGTTCTAAATTCGGTCACAGGCGTGGCTGGGCATTGGTATCACAAATATTTTTAATCCTAGCGATGACGGGGTTCTTAAACATAAGCCCTTGTAATAACTTATATATTACTGCAATTATCTTATTTATTATTTCATCCTGCAGTTCTACACAAGATATTGTACTTGATGCATATAGAATTGAGAGACCTACATCTAAAGAAGAGCTTTCAATGGCTTTTACCTTTAGTAGCATAGGGTTTCGTTTAGGTATGTTACTTGGCAGCGTCGGTACTTTATATTCATCAATTATTTTCGGCTGGAATACAGTATATAAATCGGCTCTATTCATTACTCTAATTGGACCTATAGTAATTTTATGTATCAAAGAACCACAATCACAAGAAATACACCATACAACTACTCATTTAATAGGATTACAACAATATTTTGAAGTTATTAAAAAAAGTATTATCTCCTTAAAAAATGAACAGCAATATTTACTGCTAATTATATTGTTTATCTTTTTATATAAGGCTGCGGATTCTATACCTATGGCTATGAGTTCGCCTTTATTGCTCGATTTAAGTTTTACTACTCATGAAATTGCCGTTATTTACAAAGCTTACGGGTTACTAATCATGATCGTCGGAGGAGCTTTAAGCGGCGTTTTAGCTGCAAAAATGGGTATATTTCATAGTGTCTTAATTGGTGGAGTTATTCAATTATTGTCACCTCTTATGTTTATGATTCTTGCTACTATCGGCTATGATATAAAGACATTTATAATAACTGTGACAGTACAAAATTTTTGTGCAGGCTTTGCAGGAACTATTATCTCTATCTATTTTGCTAGCCTTTGCAATAGTGAATTTGTTGCCACACAATATTCTATTATTGCATCTTTTAGCTCGCTTAGCCGTATTATTCTAGCTAGCCTTGGCGGTATTTGTGCAAAATATCTTACTTGGCCTGTATTCTTTTTAGGTAATACTCTGTTTAGCATGTTATTTATCCCGATATTTTATAAAATATATAGAAAGAAACTAGGCTTTGTGAATATTTCTAAAAACATATGACAATTATTAAAAAAAGTTTATAATATTGATATATATATTTCTGCGAAATGAAGAGTCAGAATTTTTATGAAACTATATAGTTTTCAAGAACATTTATTAGAATTAAAAATAAGGCTTCTTAGAATATTTACTGCTTTTATAATTATATTTGCTATTTGCTATTATTTTAGCGACAATATTTATAGTGTTTTATTAAAACCGCTTGCTAAGCTAAGCGGTGATACGGTACGAAATATAATTTATACAGGGCTTACAGAAGCATTTTTTACCTATATTAAACTTGCAGCTTTTACTGCTTTTACTATTATTATACCTATAATTGCTTTAGAGTGTTATTTATTTATCAGTCCCGGGTTACACCGCCATGAAAAAAAAATTATCGCTTTTATTCTTTTTATGTCGCCTATTTTATTTTGGTGCGGTAGTATTTTTGTTTTTTACTTTGTAATGCCGAAAGCTTGGAATTTTTTTCTTAGTTTTGAAAAACGTGATATGATCCTACCGATAGTTTTGGAAGCAAGAATTAGCGAGTATCTAAATTTAGTTATTCATTTAATTATTGCTTTTGGAGTCGCCTTTCAACTGCCAGTTGTGATAATGATATTAAATATACTAAAAATAGTTAAGGTACAAACACTCAAGCAAAAAAGATGCATTGCCGTGGTAATTAACTTTATTATTGCAGGAATATTAACGCCTCCTGACATTTTAAGCCAGTTTGCTCTTGCAATACCGCTACTTTTATTATATGAAACTTCAATAATTATATGTAATTTTATAGAAAAACTGAGGACACTAAATGTTAAATATCAAATGGATTAGAGAAAATAAAGAATTGTTCGATGAAAAGCTTAGCCAAAGATTTATTGAACCTATGTCTAGTAAAATTGCTATGCTCGACGGAGAGAAAAGAAAAATTACGAGTTTAATTCAAGAATTGCAGCATGCACGTAAGGTAAAATCAAAGATTTTAGGTAATATGGCCTCTAAAAGCGGCGAAGAATTTGAAGGGTTACAAAGAGATGTCAAACATATAAATGAGAAGTTGGAAGCACTTGAACATGATCTAAATAATAATAACGAATTAAATGAACTATTAAATATGTTTCCTAATATTCCGGACGAAGAAGTACCTTACGGAATGGATGCAAGTATGAATAAATTAGTTCGTACTTACGGAGAGACAAATCCAAATGCTTTGAATAAACAGCATTTTGAACTAGGTATAAAATTAAATTTAATGGATTTTGAACAAACTGCTAAAATTTCTGGAACTAAATTTGTAACGTTAAAAGGTGATTTAGCAAAGCTAGAACGTGCTTTAATTAATTTTATGATTGATGTTCATACTAAAGAGTGGGATTTCTTTGAGATATCACCTCCGGTATTAGTTCGAGATAATGCTATGTATAATGCAGGACAACTACCTAAATTTGCCGAAGAGTCTTTTGCAACAACCAATGGTTACAGACTAATTCCAACCGCAGAAGTATCTTTAGTAAATATGGTCGCCGATACTATTATACCAAGAGAAAAATTACCGATACGTTATGTTGCTTACACCCCGTGCTTTAGATCAGAAGCAGGTAGTAGCGGTAGAGATACAAGAGGTATGATTAGATTACATCAGTTCGGTAAAGTTGAGCTAGTATCTATTACTACCCCTGAAGAATCCACAAATGAGCATGAATATATAACTAATGCATCAGAGACTATTTTACAAAAACTGAATCTTCCTTATCGTGTTATGTTACTTTGCACCGGAGATATGGGATTTGCGGCAAAAAAAACCTATGATATAGAAGTATGGCTTCCGGGACAAAAGCAATATCGCGAAATTGCTAGCTGTTCTAATTGTGGAGATTTTCAAGCACGTAGAATGAAAGCAAGATATAAAGAATTCGGCAGTAACGAAACTACCTTAGTTCATACTTTAAATGCTTCAGGATTACCTATCGGAAGAACTATGGTTGCAATACTTGAAAATTATCAGAATGAAGATGGATCAATAACTATACCGGATGTCTTGATAAATTACATGGGAGGATTACAAAAAATCATTGCCTATAGTGAATAATTGTTTATTAAATATAAAATATAAAGTTTCTAGTTGTTGTTAAATTGGCTTTGTTGCATGGCTCTTATGTCATTCCCGCTTTCGCGGGAATGACATCGAGTAGAGACCTACGGCTGCTCGCAATGACGCCCCTAGCATCCACGCAGGCAAAGTTCATTAGTATATACTCCTGTGAAATGAAGAGTTATTATACGAAGTTCAACTTGGAAAAGAGCAAGGAGCCTGTAAGCCGAGGGGCGGAGCGTATACTTAATACGTGAGCATCCGAGGACTTACAAAGACGACGTAGCCAATTTTTCAAGTTGAACTAGTATACAAAACGATAATTTAAATTCAGGTTATTTGTGTTTAGTGGTTTACGAAAATTTGACAAAGATATATATAATTATAATGCTCCTAATTTTATACCTATAGCATGTCATTATAATGAAAATACTTTACTTACCAAAGACGGTAAATTACTACAAATTATCAAAATACACGGCATTACCTCAGAGAAAATAAGCGATAATATACAAAATTTACGTGAAATGGTTAGAGTTTCTATAAAAAAGAATATAACCGATTATGATTTTGCTTTTTGGCTACATACAATAAGAGAAAAACAAAACTTAGACGATTCAACGCCTTACAAAAAATTATTACCGGCAAATATTCATACCTTATGGCAAAGAAAAAACCATTGGAATGATAAATTCGTTAATACTTTATATATATCTATAGTACATGATTCTGCTAAAGTTAACATCACAAATTTTAACTCTTTAATAAATTCTTTATCTAATAAATTAATTACTGATTTTGAAAATAACTACTTAGATTCAGCTTTTCAAAAATTAGACAATGTCACTAATAATATTTTAAATGATTTAAACGAATTCGGTGCTGAAAAACTCGGTATAATATTTGAAAATGATAATGTTTTTTCTAATCCTTTATTTTTATATAATCGCATAGCTAACCTTAATAATAATGATTGTTTGGTACCTATAATAGATTTATCCGATGCAATAGGTAGAAGTATTTATACAATTAGCAGCGATAAAATGGTAGTTACGGATCATGAGAAAAATAATAAATTCGTTTCTTTACTATCTATAAAAGAATATCATGAAACTCCTTCTAATACACTGGATAAATTTTTACAGTTACCGATTGAATTAATAATAACTGAAATATTTTACTTTGTTAGCAAAAAACAAGTAATATCCAAATTGCGTGGTCAAGATTATATTCTAAAAATTACTAACGACTCAACTTTACTTAATCACAAAGGGATTAATAAGCTTAAGGCAGCTAATTTAGATTTTCAATTTTGTAATCAGCAAGTTTCAATTGCCATTATAGAAGAAGATGAAAATAAACTAGATGCAGCCGTAGCTAAAGCATCAACCGAACTTTTTAAACTTGGTATTATTCATGTAAAAGAAGATATTAATATTGAGCCAATATTTTGGTCGCAATTACCTGCTAACTTTGCCTTTATACGTAGAATGTCGCCATTATCCGTAGAGCATATTGCTTCTCTTACCGCTCTTCATAATACTACACTCGGTAATCAATATAATCCTTGGGGTAAGGCTATAACTTTACTGCGAACCGAGAAAGGTACTCCATATTTCATGAATTTTCATGATAAAACGAATAAAGGTAATACTTGCATCTTTGGTACGGGGAAAACCGGCAAAACCGTATTATTGAACTTTTTAATATCAGAATCGACTAAATACGATCCAACAATAATTTATATCTCTAATAATAATGATTCTAAAATTTTTATCGAGGCAATAGAAGGCAAATGGTTAGAACCGGACAAACAAATTATCAATCCATTTTTAGTAGATGATACAGAAAAATCACAAGCATTTATTTTAGAATTTTTAAAATTAATCAGTGGTCATTATATTTCACCTCTTAGCGAAATAGAGATATCCTTTCTAGAGAAATTAAAAAATAAAATTTTATCAATTGAAAAAGAAAAACGTATTTTTTCCGATATTTTAAAATTAGAAGATTTTAAGGAGGAAGGAGGAATACAAATACTTGATAAACTTAAAGTTTTTACCGAAGAACAATTATATTCCGGATTATTTGACGGATCGTCTCTTAACATTGAAGAAGGGAAAGTTATAGGGTTTAATTTATATAAACTTTCTGATGAGCCGTTTTCTAAACAATTTTACCCGACGGAGAGAAAATTTTTAGAACAATTTAATAATAATTTAAAGAAACACCAAAGTATTAGTGCAGCAGTAATTTATGCTTTTACTTATCATTTAAGTCTAGTTGGCACAAAACCTAAAATATTTGCTGCCGATAATTTTGATCAACTTTACAGACCTGAGATTTATTATGATAATATAAATTTAATCTATAATAATTTGTCTCAAAATAACGGTATTTTCGTCAGTAATTTCAATTTTATTTATCTTAAGTCATATCCAAAATATACTATAAAACCTTGGCTTGATTTAATTAATACTAAAATTATTCTACCGTCTGACGTTAAAATAGAAGATTTAGATAAAATTTTAGGTTTAAGCAAGCCGGAAATACGAAAATTATCACAGCTAATGCTTTCTGCAAGAATGTTCTTAATTAGTAAGGATAATGAATCGATAGCTTCTGAATTAAGTATTGCCGCTTTAATAGGAGTTGTCCGTATTTTATCAAGCAGACAGGAGGAAATGGATATTTATAAAAAAATACTTGAACAACACCAAGGTCCTCCGGATAATTGGGTTAATTACCTATATAATGAGTTAAATACGGACTAATATTTCACTCTGTCATCCCGTGATTTATTATGGGATCCAAAAAAAATTAAAAAGGACTGGATCCCGCTACAAGCTCGTGGGATGACAATAATTTATTATGAACTATAAAAACAACGAGCATAAAGAATACTCAAAGTGTTAAAAAAATATTTACTATTTTTCTTATTTTCATTTTTCTCATTTAATGTATATGCATCTATTTGGGATGATATAGTCACTTGTCTTAGCGATCCATGTAATTGCGGTCAAAGTGAGAGAACGGAAATTTGGAATAAGGATGGAGGCATCAATGCAAAGCCAAGAGGACCTTTTAAACCAGGCACATTATGTCCTCCTTGGAATAAAAGCGACGGTCGCAATAATGATACTTGTTTATTAAAATTTGATTACCCAGGTATATTTATCGGTTTTTTACTCAATAGATGTGCAGAAGAAGCCCCTGATAGTAGTTACTTTACTCCAAAAATTCGTATTAGAATTCAAAGCTGTAATGCCATAGCTTGTTGGCACCAAAACTCTACTTTAAATTGGGATGGAGAATGTGTAGTATGGCCTACAGGTTACGGTATACCTCTAACTAGAGTCTGTGCTAGAGTTGCCGTACCGGATATGCCTCCACCTCCCGGGATCAATGCCCCACCTTCCCCTGCAGATCCAGGTTATACCGATGGAGTACATCTCAATAAAGTCGGTTATACAGAAACTGATAATAAGATAATCGGTATAGACGGAAAAATAATTACTTTAAAACCTCCTAAACTTTGTGCTTATAGCGATCCTGGACTTGTTAACCTTGTTTCAGATTCCGGTGTACATCTTGATCCGATGGACTGGAATCCTAACCGTCAACCTCTTCATCACACTAACGAACTTAGCCCTATTGCAAAAGTATTAAAATTTTTAGTTGAAACGATAAAAGGAGTAAGTTTACCAAGTTTATTAGGGCAGCTTCTTGGTATGATAGATCAAAATTCAGAATTTATAAAAGTACTTCAATCAATACTTAATGCAATAGGAGAGATTTTTAATTTTTTTCCTACTTTAATAATAAAAATTATTGAAGCACTTGGGTCATTAAACGGTTCTGTAGATAGCTATTCTTTTGGTTGTGTACAATTACCTTTAGGGCCTTTTCCACCACCATATTGTCCAAATTTAGATTATATTACCACTAATGCGAGTGCTCATAATGTATGTAGCATAAAAGATGCAAGCGGCCAGTTTGACCAATCTTCTACTAATCCGGCTTGTGTAGTGCCATCTAATATTAATGTTAAAAACAATATTGTTAATAATACCATACGTGTTAGCTTTAGCAATCTTGTTCCACTTTGCACGAGTTCTCGCTCTGACCTCAAAACTTGTGTAGAACCACGTAATATAGATTTTTCTTCAGCAAAAATTACTCATACTAATACGGCTTTTAAAGATTTAATTAAATCGTGTAAGAATACTTCAGGCAACACTCCATGTATTAATACAGAAATTTCTACGCCATGTAGTGTTACGGCTAACGGTTGTAATGAGGGGTTTAGAATAGTATATTCGCAGAAAATTGGAAATGTAGAAACACCCAGCGATTACTACATAAGCGATATACCGGACTGTCCAAGTTCTAATTCAACTACCTGTCAAAAAGTGTGGGGAGTTAATATCGGCGAATTTAAGGATGTAAGCGTAAAATTTCCTGAGGTACAAAAGCAAGATACAACTAGCTTAATGCCTATAAAGACAGATGTCATCTTAAAAGACAACAAAGGTAAAGATAGAAAGCTTTATGTCTCTATTAGTAATACCGAAGACGATAAGCAAAATCCTAATAATATTTGCTTATTTGAGTCCGGTAATTTAATAGATTGTGTACCGCGAGTAAATCATTCTTACAGCTTAGCTGCTTATGAATGTGCAAAGCAATATGCCGGAATTACCTGTACTAATAATAGCAATCCCAACGATGCTTATTATAAACCACAATTCATTGCGTCAGTACAAGTAAGAGAAGGCGACAATATCATAGATGAAACAAGCACTCTTGTAACGCCGTTAGCATACGCCGGACCTCCACCTCCCAACCCCACTGACACAGAAAGCATAGTAATGCTTGCCGGTTATAAGTATAGTTCTTCCGTTGCGTTTATACCTAAAGATTCAAAGGAAGATAAATATATTGCTATGCCGTTTTCAGGAGAGAATGCTCTAAATCAGTTGACTATTCACGGTAAATATAAAGACGATAAAGTACCTTATGATAGTAATGGAAATCCTTACTCAAGTGCGGTATATTTAAAATATTTAGAATATATAAACGGTAAATATATCCAAGGTGGAACGCATGCCTGCTTGATGCCGAAAAATTTCCAACATTGTAACCCTATGCTGCGTCCTACTTTACCTGATGGATCACCTATGCCCGGTTACAATCATGACTCAACAAATTGTGTACTTGCTAAACTCCACAACAACGATACTATAAATTGTAAAGATTTTAAAAAAAAATATAACGTTAAATATCCAAATCTTGGCTTATGTAAAAAAGATATAGATCTAACGCGCTGTACTCTAGAAGAAACAGTGTCAGGTCCAGGAAGAGGTATTACAATTTATACTTGCAATATAAATAAGATTCCGAGTAAATGCTATACCAATAACGATAAGGCTAATACTCCAATATGTGTTTTAAGTAGGGATTATACAGATAGAATCGAGCCGAAACCTAACATAGGACCAATATTAGTACCGGTAGATCCTTCAAAATATTATACAGTGACATATACAAAAGGAGATAACAATACTCCTCCTGAGCCGACATATAACGCTGAGACTGAGGATGTAAGAGATAAAACTTGGCAAGAGCTAAATCTTTGTGTTCCTATATTAGTACCTACTTGTGCTAAAATTCCTAGCACAGAGAAAGCTCCTTCCGGTAACAATCACGGTAATGCAGAATGGCCTGAAAGCGATATAGGAGAACTTGCAAAAGGAAAATGCCCGACGAATTGGAGACCTATTGATCCTAATAAACCTTTAGAACGCCATTGTTTATCATATTTTGATAGAAAGGTTGTCGAGTTTGAACCTTTAGGCCACAATGTCGGCTGTAGAAAATTTAAAGGATTCCCCATAAAAGTTGGTTATAACGACTTTCCATCAGACCAATTACTTGAGACCCCTTATAATCCGGTAACTAAAATAGGTGACTATATCTTCAACAAAAAACCGGTACCACATGGGAGCATTATGGCATTTCCAAAGGATGGAGCACTTATAGCTGCAACAAATAAACCGGACAATACAATATTGCATACTGTAGAATTCAAAGTAACTTTAGATGCAATAATGGACGATATTGAGTATTTTGCAGTAAAAGATTTATGGTATAATGATTGCACATTAATATATGTCAACGGCACAAAGTTACTTAGCTTCCCTACTAACATTGATTCTCTAGATGAGAAAAGGTACTGTAACAATGGAAATAACCAAGATCAAACATTACAAGCTAAAAATTTACCGATTGATATAAAGCGTTATTTAAAACCAGGAGAAAATACTATAAGATTCCAGCTAAGAGTTATGTTTGAGGGAGGACTATATTTCCACATGCAATATAAAATGAAGAGATAAATAAATGAGTTGGATTATTTTTTATACGGTAATCGCTGCTTTACTGATTCTCGATTTGGGAATAATACAAAAAAAAAATACCATAATGAGCTTTAAAGCAAGCGTACTTTTTAGTCTTTTCTATATTGTAATAGCTTGTTTATTCGGTATCTATGTTTACTATAATACGGGGATAGATCATGCTCGTGAATATTATACTTGCTTTCTCATTGAGAAAGCTATGTCACTTGATAATATTTTTGTTATCTCTATTATTTTCCAATTTTTTAAAATTCCCTGGCAATATCAACATCGTGTTTTATTTTTCGGTATAATAGGCGTAATAATATTCAGAGCCGTAATGATTTACGGCGGTATTATTCTTATAAATAAATTTGCCTGGTTATTATATATTTTTGCCGTAATACTTATTGCTACAGGTATAAAAACTTTCTATGTATCACATAAAACTTTTGATATACAGAATTCTTATATTTACAAGTCAATAATAAACAATCTAAATATTACCCCTAACCTTGAAGGGGATAAATTTGTTGTTAAACGTAATAACAAACTATATTGCACTCCCCTTTTTATATCTCTAGTACTGATAGAAGCAATAGATTTAGTCTTTGCTATAGATAGTATACCGGCAATATTCGCAATTACTAATGATGTTTATATAATTTATACTTCAAATATTTTTGCTATTTTAGGGCTTAGAGCGTTATTCTTTTGTTTAGCAGAAATTGTAGAACGTTTCAGTTATATAAAATATTCTTTGGCTTTAATTTTAATATTTATCAGCTTTAAAATATTTATTCATCATTATATAGCGATTCCGGAATATGTTGCGTTCACTGTGACTATTACTTTATTACTATTTGGTATAATTGCTTCCATAATTAGGAAAAATATGATTGACCATTAATAAAGGGGGTATATAATATTTTTTTATTTTTTAAGCAATTATAATGACTAAATTACTAAAATTATTTTTTATTACTATCATCATTTTTAATAACATTGCTTTCGCAAAAGAAACAGGGTTCTATATACGAGTAGAAGGCGGAATAATTGAACCGGTCGTTAGTAAATTCCGACATAAACACTCAAATACCGAAATAATTTTAAAAAAATCAAGTATGTATAGTGGAAAAATAGGCTATATAATATATCCAAAGATAGCTATTGAATTCTCAGCAACTTATCAACCTAAATATAGTCTGCATTACGTATTACCTCAGCAAAATTTAAGTAATGGTCTCACTATTCCTAAAACCCCAGGTAATACTACCGTATTATCAAATATATATATGCTAAATCTTATTTATGATTTAGAAAAAATAAAAACTTTCACACCTTTTGTAATACTTGGAGGTGGAATAGCACAAGTAAAAGTTAAGCCTACCTCTTCTAGGTGGAGTGTTATAAATAGCGATTATTTTAAAGTAAGAAAAACTCATAAAAATTGTGTTGCTTGGCAAGCAGGTCTTGGAATTTCACAAGATGTAACTTCAAATTTAAGTATTGATGCAACTGCAAAATTACAAACGGCATATAGAGTAAGAATTAATTATGATACGCTTGATATGAAAACGGGGCAATTCGTGCCAACAAATCCTATCAAAAAAACTATAGCCGTTGGAGAATTTGGCATAGGATTTACTTATAGATTGCCATTTTAATAATTCTGTGAAATATTTATATGAAAGCTACAATGTCATCATCCCACGGGATGACACGAATAATTCAACTACATAAGGGAAAAATATGTCTCCAAAAGCTACTAACTCTTCTTCTACCCCTAACGGTCATGATAAGATGGCAAAAAAAACACATTCCGCACAATCCGTTGTTAACGGTGCGGTTTCAGATCATAACACTTATGATGAAATACCTTATGAAAGCTACCCATATGCTCTTACAAATCCTTATCACTTAAGTACACTTGCAACTCTTTTCGGTGTAAATGCTCCTGAAGTCGAGAATGCAAAAATATTAGAGCTTGGTTGCGCAGCAGGCGGTAATTTAATACCACATGCAGTTCTTTATCCAAAAGCTTATTTTGTTGGGGTTGATTTGTCTAAGGTACAAATTGACGAAGCAAATAAAAATGTTAAAACGCTAGGATTAAAAAATATAGAGTTCCATCATTGTTCGATAACTGATATTAACGATTCTTTCGGTAAGTTTGATTATATAATTTGCCATGGTGTAATTTCTTGGGTACCAAAAACCGTTAGAGATAAAATTTTTGAAGTTTGTAATAAAAATCTTAGTCCAAACGGAATAGCATATATTAGCTATAATACCCTCCCTGGCTGGAATATGGTCCGTACTATTAGAGATATGATGATGTATCATTCTAGCTCATTTGCAAATGTACGGGATAGAATAGCTCAATCTAGATTGTTACTAGAATTTGTTAAGGATAGCTTAGAAAACTCTAAAACTCCTTATGCAGAAACATTAAAAACCGAAGCAGGGCTACTTGCTAAACAAACCGATCATTATTTACGTCATGATCATCTAGAAGAAGAAAATGCTCAATTCTACTTCCATGAATTTATGAATGAAGCAAGAAAGCACAATTTACAATATTTAGCCGATTGTAATCTTTCGACTATGTATCTCGGTAATATGCCGCCGAAAGTAGTAGAGCAGTTAAAAGCGGTAAACGATATAGTTAGAACCGAACAATATATGGATTTCATTACGAATCGTCGTTTTAGAACCACTTTACTATGTCATAGTGATGTGAAAATTAATAGAAATATTAACAATGATGATATAACGAAATTTAATATAATCTTTAATATAGTGCCTGAAAAACCACTCAAAGAAGTAGATCTTAATAATACTTCCGAAAATTTAAAATTCTTCTTAAACGGCAATCAAGACTCTAACTTAACAACTAGTTCGCCTTATATGAAAGCTATTTTATACACTTTCAGCGAAAATCTAAATAACCCGTTAAGCTTTGAGAAAATAACCACTGAAGCTAATAAAAAGCTACATAATACTAAATTAAACGAAATCAAAGCTGAGCTTTTAAATAATGCAATGAAGCTAGTACTACAAGGTTATATTAGTATTACAAATCAGAAGCATCGAAATAACCCTGAGCTTGATAAGCCTAAAACAACAAAAATGGTGATACATCAAGCAACCCATACACCTTCTATGTGGGTTACAAATTTAAAACATGAACCGATCGGCGTTAATTTCTTTGAGAAGTTTGCACTTAGATATATGGATGGTAAACATGATAAAAAAGCAATCATTGAGGCTGTACTTGGTCATGTAGAAAAAGGCGAGCTAACTTTAAGTAAAGAAGGTCAAAAAGTAGAAAACAAGGAAGAAATACGCAAAGAACTAGAAAGCTTATTTATTCCGATGATCAAGAAATTTTCTTCTAATGCTTTGTTGGTGTAGCCAATTTGCACTCTGTCATACCGTGGTCTTGCCACGGTATCCATGATACTAAACAAAAATTATTTATTGATTCTCCTACGCCAATGGCGTATAATTATTATGAGTAAAAAACTGATTTCAGTTGTTGAGCTTCCAGAGTTTCAAAAATTCGCTAAGAATAATTTAAATGAAAAAGAATGCTTTAAAATAATACATTACATTGCTGCTAATCCTGACCAAGGTGATATAATCAAAGGCACTGGAGGTATAAGAAGAAAGTTATGATTTACTTTAAGTAGTAATAATAAAGGTAAAAGTGGCAGTATAAGAATAATTTATTTTTACTACAATGAAAATATGCCGGTATTTTTAATAACCGGTTTTATAAAAAGTAAGATGGAAAATATTAATCATAATAGTTGTAATGAATTAAAAAAACTAACTGAAGAATTGGAAAATTATATGTCGGACGCGGCAAAAATAAATAATAAAAATACTAATCAAACCGACAAAAGTATATTAATTGGAATGCAAGAGGCTGTTTTATACACTAAAGGAAAATTAAAAGCAAATAAACATGATATAAAATTATCTAATATAGACGTGCATGAAGCAAGAGATAAGTTAAAATTAACACAACAACAATTTGCTACAACATTTGGAGTGAGTGTTGCAACTTTAAGAAACTGGGAACAAGGCAGAAGATTACCTACCGGAGCTGCAAAATTACTTCTTAAGATTATTGAGAAAGAACCTAATGTTGTAAAACGAGTTTTACGAGGATAAAATAGAGATAAGACACAACCTATATAAACACCATGCCTATATTTTTTTATTTATTTGCAACATTAATAACTATCAGTAGCGTATGCGTTGTCTTAAGCAAAAATTCCGTATATTCAGTATTATGGTTAATTTTTGCATTTATCAACGGTGCAGGGCTTATGATTTTGCTTGGAGCAGAATTTTTAGCTATGATGCTGATAGTGATTTATGTTGGAGCTGTAGCAGTATTATTCTTATTTGTGATAATGATGCTAGATATGCATTTTAATAAGACAATAACGCAGCTAAAAGCAAATCTAGCTTTAAGTATTTTTATAGCTTTGATTATGTTTGCCGATTTAGTAATAATTATTTTACTTGGTACTAAAAATATTAATTTCAACTCCAATGTATCGTTTACCATAACAAATAATATCTCAAATACTAAAGCAATAGGAGGCGTACTCTACACAGACTTTATGCTACCGTTTCAAATGGCGGGCCTTATATTATTTGTCGCTATGATTGCATGTATTACGTTAACACTAAAGAAGCGTGAGGGAGTAAAACGTCAAGATATATCAAAACAACTACGTCACAATAAAGAAAATACTGTATTAATGACAAAGCCTATTCTAAATAAAGGTGTTGAGAATATTAAATATGAATGAATATATTTCGCTTAATCATTATTTAATCTTAAGCAGCTTAGTTTTTACTATCGGAATGTTTGGATTATTTATGCATCGCAAAAATATTATCAATATATTAATGTCTATTGAGTTAATGCTGCTTGCAGTTAACATAAATTTTGTTGCATTTTCCGTATATATGCAAGAATTATCGGGACAAATTTTTAGTATTATAATCTTAACCGTAGCAGCTGCCGAAACCTCAATCGGGCTTGCAATATTACTAATATATTTCCGTAATAAAGGCTCCATTGAAATTACCGACATTAATCAGATGTGGGGATAATGATGTATCAAAATATTTGCATAATGATCATCATGTTACCGCTTGCATCTAGCATAATAAACGGGTTATTCGTAAGGGTAATAGACAAAAAATTAGCGCAAGTAATTGCAACCGGCTTTTTATCTTTATCTGCCTTATTCTCATTAATAATATTTTGCGATGCAGGCTTAGATGGGAATATAATCCATATTAAATTATTACCATGGATTGAGGTTGGAAATTTTAAAGTAAATTGGTCGATTTATATCGATCAGCTAACTAGCATAATGTTTATAGCCGTAACATGGGTGTCAAGCATCGTGCATATCTACTCGCTTGGCTATATGGCCGAAGATAAGGGGATTATACGCTTCTTGTCTTTTCTTTCTTTATTCACTTTTTTTATGTTAATGCTAGTATCTAGCGATAATTTCTTACAGTTATTTTTCGGTTGGGAGGGCGTCGGCATTTGCTCATATTTACTAATAGGTTTTTGGTATTCAAAAGAATCAGCTAATAAAGCAGCGATTAAAGCTTTTATAATAAATAGAGCCAGCGATTTTGCTTTTATCTTAGGCATAATGACGATTATTATTTATTGTGGCTCAGCAAATTACAAAGATGTATTGTCATCTGCAGAATTATTATCTAATATAAAAATATTTTTACATTTTTCCATTCTAGACATTATTTGTTTATTATTATTCATCGGTTGTATGGGTAAATCTGCACAGATCGGTTTACATGTATGGCTTCCTGATGCGATGGAAGGACCGACTCCGGTATCTGCACTTATTCATGCAGCAACCATGGTAACGGCAGGAGTATTCTTAGTAGCACGCTGCTCTTATTTATTTGAATATAGCCCTTTAATTCTACAATTTATTACGATTATCGGCGGTGTTACTTGTCTTTTTGCTGCAAGCATCGCTATTATGCACAGCGATATCAAGAAGATTATTGCTTACTCAACTTGTAGTCAGCTTGGTTATATGTTCATGGCGTGCGGAGTATCTGCCTATAATAGCGGAATATTTCACTTAGTAACTCATGCCTTTTTTAAGGCCTTATTATTCTTATCAGCCGGCAGCGTAATACATGCCGTTCACGAGCAGGATATTTTTAAAATGGGTGATTTAAGAAATAAAATGCCGGTAACTTATGGCAACTTCTTAATCGGCTCACTTGCACTAATAGGGATTTATCCTTTGGCAGGATTTTACTCTAAAGACTCGATTTTAGAAGCGGCTTATAGTAGCGGCTCGTTTATGTTTATTTTTGGAATAGCAGCAGCAATACTTACCGCTATTTATTCAATGAAGATTATTATGTTGGTATTTCATGGCAAAACTAAGCTAGAAAAAGATGTTTTTGAGCATGCTCACGAACCGGCTAAAGTAATGAATAATCCACTTATATTACTTGTCGCCGGGAGCTTTTTTAGCGGTATGATCGGCTATTATTTACTTGCTATGGACAAACCAAACGGTTATTTCCATGCAAGCCTATTTAATTTACATATTTATAAATTACTAATTAGCCACCCGCCTTTATATATTAAGCTACTACCTATGGCAGTCGGTATAGTGGGGATTGTTACTGGGATTTACTTATATAAGTCAAGTACTGTTATGTCATTCCCGCAAACGCGGAAATCCAGTAAAAATATTAAAAACGCCTGGATCCTGCGGTCAAGCCGCGGGATGACACCCCTTGTATTAATTTCCAACATATTACGCAATAAATATTACTTCGATGAAATATATAATTGCTTAATTGTGAAACCTATTAACTGTTTAGCTTCTTTATTTTATCTTGGCGATCAGCAAATAATCGATCGTTTTGGACCAAACGGTTTTTCACGAGTCGTTAATTACTTGAGCGTTCTTACCGGCAAAATACAAACAGGATATGTTTTTAATTATGCTTTGTATATAGTATCATTTATTGTTGTAACAATTAGTTATTTTGTTTGGAAAAACATAATGTACTGATGTTATTTGCGTTAAAAACTAAAACCGTCATTGCGAGCGAACGTAAAGAGCGTGGCAATCTCATGAAATAATAACAAATTCCTGAGATTGCTTTGTCAATTACTTCGTAATTTGCTTCGCCATGACGGAAAAAAACTCATAAAATCTTAAAGAATGTTAGAATTACCTATTATATCTATCAGTATTTTTCTGCCGCTAATAAGCGTGCTATATATTTTGCTGTTTATTAGTCAAAGTAAAAAAGCAGATAAACCGATATATATAATGTATGTTGCAGTGCTTAGTTCTGTTTTAACATTCATCTCAACTATCTATATTTTAATAGAGTTTGACTCCTCAAACCCCGCTTATCAATTTGTTGAACGCTACGCTTGGCTTGATAAGATCGGGCTTGAATTCCATGTAGGCGTTGACGGTATATCAATATTTTTTGTGGTTCTAACTTCTTTTCTTACTCTTATTTGTATAATTGGAAGCTTATTTACCGTTAAAAAATATATTAAAGAATACTTGGTATGTTTTTTATTAATGGAATCTTTTTGTATAGGGGCATTTACCTCGGTAAATTTACTATTATTTTATCTGTTTTTTGAAGCAATATTAGTGCCGATGTATATTATTATCGGCGTATGGGGTGGCAAGAATAGAATATATGCGGCTCTTAAATTCTTCTTATACACGTTCTTTGGTTCTGTATTTTTCCTACTTTCATTAATTTATATTTATAGCAAAATGCATAGCTTTGATTTAACCTATCTCTTTCAGCTTACCGATAATATTCCATTATTTGCTCAGCAAATTTTATGGTGGGCTATCTTTATTGCTTTTGCCGTTAAAATCCCTATTATTCCTTTTCATACTTGGCTACCCGATACACACGTACAAGCTCCAACCAGCGGCTCGGTTATTCTTGCCGGTATTTTGCTAAAACTCGGCGGTTACGGTTTTTTAAGAGTATTACTACCTCTATGTCCAAGTGTATCACAAGAATTTGCAATTTACGTACTTTACCTTAGCGTTATTGCTATAATATATGCATCACTCGTTGCGCTTGCTCAAAAAGATATGAAGAAGATGATAGCATATTCATCTATTGCACATATGGGATATGTTACGATAGGTATTTTTAGCTTTACTAAAGCTGGAGTTAGCGGAGCAATATTTCAGATGCTTAGCCACGGTGTGATTTCTTCATGTCTATTCTTAATAGTCGGTACTTTGTACGAAAGATTACATACAAAAGAAATAGCTAAATATGGTGGTGTAGCAAGTAAAATGCCGGTGCTTGCCGCATTTTTTATGATTGCAATGCTCGGCTCTGTCGGGTTACCCGGAACTAGTGGATTTATTGGAGAATTTTTAAGCCTGCTTGGGATTTATAAGGTGAATGTAGTAGCAACCTTTATAGCAGCTCTCGGCATAATCTTCGGGGCGGTTTATATGCTGAAATTATACAAAGAAGTAATGCTCGGTGAAATTACCAATAAAGAAATTATGCATTTCAGAGATTTATATAAATACGAAATAATCTCAATAGCTCCTTTAATATTATTAATTATTTACTTTGGTCTAATGCCGAGTTCTATTTTAAATGTATTTAGCTTATCGGTGGAAAATTTGCTGGTAAAATTTTAATTGCTTACAAAAAATATAAATGCTACTCTAATTATAGAACTTAAAAGTGAGATTTATATGAAAAATAGCAAAAGAAACTAAAAAAAATAAACCATGAATTAAACAACGCAACTAAAAAACTAGGTCAAGAAACTAATAAGGTAACAGGCATAGATATAAGTCATGTGGTAAATCCTGATGCATCAGATCATAAAGAAGCTTGAAGAGATGCTCGTGAGAAACTTGGAATTGGTCATAATAATCAACAATATAATACAGAATTAACGGACTACATCAGAAGAGCATCATGAAAATTAAATTTATTAAAAAGCAACAGATATCACACCGTGGTCAAGCTACGGTATGACAAGGACATGCTATCACTTCATCAATTACAATTTAAAAACTTATTTGATCTAAATATTACTTTTCTTCCTTCTTCTATAACATATATAAAAGGAGCTAACGGTTGTGGGAAAAGCTCGTTGCTACGAATGATAGCAGGAATTATGCAACCGAGTAGCGGTAATATCTACTATAGAAACTGTAATATTAACAATATAGCTAAACTTTACTGCACTTATATCGGTCATAATTTAGGTCTAAAATCAGAAATGACTGTTTTTGAGAATCTAAAATTTTGGTCAGAAATTTATAATTCCGCTGCAACCCTATATGCTGCTATTCATTACTTCAAATTACACGACTTATTAGATAAAAAATGCTATAGTTTGTCTAGCGGAATGCAGAAAATCGTAGCCATAGCAAGGCTTATTGCTTGCCAATCTGACTTATGGCTACTTGATGAAGTTGAAACTAACTTAAGCAAAGAAAATAGGGCTTTACTCAATAATCTAATTGTCATGAAAGCAAATAGCGGTGGTATTGTTCTTCTATCCTCTCATCTAGAAAGCTCTATAAAATCTGCACAGATATTACGGCTTGATTAATTATTATTGTTTTGCGTATTTTTATAAATCTCCCAATGTACAATAAAAAATATAAGGCTAACTATAATCCAAATTGAACAATTAATTATTATACTTACAGCATGTGTTTTAGTAACTTTATATATTATTCTTATAACTAATTCTCTTGTCTTCTAGCTCTTTTGGAGGCTTTTAATTGTATAAATCCTTATCATATGATTTTAGCTTTAAATATTGCTCATTAGTACTATATATTTTATGAGTTTCTCTTATTCCAGTAGGAATATAGCTTTTTAGTTTTTATAATTAAGATGAATAAAAGTCAAAAAAAAGAAAAGCAATAATTAAATTACAAAGGTTTATGAAATCTCGAATGCAAGGTTCGAATTTTCATGATATATTTTTTTAATTTAACTTTTTTGAAATGAACCTATTAACAGAATCACAATAGCATAATATACGTATATATTCCGAATAAATGAAGAGTAATTAAACGAGTATATTACCTATACTCGTAATCTTTGTGTAGTTTACTAGCGAGTGCCTGTTCCCATCTATCACCATTTTGCAGTAATCTTTCCTTATCGTAAATAAGTGCGGTATGAGTTAGACTTGCAAACTCAAAATTAGGACCTTCAACTATTGCATCTACAGGGCAAGCTTCCTGACATAATCCGCAATAAATACATTTTGTCATATCTATATCATAACGAGTAGTACGCCTGCTGCCGTCTTCTCGTTCGTCCGCTTCAATTACTATCGCTTGTGCCGGACAAATCGCCTCACAGAGTTTGCACGCAATGCAGCGTTCTTCACCGTTTTCATAGCGACGCAGGGCATGTTCACCCTTAAATCTTGGACTAATAGGGCTTTTTTCATAAGGATAATTTATGGTAACTTTGGGCTTAAAGAAATACTTTAAAGTCAAAGCCATCCCCCTTACTATCTCATATAGAAAAAACGATTTTAAATAGTTTATCATAAAAATTATATATTAAAGATCGATGTATTTCTGCGGGGCATCACCCGCATGGATACCGAGTTGTCATTGCGAGCAGCCGTAGGCTGCGTGGCAATCTCGTCAAATATCCTGAGATTGCTTCGTCAATTACTTAGTAATTTCCTCGCAATGACGGGTAAACCGATCAAGCAACAATTACAATAACACCTAAATACTCGGTAAATTATCTGTATAAACAAGCACACTTGATACTAACACTACCCAAAATAAAGTTAGAGGTAAAAATACTTTCCAGCCAAGTCGCATTAATTGATCATAGCGATATCTTGGTAAGGTCGCTCTAATCCATAAAAAACAAAACAATAAGAATCCAACCTTAAATACAAACCAAAAGAACCCCGGAATACAATCTAACCACGATATATTAAAGGGCGGCAAGTAACCTCCTAAAAAGAAAGTCGTAGTCATTGCACTAACTAATATCATATTAGCATATTCACCTAGAAAAAATAAAGCAAATCCCATAGAGGAATATTCAACATTATAGCCAGCAACTAACTCCGATTCTGCTTCAGGTAAATCAAAAGGTAATCTATTTGTTTCGGCAAGCACCGAGATAAAAAACACGACACCCATAGGTAGTAGCATTAAATCAATCCACCACGGTATTGTTCTTTGTGCTTCAATGATCTCACTTAAATTGAGAGTACCGGTAGTAAGTAGCACGGTAATAATAACCAGCCCCATCGACACTTCATAAGAAATCATTTGGGCAGAGGAACGTATAGCTCCTAAAAAAGCATATTTTGAGTTACTAGCCCAGCCAGCAATAATAATGCCGTAAACACTTAAAGAAGAAATAGCAAGAATATATAAAACACCTACATTAATATCTGCCAGAACTACGCCCTTTGCAAAGGGTATAACTGCCCAGCCGATTAAACTTAATATAAAAGTTATCATCGGTGCTAAAATAAATAATATTTTATCGGCATTGGTTGGAATGATCGGCTCTTTGAATAAGAGCTTAACCGCATCGGCAATAGGCTGAAGTAATCCAAACGGACCGACAACGTTAGGTCCTCGTCGAAGCTGCATTAATCCAACAACACGACGCTCTGCATATGTTAAATACGCAACGCACAATATTAAAGGGATAGTAATTGCAACTACCTTTAGAGCGATGATAATTAACGGAAAAATATATTCAAAAAAGAGTTCTAGCATGATTGTACTCTTATTATATCATTCCCGCAAAAGTGAAAATCCAGAAAATAATTTACAAAAAAAGAGCTGGATTCCCGCTTTTGCAGGAATGACATACGGGGTGAGAATAGCATATTTTTCATCATGCCGCCTCCTCGTCTCTTGCTTCCTTAGCTTCAACGCACTTAGCCATAGTGACCGAATTTTTACTAATCACGTCAGTCATATAATAATTAATAGGTTCTGCAGTTATAGGCTCTTTTGATAACTTATCTTTAGAGCTAAACTTACTAAATTTATTTTCTATAATTCTATCAATACTAGCAAATACCTTATATTCTTTAGCAAGTCTTACTCTTACTTCTTGCAAATTATCCATTCCGATATCTATTTTTAGATAACCGGCAAGTTCTTTAATAATTTCTATATCTTCTTTAGCTACCCCTACAGGCGATACTGCTTTTTCTGCTATTTGCGGTCTACCTTCTAAATTTACGTAAATTCCGCTCTGCTCGGTATAAGCAGCCGCAGGTAAAATTACATCAGCACTGCTAGCACCTGCGTCCCCGTGATGTCCTTGATATATTATAAAGGTCGATTTCAGCTTATTAAATGGGATGGCGTCCGTTCCAAGTAAATAAGCGAGTTCCAACTCTTCGAGCTTAATAGGAGTATTAAAACCAATATCAAGACCGCCAACTATAGAAGCGTGATTATGCAATATATTAAAACCTTTCCAATCATCACGCATAATATTATATTCAGTCACTATCTTATGAATAAGCGACAATATAGCATATCCGTCATCTCTTGCATATACACCGTCACCTACTATAATCATCAGATATTTTGCTGCTTTTAAGACTTTCGTAAACTCATGAGTACCAATAGCTAGCCCCTCAATAATCTTAATATCACTTCCTAAATCCTGAATTTTATAGGTTTGGTTATGCCCCCCACCTATTCTTGCTACTTTTAGTGAGTCGGCACGTACTCGCATACCTATTCTACTATTTAATACTGGAGCTATTTGCCTTGGATTTGCTCCGATTAGCAAACATAAATCAGCCTTTTCTATCCCTGCAATAGTAGTATTAAATAAATAATTGCCTCGCTGCATGGTATCTAGTTTATAGTCAAACTGATTAACACTGTAATTATTAGAGCCAAGCTTTTGCAATAATGTTTTTAACATAAACATTGATTCGACAGAAGAGAGAGAACCAGCAATAGCAGCAATCTTTTCTGGTTTTACGGATTTTATTTTATCCGCTACTGTCTTTAAAGCTTCACTCCAGCTAGCTTCTACTAACTTACCGTTTTTTCTGATATAAGGACGATCCAAGCGCTGATATTTTAAACCATCATAACTAAAACGATTCTTATCCGAAAGCCACTCTTCATTTATTTCTTCATTAACACGAGGTAATATCCTCATTACCTCATCACCTCTACTATCAATACGAATATTAGAGCCTTCGGCATCATGCACTCCAATGCTAGCGGTATGTTTTAGCTCCCATTTACGAGCTTTAAAAGCATAAGGCTTAGAGTTCAAAGCACCGACGGGACAAATATCGATCATATTACCGGAAATTTCGGAATCTAAAGTTTGCTCTAAATATGAAGTTACTTCAATGTGTTCTCCACGGTGAATAGCGCCCATTTCCTCTATTCCCGCTATATCGCTTGCAAATCTAATACATCGTGTGCATTGTATGCATCTAGTCATCGCTGTTTTAATCAACGGTCCCATATATTTATCTTTAATAGATCTCTTATTTTCGTGGAATCTATTAGTACCTTTGCCGTATCTGAAAGCCTGATCCTGTAAATTACACTCTCCGCCCTGATCACAAATAGGACAATCTAAAGGATGGTTAATCAGTAAAAACTCCATCACCCCTTCACGTGCTTTTTTTACCATCGGCGTATCGGTATGAATAACCATACCGTTACTTACCGGCATAGCACAAGAAGCTATAGGCTTTGGTGATTTTTCCATTTCAACCAAGCACATACGACAATTACCAGCAATTTTTAGACGCTCATGATAACAAAAATGAGGGATTTCTTTTCCTGCTTGTGTACAGGCTTGATAAACGGTGCTACCTTCTGATACTTCTATTTCAGAACCGTCTACATTCAGCTTTATCATTTTTATTTTATCCAATAAGTCATAGGGTTTGGGTATGCTTTGTCTTCTATCATATATTTAAAACCGATGGCAACACGAAGTATATACCAAACAGCGAGTATAACGTATAGTACTACTCCAATCATGATAAACGTAAATATAAAACATACAATCCACCCAAGAACCCCAAGGCAAAAAGTACGAAATAAAAACACGTAATGACTAATTGCAAAGTTATCGCCTTTATCTTTGTTAAGATATGCAAAAAATACCCCGATTAATGGCAATATCGGAGCTACGATCCCGCATAAATATAATATATATACCACAATTAAATTTTTCTTACCGCTCTCGGTATATTCTTTAAGATGCTTGTCCATATTTTTACCTCTTTATGTCGTTCCCATGTGGCGTTGTTGCATGGCTATCTGAATTGTCATTGCGAGCAGCCGTAGACTGCGTGGCAATCTCATAAAATAATAACAAACTCCCAATATTACGCACGTACAATTGCTACGCAATTTCCTCGCAATGACGATACCAGCAAACTACCCCTTCAAACTCTCTACCACAAAATGCATAATACTGCCGTGCTTTATATAATTTATCTCATTATCCGTAAATATTTGCAATATTAAATCGATTGTTCTTATTGCACCGGTTTGTTTTTTTATCACGCATTTAACAGGATGATAAGAGCTTATATTCTCGCTTAAGCCTGTAATGTCAATAGTTTCTGAACCGTCTAACTTTAAATCTAATCTTGTATTATTGCCGGTAAAAGTTAGCGGTAAAATACCCATACCTACTAAATTTGATCGATGTATTCGCTCAAAGCTCTCGGCAATCACTGCCTTTACACCAAGCAAACCAGGTCCTTTTGCTGCCCAGTCTCTAGATGAGCCGCTGCCATATTCTTTACCTGCAAAAATCACTACCGATACATCATGAGCTTTGTAGTCCATAGCTGCATCGTAGATAGTTTGCTGCGTGCCGTTTAACTGGTTTATGGTAAACCCGCCTTCTACACCTTTACACATCTCATTTTTTATACGAATATTAGCAAATGTGCCACGCATCATTACTTCATGATTTCCTCTACGTGATCCGTAAGAGTTGAAATCTAGAGGCTCTATATGATGGTCCGTTAAATATTTAGCAGCAGGGCTGGTTTTACTAATACTACCTGCCGGCGAAATATGATCGGTAGTAATAGAATCACCGAGAATTGCTAGAATTTTTGCAGATTTTATATCTTGTATATTATTCTTGCTGCCTATATCCTTAAAATAAGGCGGATTATTAATATAGGTACTATTCTTATTCCAGTTATAAGTAGAACTATTAGTAACCTGTAAATCTTTCCACTCTGTCGTTCCGCTAAATATATCAGAATATTTTTCTATAAACATAGAGGAATTAATTGAATTTGCAATAACTTCATCTATCTCTTCTTTGCTTGGCCAAAGATCTTTTAAATAAATATTTTCTCCTATGGGCATATTTGTTAGATCTATATTAAGAGTGCCGCTAAGTGCATATGCTACGACTAAAATAGGCGAACCGAGATAGCTTGCTTTAGTAAGCGGATTAATTCGCCCTTCAAAATTCCTATTACCAGATAAAACAGAAGCAACAACTAACCCGTTTTTGTTAATAGTTTCCTCTATTTCTGGATTGAGAGGTCCGGAATTACCGATGCAAGTAGTGCAGCCGTAACCTACTAGATTAAACCCTAATTCATCTAAATATTTATCAAGACCACTAAGCTTCAAATATTCCGTTACGACTTTTGAACCAGGAGCAAGAGAAGTTTTAACCCAAGGTTTTACCTTTAACCCGTGTTCTAGTGCTTTTTTAGCAAGAAGTGCTGCACCAATCATAACCGAAGGATTAGAAGTATTAGTACAGCTAGTAATTGCTGCAATTACCACATCGCCGTTACCAATTTCGTAATTCTGATTTGCTACGGCATATTTTTTATCAATGTCTTTATTTTCTAAAGCAAAATTCGGTAATTCATATTTAAAATTACTTGCTACATCATTTAAGTTTACTCGATCTTGCGGACGTTTTGGACCGGCAAGTGCACTATGTACCATAGATAAATCTAGCTCTAAAACCTCAGTATATTCTACCGCATGTTCAAAATCATACCAAAGATTCTGCTCGGTTGCGTATTGCTCTACTAATCTGATTTGCGTTTTTTCTCTACCTGTTAGCTCTAGATATTTTATAGTTTCTTGATCAATCGGGAAAAAGCCGCAAGTAGCACCGTATTCAGGCGACATATTAGAAATAGTAGCACGATCGGCAATCATTAGGTTTTTAAGACCCTCACCGAAAAACTCGACAAATTTACCTACTACTTTCTTTTTCCGCAACATCTCGGTAACGGTTAAAACTAAATCGGTTGCGGTAGCTATACCTGTTAATTTTCCTGTTAGTTTTACCCCAATTACCTCCGGCAGAATCATAGTAAGAGGTTGACCTAGCATGGCAGCTTCTGCCTCTATTCCGCCGACTCCCCAACCAAGCACCGATAAACCGTTTACCATAGTTGTATGGCTATCCGTTCCAACTAAACTATCAGGATAAAGGGTGCCGTCTTTATGCCACACGACTTTTGCTAAATATTCTAAATTTACCTGATGACAAATACCCGTACCCGGCGGCACTACTTTAAAATTATTAAATGCTTGCTGCCCCCATTTAAGAAATGCATAACGCTCTATATTACGTTTCATTTCCATTTGAACATTTTTATTGAATGACTCCTTAGCTGCATAAGAATCAACGCTTACGGAATGGTCTATTACCAAATCAACAGGAATAAGCGGGTTAATTTTTAACGGATCACCTCCTATTTTCTTCATCGCATCACGCATAGCCGCCAAATCTACAATAGCAGGCACACCAGTAAAGTCCTGCATCAAAACTCTTGCCGGCATAAAATCTATTTCCGCATCAGATTTTTTAGTTTTTAGCCATTCTTTAAATAAAAGTAAGCTTTGCTTTGAACCATTAGAACGTAATACATTCTCAAATAATACTCTTAAACTATATGGAAGCTTTTTTAAGGGAAGATCTACATCGCTTGCCGCTTTATTTATATCGTAAATTTTGTATGAAGTATTATCAACTGATAACTCTTGTATATATTCTGAATTATGTACTTCTGACATTTGTTTCTCACTTGATTATGTGGAATAAACATCGTCATTGTGAGCAGCCGTAGAACTGCTTGGCAATCTCAGGAAGTTTGACAAGATTGCCGCGTCACTTCTCGCTCCTCACAATGACGGAAAAAAGCCTTGCAATGACATTAAAATAACCTTATCCCAAAACGTAGATTTTTCAAACAAATTAATGTTGATCTGATAAAGTTTTTTGAAGATCGAGAAGCTTAGTTGCTATTTCCGCTTCACTTAAATTCGTAACGTTAATAGCCGTTTCCGTAGCTATATTAATATAATTTGCCGTTACTTCGGTTACACCGCCGGAAATAAGATAAGTGTTTTCGGATTTATGCATATCATCTATATAAACCTGCACTAAACCGGCTTTTAAACTAACAATCATCGGAACGTGACTCGGCAGCACTCCAAACATACCCTCCTCACCCGACATTGTTACTATTTTAGCTTGCTTTTCCAATGCAATACTTAAAGGAGTAATTATTTTGACTAGAATTGTTGCGTTCATAGAATAATATAGTAAAATTACTACGTCATTCCCGCCTACGCGGGAATGACATCAACGTCACTTCAACGTTTGCGCCTTCTCTATAGCCTCGTCTATAGTTCCGACCATATAAAAAGCAGCTTCCGGTAAATCATCGTATTTACCCTCTACAAGTCCTTTAAAGCCTGCGATAGTATCAGCTAGATTAACAAATTTGCCTGCAGCTCCGGTAAATACTTCAGCGACATGGAAAGGCTGCGATAAGAAACGCTGTATTTTTCTAGCACGTGCCACGGTTAGTTTATCTTCTTCGGATAGCTCATCCATACCTAAAATAGTGATAATATCCTGCAACGATTTATAAGTTTGTAAAACCTGCTGCACTTGTCTTGCTACACTATAATGTTCTTCACCAACAATCATCGGATCAAGTACCTGCGAATTACTATCTAACGGATCAACTGCCGGATAAATCCCAAACTCAGCTATCTGACGGCTAAGTACCGTTGTAGCATCTAAATGTGCAAAAGAAGTAGCAGGAGCAGGATCAGTTAAATCATCCGCCGGTACATATATAGCCTGCACGGAAGTTATTGAGCCGTGCTTAGTAGAGGTGATACGCTCTTGTAGTTCGCCCATATCGGTTGCAAGAGTAGGCTGATACCCTACCGCTGACGGAATCCTACCGAGTAACGCCGATACTTCAGAACCTGCTTGAGTAAAACGGAAAATATTATCTACAAAAAACAAAACATCTTGCCCTTCATTCATATCTCTAAAACTCTCGGCAATGGTCAGACCGCTTAACGCAACTCTTGCCCTTGCTCCCGGCGGCTCGTTCATTTGTCCATAAACTAAAGCTACTTTTGACTTTTCAGGCTCTGCAAGGTTAATAACACCCGAGTCAATCATTTCATGGTAAAGATCATTACCTTCTCTAGTTCTCTCACCAACTCCTGCAAATACCGTATAACCGCCGTGTGCTTTAGCTACGTTATTAATAAGCTCCATTATAAGCACGGTTTTACCGACTCCTGCACCACCGAATAGTCCTATTTTACCACCTTTAGTATAAGGAGCAAGTAAATCAATAACTTTAATACCGGTTACTAATATATTACGCTCGGTTGACTGATTGGTAAAATCAGGAGCAGGCTTATATATAGAAGAAATATTTGAGCTTTTAATGTCTCCTTTACCGTCAATCGGCTCACCTACAACATTCATAATACGCCCAAGCGTCTCAGTACCTACAGGAATACGAATAGGACTGCCTGTATCTATTACTTCTACGCCCCGCACTAACCCTTCCATAGAATCCATAGCAATACAACGCACTGTATCATCACCTATATGTTGTGCTACTTCCAGGACTATCCTTTGTTTATCGTTATAGCACTCTAGAGCATTTAAAATTTCCGGTAACTTACCGTTATTCGTAAATTTTACATCCACCACCGCTGAAATAATCTGAGTAATTTTTCCAATATTTTTTGTCATGATTTTTTCTTGTGTTAAAAAATATAATACAAATAAAATGAAGAACAGATAGACGCAGTTTAATGTGGAAAAGAGCAAGGCGTTTCATATTTTTTGACAGCGTATATACTAGTACGTGAGGATCAAAAAATATGAAACAACGACGCCAATTTTTCAAATTAAACGAGTATATCTAAACCGCTTCTGAACCGGCTATAATCTCTATTAATTCCGTAGTAATAATAGCCTGTCTTGATCTATTTAGCTTTAAAACTAACTTGCTTATTAAATCATTAGCATTATTTGTTGCATTTTCCATAGCAGTCATTCTAGCTCCCTCCTCACTTGCTCTACTTTGTAGTAAAGCATAATTTATTTGGGAATTCACATATAAATTAATGAGATTAGAAATGAGATTTTCTCCCTCATATTCATAATTATAGTCAATTGATTTGGACTCGCCTACTATGTCACTCGTCGCGCTCCTATTATTTATAGGCTTCGCTCCTCGTTCCTTGTATCCGAATCCGACTAAATTAACTATAGGATTATCTATCATAGAATCATCCTGATATTTTGCTACTGGTAAAATCTGTTGTCTAGTCATAATTTGAGTCATTGCGTTCTTAAATTTATTAAAATATATAACACAATTACTAACTTCTAGATTTTCTACTGCCGACATAATTTTTTGTTTTACTTGTAGCATCAGATTTTCATCATGAATTTTGGGTAACTCAAAATAACTATCAATATAATTTACATATTGCCTTTTTAGTGCTTCGTAACCTTTTTTTCCAATAATGATAAGTTTTATTTGTTCGCCTTTATTTTCTAACTCTTTAATATCATTCTTAACTTGCTGAATTATACTGTAATTAAACGTTCCGCATAAACCACGCTGTGATGTCATAACTATCAATAAATTTGCTTTATTCGGCACGGTATTAAAAAATTTCTGCTCTTCTATAGATAACTCATACATATCAATTGATAATATAGCAGACATCATTTTACTAACAGCCTCAATATAAAAATTTGAATTGGCTATTTGACTCTTTATTTTTGCCATTTTAGAAGCTGATACTAGTTGCATTGCTTTAGTAATCTTTTGTGTAGATTTAACGCTTTTAATTCTAGTTCTTAACTGCTTTAAATTTGACATATTTATTTAGTATTTTTATGTCATTGCGCGGAACGAAGCTTTGTTGCAATCTCGTCAAATATCCTGAGATTGCCACGCTCCTTTCAGTCACTCGCAATGACGATTTAGTATCCACACAAAAACAACATCATCTCATTTAACAAATTCCTTAACGAAGTTTTCTAAAAATGCTTTCAGTTTCTGCTCGGTTTCTTCGGTTATACATTGCTCGTTTTTTATTGATTCCAAAATATCTTTTTTATTTAACCTTATCTCCGTAAGCATTTTATCTTCAAATTCTTTTACTTTCTGAAGCGGGACATCACTTAAATATTTCTTAGTGCCGACATAAATACTTACTATTTGTTCTTCTACCGGAAAAGGATGATATTGAGCTTGTTTTAATATCTCAACTAATCTTTTACCGTGATCGATTTGTGCTTTAGTGGCAGGGTCTAAATCTGATCCAAATTGCGAGAAAGACTCAAGCTCTCTAAATTGAGCAAGCTCTAGCTTTACCGAACCTGCTACCTGCTTCATAGCCTTTATTTGTGCTGCAGAACCAACACGGCTTACCGAAATACCGACATTAACGGCAGGTCTTACGCCTTTATAAAATAGCTCACTTTCTAAGAAAATTTGACCGTCGGTAATCGAAATAACATTTGTTGGGATATATGCGGATACATCACCTGCCTGCGTTTCGATTATAGGAAGAGCAGTAAGTGAACCGCTGCCTTTTTCCTCTGACATTTTAGCAGCACGCTCAAGCAACCTTGAATGCAGGTAGAACACGTCGCCGGGATAGGCTTCTCGCCCGGGAGGTCTTCTAAGTAATAATGAGATTTGTCTATATGCAACGGCATGCTTACTTAAATCATCATAAATAATAAGTGCGTGCATGCCGTTATCACGAAAATATTCGCCCATACTACAGGCAGAATAAGGGGCAATGAATTGAAGAGCTGCAGCTTCCGAAGCAGTAGCCGAAACAATGAGTGTATAGTCCATGGCTCCGGCATCTTCTAGTTTTTTTACTATTTGTGCAACACTTGATCTTTTCTGCCCAATAGCTACATAAATACAATAAATTTTATCACTTTCATTAGTAAGTGAATGAGCTTGTTTTTGATTAATAATAGTATCAACGGCTATAGCTGTTTTTCCAGTTTGCCTATCACCGATTATTAACTCTCTTTGTCCTCTACCTATTGGGATTAACGAATCTATAGCCTTTATTCCGGTTTGTACGGGTTCACTCACGCTCGTTCTTTCTATTATCCCCGGAGCCTTCATCTCGATATGTCTGTACTCTTTACTTGCAATATCGCCTTTGCCGTCAATAGGATTACCTAGAGCATCAACAACACGACCAAGCAAAGCTTTTCCTACCGGTACTTCTAAAACTTCTTTAGTTCTTTTGACATTATCACCTTGCTGTACTTGGTTATCATCCCCCATAATTACAGCACCGACACTATCGTTTTCCAAGTTTAAAACAAGGCCCTTAACACCGGATTTAAATTCTACTACTTCACCGGATTTTACATTAGCAAGACCGTAAATTTGGGCTATACCGTCACCGACGGTTATTACCTGCCCTACTTCCTCAAGCTCACTTAAGCAATTAATATTAGCTATTTCCTTTTGTAATATTTCAGCTACTTCAATAGGCTTTAGTTTCATGTGGTTTATGTCTCCTAATTTTCTTGTCATTGCGAACGAGCATTGCCCGTGTGGATACCGAGCCGTCATTGCGAGCAGCCTTAGGCCTCGTGGCAATCTCATAAAATATCCTGAGATTGCTTTGTCAATTACTTCGTAATTTCCTCGCAATGACTATATAAATATCTATACAGCAATATTAACTGTCTTTAAAACTTTCGTTATTTTCTCTAAACTACCTTTTATTGAGTAATCTTGCAACATACTATCATATTTAATTACAATACCGCCAATAATAGTATTATCTATATCAAATAATATTTCTGTTTTTTGATTTAATTCTTTTTCTATACGAGATTTAATCCACTCCTGCTCTTTAGGTTGTAACTTATTTGCAGAAATAACCTGAACTATCTTTATGTTTTTACTTTCATATAGTAAAGTATTATAAGCATCTACTATATTAGATAAAATAGCAGTACGCGAATTTTTTACCAATAACAATAAAAAATTTTGTACTATTGTGCTAATTTTGATATTTTTTGCTAATGAATTAACTGCGTTAATTTTGTCGTTCTTATTTACTATAGGAGAAAATAGGAACTCTCTAATATCAAAATTATCGGTAATTATACGGTTTATAGAAGTAATTTCTTCAAAGATCTTATCTTGTATATTATCAACCATAGCGTTATTAAATAACGCTACTGCATAATTCTTGATTAAATTACCTTTGTTCATTTTCTTAATTTATATCTCCGAAGTAAAATGAAACGTATATACGAAGATCAACTTCAACAAGAGCAAGGAGTCTATAAGGCGAGGAGCGGAACATATACTTAATACGTGAGCACCACAGCTCTTATAAGACGACGTAGCCAATTTTTGAAGTTCATCGAGTATTATATATGTATTGCCCTATCATAAGCAGAGAATACTGATTCATGCATCATTTCCGATAAAGTCGGATGCGGGAAGATAGTGTTAATTAAATCCAACTCCGTTCCTTCTAAATTTTTTGAAACCACATATCCTTGTATTAATTCCGTAACTTCCGAGCCTATCATATGAGCTCCAAGCAACTCACCCGTCTTAGCATCAAATATAGTTTTAATTAAGCCATCGCTATCACCGCTTACTAAAGCCTTACCGTTAGCTATAAAAGGAAATCTGCCTATTTTAAGTTCATAACCTAAGGTTGTTGCTGCTTCTTCAGTCAAACCGACGCTTGCTATTTGCGGCGAAGAATAAGTGCAACCAGGAATATTATGTTTATTAATAGTATGCGGTTTTAAGCCCGCTATGCTTTCCGCTGCAATAATACCTTCATGGCTTGCTTTATGAGCTAAACAAGGCACTCCTGCTACATCGCCTATAGCATAAATTCCTGATACCGCAGTTTGCATTAACCCGTTAGTAGTTATATAGCCGTTTTCTACTTTAATTTTTGTTTTCTCAAGACCTAAATTTTCCGTATTAGCTGTAATACCTACTGCCATAAGTAAAATTTCAGCTTGTAATTTTTGTGTTTTATCTGCTAACTCTAACTCAACTTCTATCTTATCTTTTGATTTTGTTTGCTTAATTAACTTAGCATTTGTAATAATTTTTATACCTTTCTTCTCAAAGTTCTTATGAGCGATTCCGCTAATTTCCATATCTTCAGCAGGCAATATTCTATTATGTGCCTCAATTACTGTAACATCCACACCAATACTATTATAAAACGAAGCGAATTCTATACCGATTGCACCTGAGCCGACAATAATCATAGATTTCGGCACATGCTGAGGTATCATAGCTTCTTTAGAAGTCCAAATTTGTTTACCGTCAGGCTTAAAGCCTTTTAAAACCCTAGATCTTGCGCCGGTAGCTATAATAATATTTCCTGCTTTTACTGTAGGTTTATCATTTATATTTATTACCTTATTTCCTGCAAGACTTGCTACTCCATCTATCACGGTCACTTTGTTTTTTTTCAGTAGTAATTTAACACCGCCTGCAAGCTTATTTGAAATCTCTCTTGAGCGTTCGACTATTTTCTTAATGTTGATTTCAGCACCTTTAGCATCAATTCCATAATCTTTAGCATGTTTTATATATTCAAAAACCTCAGCAGATTTAAGCAGGGATTTAGTCGGTATACACCCCCAATTAAGACATACCCCACCCAAATGCTCTTTTTCTATTAATACAACTTTTTTCTTTAATTGTGCTGCTCTAATTGCTGCAACATACCCACCTGGACCACCGCCTATAACGGCTACATCATATTGTTCCATTTTATTTTTATTTTGTTAGTTTGTTTGTTATGAACATTAACGTCATTGCGATGAGATGCACAGCATCGACGCAGCAATCTCAGGAATCATACGCTATCTCCTGAGATTGCTACGCTCCTTTCAGTCGCTTGCAATGACGAAAATGGAAATGACACTAGAGTATACTACTCTTCAGCATCCATCTATTCTTTTCATGCACCTTAATTCGTCCAATAATCATATCGGCTGTACCCTCATCGCCCTCTGCTTGTGCTACTTTGAGTCCCTTATATAATGTATCTCTAATAATATCTTGATCTTTTGTTAGACTTTTAAGCATTTCATTTGCCGTTGCGTTTAGATTTGCCTCATCTATAGATGCAAGTTTTATTAAATCTGATAATGCGGGAACTTTAGCATTTAAACTTCTTATTCTTTCAGCAAGCTCATCTAAGCTTTCAGCTAAATCTTCATACTGCCCCTCAAATAATAAATGTAGACTTCTAAACTCTGCTCCTTCTACATTCCAATGATAATTTTGTGTTTTAAAATATAAAGCATAGCTATCTGCTAAAATTTGTTCTAAAGCTTTTACTACTTGCATAATACCCTTAAATTTCTATGAACTTTTTGACTTTATAACATTTCTTTAGATACTTCAAGCGATATTGAAATTTATATAATTTCACCTAATTGCAATTATTATATATTAATTATTAATTTTTGTTAATAATTTCTTGACTATCAAATAAGTACTGCTGACTATGCCCTTCAATTTTAAAAATCCAAAGGAATAGCAAAATGATACATCAATTAACTTCATTTTTAACCACTGTGGCAAGAATTACTATAACAGTAAGAGCAACAATTGGAGATCAAGAATATAATATGCTTCAAATAGGATATAACGGAGAAAATTATTATATAGATCCTACTACAAAAAATTTAATTGTATCGAATTGTCCTAAAAACAATATGGCAGCGATGGAGTATAGCAAAGGAATTGAATTATTAAATAACGATATAATAATAATGGAGACAATATACGAGATTATATATTAAAAAAAACAAGGTGATAATACTTTTATGTATGAGGAAGCATTGATGAAAATATGTCAAGAAAATTTTCGTTATTATTTTGATCCACAAAATTATACTAAAATTTAAAACCCTACTATTGAGTATATACTTAATACTGCAGCAACTAATAACCCTATTACTATAGGTTATAGTAAAGGATGCAAAATATTTGAGGTACTTAAAGGAAATAATTTGAATGGAATTTCTTCAGAAATAAAGGATTTAATATCTAACCCGATATCTAGCACTACTCAAGGTACTAACACAATAGAAAACTTATTAGAACTCATAACAAAAGACTTATCTGAAATAGCAGCTAATCCGATTAATAACACAATAACAAGCTCTACTGCCGAAATTTCTGAATCAATCTTTTCCGATAACACCGAAAGTTAGACTGAAACGGGAATAAATTTAATTAATAACACCGTAGCAACCCTTACTAATACTGCTTTCAATACAACTTACAACTTTCAAGAAAATATGTTTGATGAGAGTGATAACGATAATTCCTTAGTTGCTCAATATATAAGCATTGGCACAGCTGTAGTTGCCTCCATAGCTGTTATAATAGGTGTAGGGGTAACTTGGGGGGTATGTTAGAAATAAAAACGCAACAAAAGCTAAATTAAAACAATATATTGATGAAATTGAAGCTGAAAAACTTGCTGCTGAAATTAATGAAGATGTTACTACTGAAAATAACACTCTACTTGATAATGATCATGCTGTGGTAGATATGACTGGAGTCTCTATGAAGAAGAAGGTACTTTAGTATAGATAACCTAGAGTATTGCTTTTTAATCAACAACCAATAGCAAATTCACTTTTGGTTGTTCCTCGAAAATAAAAATTGAGATTTATTTCAATTCTTGATTTATCAATTCTTTTAGCTTTTCTTTCGCTGCTTCTTTAGAACGTTGCCCTGCATAAGAATAATAATTTTTATTATCTTCAATGAAATGTACAAAGAAAACTGTTCTGTCATTTTTTTGTAGCCAACCTATAAACCATCCAATTTTACGATCCTTTAACTTTACAGTTCTATCTTGGCTAAGTTTATTACCACTACCTGTTTTACCGTAACGCTTCCAACAATCTACAAAATCTTCAATAAACAAAATATTTTTAGTCATTTCTTGGGCTTGAACACTTACAGGCAATTTATTCTCTGCTAGTTTCTGAAGAAAAGCTAATTGTTCTTACGGTGAAATTTCTAAAGAACTAGAAAGCCATACATTAGTTAAACAGTTATTCTTGCCTTTATCTCCTCCTGAAATATCACGATTACCATAATCACATTATGTTACATAATCACGAAATTTTTCAATACCTAATTCTTTAGTAATAATCTGCGAATACCAAACACAGCTATTCTTCATCCAATCTTTAGGTGTTTGGGATTGTTTCCAAACTTCAAGATAGTCAGCATATCCTGCTTTAACAGGTAATTTTGGATGAGTTTCATCAATTAAAAACCCATCATCATAACCCATTAAACTTATAGCAATTTTAAATGTTGAGCATGGAGCATAACGAGACTCACAATTACCTTCTTGTTTTATAATTTTCATTAACTAAAAAACAATCCGCTTGAGTTATAAAAGTTATAGTAAGTGATATTAGGGCAGTGAGATATAAAATAATTTTTTTCATAGGTTAAAATAAAAATAGGTGGTTTTGTTGTATGATACCGATGTCATGCCCGCGGAAGCGGGAATCCAGGAAAAAAGCAGCAATACAGCAAATTTTAAAAATTAAAAGTTCTATTTATCGTGCACCCTGGATTCCCGCTTCCGCGGGCATGACATAGAAAACAGGGAATGACATCGGCTTAAACTAATTATACAGTTTAGTAAATTTCCTGCGATTGATCTTCCTTACTCGGTACATAATCAAAAATATCATTATTATCTTGATTATCAATCATATATTCATTCTCAAGCATCTGAACATTATTTACTTTAAATGCTTCTATAACAGTACCGCTTGGTGTAATTTTACCAGTTGCTCTATCTACGGCAATTAGCTTAATTGAATCTGGAACTTTGAAAGGCAGCGATGGCTTATCCTTATAAGCATTACTCATAAAATCAATAAAAATCGGTAATACTACGTTTGAGCCTGTTGCTCTTTTTCCAAGCTCTTTCGGTGTATCATAACCCACATAACTGCCGACTACTATTGTGGGTGTAAAACCTACAAACCATGTATCTTTACTATTGTTACTAGTACCAGTTTTTCCGCCGATAATTTTCCCTAACTTCTTCGCAGCATAACCGGTACCTCTATCTATTGCTCCGGTTAAAAACGAAGTAATTTGATAATCACTAGCTTCATCCGTAACTCTATAGATATATTCTTTCGGTATTTCTAATATTGCGGTATCTAAATTACTATCCGAAACATTACAAGCAAGACATTCTCTATCATCTCGCCTATAAATAATTTTACCGTTACGATCTTTAATTAATTCTACAAAATGAGGCTCAACTTTTTTACCGCCGTTAGCAATAATTGCATAAGCATTAGTCATTCTGCTAAGTGTGGTTTCAATTGAACCAAGTACCATAGAGTAAACTTTTTTTGGTTCATTATTAATACCGAAACGCTTAATTATATCAACGATTTTTGTAAGTCCTACGGCAGTTGCAACTCTTACGGTTATAAGATTACGAGATTTTTCAAGACCAGTACGCATAGTGATTTCACCTAAAAACTTACCCTCATAATTTTTAGGACGCCAACTAGGCATCCCTGGACCTTGCGAAATCTCAATAGGTCCATCATTAAAAATCTGATTCGGCTTAACACCGTTTTCAAGAGCTGCTAAATAAACAAAGGTTTTACTCAAAGAACCGGGTTGACGCAGTGCTTGAGTTACTCTATCAAATTTACTTGTGGAAAAATCATAACCGCCAACGCTTGCAAGTACCTGTCCGGTATTTGGGTTCATAACCATAATAGCACCGTTTATTTCAGGAATCTGACGAAGAGCATACCCCTCTTTTATAGCCTCAACCACTATCACATCACCTTTTTTAAGCAAGGTCTTAACTGATTTAAGATTACTTCTTGCCCATTTCATTTCAGCAATAGGCATCTTAGATTTACTGCCGTCTATAAGTCCAATCTCTACATGATTATCGGCTACATCTAGAACTACAGCTAATTTATACTCTAAAAGCGATGGAGGAGTTGGTAGTTTTTTTAGCTCTCCTTGCCAATTATCAAGAGAAATATTAGCTATAGGCTTTCTAAAACCACGCCTTCTATCAAACTCCCTTAGACCTTTTCTTAGAGAGTTTTCAGCTAATTGCTGCATCTTTGCATCTAAAGAAGTAATGATAGTAAGACCTCCGGTATAAAATTCTTCCTGACTATTTAACATCCTAATTACTTCTTCTCTGACCTGTGCAGCATAATAATCTGCCGTAACAGTTTCTTCCTTAGCTCGTTTACGTAAAACTATCGGGCTATCCATAGCTTCTTTCGCAGCATCTCTTGTTATATAACCATCTTCAAACATACGTGCTATTACGTAATCACGACGAGCTTTTACTCTAGCATAGTTTCTCTCAGGATTAAGTTCGGAAGGGGCTTTAGGCAGTGCCGCAATAAAAGCTGATTCTGCAATAGTAAGTTCCTCTACGGATTTATTAAAATAATTTTGTGCAGCTACCGCAACACCGTATGCACCACGACCAAAAAATGTTTGATTAAGATATAATTCTAAAATTTGATCCTTAGTAAATACTCTTGAAATCATATAAGAAAGAATCGCTTCTTTAATCTTACGTTCAAGAGAAACTTCGTTAGTTAGCAGAAAATTTTTAACCACTTGCTGAGTAATGGTAGACGCTCCTTCCATACGCCTATTATGTAAATAATTAGATATGTTTAAAAATGCCGCTCTAACTATTCCAAACAAATCAACGCCGGGATGGTTATAGAAATTCTTATCCTCAGCTGCAATAAAACTTTCTATTAGCGAACTCGGTACGCTATTAATCGGTACAAACACACGACGTTCAAAAGCGTACTCCTCCATTAATTTGCCGTCACGGGAATAAATACGCGTTACCGACGGCGGATAATAACGTGCAAGCTGTGAGTAATCAGGCAAATCACGTGAATAGTGGTATATTATATAAGCAGTAATCCCGCAACCTACTAAAATAAGGAAGACAAAAATTTTTAAACAAAAAAGAAGAGATTTATACATGACTTATAATATTTCGCCGGTTAAACTATTAAGTGAAGCCTTAGTAATTTTTACATCAATGATTTTACCAAGTAAAGACTTATTAGGGTTTTGGATATATACGGACTGCATGTATGGAGTTTTACCTATTATCTGGTCGTCGAATTTACCATTGCGATCAAATAGAACTTTCATAGTACTACCAACACAACTTGTATTAAAAGCTAGTTGCTGAGCCATGAGTTCTTGTTGTAATATAGTTAATCTCTCTGATTTTATATGTTCAGGTATTTGGTCGGTTCTAGTTGCACCAGGTGTGCCGGGACGTGGGCTATATTTAAACGAATAACACTGACCGTATTTTACTCTACGGACCAAATCTAATGTATCTTCAAAATCTTCATCTGTTTCACCGGGAAACCCGACAATAAAATCAGAGGATAAAACTATATCAGGCCTTGCTTCTCTTAAGCGATTAATTATATCAAAATAATATTCCCGATCATGTTTGCGGTTCATGGCTTTTAATATTTTATTTGAACCTGACTGCACCGGTAGATGTAGAAACGGCATTAATTTAGGTTCGGTGCCGTACAGCTTTATTAGATCATTATTCATATCTATCGGGTGTGAGGTGGTATAACGTAATCTCTCTAAATTGGGAATTTGTGCTAGATGTTTGAGTAAATCGGCTAGACTAAATATTTTATCTGCAGGACCTTTACCGTGATATGCATTGACATTTTGTCCAAGTAACATAATTTCTTTAGCACCGCTACTAACTACTTTTAGTGCTTCTCTGTAAACCTGCTCTACATTTCTTGAAAATTCAGCACCTCTAGTATAAGGTACTACGCAGAAAGTACAAAATTTATCGCACCCTTCCTGTACCGATATAAAGGCACTTGTTCCTTGCGGATATAATTGCTCAGGTAGCTGATCAAATTTTGCTTCTTCAACAAAATCAAGATCGATTAAGTGTTTTTCATGTCTAACGACTTTTGAGATTAATTCCGGTAGGTTATAATAAGATTGCGGACCGACAACAATATCAACATAAGGAGTTCTTGTAAAAATCTCCTCCCCTTCCGCCTGTGCAACACAACCAGCTACAACTATTATTGCAGACCTTAAACCTTGTTTTGTTCTGGTATCTTGTAGTTTCTTAATACGACCGAGTTCAGAATAAGTTTTCTCAGCTGCTTTCTCTCTGATATGACAAGTATTTAGAATAATAACATCTGCTTCTTCAATATTTTCAGTAGGTTCATAGCCAAAGGGATAAAGCAAATCCTGCATCTTAATGGAATCATAAACATTCATCTGACATCCGTAGGTCTTAATATAAAGCTTCTTACTCATAATTTTATATATATATCTTTAAACTAAAAGCCTAGTATACGAAGATCAAATTCAAAAAGAGCGAGGAGTTCACAAGGCAAGATGAGCTGCGTATAACGTAATACGCGAGAACCGAAGCTCTTGTAGAACGACTCAGCCAATTTTTACAGTTCATCGAATATACTAAAGGTTTATATTATACTATATTTATATCAATCTTTAAACTAAAACCTTAATGGGCATTGCTCAATAACTATAGATATCTTTAAAAGCCCAGTCATTGCGAGGAAAAACTGCAAGTTTTGACGAAGCAATCCAGTTAAAAATGCTAATATTTAGATTTTTATTATTTTTGCTAGATTGCTACGCTCCTTGCAGTCGCTCGCAATGACGACTCGGTATCCAGGCAGGTAATACTGAGTTAGTAATGACACTCAATCCTTACGGATTAATTCTTGCTGTACAGATTCTTGCGGTGATTTCTTTTAATTTTTCTATTCTTTCAATAAGACAAAGCAGCTGTTCTTTAGTAATTTTATAGTTTTTATCATATCTTGCATCAACATAAGCTTTTTCAAGAAGCTCAAAACACTTTTTTTGTTCTTCGGTTAATTGAAGAAATACACTCCATAATTCATTGTCATAATTTCCTGCCATGCTACCTAGTTCTTGTAAATTATGTAATTGAGGTTTGTAGTTTGAGGAAACTAATAAAATAGTACTGTAAAGACTTTCTGTAGCTTGATGAAGGTCAAAGGCTGATAAAAAGCATACTACAAATCGCTTAAATAAGTAGTTGCCCCTTTTAAAAAACCTTTACCTCTACCAATCGCTCCAAGATAAATCTTTAGCCTCGCTAAGTATAAATTCACCGCTATCATATATAAAGAATACCTTCTTTTTTTATATCGGTATAAAAATAACGTCCTTTTTCTAACTGCCTACTTATTTCCTCTATTGACTCTAGAATTATCGATATTCTTGAATCATACGGAATAATTTGCTTAGGGTTTATTATTCCTGTGTTTTCTAATCTTATATATTTATATTATCTTTTAATCTTAAAGCAGTGTATCCTTTATATTTACCTTTTTTCAGAATTATCAAAATATCAGTATCGCTATGATAGCCGTAAGGTAGATCATGTACCCAATCACCTCTAGCAAAAGAGCCGTACAAGAAATCATAGCGATTTTTCCTGTGCAATATCTAAAATCTGCTGCACTATAAAATTAAGCCTTGCTCTAATTTTAAGAGAACGTTCGGGCAAGGTGGTTTTCATTTAAATATCTATACTTTATATTTTTCTGCTTTTAGCTTTTTTATTTCTTCTATTGTAAGCTTAATATATCGTGCTATTTTCTCTATAGGCTCATTCCCTATTAGCATTTCTTTTGCAGTTTCAATTTTCTCTTTTTCTATGCCCTTCTCCATCCCGGCATTAAACTTTTCTTCAAACTTATCTATTTCTTGTTATATAGCCATTTCAGCTCTAAAATAATCATCATGCTCTTGTTCTGTCCATTTATATTGCTCTAAACTTGCATATGCCGATAACACAATTTCATTTTTAATCTCTTTTGGCGGTTCTTGTTCTTGCGAAGCATATTTTAATAAATGCAACCATTCATCGGTATCATCTTTAAGATCATTTTTTTAAACTTCCCTAGTTCAATAAATACATAAGTTAATGAAAACAAATATTATTTATGGATATTGCTTTCTTTTATATGATGATAGCTAATATACGGCAATTCATCAGGCAAAGCTTTTGCTCCTATGAGAGCAATTATTACTACCGGCAATAAATCCTTATGTTTCATACCCTTCTTAATTTGACTAACGTAGGTATAACAACCGTAAAGCTGCGTTCTATTAAGATAATCTTGCTCCATTTTACGCTGCATCTCGATTATATACCATCTACCGGTTTCATCTTTAACTTTTATATCGAACAAACTTCTTTGCCCTTCAAGAAATACAGGTAACTGTTCAGTAGTTATATAGCTTAAATCTATGATTCTATCTCCTTGCGATAACCTAAGAAGAGAGGTCAATAAATTTATTAATTTTACTTTATCGCTAAATAGTTTTTTAAATGCGATATCATTTGTACCGTCTAAATATCTTTGGATAAATAATTATATCTTTGGTAAATCTTTATTAGCAAATTAACTTCAGGCAGTAAATTACTTTTACAATTTATTATCGGTACTAGGCTTCTTGTATCACCTATCTTATAAAGAGGCACTTGAAGGAAACACGGAACACAGCACTGCAGCGTACATAAAAGTACGTGAGGATGCGAGTACCGGATTGACGTACAAATTACCTTTAGAAGGAGGTTATGCAAGAAGCCTATTAATACCTATCATTATCATCATACACTCCCCAAATTACTTTCTTGGAAATCCAACCTGTGTAATCCTTACATGTAATTTGGCAGAATTGTTCTTTACATTTTTTCAAACTACAACGAACTTTTGGCATTAATTTTGCTATAACTCGGCTTTTATGGTCTGCGGATTTGGTAAGTTCTATTTCCTTATCAGAAGTAATAACTACTGATCTTTTACCTGATAAAACGCTTGAATGTATCCAACCACCTTCGCCGTTAATGTCACGTACTTGTCGCCATTGCTTGTACTCTGCAGTTATTTCTACCGGTTCGCCTTTTTTAACAAAAACCCATTCTACGGCAGATTTAGTAGTTGGTCCGCTCCTTGCATTTACTTCATTAGATTTTATTGAAACAAATCTCGGAATAGGCAATTTTTTATTATCGGCATTAATTGTTGTTGATAATATTACAATAATTAAAGTAATAAGAATTTTAATCATTATCTTCCGCTTCAGATAAAGCATCCTCTTTTTTTGCTATTATATAATTACCAAGCCTAAATTGTACTTTTATTCTATTAATTTCCTGCTCACTAATACCTATATTTTTTAGGACTGTTCCACCTATTTGTAATCCAGTCTCATAACTTTCTGGAATAATAGTTGTGGCACCTAAATCATAAAACTCTCTAGCATTTTTTAAATTTTTTAACTTAACGACAACCGGTATATCCTGATAATTACCACTAATTGTTTTAAGCGATTTCTTGATAGTTACTTGATTATTCATAGTAAGTATTATAGCGAATGCTCTTTCCGTACCTAATGCCTTTAGAGTATCGGCTTGCGATACATCACCTTTAAAAACCGGCAAACCGTTTGATAGCTCTTCTTTTACTCTATCATCATCTAAATCAAGTATTACGTAACTTATACCTTCTGCTTCCAAAACTCTTGCTACCATTTTACCGGTATTACCGAGTCCGGCAATAATAATATGGTTTGTTAAATCTCTTGCCCCAAGCTCAATCATTTGAGTCGGAGTTTTACCAAGTCCTTTATCAACTTTCTCAGCAATCTTTTGCCCTAAAGCTGCGAGTAATGGAGTAAGTGCCATAGTAAAAGTAACTACGAGTAATAATATATCGGCAGTACTTTCTTCTAATACTCCACTATCTTTACCTAAACTGAATAATATAAAACCAAACTCTCCACCTTGCGATAATAATAAACCTGAATAAAAAGCAACTCCTTTATTAAAACCGAATAAAATACAAAAAGCCGTTATGATTAAGGTTTTTATACCTATTAAAGCAATAGATAAAGTAAGAATATGAGATATTTTTTCATACATTTCTAGGGCATCGATATTCATACCCACGGTCATGAAAAACAATCCTAAAAATAAACTTTTGAAAGGATAAATACTTTCCTCTGCCTGCAATCTAAATTCAGTTTCTGCAACTAATACTCCGGCAACAAACGCTCCTAGAGCTAAAGATAAACCAAATGTTTCGGTAGCCCAAGCAGCAGAAAGTACTATTAACAAAGTCATCGAAATAGGTAACTCGCTTGCATTATTACTTTCTGATGAAATGAATGAAAATACAGGACGAAGAAAAACACGACCGACAATAAATATTGTAAGTAAGGCCGTTACGGCTTTTAAGAGTGCAATACCAAGAGCCGCTGCAAGCGAGGCTTTATTGTTACCGGCAAGTAACGGAACTATCACAAGCAATGGCACTACGGCCAAATCTTGTAGTAACAGAATAGCTAAAGAAACTCTTCCTATTTGCGTTGATTGACTACGATTTTCCTCAATCACCTGCATAACAAGTGCTGTAGATGAAAGGGCCAGACCACCGCCGGTAATAATAGCCGCACTACTATTGCCGTCTATAAGCACCATTGCACCGGCAATTACTATAGCGGTTGTTAAAACTTGCAAACTACCGAGACCAAATACATATCGTCTCATAGCTTTTAATCGCTCGAAGGATAACTCAAGTCCTATCGCAAATAATAGAAATACTACACCAAGTTCACCTAGTAACTTAGTTTGGTCATATGTTACGATTTTTAAACCGTGATCACCTATTGCAGCTCCGGCAATTAAGTAACCAAGTACCGGACTTAATCTAAGACGCTTAAGTATAGCCACGATAAAAACCGCAGTACCGAGTAAAATTATAACGTTAATAAGAATATGATCGTTCATCTTTTCCAAATTTCTTCTAACTTAAAATGCTCCCGTACTTCAGGATAAAAAATATTAATTAAAATAGTACCGGCATCTATTAGTACCCATTCTGATTTACCAAGCCCCTCAATATTACTATTTATACCAGCATTATTTTTTAATTCTAAAGCTACATATTCAGCAATTGCTCCAACATTTTTAGTCGAACGACCGCTAGCAAATATAATATAATCGGCTAATTTATGTTTTCCTGTTAAATCAATTACCTCAATATCTTCTGCTTTTTTCTCACTTAAACATTCTAAGATAAATAATTTTAATTCTTCAGTTTCTTTTTTCATAATAATTAATAGAATGACATAATAATATTAATTATTATATGCATAAGAGTCGATTTTATCAATGAATGTTTAAAATTCTATAATAAAAATTCATATAAAGCTTTACTTTAAGCAAAAAAACTTTAATTAATACTTAAATTAATATTGATAAAATAATGGCAATATCTGTAGAAGAGTTAGAAAAAATACTTAAAGAATCATTTCCGAACAGTACAATGAAAATTACTGATTTAGTAGGAGATCAAGACCATTATGCCTTAGAAATATCAGATGTTCAATTTAATGGACTTTCTTTAATTAATCAACATAAATTAGTAAAAAACGCCCTGTCTGAAATATTAAATAAAAAACTACATGCAATTACCATAAAAACTATCGCAGTTCCCGAAAAATAATTACAAATATTAATATGATAATCCTTGTATAAATTCAACTTATTATTTAATTTTATGCAAACAGCTGATTATATAGTAATCCGCTATTCGGTGTGTAATTAAGAATAAGGATTTTAAAATCCTTATTCTTAATTGATGCGGGTTTTTAGAAGTTTACTTTAAATCTTAGCGTACCGAACTGGGCATGGTATTTTTTAGCTAAGTTCAGACTGTAATGCACTCCGTACTCCATTCTACCCTTCTTAATTACTGCACCTGCCCCTAAATCATATAGCATTTTAGTAGGTTTGCCAGTACCGGTAGAGGCTCATTAAGACCGTTAAGATCTGCAACGATTGCCGGTGTTTTACCTTTGAAATCGTAATTAATAAAGGCATGAATTTGCGGTCTAATTATGCATTCATCCTTATAGTAGGTTGTCTTAATTTCACCGCCGAGTATACCTTCAACCTTGTTATATTGACGTTTCTGAATAGTTAGGTTTTGGAAAGAAGTACCGTATTCCTGATAACCGAAATCTTTAATCTTAGTAAGCCTGATTCCTGCCATCGGTGCAAATGAAGTTTCTTTCCATAGATAATTATAACCCCCAACTACTTGACCGCTATAAAAAGTTGAATTATATTTACCGTGTGCTGTTTCATAACCGCCTATAATATTACGTAGTTCATTAGTTTTAATATCACTTCGTGCATAGATGGTTACGCCTTCTATAAATAGGTTATTTATAAAGCTATATAAACCGTATATAGAGCCCATATTAGTTCCGACCTTAGTAGTATTGCCGGCTTTAGCATTTTACGTAACTTCGTATCGACTCTAATAAGCAGCACCCAGAACTATATTATCGTTTATAACGGTATCAATCCCGATTGAGCCACCGGTAGATTTAGCTTTATAAAGTCCGTTAAAGGCTTTTTGTACTGCCTTACCGTAATACAGGCTAGCCCATACCCCGTAAATGGAATTATTAGCTTTACTTTCATCAAGTTCACAATCACCGCCTCCGACAACTACACCTCTCTTACGTGATGTAGCATCTTCTGCTGTAGGATTCGTAGCATTGTTATTTTCATCTTCAAGAGCCTTAATTCTCTCCCTTACTTTTTGATTAGCGGTACTAGTATTATCTTGTGCAGCATTAAAGCTGTCATTCGCTTTAGCACGACTTATTCCGCTACCTGAGCTTCCACCGCTACTTGTACCTGCAGAATTATCTCGGCTACTACCTATAGCAGACATATCGCTACCGGAACTACTTCCCATGCCGTTACTATTATTAGCGGGAGAAACACCTGTTGCTTTAGGATTACAACTATTACCGTATGGACTACTTCCGCTGTTGGTTACACCGCCTTTAGTTGTACCTCCCAAACTAGAACTGCTCCCTTGTGCTGAAGAGTTACCGCTATTAGCAGGAGCAATACCGGTTGCAGCAGGACTATTATAACTTGAGCCACCGGCACCACTCTAACCACTAGCAGCCGTTGATGGACTGTATACATCCGAACCGAAAACTGAACTATTGTAGCTTGAGCCACCTGTTGACGGACTGTTATAACCCGTAGTACCTCCAAAGCTACCGCCTCCTCCAGTTGATAACTGGTTAGCGCCTAAGTTTGAAGTTGGAGTCGTTACGACCGAAGCATTCGGACCGTAAGGATTGCCTCCGACATTAGCAGGACCGTTAGGACCAAATTCGCCTGTGCCTGTAACCGGAGTAGTCGGAGTATTATATCCCGCCGGATTGCTAGGTGTTACGTCGTAGCTGCCCGGAGTGGTAGGCGGAACATATAACTACACTACCGCTAGTTGGTGGCGGCTGTAGAGGGTTAAAACCTCCAACACTCGAACCGACGGAAGGACCCCATTGGGGTAATAAGCGGAGTAGTTATTCTATGTATTTCATTTGAAGGTCTTTGTAATTATAGGTAATAGATGTTCAACGACTTCTCATCTTTGCCCTACAATGGTATTTACTATAACATTACCAACAGTAGTATTTATTAAAATTTTGATGATATTATCTATTGTTCATCTCCTGTTGGTTCTATCGTTAAAAGTACAAAGGAATTACCTGTAATTTGCCATCTGACAAAACCACCTTCATTAGCGGTTACATTAAACGGTAAGCTTACAGAATTACCAACTATGATATTACCTCCTGCCGTGGTGATGATAGGATAAGCACTACCTTGCCCAATAGCAAACGGATTATTTTGTGCAGTTAAAAATACTTTAATTGAAGAAACATTTGATAAATCAAAGGTACTACCGCTTGCGAGTACTATATTACCGCTATTAGCGTTGCCTGTTTGCCCTGCATTTATAGTATCATAGAAGACATTTATAATAAGCTCACCGGTAGGAGTAGCAGAACCTGTATAAGTAACTTTATTATTACCAAGATCGAACAGTTATATTACTTCCTGAGATATTGCCCCCGACATTTACGCTAGTATTATCACAGGTAAACACCATTGTTGCTTGATCGGCAACTTATAGTATTTGCTCCTAAATCTGATGCAATAATAAAAGCGGTTTTCTTCGGTGCAAAAGTAATAGTATTAGTGCCTGTTACCGCTTTTTGTAACTATACATCATCATCGCATTTATGACTACCGCCATTAATCTGTGCTTGTACAAGTGCAGCATTAGTGTATTCCGCTGAAGAGTTGCTGCTGCTCCCTTTGAAGTTCTCTGAAACGATTTTTGTTTTGTAATGAAATTTTGTTGTTGCTCTTGGCACTTTAACACCACCGACCGTGGCTGACGGAATGTCTAAACTTCTACTGTTATAACCGGTAAATACCGCTGATTTACCAGCATCAATAGTAATATCTTTAGCATAGGTATCCCCTTTTACCGTGCCTTTATTACTACTGCACTAGTTTAAGGTTTAAATTCTCACCGCCTAAATCATCGGTCAAACCATTATTAGCGTTAAATATTGCCGTACCTTGATTATTAGTCTTGGTTGTTATACTCGAGTAAAAATCTTCGCTATCGATTGTGATTTTACTGTCTACACCCTTGAACTGAACAGTTTTAAGGTGATTTGAGTCTGTGAACCTACCGAACCACTACCGCTAGCTCCAGTTGTTAAATCATTTGATATTGCAAGAGTATGGATTTTATTACCTGTGGTCGTAATTGATTCATTTATTATACTTGTATTATTAAGGCTTAAAGTTGCAGACTGAGCAGTAGTAAATGAAATCGAGCCTGTTTTCACGGTACCTTGAATTGTAACATCACCCCCGTCTATTTGAACTATATCGACCATTCCTTTAGTACCTATACTACCGGAATAAGTAATAGCAGTCAATTCATCAAAAATCACCATGCTCTATCCTCAGGATTTAAAAACAAAAGGAGAAAAGCTTGATCCTTCAGAAATATCTAAACTATTCGTTGTTTCCTTAAATTTTATGTCGCCAACATTTATTAAAATTATATATCCTGCATTAATACCTCCTGTACAATTTAATATATCACCGCTAATAGTTATATCACCCACTTTTGAAGTACTGCTACCTATAGCTCCACTAACGCTGCTTGGACCGGTAAACATTAAATCCACAACTTTACCACCTGTGATGTTAATACCACTGGTTAAATTAGTTGCTTGAGTAAACACTTATTACCCGTGCCGGTTCCTTGGATTTCAGCAATTGACATATTACCGCCGGCATTAATCGTAACGGTGCTGTTGTCAACACCCGCTTTTAACATTGCAAGGTTCGTAATTGTATTCGTTGAGTTTCCATTACCGTCAACTGTACCTATAGTACCGTTAGTACCTCCGGTACTTGTTATATTACCGGTAATAGCTAATGTTATATTATTTGCTATATCACTAGCAAATATTGCTACGGTACCGACATTATTTTGGAAATTCATATTACCGTCAATCTTTACAGCCCCAAACTCGCTATTAATAGGACCGGAAGGAGTGGAGAAAAAAATTTGATCCAAACTTTGATCCTATAGCAACTTTTGCAACGGATACGTCGATATTTGGGGTATTAAGAGCAGTTATTACCAGTGTTCCGTGCCCTGTAAGTTGTACTTTACTCACCGGATTTGCTTTTGTTCCGATAGCATACTTATTAGCCATACCATCTATTGTTAACTTGGTATTAGCATTTCTTGCATTTATCTCAACTACACCGGTATTTGGAACAACTGGCTCTATATTACCTGTTAACTCTATAGTACTGTTTTTGCCGCTAGCTACGGTAGTCATTAACTTTAAAACAGATGCGGGATTCACGAATGTAACACCTGGTGCATCTAATGGAAAATCACCGTTTAATGCATCAAGGGCATAAACGGCTGGTCCAGCATTAACCTCACCGATATTAATTTTGGCAATCTTAGCCGAGGTAAGTGATGCATCGGCAAAAACCCCGCCAGCAGCAATATTAAGCACTGCAGTATTAATCATATCAAGTCCATTTGTACCTAACGTAGCATTAGTACCCACAACGCCGACATTACCACTAACATTTATAACAGCAAAGGTTTGCCTTTGTGCCAAGAGTTTCATTACCCAAATTACCCTACAAAGTTAACACATTGTTATTAGGTATAGTACTAGAAGTACTACTTAAATTGACGCTACCGCCTCCACCGGCAAACCCATCGACACTATTCATAAAGGTAACTTGTTGATTTTTACTAGTAGTTAAACCAAATACGGATTTAGTATTATTCAAATTAATATCACTTCCTAGCGTTAAAGCCTTGTTAGATACATCTATCGTAAATGCCGCGACTGCATTTCTCTGCCCGATATTAATTGTGTTTACCATACCTATACTTGAATCAGTAGCCATTAAAGTAGTACCGGTAGTATAAACGTTTAATGTTCCTGTGTTCCCATTTTTGATTTGGCTGTTAAGTAAATAACCTGCAGGATTTGCTCCCGAAAACTCTAAAACACCGCCATTGGTAAAATCCACGTTACCGCTTTTTGTAAGCGAGTCTTGTAAATTCGCCACAGCATTGTTACCAAGTGTTAAAGAAGTAGCGGATACACTTTTTTGCAAGATAAACGTTTTATTACCTGCTGCATTAACAGTAATTGCTCCAATATTATTTATGACTCCGGTAACGTTACCGCCTCCTAAAAATACTAAATTACTGTTAGTTGCTGCACTACTTGTCACTGCTACTAAAGTACCGGTATCATTAACGTTAACCGTACCTGCAGACCCTTTAAAATCAGTCTGTCCTGTAATAACTGTTGTGTTAATAGTTCCGGCCCCGCAAAAAGTTGCATTACCGGTAATATTGCCTGTATATGTTCCTGTTCCAACAGTAACATTACCCGTAGTATTTGTTGTAAGTTGGCCTGCTCCGACCGCAGCATTACGCGTACCTACTCCTAAAACATTAACAATGCCGTTAACACCTCCGCTACTTGTTACTGCCGCTAAATTACCGCCCGCAGCAAGGTTTATTGTACCGGCATTATTGCCTTGAACATTTAATATATTAACCGGATTTATAGCTCCTACATTACCGATAACCGTACTATTACCGACAAAATTTAATATATTCACACCTCCTCCTAATTTATTATCTATATTACCACCGGTAGTCCCACCAACATTCTTACCATCAACGATTGTTACTTGTGCGGCCGTACCGTTAAAATCTATATCAGAAATTACATCTTGCTAAAATCGTACTAACGAGTTCTGCGTAAATTGTACTAATCCTCCCGCGCCAGTATCCAATCCACACCATACGGCGTTTCTACTCCTATATTAATAGGCTGATACTGGTTCCCTATCTGAATAGTTTAGGCAAAGATGGTTCCTGTAATTGTAGCTGGAGTGTGATTTAGAGGAGCTCCTATCCCAATCGGTTAAAAATTTGTTAAGCCTTATTGTCCCTCCTGTTCCATTACCGCTACCTGCATTAAGTGCAATTTCTCGGCTACCGGAAGCCACTTGTACTCTTAATTGACCATCTACATCATTTGCTGGAACTAGGTTGAAGCTAGCCACAAATTCTGCAGCATTTGGCGATTCATTACTTACGTCATAAGTAGCATTTTGGCCGCCGAACTTGATACTATGTCTATAGGTTGTATATCCATAACTTCATTAACGTAAAGACCTGCGGCTGGTGAAGTATCAGTAGCAAAATTAAGTAACTTATTATTTGCAATATTAAAAGTTTTTGCCTTAATCCAACTTGGATGTTTAAATTGAAAGTCAGTGTCAATCTGTAATGTAAGATCTGCCTGGCCTTGAACAGAAGTTACTATACTACCTGAACCTGAGATAAAGGCGATGCTATTATCACCAGTAGGAGGAAAAAGTAGATGTAGCCTGAAAAATCAAAGTACTAGCTAAATCGTTAAAATTAAAGCTGTTAAAATAGTAAGTCCTGGTGCTTCTCCTGGTCCTGGAGCAACAGGAGGAACCACTGCAAGTACTTGTGCATTTGTAACTGGCGTACCTGTTAAAGTGATATTTATAGAGTTAGGGACATCTACAACACGCCCGACATTGTCTTTAGTAAGATCAACAGGTATAACCGGTCCAAAATATGTTATTTGGCACAGTCATTGTTGCATTATTAAAGGTATCTAAAGATATAGAAGGAATTGCTGGCACATCTACAGTAAAATTATTTACTTCGCCAAGGGTTACAAATGAACCTGGTACATATGCTCCTCCGCCAAAAGCACTACCATCAGCTACTGAGCCACCCCCTACTGTTACGATTCGGTTAGCAGTACCAAGGGCACTAACTAGTGCTAGCAAGCATCAATGCCGCAATTGATGTAAACATGCCTTTTTTTTATTATGATTTTGTTATATAAATAATATATTACTTTTAATTGCAAAACATTAATTAATACTAAAAATATCTATAAAAATACTTATAAATAAGGTATTTTCTATATAGAAAAGTAACTGATGATTACTTTTTCTTGTTTAAAATAAATTACACTTTATGTACTTTTTATAGAAATTCGGTAAATCGTATATAAAAATTAAGAAATACAAGGGTAAAACCTATCTATTTTAGCTTCTTAGTGAAAACCGCAAAACTTTATTAATTTTTGTACCTCTTATGTCATTCCTGCGAAAGCAGGAATCCAGTAATCTTTAATGTCATCCCGCAACTTGATTGCGGGATCTCAGGACACAGTCTGTTATACAAGATCGGGGTCAAGTCACAGTATAACAGCAAAAAAGACTGGATTCCCGCTTCCCCACGGGTATGAACCATAAGGGCCATACAACAAAGCCGCAGGACTAATACAATGACGCTTAGAACCTAACAAAACCACTTTTTCTAGGTAAAATCTATAAATTTTTACATAAACAAATTGATTTGCTACGAATAATAGAGTATATAGTATAGATATAATTAATTATCGGGGCGTAGCGCAGCCTGGTAGCGCATCTGGTTTGGGACCAGAGGGTCGGGAGTTCGAATCTCTCCGCCCCGACCATAAAAACATAAATTATAATGTCAAAAGACGACCTCATTCAGTTTACAGGTACAGTACTTGAACTTTTACCTAATGCTACTTTCAGAGTAAAGCTTGAGAATGATCATGTAATTATTGCTCATACTTCCGGTAGGATGCGTAAAAATCGTATCAGAATATTACTAGGAGATAAAGTTATGGTAGAAATGACTCCTTATGATTTAACTAAGGGGCGTGTGATTCATCGTCACTAGTCTTTATAAGTATGAAGCAGAACAGAAAAAACCTACCGATTATATTAGCATCAAGCTCTCCTGCAAGAATTGAGTTACTAAACAGAATCAAAATTATCCCTTCACAAATTATTCCGGCAGATATAGACGAAACACCTAATTTGCGTGAATTACCCGCTCCCTTAGCCATAAGACTTGCTTACGAAAAAGCTATAAAAATTGCATCTCAAATAGAGGAATCAGCTATAATTATAGCTGCCGATACCGTAGCAGCAGTAGGTAGAAGAATATTGCCGAAAGCTACTACTTATGAAGAAGTCAAGAATTGTATTAAGATGTTATCCGGACGTCGTCACCGTGTCTATACCGGTTTATGTATTATCAAAAAAGAGAATGATCAGCTTACAGTGAGACAAAAAATAGTTCAGACTATTGTTAAGTTCAAAAAATTAAGTGATGAAGAGATTAATTTTTATTGTTCTTTGGATGAGGGAATAGATAAAGCCGGCGGATGTAAAATTTCCGGTTATGCAGAAGCTTTTATCTCATTTATTTCCGGCTCATATTCAAATGTTATGGGATTACCTTTATTTGAAACAGTAAATGCTCTAACTTCTTTAGGTTTTAGATGTTCAAGTATCATGCCTGCAAAAATGAATTATTGTCATTCCGCGACTTGATCGCGGAATCTAGTTAAAAATACTAAAATTATTAATATAATAATTTGTTTTTCTAGACCCCGTTGTCAAGCCACGGGGCGGCATTAAATGTTTTTGGATTCCTGCGATCCACGCACATAAATTACCTAGCTACTTAATTCCCAGGCTCATCCAAATGACTTCTCTCATAATTTTCATGACGCTCTTGAGCTTCAATACATAATGCAGCAATAGGTCGTGCTTCTAATCTTTTTATACCTATTGGGTTGCCTGTTTCTTCACAGTAACCATATTCCCCATTTTTAATACGTGATAATGCTTCTTCTATTTTACTCATTAATTTACAATATCTATTTCTACTACGAAGCTCAAAAGCTCTTTCTGTTTCATGAGTAGCACAATCGTTAAGATCGGATTCTTTTAAATTTGCTTCCTTTAAATGATTTAAAGTCTCTTGAGATTCCTTTAATAAATCCTCTTTCCATATTAAAAGTTTTTGTCTAAAATATTCTAGGTGATTAGGACACATATATTCTTCATCTTGAGAAGGTTTATATCCCATAGGTAATTTAGGTGTTTCTAGCATATTAATATCTCAATATTAACTGTAATATATTATGTTTATAAGGTTTTTAAAATAATATATAACTTAAAATTAAGCAGATTATGAATATTAATATATTTTATTTTTTAATTGGATATGCGGTAGTATATACAGCTTCTAAATGCTTTATACTTGTTTTAGTATAGTTTTGTGTAGTAGATAGACTTTTATGACCTAATAGTGCTTGAAGAGAGCGTAAATCTGCACCATGCTCAAGCAAATGTGAAGCAAAACTATGTCTAAATGAATGAGCAGTTAAATGCTGCGGTAAACCATAAAAATGCTTTAATTTAATTAATTCACGATTAAATACCGATGGTTGCAATTTCTTACCCTGCTTTCCTCTAAATATGGGTTCATTATCACCTAACTTATACGGCAATATTTCTAAATATTGGGTAATTAAATTTTTAGCAATCGGTAACCACGGAATTATTCTTTCTTTACTACCTTTACCTATTATTCTTATAAATTCTAGATTTTGTAGATGAAGTTTCGTAATTGATAATGCTTCCGATATACGTAGACCTGAAGCATATATAAGGACAAGTAGGGCTTTATTTCTAAGTTCTACCCACTTAACATTCCCGTATTCTTCAATATGTTCAAGTGATATTACTACATCATCTTCCGATAAAGCTTTTGGTAACAATTTAGTCTTTTTAGGAGATTTTATAGAAAAAATTATATGACTATTTAATTGTGTTGTTTTCTCTAAAAACCTATAAAAATTTTTTACTGCAGATAAACCACGTGAAATTGAAGAAGCGGTAAAATTATCACAGTTACGTTTTGCAAGCCAACTTCGGATTAATCTGATATCTGCGGTTTTAATATGATTTATCGTTACAAGCTCTGAATTATAATAATTCATAAACTCAAGAAAATGCTTAAGGTCATTATTATAAGAAATTACTGTATGATTAGAGTAATTTCTTTGCAAAACGAGGTATTTTTGCCACTTATTTATTAACGCTTGAATTGATGTATCTAACATTTATAAAAATTTATAAAATTATGAGTTAATAATTGTTAGCATTAAACTTAACTATTTTTAATATTATTCTTAATGCTAACAATTATTAACTCATAATTTTATAAATGTGAGCATGAATTGAGAATTTATACATATACGTAACCTATAAAACACAAAAAATTTTTTAGGATAATGAATAATGTGAAATAATACACAATTTTAGATTTAATGAAATCCTATATGAATCCAGAATTTTATATGAGTTCTATAAAAAATATCCCTAGTGTAGATCTAGCATCTATCACAAATACAATGCAAAGAGCTATGAATATTCTTTTAATAACTAACCAAATTGCTACAGAAAGCATGCTATCTTTGCTTAAGAAAAATTCCGAAATTATACAAAATAATGTTAATACTATTTTGAATACTACTAAAGAAGCAGCAACTTCTAAAGATTTCAAACAAGCTAGTAAATGTCATCAAAAATGTTTAAAATCTATTTATATCTTTTAGCTACTGGATTCCTGCTTTCGCAAGAATGACATAGTGGGAATCTCCTCTCAGTTGCTCGCCTTTCTGTTTAACCAATTTTGTAAATAAGATTCTGCTAGCTCCTGATCTTCTATAATAATTACATTTTCAGCATTACGTTTATCGGCAGCAGCCGTGAAATTAAACGAACCGGTTATTACTTTCTTTTTATCAATAATTATAACTTTATTATGAGCGATTCCCGGTACTTTATCTATATATACATCAATTTTTGCTCGTTGTAATTCATGTAATTTAGAAAATTGTTGCTTTAAATTACTACGATCAAGCAATATTCTAACCTTTACTCCTCGCGCTTGTGCATTAATAAGTGCAGTAGTAATTAACGCATCGCTCATACCGTATGCCTGCATATAAATAGATTCTTCAGCTTTATCTATCTGATTGGCTATAAACTTAGTACAACCGGCAGGCGGAGTAAAACATGTACTAACTTTACTTCTTGAAAGCTCTGAAATATTGTAATGCTTTATTTGCAGAGCAGATAAAGCTAATGATTTTTTACTTATTAGATTAGTAAAATAATCCGGATTCTGTCCATAAATACCTAAAGCAATTCCCAAAATAAAGGCAATAGATATTTCTATAAATTTATTATTTTTTCTCTTCATGACTTATTTATATTTTAGGCATTGCATAGATCGGCTTTTCCGTCATTGCGAGGAAAATTACAAAGTAATTGACGAAGCAAAATCTCATGAGATTGCCATGCAGCCTATGGCTGCTCACAATGACGATTTAGTATCCCCACAAACAACACCTACTTCCTTACGTAACTTCCTGGAGCTTCTTCAATAACCTCTAGATTCTGATAATCTAAAGAATCTACTAGCTTATTATTATTATTTTTTATAAGCCAATTAAGCCAATAATTCCACCATGAGCCTTTATATTCTGTAGCTTTCATAAGCCACTCATGACTACTGAAACTTAAGTCGTCATTAAACCGATAATTATATTTAGCACTAGCGGGAGGGTTAACTACAACTGCTACATGCCCTGAATCCGTGAGACAAAAAATCTTATGTCCGTTTAATAATACGAAAAAAGAGTTACAATTAACTTTTCCAAGATCTATTTTTGTTCAGAGTACCTCTAAATTATTAGACTCTTTTAGCAAGTTATTGCAATATGTATTTTGTAAATATTCCTCATACATTTTTGCCAGCAAATTAGTAGAATCCGCATTCCAATATAGCAAATCAAAAGGCATCGGTTTTTTACCGAGTAAGTAATTATTGACAAAAAACGTCTAAATTAAATCATTAGCCCTACGTGAGGATCAAAAAATATGAAACAACAACGCCAATTTTTCAAATTAAACGAGTATACCTTATATCTTTAAACGATTCCACATACTATTAACCTTGTCGATAACTTCCTGACTCATTTCTATTTTTTTACCCCATTTTCTATTTGTCTCAGGGTATATTTTATCGGTTGCATCTATTCCCATTTTACTACCAAGGCCTGACTCAGGAGATGCAAAATCCAAATAATCTATCGGGGAATTATCTATAAAGCTCGTATCACGCCTTGGGTCGCTTCTTGTTGCTATTGCCCAAATTACTTCTTGCCAATTACGAACATCAATATCGTCATCTACAACTATAATAAACTTACTATACATAAAGTGCCGTAAGTAAGACCAAATCCCAAGCATTATTCTTTTAGCATGACCGGGATAGGATTTTTTAATCGATACTACCGCAACTCTATATGAACAACCTTCAGGTGGAAGCCAAAAATCGACTATTTCCGGAAATTGTTGCTGTAATATAGGAATAAAAATTTCATTTAATGCTTCACCTAAGATTGATGGCTCATCAGGCGGTTCTCCTGTATAGGTACTTAAATATACTGGATTTTTCTTCATCGTTATTGCGGTAACCGTAAATACAGGAAATTCCTCAACATCATTATAATATCCGGTGTGATCCCCAAAAGGACCTTCAGGCAAATACTCCTCTAAACTTACATAGCCTTCCAGAACTATTTCACTATGTGCAGGTACTTTGAGGTCAATAGTTTTGCATTGTACCAACTCTACTTTTTTATTACCGAGTAAACCAGCAAAATTATACTCCGAGATATTCTCAGGTATCGGCATAACTGCTGCCAAAGTTACCGCTGGATTTGCCCCGATAACGATAGCAGTAGGAAAAGGTTCTTTTTTTGCTTCTTTCCAACGTTTATGATGCTCTGCTCCCCCCCGTAACTTTAACCAACGCATCAATAGCTTATTTTCTGAAATAACCTGCATTCTATATATGCCAAGGTTGTAATTATCGATTTTATCTTTTGTTGGACCTTTAGTAAATACTATACCCCAAGTAATTAAAGGCGAAATATCATCCGGCCAACATCTTTGGATCGGCAATATATTAATATTCGGTTTGTCAATGACGATTTCATGACAAGCTGCTTTTGATACGGTTTTAGGAGACATAGCAAATATACGCTTAGCAAGCGGTAACATTGACAATGTTTCTTTAAAAGATGCGGGTGGTTGCGGCTGTTTAAGGAATGCTAGTAAAACGCCAAGTTCTCTTAATTCTTTGGGTGACTTAAGTTTAAGCCCCATACAAATACGATTTATACTAGCATAAAGATTAGTTAGAACAGGTATGTCGGACTTAATGCCGTCGACTTTTATAACATTTTCAAAAAGTAATGCAGGTCCGCCTTGTGCTAATACTCTTCTACTAATTTCAGTAATTTCTAAGTCAGTTTTAACCTCAAGAGCAATACGCTTTAACTCACCGTTTTTTTCTAAAAATTTTAAAAACTCCGGTAAATCTTTAAAGCTCATAGTTTTTTTTTGTTTATAATGTGCGGCTTATTTTATCGTCATTGCGAGCAGCCATAGGCTGCGTGGCAATCTCATTAAATATCCTGAGATTGCTTCGTCAATTACTTCGTAATTTCCTCGCAATGACGATACGGTATGACCTGATGGATTTCGCTACTTACTAAAATTAGCTTTTACCTGCATATCATTCTGAATAATTGTGTAGTTAATTAGCTCATCAATTACAGAATTTTTAATATTATATATTATATTTTTTTCTGAATTGACATGAATATTTTTAGCTGTTAATTCATCGATACTGCTAGATTTAATATGTGCAAAATATACTTCATCACCTACTTGAAATACAGGCGTATTACTTCCTATTGTAGTATTAAAAATTGATAATAATATTTCAGGAGTTAGTGTTAGATCATTTTCCATTTCGGATCTAATATAGCTTTTTTTGCTTATTTTTATTCCGGTAGCTTTAAGCTCTGTTATGTTCTCTTGATCTGCATTATATTCCTTTGCTAAATCCTTGATAATTTTTAAGTTTACATCTGCAATATTCCGCTTTATCCAAGCTTTATTTACCTGCTCTTTAATAGCATCAAATTCAGGTATTTTTGCCGGCTGAATAGATTTTAATTCTACCAATATAAGATAGCTTTTATCCTCTGTTTCTATAGGATAAGATAATTCACCTTCCGAAAGCTCAAAAATATTATCGGCACTTTCAGCAATTATTTTATCTTCAATAAGCTCTGCATAACTGATATAGTTAACGTTTTGTATCGGTAGCTTATATTTTTCGGCAATTTCAACTAAGCTAGAACCGGCTGCCGTCTCATCTTCCAGCTTTTTAGCAAACTCCATATTAAGTATGTCGATTTTTTGAGCCTTTAATAAATCATGTAATTGTTTTTGTACCGCTTCAAAACTTTGATCACCGAATTCATCTTTATTTTCATTATAAAATTCTAACAACTCATCTTGAGTAACTGAGACTTTTAAATCCTTAATATTAGCTTTAATATAAGAAAAGCTGCGTTTCTCAGGTACCTCAAACGCGGTTTTATTATCTTGGTAAAAATCCTTCAATTGCTGACCGGTAGGAGTAGGGATTTGTAAATCTTTCGGTTTATTTTGTAAATCTATTTGTATTAATTCTACTTCTCTTTTTTCAGCCATATAATCTACTATATTGTCAGTCATAGCTTTAGGAACATAGAAACTTTCTATAAAAGTACCAACAAAAATATTTTTTAGAGCTTTTTCTTTGAAGTTTAATAAATATTTTTCTTCATCCATATAAGAATTTCTAAAATAAGTTTTAAAAATTTTTATATTGAAAACACCTTGCTCATTTTTAAAAACCGGTGATTCTTTAACTAAAATTTTAACTGTATCATCACTTAGATCTAAGTCATAATAACTCACTAAATAATCTAAGACATTATCGTAAACAAGCCTTTTTAGGATTCGGTTATCAATATTTAACTGTGCTATTTCTTCATCCGTTAAACTTGTTCCCGTTTGCTTACTTATAGCATTAATTTCTAAAGATTTTGCTCTCAAAAAATCTTCCTGGGAGATATTTTTCACATGAGAAAAAGTAACAATATCGCCGCTTCTTCTTCCATTTAATACATCTTTAATACCAAAGCCGACAAAAGCAAAAGCTATCATTGCGAATAAAACCCGCATTATAAAACTATCGGCAGTTTTTCTAATATTATTTAACATAATTTTTTATTTAAGTTTTTATCTTCATTGCAAGGAAATTACGAAGTAAGTGACGAAGCAATCTCATGATATTTGACGAGATTGCCACGTTGCTTCGCTCCTCGCAATGACACTTCTCAAAACTACATTATAAAGCAAAAAAGCCTATATAGTCAAACTATATAGGCTTTTTTTATGATTATAGAACGGTTAATTAAAAATTAACACGAACTTTTACACTACCTTGCTGAGCGAAATACTTACTTCCGATATTGGTATCGTAGTTAATCCTGTATTCCATCATTTTATGCTTAGCAGTAACACCGACACCGACATCAAAACTTGTTTTGCTTTGCTTAAAGCTGTTGGTTGGAAGAGGAGCAGTCATACCTTGTAATCTTGCATCAATCGCCGAAACTTTATTCTTGAATGCATAATCGACCATTGCGTAAAGCTCAGGTGTTAGCACTATTTCATTGACATTGATATTACTTGATACTTTAGCACCGAGTAAACCGTCGAAAGTATTATAGTTCTTGCCTTTAACGGTAAGATTTTGGTAAGTAGTACCGGTTTCCTTATAGCCCTTATCTTTGATAGTCGAATATCTAAGCCCAGCTAGCGGTGTTAAGTTAATGTTCTCAGGCATCATATAGTTATAACCAGCCATTAACTGACCTGTATAGCTTTCGGATTTATACTTACCGTTTGCAGTTTGATAACCGACAGTCTCTAGTGTCGTTGCAATAACACGTCTTGATTTGCTTCTTATCTTATTATCTGAGTAAGATGCTATAGCTTCAACGAAGAGATTTTCATAAGGTACATTATATAAACCGTATAAAGAATAGATGTTGCTCTCTACCTTATTCTTATCGCCCGTTTTATTATTTTTTAGCTTAATGTCAGTATCGGCTCTTGTATATGCAAGTCCGAGTGCTAGATCATCGCTAACGAAGCCGTCAAAACCTATAGTGCCACCAGTTGTATCAGACTTATAACCACTTATACTGTTACACATCTTCTGCGTTGCATTACCGACAAACGGGCTTATCCACGCACCAAACTTAGCATCCATATCTTCATCACCAGAAGAAACAGGACCTTTATTCCCTGATTGTACTTTATCCATTCTAGCATTTAGAGCAGTTATATTACTTGATATATTACTCGCTACAACTTGATTATTAACGGCAGCTATAGTGTCGCTAGGTTTTACAACATCTTGAATGAGATGAGTTGTAGCATCTGCTTCCTGTAGCGGTGTCATTAGACCAAAGTTATTGAAAGCTTGACGTGCATCTGAACCATTGGGAGCATCCTCCATTAACTCAAGCGATTTCTTTATATTTGCAGCATTTGGGATATTTGCAAGCGGCCCACCCGGTGCAAAATCTTCATCTATAACATCTGCAGCTATATCTTCTGCAAATAACGTTAAAGTCGATGCATCAAAAGTAAAGTCAACAAAACGGTTGTCATTATTAATAGTTATTTTAACATTCTCTTTAGAAGTAGGCTTTAAACCACCTGCTGTTTCTGCAGATATTACCGTATATTTTGTATCTGGGCTTATATTATTCATGTCGAAATTAGTAGCAGTAACAACAAGTGCTAAAGTTGAAACCCCTGATAAATCAAGAGTACTACCTGATTTAATTAAGATATTACCACCTGACTTAGCTGCTCCGTCAAAAGTAGTATTTAAGGTTAGCGTATCGGTAAAGCTACCGGTGCCAGTATATGTTACTTGATTTGCACCTAAAGTAAGTGTAGTACCGCCACCTGTTATATTACTATTAAAGGCTAGGCTATTGCCGAAATTAATAGTAGCACTGTTAGCTACAAAGCTGGTAGCCGTTACATTTTTAGCAAAACTAGTGATAGAACCTTTGGCTAAAGTAACCGCACCTGTATTAGTGAATGTATTGGCAAAACTTGTAGTACCGCCAAGTGTCGCCGTACCTTTTGCGTTAACACTGCTTGCAAAACTTGTAGCACCTGCCGTTGTGATATCACCAACCGAATTAGCCGCAGTCCCTACAACACCGCTAACACTACCGCCATTCATGAAGTTTAGCTTCAGAGCCTGACCACCGGTTTTATTTATGCTGCCTGTTAAGTTAAAGTGTGCAGGTAATGTTAAAGTATTTGTGCCTGTACCTTGGATTTCGCCGATTTTAACGTTACCGCCTTTGGCAATAGTTACATTTCCTGCACCTACTTTTAACATAGCAATCCCGTTTACTCTATTAAGATTACTTGCACCTAAAACTATTAACGTACCGTTATTAGTACCGCCGGTATTTTGGACTGCTCCCGCAACATTTACATTGTTATTTAATGTTACCATACCGTTTTTTGCATTAAAATCTAAGAAACCGCCAATATTACCGGTTTGCGTTAATTGAACAGCATCATTAAATAAAACTACATTTGCCGTAGTAGCTCCAAGTTCTAATTGACCTGTAATATCAAGCACTATATTTGTTGTATTAAAAGTGGTACCTGCCGTGCTACAATCTCCCGCTCCTTTGAACAATATAGTTTGTAACTTATGAGCTCCACCAAACGTCTTGCCTCCGGCTATCGTTAATTTTTTTCCTGCAGTTACAGAATTTAATATTACTATACCCTCATCGTCATTATCAGGGTCTATATTCGCACCTAGTGTTATCGTACGGTCGTTTCCTGAACTATTTTGTAATACTAATTGAGCATCCGCATGTGCAAATTGAATATTTCCTGCCGGTATATTTAAATTACCATTATTTGCATCAATCGTATAAGTAGCATCGTTTATTTGTATAGCACCAGCATTAAATGCTGTACTACTAGTAAAATCTGCATTATTGTTAATAAGCACGTTCTGTATACCTTCTAAATTTACATCGTCAGTTATTGTAACGGCATTATAAATAAGTAAAGTGTTAAATTTATTACCGCCTCCATCACCGATATTTCTAGCGGTACCTGCTACATTACTCCCAATATTCAGGCCATTAACCCCACCATTAAAGACTACCGTACCTTCATCAGCACCGGGAGCTACTAAATCAGCTGCTAATAATATATTATTTACTCCGACTCCGGTTAAGTTAGAAAGTACTAAAACAGAATCTCGAGCTCTAAAATTAATATTTTGAGCATTTAATATAGTAACATCACCAACACTTGCATCAATTGTAAAAAGATTACCAGCTCCAATATTGATTTCTGCAACTGTTCCTATAGTTAAATGAGATGCCGTAAGTAACTTTGTATTAACATTTAATATAGCATTATTGCCGTTTGCTATAGCTCCTTTAAAATAATAAGGGATTGCTTTACCACCACCATCAAGAGGTCCGTTAAACTCTAAAGTACTCCTGGCTCCAAAATCTATATTATTCGCAGCTAGGCTTCCTCCAGCTTGTAATGTTATTCCTGCTCCTACATTCACTGTTGCTAATGCATTTGTATTACCTATATCCCCAGTTACTGTACTATTACCGGTAAACGTTACTATACCATTATTTGCATTACCGGTATTATCTATCGCTCCGGTCACCACTACAGGATTCGTAAATGTCACTGCTGACGCATTATCCGTTAAGTTTATTGTATTTGCTTTTACCACTCCACCTTGTACTTGTAGCAAACCTGCTCCTACATTCACTGTTGCTAATGCATTTGTATTACCTACATTCCCAGTTACTGTACTATTACCGGTAAACGTTACTATACCATTATTTGCATTACCGGTATTATCTATCGCTCCGGTCACCACTACAGGATTCGTAAATGTCACTGCTGACGCATTATCCGTTAAGTTTATTGTATTTGCTTTTACCACTCCACCTTGTACTTGTAGCAAACCTGCTCCTACATTCACTGTTGCTAATGCATTTGTATTACCTACATTCCCAGTTACTGTACTATTACCGGTAAACGTTACTATACCATTATTTGCATTACCGGTATTATCTATCGCTCCGGTCACCACTACAGGATTCGTAAATGTCACTGCTGACGCATTATCCGTTAAGTTTATTGTATTTGCTTTTACCACTCCACCTTGTACTTGTAGCAAACCTGCTCCTACATTCACTGTTGCTAATGCATTTGTATTACCTACATTCCCAGTTACTGTACTATTACCGGTAAACGTTACTATACCATTATTTGCATTACCGGTATTATCTATCGCTCCGGTCACCACTACAGGATTCGTAAATGTCACTGCTGACGCATTATCCGTTAAGTTTATTGTATTTGCTTTTACCACTCCACCTTGTACTTGTAGCAAACCTGCTCCTACATTCACTGTTGCTAATGCATTTGTATTACCTACATTCCCAGTTACTGTACTATTACCGGTAAACGTTACTATACCATTATTTGCATTACCGGTATTATCTATCGCTCCGGTCACCACTACAGGATTCGTAAATGTCACTGCTGACGCATTATCCGTTAAGTTTATTGTATTTGCTTTTACCACTCCACCTTGTACTTGTAGCAAACCTGCTCCTACATTCACTGTTGCTAATGCATTTGTATTACCTATATCCCCAGTTACTGTACTATTACCGGTAAACGTTACTATACCATTATTTGCATTACCGGTATTATCTATCGCTCCAGTCACCACTACAGGATTCGTAAATTTCACTGCTGACGCAGCATTCGTTAATTTAGTTGTAGTAGCTTTAATAACCGCTCCCCCTAACGTGGCTGTACCTGCTCCTACACTTATCGTGGCTAATGAATTTGTATTACCTATATCCCCAGTTACTTGACTTAATTCACCATTTAAATTTAAGACACCTACATTATCACCGCCTGTGGTGTTATCAATCGCACCTGTTAATACTGCATTTGCATTTGTAAGGGTTAATACCGACGCAGCATTCGTTAATTTAGTCGTAGTAGCTTTAATAACCGCTCCCCCTAACGTGGCTGTACCTGCTCCTACATTCACTGTTGCTAATGCATTTGTATTACCTATATCCCCAGTTACTGTACTATTACCGGTAAACGTTACTATACCATTATTTGCATTACCGGTATTATCTATCGCTCCAGTCACCACTACAGGATTCGTAAATTTCACTGCTGACGCAGCATTCGTTAATTTAGTTGTAGTAGCTTTAATAACCGCTCCCCCTAACGTGGCTGTACCTGCTCCTACACTTATCGTGGCTAATGAATTTGTATTACCTATATCCCCAGTTACTTGACTTAATTCACCATTTAAATTTAAGACACCTACATTATCACCGCCTGTGGTGTTATCAATCGCACCTGTTAATACTGCATTTGCATTTGTAAGGGTTAATACCGACGCAGCATTCGTTAATTTAGTCGTAGTAGCTTTAATAACCGCTCCCCCTAACGTGGCTGTACCTGCTCCTACATTCACTGTTGCTAATGCATTTGTATTACCTATATCCCCAGTTACTGTACTATTACCGGTAAACGTTACTATACCATTATTTGCATTACCGGTATTATCTATCGCTCCGGTCACCACTACAGGATTCGTAAATGTCACTGCTGACGCATTATCCGTTAAGTTTATTGTATTTGCTTTTACCACTCCACCTTGTACTTGTAGCAAACCTGCTCCTACATTCACTGTTGCTAATGCATTTGTATTACCTATTGTTCCGTTAATGGCAGCATCTGTCTTGACAGTTATTATACCTCCTCCATCTATATTTCCTGCAAGTGTTATCTTTGACGGAGCTGCAGATTGTATAATTAGTGCAGCATTCGCTCCCCCTAAAGCTATATTTCCTAAACCTGTATAATTATCGGCAGGCGCATCAAAACCATGATTTGCAGCAACAGCATTATTACCATTTAAAGTTAAGCTTTTGCCGGCAGTAATAGTAACAGGCAACAAGTTACCTTTCGTTATAATCGAACCAACGACGGTATTTTGAGTAATATTTAGACCTACGGGAGTAGTACCCGCAACATTTATAGCCTTAATAATACGATCGGCTGCATCTGCAGTGACAGTATAATCACCACCGTAAGTAAATGCCCAATTGTTTTGAGGACCGCCAGCAGGAGTACCATTAGCTACCCCTGCAGCCGTTATCTCATTCCAATTATTATTGCCAACATTATTACTAAATGCTGCATTATTATTAGTAGCAATAACACCTGTAGCAACACCGAGTGCCCCGCTACTACTCAGCATTATCGCTGCGGTTGAGGTGGTGAATAAAGCGGCTTTAAGACCTTGTTGTATTGCTTTTTTAAATAATTTTGGAGAAATATTCGCCATATGTAAAACCTTAATCAAAATTAAATCACTTAAAAAGTGTTATAACGCAACTTTTTTAATATGTCTATTATAATTAATAACATAGATGATATTTTTATGTATAGATGATATGTCATTCCGTAGCGGTGTTGGCCTTGTTGCATGGCTCGAGAAATCTGCTGGGTGTCATCCCGTGGACAAACCATGGGATGACAGGGAGGGAATCGCTCCACGCGGGCAATGCCTGCTTGCAATGACTATTTAGTATCCATATTCTCCTAACACCTTAATAACATCATCATACATTAATTCTGTAACCGGGACACAATGATTACTCTTCACCATAACCAGCGGTGTTAGACCTGATTTATCACGATAATTAATATACGCAGTGTGTTCAATTAAAAACTGTATTAATTCTTCACCGCAATTAGCTTTTATAGCATGATGCAGAGCTATACGTCCTAATTGGTCTTTGTACTGGGCATCAACACCTTTACTATATAAATAAAGTTTCTACTAACTCTAAATCACCGGCATATATTGCTTTTTGTAAAAGCTTTTGTCCTAAAGCTTTATCAAATTCGAATGTCAATGATAAATATATTTATGTCATTCCTGCAAAAGCAGAAATCCAGCATAAAGCGAGCTTTAAATTTCAAAAATTTGCTGTATCTATAATTTTTTCTTGGATTCCTGCTTTCGCAGGAATGACATAAGAGCCATGCAACAACGCCTACGGCTGCGTAGCGCATGACGAAAAAATACCCTACCTCTCAGACAATAATATCTCTCTTTTACCTGTATGATTCGGTGGTGAGACTATTCCCTCTTTCTCCATCTTCTCAACTAAGTTGGCAGCTTTGTTATAGCCAATTCTAAGCGACCTTTGGATATAGCTAATGGAAGACTTGCGTTCGTCACGCACTATCTGCACAGCTTTTTTGTAAAGCACGTCATCAGAGGTGCCGTCACCGATATCAATGCTACTATCGTCTTCTTCAGGTTGCTCGATAACGGCAGAGATATATTCAGGCGTACCTCTCTCTTTCAAATATTCCGTAATTTGCTCAATTTCGGCTTCATTAACAAACGGTCCGTGTACCCTACTTATCTTGGAAGTACTCCCCATAAATAACATATCACCCATACCGAGTAACTGCTCGGAACCTTGCTCTCCTAAAATCGTTCGGCTATCGATTTTAGAGGTAACTTTAAAACTAATACGACTTGGAAAATTGGCTTTAATGACACCAGTAATAACGTCTACAGAAGGTCTTTGCGTTGCCATAATAATATGGATGCCTGCCGCTCTTGCCATCTGAGCAAGCCTTTGAATCAGCATTTCAATATCCTTACCGGCAACTAACATTAAATCAGCCATCTCATCAACAATAACCACTATGTAAGGCAGTTTTTCCATGTTCATTGTAACGGTTTCGTAAATAGGCTTACCTGTTTCAGGGTCAAAACCAGTTTGAATCGAACGCTCAATTACCCTATTCTCTTTAACCGCTTCTAAGATTTTTGCATTATAACCTGCGATATTCTTAACACCGATATTGCTCATCATTCTATAACGGTTTTCCATTTCCTTAACTGCCCATTTAAGAGCAACTACCGCTTTAGAAGGCTCGGTTACCACAGGAGTTAACAAATGCGGTATTCCATCATAAGCCGATAATTCAAGCATTTTCGGATCAATCATGATAAAGCGACATTCTTCGGGAGTATAGCGGTATAAGAGCGACACAATCATCACATTAATACCGACGGATTTACCCGAGCCGGTGGTTCCTGCTACTAATAAATGAGGCATTTTAGCAAGATCGGCAATCAGCGGCTTACCTGCTAAATCTTTACCCAAGACTAACGGCAATAAAGTTGATTTGTCTTGGTATTCTGGGGTCTCTATAAGTTCTTTTAAGCAAAAGAATTCACGCTGCTTATTAGGAAGCTCAATACCAAGTACATTTTTGCCGGGTATGACTGCTATCCTTGTTGATAAAGCAGATAGTGAGCGTGCTATATCGTCAGATAATCCTACTACCCTTGATGTTTTCGTACCTGCTGCCGGCTCAAATTCATATTGAGTTACCACCGGTCCTTGATTGATATTAATTATCTGCCCTTTAACTCCAAAATCATTCAGCACGGTTAATAACTCTTCAGCCTTTTGTTTAAGCTCTGAGGACGAAGCTCCTTTTACATGATGTTTTTCAGGATCACGTAATAACGAAATAGGCGGCAATTCTGCTATTTCGCTTTGAGATATTTTAGGGCTAACAGGTTTGCTAAAGAATTTTATAGGATTTGCAGGTACGGATCTCGCTTCTTCAGGAAATTTTACTTTTTCACTTACAGGCTTTTGGTAAGAAGAAGTTATATTTATCTTATCATTGTTTTTAGTAGGGAATAATCTTATCGACGACAATCGTGAAAATACATTATGTAAAAAAGATTGTATCCGATAGATTAAAAATTTCCCTATCTTAATAATAAAATTACTTAAAGAAGTAAATTTAATTTCAAATAAAACAACTAATATAATAAAGGTAAAAAATATTAATAATAAGTATAGTTGATTTGTAAATCGCTCAAAAAAATTAGAAGCTATTATTCCGATAGCTCCACCTGCATTTGCCGGTATGAATTCTAGCTTAATCTTAGATAATAATGTGCTACTGCTAACGAGAGCAAGCAACATTACAAACATACGGATAAATGAGCCGCGATATCTTCCATACCAACAATTTCTCCCCCAAACAAAGCAAGCAAGCGGTATGATAAAAGCAGCCAACCCAAAAAATTGATATAAACAATCCGATAAATAAGAGCCAAAAATTCCTACTAAATTACTATGGTACTCTGTTGTGACCGAGTTAAACGACGGATCGTCTATATTATATGACGTGAGAACAGTAACAATCCCAAGCCCGATTATCCCTAAGATAACCGCTTGTACCTTATTGTTTGAAAGAATTTTATTTATGTAATATAGCATAGTTTTAAATATTAAGCTAAATTATGAGTTTTATATCTTTTTCTATAATACTCTATAGGCTTTTCAATAAAGAAATATTATTACTGTTATAAAAGTAACCAACGTATTAAGAAATGTCCCATTATCAGCCCAATATGAAATAACAGGTAATATATTATACAAGACAATTAAATGACAACAATATATTGGGTAGAGAGTAAAGCAATTAATTTGTCTAACTTATTATCTTTGGTTAAGTCAAATATTTTTCCTAAAGATAGAGCAAATAAACAATAAAAAAGTAATTTTTTTAGTTGAGGCTCTATTGGGATAAACGGAAAAGTAATAATTATTAATATAATATATAAATAGAGTAATTGACTAAGCCAAGACTTTTTTTCGTTTATTTCTTGATTAGTATAAATATAAAATGCTTGACTACCAATTAAGAAAACTGCAAGTTCAGAAGGAAAGAATCTATAAGACCAAGAATCTCCTATAAATCCATTAAACTGAAGAATAATTCTAGTAATTAAAGATATACAAATTATGGATAAAATATAGATATTTTTCTTTTTTAGAATCCAAGGTGCCATTAAATAAAAAGAAATTTCTAGCCCAATTGACCAACCAGGAGGTATCAACAAAAATTGATAAAGAGGAGGCGTGGAGTCAATAAAGTATTTTGTAAAATGTACTGTATTATTATTAATTCCAATAAACATTGTTACATCTTGCAACAACATTGTTAGGTTTGCAAAAATTAAAAAAACCAGCCGGAAATGAAAGATTACACAATTGCTTAAAAAAGAAAATTTTTGCTGCAAGAAGAAAGTAACTAAAATACAAAAGATATAAGTAGGATAAAGCCTTAAATATCTACGTTTCCAAAATTTTATTTTGCTTGTATAGTTGCTCTGAATCATAGCCATATAAAAGCCGGAAATCATGAAAAAAGATTGTACTGCAATTGTTGTACCTATAAATTTAAGCAATGGATGAGAAGTTGAATGTGCAGCCACAACAGAAAGAGCAAATAATAACCTCACTACACCCATTATATTAAATAATAATTATATTAGCAATTATATAATATCCAAAACCTACATCAAGTAACATAGCAGCACTTCTCACAATAATAGGATAAGTTATTTACATTAAAAGAGCCATTTTGTATTATGAAAATATATTTTTTTGAGCGAAAGGTAACCAAAATTCATGACCATAAAAATCCACACGGGCAAAGATTTCATAAAGATGCGGGCAGCAGGAAAATTAGCTGCAGAGACGCTCGATTTTATTACTGATCACGTAAAACCGAATGTCACTACTAATAGTTTAAATGGCCTTTGTCATAATTTTATTACTTCTCATAATGCCATTCCTGCACCGTTAAATTACAAAGGCTTTCCGAAATCGATTTGTACTTCTATAAATCATGTGGTTTGTCACGGCATTCCAAACGATAAACCGTTAAAAAACGGTGATATAGTAAATATTGATGTTACGGTAATTTTAGACGGTTGGTACGGTGATACTAGCCGTATGTATTATGTCGGTGACGTAGCAATTAAGCCCAAGCGTCTTATTCAAGTAACTTATGATGCAATGATGAAAGGGATTGAAGTAGTTAGACCCGGTGCTAAACTCGGTGATATCGGACATGCTATTCAAAGCTATGCCGAGAAACATAATTATTCTGTGGTTAGGGATTATACGGGTCACGGTATCGGAAGAGTTTTTCATGACGAACCGTCAATATTAAATTACGGTCGCAGCGGCACGGGTCTAACGTTAGAAGAAGGGATGTTTTTCACCGTTGAACCTATGATAAATGCCGGTAATTATGACACTATATTAAGTAAACTAGATGGATGGACAGTTACTACACGTGATAAATCATTATCGGCTCAATTTGAGCATACTATAGGCGTGACTAAAGACGGTTTTGAAATATTTACGTTATCACCTAAAAAACTTGATTATCCTCCATACTAAACTGTAGGGTAAAAATTGATTTTGTTGTATGGCTATCTATGTCATTCCCGCGGGACATTGTTGCGTGGATCAAAAAACGCACTCAGTGTCATCCCGTGGCTTGACCACAGGATCCAAAAAGCATTTAAAAAGACTAGATCCCGCAATCAAGTTAGCTAGGATGACATTAAAGATTACTGGATTCCCGCTTTTAGCTAGGAATGACATCAGCAACATTTTACTTTATTTATAATTTGAATAAACATAAAGAATGTTAGAAAATAATTTGTTAGAATTTAGTAATGATGAAATAATAGATACGCCTCATTATATAGGTCACCGTAAAAGAGTAAAAGAACGCTTCGTTGCCGCTGGAGCAGAACATTTTTCTGATTACGAATTACTTGAAGTAATGTTATTTTCGGCTATCCCTCGTAAAGACATCAAACCTCTTGCTAAAAAATTACTTGATCATTTTGATATTACGGATTTAATTAACCTTGATAAGGAAAGGCTACTTAGTATTAAAGGCACCAATGAAAATTTATATATCAATTTTGCTCTACGTGAGCTGATACATTAGAGTATTGAAACAAAAAATAATAAATAAAAATATTAATGCTTCTTGGAGTTCTTGGATTGATTATTTAAAAGTTAATATGGGCAATATGCGACTCGAGCAATTTCGTATATTATTTTTGAATAAGAAAAATATTTTAATTGCTGATGAGGTTTTAAGTCAAGGAACTATAGACCAAGCTGCGGTATATCCACGTGAGATAATTAAACGAGCTTTATTTAACGAAGCAAGCAGCCTTATACTTGTGCATCATCATCCAAGCGGTAGCCCTGAACCTTCAAAAACCAACATTCATATGACAAATAAGATAGTAGAGACATGCCAAACCGTAAATATTATAGTTTTAAATCTAATATATTCCTATGAATATAAATAGCTACAGCACATTATTTATTTTTTCTTTTATATCCACCGCTATATTAACATATATATTAACTAAATATCTTCCTACTATCGGTTTAGTTGATATACCAAGTAACCGTCGTTCTCATGATAAGATAACACCGCGCGGCGGCGGTCTTGCTATTGTAGTTGTTGTAATGATTGCTTTGAGCGGGTTTGAATATATAACGAGCAATAACTTTGTTAATTCAATAAAAATATTACCGTTATTATTGGCAATTGCTTCGATTTCCTTTTTAGATGACTTAAAAGCCGTACCTATTCTAATTCGTTTAATAGTCCACTTAATTTGTGCAGCTTTTGCTATTTTTCTTTTTTCGCAGCTAAACTCTGTACATATACTAATATATTCTATTTTAGTTATAGCTTTAAGCGGTTTTATTAATATATATAATTTTATGGACGGTATAGACGGTATGAGTTGTGTGGAATCTATCCATCTATCTAGCACTATGCTTATATTATGTTTTTTACAATTTCCGACTATTAATAATCCATATTTTATAGCTAGTGTAAATGTTATTATTCTTGGTTGTTCTTGTGGTTTTTTAATATTTAATTGGCACCCGGCAAAAATATTTTTAGGAGACGTGGGAAGTATTAGTCTTGGATTCTTAACGGGTCTTTGTTTGCTCCTGCTGGCTCTTACAAGCACTAATTTATTTATAGCTTGTGCTATTGCTAGCTTATATTACATCACTGATGCAGTGCTAACCATATTAATTCGGCTACTCAATAAAGAAAAAATTTGGCAGCCTCATTTAAAACATTTTTTTCAAAAAGCAGTACAAAAAGGCAAATCTCATAAACAAGTAGTATCGATTATAGCAGTTTGTAATATATTTTTAATGATCATATCGATTACATCTTTACATTTTCCCGTAATATCTATAATGCTTGCTTTAGCCGTCATAACTTTAACAGTGCAGAGTTTATTAAAATGAAGCTAATTAAAGAGGATATCGATAAAATAGTTAGGCGTATATTTGCTAAACAACATCCATTGCTGCCTGAAATCATGATTAACTGGAATAAAATAGTCGGGTTTAACTTCAGCACTAAAGCATTACCTTTAAAAATCACCACCTATACTTATAAAAAACAAAAGATTAATACGCTGTTTATACAAGCTGAAGATAATGCTACTGCAGCAGAATTACCTTATTATCAAGATATTATTCTAGAACGTATTAAAATTTATTTAGGCTTTGCAGCAATACATCAAATAAACGTAACGTTTTATAAAGGCAAAAAGAGTCTTTAGATTAAGAGTTTGTTGGCATGAATATCAATGCCATCTCTACTATAACTCTGCAAGCTTGTAGGTGTTGTTGCCTGGCTCAGTTTATGTCATTCCCGCAGAAGCGGGAATCTAGTAAAACATCAAAAAACAAGTTTTTTTAGTTTACCAAATATGTATATCAATATTGAAGTTATTTTTCTGGATTCCCGCTTCCGCGGGAATGACATCGTACGGGCTAACCATACAACAACTCTGCAGCCGTAGGATCTAGGAAAAATAATCAAAATACTGTAAATCAGAATTTTTTACTGGATTGCTTCGTCAATTACTTCGTAATTTTCCTCGCAATGACAAAAAAGCTGAATCATGCGATAATACCTTGCAGTCGCTTAGCTCATGACGTCTCAGTATCCACGTAGGCAATACCAAAACATACAAACAAAAAAAGGAGTCTTTAATAAAGACTCCTTTTTCGTGTTAATAGCTTGTAAAAAGATTTCAGACTAATTACATATCAAATCTTAATCCTGCAATTAAGTTATGACCTTTATAACGGGTTCCACCAAATTTAACTTTATCCCCGTCAATAGTTTTGGTGGTATTTTTTGTTTTACCATAATCTCTCCAGCTATAAACTAGTTCAGCTTTTACACCTTGTGCAACTTCAAATGAAGTTCCTAAAGATAATTGATAAGCAAAGTTAGTTTTGTTTTTAGTAGTACCGTTGAAAGTGTCAGTTACACCACCTTTAATATCTTTAGAGTTAATTTTTTCCTTTACAAAAGCAGCACCAACACCTGCACCTGCAAATACTTTAAACATGCTTAAATCGACGAAATCAACATAACCGTTAAGTAATACACTTACAATAGTAGGTTTATTTTTTACTGAGAAAGAATTACCGTCTGGATAAGTTTTTGATTTCTTTAAATTACTACTTGCTACCGTTCCAATTGTTAAATCGGTTCTTAGATTATCCATGATATAGTAACCCGCACCGATCTCACCTGTAAATCCTGTATTAGACTTTATATTATTTAACTTAAAATCTGCTCCTTTAGGTTTTGTTTTGTTAAAAATCACACCACCGGCATTAAGTTTTAAATACCATTGATTTTCCACAGATGATGACATCGATGAATTAGTAGATGAAGCTACAGAAGAATTCATATCGCAATCAGCAAATGAAAGACCAGAAGTTAAAAGTGCGGTGCTTGCAGCTGCTATTAAAAGTAATTTTTTCATATTGTTAAATTTTTCCTTTAAATTTTATTAGTTGTTAGTAAAAACGATATTAGATAATAATTTTACAATTGTTACCTAAATTCGATAAAAAATAGCTTTAAGTGACATTTCTGAGTTGTCATCTAATATCACTCCGTGGCTTAACCACCACCGGAATCCAGTCTTTTTTTTTTTATTTCTAGATACCGTAAGCCACGGTATGATATTAGGTTATTACCTAAAACTATTAATATATTCTTGTTAATTATATATCAAATCTTATACCGGCTGTTAAGTTATGGCTTTGATAATGCATACCACCGGTTGGTACACTTGTTCCTTGGTAAATTACATTCTTACTTTTTGTTCTACCATCATCTATCCAGCTATAAGCTAGTTCTACTTTAACACCGTCGGCAATTTGTGCAGAAGTACCTAAAGTTAGCTTGTAAGAAATATTAGTTCTGTTTTTAGTGTTAGATGAAAGACCGGTTATCCCATTATATGTAATTTTTTCTTTAACTAATGCAGGACCAACACCGGCACCAGCAAAAACATCGAACATATCAAAATTAGTTAAATCTACATAACCGTTAATAAGTAAACGTGTAATAGTAGGTTTATGGCTTGCTGAAACATTAGTACGGGTAAAAGGTGCATTAGTCGCAGCTCCGGATTTCTTTAACTTACCACCGATTATAGTACCTAAAGTTAAATCGGCTCTAAAGTTTTCGGAAATATAATAACCGATACCTAAAGCAACTGGAACAGTTGTATTAGATTTTAATTTAACACCGGTTGCCTTATCTTTTTCTTCATTAAACATTGCTGCACCGGTATCTATTCTTAAATACCACTCATGATCCATGCCCTCAGCAAATGATACGCTAGAAGACAAAATTGTTGCACTTGTAGCAGCTATTAAAAGTAACTTTTTCATGATTAGCACCTCAAATTAAATAATTAAACATTATCTTAATGGCATATATAACATATTATATTTTTTAGTTCTATATTTAATCGGCAATTAGATTCACATAATAAAACTTTTATTAAGTTTTGTGATAAAATAAACACATATAGTTAATTCATGTATAAGATTTTTGAATGAATAGTTAATCCTATTCATTCAAAAATCTTATAATTTTCGCTTAAAAATATCTCAAAATAACAAATCAATTAGAAATCTTCACAGAACCTATGTATTTATTAAACTTATCTTTCTCATCTTTAAATTTATCGGCATCAGGCAAAGCAGTTTTTTTTTTGGTAATATTTTTCCATCCTTTATTTTCTATAAAATCTTTTGCACGTTCTACCCATTCTATTAACCCCGGTGATTCAGGTTTAATAGCACCTATAGGACAATCAGGAACACAAACGCCGCAATCTATACATTCATCAGGATTAATGACTAACATAAAATCATCTTCCCTTTCACCTTCATAAAAACAATCTACAGGACATACTTCAACACAATCGGTATATTTACATTTTACGCATTCATCGGTTACAACATAAGTCATTTTATTATCTGTTTTTGATTTTGTCGATTAATATAGCAGTTCTTAAAAGTAATACTAATAGAAAATATAATATAAAACTAATAAACATGATAATTAAAGGCTTTAGCATTGAAGAGTGAATAGTTGGACTCCCTAGCCTTAAAACACTAGCAGGCTGATGCAGACTATACCAAATATTTACCGAGAATTTTACTATCGGTATGTTAATCAGTCCGATAAGAGCAATAATAGAAGAAGGATTTTGTGCCTTTCTTATATTATCCGCACTATTCACCATAATAATATAGCTTAAATATAATAAAAATAATATGAGCATTGAGGTAAGTCTTGCATCCCAAACCCACCATGTCCCCCATATAGGTTTTCCCCATAAAGAACCTGTTACTAAACTAATCAAAGTAAAAGTAGCCCCAACGTAACTAGAAGCTACGGCTAGCAAATAGCTAATAGTAGTTTTCCATACTAAACAGCTAAAGCTGCATACTGCCATGAAAACATAAACACCAAGAGCCATCCAAGAGGCAGGGACATGAACATACATAATGCGTACAAAATCACCTTGCTGATAATCTACCGGCGAAACTATGAGGGCTAAATAAAGACCTATAATCATCATTACGCAAGTAGATATAGCTAATATAGGTATTATAACCTTTGATAATTTATTAAAATAATAGGGGGTTAATAGTTTTAGCATGTTTTCTTACTTCTTTATGTCATTCTGTGGCTAGAAATAACAGTTCTTATCCTCTTAAAAAACTCTTTCATTAATAGCCCCGAATCTTCGGCAAGAATTCCGCTATATATTTCCGGTCTATAAAAACAAGCACTACTGTTAAAATATCGCAAATTACTTTCGATTGCTCCGTGCTTGGAATCAGAAGCCCCATAAAATAAACGTTTTAACCTGCTATGAGCTATAGCTGCCGCACACATAGCACAAGGTTCTAAAGTAACGTAAATATCATAATCATTTAAATTTTTAGAAGATATAAGATTACATGCTTCATTAATAGCAATAATTTCAGCATGATAAAGAGCGTTATTTTTTTCTTCCGTATTGTTATGGGTACTAGCAATAATTTTCTGATTTAACCTATCTACAACTACCGCTCCGACCGGGACTTCATTTTTATCAAAAGCAATCTTTGCTTGTTTTAAAGCTTGCTCCATGAAAAAATTATTAAAATTAGCTTCTTTATCTAACAATATATTCACGGTACTTTACGTGTTCTTCGATTCCAAAAGGATCTTGGTGGATAATTATTTCAGCCTCCGGAAATTCCTGCAATATTTCAAAAGCAATCTCATCGCTAATTTTATGAGCATTATAAAGCGACATATTGCCGTCCATTTCCAGATGGCACTGGATAAAAGCTTTTTGACCGGCATATCTAGTTTTCATTTCGTGCATACCTTTTGCCCCTAAATGGTTATTCACTATCGAGATAATTTTTTGTCTGTCTTGTTCGGGTAATTCATGATCTACTAAATTTTTAAATGCCTTTTTAAATAAAGAATAAGAAGAGTGAAATATATATAACGAAATAACTACACCAAATAATGGGTCAACAAACCAAAAATAATCACTTAAATTTATAGAGATAATTACTATAACATTAGTTAGTAAGTCCGTGAAATAATGAAGCTTATCGGCTTTTACTATTTCCGATTCTGTTTTTTTAATTACATAAGTTTGGTAAAACACTAAAATAATTGTTAAGAATATACATACATACATTACAGTAGTACCGTCGCTAATATTCTCCGGTTTTGTTTTTTCAAATAAAGATTTAACCGAAGAAAAGCCTACAAAAAAAGCTGAAGCAAAGAAAAATATCGATTGAGAAAAAATTGTTAAATCCTGCAGTTTTTCATACCCGAATCGATGATGATGATCTGGCGGTTGCAGGGCAAATCTTAAAGCTATTAGATTAATAAAGGAGGAAGTTATATCAAGCATTGAATCCATTAAAGAAGCAAGGATTGATTGTGAATCGGTAACAACCCAAGCATATAATTTTATACTTAAAATAATTAATGCCGTAGTAACCGATAAATAAGATGCCGATTTTATTAACCGATTACGGCTATTAGTATCCATGACAAATCTTTCCAATTTATTTATTTGTAGTTTAACAAAGAAAATATAAAATTCAATTATAATGAGGTTCTGTGAACAAAATTAAAAATAATATTTTATAAAATACAAATAATTTAAATTTTGTTCACAGAATCTAGTTTTAGCTTTACAAAATTCTAAAAACCATATACTTATTAATTATATATTAATTTAGAGAGAATTATATGAAACTATTATCTAAAATTATGATTATAGCTCTTGCAACTTCTATGTTACAAGCCTGTAACGGTCCGGGCGGTATGAATAAACAAGGTACAGGAACACTTCTTGGCGGTGCTGGCGGCGCATTACTTGGTTCTCAATTCGGTAAGGGCAAAGGACAGCTTGTTGGAGTAGGTGTAGGTGCATTACTTGGAGCAGTTCTTGGTGGACAAATCGGTGCAGGTATGGATGAACAGGATAGAAGACTTGCAGAGCTTACCTCACAGAGAGCTTTAGAAACAGCTCCTAGTGGTAGTAACGTAGAATGGCGTAATCCGGATAACGGCAATTACGGTTACGTAACACCTAATAAAACTTATAGAAATAGCACTGGTCAATATTGCCGTGAGTACACTCAAACAGTTGTAATAGGCGGAAAACAACAAAAAGCATACGGTAATGCATGCCGCCAACCTGACGGACAATGGCAAGTTGTGAATTGATAGACAAAACGTCATTGCGAGGAAAATTACGAAGTAATTGCCGAAGCAATCTCAGGAATTTTATTATTTCATGAGATTGCCACGCAGCTTATGGCTGCTCGCAATGACGTTATAACAAAAGGAGCAACCTATGACTTTCATAATAACAAGTACGGAATTTAAACATAATGATCGCATTCCTGATAAATTTACTTGTAAAGGACAAAATGTTTCACCGCATCTTAGAGTGGAGTAATGCTCCTTCAGATACTAAATCTTTTGCACTTATAATGGATGATCCGGATGCACCGGTAGAAATAGCACCGCCACACGGTATATGGGATCATTGGGTAATATATAATATTTCTGCTTCTATTACTAAGCTTTCAGAAGGACAAATAGATAGTAGTATTAAAATTTAAAATAATAGCTGGCAAGAAAAAAAATACGGCGGTCCTTGTCCACCTGCCGGCAAACCTCATCGTTATTTTTTTAAACTATATGCCCTAAATGATTATCTTGAACTTGATGAGAATGCTAGCAAGCCAGATTTAGTATTAGCCCTGCAAAAACATTTACTTGCCGAGGCAACACTAATCGGCATTTATTCTATTTAATGAATGCTATTTATTGCCCACTGTGTCGTCCCGTGGCTTAACCACGGGATCTAGAAAAATAACTTAAAACATTAATAACTTTAGTATTTATTACTGGATCCCGTGGTCAAGCTACGGGATGACAGAAGTGAACTGACACATGCAAAAACCTATAATCGAGTTTCGTAACGTATCTAAAAAATTCGGTAATAAATTGCTGATAAATAACGTTAGTTTCACTGTCAAAAAAAATAATATCACTACTTTAATCGGACCTAACGGTGCAGGTAAAACTACCATAGTACGCTTAATGCTTGGACTTGAAAAACATACAAGCGGCGAGATTATAATTGATTCCAAACTAAAAATTGGATATGTACCGCAGAAGTTCGGATTAACCCCTGATTTACCTATTACAGTAAAAAATTTTTTAGAGTTGTTAGCACCGAGTAATTTTAATAACAATATTAAAGAGATTAACTCATTTATTGATTTGGAACATATAAAAGATCAAGAAATTTCTAAGCTCTCAGGAGGGCAGTTTCAAAAGGTAGTTCTTGCATGTTCAATAGTTAATAATCCCGACTTAATTATTTTAGATGAACCGTTACAGTCTTTAGACGTAACAAGCCAACAAGAATTTTATCAGCTTATTAATTTGATTCGTAAAAAGCTCAATATTACGGTTTTTATGATTTCTCATGATTTATTTACTGTAATAAAAAACTCCGATCAAGTGATATGCTTAAACGGTCACATATGTTGCAGCGGAATACCAAATGCAATAACTCCTAACTCTGAATTCTCAAATGCACTTTCTGCTCTAGGCTTCTATACTCACCACCATGACCATAAGCATTAGAATTCTTGCATAACTTATTTGTCTCCAAAAGGATCTCTCCTTATTAGCTATGTTATGCAAGAATTCTATTATACTTGAATTGTATTCCACGCTCACCTAAGCTTGTTCTGTAGCATCACCTATCAACTCTACTGTTAATGCATTGTGATCCGTATTATCGAACTGAGTTAAATCATTTTCATTTGTATTACCTGATTCTTGTTGGCCTGTTATCACATTAAACAATTCTTTCGTAATGAGCCTGGCCTTAGATAAGCTTTTTACCTTATAACTATTTTCAATAAAGAGTTTCTGCTGACTTGGTTTCATTGCAAGTAATTCTTTCACACTAACACCGGCGTCAGTCAAACTTTTTATATTATCGTCATTTTCAACAAAGCATTCTTGTTTATTGTTTTCTATATTCGAAATTTGTGCAAAAGTAAAACCTATGTTAAGCAACGATATTTCCTCTTCTGTTACATCTCGGTTCATTTGCTTACTTATTATAATTTGTTGTAGTAATTTACTATCAGTTTTTACAGTTTTTAGCTCTTCAATAGTAGAATATTGATTAACCTGGTTATTAGCATTTTTTCCTAAGTTTAATTCTATTGTTGGTACTTCTCTTGTAATAGGATAAACATTTGTTGCATCGCCATATATAAATCTTGCTCCATTGGTTTTGGATGAAGTATAGTGTTTATATCAAGTTTAGGAGTTTGTCCGCCACATCCTACATATAAATTTAATGCTTGTTTTTGTAATGCTTCTCTCAATTTATTTATTATAGGTACAAATAATAATTTATCTTCTTTCCCTAAATGCTCAAATGAATCTAGTACCATACATAGAAGTGGCTTTTTCATTCTTTTTTCCCTCTCCAGCAAGCCAAGCATATGACTGAGCTCTTATATTTCCTTTATCATCCGTAATTATATAAAAACCGGCATTTGCTTTACTCATACCGTCTAAAATACATCTTTCGGAATCATGTCCTATAGATTGGCAAGAATTACTAAATTTACCAAGCATAAAACCTTTCATATCATCGGCAGGTAATTTAGGAAAATTATACTTTTTGCCTGTTACCTCTATATCAAAATTAATATCAGGCATATAATATTCTTTTATAAAGTTCAATGCTTTTTGAAAACTATTATTATCTAGTTTTCCTTTTAAAGAAAAATTAGCTAAATTTTTTGCATGTAATTTATTTTCTTCTGATAATTCTTCTGCGTTGTACTTATAAGATTCTTTAATTACTATTTCAGTTACTTGATTTACTAATTCTTTAAATCATTTTTAGTTATCTGCTGAAAATCATTTAATTTATTTTCTTTAAGAATTTTTTGAAATTTTTCAGTTTTTTCCAGTAAGTGTGCATTACTGAAAATATATAATGAGTCTCTTCCAGATTTATTTAAAATTTGAAAAAATTCTAATGTTTTGGAAGACAATGTTTGTGGTAAATTAAATTGAAAACTCAATTCTATTGTTTCTTTTGTATCATAATTAACAGTTTTTAAGTAACTTTTTATATCTTCTAAATTTCCAAAGTAAGTAGATACTTTTTTAGCCATTTCTAAAGAATTTAAACCGCCATTCTCCTTATATAAGTCAGCGATTTTCGACAATATGGCAATATTCCTTACATAGTTCTTTACTAATAAGATTTTTTTAAGGCGTGTATTTGTACTTAAATATTGCTTATGTATTTTTTCAAAAACATCATTAGTATTTAATTGATCAAAATTATTTTCTAATAATTCTTTTAATGTATCACTAGACTTTTTATTAAAGCCCTCTTTATATAATATATTTCAGCATCGTCTTGGTTTATTCCAGCTTTTTTTAAAGTCATGGGATTACTTTTAGCATTTTCTTCTAAGGTTGTTATGGCCTTTTCTAAATTAATTTTTTCTTTTGGATCACTAGCTTTCGCTAGTTTTTTGTTTAATTGTTCCAAGCGTTGCTTTGGATCTTGTTTATCTATCCATTCTTCGGTAGTTAATAAATTATAAGTTTTTTCAATACTATTAAATGTAACTTTCATTAATTTCTTCTTTTATAATTATTCTACAAAAAACCATAAAACATGATAATTTTTAGAAAATAGCAAGGATTAGATTAATTTTTCTTAACGAAATCAAGGGATGAGTGTTAAGGATAATTTAGAAATACATCAAATAGCAAATTATATAGAGTAACTTACTATTTATATTAGATCACACCAAATATTGCTTTAAATATCTACCGGTATGGCTTTCCTCACAGGCAGCGATGTCGGCAGGGGTGCCACATACAACTATCTTACCGCCTTTGTCGCCACCTTCAGGACCGACGTCAATAATATAATCTGCAGTTTTTATAACATCTAAATTATGCTCGATAACTAAAACGGTATTGCCCATATCAACAAGTTTATGTAACACTTTTAACAATTTATTAATATCGTCGATATGTAATCCCGTAGTCGGTTCATCAAGTATATAAAGCGTTTTACCGGTTGAACGTCTTGATAATTCTTTAGCAAGCTTAACGCGTTGTGCTTCACCACCTGAAAGAGTAGTAGCAGACTGACCGATTTTAATATAGCCTAGACCCACTTCATTTAAGGTAATTAATTTTTCATAGATTAACGGTATTTTTTCAAAAAACTGCATCGCATCTTCTACAGTCATCATCAAAATATCGGCAATAGATTTACCTTTATATTTTATTTCAAGCGTTTCTCTATTATATCTGTGACCGTTACAAATATCACACTTTACATATACGTCAGGTAGGAAATGCATCTCTATTTTTATTAGCCCATCACCTTGGCATGCTTCACATCTACCACCTTTAACGTTAAACGAAAATCTGCCTACTTTATACCCTCTAGCTTTTGATTCAGGTAACTCCACAAACCAATCCCTAATATGGGTAAAGGCACCTGTATAAGTCGCAGGGTTTGAACGAGGAGTTCTACCTATCGGAGATTGATTAATATCGATAATTTTATCAATATATTCAAGTCCTTTTAACTCTCTATATTTGCCGGGAAATACTTTGCTAGTTGGCTCTAAATGCTTTAGAGCCGCTTTATATAGAGTATGAATCATCAAGCTTGATTTACCGCTTCCCGATACTCCCGTTATAACAGTAAAAGTACCAAGCGGAATTTTGATATCAACATTATCTAAATTGTTGGAAACCGCCCCAAGTAATTCAATTGCCCTATTATCATGCCCTACTCTTGTTTCAGACGGCACTTTGATTGTTTGACGACCACTTAGATACCTACCTGTGATACTTTCTTCACAATTCTTTATTTCTTCAGCATTTCCTTCCGCAATAACACGACCGCCGTGAATACCGGCTCCCGGTCCTATATCAATAATATGGTCTGCTTCATATATTGTTTCTTCATCATGCTCAACTACCAAAACGGTATTACCCAAATCTCTAAGCCTTTTTAGTGTCTCAATTAATCTTGTATTATCTCGTTGATGAAGACCAATAGACGGCTCATCAAGTACATATAAAACACCGCTCAGTCCTGAACCTATTTGAGATGCAAGACGAATACGCTGACTTTCCCCCCCCGATAAAGTACCTGCTTCTCGTGATAACGTTAGATAATCAAGCCCGACATTCATAAGAAATTTTAATCTCTCGGTAATTTCTTTGAGTATACGCTCAGCAATAAATAATTGCTTTTTATTTAATTTTTCTTCTAAGTGACTAAACCATTTTTGCAAGGCTGCAATACTCATACCTGCTACTTCGCCTATATGAAAATTTGCTATTTTAACGCATAATGCTTCGTCTTTTAATCTAAACCCTGAACAAGCAGTACATTTATGCTCTGACTTAAATTTAGCTAGTTCTTCTTTAATTAAAACCGATTCTATAGTACGGTCCTTTTCTTGCAAACTTGGTATTATACCGGCAAAAGGTTGTTTTATTATTTGCGTTTTAGAACCATCGTGAAATTCAAACTTTATTGCCTCTTCTCCTGAACCTTCAAATAAAATATCCTTAACATTTTGTGATAAACTTACAAAAGGTACTTCAATAGAAAATTTATAATGATCGGCAAGAGCCTTTAATGTCTCTAGGATAAATTTAGAAGCTGTACTACCCCAAGGCACTATTGCACCGTCTTTAATAGCAATTCTTTGATCCGGCACTATTAAATCTCTATCAAAGAAAAACTCCTTACCTATCCCTTCACATTTAGGACATGCTCCAAAAGGACTATTAAAAGAAAAGATTCGAGGCTCTATTTCAGTAAGCTGAAAACCCGATACCGGACAAGAATATTGCTCGGAAAAAGTAATACGCTGATTTTTTTCAAACTCGCTCTTAACTGCCGGCGGTAATTCTACAATTTCCAAATAAGTAATACCCTCGGCAAGATTTAACGAACTCTCTAAGCTATCTGCAAGTCTATTACCTAAACTTTCGTCTAGAACTATTCTATCAACGATCACTTCTATATTATGCTTCTTATTTTTATCAAGTTTCGGTAAATCATCAATTTCGCAAACTTCCCCGTTAACTATTAATTTCTGAAAGCCTTGCTTTTTCAAATTCATAATTTCACGCTTGAACTCACCCTTATGTCCTCTAACAATAGGAGCGAGTAAATATATTTTCGTACCCTTAGGTAGTTCGTTAATTATATCTACCATCTCGGAAACTGTTTGGCTATGTATCGGAAGACCGGTTGCCGGAGAGTAAGGAATACCCACCCTTGCATATAATAACCTAAGATAATCGTAAATTTCCGTTATAGTTCCAACCGTAGAACGTGGATTTTTGGAAGTAGTTTTTTGGTCAATTGCAATAGCAGGCGATAATCCGGAAATAGATTCTACATTAGGTTTATTTTGTAAATGTAAGAATTGCCTTGCATATGAAGATAAACTTTCAACATATCGCCTTTGACCTTCTGCATAAATAGTATCAAACGCTAAAGAAGACTTGCCTGAACCGCTAAGGCCGGTGATAACAACAAATTTATTCCTTGGAATATTAACATTTATATTTTTTAGATTATGCTCTTTAGCACCGCGTACCTTAATGTATTCTTGGTTCATAATCACTTCACTACAAAATTTTTGAGATATTTTTTAAAAAACCTGTAGTATTATAGGCTCTTTTATTTTATTATTGCAATAGTAATATTTAAAAGTAGGTATTAATGGCAGGTAGTTTAAATAAAGTAATATTAATAGGTAATGTAGGGCGTGATCCGGAAATGAGAACTACGGGCGAAGGAAAAAAAATCATTAATCTTTCCTTAGCAACAACCGAAACTTGGAAAGATCGCATTACCAGCGAACGAAAAGAACGCACTGAATGGCATAGAGTAGTGATATTTAGTGAAGGGTTAGTATCTGTTGTAGAACGCTATGTCACAAAAGGTAGCAAATTATATATTGAAGGTTCATTGCAAACCCGTAAGTGGAATGATAATTCAGGTCAAGAAAAATATACCACGGAAGTTGTGTTACAAAACTTTAATTCACAATTAATATTATTAGATAGTAAAAACTCTAATAATCATAATCAAGATTCAGGGCATAGCGAATATAAACATCCTGAAACTAAAAATCATTCCTTTGACCATAGCGACTTAGACGACGAAATACCGTTTTAATCAAAATTGTTATGAAAAATTTTATTTGGGCAATAATATTTTTAATACCAATATTTCTTTCAGGGTGTTCTACTACTCATGATGTAGCTAGAAGGGTAAAGCATTCGCAAGATATAGCAACTCAAAATAACTTTCAGATGGGGCTAGTAAACGGTGGTGATTTTACTCTTACGACTTATCAGCGTATTACCGACCGTAACCTACCTTTTGTATTCTATATTGAAGGAGATGGACATCTTGCGGATGGATCTGCTAATTCCGACAACCCTACTCCCGTTAATCCGATGCTCTTAAAGCTTGCTACAATGGATAAAAGACCGAATATTGTTTATATAGCAAGACCTTGCCAATATACTCCTTTAGACATGAACCCAAAATGCATTAGCGATTATTGGTTAGATAAAAGAATGGGGCAGGAAGTTGTAGATTCAATTAACAATGTCATAAATATTATCAATAACGGACAAAAATTTAGCTTAGTCGGCTTCTCCGGTGGCGGCGGGCTTACAATATTAATTGCCGCTCAAAATAGTAATGTTAAAGATATTATAACGATTGCCGGTAATTTAGATACTAAAAAGTTTGATAAATATCATAATTATCGTGGTTACTTAGTTAAATCCTTAAACCCGATAAATTATGCAAAACAGGTTAATAATATCCCTCAATTACATCTCTCCGGCATGGATGACAAAAGAGTCCCGCCTTTCATAGCAGCACTTTACGTAAAAGCAAGTAACTCACCGTGTGTAAAAAAGCAAACTTTTCCTAATATTTCTCATACAAAAGGTTGGGATAAAGTTTGGTCTAATATATTAGAGATTCCTCTGATTTGTAATTAGGCATTAGGAAATATTATTAATTTATATTCAAGCACTTATCATGGCTTTTGCCCTTAATGTTATGCCGGCTGTACCAAATTGTTTTAGACATTTTCCAATCTTTAAACGCTTTACTTCCGTAACATTTACACATGCTGTATCAACTGCTTGTATGTATGTTATTAGCTCTTTTGGTTTTCCTCACTTAATAAAAACCTTTAGAAACTGGGAAGTATTAATTATTATGATTCCAACAAGTATTGGATTTGGTATATTTCATTTTGAAAAATTGAAGCAAGAAAGTGGAAATTATCCGACAAAATCTTTTGCTCCTTCTCCGGTGATGTCTGCTTAATTGATAAATATTTATAGCAGGTTTCCTGTAATATCTATTAGTTTAAGCATATTATTAGAGAATTACAGGAAATAATCAAAAGTTTTAATAATTAGTAATAATTATAATCTATAATATTGCCGACGTTTCACTAAGCCTTGCAGCTTAAGACCGCCTTTAGCACACATCTATCGCAGTAACTCGTTAGCAGCGTTTGCATATTCCCCTCGGTTTAGCTTTTGCTGCAATGTTGATGCTTGAAATGCCCCAGCCCCACAGTTGAAAATAAACGAGATTAAGGCGGCTTGTTGGTTTTCGGTTAATGGCGCACACCCTAGTAGACGATTATCGATACATTTACCAGCTTCGAGTAATTATTATTTATCTTTCTACAGATCCTCGTTTGCTTTTTTGCGATATATTCTTGGGAGTAGTAATAAGAAATGAGGAAGGGGAGATTTATGTTTGTTAATAGTAGCCCTTATGCGTTCTAGTGTTTGTTTAGTATTTTTATTAGCATGTATTATAGCATCCATATAAAATACCTACTTCTTTCTGTTCTTTTTTGAAAGCTTCTTTATTTCCTATGTTAGCCAAAGCTTTAAAACTATGTTTTATAACTTGTCCAATATTTTTAAAAACATGCGAATTATCTTTTTTAGCTGTTTCTTTGCACCATATATCTAGATTCTCTAATTCTTTTTTGAGTTCTTGAGAAATTGCTTTTTTGTTTTCAGGATTTGCATTCCATTTTTCATAAGTATTAATAATCTTTTCTAATTTTTCTTTAAACTCTTTTTCGTTATTACTCGGTTTTAAATTAAGCATTACACCAGAATGGTCTGATGATAGTTCTGTGAGGGTATTAATAATCATTTCTTCTTTTAATCCATTATTAGCTCCATTAAGCAAATTTTCATATTTATGTCTACATATGGAACGATACTTGTGATATCATGATTATTAAATATTAGTTAACACAAAAGAAATTAAAGCTTTAATTAATAAACTTGAGAAATATTTTTAATATTTCGTTTTATAAGGTGATACATTATACTATTTAGAAGAAAGAGAAAAGCTGCTTAGTTTAGAGACTTGGTGAAAGACAATTAATATTCAGTTAAACGGTCAAAAGCTTGATTTTATGCTGCATCTGCGGTTTGATACGTTTTTAGAAATACCGAGAAATGCAGAATGGCGCACCCTAAAGGATTCGAACCTCTGACCCACAGATTAGAAATCTGTTGCTCTATCCAGCTGAGCTAAGGGTGCTAAACATTCATGGTAAGCATGATATCAGTTTAAGCAAAGTTTTTCAAGGATTCTTTTTTTATATAATAAGCAAATATGATAAAAAATATTCATGGATAAATTCTACAATTACAATTCTTCTTCACATCAGGCTTTACTTAGTTTTAAAGTAAAGCCTAATTCTAAACAAAATCTAATTAGCAATTTTGTAATTATTAATAATATCCCATATCTAAAATTATCTATAAAAGCAATACCGGAACAAGGTAAAGCGAATGCAGAAATCATAAATTATTTAGCAAAAGAATGGAAATTATCACGTAGTAATATCGAAATTATTAAAGGTCATACTCATAGCTTAAAAACGATATTGATAAAAAATATTAATGAAGACTATTTAAATTTGATTATTAATTCCTATATTAAATAAGGTGCAGTTGTTGCTAGACTTCCAATGTCATTCCCGCCTATGCGGGAATCCAGTTTATATTTATTATTTTCTAGATTCCTGCTTTCGCAGGAATGACATAAGCAGTCATATGACGAAAAAATAATTTATTAACTGGAATAATTATGATACAAGAAAAAAAGAAATTTGATGCCGAGGTTGGCAAGATTTTAAATTTAATGATTCACTCTCTTTATAGTAATAAAGAGATTTTTATGAGGGAGTTAATTTCCAATGCTTCGGATGCTTGTGATAAATTACGTTATTTATCTCAAAGTAATAGTGAATTAGTAGCCGGCGATAGCAATTTTAAAATTACGGTTAAAGTCGATAAAGATAACGGACAAATCATTATCCGTGATAACGGCATCGGCATGAATAAAGACGATTTAATTGAAAATCTCGGTACTATTGCAAGATCGGGTACGGCAAATTTTCTTAAAAGCCTATCCGGTGATTCTAAAAAAGACAATATGCTAATTGGTCAATTTGGTGTTGGATTTTATTCAAGCTTTATGGTAGCCGATAAAGTGACTGTAACCTCAAGAAAAGCTGGGGAAGATAAAGTCCATATTTGGGAATCAGACGGGCTTGGTGAATATACTGTCTCAGATTCAGATAAAGAGTTCACAAGAGGCACGGAAATCATTTTACATATCAAAAAGGAAGAAGATACATTCCTTGATCATTTTAGATTAAAACACATCGTTAAAAGCTATTCCGATCACATAGCAGTACCAATATATTTCTTTGATGAAGCTGGTAATAATGAAATCCAGCTTAATTCAGCTTCTGCATTATGGACAAGACCGAAATCGGAAATTACGGAAGAACAATATAAAGAATTCTACAAAAGTCTATCTTATGCCATTGATGACCCTTGGATAACTATGCATAATAAAAACGAGGGAGCTATAGAATTTACTAACCTACTTTTCATTCCATCAAGCAAAACATTTGATTTATTCCACCCTGATCGCAAAAGGCGAGTAAAATTATATATAAAAAGAGTATTTATATCTGATGAGAATATAGATTTAATCCCGTCATATTTAAGATTTTTACGAGGCGTGGTTGATTCAGAAGATTTACCACTAAATATTAGCCGTGAATCACTGCAGCATAATAGCGTGCTTGAGAAAATCAAAAATGCTATCACAAAAAGAGTGCTTGGCGAGCTTAGAAAAAAGAAAGAGGAATCACCTGAAGAATATAATAAGTTTTGGGCTAATTTCGGCGGTGCTTTAAAAGAGGGTTTATGTGAGGCTACTACCAACCATGAAAAATTATTAGAGGTATGCATATTCAGAAGTGCCTTGCATAATAAAATGATCAGCCTTGACGAATATATAGCGAATTTTAAAGAAGGGCAGAGTACTATATATTATTTAAGCGGTGATAACCCCGATAAATTACTTTCAAGCCCACAAATCGAAGGGTTGTTAAGTAAAAAAATCGATGTATTACTTTTTACCGATACAGTGGATGATTTTTGGGTAAATGTTAATAGCAAATATAAAGAACATGCTATTAAATCAGCGACAAGAAGCGATATCGATGTAGAGCAAACTACTTCACAATCTGAGGAGAAAAATACAGATAGTAAAAAATCCGATGATGAATATAAATTGCTAACAGATTATTTTAAAGAGATACTGGGGGAGTTGGTAAAAGAAGTTAAGATCTCTAAAAAACTTACTTCAAGTCCTGCTTGTCTTGCCGTTAGCGACGCTGCTATGGATATTCGTATGGAGAGATTTTTGATTGAACAGAAACAAATAGCTAATGCCTCAGCTAAAAATCTAGAGTTAAACCCTAAAAATAAAATCATAGAGAAAATCTTTAACGACTTAAAAGCAAATAATAAAAATAATGAAGAATTGGTTAATCTAATATTTGATCAAGCCTGTATTTTAGAGGGTGAACCGGTTGCTGATACAGGTGCATTTTCAAAGAGATTAAACGATATTGTACAAAAAGCCATATTATAACTTTAAACTTTTTTAATTTTAATGTAGAATAGCTGCAAACGTGAGTTTGGAAGTATTGTTCTGTTCGATGTCATTCCCGCGTAGGCGGGAATCTAGAAAGAACATTCAAAATATCTGATTATAGAATTTTATAATTAATCAAATTGGATTCCCGCCTACGCGGGAATGACATCGAGAAAATGTCTTATTACGATATTATATTTAGCAAACATATAGATAAGATCAAAAGCGAAGGAAGATATCGAGAATTTAAGGCCTTAAAAAGACAAGCCGATAATTTTCCTTTTGCAGAACACGCTAATAAACAAATAGTTATGTGGTGCATTAATGACTATTTGGGTATGAGTAAACATGCAAAAGTAATGCACGCTTCTATAGATGCCTTGCTAAAATACGGTGTTGGATCAGGTGGAACTCGCAATATCGGCGGTAATAATATTGCCATTCTTGGGCTTGAAAAAGAACTTGCAAATTTACACAAAAAGCAAGCAGCTTTAGTTTTTACATCCGGTTTTGTTGCAAATGATACAACGCTTGCAAGTCTTGCTAAAATCATGCCGGATATAGTATTTTTCTCCGATGAGCTAAATCATGCATCAATAATTGCAGGGATTACAAGTTCAAGAGCCGAGAAATATATATATAAACATTTAGATGTTAAGCATCTAGAAGAGCTTTTACAATCAGTCGATATTAATAGACCGAAAATTGTTGTTTTTGAATCGGCTTACTCTATGGACGGTTTTTTCTCACCTATCAAAGATATAATCAACTTAGCCAAAAAATATAATGCTTTAACCTTTATCGATGAAGTTCATACGGTCGGTTTATACGGTAAACGGGGTGGCGGTATTGCCGAGCTTCTTAATTGTAGTGATCAAATCGATATTATTCAAGGGACACTTGCCAAAGCATATGGTACTATCGGCGGTTATATCACTAGCAACCATAATTTAGTTGACTCTATAAGACTAACCGCTCCAGGGTTTATTTTCACTACTTCATTGCCGCCGGTAATTTCTACCGCTGCAACGCATAGTATTAGACATCTTAAAGAATCGAATGAAGAACGAATAAAACATCAAGAAGTAGTTGCAAAACTTAAAAATTCTTTTGAACGTTTTAATATACCGTATTTGAAAAATGAAAGTCATATAGTGCCGATAATTATTGGTGATCCGATTAAAACGGCGAAAGCCTCAAATATGCTCCTTAATAAATACGGTATTTACGTTCAACATATCAATTTTCCAACCGTGCCGAGAGGTACGGAACGCCTCCGCATCATCCCAACCCCTGCCCATACCGACAAAATGATCAATGATTTATCTGTAGCTTTAGTGCAGATATTTGCCGAACTTGATATAGAATTATCTTCTGCTAAAGAACTGAACGAAGAAGTACGCTTAAATAGTAATTGACTAAGCAGTCTAATAAAAAATGCTCTTAATTTCATTCCTGCGTGGCATTGTTGCGTGGATTGGTTTTCCGTAATTGCGAGAAGAATTACGTAGTAATTCGACGAAGCAATTCAGTAAAAAATTCTGTAAATCAGAATTTTTTTAATTATTTTTTTGGATTGCCACGTCGCTTCGCGCCTAGCAATGACGATTTGGCCTCCACGTAACAACACTTTCAGTTATTTAGCTCATAACGATATCTATCTTTGGTTAACAATGCCACAAATCTTATACCCAATTTATTTACTTGCTTTTGCTCCTAAATCATCTAGTTTATTGCAATATACTCTAAAAAAGTAGGATATAACCCTTTAAATTCTTTTTAAAAAATAAAGGGTTACCCCATAAATACCTTATCTTTATATAATTTAAAAAATAGTTGTATTTTTATACCACTATAGTATTAATTTTTTATTTCTATATAATTAATTTGTTTACTTTGAAGAATTTATAATTTGTTTTTGCTGCAAAATTTCAATACAAGGCTGTAATTATTGAAGTTAACTCAGATAAAGAACAAACGAGCAATAACAAAAAAGAAAAAAGTACTTCTACAAAATCGACTACGGCTAGTCGCTTAGCTCATGACAATATCCATCTTTAATTTAGCAATGTCTAAATTTTAACTTAATATAATTACCGAATATGTCTTTTTTTGACCGCAAAACTGCAATTATTAAACTCTTAAAAACTCATGCCGGCAAAGAGTTTACTGCTTCTAAAATAGCAACCTAGCTAGCTGATACTTATCCTGAAGAAGCAAAGAAAAAAGAGAAAGCAAGCAATGATAAACGATTACTTAATGCTAAAAGCAAAGTAAGAAAGAGAAAAATTATTATCATGATTTATAGCAATGAAAGCTATTGAACGCTATACAAAAAATAAAACCGAACATTAAGATAATAAAAAAAGGGCTTTTGACTAAATATTGTTATGTTAATAATACTAATAGAGCGGTTAATTATAATGAGGTATATTATAATAAAAAACTTGACCGTAAAAATGCAGTTATTGAGTTCCTTAAAGCTCATCCAGGGAAAGAATTTAGTAATGCTCAAATAGCCTACATGGATTGCTTAATACTTATCCTGATGAAACAAAACGAAAAGTACAAACAAGCAACGGCAAACGATTACTTAGCACTAAGAATAAAGTAGCAGAAAAAAATTATCATAATGAGTTATAGACACAAATTAAGGTTATTACTTACTATATCAAACATCGAACCGAACATTAATACAATAAAAAAGGGAAATCGGGCTAAATATTGTTATATTAATAATACCGATAAGATATTTGATATATCCAAAATTATTAAAGCCCTTGAAAATTATAAGAAGCAGGAGCTTACTGCTATGGAAATGGCTCAATTGCTGTTAAGTGCTAACGCGAAATAGTTAGTGATTGCAAAAATAGACGACTATATGCCAGCAAAGGTGAGTTCTGCGAAACTCACAGTTAGCAATGCCTAATCCTAATGGGATTTTACAAAAACTATTGCATATTACAGCTCTTTAGTTTATTTTGATTAGCAAACTATATACAGAATTAATGGATTATTAAAATGGGAATTACCGTATTAAAAAACGAAGGATTGGATTTTCATGCAAGAATTTCTACTCCTTTAAGTGAGATAGATGACGATATTCAAAAAGAATTACTTGATTTAACCAAAAAAGTTAAAATACCAGGTTTCAGAGCCGGTAAAGTACCAGTTTCAATTGTTAAGAAAAAATACGGTACTTCCGTCAGGAATGATATAATAGAAAGAAGAATTAACCATTCAGTAAATCACATTATTAAAGAGCATAATCTAAATATAATCGGTAGACCCAAAATTGAAGAATTACAAAACGAATCCGATAAAGCTTTAGAATTTACCGTAAAAATAGAGCTATTACCTAAAATTACTATTCCGGATTTAAAAAAAATCTCACTAGATCGTCCAAAATTAGAAGTAAACTCTAAAGATGTTGAAGAACAACTAGAAAAACTTGCTGCATTAACAAAAAATTATACTAAAGAAAGTAAAGCAAAAATAAAAGACGGAGATCAGGTTACTATTGATGCAATCGGGTACATCAAGGAGAAAACTTTTGAGGACGGTAAATTAAATGATTTTAAGGTAATAATAGGTAGTAATGCACTTATTCCCGGTTTTGAGAAACAATTAATAGGTTCTAAAACAGGTAGTAAAGTAGATGTTAATGTTACTTTTCCTGAAAATTACCATGCTAAAGATTTAGCAGGTAAGGATGCTCGTTTTGTAGTACAAATTAAAGCAGTACATACTGCAGAACCTACCGTTATCGATGACGAATTTGCTAAAAAATTCCAAAGTAATAGCCTTGAAGAATTGCGTACACATTTTACTAAACAAATAGAAAATGAGTCGGAAGAAGCTATTAATACTATAATGAAAATGAACTTATTTGATAAGTTAGAAAAATTGTTAGATTTTGATGTACCGGAATCTTTATTAGAGCAAGAAAAAAATATTCTAAAGTCCGGAACCGATAAAAATGAACAAGATGAATCATTATTGAAAGATAAATCCTCTAAAGAAATAACAGCATATTATAATAAATTAGCCCTACGCCGTGTGCGAATAGGCTTATTACTTGCTGAATATGCAAAATCTAAAAATTTGCAATTAGAGCCTGATGATTTAAGAAAAGTTATTATGCAACAAGCACGTAATTTTCCTGGGCAGGAAAATATGATATTTGATTTTTATAAAAATAATCCTAGAGCAATTGAAGGACTTAAAGGTCCTGCCTTAGAAGATAAAGCTGTACAATATATATTTAATCACGAAATAAAGCTTAAAGAAAAGAAATATACTAAGGAAGAGCTAGAGAAATATCTAGAAGCAGAAGAGCAACGTATTACTTTAATTTAAAGCTTATTCATTGTCATTGCAAGCGAACGTTAGTGAACGTGGCAATCTCAGGAATCCTCGTAATGACAATCCTCAGTATCCACCCAGGCAATACCTAGTAGTATTACTCCTGATTTTTTATAGTCTCTAAAGCAAGTTTAACTATTTTATTTACTCCAGCATTAGTGCAGGTAGAGATAGGAAAAACTTCTTTATTAGTAACTTTCTGCAGCTTATTTATTTTTTCCTGTATTTCCTCATCTGTGAGAACATCGCATTTATTAAGACATATGGTTTCGATTTTATTTTTTAGATAATCGGAATATGATTCAAGCTCAAGACGTACCGTATTATAATCTGCAACTACATCATTACTAGAGCCATCTATTAAATGTATTAATACATTACATCTTTCTATATGCTTTAAGAATTTATCGCCAAGTCCGTGACCTTGATGAGCCCCCTCAATTAAACCAGGAATATCGGCTATGACAAACTCTTCGTCATCAACATATACCACTCCAAGATTTGGCACTAAAGTAGTAAAGGGATAATCGGCAATTTTAGGCTTGGCTGCCGTTACAACGGATAAAAAAGTAGATTTACCGGCATTTGGAAGCCCCACAAGCCCAACATCAGAGAGAAGTTTTAAACTTAAATGAATCCACATTTCTTCGGCAATTTCTCCTTCCGTACGCTTTCTTGGAGCTTGATTAACCGACGATTTGAAATGGCTGTTACCAAGACCACCACTTCCTCCTTTAATTATTTCAAAGCTTTGATCATCCACAGTGAAATCATAAAATAATATATTGCCGTCCTCGGAAAAGATTTGAGTACCGATCGGGACATCAAGAACTAATGATTTTCCTGATTTACCGCTTCTATTTGAATCTTTACCGTTTTCGCCGTTTTCTGCGGTAAAATGCTGTTTATATCGATAATTTACTAGCGTATTAAGATGGTGATTACTCCTGAAAATAACACTACCGCCACGTCCACCATCACCACCGTCCGGTCCGCCTCTGTCAATAAATTTCTCACGATGGAAACTAACACAACCATTGCCGCCGTTCCCACCTTTTATATATATTTTAACTTCATCAATAAAATGCATATGATTTATATTTTCAACGTCATTGCGAGGCACGAAGCGACGTGGCAATCTCATCAAATCTCTTGAGATTGCTATGCTCCTTGCAGTCGCTCGCAATGACGAAAATGTTTACCTCTCCCGAATACCCTTATACTCTCTATGTACATAACCGGTGTAAAGCTGTCTAGGTCTGCTGATTTTTTGTTCAGGGTCTTCGTGCATTTCTTTCCATTGTGCCATCCAGCCTACGGTTCTTGCTATTGCAAAAAGTACCGTGAACATTTGCGACGGTATACCCATAGCTTTATAGATAATACCCGAATAAAAATCAACATTTGGATATAATTTTCTCTCAATAAAATATTCATCTTTAAGAGCGATAGCTTCAAGTTCTATTGCTATTTGTAAGAGCGGATTGTTGTCTAGCTGCCCGAGTTCCTTTAATACTTCTTTGCACGTTTCTTTAAGTACTACGGCACGCGGGTCATAGTTTTTATATACACGATGACCAAAACCCATTAATCTAAATGGATCATTTTTATCCTTAGCTTTAGCTATATATTTAGGAATATACTCAGAACTACCGATTTCTTTAAGCATATTTATTACCGCTTCATTAGCCCCGCCGTGAGCAGGTCCCCAAAGTGAGGCAATACCCGTGCTAATACAAGCAAAAGGGTTAGCTCCGGATGAGCCGGCAATTCGGACTGTTGAAGTAGAAGCATTCTGCTCATGATCGGCATGTAGGATAAATATCTTATTAAGAGCATTTTTTATTATTGGATTTACTGTATATTTCGTACAAGGCGTTGCAAACATCATATGCAGAAAATTTTCGGTAAAATCTAACGAATTATCAGGATAAATAAACGGTTGTCCTATAGAATATTTATAAGACATTGCAGCGATGGTAGGTATCTTAGCAATCATTCTAATAGCGGTAAGTTCGTAATCTGCTTCCTTAAAATTCAATAAATCAGGATAAAATGCCGCAAGAGAACCGACAGCCGCAAGCATAATAGCCATAGGATGAGAAGAGCTACAAAAGGTCTGAAATAAATAGTGTAATCTTTCATTCACTAATGAATGATGAGCAACCTGTTTAGTGAAATTATTATACTGCTCGCCACTTGGTAGTTCCCCATAAATCAGTAAATATGCTACTTCTAAAAAATCACTTTTCTCAGCTAAGTCTTTAATATCATATCCTCGATGCCGCAAGATTCCTTTATCACCGTCTATATAGGTGATAGTAGACTGACAAGAAGCAGTAGACATAAAACCCGGGTCGTAAGTAAAGCAATCGGCTTCCGCAGATACCCTACTTATATCGATTACATCCTCACCGATACTTGCTTTAAGTATAGGTAATTTAAATATTTTTCCTCTGATTTTTAATTCAGCAAATTCTGAATCATTATTATTTTCATTGGTCATATGGATATACCTTATTTTTATACATCAGTAAGTATAACCCTAATTTAATGAAATTAGAAATGAATTATGATTTATTAGGATTTAAAAATTTTCTTTGATATCTTGCTCAACTTGCAAGGTTAATGAAAATTTAAAACGTACATGCTTCTACTTTCAACTGCAAGCCTAAAGCGTTTAATAGATAATATTCTCTATATATATGTTCCCTATTTATATGAGCTTCTTAGAGATTTTTGCTATACCTCCTCTTGCTATAATGGCTTCTTTTAAAACAGCCATTATAGCTCATTATTATGATCCACGAAATATTACTCTAACGCTTCATTAATATACCCTACTAATATTTCCTCATGTTGTAATTTTTCCTTTAAATAATCTGTAAACTTTCCATATAACACCCTCAATTTCGTTTATAAACTTCTTCTATTATTTCTAAGGCTTTTTTTAATACCTTTGCCTTGAGTATCTTTATTACCTGCATTTAATAGCAGAATATCTGTTATAAAAATTGTATTTGTTTAGTGTTTTGCATATTAAGCTTAACTAGAGATGATTACACTGTCGCATATATACGACTAATTGTCCAGTAGAAAATTATTTTGAAAAGTACGTGAAGCTGTTAGTACTAGATTAATGTACAAGTTATGCAAGAAGTCTATTATTGACTAAATACTCCTTAATCTTGAGTAAATCATACCAAGAGGTGCGTTTTTGCATAGGTTGGCGGAGTAAATAGGCAGGGTGGAAGATTGCCGTAGTTTGAATAGGAGCGGATAGATATTTATTGGTATAAAAATAATATTCTTGTCTAATTTTAGTAATACCCGAATTTTTTCCAAGTAAGCTAGTTGCAGCCGTGCTACCGACTAGAATAATTAGCTGCGGGTTAATAAGAGCAATATGCTTCTCGACAAAAGGTCTACAAATATCGACTTCTTCGAACGTCGGCTGTCTATTAGCAGGAGGACGCCAAAATACCGTATTAGTAATATAAGCGTTATTTTTTCGTGAAATTCCGATAGCATGTAGCATATTATCAAGTAAATTGCCACTTTCGCCGTAAAAAGGTATTCCTTTCAAATCTTCGGTACTTCCCGGGGCTTCGCCTATTAACATAATTTTAGCTTCCAAATTACCGTCACCGAAAACCGTATTAGTAGCAAATTTCTTAAGTTCACAACCATTAAAATTTAGTAGAGATTCTTTTAGTTCTTCGATATTATTAGCTTTATCGGCAAGAGATCTTGCTAGGGTTATATTATCATGAACTTTATCATTCATATTGAATACAGTTTCTTTTGTAGACATAAGTTTTACTTGTGGCTTTTCAGTTAGTTCAGTATTATTACGTACCTTTAATTGCGGTGGATGTTCATGGCAATAATATTCAACACCGACTGCACTTAACCATTTAAGCGTATTATTCATTATCTTAAAATAAAATATGTTAAAATATTCCGTACCACACGAACTAAATGGCATAAGGCTTGATAAAGCTCTATCATCGCTTCTTGAAAATGTTTCAAGGAATCAAATCCAAAAAGCTATTAAAGATTCGCAAGTACTAGTTAATGATGTAATTATTTCTGATCCTGATGTTTTGGTCAAGGAGAATGATATTATATTATTTTCTTTTAAAGAACCTGAAGAGCTAAAAATTGCAGCAGCAAATGTAGCACTTGATATAATATATGAAGACGATGATTTGATAGTAATTAACAAAGCTGCAGGTATGACGGTACACCCAGGAGCAGGGCATCATGACGATACGCTTGTTAATGCTTTATTACATCATACAAAAAACTTATCGGATATCGGCTCATCAGAAAGACCCGGGATAGTACATCGTTTAGATAAAGACACTACGGGCTTGATGGTAGTTGCTAAAAATAATAAAGTACATATGCTACTTGCAAATCAGATAGAACAAAGGCAGGTAATACGGAAATATAAAGTGTTAGTGTGGGGAGTAATAAATCCGCTAGAAGGAGTCATTAAGAATAATATAGGTCGCAGCCGAAGCGATCGCCAAAAAATGACCATATTAAAATATGGCGGCAAAGAAGCCGTTACACATTATAAGACTCTAGAATTATTTTATAAAGGTAGTATTAGTATGGTGGAGTGCAAGCTTAGTACGGGTAGAACTCACCAAATTAGAGTACAGCTAAGCCATTTAAAGCATTCGGTAGTCGGCGACCAAACTTACGGCAATAACGACCGAAAAATTGCTTATTCTCCCCCTGAACTAAAAGCAAAATTAATTGATTTTAAACGTCAAGCCCTGCATTCTTGGTATTTAAGTTTTACTCATCCGACTAGTAATGAGATTATGGAATTTTCTTGTGAGTTGCCAAGGGATATGGAAGAGATAATTAGTTTATAATTGACAAAATATTAATCCTTAATATTATATTAAAAATTAATATTTATTTATAAAATGAAAAAAGCTAATGCTAAATTATAAGAAGCCTTATATTCTATGGAAGAGGGTATTTTAAACCTTAAAAACAAAAAGCGAGCTTAGAAAAGATTTTTACTTTTCTGCAAAATTTAAATACCGCCACAGACAAAATTATTTCCTTAGATATATCAAATTATAGAGATTGGCCAGAAGTAAAAGATTTTATTTTAAAATTAGGTAATAATTTATCTTTTAAACCGCAATCTATGAAAATTGCTAGCTCTTCCCAATATAGTACAGAACATGAAATTAAAATTTCTGAATTCGTCAATGAACTTCTTTCTCTAAGATTAAAAACAGGCATAGATATTAATAATAGTACGTATATTGATGATGCAAATTATAGGAAAGAACTTTTATTAAAAAAATTTTTAGCAGAATTTAAAAAAAATGATTTTAATGAGCAAGAAGAACAAAAATTTATAAAAGTTGCATGCAAAGAAGCAAAAGCACCTGATAATATAGACATGCAATATATACAAGCTCTGAGGATTTTCTCTGAATTTGATTTCAGTAAAATAGATGAAAAAAATAATTGGTGATATAATAACATAAAACGGTTTATGAAAATAATTAAAATACCTAAAACCAAAAATTATCTTAAAATAGATATTATAACTCTAGAACCCGAATATTATAAGAATAAATTTGGTAATAATATATTTCATGAATTTACTGAACTTAAAAAACGAGCACCGATAGGTAGTGTAGATGAGATTTTAGAAATGAAAAATTTTGGCAGAAAATAAAACTTTCCATGCAATGTTCTATAAAGCAAATTCTTAGTGACGCTACAGATAAATTAAATAAAATAGGTATTAGTTCGCCGCAATTAGAAGCACGAATTTTACTACAGCATGTTATAAATAAACCTATTGAGTATTTACTTATTAATCTTGATGAACAGTTAAATGAAGCCAAGATAGAAGCTTTTGAAAAACTGTTAGCGAGAAGATTAAAGCATGAACCGATAGTATATATTACAGGTGTTAAAGAATTTTACTCACGTGAATTTATTGTTAATAAACATGTATTAATTCCAAGAAGCGATACTGAAGTTTTGGTGGATGTTGTATTTCAATGTCATTCCCGCGAAAGCGGGAATCCAGAAAAAAAACAACCGGATCCCTGCTTTCGCGGGAATGACATAAGCGAAAACTGCAATGACAAATTCTTAAATATCCTAGAACTTGGCACAGGTAGCGGCTGCATTGCTATCAGTCTATTATGTGAGTTACCGAATGCTAATGTAGTTGCAACCGATATAAGTCTTGATGCTATAGACATTATCAAAAGTAATGCGGCAAAATATGAGGTAACGGATCGCATTCAGATTATTCACAGTAATTGGTTTGAGAATATTGAAACTCAGAAATTTGATTTTATCGTTAGCAACCCGCCATATATAGCTCACAGCGAAAAATCAGAGATGGCAATTGAAACAATCAATTATGAACCGTCTATTGCTTTATTTGCTGAAAAAGACGGACTGCAAGCTTACTTTCTCATCGCCGAAAATGCCAAACAATTCTTAAAACCAAACGGTAAGATTATATTAGAAATAGGGTTTAAACAGGAAGAAGCGGTAACCCAAATTTTCTTAGATCATGGTTATAATATTGAAAGCGTTTATAAGGATCTACAAGGTCACAGTAGGGTAATATTATTGTCTCCTATTAATCTCAATCGGTCATATGCAAGACGTATCGGTAAAAGCTTATCAGGAGTGCAAAAGAATTTATTAGATAACAAACTACCAAAATATTTATTTTCTAAAGAAAAGCTTGTAAATGAAAAACGTAAAGTATTTCTTGAGATAGGCTTTGGTATGGGTGAGCATTTCATTAATCAAGCTAAAATGAATCCTAATGCACTTTTTATTGGGATAGAGGTATATTTAAACGGAGTTGCAAATGTTTTAAAGCTTGCAGGCGAACAAAATATCACGAATTTTTTATTATTCCCTAATAATTTGGATTTAATATTAAATGAGATACCAAGTAATAGCCTTGACGGAATTTATATTTTATTTCCCGATCCATGGATAAAAAATAAGCAAAAAAAGAAACGTATTTTCAATAAAGAACGACTTAAGTTTTTACAAGATAAGCTAAAAGACAATGGTAATTTAGTATTTGCTTCCGATATCGAAAATTATTTTTATGAAGCAATAGAGTTAATACAACAGAACAGTAATTTTGAAATTATAAATAAAAACGATTATTTAAAACCGCACGATAACTATGTAATTACCAAATATCATCAAAAAGCTATTAAGGCGAATAGAACGCCGAAATTTATGATTTTGCGGCACGTTTTAGGCGATCATTAATTGCAGCCCCTATATTCACTTGAGGTATAGGGCTAACTGCTATACCTCTTACATCATGAGATGCAGCATAATCGTCAAGTATTCTTAAATAAGCATAAAGATTTGCAGCGGCTTCTATAAAGTCACCTTTTACACTTAAGTTTAATGAAAATCTTCCTGTAAGATTGCTATTGCTAAAATTTAATCCGATTTCTTTATCCTCTAAATTTATAGCATTTAGCCTAACCGGTACTTTTGGTGAATAGTGTTTTGCAAGCATTCCCGAAGCTTTTATAGTACTTGTCTCTGATGCTTTCAAAACTTCTATCCCTAGTATTTCTCCTAAAATTTCAGCAGTTATAAACCCTTCTCTAAGAATAGTAGGAGTAACAGTTGTTGTATCAATTATCGTTGACTCTAGCCCATATTTAGATTGATAGATTTCAGGTGCTAAAATAAAAATTTCCTGATTATCCTTAAAATGTTTTGTGACATGCTCAGCGTTAGTCGGACTAATATAGTTTGAAGGGTTAGCACTTGGGGCAGCTATAGGTATGCCTGATTGTTTGATAAGCTCTAACGCTACAGGATAAGATGGTATCCGAAGTGCTATGGTATTTAGTCCTGCTGTTACGCTAGGGGCAATATTTGCATTCTCTTTTAAAGGGACAACTATAGATAATGGTCCAGACCAAAATTTTTCTGCTATTTTTGTAGCTAAATCGTCAAACTCCCCTATTTCCTTTGCTTGCTCTATGGAGGAGACATGCACGATAAGCGGATTGATAGCAGGGCGCTCTTTGAACTGAAAAATCTTTAAACACGCCTCATTATTTGTGGCATCCGCACCAATCCCATAGACTGTTTCAGTCGGAAAAACAACCACTTTACCTGATTTTATAAATTGAACTGCTTTGTTTATCATAAGCGGTTAAACTTAGCTACTTTATCAAATAATTCACAAATATTCTGTAATAACGACAAACGATTTTGAGCGATCTTTGGATCAGAGTCATTAACGAGTACATTATCAAAAAAGCTAGTAATGGGAGTTAATAGAGACGATAATAAATTTAAGGCTTTCTTATAATCTTTATCAGCTATACTATCTATAATTTGCGGAGAAATTTTTTGGATTACTTCAAATAATTCTTTTTCAGGTTGTGTACTAAAGAGACTCACATCAACTAAGCCGGTAATTTTCTGATCACCAATTATATTGCTAGCTCGTTTGTAAGCATTTAATAATTGCTTGCCTGCATCTTCTATTAAAAATTCTTTTAACTCATCAAGCTTAAAGTTTGTATCTACTAAATTTAAGTCAAGAACTGCATTAATTAACGCAATATCATAGTCATTTTTAAAGTAAAATTTTGCTCTTTCTTCAAAAAAAGATATTATTAAATTCTTATTTTCATCAGATGAATCTTTATATAAGTTTATAGAAAAATTAATTAAATCATTAAAATTTAGCTCTAATTTATTTTCAAGTATTATTCTTATTATACCAAGAGCTTGACGTCTTAAGGCATATGGATCACCTGAGCCTGTTGGTGTTTCCCCTGCTATCATCAAACCTACTAAACTATCTAGCTTATCGGCTAAAGCAAGTAAAGCCGCATTTCCACTTGGTACATTGTCACTCAAACCTTGCGGTTTATAATGGTCTTTAATTGCAGCGGCTATTTCTGCATTTAGCCCTTCATGTTTTGCATAATAATAACCCATAATCCCCTGTAAATCAGGAAATTCCCTGACCATCTCAGAAACAAGATCACTTTTGCAAAGTCTAGCTGCTGTAATCACATCCTTATTATTTGGAGCTATATAATTACAAATATCGGTTATGCGTTCAATTTTTTCTCTTAAATTACCAAGCTTTGCATGAAATGTTACAGCTTCTAATTGGCCTAATCTTGATTCTAAAGTTTTAGCTATATCCTGCTTACAAAAATATAAAGCATCCGAAAGACGTGCCGATAGAACTTTCTCGTTACCTTGAATAACTAGTTCAGCATTTGTAAATCTGCCATTACTGACAAAGAGAAAATACGGTGTGAAATTTCCTGTTTTATCAAATAAACAAAAATATTTCTGATGCGTACGCATCGAAGAAATAAGTACTTCTTTAGGTAACTCTAAAAATTTTTGCGGTATTTTTCCAAGCAGCACAACAGGAAATTCGCTAAGCCCTACTACTTCTTCTACTAAACGATTATCTTCTTTTATAATTAACTCATGAGAATTTGCTAGTTCCAGTAAACCGGTTTTAATTATCGCCTCTCTCTTTGCTCTTTCTAAAATAACATGATTTTCTAAAAGCTTATTTCTATAATCTTCAAAATCTGTTACTTCTAATTTTTTATTATCAGTAAGACGATGCCCATACGTAATATTATTAGCGGTTAAATGCCCAAATTGCATCGGTAATATTTCGCCGTCAAATATACATAAAATATTTCGCAGAGGTCTAATCCATTTTATTTTGTAATCACCCCAAAACATCGATTTTGCCCAGCTATATTTATTAATAGCCTCTATAATAATCTCCGGCAAAATCTCTTTTATTTCTCTTTCTTCTGTTTTTTTGACAAAGAAATAATATAGCTGATTACTAATTAATTTAGTAGGAAGCTCTAATTTACTAACATTATGAGCTTTACAAAAGCCGTTAATAGCGGCTTCCGGAGCTTCTATGCTTGGTCCTTTAATTTCTTCCTCTTTTGGCAAAGTTATCTTTGGCAAATGGGTAGCATGCAGCGTTATCCTGCGAGGTCCCGCGAATACTTGTACTTTTGCAAATATTTCGTTTTCTTCAAAAATTTTTGTGAATATATTTAAATAACCCTCTTCAGCATTTTTTTGCATAAAAGCCGGAATTTCTTCGCTAAATAGTTCTAATAATAACTCGCTCACTTGTTCATCTCCAACCATTTTGTACAACAAATTCTAGCTAAATGACGCACTCTTAAAACATAAGAAGCACGCTCAGTGACGCTGATTACTCCAAGTGCATTTAGTTGATTAAATGCATGACTTGCCTTAAGGCATTCATCATAAGCCGGCATAGGTAAATTAGCTTTGATTAATCTCTCACACTGGTCTTCGCTATCCTTGAAATGTCGCAGTAACATTTCACTATCGGCAAGCTCTAAATTATATTTTGAAAATTGCCATTCAGCTTCGAAATCCACTTCACCGTATTTTAAAGCTTTTTCGCCTACTTGCCCGTTCCAATCAAGCTCTCTTACTTCATCAACACCTTGAATATATAAAGCAAGCCTCTCGAGTCCATAAGTGATTTCACCGGCAACGGGACAGCATTCAATACCACCGATTTGCTGCATATAAGTAAATTGCGATACTTCCATACCGTTACACCATACTTCCCAGCCAAGCCCGGCAGCACCTAAGGTTGGCGACTCCCAATCATCTTCAACAAATCTGATATCATGAATTTTTAAATCTATGCCTAAACATTCTAAGCTTTTAAGATATAACTCTTGAATATTATCCGGAGACGGCTTTAAGATAACTTGAAACTGATAATAATGCTGCATTCTATTAGGATGCATACCATACCTGCTATCTCCTGGTCTTCTTGATGGCTGAACATATGCAACAGACCAAGGTTTAGTACCAAGGCAGCGAAGTACAGTTGCAGGGTGAAACGTACCGGCTCCAACATAGGCATCGTAAGGTTGCAATATTGCACAGCCATAATCCTGCCAATAATTTTGTAATGTCAGAATAATTTGCTGAAATGATAGTTTTTTCATAGGGTATTATTATTGGGAAAGAAAATTTTGATCAGTTAAAAGGATCAAATATTTTTATATTAAACATATTATAATGTTTAATATTTCTAGTAACTAGTATCATATTACTTTGTTTTGCCTGTGCAGCTATTAAAGCATCGATTACATTCGTACTATCAATACTCATTAATTCACCCCACTCCTCACATATTTCTTTGTCAATATTAAGAATTCTTTCATTATAATCTATTATTATTCTTTCTAACCATTTTTCTAATTTCAAACTTGCTATTTTATCTTTCTTGGCTAATTTTGATATTCCCTTTCTTATTTCGCCGATAGTAATACAACTTAAGTATAACTGGCTAGAATGAATAATTGAAAACCATGCTGCTACTTGAGAATTGGATTTTTTCTTTTGAATTTCAGATACAACATTAGTATCTAATAAATATTTCATAATTCAAAATCTCTAGCATATCCTTTTGCTCTCTGAATATCCAAATTATCTGTCTTAGGTATGCTCAATAAATATTCTTTGAAATCAGGTTTTTGTTTAGTAAGTTGTTTATAGTCTTTTATACTAATAATTACAACTGCTTCTTTACCCCTTTTTGTAATACATTGAGGGGTACCATGCATTGCAATATCAATAATATTACTTAACTTATTCTTTGCTTCGTGTAACTGCCATTTATTCATATAAAATCCTCATATAGCTAGATTGTCTAGATTATTAGAATATAAAGATGCAAAAAAATAAAATATTTTTTTATTAATTTGAGGTCTTAATAATACTCCTTGCCGATCTCGATTTTAGGACGATTGTTTGCTACTCGCCAATCGTTAGTATCACGGAAAGAATAAACACAGCCGCAAAATTCTTGTTTATAAAAGTTCTCTTCTTTTGCAATTTCGTACATTCTGCTAGCACCGCCATCTTTACGCCAATTATAAGTCCAATAGGTCACCCCTTCATAATGAGATGCCGCCCTAGTTCCTGATTCATTAATTTGGTTCATATCTTTCCATCTAGAAATACCAAGCGAGCTAGTTATAACTTTAAAGCCGTTCTCATAAGCATATAAAGCCGTACGCTCGAAACGCATATCAAAACACATTGTACAGCGTATACCTCTCTCAGGCTCAAGCTCCATCCCTTTAGCACGCCTAAACCAATTTTGTGGATCATAATCTGCATCGATAAATTCTATATTATGTTTCTCGGCAAATTTAATATTTTCGTTTTTACGAAGCTCATATTCTTTTTTAGGATGAATATTAGGATTATAGAAAAAAAGCATAAACTTAATGCCGGTATCGATCATTTTTTCCATTAAAGGGCCAACACAAGGAGCACAACAACAATGGAGTAAAACCTTGCTTTCACCGTTTGGTATTTCAAAAACTTCGCTCATATTAATTTACTAGATTCTTTTTATAGGTTTCTTTATAGAATTTTAGAATTATATAAGATAACAAGGCAAGTGCAATTAAATAATATGCAATAGCATAATTGTCTCCAGTCACTTTCGTTAACATCATTGCTAACATTGGAGCAGTACCGCCAAATATAGCAGCTGCAAGGTTATATGAAAGTGCAACACCGGTAAATCTTATGCTAGTCGGAAATATCTCTACTAAAACCATTGGAATAGGCCTCATATAGATGCTAATAACTCCAGCAAATATTACTTGAGATATTATAGCTAAAGTAAAATTCATCGATCCTAAGACTACAAAAATAGGATAGACTGATAAAATTAACAAGATAATCCCCCATATTAGTATAGGACGTCGCCCCACCTTATCCGAAACATACGCAGATATAGGAAATACTATCATCATTACGATTAATATTATACTACTAACAATTGTGCTTTGCTGATTAGTATAACCGAGTGTTTGCATAAAATTACCAATAAAAACCGTAGAAGTATAAAAAGGAGCAGTTACGGTAATATACAGACCAAGTGCGATAATTAGTGCTTTTGGGTATTTTGTTAATGTTTCTCGTAAAGGAAAACGTGCTAAACGCCTTGTTCCCTTAGCTTTTTTATAAATAGGACTTTCTGCTAGGTTCTTTCTAATATATAAACCTACGGAGCTAATAAATAAACCGGCAATAAAAGGTATCCTCCAACCCCATTCAAATAGCATATCGGCAGGCATAAAATAAGAAAAACCGGCTGCTGTACCAAGTCCAAGCAGCATACCGCTGCACATACTAACAAATGAACTACTCCCCGCAAGTCCTCGCTGCTCGAACGAAGCATGTTCTACAATATACGAAATACAACCGCTAAATTCCCCTCCTAAAGAAAAACCTTGTATGAGTCTGATAATAGTTAAAATAATAGGAGCGGCAATTCCAATAGTTTTATAACTTGGTAAGAGCCCTATCCCGACGTCGGTATTGCCATAGCTATAATACCCATCACCAAAGCAGTACGTCTACCGAATCTATCACCTATATTACCGAAAATAATACCGCCGAGCGGTCGTACTACAAAGCCTGCAGCAAATACCGCAAAAGTTAACGTCTCTTGCATTTCTGGATCCGGAAAAAATGCTGCCCTATAATATAAGCAAATTGCGCATATAATGCATAATCATACCATTCTAAAGCGTTGCCGATCATACCGGATATTACTACTTTTCTCATTAAGTTATTTTATTGATTTAAAAAAAGATAATAAGAGTAATATTTTATATTCTCAAGTAAAAATAACTTTATTTCATGCGAATAGCTTTGCTTGCGTTGATACCGTAGTCGTCATTGCGAGGAGCGTAGAGATGTGGCAATCTAGAAAAATAATTAAAACAATTCTGATTTACAGAATTTTTACTGGATTGCTTCGTCGAATTACTGCGTAATTCTTCTCGCAATGACTATACCCTATCTATGTTTTTCATTAACCACTTTCTTAGTTAATTTAACATTGATTTGAGAAGGAGAAACTTTAATATTTTGTTTGATGTTTTTTGTTTTTTCTTGAGATAGAAGACTTTCTTTATCATTTTGTAATGTTTTCATAAACTTATCTATATTGCTTTGTTCTAGTTTTATTGCATTATCATTATTCAAAATTAATCCTCCAATTTTTTCACCAAGTTCAGGTGCATATCTGACGGCAAAAATTGATGCCGGTACAACTATTATAGAAAAAGCTGCTCCTGCAGTCGCAACACTGATTGCTCCGACTAATAAAGCACAAACAGCACCGGCGATTTTTCCAGTTGCTTGTTTAAATATATTACTTTTTTGTGTAAATACTAAAGACATCTCTAATATTTTATTAAATTCTTTCTTTATATAGATGGTTGCTTCATCAATATTATTATATTTCTTCATTGCATACATTACAGAAGCCTTAAATAATTTTTTGTGAGACTCCGCATAATTTATTATTTTATCAAAATTCTTCTCTTTTAAAAGAGTTTTAAATATATTTTTAATTTTTTCTTTTTCGGTACTATTTATTTCATCTCCAAAATAAACTTCTACAAGATTTGCTGCTATTATATCTTGTGATTGCTCTAAAATATTATTCTTATTTTGCTCATTTTCGTCTTCAGAAGTAATCATTATTGCAAATAACTCTAATGCTACGGAAAAATTATCATCGTTAATAACCCGCATACCTAAATAATTTTTGAGTCTAGAAATACATTTATTAATATATTTTTCAGCCTCTGGTTTAGAATTAAGCCTTAGCGTATAATCTATAGCAAGCATATTTGCAATAGTAGAGCAAGTAGATTTCATAAGATTATTGACAAAATTATTAACAATATCTTTTTTAAATAAATTAGTATTTACGTTATTAAGTACTATTGCATTATTCATTTTGGTAATTTATTTTGAGGCTAATTCTCTGATATATAATATCAATTTAGCATAAATAAGATTAGGAGCATGATTTACTGAAAGTTTATATATATTCTTAGGTGTTAATACTTCTTCATTACGTACTCGTACAAAAGATATAAGAGTATTAGGAGGCATATAAGAATAAATTTCAGAAAATATTTTTAGAAAAGTCAAAAAATCTGCACATGCATATTTTATATTTATGCTATAATTATTTACATAAATCGATTCACCTTCTTCTTCAATCGCCTGAACATTATTTTTAAAAAATACTGAATTTATAAATACATCTATAGGTTCTACTAAATCATATTTATTGCTTAAGCTTTTTATTTTAGGAATTAGTTCTTGATAATTTAAGTAACTCACACTACTTGGCACGCTTAAATCTACATATTTTTTGTACGATTCTAATATTTCTTCTTTAGAGTTAATGACAGAATAAAGCTTTAAAACTTCCTCTGTTAGATTTTCTTGTAAAACTTGTTTATCAAGAATAGATTTACTGTATTCTTGCTGGAAAATTTTTATTATCCAAATAGTTAAGGAAATAAAGAAGAAATATATAATAAATTGAAAAAATATAAGATTCTTTAAATACATAATATATTTTTCAAACATTATTTTTACCTTGGGTTATTAGTGCCGTTGCATGGTTTATGTCATTCCCGCCTACGTGGGAATGACATGGAATATTACGTTTTATTATCAACTATATTAACCGATAAAGGAATTACTACCTTACCGAATATATCAAGTATTTTATCCTTATATATAACATAATCTATCTGCAAATTAGATAATTTATTTTTTACGTTTGTCATATGATCATCTAGCATCTTTAGAGATTCATATACCGATAGATTATTAGTATGATATTTAAGTATTAACTTGATTATTAATTGTCTCTTAGAAACTAACAAAATATTATCTATATTTGTTAATTCCCATTTAATTTCTTCTAATTTAAAAGCCGGATTTAAAGTAATTATTAGCCTTTTAAGTAAATCAAACGGCAGTGGTACCGGTGCTTCTAGTAATTTTTCTATTACATATAAATCAGCTAGGCTAGTAGTATTTTTAATATAAGGATATTTATATTTGATCTCATCATATTCTTGATTTGTTGCATAATATTTTTCATTAATAGAGTTTATGTCTTTGTAATTTTGTTTTGTATTATATTTGATAATACCAACCACTAATATTAATATTATAAGTAATGCACTATATAATTTAAATGTCAGATCCTTTATAGTAACTAGTTTTTTTATTGATTTTAAATTATTATTATAAGCGGGAAAACTCTTATATTCTAGAAACAGTCTACTAATATTCGTATCTATAAATCTTTCTTTTTCTAGAGTTTGCTTATTTAGTATATTATCAACCGGTATAAAGATTACAGGGCGTTCTTCAAAGTTTGTTGATTCTAATAAAGATTTTAACTCTTCATCTACTATAAGAATTATACAGACTCTTTGGTCAAGATTACTTATATAGTTTTTAAATAATATCAAACAATCATTAATTTCTTGTTCTATAATACCTTGAACATAGCCGATTGTTTTATCAAATGGATACTCAAGATTTCTAATTGTTATTATATTATTTTTATGTTTGATAATAAATTTTATACCGCTAGCTTGTGATGCATATACACAAATTTGAAAATAATCGTTATATTTATCATTTTCTATATTCTGCACTATTTTATTTATAATAACTTTTAGCTCTAACGTTAAAAAGTAAATTCCTTTTAAATCAAGAGATCTTTTATCTATAATGCATGAAATTATATCACTTAAAGGTGTTTCAAATGGACACGACATAATTAAAGTCGACCAAATTTCACTTGGGGTAGTAGTAATTTCGTAAACACAATGTGCTATAATGTCTTCTTTATTAAAATAACCTTCAATAAATTGTTCAATAGGATCAAGTTTAACTATTGACTGTAATATAGGTATTTGATCGTGCCGTGTTTTACATTCACTGCCGTCAAGTAAAAAATAAATATCGCTTTTTGGAAATTTACTAAAAAAGTTTTTATAAGGATTTAAGTCTATCTGTTCCCGAGTAGGGATAAATAATTTATCTAATAATTTATTATCGAGAAAAGTACTAAGAAATACACCTTTATTACCTAGTAACACCACAATCTTTTTTCTTTTGAAAGAAAATATTTTTAATTTTGTAGCAAATTGAACAAAATGTAATTTGATCGAATCAAAAATATTTTTCATAAATAAATTTATTTTAATCATAATTCAGTGTATTTTACTATACTGGACGTCATTTCTGCGTGGATACCTGAACCGTCATTGCGAACGACTAAAAGGAGCGTGGCAATCTCAGGACTTTGGCACGAGATTGCGTACGTACAATTACTACGTAATTTTCCTCGCCATGACGAAAAATGATCCTCTCCGGAATGACATAACATTAAATAATATATCTTACCATGACTAAATTTACCACTGAAGAAGTTAGAAGTAAATTTATAACTTACTTTAAAGCAAATAATCATACACATGTACCGGCCAGCTCGTTAATTCCACACAATGACCCTAGCTTAATGTTTGTTAATTCCGGAATGGTACAATTTAAAAATGTTTTTACCGGACAAGGAAAAAGACCTTATAACAAAGCGGTAACTAGTCAAAAGTCTCTTAGAGCCGGCGGCAAGCATAATGACCTTGAGAATGTCGGTTATACGGCAAGACATCATACCTTTTTTGAAATGCTAGGTAATTTTTCATTCGGTGACTATTTTAAAGAACAAGCCATATATTACGCTTGGAATTTATTGACTAAAGAATTTGAACTCCCAAAAGACAAGCTTTATGCAACAATTTATCATACTGATGACGAAGCAGCTGCTTATTGGAAAAAAATAGCAGGTTTTGGGGATGATCGCATCATAAAGATCAAAACAAACGATAATTTTTGGTCAATGGGTGATACTGGCCCTTGCGGTCCTTGTTCCGAAATTTTTTACGACCACGGTGAACAAATATATGGCGGACTTCCTGGTACTAAAGATGAAGACGGTGATAGATTTATCGAGATTTGGAATATGGTATTTATGCAATATGAACAAATCGATAAAGATACTAGCATAGAATTATCGCAAAAATCTATCGATACCGGTATGGGTCTTGAGCGTATGACGGCAGTATTACAGCATGTTAACAACAATTATGATATAGATTTATTTCAGGAAATAATTAATTTTACCGAAAATATAGTAAAAGTGAAAGCAGAGGGAGAAGCTAAATTTTCTTACCGAGTTATTGCCGACCACTTACGAGCAAGTAGCTTTTTAATAGCTGACGGCGTTATTCCTTCAAATGAGGGGCGTGGTTACGTACTTCGCCGCATTATGCGAAGATCCATGAGGCATGCTCATATGCTTGGGTCAAAAGAACCTTTAATGTATAAATTACTGCCAAAACTTGTTGATTTAATGGGGAATGTTTATCCTGAACTTAAAAGAGCAGAAAGCTTTATAAGCAGTATCTTAGAACAAGAAGAAATTAGATTTAAAGCCACATTAGAACGTGGTCTCAAACTTCTTACCGAAGAAACAGAAACGCTAACAAAAGGTAATAAATTATCAGGAGAAGTAGCATTTAAACTATACGATACTTACGGATTTCCGCTTGATTTAACCGAAGATATTCTAAAAAACCGTGATATTGCCGTTGATCACAAAGGGTTTGAAGGACAAATGCTTATGCAAAAAGAACGTGCTAGAAAATCTTGGCTTGGCTCCGGTGAATCAAAAACCAATCAGTTGTGGTTTGATATCAAAGAGCAACATGGTAGCACGGAGTTTTTAGGATATACACTTAATGAAGCAAAATGTAAAATAATTGCATTAATCAAAAATAATAATTTAGTTAATGATATAAAAGAAATAGATACACAATTCCTACTAATCAGCAACCAAACTCCTTTCTACGGTGAATCAGGCGGTCAAATAGGTGACATCGGAACGATATCTGCAAAAGATTCTGAAGTAGAAGTAATAGATACTTTAAAATATTTAGGTTCTATTATAGTCCACAAATGTATTTTGAAAAAGGGGCAGATTAACGTAGGCGAGAATGCTAATTTTAGTATAGACATAAGATATAGGCAAAATTTAAGAATTCATCATTCGGCAACGCATATATTACATGCAGTACTGCATGAGGTACTTGGGAAACATGTTACTCAAAAAGGTTCGTTAGTCGCTCCGACTTATTTACGCTTTGATATTAGCCATTCTAAAGCTGTGACTAATGAAGAAATCACTTTAATCGAAGATAAGGTAAATGAGATTATTAGAGATAATCATGAAGTAACTACTACATTAATGGCAACTGAAGATGCAATTAAACAAGGAGCTATGGCACTGTTTGGCGAGAAATACGACTCTGAAGTAAGAGTAGTTAAGATGGGTGAGACTTCTTTAGAATTATGCGGCGGTACGCATGTCAGACGTACCGGTGACATCGGTTGCTTTAAAATCACAAGCGAAAGTGCTATAGCAGCAGGTGTTCGTAGAATTGAAGCAGTTTGCGGTGAATTCGTAATTACATTAATGAGAGAAAAGGATAGTTTACTTAAATCGATAGAAAGCAGTTTCAAAACTAATAAAAATGAACTTATTACTAAGGTTAATAATATCTTAGAGCGTAACAAGGAAGTTGAGAAAGAGTTAGAAAAAACTCTTTTAGCTAGTTTAGATTTAAGTATAGAGCAAATTGAAAAGCAAGCTGCACAAATAACAGGAATAAAACTATTATATAAAAAAGTAGGAAATATAGACAATAAAATATTACGTCAAGCTGCCGAAAATTTAACAAAAAAAGTAGAAGATTTGATAATGGTATATATTGCCGAGGGAATTGGTAAATTATCTATTACGGTTGCGGTGAGTAAAGCTATAACAGACAAATACAATGCAGATATAATTGCAAAAAAACTTTCTTTATTCTTAGGTGGCAGCGGCGGAGGTGGACAAGCAAGCCTTGCTCAAGCCGGTGGAAATGATATAGGTAAGCTAACTAACATCCATGAAAAATTATACAGTTTATTGACAGTGTCGTAGTGTACTAATTTAGGACGTCATTACGAGTGTGCTTTGTAGATGGATACCCGGTTGTCATTGTGAGCAACCGTAGTACTTGTGTGGCAATTTCGTCAAATATCCTGAGATTACTTCGTAATTTCCTCGCAATGACAAGGTGGTATCCACATAACAATGCCTATGCAGGGAGGCATTGTAATGACAAAATTTATGGTTGTTAATACGCTGCTTTCACAAAATAAAGACCGGAGGCGGGAGCAGTAGGACCAGCGGCTTTTCTATCTTTGGCTTCTAAAACATCTTTAATTTGTTCTGCCTGCCAAATATTTTTACCAACAAGTACTAAACTGCCAACAATATTACGTACCATATGATGCAAAAATGACGGGGCTGAAAGATATAATTTTATTTCTTCGTCTTCTTTAATAATATTAAGTTCAGTTAAAGTTTTAATCGGTGATTTTGATTGACATGAGCTAGCCCTAAATGAAGTAAAATCATGTTTGCCTAATAGATAGGCGGCAGCTTGTTGCATAGCCGAAACATCTAAAGGTGAACTAATCCACCATGCTCTATTTAAATCAATTACCGATGGATAAGGTCTATTAATAATTCTATATATATAATAACGAGAGGTAGCCGAAAACCTAGCATGAAAATCATTGGGGGCTAATTCACAATTCCATACTCCTACGGCATAGGGTCTTGCAAAATAGTTGATAGCTGTAATAATTTTGTGAGGTTCTAAATATTTTGAAAGATCAAAATGTGCTACTTGACCTACAGCATGAACACCGGCATCTGTCCTTCCTGACCCAAACAATATCACCTGTTCACCGGAAAATTTATAAATCGCTTCTTCTAATATCTGCTGTACCGACATTACTCCTGCTTGTCTTTGCCAACCTGCAAGATCCGTGCCTAAATATTCAATGGTAATTTTATATCGATACATAATAGCCCACTGTCATCCCGTGGCTTGACCACGGGATCTTGTATCACAGCCCGTGTCCTGAGATCCCAAATCACGGGATGACAGTATAAGTATTATCATGCTTCTAGTAAATCCGATGGATTACCATCACCACGCTTTCCTCCGCTTCTAAAGCTATTAAGTTTTTTGGATCTAATAGGATGTTGTAACTTTCTTAAAGCTTTTGACTCGATTTGTCTTATACGTTCTCTAGTTACTTTAAATTGCTGCCCTACTTCTTCTAATGTATGGTCAGTATTCATACCTATACCGAAACGCATTCTAAGCACTCTTTCTTCACGAGGCGTAAGGGTGGCAAGTACTCTAGTGGTAACTTCTCGTAAATTTGACTGAATTGCTGCATCAATCGGTGCTACTGCATTCTTATCTTCGATAAAATCGCCTAATTGACCGCCGTCACTATCATCACCTACGGGATTCTCAAGACTTATAGGTTCTTTAGCTATTTTCATGACTTTACGCACTTTATCAAGCGGCATTGAAAGACGGTTAGCGATTTCCATTGCTGTTGGTTCGTATCCGAGTTCATTAAGCATTTGTCTTGAAGTACGTAGTATCTTATTAATTGTTTCAATCATATGCACAGGAATACGTATAGTCCTTGCTTGATCGGCAATAGCTCTTGTTATAGCTTGTCTAATCCACCACGTAGCATAGGTAGAGAATTTATAACCACGGCGATATTCAAATTTATCCACTGCTTTCATAAGTCCTATATTACCTTCTTGAATTAAATCTAAAAACTGCAATCCTCTATTAGCGTATTTTTTAGCAATAGATATAACTAAACGTAAATTCGCTTCTATCATATCTTTTTTTGCTTGTAGCGTTTGTCTCTCGCTTTTTTGTATAGTATTCACTAGTTTTTTAAAATCATTAACTAAAAGACCGGTTTTAGATTCTATAACCGATAATTCAGCAATCATTTGATCTATATAATCCGATTCTTTAGTCATTAACTCTTTCCAAGCGACTTTTTTATTTTTCAGCATTTTTTCTTTCCATGCTGCATTGATAACCGATCCTATATATTCATCAAGGAAATTTTGGCGAGTTACTCCATATTTTTCAGCAAGTTTTAAAAAAGCTGTTTCTTTATTAATTAAATCACGATTTATTCCATACATCTTACCTAAAATTTCTTCCGTTCTTTTAGAATTAAAATGTATTTCCGAAACTTCATTTATTAATAATTCCAAATTATTATATTTTTTGCTATTTTGTAAAACCTTCGGCTCAAAAGATTTCTCATAACATTTTTTAGCTTCAATGAGTAGCTCTTCGCAGATAAAAGCAATCTTTTTCATACGCTCTATAATATTAGGTAATATCTGCGTTTCTACTCTAGACATAGATAAGTGATTATCCTCATGCTCTTCTCCTTCGGTCTCACTACTATGTTCTTCATCATTTTCGGGTGTTTCGTCATGTAACATGTTAGCTTCTAAATCTATCAGATCACGTAGTAACATTTTTTCATTAACTAAATCTTCATACCATACTATAAAACAACGCATAGCAATAGGGCTTCTACATAAGGAAGCAGTCATTGTTTTATGTCCTTCCTCAATCCTTTTTGCTATTTCTACTTCATGTTCACGAGTTAAAAGATCGACTCCCCCCATATCCTTAAGATATAATCTTACAGGATCATCGGTAGTACCTATATTTTCTTCTTCTACCTCATCCTCAGGTTCATTATCAACATTGGTAGATAGCTTAAATTCTTCATCCATTCCGATATCAAGCTTAATTTCATCATCTTCATTAGATTCTAAAATATCTACTCCTGCATCGGAAAATTTTAATATAGCTTCCTCTAATTGTCTTATTGAAGGATTTTTATTAAGAGGAAGAGCGTTGTTTATATCATCATAAGTGACCGGTATCTTTTTAGATTTAGCTTTTTTAAGTAAACTATCTATTTTATCTAGATCATTGTCTATATTGCTATTGCTCATTAAATACCTATATGCTTTTTTCTTTTAAAAGAAGTTTGAAATAATTAAGTTATCGTGTGATTAATAAAAGATTCGTTTAAAACTTGCAGTTCATTTGCAATCTTCAGAATTTCTTTTTTATATAGTAAAACTTTTTCAAAGTCGTGATTGTCAGTACTGTTTATGGTAATAGCGTATTCTTGTTGTAAATTTATTAGATAATATTTCTTATGTAGCCACTGCCATAATAAATCCAGTCTGATATTATTTTTATTACATGAGATATCTAAAAACAAATTATCCGTCTTTGATAATAATAAAAAAATATCAAAAAAGCTAGTTTTTTCCACAATTGCAGTAATTTCACTTGCTTCTACGTTATTATCTATAATCTCGTTTAAATACCAATTACGGAATTCTTCAAGCGATTTATTATTAAAATTTAAATTTAAGATGAAATCTCTAATATCTTTTTCTTCAAGTATTATAGGAAATTTAACCAACAAAGCACAAAAAGCGTGTTCTAGTATTTCAAGCTCCGAATAGCCGTGACTTGAAATTATAGGAGCCAAATTTGAGTTTTTAGTTGTAGCTTTCTTCTGCTTTGTAACTAAATTTTGCCATATTTGATCTTTAAAAAACCTGTAATAACTTACTTTTAAATCACTATCCGATATTTTGCTGCAATAATTTTTTAAATTTTTCTCTAAATTAGCTTTTTCTTCCGCAGTTTTAAAACTCTTGCCGCTATACTCAATATGCCAAATCATTTCTGATAAGCTTATTCTTTTATCTATAAGCTTTGCAAAAAAATCAGCACCGTTTTTATTTACTGCATCGTCGGGATCAAGTCCGCTGGGTAACCTAATAAAAGAAATTTTCTTTTCACTATTAATAAGCGGTAATGCTAAGTTAATAGTTCTTATACTAGCTTTTATGCCTGCATTATCTCCGTCAAGACATAATATAATTTCATCGCCAGCACGCCATAATTTATGTAAGTGATTCTCAGTAACGCTAGTACCGAGACTCGCAACCGTTTCACTAAAACCTGCTTGATGTAGTGCTATAACATCAAAATAACCTTCTACTAAAATCGAATGATTTTTTTTATAGCTACTGCTTATCGCTTTATGCTCACCGTATAGAGTTTCACTTTTTTGAAATACTGTAGTTTCAGGTGAATTTAAGTATTTAGGCAGCCCCTCCCCTAGTACTCTACCGCCAAAGCCTACAATTTTATTGTAAATATTTCTAATTGGAATAGTAATACGGTTAGAAAATAAATTATATATTTCACCGTTTTCTCGCTTGCCGATTAGCCCTGCTTTACCAAGTTTTATAATATCTATATTTTTATCGTGAAAAAATTTTTCAAATTTATTATTCTTCGGGGCAAAACCTATTGAAAACTCTTTTACTGTTTCTTCGGTAATACCCCTTTCGTGTAGATAATGTAATATTTCAGGTGTTAATTGTGTCCTGAAAAACTTATTGGCGAGTTCTAAAATATTTAGAATTTCATCGGATTCTTCATAAAATTCTTTCTGTTTTGCAGTTAATTTCGGTATCTCTATACCGTAATCGATTGCAAGCTTTATAGCAGACTCATTATAAGATAAACCGCTAATATTAGAAGTAAATTTTATAACGTCACCGGCTGCTTTACAACCAAAACAATAGAAAAATCTCTTACTATTACTAACCGTAAAAGATGGGGTCTTTTCTTGATGGAAGGGACATAAACCTACATAGTTACCGGATTTTCTAGTTAAAGCTACTTTTTGCCGCACTACATCCGATATGTTAATACGGTTTCTTAAGAACTCATAAAATTCTGGTGCAACTCTCATTATATTACAATATGTAGGAAAGAATAGCTGTAGAAAGACAATAAGAAAGCGGTATAGACAAATTATCGTTAATTCTTAAATCTTTTGAATAAAATTCAGCTAATGTAGCCCCTATGCAGCTTATAATAATACTAATAAAACTTGTATTATATCCTAAATAGAAATACACTAATATACTTATAAAAATTGCAGAAGCTAAAAAGGTAATAGAACCGGCTATAGATTTACCGTTACCTAAGCTATTTCCTATTTTAACGCCGACAAGAGCCGCTAAACAATCTGAAATAATTAAAATCAACCACGAACAAATCACTAAATTTTTAGGGAAAAGAAGAGCAGTTAAGAAAAAACCGATCATCATAAAGCTAACGCCGCTTAAAGCAAAAGAACCGTTATTTTCTTCAAGCCTTATAACTTTTGAAAAAAATCTAGTTACAAATTCGCTAATTTTTGCATTATTATGACGTGATACATCTAAATATAATGTAATAGCCGTTATTATAAATAATAATAACGTAATAGCGGTTCTTGGAATAAATAAATAAAGCAGCGGAAATATTATAGCCAATAGGTGGAAAATTTTACGCTTTTTCTCAAAGTCAAAATCTTTAATTTCCATAAGATTACTAATTTGTTGCTATTGTTATATGAGAAATAATGCCAACATCATTGCAAACAGTATTCGATGTCATTCCTGCTTTCGCAGGCATGACATAACAGAATCCGCTTAGACAAGGACCACTTGCAATGACAATATTTAGGCAATGCCAAATAATTAAAAAGGCTTATTTGACAAATTTCACTATTACAAATATACTTGCTGAAATCTATATTATTGAAAATAGTATACTAAAATTACTAAATCTATACAATATAATTATGAATACAAAATTTCCTATCACTGCTAAAGGTTTTGAAAAATTAGAACACGAGCTTAAACATTTAAAACATGTAGAACGTAAAAAAATTAGTGCAGATATAGCAGAAGCACGAGAACACGGCGATTTATCCGAGAATGCGGAATATGAAGCGGCACGTGAGAAACAAGCATTTATAGAAGGGCGTATTAAAGAGCTTGAAGATATGACGGCAAGAGCGGAAATTATTGATATTGGTAAATTATCGGGAGATAACATAAAATTCGGGGCTACGGTTACTTTGATCGACGACGATACTGAAGAAGAAGTAACATATATTATTGTAGGAGAATATGAAGCCGATATAACTAGAAAAAGAGTTTCAATCGCTTCCCCTATAGCAAAAGCTTTGATTGGAAAATCGGTAGGTGATTTTGTAGAAGTTACAACACCGAAAGGATCTAAATCATACGAAGTAGTTACCGTTGAATATAAAGAACTAGAACTTTAATTTGATTTTTTTGTCACTATAAACGTTAACCGTATGGCTTGTTATGTCATTCCCGCCTACTTAGGAACGACATCGAGTAGGTTTTTCGATCCATGTAACAACCCCTGCTCCTTGCAATGACGATTTGGGTATCAACAACGCAGGTATGACATTATTAATTACTTCTTCTTAAACATCTCGAGCATTCTTTTTGTTACTATAAATCCGCCGAAGATATTTATAGAAGCAAGCAGCGTTGCAAAATACCCTAGTAGACCGGGAAACCCAAAAGCAGAGCTACTTGCAGCAATCATAGAACTAAGAACTATAATACCTGAAATAGCGTTAGTAATAGACATAAGCGGAGTATGGAGTGCAGGCGTTACTTTCCACACAACATAATAGCCCACAAAAGAAGCTAATACAAAAATAGTTATAGCAAATACTAGCGGATCTATAGTACTTGTGTTTGTTTGCCAACTAGTATCTATTACCAAATCTTTTAATTTATCTGATAATTCTTGGGTATTATGGGCAATTTCAGCAGCCTGTTTAGCCATCGTCGGTAATTGATTCATATATTTAATTTCTCACTCACAATTTTTCCGTCTTTAGTAATCAACATCTCACGTACTAACGCATCATCCATATTAAACTTACCGTCTTGCAATGCATAGGTTAGAAAATTATACAAATTCTTAGCATATAATTTTGAGCTGTCGGTAGCAATTTTAGTAGCAAGGTTTGATAAACCTATTATGGTAACTCCGTGCTTAGTAACGATCTTATCCGGTTCTGAATCTTCCACGTTCCCGCCTGTACTAGTCGCTATATCAACAATCACTGAGCCGCGCTTCATAGATTCTAGCATTTTTTCCGTAACAAGCAGAGGTGCTTTTTTTCCCGGAATTTGTGCAGTAGTAATCACTATATCATATCCTTTAATAATTTTTGCTAAAAACTCTTCTTGTTTAGCTTTATAAGCTTCCGAACTCTCGTAAGCATAGCCTGATTTATCTTGTAAATCCTCCTGTAATTCCGGTGAAACAAACTTAGCTCCTAAGCTTTCTACCTGCTCTTTGGTAGCAGCTCTTACATCATATCCTGCAACAATGCTACCAAGCCTTTTTGCCGTTGCAATAGCTTGAAGACCGGCAACACCGATACCAAGCACTAAAGTTTTACACGGTGAAATCGTCCCTGCTGCCGTCATCATCATAGGAAAAGCCCTTGTATAATGATAGCTTGCTTCAATTACCGCTCTATAGCCTACTAAGTTACTTTGAGAAGATAAAGCGTCCATATTTTGAGCTTTAGTAATTCTCGGCACAAACTCCATAGCAAAAGTCGTAAGGTTTTTTTTAGCTGCCGCTTTTATATATTCATGATTTAAATAAGGCGATAATAATCCTACAATAATTGCTCCTTTTTTTGCAAATTCAAGCTCACTATATTTATCCGTAACGGATGAAGGTTGCACCTTTAATATAATATCAGCATCAGAAATAATTTCGAGTGGTACCGAAGATATTTTAGCACCTAGAGCAACATATTCTTCATCAAGAAAACCGGCATGAAGCCCTATATCTTTTTCTACCATAACCGTATAGCCTTTTTTGACTAGCAATCCTGCTACTTCAGGAGTTATTACGGCTCGTGTTTCATTCTTGGCTTTTTCTTTTAAAGCAACGATTTTCATAAATACTAATTATATTTTGCATTAACTGAATACATAAGGTATTTTAAACATAATTTAAAATATAAAACAACGAAAATGAAAAAAATATTTTTTCTAATCATTATTTATCTTTTTGTGAATTCAAGCTTAGCATTTGGGGCAGATGATAAAACAGCTATTTCGGAGCTAAAAACTTATCTACGTAAGATAAAATCGGTTGCGATAGATTTTACTCAAGAAGATTCGTACGGTAAAATAGTTAAAGGAAAATTACTGATCCATAAACCTTATAATTTTAGATGTAATTATTATCCTCCTTTCCCTTTAGTTATAATAGGTACTAAAAATTTCGTATCGATGTATGATTATGATATGGAGCAAGTAAGCCGTATTAATAGAAGCGAAAATACATTTAATTTTTTATTAGAAGATAATGAGCATTTTGACAAGGATTTTGTTTTTGAAGCGGTAATTAACGCAAGAAATATTTCTAAAATTACTATCTATCATACTCTAACAGAAAAACGTAGCGAAATTACTTTTAATAAAGCTACTCAACAAATTGAAGCATTAAAAATATTTGAAGATAATAATATAGTCACTATTACTTTTGATAAAATAGCTAAAGTACAAAAATTTTCCGATGATTTGTTTAAAATAAAAAACCCTGAAATATTCGGTCCTCCTAAAAGATTAACAAAATCGGAAATAGAAAAAAAATATATTGTTTCTTAAAAATAAACAGGTTATGTTAATTATGCTAGTAGTGGGCATTGTACCTGTTTAGTCGGTCAGGTCTGAAAGGAAGCAGCCAGAGTGGGATTCGATGGGTCATTACTAGCATTATTCTAATTTTGATGTCATTAAGGCGGCTCGTTTTATGTCATTCCCGCGAAAGCAGGAATTCTCAGTAAAACATATACAAAATAAATTTTTTATAAAGTCTTATAACTATCGTGCTAGATATAAATTCATCAAATCAATATATTCCTTTTGCAAGGAAATATCGTCCTAGTAACTTTGCCGAGCTTCAGGGGCAAGAGGTATTAGTTAAAGTTTTAAGCTATACTATTTTAAACGATAGGCTCGCCGGAGGCTATCTTTTAACAGGTATTAGAGGAGTCGGTAAAACTACTTCCGCCCGAATTATTGCTAAAGCTGTCAACTGTTCTGCTTTAATTACCGAAAATACGACTATTAAAACATGCGAGCAATGTACGAATTGCATCAGCTTTAATAATCATAATCACCCTGATATAATCGAAATTGATGCGGCAAGTAAAACTAGCGTAGATGACATACGTAGAATTATAGAATCCGCCGAATATAAGCCCCTACAAGGTAAGCATAAAATCTTCATTATTGATGAGGTGCATATGCTCTCTAAAGGGGCATTTAATGCACTTCTTAAGACACTGGAAGAACCACCACCTCATATAATATTTATCTTTGCAACGACGGAAGTACAAAAGATACCTGCAACTATTATCTCAAGATGTCAACGTTATGATTTAAGGCGGTTGAGTTTTGAAGAGATTTTTAAGCTACTTGAATATATAACTAAGCAAGAAAATTTAAAAACCGATATAGAAGCACTAAGAATTATAGCTTACAAATCGGAAGGGTCGGCACGTGATGCAGTCTCTATTTTAGATCAAGCAGCTAGTATGTCGGTAAAATCTGACAATATAATTAGTCCTCAAGTAATTAATCAAATGCTTGGGCTTGTCGATAGTTCGGTTATAATAGAATTTGTCGAATATATTGTCCACAGAGAGACGGAAAAAGCTATAAATTTAATAAATAAACTTTACGGTTCTTCGGTTAATCTTGAGATTTTTATAGAATCGGCATCAGATTTTATTGCTTATCTTAATAAAGTAAAAATGTTACCTAATTATAGTTTGCCTATATATGAATCATTTAATGATAGAACTAAAAACATATTAGATAAAACCAGCTTGCCACACTTATCAATCTTATGGCAAATATATAATAAGGGAGTAGGGGAAATAAAAATTTCCTATAACCAACTAACAGAAACGGAAATGTTAGTTATAAAATCTATATATTCGACGTCGCTACCCTTGCTTACAGATTTTGACGGTAATAATCAAAATTTAAATCAATCAATTAATCCGGAAATAAAAAAAAATTTTGAAATTGTAGATTTTCTTGAATATTTATATAAAAATAATGAGATAGATATATATTATTTCCTGCTCAATCATACGGAACTTAAAAATCTCAGTAATAATAGATTAGAGTTCGTAAGTCTTAAAGTTACAAGCAAAATAAAAAGACAAATAGACGATTTGTTAGCTGCTTTTACTAATGAAAAGTTTGAGATAATAATAATAAAAGAGCAGAACAAGCAAACCTTAAAGAATCAGTTAATTGGTAAGATTGAAGCAAGTAACGATTTTGGTTTAATTAAAAAACATTTCCCAAATATAACAATTTCGGATATTTTACTTAAAAGCTAAAAATATATAGGATAGAATTATGGTAAATTTTAATCAGTTTTTAAAGCAAGCCCAATCAATGCAAAAGAAAATGCAAGAAGCTCAAGAGCAAATGGCAAATGCAAGATATACCGGTAAAGCCGGAGGCGGGCTTGTTGAGGTTATTGCAACCGGTAAAGGCGAAGTTGAAAAGATTTCAATTGATGAATCTTTATTAAAAGCAGAAGAAAAAGAAATGCTTGAGGATTTAATTAAAGTTGCCTTTAATAATGCTCAACAAAAATGTGATGAAGATTCTCAAAATTCTTTATCAGGAGCTTTAAACGGTATGAGATTACCACCAGGCTTTAAAATGCCGTTTTAACACGGCTCTTATGTCATTCTTGCAAAGAGATCGTGTTGAGAGTGGATACAAGTCGTCATTGCACGCGAACGTTAGTGAGCGTGGCAATCTCAGGAATTCTTCCCATTGCTTCGTCAATTTACTATTGTAAATTTCCTCGCAATGACGGAAAAACTGCTCCACGCAACAACGTCTTTAGTTGCTTAGCTCATGACGATTTGGTATCCATATTTATTCACAACATATCATCACAATAAGATGTATTATCCCCAACATCTCGTTAAGCTCTGTTTGCACTATCTCAGGCAAAACTTTAAGTTTCTCTTTTAATATTTGATATTCTTCATTGTTGTCATCATTATATATTTCTTTATATTTCAATAGCGTTTTATCCCTATTTTATCCTTAAGAGAAGGGGTAATCATATCGTTTAGTTTATCTAACTTTTGCTCTAATTTTTCTTTTTGCTCTTCTGTTAGCTCTTTTTTACCGGTTTCTAAAAAATTTTTCAAATTACAAGCATCTTGTAGATAAAGTTTAACAACATCAATATTATAATCTTATTATTGACAAGTTCTTTGATCTTCTTAATGTCTTCATTGTAAATAGCATTAAACAAATTGATTTCGTCATATTTAGATTTATACACAAAACCCCTTTTATTTAAAAAAGGCATGTTAGCACTTTTTGATATAAAGGCCAAGAAATAATTAACAATTTAACTATTTCTTAATAAAAAGGAAATTTGTAAAAAATAGACATCTTTCCAAAGCAGTTTATAGAGAGAAATTTAAAGGATACACGGAAGCACTTGCCGCTGCAGCATATATAGACATACGTGAAGATTAGGGATTAGGATCGACGTACAAATTGCCTTTAGAAGCAAGTTATGCAAGAAGTTTAATAATTCAAGATCAATAAATCCTTATCAATCCTGAAACCTTTGAAACGCTCAAGTAGCGACATACCAAGAAGCGAAATATCAAGGTCACCAAGACCTACATGTCCTTTGATGTTCTTAAATTCCTTACCGATTACTACACTATTTAAGGTTATAGGGGCGGCTTTATTTTCGCCGTTAGCTGTTAGATAAGTTCTAGTATATTTTAATTTAGTTAAGTCAAAGCCTAATTTTTGAGCATCTTCTTTAGTTAAAGCTATATCACTTGCCCCTGTATCTACCATAAATTTTATTTTAACGTTATTTACAAAAGCATTGATATAAAAATGCCCGTCTCTGCTACGGGCTATAATAATTTCTCCGACTTCAGTAGACCATTTATATGATGGAACTAAAGCAGACATTACTCTATGATAAGCGTAGTTCAGCTCAAACCTAAAAGCATAACCGGTTATTATAACTAAGAAAATTACTGCCCACATTGCTAATTGCAAACAAAATCTGCGTATTTCATTTTGGCTAATAGTACTGTAAATTATACTAAATAATATTAATAATGACGCACAAAAACTCCCTATATTTTGTGGTGCTTTAAAAAATTTTGGATAATGTTGATTGATATATTTGTATAATAAACCGGTTACAATTACGGTGCTACAAATGATAAAAATAAGTTTTATGAGTTTTTTATTCATATAATATACTACAAGTAAATAAAGAATAGGTATACGCAGTTCTATCTGAGTATATAAATTTTAATCTATATAATCAAACCAAAGTCCCAGCCCATTTTTAAGTGGAAAACTACCTTCTTGGTTCACTAGAATAATAATTCCAAGTTCTTCTGACGGTATAAAGCCAATAAAAGAATTAATACCGTTAATTATATAGTCTGAGTGAAAAATTAAATCCTTATTTGAGCATCCTTTTACTTTAAGAATACGCCATCCAAGAGCATAATATGACTCAATCATTTTTTGATCAATAGGCCAAATCGGTTACCATTTAAATCCAAAAACATCTTTGTTTGATTTTACTATTTTACACATACGATCTAAAGTACTTTTAGCAATAAGATTCGGTTTATAACCAAAACTAAGTGTGAATATTTCAATCATTCCATCTATCGATGCAAAAATACCGACAGATGCAGGTACCGTCTTTGGGTAATAAGGCGGAAACGGCAGCAATGTTATTACCTCCTGTCCGTCTATTATTGCTTTAGAATGCGGATAAGCAAGTTGTACATTCGGGGCCCTAGCGGTAATATTTGTATATTTTGCGTTTTAAGCGTTGTACGCAAATTATCTATTGCAGCATTTAAACTTGATTTTTTACAATTTAAAGCTTCTTCAAGTAAACTAAAATATGTTACTATACTTATAGCATTGCCCGGGTTTACAACTAGCTTGTTGTTTTTTTAGCAACGTTGCTCAATTTCAATATTTCCTGAGAATTGATAACCTGTTGTATGGCTTAAAATATTATTAAGACTAATAGCATTTTTAGTTATGGTAATTTGAATTTTTCATCAAAATCTCAACTTTCTTGATCTACCATTAATGCAATTGCCGTTGCTGAAACAGCTTTTGAAACCGATGCTAAAGGAAATAAAGTTTTATCCATAAATAACTCCACTATTACCTTTCTGATTTCCAAAAGTTGTTTTATAAATAACTTCACCTTTGTATAAAATTGCAATTGCTCCTCCTTGTAATTCAAGTTTTTTAGTTTTTGCGGTCATTATACTCATGTCTATGCCAAAACTGTACGATGTGATAATAGTAACATTATACTAAAAAATGGATAAGCTTTTTATTCATATGGCGATATTATTTATTGATTCTATGTCATTCCTGCGAAAGCAGGAATCCAGCTTTCTAAACAAATTATATACTAATTAACCGCTATTGCCTTTTCTTTATCTTTTAATCTAATAGTAGCAAGCTCTAATAAATATTTGTCATCTAAAGCTTCAATAATTTGCTCATATAATTCAGCTGGCATTAGATAAGCAGTCGGTTTATTATGATTTAATAAGGCAACAGGCTCACCACTTGCCTTATCCAATAATGCAGTAGGGCTTTTTTTAAATTCTGATATACTAACTGCTAGATTTGCATGAATATGTTCCATTATTGACTCCAAGTAAACGAAGAAAGTTATACGAAGATCAACTTGGAAAAGAGCAAGGAGTCTACAAGACTAGGAGCGGAGCGTATCCTTAATACGTGGCTACCTGCGAACTTATTTAGACGACGTAGCCAGTTTTTTAAATTCATTGAGGATACCTATAATTAATACTAATTATAGGCTATCATTTTATCTTTATCAAGAAAATCACCTTAAATCGCCGATATTCTCTAAAAACAACCTAGCTCGATGCGATGCCGGTTTATTAAAAAAATCCTCGGCAGGCTGATTTGCTAAAATCTGTCCTTGATCCATAAAAATAACACGATCCGCTATTAATTTTGCAAACTTCAAATGGTGCGTGACCACTACCATGCTCATTTGATCTTTTAATAAATTTATATTCTCTATAACATCTTTAATATTTTCAGGATCGAGTGCCGAAGTCGGTTCGTCGAATAACAAAATTTTCGGCTTCATCATTAAAGCCCTTGCTATTGCGGTGCGTTGCTTTTGCCCTCCTGATAGGCTTGCCGGATATGAGTCAAATTTTTGCGTTAACTTAAATTTTGCAAGCAATTCCTTTGCCATAGAAATTGCCTGTTCTTTTGGCAAATTTAAAACATTTACCGGCGTATAGATTAGGTTTTCTCCTACCGTTAAATGCGGGAATAGATTAAAATTTTGAAAAACCATACCAACTTTTAAAAGAAGCTTTCTTCTATTTTTAAGCAGTAGCTTCTTCCCGTCTACCAAAAAAGTACCACTACTTGGTTCTTCTAAATTATTTAAAATTCTAAGCAGAGTAGTTTTACCGCTTCCCGAAGGACCGATTATTACAGTAGTTTCCTTAGTAGTAAAACTTAAATCAATATTCTTAATTGCGTAATTCTTGCCATAACGCTTACAAACTTTTTCTAAAATAATCATAAACTAGACCGTAAATTTATAACCGTCATAAAGCGGCTTAACGTTATTTGGAAGCATTTTCGTAATCTCATGATAATCTATCGTGTGTCTCATATTGGTTAATAATATCTGCTCAGGTTTATATTTTTCACGCCATTCTAGAACTTTGTCAAGCCCTGCATGATTCGGATTTGATTTATAATCCATACAATCTAATATCCATATTTTTATATCTTTTAAAAATTTATCTGATTCAGGAGGAAAATCGATTAAATCGGGCGAATAAACGAAATCACCTATACGTAAGCCCAAGCTATCTATAGGACCGTGATGCTGTCTAAAAAATTGTATTTCGATAGTATTAATCTTAATTTTATCAAAAAAACTAACAGATTGAGTTGTGAACAGTCGCCCAAGCTTAAATAACTTATTGTTAAATAGATAATCAAATTTTGTATGGAGCTTTGCCGTACTATCGTGATCTGTATAGATTTCAAATGGCTTGCCTTGCATAAAAGTAAATACTCGTAAATCATCGATGCCGTTAACGTGATCGGAATGATAATGTGTTAATATAGCACAATCGAGCTTATTTATCTTTTCTCGTAATAGTTGATTTCTAATATCAAAACCGAAATCAACTAATATTTGACTATGTTCATCGTTAATATATATTGCTGATCTAGTCCTTTTATTGTACTTTGAAGGAGATGTGCAAGTACTACAATCGCACCCGATCATCGGTACGCCTATAGATGCTCCACACCCAAGTATTGTTACTTGTAACATAAATATTTAAAATAATGTTTGAAGTTTTTTATAATTTTTGCGGCTTAAATCAAGAAATATTCTTATTTTTGAATAAAATTACTAATATCGGCTTTATACCTTATTTTTTTAAAATAATTTCGTTTTGTTTTAATATCGCTAATTTCGTTTTAATATATATTTTATACTGTATATATTTTTATATTCAATTAAAGAAAACCAAAAATGATAAGAAGCGGCAAAATAAATTCTGGCACAATTATAATAAGTTAGTTGAAATCGGTATAATATACGGGGTATTCGGTTTAATTTTTACCGCTCTTAAATTTTCAGTTAATTTCCCTCGCCCTTATTGCAGTCTTCCTGTAGATAGTTTCATGACCATAATAAATACTGCAAACGAAAGATGCTTTTCAAGCTTTCCAAGCAGCCACGCAGCTCTTAGCGTGTTAGTAACGTATTTTGCTTGGAATTATATAAAATTACCATTAAAAATCTTAATGATTTGTGTTATTGTGCTCGTGTCTTTATCTCGCATAAGCCTTGCTATGCATTACCCAAGTGATATAATCTACGGCATTATTATTGCATTTATAACAATACTGATAGGTAAGTTAATTTATCGCATCTTTGCAAATCATATAATAAGAAAGATCGGGGATTTTCTATTAATGAGGCAGTAATTAAGAAAAAACATATAAAAAACTTGTTTTTTAATCTTGAAAGTTTTTTATATGCACGCTACAATGTAGCTACATTATTGAAAGAAAATTTTTATGTCTGCTGATTCTATTGTGCGAGCCCGTATTAATGAAGACGTGAAAGAAGAAGCAGCTTTAGTGCTTGCTGCTATGGGACTTACTTTATCTGATGCTGTTCGTATGCTGTTATTTCGTGTTGCTCGTGAAAAAGCATTGCCGTTTGAACCACTTATCCCAAATGATGAAACAATTAAAGCTATGAAAGCTGCAAGAAGCGGCAAATTAGTTCATGTTGGTAATATCAATAATTTGTTATCTGATTTAAATGAGAACGATTAAACGTACTGCACTGTTTAAACGTGGAATAAATTTGGATGATATTTTACTGAAAGCAGTTAGATACTTGGTTGCTGATATAACATGACCTATACATATGAGAGATCATGCCCTTATAGGTAATTGGAAAGATTGTAGAGATTGTCATATTAAACCGGATTTAGTATTAATTTATAGAAAACCCGATGCTGACACATTGGAGTTAATACAATTAGGTTCAAACAGTACACTTGGTTTTTAATTATTTTGAAATGAACCAGGAACGAGTTCCCCCAAAAACCATCTAACCATCCATAGTACTGGACAGTTTTTGAAAAGCGTTTGATGTCGCTCCTAGCTAAAAACGAGAATGACATCAAAAAACCAAACAAACATTATGCTACTATACCGAAAATACTTTATAAAAAATATCTTACCGCTGCTTATAGTCGTTACTTTTTCAGTGACTAGTATAGTATGGATAACGCAAATATTAAAACTTTTATATTTATTTGATAAAGGTATAAAAGTTATGGACTTCTTCAGTTTAATAGTTTTAGTACTTCCTACTTTATTATTTATTCTGTTACCGGTAATAACGGTTATTACCGTGATCTATATCTATAATAATTTAAAAGTCGAGCGACAATTAATTATATTACAAGCTTCAGGAGTTAATAATGTACAGCTAGCACTGCCTGCTTTATATGTCGCATTAATAGTGATGCTACTTGCTTATTATATATCTTCTAAAATCCTGCCGTTATCTCATATAAACTTAAAATCACGTTTAAACTTTATAAAGAATAATTATATCTCAAGTATGATTGAAGAGAAAACTTTTAATAAAGTAACGAAAGATATCACTGTTTTTATAGATAAAAAATCAGCAGGAAATATTATGAACGGCGTAATAATATTTGATAATCGCAACGCTGATAACCCATCAGTAGTATTTGCGGGTTCAGGTACTCTTAATATATATGATAATAGCCCGATTTTTGAACTTAATAAAGGCATAAGACAAGAATATGACGTAAACGGTAATTTAACTCAGTTAACTTTCGATTCTTTAATGATAAAACTGCAAAATGATAATCCTTTAGTATCACAAAGAACTAAACATAATAAAGAAGCAAACGAATATTATATAAGCGAATTACTTGCCCCTCCTCATGATTTAGCTATTACTAAAAAAATTAAATTAATTGCTGAAGCACATCAAAGAATAATTTGGCCTTTATACAATTTTGTATTACCTTTTGTAGCACTTGCAGTTTTTTTGAGATATCCTTATAGCAAAAAAACAACTTTTATGCCGGTATTATTTTCTGCCTTAACAGTATTGCTAGTTACTTCAATTCATTTTATATTACAAAATTTTGCTTCAAAAAATCTAGATTTTATTTTTGCTTGTTATTTCAATTTGGTTATTGCTTTAACGATCGGATTATATTTATTTGTACGTAAAAGAATATAAATTTATTAGACTACTTTATTCCAAGCTCCACGAGGATTTTGAGTAAAACAATCTATTTTGTTTTCCTGTTCGGTAAATTTATTTATTTTAACTGTTAATTCTTTTAAATCTTCGGGTAAATCAGTTATTATAATTATCCTTTTGAAAACTCTTATATACTCTTTTGCTTGTAAAATTTTTCCTATATCTGTAGGCGAAATAATAACAAGCACACTAGCATTATTAGGATTTTGTAACTCATCGGTAATATAAATCGGCTGTTTTTCAGGCTGCGGATCAAGTTTACTACCGTGAGGTATAAATTGCTTACGTGAATAAGTCCAAAGATTTTTATTGAGCATTTCTTGTTGATCTGCATCTGCAGTTAATATCACGCTTTTAAGATCAGAGTGATAGCATTTTTCTATCAGAAGCAATATCGATTTTAGAAGCAATTCATCGCTTGTTTGATAAATACTAAATTGCTGCATAAAAATTTTATGTTATTTTTTATGAGAAAATTTAAGTGGTACGGATGAAGGGACTTGAACCCCCACGCCTCACGGCACAAGAACCTAAATCTTGCATGTCTACCAGTTCCATCACATCCGCGTATGGTAATGCCATTCCTGTAAAAGGGTGGCCTTGTTGCATGGATTCTATGTCATTCCTGCCTCTGCGGGAATTACATCAAAGTATTTCCATCAAAAAGTTATAATACACATCATATAATTTTTGTAAATCGCTAATTTTTGTGTATTCGTTTATTTTATGTGCCGTTTCGGATAATAAACCAAACTCTACTAACGGACAATAATTTTTGACGAATCTTGCATCCGACGTACCGCCGCTTGTAGAGAATTCAGGCTTTATTTTAAGCGTATGCTCTACTACTTTAGCAAATTCTTTTATTTTATCGCTAGGGTTCTGAATAAAACTTTCAGCAGAACTACTATATTCTAACTTATAATCTACTTTATATTCTTTACAATGCTGTTTAATAATTTCTTCTACCTGTTTTGCTAAAGTTTCTGCACTATGTAAATTATTAAAACGTATATTGAAAGATGCTTCCGTACTTGCCGGAATTACGTTTGAAGTATTATTACTGACCTCGATATTCGTTACTTCAAGATTTGAACGTTGAAAAAATTCAGTACCTTCATCAAGTTTTATATTTGTTAACTCATTCAATATTATTATTAAGCAAGGCAATGGGTTATTTGCTTTATGAGGATAAGCTACATGCCCGCTTAAGCCTTCTATATTTAATTTAAAGTTAACACTTCCTCTTCTGCCAATCTTAATTGCATCGCCTATTTCTTTTTCACAAGTAGGTTCACCGACAATAGCAAAATTTATCTTATATCCTTGATCATAAATATATTGCAGCATTTCTTTAGTACCATGCTTTGCTTTTCCCTCTTCATCACTAGTAAGTAAGAAACTAATGGAACCTTTAAAATCGGTATTATTTTTTATAAAATCTAAACTGGCAGCTAGAAAGCACGCTATAGCCCCTTTCATATCCACCGCACCTCTGCCATATATCTTACCATCTTGCTGGCTAACTTTAAATGGACTCGCATTATGCCAAAGCTCATGATTGCCTGCCAACACTACATCTACATGACCAACAAAGCAAATATTAGGCTCATTGCTACCGAAAACAGCATAAAGATTAGTGACTTGCTCACTTTTAGAATCACCGAATATTTTTATTTCGGTCTTAAAGCCGTGCTGTTTAAGCAAATCATTAATATACTCAATAGCCCCATCGCTCTTAGGAGTTACAGACTTAAAACTAATCAAATCTTTTAAGTAGTTAATGTACATCAATTATTGCCAAAGAGAATTTAATGTGGTTTTTAGTTTGTTTTCAAATTGTTTTATATAGTTTTTAAGGTTGTCAATCTTACTTTGATTATTATCAAGCTCTGTTACCATTTTTTGCTGTTCTTCAAGAGGCGGGATAGGAATTTGTAAATCCTCTAAATCTTTCAAATAAACGTGAGGTTGACCTGATCCAGCTTGCTTTTGGTATATTATATTTTGCTGAGATTTTAAAATATAATATAGATATTTAGTTAACAATAGTTTTTCATTAATTGAATAGATTACGTTACAATCTGAAGTCCACATTGGTGAATTATGATACCAAATATATCCAGCATATGCTCCCGATGAAGAAATAGTGATTATGTTACCGTTAAAATTATATTGATTATGTGAATAAGGACTAACCCAACCAGATGCTATTACTGGAATATCCCCCTTAATTGCAGTATTAATGTTAATCATTTTACCTTTTTTACCTACTATTAATGTTGTATACTCCTTATGCTCAAGAGATAAAATATTACTTTTTAATTTATTGATAACGATATCGCCAAATTTAACAATTTCTCATTGTTTATTTATTTCAAAATAAGGATGCCAATTATCTATTATCTGTTTTGCCCCCTCTATTATCTTTTGATAGCTATTCAATTCTTCAATAATTTTCTGTTGTTTTTCTAGAGACAGAAGAGGAATATAAATTGAGTTTATATGTTCTCTATTTAAACCAGGCTGAGCACCTTTATTATAAGCTAAGTTCTTATTAATTTGATTTAATCGCTATATTTAAACAATAAAATAAATAAGATTGATGTATAATATTCGGTTTCCCTCTAAAAATATAAACATGTTCATTAACCATTACTCCTATTTGCGGTAAAATTTTATCATATACAAAACACACTTTACCCGTTAATGCTCCGTCTTTACACATAAAATATCATTGTTTTTCACCAATCCTTTTTAGCTATTTGATAAAAATCGAGATCTATAAAAGGCATTTTAGATAAATTTAATTTTCCATCCTCGCCTGTTTAAATCATTTATACCGACAATTTTTCTTTTTTTATTGTCTAGACGTAACGCCGATATTCTTAACCTCATAAAACCAATATTCTTTTTGATTATTCGGTTTATGTGCATCGATAAAATAAAGTATTGACGTTTTTACTCCTGTATAAGGTAAAAAAGCACCTTGCGGTAGAGAGATAACGAGTTGCAGCTTTGCTTTTGATAGTAAAAATTGACGCACAGCAGAGGTGTCTTTTCTGAATAAGAACCCTTCAGGTACTACCAATACCATTCTACCACCCTCTTTTAAATTTTGCAGGCAATGCAAAACACAAGCAGCATCACCGTTATTTTTTGCAATGCCGTTATTAAAAAGAGAAGTTATATGATTTTCTGTTATAATTTTGCCGTTTTTGCTAGTTTTTTTAGTGATAGCTTGAGAAAATGGCAATTAGTAACAATTATATCAAACTTTAACTGCTGATCAGTTAAGGGTTTAACATCATTAGGGTTCTCAAGACTATTTATTTGCTGCATTCTGTCTGTCACCATGCAAAATCATATTCATCTTAGCGATTCTAGCGGTTTTGGTTAACTCTCGCCCATATAATGTATTAAATCTTAATTTTTCTAAATCTTCATCGGTATTAATTATATTATTTTCTTTGATATAATTAAAAGCTTCAGTTAAGAACCCACCGGTACCAAAAAAGGATCATAAATTGTTTCTTTAAATTTAGGATCAACCAAATTAATAATGGTTTTAACGATATTTCTCGGTGTAAAATATTCGCCTAAATCATTTTTCCGTTGATGTAGTTTTTTCTAAGAAATACTCGAATACGTCGCCTTTTATATCTGTATCTATCGTAGATAAAATAAGAGGATCAATTGCATCGATAATGTGGCGGAGAGTAATGTAATTGCCTAGAGAAATAGGCGTAAAAACATCACCACCGTATTTATTCTTAATTTGTTCTATAACATAGCTATTAATGTAACCGATAATATCATCGTTTGATTGTGCTTTGATATTATTCCACAGGATTTTTCGTTGTTTTCACTTAATAATTTTAAGAATAATATATTTGCAAATTCGCTAAATCTTTCTATTTCTGCTCGGAGCCCTTCATTTCTTAAAAGATTATTCAAGTTTTCAAATATCTATATTAATTCTTCACGTGATACTTTAATTTCTTTCGGTATAGTCCAAACTTCATTACTGCTTGCTTCTAAAAAAGTAGATAATAATTCTTTTTCATGTAGTAATTCCCTTACTTCATCACCGTTTAATATAAGCTCTTTATTATTAGCAACAAAAACGAGTTTCGCAGTAAGCTCCATTCATTGCGAACACTATAGGTACATCAAGCAATTTTGCATATTCCGTTGCTTGATCTAAAGCTTGCCTTAAATCCACTCCTGCTTTTTTGCTTCTATTATTGCAATAGATTACTTTCATATAAGATATGATCCGGTCTTTTTCCGTTTAATCTTGTCTGTTCTGTTTTTGATTGTGGTTTTTGGAAATAAACTCTTTTTAGTATCATTATCTATATGCCATCCCTTATTTACAAGGTTATTGCTGATAATCCATTCAATCCATTCGGTTTGCTGTTCTGCTAACATAAGAATTGCTTAGATATTTTTTTGTAATTAATAATTATATCTTCTTACACTTAATTATACAAGCTTATAAAAGTACAAAAAACAACTTTTATAGAGTTAGTTAATGACGGTCTCATGACTTTCTTCTTTTTATTAATAGGTTTAGAGATGAAATTTCACCTAGTAGAAGGTGAACATAAAAATAAAAAAACTAATATTACCTGCAGCGGCAGCCCTTGGAGGTGTGGTAATTCCTGTCTTAATATACATGTTTTTTAATTACGATAAACCGGGATTAATAAAAGGATGGGCTATTCCTATCGCAACTGATACTGCTTTTGTCCTTGGTATTTTATCTTTTTTCAGCCGACATATATCTTTAGAATTACGAGCTTTTATTATAGGTTTCTCATTAATTGACGATGCTTTTGCGTTAATTATACTAGCTTTGTTTTATGCTAAAACAATCAATACTCTGGCATTATTAATTTCTTCTATAATTATATTCATCTTGTTTATATTGAATTATCGACAAGTTAAACAATTATTTTATTATATAATTGTAGGTTTATTATTATGGATTAGTATGGTGGAGTCAGGTATTCACGATACCTTATGCAGAGCCATTATAGCACTTTTTATACCTGTTAATATAAAAGGAGAATTTAACACTTCTTTTAAAAAACTTGAAAACTTAATTCGTCCTTTTGTAAATTACTTTATTTTACCGCTTTTTGTATTTATGAATTCCGGTATCCTTTTAGAATATTTTGCATTTAAAGGCATTTGTTCCAACTCAATACTTGCTTTAATTTATGGGATAATATTTGGTTTATCTGTAGGTAAGCAATTAGGTATTATGCTATTTTCATATCCATTTGTAAAATTTAAACTCTGTAATTTACCAAGTGATACTTCATGGTTAAAATTTTATTCTATAGCTATACTTGGAGGGATTGGATTTACCCTAAGTTTATTTATAGGTAGTAACGTTTGAGAGCAGCTGCCCTTCAAACTCTATGAGAGCTGCAGTAATAATAGGCTCTTTAATTTCTGCATTATTTGACGTAGCCGTTCTAAAATATTGTACTGGAAAAGAGTAAAGAAGCAAATTAAACGAGTATACTCATTAAATAACGATGATAGGATTTTAATAACACATCATATTTTTGTTTGGAAAAAACAGGATATGGTACTATATAGATATTATTAGAAGAAGGAATCGCTTTCTCAAGCTTATTTAGCATAAAAGGCATATTATAATTATGCTCTACTAAAATTATTGAAGTAAGATTGTAAGTTACAATAAAATCAACCACTTTCTTAATATTATCTTCTTCAGACATTATTTTATTCGGAGCAAATATTACCTGCTGTTCTATAACATTACGTTCCTTTAACAAAATTTTTAATTGCTCTGTAGATTCTATACCAGTAATAAATAATATAGGTGCATAACCTGCCTTAAGCCAAGCAATACCGGTTTCAATTTTATGTCCTCCTCCTACAAATACTATTATTGCATTAGTGGTATTACTATTAAGCTTATAAGAATTTATTAAATATAAATAATAACCAAAACCACCGACCCAAAGAGCAAAAATTGTGAGTAGAAATTTTCTGATCATTTAAATATTTTATTAAATTCAGTTTGAATAATTTTATCAAATTCAGACATTTCAACATGAATCCCTAACTGATTTAAAGATGTTACTAAAGAATTTTCAAGTCCACAAGGAATAATCCCACTAAACTTACTTAAATCTGTTGAAATATTTATAGCTACACCGTGATATGTAACCCATTTTCTTACTCTAACACCTATTGCAGCAATTTTAGCAAATTCATCTTTCCTTACTTTTACCCAAATTCCTACTTTATCTTTAATAATATATGCTTTAATTCCAAAATAATTTAAGCTATTTATAATCCATTCTTCAAGCATTTTTATATATAGCTTTAAATCTTTGTATCGATTTGGTGAATCTAAATTAAGAATTGGATAAATAACACGCTGACCCGGTCCATGAAAAGTAAATTTACCGCCACGTCCTGTGTAAATTACCGGAATATCACCGTAATTTAATAATTCTTCTTGTTTATAATTAGTACCGGCTGTATATACTTCCGAATGTTCAACTAAATAAATAATTTCCGGCTCATGATCACTAATTACTTTGTTAACGTAATCTTCCATTAATTTCAAAATAACTTGATAATCCGCAAAATCCGGTATAGTTATAAATCTTATCATATTAATTCAGATTTATATTTCAATATTAATGCATCTAAAATTGCTATGGTTTCAGCATCCAAATCGCCAGAAAAATTACTAGGACGAAAATGCATTTGAAACGAAATTATAATATCTTTCATTTTAGAGTCTAAAATTTCGGTAACTTCAAGTTTATAACCGTATGTAATAAATTTTTGCTGAATTGCTGCAATATCGGTTATATCGACTTGCGGCAATAGATTGTTAAACACCTGTTCATCATACCAAGCTCCAATATCGTTATCATATAATAGTTTCCAAGGAAATAGCGGGCCAGGGTCCTGTTTTCTACCTGGAGCAATATCAGAATGCCCAACTACTCTAGTAGGTCTAATATCATATCTAGCAATAATCTGTTTACACAAACTTATAACACTATTAATTTGCCTTTCCGAATAGGGTAACCAAACTATATCATTGTTTTTTGCATTTACTTCAAAAGCAGGATTTACGATTTCAATACCGATTGATGTATCATTAATACGCTCATGACCTTGCCAGTAACTTACTCCAGCATGCCATGCTCTATCACGCTCTTCTACTAATTGAAATATATGTTCAGGATTTTCATTGTTTATTAAATAATGGCTACTTAACTTTTCACCGGTTAGAAAATCTAAAGACTGCTTAAAATCACACTGTGTATAATGTAGCACTAGGAATTTAATACGTTTATCAAATCCCACAGCTCTATAAGATGTTTTATCGATTACTATCATATATAAAAATTTTAAAGGATGTCACTATTGTATGTTTTTTTCTATATAATTCTTGTGAAAGCTTGCTTGCATGGATTGGTAAATCGTCATTGCGAGAAGAATTACACAGTAATTCGACGAAGCAATCTCAGGAAAAGTGTGTTATTATTTCATGAGATTGCCACGCAGCCTACGGCTGCTCGCAATGACGATTTGGTATCTATATAAAGATAGTCCCAGTATGACAAGAAAAATTTTGATGGTGCCGGATATCGGATTTGAACTGATGACCTACCGCTTACAAGGCGGTTGCTCTACCACTGAGCTAATCCGGCATATTAATATAGAGAAGAGATATGTGCTGTCATACCCGTGGCTTGACCACAATATCTAGAAAAATAACTTGTAATAGTCAAATTTACTAAATCCCGCAATCAAATAGCGGGAGATGACAGGGGCTGAATTGATCCACACAGTCAATGCCTGCTCGCAATGATGAAAATACACTATAAACTAAGCTTCTTTAGCTTCCTTTTTACTTAGTCTAGCTTTGCGGTTTTTTGCTTTCACTTCCATTTCCTTTTTAACTTTCTCAGGAAGAGTAACACCCGCTTGCTCAATAAATTTTGCGACTCGCTCAGTTGGTTTAGCACCGGTGCCAAGCCAATATTCTATACGATCTTTTTTTAAAACAACACGCTCACTATTATCTGAAGCAAGCATTGGATCATAAGTTCCGACTTTTTCTAAAAAGTCACCGTCACGAGGTGCTGTTGCGTTAGCTACTACTACACGATAAAAAGGACGCTTTTTAGCACCGCCTCTAGCTAAACGAATTTTTACTGCCATATTATATTACTTACAATTATTTTATTTTTTCTTCTTTAAAAAGAACATGTTTTCTAACTACTTTATCATACTTACGAAAAGAAAGCTTCTCAGTTTGGGTCTTCGGATTACGTTTCTTTACCCAAAAAACACCTGTGCCGGCAGTACTTACTAGCCTTACCAAAACATTTTTATTTTTCTTTGCCATTAGCTGACACCTTAAATCAAGATATTATTTTATTATTCTAAGGAAAGCAGAATAAAACGAAATTGAAAAATAGTCAAGTAAAAACTAGGCATTGCAAAATAAAGAGAGATACGTCATTGCGAACGACTAAAAGGAGCGTGGCAATCTAGTTTTAATTTCCGGAGATTGCCGCACTCCTTGCAGTCGTTCGCAATGACACAAATTTTTCAAATTAAACAAGTTACCATCCAAATAAGCGTTCGATATCCTTAAGCTTCAACTCAATATAAGTAGGTCTGCCATGATTACATTGACCTGAAAGCAGCGTATTTTCCATTTGACGCAGTAAGGCATTCATTTCATCTGCCGATAATTTTCGTCCTGCTCTAATAGAGTAATGACAGGCATAAGTTTCCGTTACATGCTCGATTAACTCTGTCAAAGCTATATTCTTGCCAAAATCCGATAAATGATCGGCGAGATCCTGAATTAACTTTTGTACGTTTACATCTCCAAGGATATTTGGAATTTCAGTTACTATAATAGATTTTTCACCGAATTTTTCTAGAGTTAAACCAAGTTTATATAGTTTTTCTCTATGGTCATATAAACAATCTGCTTTTTTTTCATTTGGCAGTTCTACTATCTCAGGGATAAGCAAACGCTGTTTGATTAACTCTTCCGTTTTAAGGTAATCTTTTATTTTTTCATACCCTAAACGTTTGTGTGCTGCATGTTGGTCGGTAATCACTATACTATCTTCGGTTTGTGAAATAATATAAGTCGTATGAAGTTGTGCTTTAGCTGCCCCAAGTTTATATTGTTTACGGGTTTGTTGTTCATGTTCTATACGATTTTCTACTTCTTGTTCTATTTTAGCATGTGATAATGTATCGATTAATTTTTGACAAACATGATTTTGAGGAACTGTATTAAGTGTAGAATGAGTAGTAGGTCTATAATCTGCCGATTTACTATTAACGTTTATAACTTTACTTACTGGAGATTGTTTGTTAACTAAAGGATTTTTAAATAACTCAAGAGCATCAGAGGCGATAGTAGTAGAAGTAACATGGCTTTTATTTGTTAAAGCATTTTTAATTGCTTCTATTAATAAGTTTCGCACATAATTCGGGTCATGAAACCTAACCTCTGCTTTTGCCGGATGTACGTTAACGTCAACAAGTTGCGGATTGATTTGTAAGAATATAGCACATATCGGATAACGATCACGAGCTAAATAATCTTGATATGCTACCCTTAAAGCTATCTGTAATAATTTATCTTTTACTGGTCTATTATTAATAAATAAAAACTGATCTTCACTTGAAGCTCTATTATATGTCGGGCTACTAGTATAGCCGCAAATAGAGAAATCAGGTGTTTTGAAGTCTATATAAGCGGCGTTTTTTATAAAATCATCACCTATTACATCAATTATACGCTGTTTTAGGTTAGTTTCAGCATCTTTATTTTGTCCCTTTAGTTTTAATAAATTCTTGCCGTCATGTGTTAAACTAAAAGAAATTTTAGGATGTGCTAGAGCGATTTTCTTAACCACACCTACAGTTGCTGCAAGCTCTGTTTTATCGGCTCTAAGAAATTTTAAACGTGCAGGTGTTGCAAAAAATAAATCACGTATCTCTATTTTAGTACCTTCATTATGAACAGAAATAGTAACTTGTTTTTCATTGCCGCCGATTAACTTAATCTGAAATGCTTTGTCGGCATCTCGTTTTTTAGAAGTAATTAGCATTTTGCTAATAGCAGCAATAGACGGCAGTGCTTCACCCCTAAAACCAAAAGTATTAATATTTAGAAAATCGCTTTCATCAAACTTAGAAGTTGTATGACGTTCAACAGCAATTTCTAATTCCTTATCAGTCATACCGATACCGTCATCGGAAATAATGATTAGATTTTTACCGGCACGTTCTAAAATAATATCTATTTTAGTACTACTTGCATCAACAGCATTTTCAACTAATTCCTTTACTACCGATGCGGGCCTTTCTATAACCTCACCGGCAGCAATTCGGTTGATAGTACTTTCTGACAGAAATTTTATAGTCATTTTGTTACTAGTTTAAATTTCTTACTACAATATGGGCAGATAACTTCTTTTTTTTTATCTATCTCTAAATAAACTTTCGGATGGTCATATGGAGGTTCTTTGCCCTGGCAAGATACAGATGCATCAACACTATTAACAATTTCCATAGATTTATACATTACTTCTTTAAGTGTAATCTAATATAAGTTACTTTTAAATAAAAGACAAATATTACTTGATTAAATATGTCATCCCGTGACTTGATCAGCTTTGTTGCATGGTTCTAATTTTCTTGTCATTGCGAGGAAATTACGTAAGTAATTGACAAAGCAATCTAGTGCCAAAGTTCTGAGATTGCCACACAGCCTATGGCTCTGCTTGCAATGACGATTTAGCTGGCTGGTACAAGCCACGGTATGACAATACATTAGTAAATAATGCAGGTATTCAGCATGTTGCTCCTATCGATGAATTTCCTGAAGATAAATGGGAGCAAATTTTGCGTATAGATTTAATAGCATCTTTCTATACTAAAAAATATGCAATACAGATTATGAAAAAACGGCTTCAGGCGAATTGTTAATATCGCTTCCGCTCATGCATATGTCGCATCACCTTTCAAGTCGGCATATGTAGCAGTAAAGTACGGTATCCTTGGACTTACCAAAACCGTTGCTTTAGAAGTGGCTGAGAATAATATTACAGTTAATGCTATCTGTCCCAGTTACGTCAACACACCATTAGTAAGGTCAAATAGCAGATACTGCTAAAGCTAGACATATAAGTGAAAAATCAGCGTTAAGGGATGTAATCCTTAAATCTCAAGCTACGAAAAAATTTGTAGAAGCTGATGAAATAGCAAACTTAGTAATATTCTTATGTGATAAAAAAGCATCATCAATAACAGGTAGTGGACTCTTGATAGATGGCGGCTGGATGGCACAGTAGTTTTTAATTCTTAATATTTTTTATTTATTGAGAAATAACTAACAATAAAAACTTCTTGCAAAAATTTAATTTACTCCTTTACATTTAAAATAAACCACAATTTATTCAAGGAGGAATTTATGCCAGAAAAAAACATCTACATTTTCAAACTGAAGAAACTGACTTAAATAGAGTAAAATGCCAAATTAATTCATTTTAAAGATGAACTGGACAGCCCCATAGATGGGCAATTAGTTATAGGAGAAGTTGAAGAAGTAAAAGAAAAAGAATTTTCTAGACCTGTAGAAGTTGAGGTAAAGCGTAATTTGGGTAAGTTTAAAAAAGCTCTAGCCTATCTTGGAATTATTAAAAATACGAAAAAAGTAGTAAGCAAAGAAGAGAAAATTATAGGCACCCATGAATTAGGCAATTTTACTAATGATAAGAATTCTATAGAGAACTTTTTAAACAACCTAGATTTCCATGAAGAAAAACTTTACGCATATGATCTTAGTGGTACAAAAGTTGGAGAAGTAGGTGATTTTGGTAAAGATGGTAAATTCTTAGATTTAGAAGGTAAAGCTTTACAAAATCAAAATCAGTTTATACAAAAAGGTAGCGGAGTTTACCATTTAAGTATTGCTACAAACGTAAAATATTTTGATAAAGATTTGAAAAGTATTAAGACTTCAAAAGGTGTTACGAATATTAACACAAAGCCCGTAAAAAGTGCTCTTAAAGGTAGCAGAGAAGCTGCAAAAATAGGAAAAAAACTACGAAAACAAGAAGAACAGAAATTTGTAGGAATTAAAAAGCCAAAAGGAGCTAAACTTACAAAAGTAGGAATTCCGGTACCACTAGATAACTAGGTTATAAGTGCTTGACCATTATAACGTGTATATTATAATAATAATGACCAAATTAATATGTACGTTATAATAGTCATAATTTATTATGACTATTATTTAGCCTTTTGCATGTCTAATGCTTGTATTTGAGCTTGTGTCTCAGAGTCATTTGGCTCTAATTCTAATGCTTTATTGTATGATTCAAGAGATAAATCGTATTTTTCAAGCTTTCTTAATATTTCTGCTTTATTGTTATAAGCATAAGGATGACTTGGATCTACTTCGATTGCCTTATTATAAGCTTCTAAAGCTAAATCGTATTTTCCCAACTGAATTAATACCGCTCCTTTATTAAGATAAGCCTGAAAATGATTAGGGTTTAGTGCAATTGCTTTGTTATAAACTTCAAGGGCCAACTCATATTTTTCAGGAAATCTAAGTCCCAGTATTCTTAGTCTAAATCCATATCCAATATATGCATCATTCGGATTTTGTTTTATAGCTTTATCACATTCTGCTAATTCTTTTTCAAAATCATTTGCAACTGATTCAGGTTGTTTATTAAACAAGAACTTATAACCACAAAAACATATTACTATCACCACAAGAATTAAAATACCGACAATTAAATATTATAAATTACACTTTATAAATTATGTAACTTGTCTATAATAACTAATTAGTAATTAAGTTATTTAAAGCTCGATGAATAATAGGTCTAAGTTCATTTTTTTATCTGCTATTTCAGGTAATGTACTCGAATATTATGACTTTACGGTATATTCAGTTTTTTCGCTGATTATTGGACAAGTTTTTTTTCCAGGCGAATCAGAATTCATTAGAATTCTTCTAAGCCTTGGAGTATTTGCGGTTGGCTTTCTGACAAGACCGATAGGAGGCATATTATTCGGTTATATCGGTGATAGATACGGTAGACGTATCGCTTTGATAATCTCGATGCTAGGTATGACTATTCCGACCTTTATTATGGGTCTCATACCCTCATATGCAAGTATTGGGATTTATGCCCCTATAACTCTAGTTATAATGCGACTTATTCAAGGTTTATGTATTAGCGGTGAAGGAACGGGAGCGGCTATTTTTATCCTTGAACATCGTCAAAATTTAAGACCGGGTTTTACGGCAGGTTTAGTACATGGTTCAAATATCGCCGGTACCTTAATTGCAACACTTATCGGTATTATAATAGAACGTTATTTCTCTCATATAGATTTTGCTTGGCGTTTTGCTTTTCTGCTTGGCGGATTTATGGGTCTTGCAGGATTTTACTTGCGATTGCGCGTATCGGAAACACCGATTTTTAAAATGCTTGAGAAAAAGAAACAAGTTCTTAAAGCACCTTTTTCCAATGTAATTAGAACTGCTTGGAGATCGATGTTTTTAACTATGTGTATAGGTGCTATCGCTAGCAGCGTTATGTATTTAGTAAAAACATATATAAATGTTTTCTATTATAATGTAATGCATCTTAGTAATACTATTGCTTTATCATATTTAGCGTATAGTTCGTTTATTGCGATGATAGCGATGCCGCTTGCCGGCGGTACTGCCGATATTATCGGAAAATTTAAAATGGCAATGCTTGTTGGTGTTGCTATCTTGATATTGATTTTACCGACCATGTTACTTATGTCGACAGAAGAGATGTGGCAACAAATTATAGCTCTTACAATGCTTGGTATGCTCGCAGGAAGCATAGCAGGTACAGCTTATATACTCGTTATATCCTTGTTTACAGCAGAACAAAGGTTTACCGGTGTTGCTTTCAGCTACAATTTTGCAATAGCGATATTCGGCGGAACTTCACCTATTATTTCTCGTTGGCTTGTAGAGCGCACAGGTTTATTTTATGCTCCGGCTTTTTATATTATGATCATTGCTGCCGTATTTTTAGTGATTATGTATATGATGAGGAAAGTAATTAAATCGTTGCTTAATAATTATGAACATAGAAAATAAAGAAATAACAAGTAGTTGGTTTACTAATTTACGTGATTTATTGTGCAAAGAATTTGAAAAAATCGAAGAAGAATATGCACAAACCAAAGGTTTAAAACCGGCTAAGTTTGTACGCTCAAGCTGGCAACGTAACGGAGGCGGTGGCGGTGTCATGTCTCTCATGAAAGGAGCAGTATTTGAAAAAGTCGGGGTTAATATATCTACCGTATTTGGTAAAATTTCTCCCGAATTCCGCAACGAAATTCCAGGAGCAGAGCTAGACGGGAAATTCTTTGCAACAGGCATTTCATTAGTCGCACATCTTAAATCGCCGCTAATTCCCGCTATGCATTTTAATACTCGTTATATAGAAACTTCTAAAAGTTGGTTTGGCGGCGGTGGCGATTTAACACCTTTTTATCCGGAAAAAAACGAAACTGTAAAGTTTCATGCAGCTTTTAAAGAAGTGTGCGATAAGTATGATTCTAGCTATTATCCTAAATTCAAAAAGCAATGTGATGAATATTTTTATCTAAAGCATCGAAAAGAGCCGAGAGGAGTAGGCGGCATATTCTATGATTACTTAAATAATGGTAATTTTGAACAGGATTTTGCCTTTACACAGGACGTAGGTAAGGCTTTGTTGTCGGTATATCCTGAAATCGTTAGAAGTAAGTTATTTTTACCTTGGACAACTGAGCAGAAAGAATACCAGCTTATAAGGCGAGGTAGATATGTAGAATTTAATTTGCTATATGACCGCGGTACTAAATTCGGCTTAATGACCGATGGAAATGTCGAAGCAATATTAATGTCATTGCCACCTGAAGTAAAGTTTAATTGACTTTTTTAAAATCATAACCGGAATGGCAAAATGCTATTTCGGTGTGTTGAAACTTCTGTCAAAAGTGAGAGTATTTTCCACAAAACCAATTTTTTTTAAGGATATAGCGATGCCAACCCATTTACGATATGAGATATATTATTTAAAAATTAAAAAATGTCACCTAATTCAATGCATTTCACTATAACAAAATTTTTTACTTTGTAAGTTTAGGCGGTAAATAATGTTCTGTTGAGATTACTTTTTTACCAGTTTTATTTTCCAAGGCCGTTTTAGCGTTTTTAGCTATACTTCCTCCTATTTTACCTGCAACCTTATTTTCTTCCATTCCTGTTACATTATTGGTTTCTACTACCTGACGAAGTAGATAATTCAGCAAGAGCAGTAAAAATTAATTCTGCTTCATTCATGTGATCACGTAAATTTTGATTTGTTAAGCCCTTAATATTTTTGTGTTCTTTAAGTTATACCAGCCCATTCTTGATGAATAATATTAGTTAATATAGCAAATTCATTCTCTTTTGTTACTTCATGGTTTTTCCAGTAATCAGTTAATTTATTTCGTGTTTCCTGCCCCATCATACGTTGTTGAATCCATTTCTCGCTACGACCGTGTCGTTTCCAATTATCCCTTGCTCTATCAATTGACTTTTCCGGATCAGAAATTTCTTGAATCCTCTCATAACCGACTTGCAAGCCATTGTTTAAATGGTTCTGCCTTTGGAGACGGAATAGATTGTATAATACGAAGTAATGACTCTGTATTTGCACAGTCTGTTATATATTTTTTTCCATCTGTGGTAGTTAATTTCAGTCCGTGACAGTTTGTCATGACCTCACTTTTTTCTTCGTTTAACCTTTGTTTTAGTTTTCTTCAATAAGCTCCGGGTCACTACTATCAGTCAATGCTCCTACTACGTCGACTACTGAAAACCACCAAAGGAAGTTAGGTATAAGCTTTAACTGAAATAGTAAAACACTATTTCGGGGTGTAGAAATCTCTACCAAAAGTCAGCTATAATACGAATGTCCAGAGCTTAAAAGCAATGCTTTAGTTTAATTAATCGGGAGTAACTACATATCCAACCAAACTAACAAGAGCCTACCTGAACTCGTAGCAGAGTCTACTTCAAAAGAAAATATTGACGAAACACAATCTTAGAAGTTTGTTATTATTTCCTGCTCGCAATGACTATATATCTTTAACAATCCCTTTTCAAATAACAAAGAGTATACTAGTCAAATGGTTTCACTATAACCATAATCACTGCAACAATCATGCAAATAGTCGGAATCTCATTAACTATGCGATAAAATTTTTCTGAATGGACATTCTTACCATTTGCAAAATCTTTTCGCCATCTTGCAAGTAAACCGTGAAATATCACTAAAACTAATACTGCAAACATTTTAATGTGAAACCAAGTATCAAGAGCAACAAACCCGTAAATATGAGCATTTATTAAACCAAAAATAAATGTGCTAATCATTGCTGGATTCATAATGAATCTGAGTAACTTTAGCTCCATTACTTGTAAAGTACTATCTAGCTCACTACCTATTTTAGCTTTGATATGATAAACATATATTCTAGGTAAATAAAGAAGCCCTGCCATCCAACATATAGCAGATATCAGATGGACTGACTTAAACCATAGATAGTAACTTGCCATTCTTTTCCTTATTAACTTGTTAATTTACACAAACATTTAGTAAATTCGTTTGGACATATTCTTGTACTAGAGCTACTCATAACTAAATTAGTATCAACCTTATTAATAAATCGTAGCAATATATTTGTCAAACTATTAATAAAAATTTTATTTGTTCCAAGTGTCGGAATTCGGGTATATTGAATTTCATATTTATCTGCGATTAATTTATATTCAATATCAAGCTCTACTAGTGTTTCAACATGCTCGGATACAAAGGATATAGGTACGATAATTATGTCTTTTTTTAACTTTCCTGCTAGCTCTATTTCGTCTTCCGTATTAGGTTTTAACCACTCTATAGGTCCTACTCTACTTTGATAAGTTATCTTATAATCTAGATCTTTTATATTTAATTCTTTAACTATTGCTTGTACTGTTTCTTTTATCTGAAAACCATAAGGATCACCTGCTTTTATTATTTTTTCGGGTAACCCGTGAGCAGAAAATAATATACGAAAATTTTTATCGTATAGTTTTTCTTTAATTAATGAAACATGAGCTTTTATAAAATCTTTTTCTAGAGGATAACAGCAAATTGTTTTAATTGGAATATCAATATCAAGGTTTTGTAAAAAATTTTTAACCGATGATCCTGTCGTAGTACTTGAAAATTGAGAATATAGAGGCAATAATATTATTTCGCTTGGATTATATTTTTTTATTTGACCTATTACTTCTTTAGCAAACGGTGCTGAATATCTCATATTTATAAAAATAGCGAAATCTTCTTTTATAAGTTGCTTTAGCTTTTCAGTTAGTGCTAATTTCTGCTCCTCTGTTTCCTGCAGTAAAGAAGATTTACCACCGATTAAAGAATAAATTTTTTGAGATTTTTTCTCTCTAGTAATAGAAATTATTTTAGCGATAATATAACGCAAAGGATTTGGTAGATTAATTATAGCTTTGTCATAGAATAGATTAAATAGAAAAGGCTTCACTGATTTAAGGTTTTTTGGACCGCCTAAATTAAAAAGTACTATTGCTATTCTTTTCTTCATATAACCTAACATATTCTGTCAAAAATTCTACATTTTCCGTAGGTGTTTCAGGCAAAATACCATGTCCTAAATTAAAGATAAAATTCTTTCCTTTCATTGCCTGAAGAATTTTATAAGTTTTTTCTTTAATAATTTCTTTATTAGTTAATAATACAACCGGATCTAAATTACCTTGTACTATTACTTTATCACTCCACTCTTTCATTTTTTCAAGAGGAACCATTTGATCTACGGCTAAAACATCTATCGGTACTTCTTTTATAAATTTTTCGTACAATAATCCTGCTCCTTTAGGAAAAGCAATTATAGGAGTTTTTGGAAAAACTTCTTTTACTTTTAGTATAATCTTTTTTGTCGGCTCTATTACAAATTCAGTAAATTCCTCTTCTGCAAGTACTCCTGACCATGAATCAAAAAGCTTTAAAACATCTGCTCCAGATTTTGCTTGATTTATAAGATGATCAGCTGTTTTTTCCGTAATAAAATTTAATAATTCTTCAGCAAGTATTTTATTTTCATATATGAATTTTTTGCTCGTTTTAAAATCCTGTTTTCCTTTTCCTTCTAACATGTAACTCATCACTGTCCAAGGACTACCTGCAAATCCTATTAAAGAAATGGGGGATGGTAATTCTTTTTTTACTTTTTTTATTATTTCATAAACCTTTTCTAATTTATAATTCGGATTGATTTGCAGATATTTAAAATCTTCTTGTGATTTGAATTGCTTTAATATAGGCCCTATATTTTCTTTAAAATCCACTTCCCATCCAAGAGCATGAGGTAAAACTAATATATCGGAAAAAATAATAGCTGCATCAAATCCATAACGTTTTATCGGTTGTAAGGTTACTTCTGTTGCTTTGCTAACATCATAACAAAAATCTAGAAAATTTTTTGTTGTTTCTCTTACTTTTTTATATTCCGGCAAATATCTACCTGCTTGACGCATAAACCAAATAGGTACTTTATCATTATTTCCTTTTAATGGATTTATAATTTGCTTCATGCTATTACTAAAAATATTAAAATAATAAATATATTTATTATTTGTTGTTTATATAAATAGAATTATGTAGATTAAATGTTTTAAACAGAGTTATCAACAAAATTTTCATTAAAATTTTCTTAAAAATATAGGTATTTTTAATTATTATTCACATAAGTTTGTAATGAATTTATACAAGTGGATAATTAAGTGTAAAATTCATTTATAGCTTAGAAAAGACTATTTTTTCAAAGAAAAATGATATTTATTCACAATTTTATCCACAAACTATTTATTTAAAAGAAAATACACTAGATTTACTTGATTTAATAAGGATTTGAGGAAATTTTTAATAGGTTTTAATAGGAAAAATAATAAGTTATTAAAAAATTTATCCACAATTACATATGTAAAGT